>NZ_CAXXYC010000003.1:0-1640730 GCF_963675335.2 Sedimenticola selenatireducens
TGACCCAGTGTCGGCCCTGGGCTCCTGTTGAACATCTGATCATGCACAGTGCAAATGGCCACTCTGAACAAGAGGTCAGGAGTCTTATCGACGAGGGAAAGCGGTTGTTATCGGTTATGCCCGGTGTGCGTAGTGTCTTTACCGGCGAATCGATCAATGAGGCGGGTGCGCGACGTTTCTGCTGGCAGGTGCGCTTGACAGATCCGCGTGTGCTGGATGGCCATGGCGACTATCCCGGATTTGCGCGCTTTCTAAAGAACCGCTTCCAGGGCAGCATCAATGATGCCGTTACGGTTGATTATCAGGTGATCTGAGCGGCAGGATAGCGATTTTACTGTCGGCGCGAATAGTGTCACGAAAACGGTTGTCCATCAGTTGCATCGCCTGGAAAAATTCTCCGCGCAAACGACGGTGAATGTCACTCATATCGCTGCGATAAAAGTTGATCCGGCAATCCATGTGCTGATCCAGCCCTTCACGATTTGATGGGCTGAGTATTGGGTGCCAGGAGACCGTAATCAATCGCCCACCCTCTGAATCCTGTACGGCATAAGCCATGCTGTCGACAAACCAGAAGGCGTTCTGCTCAATGATCGCCAGGTATTGCATGGAGCGAATGGGGACGAACAGATGATTGGACTGGCAACGATTGAATAATATGTGTGCCAGGTTATAGGTTTGCGACGGCAGCCTCTCCTGCTGGCAGGAGAACTGATCGGGGATAAAGAATGACTCGGTGCTGTTGGCGCTCATATCCATGCCGTCTGCCGGTTGTCCTGCAATAGCGAATCCGCCTCTCGATGACCATATCACTCATTGTTTAACCGGTTCAAACGCAGTGATTGTAATGGTATGTCGAGCGATGCCTGTGGTGTAGTCGAAAGTAGAGTCGCTGAATAGAGGGTCATAAAAAACGGGGCCCGGAGGCCCCGTAAAACGTATCATGGCAATTGGCAGGCGGGGCGGGCGCCCCGCCCGGTCTCTCTCTTTATCCGAAGATGTCGTTGGTGATATTGGCAAACCAGCCGTGGGCGTAGTGTGCTTCCCGGGCCAACATTTCGGGAGTGGCATCACTTGGTGTCAGCCCCCCGGCCCCCTTCACCCCGACGATCGCGTTCTTCTCCTCGTCCAGTGCGTAGACCCACGCTCACCGAAATACCGTACTCCTCACCCACCACGCTGTAGCAGGTGTTCATGTAGGAGGGCGTACCCGGCTCGCGATCGTTCAGCATATCCGCCACCGCCATGGCGCAGACCTTGGCCTGCACGTTGGCGCTGTAGCCCGACTTGGGCATGCCGGCCGCGATCGAGGCGTCACCCAGCACATGGATGTTGGCGTGGATCAGCGACTCGAAGGTCTTCTTGTTCACCGGGCACCAGTCGCCCTTGGTGAGACCTGCGGCAAAGGCGAGCTTGCCGGCCTTCTGCGGCGGAATGATGTTGATCACGTCGGCTTTGAAGGTCTCCACCGGGCCCTGCACCGTCATGCTCCCAGGATCGACGCTCTCGATCTTGCCACCGCCGGCGGCCGACACCCACTCGATCATGGAGTTGTCGGTGTCGTAACCGTAGAGCCGCTTCCAGCCCTGTGTGAACAGGCCCTGTTTGGAGAACTTGTCCTTGGCGTCCAGGATCAGCACCTTGGAACGGGGCTTGTGTTGCTTCAGGTAGTGGGCAATCTGGCTGGCTCGCTCGTAGGGCCCGGGCGGGCAGCGGAACGGGTTACCCGGCGCGGCGATAATCACGGTACCGCCGTTGGGCATCGCTTCCAGCTGGCGCCTCAGGATCGCGGTCTGCGGACCGGCCTTCCATGCGTGCGGAATGCGTTCGGCCACATCGGCGCTGTAACCCTCGATCGCCTCCCACTTGAAGTCGACACCCGGGGATACGATACAGCGATCATAGGGCAGGCTAAGTCCACCCTGGGTCATCACCTTGCGTGCCTTGGGATCAATGCCGGTGACCATGTCATGTACCACGTTCACGCCGTGGCCACGCAGTCCGTCGTAACCGAACTGGATGGAGTCCAGAGTCCGCTCGCCGGAGAGTACCTCGTTGCTCATGAAGCAGGTGTGATAGTGCTTGTTGGCCTCGACCAGGGTCACCTGGATGGATGGATCCATCATCCGGAGCTGCTTGGCGGCGGTTGCGCCACCCGGGCCACCGCCGATCACCACCACCTTGGCGCCTCCGCCACGGGTGGCGGATCCGGTACAACCGGCCAGGGTACCCAGCGCCGCGGCTGCGGCGGACAACTTGATAAATTCTCTTCTGTTGATTTTGTTCATGCCACCCCCCTTATTGCTGGCTGCCATAGTAGTTGAGTACAGCCTCGATAGAGCTCGGACCGTGCTGATCGAGCATCTTCTTTACCTGCGTCCTCATCTTCTTTGGCACCTCGCGGTGACCGGCCTTGAAATCCTCCATGCTGTACTTCAGGTAGAGCGTGGACTGGCCCGCCAGCAGGGCGCTGGCCTCGGTATTGGTACCGCCGTCCTCGTGGCACTTCTCGCAGTAGTCGTTGTGCAACTTGACGCCCTGCTGCGCCTTGGCGGCGGAGAAAGGCTGGTTCATGGGAACCGGTTTCTGTGCTGCGAAGTAGTTCGCCATGGCGGTGATCTGTTCGTCACTGTAGCCCTTGGCTACCCGATCCATCACCGTGGCCTTGCGCTCACCGCTCTTGAAGGTCTGCATGGTTTCAACGAAATACTCCGGATCGGCGCCTGCGATCGTGGGAATCACGGCAACGCTGGAACCCATGGTGCCGTGGCACGCGGCACAAGTCTGTGAAAGCATCTGGGGACTCGGATCGGCCTGGACAGCCAGTGAGCCAACCATCAATCCTCCCGCCAACGCAACCCGTAACGTTTTTTTCAACGTCATCTATTGCTCCTCCATTTCTCTGTTTCTTATAGGAAATCTGCCTTGTGGCAGAGGCCAAGTATGACCCCTGAAAAATAAACATGCAATTTGCAGGGATTATTTTTCCATCTTTCGGGTGCGCGGGGTGTGTGAAATGCCGCACTCCGGGATTATTAATCGTTAATTTCCGTGGTTTAATCTGGAAAAGTCGGCTCTGGGGCTGGCGCTTTGAGCGGATCAGCGCTAAAGGTTCCGGATTTGCAAGGGGATAACTACTTTGGCACCACCTGGCGTTGCCCGGTTGGCGCAGAAGGTCCTGATGTCTGGAATTGACCAGTGTGATCCAGTCCTTAATGCACAAGGTTAGTGCGGAATAGTCGGATTGTGGCGCATACACCGTGATCGTGTTGTGTGGAAAGATGGCGGCCGCTGCATCCGCCTTGGCCTTGGCTGCTGCCGCATCCTCGGCAGCTCAACGGTGTTTGACTGTCTAACCTCCGCTCAATGCCTGAAATATATACACAGTCCCATCATTCGGGACAAAATCCGAGAGTCTCTTTTTATCAATCACTATGTGGTCATTGATACAGAGATTGACATGCTGACGTAATGCACCATGTTCGTCGAGAATGTAGTCGGTGAATCCAGGCGTCATGGTGTCAACGGCGCGCAAAACCTCGGCGACAGAGCCAGCCGGCACGGTGATGGTCTGGTCCTCAAGTTCCGGAAAGAACCGGTAAAGATGGTGAGTCATTTTAACTGTCGGCATGGCGTCAACCGAATCGCACAGAATAGATCGGCGGCAGGTTGTTACCCAGGCAGCGCCAGGTTTCACCACGGTCTTCCGACAGGTAGACGTTGCCGGTCGTACTGCCAAAACAGAGACAGTCGCCGGCCACATCGAGGGCGTGTCTCAAGACGATGTCGTAAGCGTTCTGTTGCGGCAGGCCATTACGAAACGATTGCCAGGAACGTCCGCCATCCGTGGTTCGCGAGACACTGAGACCCCCGCCAATGGCCATGCGCTCTGAATCCCCACGTGCGGGTACCACCCATGCCGTGCGTCCGTCATGTTCATCCACCGCAATCGGGAAGCCAAAATGCACGCCGGCATCCGGCAGACTGACTTTTCTCCAGGTTCGCGCCCCATCGTCACTGAAAAATACACCACAGTGATTTTGCTGCCAGAGATGATCCGGCTGGTCGGGGCAGCCGGTCACAAAATGGGGGTCGTGGCCCCACTCGGCTTCAGGATTCGGTAAATAGTCCATCAGCATGCCCTTGTTGCGACCTGCCCAGGTCTGGCCGCCATCGCCGGTCTCAATGACACCGGCTGTTGAGGCTGCTACATGGATATGCGCGGGGTCGCGCGGGTCAACGATGATGGAATGAATGCCAGGTTCGAAAACACCGTAGTCAACGCTGGCCGGTGTACCTTGCCAGCGATTCTCGCTGGTGGCGTCTCCATTAAACAGGTCACCGCCGCGACTTTCGTGGTTCCAGAGGGGGCGGTTGAGCTCCCAGTTCATACCACCATCATTGCTGATGAACAGACCACCTGGAATCGTGCCGGCATACAGCCTGCCAGGCTGGTCCGTACTGCCAAATGCGATATTCCAGATCTTGAACACAGTGGCGTCCCGGTATTCCGGTTGCCCCTCGGGTGATGTCGGATCAAAATCCGGTGTAGGCAGATACTTGACGATGTAGCGGGCGCCCTCCGGGTACTTTATTGGCGGCATATCTTCCCAGGTTGCACCGCCGTCCTGCGAACGCGACAGCTTGGGCCCCCAGTGACCATGATCCAGGGACGCCCATAACGTACCATCCCGGGGATCACACGCGGCGTAACAAACCGGGACTCCCTGGTGCGAGATCGGTCGAGGCTGCCAAGTGGAATTGGTGCGGTCAAACAAGACAGTACCTTTGCGAGTACCGAGTAGAATGATATTTGCCATGGCTTGACCTTATATGAAGACCGGAACCCATGTTCTGACACAACCAATAATAGTTTATAAAACATGGCACCAGATATTTTTTTCCATCCCGTCCTGGAATCATCGAACTGGATACTGGATTCTCTACGGATCTTGAGGAGCGTCCGGGCGCGCTGTTTTACATTATCCTGCATGGTATTTCCTGGTCTGTGATAGTCTTTCAGCCCAAGACGAGGGGAATAGGGGAGTGTCCAGAGTGCGGCCCTTCTTCTCGGCCAGGCAGATTTTCAAACCAGCTGTTTCGGCCACCCAATCAAAGATTAGAAAACTGGTTTTGAAATTTGTTTGGAATGGGATTTGCTTTTTACGCCTAAATTAAGCAATTGTATTCAAGGTATTAAATTGGCTTGTTAACGATCCGATGGGAATAATTGAACATACCGCCCCAGTACCAGTGGAAGCTGCCGACAGCGCCTTCATGCGACAGGCCCTTGCCCTGGCGGGCCGTGCCGAGGCCGAGGGTGAGGTGCCGGTGGGCGCGGTACTGGTACTGGATGGCGAGGTCATCGGCGAGGGCTGGAACCGGCCGATTATAGGTCACGATCCCACAGCTCATGCCGAGATTATGGCACTGCGCGATGCCGGGCAGCGGATGAAGAACTATCGTCTGCCCGGCACCACGCTCTATGTCACCCTGGAGCCCTGTCCCATGTGTGCCGGCGCCATCGTCCACGCCCGGGTCAGCCGGGTGGTATTCGGTACCACCGATCCCAAAGGTGGTGCGGCCGGCAGTGTGTTCCGTCTGCTGCCTTCAGACCAGCGCTTCAATCATTATGTAGCAGCCGAGGGCGGTGTGCTGGCGGAAGATTGTGCCGAGCAGTTGCGCGCTTTCTTCCGCTCCCGGCGTTGAATTAGCGCAGCATCGGGGGTATGGCGGGCCGCTTGGGATCAAGGCTTCCTGGCGGCGAATAGTGCCACCATTCCCACGTGCTGCCTTTAGGTCCGGCCTGCGGTGTTGAACAGCAGCAGTCTCACAATATCGCCGGTACCGTGGTGATCACTGCCTGAATGGTCTGTTTCTTCTGCTTGCGGTTGTGCCACACCAGCAGGTCGTAATAGCTGCGGATATTGTCCACGTAATGAACCGGCTCCTTGCCCCGGGCAAAGCCGTGTCTAACGGTTTTATAGTATTTCTTTTGGGTTAATAGCGGCAGGTGCTGTTTCACGTCCGACCACTTGTCCGGGTCACCCCCGTTGCGCTGGGTCAGGATGCGGGCATCCTCCAGGTGACCGAATCCCACATTGTAGCCAGCCAGGGCCATCCAGGTGCGGTCCGGCTCCTGAATGCGCTCGGGGAGCTTCTTCTCCACCCGGCGCAGATAACGTGCGCCGCCGCTGATGCTCTGGGCAGTGTCGGTGCGATCCTCCACGCCCATCTGTTTTGCCGTGGCAGAGGTCAGCATCATGATTCCTTTCACTCCGGTGGGGGAGACCGCCTTGGGATTCCAGTGTGACTCCTGATAGCCGATGGCGGCCAGCAGTTGCCAGTCCATGTCGTTCTGTTCGGCGGCCTGCTTGAATAGTGGAATCAGCGGTGGCAGGCGCTGTGCCATATGTCGGGCAAAGGTGCGATTGTCGACAAATCCCAATTTCTCCACATAGCCGTAATAGCGTTCCAGCAACTGTTCCAGGGAGCCGTCTTCCTTGATGCGCCTGATGAAGGCCTTGGCGGCTTTGTAGAGACTGTTGTCCTCTGCATGGGGAAAGGCCCAGGCCACCGGCATCTCTTCGCCCAGTTCGAAGGCGACCTGCAGTTCGGGATGAAAGCGGCGGCTCAGAGCCACTTCATTGGAATTGGCAATGGTGTAATCGATCAGTCCCTCATAGACCAGGTTCAGCAGTTCGGTGCTTTCCACTGCGCGTTGCGCGGTCCAGTTCAGGTCCGGGTGTTCAGTTGCCAACCCCTTGAGTTTCTCTTCATGGCTGCTGCCAGCCATCACTTCCAGCACGCCGTCAATTGTATCGGTGATATTTTTCGGTCGTTGATTTCCGGCTTTATAGACCAACTGGGAGGTGACTGTTTGATACTCCGGAGTAAACCTGACCGCCAGCTCCCGGTTATTGGTGACCGTCAGGCCGGCGGCAGCGAAATGGGCTTCACCGCGCACCACTGCTGGCAGGATCTCGTCAAAGCTGTTGGGAATCACATACTTGACCTGGACTCCCAGTTCCCCCGCGAATTGTTCAACCAGCTCATACTCCAGACCGCGGGTCTTCTCCTTGTCCTGAATATAGGTGGCCGGGTTGTTGCGGGTGATCACGATCAGCTGGCCCTCCTCCTTGATGCGTTCGATCAGAGGCTTGGGTATGCTGCAGCTGGAGAGCAGCAGGCTCAGTGTCAGGATCCAGAGAGTGCGCATGCCTTGCAGGATACCTTTTAACGCCTTTGCGAGGTTAACGACCGGTTCAATTAGTGTACAATCGAGCGTCTATTCTAGAGCAGCTTAACGGTATCGCGAAATCGCGGCTATCAGATTGTTTTGGCTTGGCTTTATTGTTTGTCATGGGATGCCGGTTTGGTGATAATAGGCGCCCGCTGCTGTCAGGGGCTGAAGAGTTGGATAGAATAGCAGCCCGAAGGGCGAAGGGCAGGAAGCCCGGAGTCATGGGCTTGACTCGACGGTGCGAAGCGCCGTTGTTAAGCCGCACAGAATTGGAGAGGTGCCAGAGTGGCCGCAAAAATCGCCGGGAGCGATTTTAACGCCCGCAGGGCGACCCGAAGGGCGAAGGGCAGGAAGCCCGGAGTCATGGGCTTGACTCGACGGTGCGAAGCGCCGTTGTTAAGCCGCACAGAATTGGAGAGGTGCCAGAGTGGCCGCAAAAATCGCCGGGAGCGATTTTAACGCCCGCAGGGCGACCCGAAGGGCGAAGGGCAGGAAGCCCGGAGTCATGGGCTTGACTCGACGGTGCGAAGCGCCGTTGTTAAGCCGCACAGAATTGGAGAGGTGCCAGAGTGGCCGAATGGGCTTGACTCGAAATCAAGTGACCCTTCTGGGGTCCGTGGGTTCGACTCCCACCCTCTCCGCCAATTATTTTTATAAAACATATAGTTAGCGTTACTTTTTTATTCGGCCGACTTCTGGATCAACAAAACAGGGCGATCCGCAGTTAATCGCGATCAGTAGAGACTGACCTCCAGATATGGCAGTGGACGATACCCTGCTGATCCTTGTTATCCCTACATCCCACAATCCGATCGCTCTGCAAGTCATATCGGGCCGATCTCAGATGGTTTCTGCTTCACTTGCTGACACCGGAGGCAGCGGCAAATATTCTTCGCTCAGTTGTAGCCCATTTCGCAGCACAGTTTCCACCCCACTCGCCGGTAGAGGTTTACTGAACAGGAAGCCCTGAATAGCATCACAATTTCGCTCCCGCAGGAAGTTCAATTGTAGTTTGTGTTCAACACCTTCCGCCGTCACTCGAAGACCCAAATTACGGGTCATGGCGATGATAGCGGCAACGATTGCGGCATCGTCCGGATTGGTATGGACATCACATACAAAAGATCGGTCAATCTTCAGGTGGTCGATAGGTAGGCGTTTTAGATGACTCAGCGAGGAGTAACCGGTACCGAAATCATCGAGCGCGATACCTATACCTAGCTCTTTCAGCTCGGTCAGTGTCTCGCCAGCCTGTTCGTGGGCCTCCAGTAGGCTGGTCTCTGTAAGTTCCAGTTCCAGGTAGTGGGGAGCAAGACCTGAATCTCGCAATGAGTCAGCCACCAAAGCTTGCAGGTTCTGGTGTCTGAACTGCACCCCGGAGACATTTACGGATACTGTTACCGGTTTCAATCCGGCCTGTTGCCATACGTAGTTTTGCCGGCAGGCATTGCGTAGTACCCACTCGCCGATCGGAACAATAAGCCTGCACTCCTCAGCTATAGGTATAAAGGTAGTTGGTGGGATAAGACCTTGCTCCGGGTCCTCCCAACGTAGCAAAGCCTCCAGTCCCACAACCTCTCCGCTTACCAGATCCACTTGGGGTTGGTAATGAAGGCTTAACTCATCACGCTCCAGGGCATGCCGAAGCTTGGTTTCCAGAGCCATACGCTCCATGGAGAGCTTATTCATGGTAGCGGAATAGAATTGATAGTTGTTCTTACCTTCGCGCTTGGCATGATACATAGCGATGTCGGCATTTTTGTGGAGTGTTTGCGTATCCGTTCCATCATCTGGATAGAGGGTGATACCTATGCTTGAGCCGATTTTAACTTCATGACTGCCTAGCGTGATCGGATCAGTTAATGCCTTTAGCAGGCGTGTGGCAACAGTCGCAGGCTCATGGCTTTGAGCCACTTTGGTGAGCAGGATAGTAAACTCATCGCCCCCCAAGCGGGCCACCATGTCCGTGGGTTCAGGTCTGACCAGGGCCAGACAATCCTCCCTGCGCAAAACGGTTATTAGACGCCGGGATATTTCCCTAAGAAGTTCATCTCCGGCTTGATGTCCAAGCGTGTCGTTGACACGTTTGAAATCGTCCAGGTCAATATACATCAGTGCGGACCTGTACCGGTGACGCTTCGCCTCCGCCAGCACCAGTTGATGCATTTCATTGAACATAAGCCGATTGGGTAGGCCGGTTAGGGTATCGTGGTAGGCCAGATACTGGGTTTGCTCTTGTGAGTTCTGCAGGTTCTGACCCATTATCTGCATTGATTTTGCCAGCGTGCCGATTTCATCGTGACTCTCTACGGTAACCTGAGTCAGCAGGTTACCCTGGCCCATTTCATCGGCTGCTGCACCCAGCTTTAGGATCGGTTTCAACACCAGTGAATTGAGCGCAGTGTATATCAGCAGCAGGGTCAAGAGCGTGGCGCCCAGGACAATGATCGCGACTATCCTGCCCAATCGTCTACTGGAGGCCAGTAGCTCATCCTCTGGTAGGATAGCAAATAGATACAGGTTGGAATGAAGCTGTCGGCCGTGTGCATACACATCGTTGTCATCAAGGTGTACAAGCGATGGACTTTTGAGCTCCGTGAGCTGCTGCATATGATCAAACTGCGTTGTGGCCAGGTTGCGACCAATCCAGGCCGCATTGGGATGAAACAGCACTTTTCCGTTTCTGTCAGTGACAAGTAGGTAACCGTGTTCGCCGATTTGTACGGTGGCGATTTGTTGCTCCAGAAAATCTAACGTAGCGGTTATCACCAAGTAGCCCCTCAGGGACAGGGGAGTCGCAACTGGATCGAGCGAGCGGTTCATAAACATGAGAGGTTTGCTGATCAATAAGGCGATTTCCTGATTATCCGGATTGTTTATTAGTTTGGTCAGTATTGCGGTTTCAGATCGCTGTATTTCATAAAAGTATCCACTCTCTGATTCTTCTTCCGTGGTATTAGGGATATCACCCAGGACACTGCGGGTATCCTCATAGCCATCCGGTAGCAGAATGCGGATTTCATAATATTCAGGATAAGTCTGCTGATAACTGCTCAAGAGCCGTAGTACGCTGCTCTGCATCAGTGTCAGGCGTTCCGCCTCATCTTCTGTGGTGATGTATTTCTCCAGTAGAGGGGAACGGGAAAACAAGTCAATATTAGCGCGAGCGGTTCGCAGGTGGGAATCCACATTTGTTTCCACCTGGTCGATAAGCACTTCCATCTGTCCCAGGCTGCGCTGAATGGTGGTGCTACTTAGCTGTACATAAGCGGCCCAACCCAGCATGAGTAGCGGAATGACTACCAGCGGGAATATCAGAATCAGGATCTTGGCCCGGAGTTTCATGGTAATGCCGGATAGTTTCACCGTATCACGCGTGAAAACACCGTATTCCGTTTCTTTATGTTCCGAGCGGGTAACTCCTGGTAGAACTCGGAACGCTCCAGGACCGCCCGGTCGGGGTAGATTACCGGATTAGCTAAAAAATCCGCCGGTAGAAGTGGCTCGGCCGCCAGGTTGGGTGTGGCGTAATAGACGTACATCGCCATCCGGGCGGCAATTTTCGGGTCGTTGATGAAATCTATATAGGCCATGGCCAGTTCTTTCTGGTTAGAGGACTGCATCAGCACCCAATAATCCACCCACAGATTGCTGCCCTCTTCGGGTACCACGTAGGCAATGTTTTCATTGTGCTCCTGCACCATGAGGGCATCACCACTGTATATCATGCTGGCCACGACCTCACCGGTAACCAGCGCAGACTTTTTGCTGAGAGATATGTAGGAGTAGGACATGACATGCGGCTTCTGCTCCAGAAGCAGGGCCTCAGCCTCGTTCAGTGCCTGGTTGTCAATGCTGTTGGTGGAGTATCCCAGCGCCTGTAAAGCAGCACCGATGACATCCCTGGATGACTTAACCATGACAATGCTTCCCTGTAGTTTTTTTTCAGGCCTGAAGAAATCCATCCAGGATCGAAGCGGTTTGTCCACCAGATCACGACGGTAGGCGATACCCAGGGTACCCCAGAAGAATGGAGCTCCCATCCCCTCCGCAGCCGGAAAGGCTTCTATCCAGCGCCTGTCGATATGACGCATGTTGGGAATTTTTTCCTCTTCCAGTGGGGCAAGCCAACCCCGTTTTCGGTAGGCGTTCAGATTGATGCCATTTACCAGTACGAGGTCATAACCAATACCGTCGGCTTCCAGCAGCATATCCGTACGGGTTTCATCGGATTCAAAATAGGTGAATTTGACTGTTGCGTTATATTTGGCCTCAAACTCTTTAACAATCTCTGGATCCATGTATTCGGACCAGTTGAGAATGCGCAGCTCATTGGTACCGGCAGCATGGGACATGCTGTAGAGGAAGGGCAGGATCAAACTTGCGAGTAAGGGTAGTAGGCGTCCAGAAAAACGAATAATAAAAAGTTTCGACATTTGCTCCTCCTTAATTCCCTTTTTTGTTATAACCGCTATTCTGTAGGTCGCCTGACGGGGTGTGGGCACCATAATGGCATTTTCATTTATCTAATTAGCGTCAATTTATGATTTAACTTGAATGCAATGCTTAATTCATGTATTGCCCCCAATACAAGATATTTGTTCGTGTCTGTGGATCAAATTTAACCGGGCCGCCCTCTATATAATCGCTAGTTCGTACCATCGTTTTTCTCCCTGGTTACGGGGTCCGTTAAAAGCAGGGGGGGCTGCACTCAATGACGATGAGTACAAGTTAACTCAATCCAATGGTGGTGTAATCGGCATGGGGTGTGCTGGGCTTGATTGGGGGGCGTTGCGATTGTCGGCATATGGTGGTGATTATGCGATCATGGCAGCGCATCTGGCGCATGAGTTGCCTTGTGGCGGCTTTCTGCATTGTAATATCCCGGTCAGCCCAAAACAGAAACCCATGACGATCTAGTAATGAGAAATCACCAGGTAGTAAAGTTGTTGAATGCACTTGAAGCGACCACGTCTCATCCCTTCGGAGTGCCGGAGCGTGAGCTGCCGGACTCAACGGTACGTGATGCGACCGCTCATATTCGCCATGACAATCGCGTGGCGCATCCCGCGATTCCTCGGCGACAGATCATTGCCCCGCGAAGCTCATTGATCCTCTCTAAAAGGACCCACTAAGTGTTCTTTACGGAAGACCGGGAACACTTTTTTCGACCGCTAAACGGAAAATACCGGGGTCAGGTGCTGGACTGCCTCAGCACCTTCTACGCCCGTCTTTACGGTTCGCTGGCCGACTACAGCCGCAGTTTTAATCGCGAGCAGGTGATCGAAATCCTGGAGGAGGCGATCGCCCGCAGCCCGGTGCTGGATGAGGATGAGGCCGAAGTCTACCAGACGCCGGTCCGCTCCCAGCGCGAACAGGCCAACTGGATACTCAATCAGCTGCTGGAGTATGGCTGGCTGGAACGCCAGATGGACGAGGCGACCATGCAGAGCACCTACGCCTTTACCCGTCATGGCCGCCTGTTCACACAGCCGATGGTGGAGGCGGCCGGTGGCCGCTTCCGTACCCGCCACCGCAATACCCGCAACACCCGCAATGCATTGCAGTCGTTTCTCGACAAGGGCGAGGTGTACGATCTGCTGGATGCCTTCGAGTATTCGGAGCGGATTATCTCTGATTTTTCCGATGTGATTGCCGAGCTGGATGAGCGCAAGCGTCAGCTGGTCAGAGAGGTCGAGGCGCAACAGGTGGTGCAGCGCGCCTCGGATGAGTTTTTCGACTTCATGGAGAAGCGCTTCATGCCGGATCTGTCGATTCGGCTGTCAGCCGATTCGGTAGAGAAATACCGCGATGAGATCAGCGAGCTGATCGGCAAGGCACGGCGCAAGCGTCGGGAGTTCAAGGCCCAGGCGGAGCGGGAGCTGCGCCGGGCAGCGCCGGAGCTGATCGAGCATGTCGGTCGTTCGGTCTACCTGCTGATTCTGGATGGCATCGAGACCCGTATGCACAACGCCTCGGCCATCATGCTCCCGGCCCTGCGCCAGGCGCTGAACGGCTTTACCCGCCGCGCCGACATCATCATGCGTCAGCTCAGCTATACCGGAGCGTCCGGTCAGAACCGGCTGTTTGCCCTGTGTGAACAGTTGCGCCAAGCCTCGGAAGCAGAACAGACGAAGGCTCTGTCAGGGGTGGGAAAGGTCCTGTCGGTGATGGATATGGGCTTTGTAGATCCCGACAGTATCCGGCTGCACCAGGGGCGGCGACTCCGGCTGGTGAATACAGCGGTTGAAGAGGAACCCGGCGACGACCGGGCTTCGCGTAAGGCGCTGTTTGTCCAGACAGCGGTGGACCTGGCATTCACCTTTAACAGCCAGGGGCAGCGTGACTACCTGGTTCAGGCCCTGTGTGAAGGGCACCGGATCAAGAGCCAGCAGTTGCCGGTGCGGGATGCCCGTGAACTGCTGATGAGTGCCCACGCAATCGAAGTTGGCGCACTGGGGGATGGCGAGTTTGCCTTTCGCGTAACGCCTACCGATAACCGGGTCGGCAGTGAATATTTTCACGTCTGTGACGAATTTACCATTGAACTGATTGAACGAGAGATACATGCTGAGTAAAGCACTGAGTGAGGCGCTGGAAACGACGGGGGTGACGTTGCAGGAGTTCCGCGAACTGCTCCTGCGGTTGCTCAATTATGGGGTGCTGTGCCGCGCTGAGAGTCAGATCGAGCAGCAGCTCTACGACCGCTATCTGCGGATTGAATCCCTGGTTGGGGAGTATCTTGATGTAATAGGTGTCAGCCTGTTTCATGACCGACGTTTTGCCTACCTGCGGCTCTATCCACCAGGTGCCAGTGTGCCGGGCATGGAGGATGCGCCGGAAGGTGCCTTCGCCGGTGGGTTGCGTGCGCGGTTGCGTCAGGATGAGGTGGCGTTGCTGCTGGTGTTGCGCCTGCAGTATGACAAGGCGTTGCGGGAGGGCCAGCTGGATGAGCACGGCTATGTGTTGGAGTCGGTGGAATCATTAGCGATCGCCATGCGTAATCTGCTTGGTCGCTCACTGCCGGACAAGATCGTGGAACGCAAACGGGTGTTCAACCGGCTGCGCCAGTTGCGGCTGATCGAGTACCGCCAGGATGAGGAGATGGAGAGCGGCGAGGCGTGGATGCGGATTCATCCCATGATTGTCACCTTCGTCACTGATGAGGCGCTCTTGGCCCTGGAACAGGGGCTACCACAAACCGACCCGGTCGAGGCAGAAGATGTTTCTTAAGCAGTTTGTCTATATCAACTGGGGCAATATCCCCAATCTTGAATTTGACTTCGGCCCGGTCAATCTCTTTTCCGGCGGCAACGGCTCCGGCAAGACCACGGCGGCGGACGCCATCCAGACGGTGATGACGGCGGCCCATGAGAACCTGTTCCAGTACAATCCGGGCCAGGACGAGACCACCCAGCGTGGGCGAGGCGGCAAGCGGGTGCGGACCCTGGCCTCCTATGTACTGGGTTGTGATGATGGCAGTTATGCCCGGCTTGATCCCACCGATGGTTATCTGGCGGCGGTGTTTCACCCCACCCAGGGCGAGAGCGGCGAACCTTTCACCGCGGTGATCGCAGCGCGGGCCTGGCTCGACACGGTTGGCAGTAATCGGATGGCACGCCAGGATGACGCGCAGTTCTTCATCATCAACGGCGAGCAGCTTGGACTGAACCATTTTGTGCGCCAGGACAGTGCCGGCCGTTATGTGGTGCCATTGCCGGAATTGCCAACCTTGCTGATCAGTGAGTTCGGCAAGCGCCGGGTGGAGAAGTACGAGACCAAGAAAGCCTATCTGCGTCGCCTCTATGGCGCCCTGCGCGGCAAATCGGACGCGGTTACCGAGACCGAGGCGATTGCCGCCGCCCGCGCCTTTTCCCGTTTCATGTCCTACAAGCCGATCAAGGGGATCAACCGTTTTGTGGCGGATGAGATCCTGGAGCAGAAGGACCTCGGTGAGGCGGTGCGTTCGGTCTCCAGTCAGCTCAAGACCATCCACCACATGGAGCGGGATGCGGCCAACCTGCTGACGTCGATGGAGACTCTGCGCCGGGCCGGTGAGCAGGCGCAGCACTATATTGAGCAATGGAGCTCACTGAACCTGCTCGATTACACCCTGGCCCAGGCCGAGTACCAGACCCGTCAGGCCGATTATCTGCGTGGCAAGCAACTGCAGCAGACCCGGAGTCAGATCCAGCGCGAGACGGAACAGGAGATTGCCCAGCTGGAGCGGCAGGCGGAACTGGTGCATGACCAGCGGATCAACCTGGAGGCGCAGCGACAGGGGGTGCAGTCCCTGCGCCAGAAGGATGAGCTGGAGAAGCAGCGCAATCAGCTTGATGCCCGCCTGGTACAGCAGACGCAATCGGTGCTGGCCGAGGACCAGTGGGTGGCCGAGAACATCCAGGCCAGCCAGGAGATTGCCGAGTCACTCGACGATGCCACCCTGCTGGATGGGCAGTCCGGGATCACCAGCCTGGAGGCCCAGGCCCTGGCCCGGGAGGTGAGCGGCACTGCCCGACAGGTGGTGCGGGAGTTACATCATCTGGTGCAGCGGGACTTTTCCGGTGCCATGCCGGCGCTGGTCGCCGAACTGGAGCAGGTACAGTCACTGCAACAGGCACACAACCGCTGGCACAGCTTCTGGCACGGCGGTGAGGCGGATGAACCGCCGAGAGAGCAGCTGGCCGCGCAGCTGCACGGTCACCGCGCACGCTATCAACAATTGACCGAGCAGCGCCGTCAGAAGCAGCTGGAGATTGAACGGCTGAATGCCGATCAGGTCAACTATCCGGCCTACGTGGAGCGGGCACTGAGGGCGATCCGCCAACACTGCCCGGCGGCCGATCCCCGGGTCCTCTGCGACCATGTGGAGGTGAAAGATCCCCGCTGGCAGTCGGCCATCGAGGGTTATCTGGGCGGGGCACGCTTCTCTATCCTGGTGGAGGCGGACTTCGAGGCCGAAGCCATTGGGATCGTCAGGGGACTGTCGGGGCGGGACAACCGGGCGCGGGTCATCCAGGGAGCCAAGGCCGCCAGCGATGCGGCGCGCACGAGCCTTGATCCCCAATCCATCATTCACGTGCTGGCGTTCAGCCACGCCGTGGCCCGTGCCTACCTGACCGCCAGTTTTGGCACGGTGGTGCGCGTGGACTCTGCCGAGGCGCTGCGTATGACTCGCCGGGGTATTACCGAAGAGGGTATAGGGTCTGGCGGTTACAGCATGTGGCGATGCGATCTGCCGGACAGTGATCTGGTGTTTGGCGCGGCCGCGCGTGAGCGGGCATTGCAGGCCAAGCTGCTGGAGCTCTCCGGTGTCGAGGTGGAGTGGCATCAGGCCAATGACCGGCTGCAGCAGATCAGCCGTCTGCTGCAGGCCGTGGACCGGCTGCGTGTGGTCCGCTATGCCGATGACCTGTATGCCATCGTGGAGACCCATCGCGAGATCGGCCAGGTCGATGGGTTGTTGGACCAGCTTGATCTGACCGAGCATCAGGATCTGGAGTCGCGCCTGCAGACACTGAAGGCAGAGCAGTTGGAGCTGGCAACAAAGAAGGGCGGTCTGCATGAAAAACTTGGCGAAATCCGCTCCAGTCTGGAGAGTATCGACAAACAGCTCAAGGCGCTGAGCGATCTGCAGGAACAGAACCGGGAGCGGCTGGACAAATGTGAAGCGGCTCTGCAGGAACTGGCGGCAACCTGGCCTGATTTCGATGTCGAGGCACGGTTGCAGGTGGCAGATGGGGAAGCGCGTGATCTGGATATAACTATTGCCCGTAACTATCGTCATGAACTGGAAAAGGAATTGCAGCTGGCCCAGCGCCGGGCGGAGGATGAGGTCAAGGCGCATAACCAGCACTGCCGTCCGGTCGATACCATCATATATCCCGACTTTACGGGCGAATACGATGCCGCCCTGTTCCGCGCCATCTGTCAACTGCAGCGAGAGCTCGACCGGGTCTATAACATACTGAAAAATAATATCCTGGTGGAGAAGCACCAGCAGCTCAATGAGCTGAAAGGGGCCTTCAACAACGCCTTCGTCACTCATCTCTGTCACACCATCCACCAGGCGCTGAATGACGGCAAACGCCAGATCGAACAGTTGAACCGGGAGCTGCAACACCACCGCTTCGGTGCCGACCGGGAGACCTTCCGTTTCGACAGTGACTGGATACCGGAGTACCGGGACTACGCCCGCTTCTTCCAGGAGGTGGTGAAGAACCCGCTGCTGGGTGATGAAGCAACCCTGTTCGAGGTGGAGTTGTCGGAAAAGTCACGCAAGGTGCTAAACGATCTGATGGCGATGCTGCTGGACGAGGATGAACAGCGGGCGATGCGTGATCTGGAACGGATTGCCGACTACCGCAACTACCGCCGCTACGAGATCTACAAGGAGGTCGAGGGCAAGCCGCCGATCCCCCTGAGCGAGTACGGCACCGGCTCTGGCGGCCAGTTGGAGACCCCTGCCTATATCATCCGCTCCGCCGCCATCACCTCCGCCTTCCGCTTTGCCGAGGGCAGCACCCATCTGCGCATGGTGCTGGTGGACGAGGCGTTCTCAAAAATGGACGAGACCCGCTCGCGGGAGGTGATCGACTACCTGACCGGCAGCCTTGGTTTGCAACTGCTGTTCATCATGCCCACCAGCAAGTGCGGCCCCTATATGGACCTGATCAGCCATGAGTTTGTATTCGCCAAGGTGCCGAGTGAGGCACTGCGGGGAGAGTTGCGGACCCGCGTGCTGGTGGACCGGAAGCAGTGTAACCAGGAGCGTATCAAGACACTCTGGGCCAATCACCGGCGCAATGTCTACCACCAGGCCGAGCTGGATTTCATGCAGGAGTTTGCCGCCACCGAGCAGTGAATTGATGGATGTAGCGGGCATGAAAATTCTCCCCGTTCCATATCCTGTTGATTAAAGACGGCTAGAGGGAAACTGTGCACTATGACTCACTGCCAATTGGATGCGCTTCCGGTACCGCCCTGGTTGCATGAAGAGCCGGAGATTCGCGAGCTGCTCGATGCACTATTGAAACGGTTGAACGAAAAGCCGCTGGTAGTGCGCAAGCAGGCACTCTGTATCCGGCTGTCAAAACAGAGTCAGCCAAACTTGTTCAAAAACAACGAAGCATCGGATTGTAGCTGGGGGTTGCTGATGTCGCTCTCAGGAGTCGTGCTGACTGTAAAAGAGTGTCCCAAGCGGAAACCCTTCGATCCGGTCTATGCCGGTGCCACGATTCGCTTGCGGGTCGGACATGAAACCGCGGCGGAAACTGCGCTCCGGGAGTGGTTGGCTCATCCCTATTGTCCACCCTATCCGGCGCGTTGGGCAGAAGTGGTTGCAGCAGAGAGTCATCTGTTCCCCGGATCAACGGCTGAACTCGTCCTGCGGGCACCCAAGCTGGCCGGTAAGAGCCCGGAGGAACTGCTGTCCGCTTTTGCCCGAGTCGGTGACTATACCCAGGCTGGGCTGACCCTTCGGCAACTGAGTGCCAGGTGTTTCTGGGGGAATTCGAAGTTTCTGGATACACGCGAGGATCTGCTGCTAAGGCTGTTTCCCGCTATCACCCTTGCCCCCCGTCCCGTCATGGTCCATGTTTATCTCCCCGCTGAATTTACCGACATCCTGTTTATTGAAAACCAGGATACCTATATACAGGCAGCAACAGGTTTCTCGTCGACCGTGGAACAGCACGCGTTGATCTATGTGTCCGGCTTCAAGGGGAGTGCCGGGCGAATCCGTGATAAGCATGGTGCGTTAGTGCATTTCCATGCTGGAAGCGATCCACAACAGCAAAAGAATTTCCTGGACTGGTGGTTTTTCAGGCGTGAGGCCGACTGGCCCCTGTGGTTCTGGGGCGACCTGGATTACTCTGGTTTTATGATTCTGAAGGCGTTAAGGGGTGTGTTTGGTGATGTGGGCGCCTGGCCCGCGGGGTATCTGCCCATGATGGATTTGCTTGATCAATCCGCCGGTCATTCGGCCGAAACAGGTAATAAGAGTGTGCAGACCGACCCGGGATGTACCGGTTGTGCGTACGCCGACAGGGTATTGTTGCCGGCGCTGAGATCAACCGGGCTGTTTGTCGATCAGGAGGCGGTTTCGGTCTGAATGAACTGTTGCCGGTATCGGCCGATCTCACCACTGCCCCGGTTTGTGGGGGCAGTGATCTTTTGGTCACCGGGTTAGTGCGTCAGCATCCAGGCGATCACCTTCTTGATGTCGGCGATGGGTGCCGGACTGGGCGGCATCTGGGTCTCGCCCCATTTGCCACCGGGACTGCCTGCTTTTACGGTTTCCGCCAGCGTGTCTATCGCACCATCCTGGCTGGCATATTTCTTGGCGATATCTTGAAATGAGGGGCCGATCAGCTTGGCATCGGCCTTATGGCAACCGAGGCATCCCGACATCATGGCTGTTTGCTGATCAGCTTGGGCTATCATGGCCGATGTCATCAATAGAATAACGCTTAGGGTTTTCACTGTTTTGGTCATAGTGGTTTCCAATAAGTTGATGAGATTGATGAGATTGATGAGATTGATGAGATTGATGAGATTGATGAGATTGATGAGTTGTGTGGGGTATTTGCATAATCACTACCGATTTTCTTGATCTGTTAAGGCATTGTGATGTGTGACTGCTTACACAGGCTAGCGGCAGCAAAAAAGGAATATTTACTGTCATTTAGTCCGGTTTTTATCGATAGAAACAGATTGATAAGGTGGGTAACTGCCGTCTCCGGCCCGATCAGGATACCATTCCCGGGCCTGTTGTTTGATTTCGATCATTCAGCTACTTGTTTCGGGTTTGCGCCGGAGGCGCCCGCTGTCCGGTTTCAGGTGCTGTTTTCGGATCTCGCGGAGGCGCAACTGCTGTCCCGTTACGAACCAGATCAGCTACGCCGGTTTATTACCCGCGTGCTGGTGGACCGGAAGCAGTGTAACCAGGAGCGTATCAAGACGCTCTGGGCCAATCACCGGCGCAATGTCTACCACCAGGCCGAGCTGGATTTCATGGAGGAATTCGCGGTGGTGGATTAGCTAACGCGTTGCGCCCGAATCTGCCGCTGATTGGCAGAATGTGGTGAGTGGGGCAAACGGTATCGAACGTGAATGAGGGTTTTCGCCCGCGAGGATGCAGGTGCGAAGCGTTGCCTAGGAGTGTGGCCACTAAACAGGTAATTCAATGACTTTTTGTCGGGTTGTTTTACAATCCGTACCCTGAACCTCAAAAAAACTCTTAAAAATCAATTCATTATTTTTTGGCATGGAATATGTATTAGTAATGTTGAATATAATTGATATTCGATAAATTGTTATCTGCAGAGTAGTAAAGTCATGAAAAAAATAATCTTTTACATCACACTTATGTTTATTGCCGCTCCGACAATCAGTTATGCCACTCCGGTATTTTGGGAGATAAATGCGGGCGGATTTGGCTATGAGTCATCCTGGTCTATTACCCAGGATACTGGCGGCTCCTTCTCGGCCGGTGTCGGCTCCATGTCCAGCTATACGAACTACACCTTCAATTGGGATCTCACCCCCGGGGACTATTCGTTGATCCTCAGAGATACCTGGGGCGACGGTTTGGATGCCGGGGGGCACGCCACGCTGATAGTTGACGGAACCACCTTGCTTTCATGCGGAAACTGCTTCGGTAGTTTTTACCAGATGGGTTTTGTTGTGCCGCAGGTTGAAACATCGGTTCCGACTCCGGCGCCACTTGCCCTTATGGGACTCGGTCTAGTCGGTATCGGGTTTAGCCGGAAGTTAAAATTGGCTTGATTCATATCCTTGTATCGAGATCTGACCCCGCCATTGAGCGGGGTTTTTGTTGTGGGTTTGCATTCTCAGGCTATAGGAAATAGCCTGAGAAAATAGGTGGTGTCGGGTTAATTTGTTACGCTTCGATTCTTCCAACAGCTGGCGCTGCTGTCAGATTAATTTACAGTCGCGGTCGTGGGTTGTCCTTTTGATGAGCAGGCCTGTGCTCGTTGCAGTCAAGAGTCGGCTATATTTTTGGTGCCTCTGTCAGTAATGAACTATACATTCGAACCCATCGGTTTCATCCGTTCCCCCTACAAGGAGAAGTTCGGTATCCCGCGTCAGCCGGGATTGATTGCCGAAGCCAGGGGCGAGCTGGTGTTCGCTGCACCCTATAACCGACCGGAGGCGGTGATCGGTCTGGAGGGGTATTCCCATGTCTGGTTGCAGTTTGTGTTTCATCAGGCGCTGCGGGACGACTGGCAGCCGATGGTGCGCCCCCCTCGGCTGGGTGGTAACAAAAGGGTGGGGGTGTTTGCCAGTCGGTCGCCTTTCAGGCCCAATCCGATCGGTCTCTCGGTGGTGAAGCTTGAGCAGGTGCGAGCGGGCGACGGGGAGGTCGTGCTGGAGCTGTCAGGGATTGATCTGTTGGATGGCACCCCGGTGTTGGATGTAAAGCCTTATGTGGGGTACGTGGACAGTATTCCGGAAGCCCGTTCCGGGTTTGCGCCGGAGGCGCCCGCAGTCCGGTTCCAGGTGCTGTTTTCGGATCTGGCAGAAGCGCAACTGCTGTCTCGTTGCGAACCGGATCAGCTACGCCGGTTTATTACCCGTGTACTGGAAGTTGATCCGCGCCCGGCCTACTCCGGCGACTCGCAGCCGGACCGGATCTACGGCATCCGCTTGTATGACTTTGACTTGCGCTGGCGTATTAGTGGCGATCTGGTCGAGGTGCTGGAGCTGGCACCGCCGGGTGTGGATTAGTCTTCCTCCAGGTGGCGATCGACAGCCTTGCGCACTTTGCGTATGTCACAGAGCATCCCCGACAGGGTCGGAATGGTGTCCTCTCGCTCAATGATCGTGGTAATACGACCAAAACGGTCCAGCATTTCGGTATGGAGTTGCCAGATCGGATCGATAATGTGCGGGGGCGCTTCGCATGCGTCATCCGTGGCGGGCTGGAAGCTGATGTCCGGCAGATGAACCTGCTGCACCCGTTCCCTGGGTAGCTGATTGATATAGTCCGAGGCACTGAACCCCTGGTTCAGGCTGCTGGTGAGCAGATTGCCAACATCGATCAGGACCAGGGAGTCAGAGAGCTCGGCCACCTCACGAATGAACTCGGCCTCCGGTATCGCCTGATGATCCTCCTGATCCAGTGGTACGTTTTCCAGTAGTATCTGTCGGCCGAGGAATGACTGCACCTGGTCGATGCGCGAAACCACATGCTCCAGTGTCTCTTCCGTATAGGGCAGCGGCAGAAGTTGGCCCTGTTCATCATCCGCCCCCTTCCAGCAGAGGTGGTCGGAAATCCAGGTCGGCTCGACCCGGTCGGTCAATTTTTTCAGCTCTTCCAGATAGCTCTGGTCCAGTGGCCACGGGCTGCCGATAGACAAGCTGAGGCCATGCAGCATGAGGGGGTATCGCGCTCTCAGTGCATCCAGTTGCCGTAGCATTGACTCATCGGCACCCAGGTAGTTTTCGCTAATGACCTCGATGCAGTCCAGCTCCGGTTGGTCGCGAAGAATGGTTTCCAGATATTCGGTGCGCAGACGCAAACCGTATCCGAGGTAGGGGAGCGTGATGTGGTTGTTTCTTTTGTTCATAGGACTGCAGCGACACCTGACTGCGCTGACAATACTCTGCTTGTCCCTGGCAGGGCAAGGGGTGAAGGTTTGTTGGTATATTGGTAAATACTTGAAAACTGATTTATCAGCACCCAACTGAATCCCAGGCACATGTAGGTTTTCGATGTATAAGTGGAGGAGTGTGATGTCAAATATCCTGTGTCCCCATTGTTATGGAGTGAATCGGGTTCCTGATCAGCGCATCGGTGAGGATCCGAAGTGTGGAAAGTGTCACAAGCCACTGTTCAGCGCCAAGCCGATTGCCCTGGATGGCGCCGGTTTTGAGCGCTTTGTCAGTCGCAGTGATCTGCCGCTGCTGGTCGATTTCTGGGCCCCCTGGTGTGGTCCCTGCAAAATGATGGCCCCGGCCTTCGAACAGGCGGCTGCCCGGCTGGAGCCGCGGGTGCAACTCATCAAGATCAATACCGAAGAACAGCAGTCGGTGGCGGCCAGATTTGCCATCCGCAGCATTCCCACCCTGATCCTGTTCCGGGGTGGATCGGAAATCGCCCGGGTTTCAGGGGCGATGGATGCGTCGGGCCTGGTTTCCTGGACGACAAAACAGCTGTGATTTTTGCCAGGTGTCGCATGGACATGGGCACCCGGATTCAAGTAGAATTCACCCGGTCGGCGGCTTTACGGTTCAGTACAGTCGCTCCCAGAAAATCCTAATCTGTTCGGGATGGCTCCCTTGAGACTGTCCCGTTTGGCATGCCTGAAGGGGACTGGTTTCTTGAGTAAGCCCGCAATATTGGTCTTGGAAGATGGAACGGTCTTCCGTGGTGAATCCATCGGTGCCGATGGTCAGACAATCGGCGAGGTGGTTTTCAATACCGCCATAACCGGCTATCAGGAGATCCTCACCGATCCCTCCTACTGCAGGCAGATCGTCACCCTGACTTACCCCCATATCGGCAACACCGGTACCAACGACGAGGATGAAGAGTCCGGTGATATCTACGCCGCAGGACTGATCATCCGTGATCTGCCGCTGCTGGCCAGCAACTGGCGCAGCCAGCGGACCCTGGATCAGTACCTCAGGGAAAACGGTGTGGTGGCGATTGCCGGCATCGATACCCGCAAGCTGACCCGGATCCTGCGTGAAAAAGGCGCCCAGTCAGGCTGCATCATGGCTGGCGATCAACCGAATGAAGCGGCCGCTCTGGATGCGGCCCGGTCGTTCCCTGGACTGAAGGGCATGGACCTGGCGAAAGAGGTGACTACCCATACACCCTATGAGTGGGCACAAGGCACCTGGAGCCTGGAAGGCGGCTTGCCGGAGTCTCCGGGGCATATTGAAGAGAGCCTGCCGACCCATGTGGTCGCCTACGATTACGGCATCAAACGCAACATACTGCGCATGCTGGTGGATCGTGGCTGCCGGGTGACGGTGGTGCCGGCCCAGACACCGGCGGACAAGGTGCTGGAGCTGCGGCCGAACGGGGTGTTCCTGTCCAATGGCCCGGGCGATCCGGAGCCCTGCGACTACGCTATCGAAGCGATCAAGACCATTGTGGATACCGGAATCCCCGTATTCGGCATCTGCCTTGGACATCAGCTGCTGGCCCTGGCCAGTGGCGCCAAGACCGTCAAGATGAAATTCGGCCATCACGGCGCCAACCATCCGGTGCAGAACCTGCAGGACAAGGTGGTGATGATCTCCAGCCAGAACCACGGGTTCGCGGTGGATGAACAGAGCCTGCCGGCCAATCTGGAGGCGACCTACCGCTCCCTGTTCGATGATTCCCTGCAGGGGATTCATCGTACCGACCGACCGGCCTTCGGCTTCCAGGGTCACCCGGAAGCGAGCCCGGGACCCCATGACGTGGCGCCGGTGTTCGACCACTTTATCGAGTTAATGCAAGCCGCGGAATAGAGCGGGTTAGACGATAACTGAAACAAGCCATTTACTGCGGATTTAAAAGCAACCAATGCCAAAAAGAACAGACATTGAAAGCGTACTGATTATCGGTGCCGGCCCGATCGTGATCGGCCAGGCGTGCGAGTTTGACTACTCCGGGGCCCAGGCCTGCAAGGCGCTGCGGGAAGAGGGCTATCGGGTGATCCTGGTTAACTCCAACCCGGCCACCATCATGACCGACCCCGATAGTGCGGATGCGGTCTATATCGAACCGATCACCTGGCGCACGGTCGCACGGATCATCGAGAAGGAGCGCCCCGATGTGCTGCTGCCCACCATGGGCGGACAAACGGCACTGAACTGCGCATTGGATCTGGTGCGCGAAGGGGTGCTGGAGAAGTACGGGGTCGAGATGGTCGGCGCCTCGCGCGAGGCGATCGACAAGGCGGAGGACCGTGACCTGTTCCGCCAGGCGATGCAGAAAATCGGTCTGGACATGCCCCGGGCAGCGGTGGCCCACAGTATGGAAGAGGCACTGCAGGTGCAGGCGCAAATCGGCTTTCCGACCATCATCCGCCCCTCCTTTACCATGGGCGGCTCCGGTGGTGGTATCGCCTACAACCGGGAAGAGTTTGTTGAAATCTGCGAGCGTGGGCTAGACCTCTCACCTACCCATGAGCTGCTGATCGAGGAGTCGGCGCTGGGCTGGAAAGAGTACGAGATGGAAGTGGTGCGGGACCACAAGGACAACTGCATCATCATCTGCTCCATCGAGAACCTCGACCCGATGGGGGTACATACCGGCGATTCCATCACCGTGGCGCCGGCCCAGACCCTGACCGACAAAGAGTACCAGATCATGCGTAACGCCTCGCTGGCGGTGTTGCGCGAGATCGGTGTGGATACCGGTGGCTCCAACGTGCAGTTCGCCATCAATCCGCAAGACGGGCGTATGATCATCATCGAGATGAATCCCCGGGTCTCCCGCTCTTCTGCCCTGGCCTCCAAGGCGACCGGTTTCCCGATTGCCAAGATCGCCGCCAAGCTCGCGGTTGGCTATACCCTGGATGAACTTCGCAATGAAATCACCGGCGGTGCCACCCCGGCGTCATTCGAGCCATCCATCGACTATGTGGTCACCAAGATTCCCCGTTTCGCCTTTGAGAAGTTCCCGGCCGCGCCGGACCGCCTGACCACCCAGATGAAATCGGTGGGTGAGGTGATGGCCATCGGTCGCACCTTCCAGGAGTCGCTGCAGAAGGCGCTGCGCGGCCTGGAGACCGGCAAGAGCGGCCTGGATGAGGTGGTTGATCTGGATTCCGAAGAGCTCAAGACCACACTGCGTCATGAGCTGCGTGAACCGGGCGCAGAGCGGCTCTGGTATGTGGCGGACGCGTTCCGTTCCGGCATGTCGCGGGATGATATTTTTGAAGTAACCAAAATCGATCCCTGGTTCCTGGTGCAGATCGAGGAACTGGTGCAGATCGAGGCCGATGTGCGCGCTGGCGGCATGTCCGCGCTGGACGGCTATCGGTTGCGTTATCTCAAACGCAAGGGCTTCTCCGACGAGCGTCTGGCCAAACTGGTTGATGTCAAACAGGATCGAATCCGTGAGGCACGCTGGCAGGCCGGGGTGCGCCCGGTATTCAAGCGGGTCGACACTTGTGCCGCCGAGTTCTCCACCAGCACCGCCTACATGTACTCCACCTATGAGGAGGAGTGCGAGGCGCAGCCGACCGACAAGAAAAAGATCATGGTACTGGGGGGTGGCCCGAACCGGATCGGTCAGGGTATTGAGTTCGACTACTGCTGTGTACATGCCGCCTTCGCCATGCGTGAAGATGGTTATGAGACCATCATGGTCAATTGCAATCCCGAAACGGTATCGACCGATTACGACACCTCGGATCGGCTCTATTTCGAACCCCTGACCCTGGAGGATGTGCTTGAGGTGATCGAGGTCGAGCAGCCGATGGGTGTAATTGTGCAGTATGGCGGGCAGACCCCGCTCAAACTGGCGCGGGCGCTGGAAGCGGCCGGTGCGTCCATTATCGGTACCTCACCCGACTCCATTGACCTGGCCGAGGATCGTGAGCGGTTCCAGCAGCTGGTGGAGAAGCTGGGCCTGAAGCAGCCGCCCAACCGCACCGCATCCGAGGCTGAGCAGGCGGTGTTGCTGGCGCAGGAGGTGGGTTATCCCCTGGTGGTGCGTCCCTCCTACGTGCTGGGCGGACGGGCCATGGAGATCGTTCATGACGAGGATGACCTGCGGCGCTATATGCGTGATGCGGTCAGCGTCTCCAATGACTCACCGGTATTGCTCGACCGCTTCCTGAATGACGCGATTGAAGTCGATATCGACGCCATCTGCGATGGTACCGACGTGGTGATCGGCGGCATCATGGAACATATCGAGGAGGCCGGTGTTCACTCCGGTGATTCCGCCTGCTCGCTGCCGCCCTACACGCTCTCTGCCGAGATTCAGGACCGGATGCGTGAACAGATCCGCCGGATGGCGCTGGAGCTTAAGGTGGTGGGTCTGATGAACACCCAGTTTGCCATCAAGGATAACGAGATCTATCTGCTGGAGGTAAATCCCCGCGCCTCGCGCACGGTGCCGTTCGTCTCCAAGGCGACCGGTGTGCAGTTGGCCAAGATTGCCGCCCGTTGTATGGCCGGTGTTTCACTTAGGGACCAGGGCTTCACCAAAGAGGTGATCCCGGAAAACTATTTTGTCAAAGAGGCCATTTTCCCGTTTGTCAAATTCCCCGGCGTCGATACCCTGTTGGGGCCCGAGATGAAATCCACCGGTGAGGTGATGGGGGTTGGCGCTACCTTTGGCGAGGCCTTCGCCAAGGCGATGGAGGGGGGTGGCGATCTGCTACCACGCTCCGGCCGGGCTCTGCTTTCGGTGCGTGAGCAGGACAAGGCACGTATCGTCTCGGTGGCGCGGGATCTGCGTCAGATCGGTTTCCAACTCTATGCCACCGGCGGCACTTGCAAGGTGATCATGGATCACGGCATCGAATGCGAGCGGGTGAACAAGGTCGCTGAAGGCCGTCCGCATATCGTGGATATGATCAAAAATGATGAATTCCGTCTGATCATCAATACCACGGAAGGAAAAAAGGCCATTGCCGATTCGGCCGCTATACGGCGCTCCGCCCTTCAGCACAAGGTGACCTATACCACCACCATGTCCGGTGGCGAGGCGATCTGTCTGGCGTTGAAACAGGCGGACAGTACCAATGTCAACCGCCTGCAGGACCTGCATTGACCTGGGATGATGGCTTCCGGTTGGATGCCTGGATAGTGAACAAAGATGAGGTTTAAAGTATGAGCAAGGTGCCCCTGACAGTCAGAGGTGCGGAGAGTCTTCGGGCCGAGCTGACCCAGCTGAAGCAGGTTGAGCGTCCGAAGGTGATCCAGGCGATCGCCGAGGCGCGTGCGCATGGCGATCTGAAAGAGAACGCGGAGTATCACGCGGCGCGTGAACAACAGGGTTTTATCGAGGGCAGGATTAAGGATATCGAGTCCAAGCTCTCCCATGCCCAGATAATCGATGTGAAGAGTATCGATGCCGATGGCCGGGTGATCTTTGGCGCCACCGTAGACGTATATGAAGAGGAAGAGGATGCCGAACACACCTTCCAGATTGTTGGCGACGACGAGGCGGATATCAAACAGGGACTGATTTCGGTCAGTTCCCCCATGGCCCGTGCCCTGATTGGCAAGTCGGTTGGTGACGAAACGGCTGTCCAGACCCCGAATGGCCTGCGCCACATGGAGATACTGGACGTTCGCTACGAGTAGTGGGCTGGGGCTCGCGTGGTTTGGGCAGAGGGGGCGGTAGCCCCCTTTTGGTTTTGCCCAGGGATGGACTTATGCCGCGGAGGTCATGGATGACCGGGAGCGGTTTTGGCCAGGGATGGACTTATGCCGCGGAGGCCATGGATGACCGGGAGCGGCGTCGCCGTGTTCAATCCCGGACCAGGGAAATGACCGGTTTGTCCGCGTTACGTCTGAAGAAAGCCGCCACATGCCCGATGGTTTGAACCAGTTCGGCATTACAGCGGTCGCATATCTGGACAATCATCTCCCGACGCTCTTCCCGGTCGCCCGCATTCAGTCTCACTTTAATCAGTTCATGGGTGTTCAGGGTGACATCCAGTTCATTAAAAACTGCCTCGGTCAGACCGTTCTGGCCGATGATCACCACGGGATTGAGGTGATGAACCAGGCTCTTCAGCTGGCGAATCTGTTTTTTTGTCAGAGGCATCACGGACTCCGGTCTGTTTTGAAAGGCCGCGCATTCTAACGTAGTTACAGGCAACTCGACACTCTATATTATGATAAATGGGTCTTTTTTACGGTGCTGTGGAAATAGGCTCACCGCAGAGTCCCGATACTGATATCAAGCGGGTCAGATGAAAAAAAGCAAAAGCAGTCACCAGTGGCTGGACCGCCACTTCAATGATGAATATGTCAAACGCGCTCAGGCTGAGGGGTATCGTTCCCGTGCGGCCTTCAAATTGCTGGAATTGCAGGAAAAGGATCGTCTGTTTTCTCCAGGACAAGTGGTCGTGGATCTTGGTGCGGCGCCGGGCGGCTGGTCCCAGGCGGCGGTCAAACTGGTTGGCGGTTCGGGACGGGTGTTTGCCCTGGATATACTGCCGATGGATGCGCTGCCGGGTGTGGATTTTATTCAGGGTGATTTCCGCGAGGATGCGTCGGTGGAGCAGTTACGGGTGTTGTTGGCCGGTCGACCGGTGGATCTTGTAATCTCTGATATGGCCCCCAATGTGAGTGGTATGAGCGCTGTCGATCAGCCCCGCGCCATGTATCTGTGTGAACTGGCTCTGGAATATGCGCGTGAAGTGTTGCGTCCCGGAGGTGGTTTCGTGGTAAAGGTTTTTCAGGGCGAGGGGTTCGATCAGTATGTGAGGGATCTGCGAAGCACCTTCTCCAAGGTGACAACACGCAAGCCCGCCGCTTCCCGAGCACAGAGCCGGGAGGTGTACTTGGTGGCGAGCCGCTATAATGTATAGTACTGTAGATCGTCCGATTTGGTGATAACCAGTTGAATTATGGCCGGTTCCAGTGGTCGATAAGGCAAGGGGCCGGAAAGCGCCGAGGGTGGTGTGGGGATTTTCTCGGCATTGGTAGTTATGTAGAGGGTTTTGACCTTGAATGATATGGCAAAGAATCTGATTCTCTGGGTGATCATCGCGATCGTTTTGATGTCAGTATTTAACAATTTTTCCACCCAGACCTCGCAGACGAATGCGCTGTCCTATTCGGATTTTATTGCCCAGGTAAAGAGCGGCGCGGTCCAGAAGGTGAATATCGATGGCCGCGAAATCAAGGGTACACTGACCTCCGGTGCCACTTTCTCGACTTATAGTCCGGGTGATGACGGGCTGGTGGGTGATCTGCTGAACAATAATGTCCAGATTGTTGCCACACCGCCGGATAAACCATCGATCCTGATGACTATTCTGATCAACTGGTTCCCGCTGTTTATCCTGATTGGCCTGTGGATCTTCTTCATGCGCCAGATGCAGGGCGGTGGTGCCGGTCGGGGGGCTATGTCCTTCGGTAAGAGCAAGGCACGCATGCTGGGCGAAGATCAGGTCAAGGTCACCTTTGCGGATGTCGCGGGTGTTGAGGAGGCGAAGGACGAGGTCTCGGAAATGGTCGAGTTTCTGCGTGACCCTTCCAAATTCCAGAAACTCGGCGGCAAGATCCCCAAGGGTGTGCTGATGGTCGGCTCGCCCGGTACCGGTAAGACCCTGCTGGCCAAGGCCATTGCGGGCGAGGCGAAGGTGCCGTTTTTTACCATCTCGGGTTCCGATTTTGTTGAGATGTTCGTTGGTGTCGGTGCCTCCCGTGTGCGCGATATGTTCGAGCAGGCGAAGAAGCACGCCCCCTGTATCATCTTTATCGACGAGATCGATGCGGTCGGTCGCCACCGTGGCGCCGGTCTTGGTGGTGGACACGATGAGCGTGAGCAGACACTCAATCAGCTGCTGGTGGAGATGGACGGGTTTGAAGGCAACGAGGGCGTGATTGTAATTGCCGCGACCAACCGTCCCGATGTGCTGGATCCCGCACTGCTGCGCCCGGGTCGTTTCGACCGCCAGGTGGTGGTGCCGCTTCCTGATGTACGTGGACGGGAACAGATTCTTAAAGTACACCTGCGCAAGGTAGCCGCTTCGGATGATGTGAAGCCGGCACTGATCGCACGCGGTACGCCGGGCTTCTCGGGTGCCGATCTTGCCAATCTGGTCAACGAGGCGGCACTGTTCGCTGCCCGCGCCAACAAGCGTATGGTGGAGATGGCCGAGATGGAGCGGGCCAAGGACAAGATCATGATGGGCGCCGAGCGCAAGTCCATGGTGATGAGTGAGGATGATAAGAGGCTTACCGCCTACCACGAAGCGGGGCATGCCATTGTGGGGCGTATCGTTCCTTCCCATGATCCGGTGTACAAGGTGAGCATCATCCCTCGTGGCCGGGCCTTGGGCGTCACCATGTTCCTGCCGGAAGAAGATCGTTACAGCCACAGCAAGGAGCATCTGGAAAGTCAGATATCCAGCCTGTTTGGCGGCCGTGTGGCGGAGGAGCTGGTGTTTGGCAAGGAGATGGTCACCACCGGTGCCTCCAATGACATCCAGCGTGCCACCAGCATTGCCCGCAGCATGGTCACCAAGTGGGGTCTCTCGGATCGGCTTGGGCCGCTGATGTATGGTGAGGAGGAGGAAGAGGTTTTCCTGGGACGCTCCGTCACCCAGCATAAAAACGTCTCCGATGAGACGGCTCACGCCATCGACGAAGAGGTGCACAGCTTCATTGATCGCAATTATGCCAGGGCGAAACGGATTATCGAGGAGAATATGGACAAGCTCCACATCATGGCTGAGGCGTTGATGAAGTATGAAACCATCGATAGCGCCCAGATCAATGACATCATGTCCGGCAAACGGCCACAGCCTCCAGCGGACTGGACCGATGATTCCGACACCTCCTCCAAGTCTGGTGGCGATGGATTAAAAGCCGATGTGGTTGATAAGCCCAAGGGTGATTCTCCCGATGGGATTGGCGGTCCTGCCGGACAGCACTGACCCATTGCCTGATCAGGCCAGCGTTCGCTATGACGATCATCGATTGCGCCGGTAATCGCATCGACCTTAAACGCCCGCGGATCATGGGCATACTCAATGTCACCCCCGATTCCTTTTCGGATGGGGGTGATTTTATTTCCCGTGATGTTGCCTTGGCGCGCGCCCGTACCATGGTGGACGAGGGTGCGGATTTTCTCGATATCGGGGGCGAGTCCACCCGCCCTGGTGCCCAGGCGGTTTCAGAGCAGGAGGAGCTGGACCGGGTTATTCCCGTCATCGAGGCCATCGCCTCCGAAATACCGGTTCCAATCTCGGTGGATACCAGCAAGGCGGCAGTGATGCGCCACGCGGTAGCGGCTGGCGCAGGATTGATCAATGACGTGATGGCGTTGCGCGACGAAGGCGCGCTGGCCGTGGCGAGAGAACTGGATGTGCCGGTCTGTCTGATGCATATGCAAGGATTGCCCCGTACCATGCAGCATGATCCGCAGTATCGGGATGTGGTGGCAGAGGTGATGGCGTTTCTGCGATCGCGAGTCGACGCCTGTCTGGCGGAAGGTATCGCCAGAAACAGGTTGTTGCTCGACCCTGGCTTTGGTTTCGGTAAATCCTTATTGCACAATCTCACGCTTTTGCGTCATCTTGAGCGGTTCAGTGAGTTGCAACTCCCCCTGCTGGTGGGCATTTCCAGAAAATCGATGATCGGCGCGGTACTCGATGATGCCCCTGTGGACCAGCGGCTGTTTGGCGGGCTGGCCTGTGCCGTCATGGCCGTGGAGCGGGGCGCGGCGATTATTCGTACGCATGACGTAAAACCGACAGTCGATGCAGTGCGTATGTCGCACGCGGTGATTTCGGTAGAAGCGTAGGAGCGGCACCCTCGCCGCGAGGATTCGGCCCGGAGCGGGCCTTCTACGGGATCGGTCGGATTAGCGCAGCGTAATCCGACAAACATGTTTTTAACTTTATTTGATGAATTGCCGGGATAGAGGGGAGCGCCTTGAAACGGAAATACTTTGGAACCGATGGCATTCGCGGCCGTGTCGGCGAGGGAAAAATAACGCCGGAATTCGTTATGCGCCTCGGTTGGGCCGCAGGGCGGGTACTGGGCAACGGCAGGGGCAGCAAGGTGCTGATCGGTAAGGATACCCGGATCTCCGGCTATCTGCTGGAGTCGGCGCTGGAGGCCGGATTGGTTGCCGCGGGTGTGGATATACATCTGCTGGGTCCCATGCCGACTCCCGGTATTGCCTATTTGACCCGTACCCTGCATGCGCAGGCGGGAATTGTTATCAGCGCCTCGCACAACCCCCATTGTGACAACGGCATCAAGTTCTTTTCCAGCGAAGGCAAGAAACTGCCGGATGAGGTAGAGCTTGCGATCGAGCGGGAACTGGATAAACCGATGACCACGGTTGAATCCGAACAGCTGGGCAAGGCGTATCGGGTTGGTGACGCCGCAGGTCGATATATAGAGTTTTGCAAAAGCACTATCCCCTGGACCATGAGTTTTAAGGGGATGAAGATAGTTGTGGACTGTGCCCATGGAGCCACTTATCACATCGCGCCACATGTTTTCAGGGAGGTGGGTGCCGAGGTCGTTGCCATTGGCGCCGAACCCGACGGGCTGAATATTAATGCAGGTGTCGGTTCAACACATATTGAAACCCTGCAGAAAGAGGTGCTGAAACAGCAGGCTGATCTGGGGATTGCCCTGGATGGTGATGGTGACCGCCTGATCATGGTGGATGCTAACGGATCTGTACTGGATGGTGATGACATTCTTTATATCATCGCCTGTTCCCGGTTGCGCCGGGGTATCCTGAATGGTGGTGTGGTCGGGACGAAAATGACCAACTTCGGACTCGAGCATGCCTTGAATGAACACGGCATCGAACTGGTGCGCACCGATGTCGGGGACCGTTATATCCTGGAACGGCTGCAGTTGGAGCGCTGGTCCCTGGGGGGAGAGCCGTCCGGGCACATTATCTGTCTGGATCGTACCACCACCGGTGACGGTATTATTTCTGCGCTGCAAGTATTGGCGGAAATCAACAAGAGCGGCCGGAAGCTGCATGAATTGCGTGACGGCTACCGGAAGTTTCCGCAGATCACCCGGAATGTAAAGCTGGGCAACGTGCCAGCTACGGAACTGATGGCTGCCGAGTCGGTGCAACAGGCAGTCGCCGCCGCCGAGGACGCACTTGCCGGGTCAGGGCGTGTATTGCTGAGGCCTTCCGGCACCGAGCCACTGATCAGGGTAACGGTGGAAGGTCCGGATGACGGGCAGGTCCAGAACCTGTCACAGCAGATAGTTGATGCCCTGGATCTGCTTGTGAGCGCGCCGGCGGCGAACAGCAGGCGAACGGTTTCGATTTGAAGCAGCGCTAACATTCCTGCCCATGGCTGGCGGGTTTGATTCCCGATAGTGCTGCTTGGTGTTAATTATCATAGGGATAATTGATCCCGGCTATACCATTTCCTGATTTGATTTCACCCGGGCTGGTGGATAGACTTTTTCCCTTTGAATCGATTATTTAACAACCATCATTGGTGGTGGTCTGATACAGACAAGCAGTCAGGAGAGAACGATGCGTCAACCACTCGTTGCGGGTAACTGGAAAATGAATGGCTCCCTCGAGAGCATCGGTCTGTTGCTCCAGGGGATTAAGGCAGGCATGACTGATGTGCGACGAGCCGAAGTGGCGGTTTGCGCACCGGCCATCTATCTGCCGGCTGTTCAGCAACAGTTGCAGGGCACCGCCGTTGCCTGGGGTGCGCAGGATGTTTCGGCAGAATCATCCGGTGCCTATACCGGTGAGATCGCCACCTCGATGCTGCAGGATTTTGGGTGCAAATATGTCATCGTTGGTCATTCCGAACGGCGTGCCTACCATGCCGAGAGTGATGAACTGGTGGCGCGAAAATTTGCCGCGGCCCGTGCGGCAGGGCTGGTTCCCATACTGTGCGTGGGAGAAACCCTTGCCGAGCGGGAGCAGGGAATTACCGAGTCGGTTGTCGCCCGTCAACTGGATGCGGTGATCAACCTGGAAGGGGTTGCCGCCCTTGCGGATGGTGTGGTGGCCTATGAGCCGGTATGGGCTATTGGAACCGGTGAAACAGCGACACCCGATCAGGCGCAGGAGGTACATGCCTTTATCCGTAATCGTGTTGCCGGCCATGATGCGGGAGTGGCGGACGGTTTGCGTATCCTTTACGGCGGCAGTATGAAACCCGGTAACGCCCAGGAACTGATCGCCAAGCCGGACATTGATGGCGGCCTGATTGGCGGAGCATCACTTGATGCCGGCGACTTTCTGGGAATCTGCACGGCAGCCAACTGATAACCCGTAAAATCCGGCGCCATCATCCTGTTGTTTAGGATGATTGTCCGGATTGTCTGCGGGAAAAACCTCAGAAATTTAGACTTTTGATGCCGATGTGACTTCTTTCTCGCAACTGCATCATGTACAATGCGCGCTTTGAATTTTCAGCTATCCAACGGAAGCCCGAATGCAAACAATTCTGGTCGTAGTCCATCTTTTCCTGGCGGTTGGTGTCATTGGTCTCGTGCTGATGCAGCACGGCAAGGGGGCTGATGCGGGCGCGGCTTTTGGCTCCGGTTCATCAGGCACGGTTTTTGGTGCTGCAGGTTCAGCCAATTTTTTAAGTCGGGCGACGGCGCTGCTGGCAACCCTTTTCTTCCTGACCAGCCTGGGTATGGGCTGGTTCTCAATGCAGGCGGTTGAGCGCCCTGGGTTGATGATTGAAGATTCGACCCCGGCGGTGGAGATTCCGGTTTCCAGGCCAGAGCCGATGTCTGAAGTCCCTGCAATTCCAGGTACGGCCGGTGGCGCTGTTGAAGTGCCGGTGGTTCCGTCTGTAACGACAGACAACGGCGAGCAGCCGAAGGTAACAGAATGAAATGATTCAGATGGGCTGGAGCTGGCCCTATGCCGATGTGGTGAAATTGGTAGACACGCTATCTTGAGGGGGTAGTGGCGCAAGCCGTGCCGGTTCAAATCCGGCCATCGGCACCATATTGAAAGAACGGTACCACCCGTTGGGGTGGTGCCGTTTTTTGTTAATAAAATCAATCATAAGTGGTTGATTATAAAGTTTTTTATTATCTCCATAAGCTTGACAGATCAAGTCGGCTGCTCTACCATTTCGCCCCGTTAAACTTATGGCTGGGGCCACTGCTGATGAGCGCCCGGTGAGAAGGACGAGAGCAAATGTTAGAGAACTATCTTCCCGTTCTGGTGTTTATCGGTGTCGGCCTGATTGTCGGGGTCGTCATGGTGGCACTGGGTTTTGTGCTCGGCACGAGACGCCCCGATAGCGAAAAGCTGTCTCCCTATGAGTGTGGTTTTGAGGCATTTGAAGATGCCCGCATGAAATTCGATGTCAGGTATTACCTGGTCGCCATCCTGTTCATTATTTTCGATCTCGAGATTGCTTTTCTGTTTCCCTGGGCCATTGTCCTGGACAAAATCGGCATGGTTGGACTTGTCGCCATGACCGTCTTTCTGGGTGTGTTGGTCGTCGGGTTTATTTATGAGTGGAAGAAAGGGGCCCTGGAATGGGAGTAGAAGGCATACTTGAAAAGGGTGTCATCACCACAAGCGCCGACAAGTTGATCAACTGGGCGCGTACCGGCTCCCTCTGGCCAATGACCTTCGGTCTCGCCTGTTGCGCGGTTGAGATGATGCACGCAGCGGCAGCGCGCTATGACATGGATCGGTTTGGGATTATTTTTCGCCCCAGTCCCCGTCAGTCCGACGTGATGATTGTGGCGGGCACATTGGTCAACAAGATGGCGCCGGCACTGCGCAAAGTCTATGACCAGATGGCCGAACCCCGCTGGGTGATCTCCATGGGCTCCTGCGCCAATGGTGGCGGTTACTATCACTATTCATACTCCGTGGTGCGCGGGTGTGATCGTGTGGTGCCGGTGGATGTCTACGTACCGGGTTGTCCGCCCACTGCCGAGGCACTCCTTTACGGCATCATCCAGTTGCAGGAAAAAATCAAACGTACCAGCACTATCGCGCGTCAGGACTAGGTGAGTCGGATTAATGAACGAAACTGTCAAGACGAAATCCCAGCTTCGCCACGAGACACTGCAGGCCAATCTGGTTGAACGCTATGCATCAAAAGGTTGCGTGGTGACCTTTGCCTTGGGCGAAGTCACGATGGTGATCCCCAGGGAGCATCTGTTGAGCATCGCCACGGAACTCCGTGATGACGAGGCCTTTCTGTTTGAAGAGCTGGTCGATGCTTGCGGTGTTGATTACGCCGGTTATGGTGAATCCGAATGGATGACCCAGGAAGCCTCGGCGGCAGGATTCTCTCGTGGTGTGGATCGACATATTATTGATGTATCCGCGCGCGGCGAAAACGATCGCTTCGCTGTGGTCTATCATCTCCTGTCGATGGCGCACAATCAGCGCCTGAGACTAAGAACCTTTGTCGATGCCACCCAGCCGATCATCGATTCCGTGGTGGATATCTGGCGCGGGGCTGACTGGTTTGAGCGTGAGGCCTTTGATCTGTACGGAATAATGTTCAGCGGTCATCCGGATCTGCGCCGTATCCTGACCGACTATGGGTTTGTCGGTCATCCATTTCGCAAGGACTTCCCCCTCGAAGGCAATGTCCAGATGCGCTACGACGCGGAACATGGAAGGGTGATCTACGAGCCGGTTTCTCTTGATCCCCGTGTGCTGGTGCCGAAGGTGATTCGCGAAGATAACCGATTTGTGTCCAATGCACAGCAGGACTCTACAGATGCCTGAGATTCGTAACTATACCCTCAACTTCGGTCCCCAGCATCCGGCCGCGCATGGTGTGCTGCGTCTGGTTCTTGAGATGGACGGCGAAGTGATTGAGCGCGCCGACCCGCACATTGGGTTGTTGCACCGAGCGACCGAGAAGCTGGCCGAGAGTAAGCCTTTTAATCAGACGATTCCCTATATGGATCGGCTCGATTACGTCTCCATGATGTGTAGTGAACATGGCTATGTCATGGCGGTGGAGAAACTGCTGGGTGTTCAGGTCCCCATGCGGGCCAAATATATCCGCACCATGTTCGATGAGATCACCCGGATTCTCAATCACCTGATGTGGCTGGGAACGCATGCGCTGGACGTCGGTGCCATGACGGTATTCCTCTATGCCTTTCGCGAGCGCGAGGATCTGATGGACTGCTACGAAGCGGTCTCGGGCGCGCGCATGCACGCCGCCTATTATCGGGTAGGCGGGGTTTATCGTGATCTGCCGGAACTGATGCCGCGCTATGCCAACAATCAGTTCCGCAGTGATGCCGATATTGCGCGCAAGAATGAGACCCGTCAGGGGTCGCTGCTCGACTTCATTGAGGATTTTGCCAACCGTTTTCCAGGGTTGGTAGACGAATATGAGACCCTGCTGACGGACAATCGGATCTGGAAGCAGCGCACGGTCGGTATCGGCGTGGTGACGCCGGAGCGCGCCAAGCAGCTCTCATTCAGCGGTCCGATGGTGCGTGGTTCAGGGTTGGCCTGGGATCTGCGTAAAAAGCAGCCTTACGCCGCCTACGACAAGGTTGATTTCGATATCCCGGTGGGCGTGAATGGCGACTGCTATGACCGCTACCTGGTGCGGGTCGAGGAGTTGCGCCAGTCCACGCGCATTATCAAGCAGTGTGTCCAGTGGTTGCGTGAGAATCCAGGCCCGGTGATTGTCGAGGATCATAAGATCTCGCCGCCGGCCCGTGACTATATGAAGGGTGATATGGAGAGTCTGATTCACCATTTCAAACTCTTTACCGAGGGTTACTGCCCACCCGCCGGAGAGGCTTATGCCGCCGTCGAGGCGCCCAAGGGCGAGTTCGGTTGCTACGTGGTTTCCGATGGCAGCAACAAACCGTTCCGATTGAAGATTCGTGCTCCCGGTTTTCCGCATCTGGCGGCAATGGATGAGATGGTAAAAGGCCATATGCTGGCCGACGTGGTGGCGGTGATCGGCACCATGGATGTCGTATTCGGGGAGATTGATCGCTGATGGGTTTCAAGAATTCACCAATGACTACGGTCAAGCCGTCTGAGAACAAGGAGCAGCTGTTCCCGGCGGAGATACGGGCGGAGATCGATACCTGGGTTGCCAAGTACCCGGAAGGTTGGCAGCAGTCCGCGGTAATGGCCGCGTTGCGCATCGTGCAGGATGACAATGGTGGGTATCTCACCCAGGAGCTGATGGACAAGGTGGCCGCCTATCTGGACATGCCACCTATCGCCGTCTATGAAGTGGCCACTTTCTACTCCATGTACGAGCACAAGAAGGTGGGCAAGCACAAGGTCTGTGTCTGTACCAATGTCTCCTGCATGATCAACGGTTCCGACAAGCTGGTTGATCACATGGAGAAGAGGCTCGGTATCACGCTGGGACAGACCACGGAAGATGGACGGTTCACCCTGAAAGAGGTGGAGTGCCTGGGAGCCTGTGGTGGTGCCCCGATGTTCCAGATCGGCACCAAATACTACGAGAATCTGACGCCTGAACTGGTCGATTCCATTCTGGACGGGCTGGAGTAAGCATCATGGCAAACGAAGTCTGTCTCAGAAATAATGATCTTGAGCGCCCCTGGTTGCTGGAGACCTACCAGAGCCGCGGCGGCTACTCCGCACTGACCAAGATCCTCAAGGAGAAAATTCCACCGGAGCAGGTGATCGAGGAGGTCAAGTCCTCCGGCCTGCGCGGTCGTGGCGGTGCCGGATTCCCGACCGGTCTGAAATGGAGCTTCATCTCCCGCAATGCGCCGGGTCAGAAGTATGTGGTATGCAACTCGGATGAGGGCGAGCCCGGTACCTTCAAGGATCGCGATATCCTGCGCTACAACCCGCATCAGCTGATCGAGGGTATGGTTATCGCCGGTTATGCCATCGGCGCTACCGTGGGTTACAACTATATCCGTGGCGAGTTCTGGGAGCCTTACGAGCGCTTCGAGGCGGCACTGGAAGAGGCGCGGGCGGCCGGTTTTCTGGGCGACAATCTGCTCGGTTCCGGGTTTGATTTCCAGCTCCATTCGCACCTGGGCGGCGGCGCCTATGTCTGTGGCGAGGAGACCGCATTGCTGGAATCCATCGAAGGCAAGAAGGGTCAGCCCCGTTACAAGCCACCGTTTCCGGCTCATTTCGGACTTTATGGCCGGCCGACCATTATCAATAACACCGAGTCACTGGCCTCCATTCCAGTCATCATGGAGAAGGGCGGCGAGTGGTTCAAACAGCTGGGTGTGGAAAACAGCGGCGGCTCCAAACTGTTCTCCATCTCGGGCAATCTGAATAACCCCGGTGTGTTTGAGATACCCCTCGGTACGCCGTTTTCGACCCTGCTGGAGATGGCGGGCGGTATGAAAGACGGCCGCAAGATCAAGGCCGTCATCCCTGGCGGATCTTCCGCACCCATCATTCCGGGTGACCAGATGATGGACCTGACCATGGATTATGACGCCATTGCCAAGGCCGGTTCCATGCTCGGTTCGGGTGCCGTGATCGTGCTGGATGACACCAACTGCATGGTCAAGGTGCTGGAACGCATGTCCTACTTCTATTTTGAGGAGTCCTGCGGCCAGTGTACTCCCTGCCGCGAAGGCACCGGCTGGCTCTACCGCGTGGTAAGCCGGATCGAGCGTGGCGAAGGACGCCCCGAGGATCTGGCGCTGCTGGATGACGTCACGCAGAAGATCGCCGGCCGCACTATCTGCGCCCTGGGCGATGCCGCCGCCATGCCGGTACAAGGCATGCTGAAGCACTTCCGGCACGAGTTCGAGTATCACATTGAACACAAGAAATGCATGGTCGGCTGAGGCCGCGCCCGCATTGAACGTTATTTACGGCTACTGGTTAGAGAACTAAATCAATGTCTGAAGACCAGACGATTACAATCGAGATAGATGGTAAGGCGATACAGGCCACGCCCGGTCAGATGCTGATCGAGGTGACCGACGCCGCCGGCATCGATATCCCCCGTTTCTGTTATCACAAGAAGCTATCCATATCCGCAAACTGCCGGATGTGTCTGGTTGAGGTCGAGCGTGCACCCAAACCGCTGCCCGCCTGTGCCACGCCGGTGAATGACGGGATGAAGGTGTTTACCCGTTCTCCTGTCGCGCTGGCCGCGCAGAAGGGCACCATGGAGTTTCTGCTGATCAACCACCCGTTGGATTGTCCGATCTGTGATCAGGGCGGCGAGTGTGAGTTGCAGGATATCTCCATGGGATACGGCAGCGATATCTCCCGTTTCGTTGAAGGCAAGCGTATCGTCCGGGACAAGGATATCGGCCCTCTGGTCGTCACCGATCTGACCCGCTGCATTCACTGCACGCGCTGTGTCCGCTTTGGCGCCGAAATTGCCGGTATCCGCGAACTCGGTGCCACCGGTCGCGGTGAACACATGACCATCGGCACCTATATAGAAAAGAGTGTGGATTCAGAGCTTTCGGGCAACATTATTGATGTCTGTCCGGTCGGCTCACTGACCTCCAAACCGTCACAGTTCAAGGCGCGCGCCTGGGAGTTGATCCAGCGCGACACCATCGCACCGCATGATTCGGTCGGTTCCAATGTTCATGTGCATGTACGCCGCAATGAGTTGATCCGGGTGGTTCCGAAAGAGAACGAGGCGGTCAACGAGTGCTGGATCTCGGATCGCGACCGCTTCAGTTACGAAGGCGTCTACAGCGAACAGCGCCTCACCTCTCCCATGATCAAGAAGAATGGGGAATGGACTCAGGCGAGCTGGGACGAGGCCTTGACCGAGACCATCAAGGGTCTGAAGGCGGCCGGTGCTGACCTCGGAGCACTGCTCTCTCCGGCGTCGACCCTGGAAGAGCTGTTTCTGGCGCAGAAGCTGGTCAGGGCCCTGGGCAGCGAGGCGATCGACAGCCGTCTGCGACAGGGTGATTTCCGTGGCGAAGAGCCCCGCGTCCCCTGGCTGGGACAATCTATCGAGGCCCTGGAGAAGCTGGATGCCGCCCTGCTGATCGGCAGCAACATCCGCAAGGAGCAGCCGCTGCTGGGACACCGTCTGCGCAAGGCCGCACTGGAAGGCGCCACAATCAGCTTCATCAACCCGCTTGAGCTGGATCTGAACTATGTGGCGCAACAACAGGTCGTCTCTCCGGCGGGCATGCTCGATGAACTGGCGGCCGTGGCCAAGGCGGCAGGCGCCACTGGCGCGCTGATCGATTCGGCCGTTGTTTCCGAACAACATCAGGCCATCGCCGGCAGTCTGAAATCAGCCGCAAACGGTACCCTGTTGCTGGGAAATATGGCGACCGCACATGGCGACTTCGCCATCCTGCGCTCACTGGCAGCGGCCATCGCCAAGGCCTGTGATGTGAAGCTGGGCTACCTGCCGGAAGCGGCTAACAGCGTGGGAGCCCGCCTGGTCGGTGCCGTGGGTACCGAGGGCAATGATGCTCAGGCGATGCTGGAGCAGCCACGCAAGGCCTATCTGCTGATGGGTATTCAACCGGGCCTGGATCTATGGAATCCGGCAAAGGCCAGTAGCGCCTTTGAGCAGGCCGGATTTGTGGTGGCAATGACCGCCTATAGAAGCGCCGATCTGGATGCCGTTGCCGATGTACTGTTGCCGACGGCCCTGTTTGTCGAGACCTCAGGCAGCTATGTCAACGCGGCCGGCACATTGCAATCCTTTGCCGGCGCCATCACCCCGGCCGGAAATACCCGTCCCGCCTGGAAGGTGCTGCGCGTGCTGGGTAATCTGCTGGAGGTCCCGGGCTTCGACTATATCAGTTCGGAAGAAGTACTGGCGGAGATCAGGACGGCAATTGCGGGCGTGACGCCTGATAATGTGACTGCTGATGCGACTGGCCTGGAACCACAAGCCGGTGCCGGTGGATTGCAGCGAATTGGTGACGTGCCGATCTACGCACTGGACCCGCTGGTACGACACGCGGCATCGCTGCAGCAGACCCGCGATGCCATACCGGCCGGTATTTATATAAACAGTGACGAAGCGGCCCGACAGGGGGTCGCCGCCGGTGAATCCGCCATCGCTGTACAGGATGGCAGCCGCGCCCAACTGCCGATATTTATTGACCCCAACGTACCAAACGGTTGTGTCCGTATACCCGCCGCGCTGGCCGGTAGTGAGATGCTTGGCGCACAGTTTGGTGAAGTGACCCTGGAGAAGGTTTAAGCGATGGATTCATTGATAACTTTCTGGGAATGGCTGGGCACAAATCTGATCGTTCTGCAGATCCTGATTAAAATCGTGGTGATCGTCGCGCCGCTGATGCTCTGCGTGGCCTACTTTACCTACGCGGAGCGCAAGCTTATCGGCTACATGCAGGTGCGTATCGGTCCCAATCGGGTTGGCCCCAAAGGCTGGCTGCAGCCGATCGCCGATGCTGTCAAGCTGATGTTCAAGGAGATCGTGATCCCGACCAAGGCCAACAAGGTCCTGTTCCTGATCGCGCCCCTGTTGACCCTGGGCCCGGCGCTGGCCGCCTGGGCGGTGTTCCCGTTTTCCGATGGCCTGGTGCTGGCCGACCTGAACGCCGGACTGCTCTATATTCTGGCCCTCACCTCGATCGGTGTGTATGGCGTTATCATCGCCGGTTGGGCCTCCAACTCCAAGTACGCCTTCCTGGGCGCGATGCGCTCGGCGGCGCAGATCGTGGCCTATGAGATCGCCATGGGCTTTGCCCTGGTCGGCGTGCTGGTGGCCGCAGGCAGTCTTAATCTCGGCGAGATCGTGCGGGCACAGCAGAGTGATGCCGGTATCTTTGGCTGGTTCTGGTTGCCGCTGTTTCCGCTGTTCCTGATCTATTTCATCTCCGGTGTGGCCGAGACCAATCGCGCTCCGTTTGATGTGGCCGAGGGTGAGTCGGAGATCGTCGCCGGATTCCATGTGGAATATTCCGGTATGCCGTTTGCCGTATTCTTCCTCGGTGAATATGCCAACATGATCCTGATCTCCGCCCTGACAGCGTTGTTGTTCCTGGGCGGCTGGCTGTCGCCGCTGCCCGCAAGCTGGGTGGACGGCGTGTTCCTGCTGGGTGACGGGATTCACTGGCTGTTCCTGAAGACCGCTTTTGCCGGCTTCTTCTTCCTCTGGTTCCGCGCCACTTTCCCGCGGTATCGCTACGACCAGATCATGCGCCTGGGGTGGAAGGTATTCATTCCGATCACTATCGTCTGGATTCTGGTGGTCGGGGTCATGGTCGTCTACCGATTTGCCTGGTTTAGCTGAGGTTGGATGAAAGATGAAAATGCTGAGCGATTACATCAAAAGTCTGGCCATGCTGGAACTCCTCAAGGGTTTGAGGGTGACCGGCGGATACCTGTTCAAAAAGAAATTTACGGTTCAGTATCCCGAGGAGAAGGCTCCGATCTCTCCGCGTTTCCGGGGGCTGCATGCCCTGCGGCGCTATGAGAATGGTGAAGAGCGTTGCATTGCCTGCAAACTGTGCGAGGCAACCTGTCCGGCGGTGGCAATCACTATCGAGGTGTCACCACCGCTGCCAGACGGGTCACGGCGGACCTCACGCTATGACATCGACCTGTTCAAGTGCATCTTCTGCGGTTATTGCCAGGAGGCGTGCCCGGTTGACGCAATTGTCGAAACACCGATTTACGAGTACCACTTTGAAAACCGTCAGGACGCTGTCATGACCAAGGAAAAGCTGTTGGCTGTTGGTGATAAACATGAGGCGGCCCTGGCTGAATGCATTCGTGCAGACGGCAAGTATCGGTAAAAGTGGTTTTTAAAAACTGAAACTGGAATAACCCATGACATTCGAGAAGTTTGTCTTTTATCTGTTTGCGGCCATCCTGGTGTTTGCTGCCACCATGGTCATTACGCGGCGCAATCCCGTGCATTCGGCCCTGTTTCTGGTGCTGGCGTTTTTCTCCAGTGCCGGCATCTGGCTACTGGCGGAGGCGGAGTTTCTGGCGATTGTGCTGATTCTCGTCTACGTCGGCGCGGTCATGGTGCTGTTCCTGTTCGTCGTGATGATGCTGGACATCGATCTCGCCACGCTGCGGGCCGGGTTCATCCGCTATATGCCGGTTGGCGCGCTGGTGGCCCTGGTGATGGCGGTCGAGATCTTTATGGTAGTGGGTCCGGCAAACTTCGGACTGGATAAGGTGCCGGCGCCGGTGGCACAGCCAGCCGGCTACAACAACACGGAAGAGTTGGGTAGCGTGCTCTATACCGTCTACATGTATCCCTTTGAAGTGGCGGCCGTGATTCTGCTGGTAGGTATCATCGCGGCCATCGGATTGACCATGCGCAGACGCCCTGAGACCAAGTATCAGAATCCGTCCCTGCAGGTTCGTGTGAAAAAGGCCGATCGCCTGCGGGTGATCAAAATGGATGCAGAGGATTGATTGGAGCCGACATGATTGCACTTTCAGACTATCTCATACTCGGCGCAATACTGTTTTCACTCAGCGTCACGGGCATATTCCTGAATCGGAAAAACGTCATCATTCTGCTCATGTGTGTGGAGTTGATGCTGCTGGCTGTAAATATGAACTTTATCGCCTTTTCACATTTTCTGGGTGATACCGCCGGACAGGTGTTTGTGTTCTTTATCCTGACCGTGGCGGCGGCGGAGGCGGCTATCGGCCTGGCGATTCTTGTGGTGCTGTTCCGCAACAAGCGCACCATTAATGTTGAAGATCTGGATACTCTCAAGGGTTAAGCATGGACAAGATATATCTCCTTATCGTGCTGGCGCCCCTGATTGGCGCAATCATCGCCGGCTTTATGGGCTCGCGTATCGGTCGCGCCGGCGCGCACTGGATCACCAGCGGTGGCGTTGGCCTGTCGATGCTGCTGTCATTCTATGTGTTGCTGCAGTTTATTAACGGCACAACCGGTATTTATAACGACAGCGTCTACACCTGGATGGTGAGTGACGGCATTCGCATGGAGATCGGTTTCCTGGTGGACCAGTTGACCGCCATGATGATGGTGGTGGTGACCTTCGTCTCGTTCTGCGTGCATATCTACACCATTGGTTACATGGCGCATGACGAAGAGAACTGGCCAAAGGGCAGCCTGGCCGGCAGCAACAGTTATCAGCGTTTCTTCAGCTATATCTCGCTGTTTACCTTCTCCATGTTGATGCTGGTCATGTCCAACAACTTTCTGCAGCTGTTCTTCGGCTGGGAAGCGGTGGGCCTGGTCTCCTATCTGCTGATCGGATTCTGGTCGGTACGGGAAACTGCGGTATTCGCCAACCTGAAGGCGTTCCTGGTCAATCGTGTCGGCGACTTTGGCTTCATCCTGGGAATCGCTGCGGTTGCCATGTATACCAACAGCCTGGATTATGCCGAGGTGTTCAAGCTGGCTCCGGGGCTGGCGGATACCCAGATCACCCTGTTCGGGGATAGCGCCTGGTCGCTGATGACGGTGATCTGCATCTGCCTGTTCATCGGCGCCATGGGCAAGTCGGCACAGGTACCGCTGCATGTCTGGTTGCCGGATTCGATGGAAGGTCCGACACCGATCTCCGCGCTGATCCATGCCGCCACCATGGTGACGGCCGGTATTTTCATGGTGGCGCGCATGTCGCCGCTCTATGAGTTGTCCGAGACAGCGCTGACCTTCGTGCTGGTTATTGGTGCTACCACGGCCCTGTTCACCGGCCTGATCGGCGTGGTGCAGAATGACATCAAGCGGGTGGTGGCCTATTCGACCCTGTCCCAGCTCGGTTACATGATGGTAGCCCTGGGCGTTTCCGCCTACGCGGCCGGTGTATTCCATCTCATGACCCACGCCTTCTTCAAGGCACTGCTGTTCCTGGCAGCCGGTTCGGTCATCATCGGTATGCATCACGACCAGGATATCCGCAACATGGGCGGTATCCGTAAGTATATGAAGATCACCTGGATCACCTCGCTGATCGGTTCACTGGCTCTTATCGGCCTGCCGGGCTCGTCTGGATTCTTCTCCAAGGATGCGATTATCGAGGCGGTGCACCACTCCACCATTGCCGGCTCCGGGTATGCCTATTTTGCTGTTGTCTCGGGTGTGTTCATCACGGCACTCTACAGTTTCCGTATGTACTTCCTGGTGTTCCATGGCAGCGGCCCAAGGGACGAGCATGCCAGGGCGCACCTGCATGAGTCACCCAAGGTGGTGACTTGGCCGTTGATAGCTCTGGCCGTGCCGTCGCTGTTCATTGGTATGTTCACCGTGGGCGACATGGTATTCGGTGACTGGTTCAAGGATGCTCTCTTTGTCCTGCCTGAGCATAACACCCTGGGCCAGATTGAATTCCATGGCACCTGGGCCTTCTTCACCCACGGCATCTTCGGACTGCCGACCCTGTTGGCAGCTTCGGGGGTGGCGGTAGCCTTCATCTTCTACATGAAGAAGCCGGCGCTGGCTGTGGCCTGGAAGAAGCGCTTCGAGAGCGTGGGTATCTACCAGATACTGGACAAAAAATACGGCTTTGACGAAACCTATCAGGCGCTGTTTGCCGGGGGTAGTCGGGGCATCGGAAACCTGTTGTGGAGCATGGGCGACAAGGGGCTTATTGACGGCCTGATCATCAATGGCTCCGCCCGGTCGATCGGTCGCTTCGCTGGCTGGGTTCGTAACATCCAGACCGGTTATCTCTTCCATTACGCAATTGCCATGATTCTGGGTCTGCTTGTTCTGCTGACCTGGTTCGTGATCGCTTAAGAAAGGTAGGACGCATCGCATGTTAGCAGACTGGCCCATTCTCAGTTTGACCATCTGGTTGCCAATCGTTGGTGGCTTACTGGTTCTCGCAAGTGGAGACAAGGCAGCCAATGCCACTCGCTGGACGGCTCTGACCTTTGCGATCCTCACGTTTATTGTGAGTCTGCCGCTCTACTCAGGGTTTGACTCGACCACTGCCGGCATGCAGTTCGTTGAGCGTGCGAGCTGGATCGAACTGTTCAAGATCGAGTACTACCTGGGTGTTGACGGTATATCCATGCCGTTGATCATCCTGACTACCTTCATCTCGATTTTTGTAATCATCGCCGGCTGGGAGGTCATTCAGTACAAGCCTTCCCAATACATGGCGGCGTTTCTGATTATGGAAGGGGTCATGGTCGGTGTATTCTCCGCACTCGATGCCATGCTGTTCTATGTGTTCTGGGAAGCCATGCTGATTCCGATGTTTCTGATTATCGGTGTCTGGGGCGGGCCGAACCGGGTCTATGCGACTATCAAGTTCTTCCTCTACACCTTCTTTGGTTCGGTGTTCATGCTGGTCGCCCTGATCTACATGTATTTCCAGGCCGATAGCTTCGATATCCTGGCCTTCCATGACCTGAAGATGGGTCTGGATGTACAGATCCTGATCTTTATTGCTTTCCTGCTGGCGTTTGCCGTCAAGGTGCCCATGTGGCCGGTGCACACCTGGTTGCCGGATGCGCACGTAGAGGCGCCGACCGGTGGCTCGGTCATTCTGGCGGCCATCATGCTGAAGATCGGCGGCTACGGCTTCCTTCGGTTCAGCTTGCCGATCACGCCGGATGCAAGCAATCACCTGGATTGGCTGATTATCACCATATCCCTCATTGCCATCGTTTACATCAGCTTTGTGGCGCTGGTGCAGCAGGATATGAAAAAGCTGATCGCCTACTCATCCATCGCGCACATGGGGTTTGTGACGCTGGGTTTCTTTATCGTGTTCATGATCGCGCAGAATAGTAATGCCAGCGGCGGTGCGATACTGGGCATGGAGGGCGGCATGGTACAGATGGTATCGCATGGCTTCATCTCCGCGGCGATGTTCCTCTGTGTCGGTGTGTTGTATGACCGCATCCACAGTCGTCAGATCGCCGATTATGGTGGCGTGGTTCACACCATGCCGATCTTCGCGGGCTTCATGGTGTTTTTTGCCATGTCCAACGCTGGGCTGCCCGGTACCTCAGGATTTGTTGGTGAGTTCATGGTGATCCTGGCCAGTTTCCGCGCCGACTTCTGGTTTGCCTTCCTGGCCGCCACAACGCTGATTGTCGGTGCCGCCTATACGCTGTGGATGATCAAGCGCGTTGTGTTTGGCGCGGTGGCAAACGACAAGGTCGCCGCACTGCAGGATATCAATGGGCGCGAGTTCCTGGTGCTCGGCTCCCTGGCGGCCGCCGTGTTGATTCTGGGTCTCTGGCCCGCGCCGCTGGTCGAGGTGATGGACGTCTCGATCGCCAACCTGTTGAAACATATTGCTGTAACAAAAATACCCTAACCGGCCCTATTCAAGGAATTGGTGAGATTCGATGCAATTTGATACATCCAGCCTGATACCGGTATTACCGGAGATCTTTATCCTGACGGCGGCCTGTGTGGTCCTGGTGGTGGATCTGTTCCTAAAAGATGAGCAGCGGGTAATCAGTTACGGCATGACGCAGATCAGCCTGTTGCTGGCCATTGTTATCACTCTGATGACGGCGCCGGCGGAAACACGCATTGTGTTTGATGGCAGTGTGGTGAGGGATGGCATGAGTGACATACTCAAAATCGCCATTTTTATCATCAGTGGCGGCGCCTTCCTCTACTCCAAGGAGTACCTGCGGGACCGGGATCTGTTCAAGGGTGAATACTACGTTCTGGGCCTGTTCGCCGTGCTGGGCATGATGGTGATGGTTTCGGCCAACAGCTTCCTCACGGTCTATCTCGGACTGGAACTGCTGGCGCTCTGCTTCTATGCACTGGTGGCCTTCAACCGGGATTCTGAAGATGGCTCTGAAGCGGCAATGAAGTATTTTGTGCTGGGTGCGCTGGCCTCCGGCATGCTGTTGTACGGTATCTCCATGATCTATGGCGCCACCGGCTCAATCGGCTTCCAGGCCGTTAGCGAAGGGTTGGCCAATCCGGATGTCAACAAGATGGTATTGGTGTTCGGGCTGGTGTTCGTGGTGATCGGGCTGGCGTTCAAGTTTGGCGCTGTGCCGTTCCACATGTGGGTGCCGGATGTCTACCAGGGGGCACCGACTGCGGTGGTGACCTTCCTGGGCAGTACCCCAAAAATTGCCGCCTTTGCGCTGGCCATGCGCATGCTGGTGGATGGTCTGGGGGGGCTGCATGGAGACTGGCAGTATATGCTGGTGATTCTGGCGATACTCTCGATGGGTGTGGGTAACGTATTCGCCATCGCGCAGGGTAACATCAAGCGCATGCTGGCCTATTCAACCATCTCCCATGTCGGCTTTATCCTGCTCGGTATTCTCGCAGGCACCAGCAAGGGCTATACCGCCGCCATGTTCTACAGCATCGTCTACGCCATCATGGCACTCGGCGCCTTCGGCATCGTGATGCTGCTTAGCCGTCGGGGCTTCGAGGCCGAGAACCTGGAAGACTACAAAGGTCTAGGCGAGCGTAGCCCCTGGTTCGCCGGAATGATGCTGCTGGTCATGTTTTCCATGGCGGGCGTACCGCCTACCGTCGGCTTTTTCGCCAAGATGTTTGTGCTGGAGGCGGTCATCAGTATCGATATGACCTGGCTGGCCCTGGTGGGCGTATTCTTCTCCATCATCGGTGCCTTCTATTACCTGCGCATCGTTAAACTGATGTACTTTGACAAGCCTGTGGATGAGACGCCACTGACAGCGGGTATGGATACACAGATTGCCCTGACGATAAACGGACTTTCCATGCTGGTCCTGGGCATGTTCCCTGCCAGCCTGTTGTCTCTCTGTGCGGCCGCATTCGGATAGCTGCTACGGAAATTTTTCTGCCATTGCCAATCAAGGCCCTGTCCCGGTGACAGGGCCTTTGGTTTTTTATAGGGTTGAAAAGGGCAGGGAAATGTGCGTGATGACGGATAATTCGCTGAATGCAATTATTTAAACAGAGAGGGGTTGTCAAAGTGTTTTCATCTGCGTATTATCTGCGCTCCAGATGCGGGGTGGAGCAGTCTGGCAGCTCGTCGGGCTCATAACCCGAAGGTCGTAGGTTCGAATCCTGCCCCCGCTACCAAACAAGAAAAGGGTCGCCAAAGTGCGGCCCTTTTTCTTTTTTCGAAAACAGGACGTTCGAACCTACGACATCCAGACGGCAGGTTCGACAAGCGCCGCAGGCGTGCAGCACGAACGCGAAGCGTGAGTTATCCTGCCCCCGCTACCAAACAAGAAAAGGGTCGCCAAAGTGCGGCCCTTTTTCTTTTTTCGAAAACAGAACGTTCGAACCTACGACATCCAGACAGCAGGTTCGACAAGCGCTGCAGGCGTGCAGCGCGAACGCGAAGCGTGGGTCATTCTGCCTACTACAAAACAGGACAAGGATCGCCCAGGTACGACCCCTTTTGATGATTCCGGTCGCAGTCACAGAGTTACCATCTATTTTCGATGCAGGAATGAAGTCAGTTTGGAAAGTGACGCTGCCATCCCTGCTGGCAGGTCTTGTCTGCCAGGTTGGCTAAAGGCGTAGCCTAACCATCGCCCTCCAGCCGATTGCATGACGAGCGTCTCACGGGTATAATCAGCGCGATTCGGTAGCCGGCATGACGGTTAGCAATGAAAAATCAGTAAATTCATTGCGTTAAGAAGGACCCCGTCTGGGGTTTTTTTATTGGTGTCGCCGGCCAAAGGTCGGCTACCTGTGTACTTGGGCCAATGGCCCTTTTTTTGTTTCTGGTTTTTATTGGCGAATATGGCGGGCGCATCTGAAAACTTGATCGAGATTGTCCGGGGGGCGGTTGAGCCTCTTGGGTATGAACTGGTGGGCGTAGAGTATCTGAGTCAGGGAAGGGGCGGGTCGCTACTGCGTATCTATATTGATCATGAAGAGGGGATTGGCGTGGATGATTGTGCCACGGTCAGTCACCAGGTCAGTGGGGTGCTGGATGTTGAAGATCCGATCAAGGAAAACTACAGCCTTGAGGTTTCGTCACCAGGACTGGATAGACCGCTGTTTTTTGAAAAGGATTATGTGCGATTTGCCGGTCAGAAGATCAGTGTCCGGTTGCGTACGAAGCTGCATGACAGGCGACGGTTTGAAGGCGTCCTGAAGGGCGTTCTGGATGGTATGGTCCTGGTGGTTGTGGACGGCGAAGAGACTGCCCTGCCGCTGGATATGATTGATAGAGCGCGATTAGTGCCTGAATTTTGATTGGGTTGAGACAGATGAATAAAGAGATTCTACTGGTCGTTGATGTCGTGTCCAATGAAAAGGACATCGAGAAAGAGATTATTTTCGAGGCGATCGAGTATGCGCTCGCTTCTGCCACGCGAAAAAAACACGGAGGCGATATCGGGGTACGTGTTCAGGTGGATCGCGTGACCGGTGATTACTCCAGTTTCCGTCGCTGGGAAGTTATTGAAGAGGTAGAGGCCGGTGAAGAGCTGAATCCAGAGAAAGAGATTCTGCTTGAAGATGCGCGTAAAACTAATCCGGATATTCAGGTGGGCGATTTCATTGAAGAACCCATGGATTCTATTGCCTTTGGCCGAATTGCAGCGCAAACCGCCAAACAGGTAATCGTACAGAAAGTGCGTGAAGCGGAACGGGCCAAGGTGGTCGAGGCGTACCAGGAGCGCATCGGTGAGCTGGTGACCGGCATCGTGAAACGGGTGGATCGGGGCAATGTGACCCTGGACCTTGGTGGTAATGCCGAGGCAATCGTGCTGCGCGACCAGATGATTCCTCGCGAGCCGGTACGCTCCGGCGATCGGGTCAGGGGCTATCTCTATGAGGTGCGCTCGGAACAACGTGGTCCCCAACTGTTCGTCAGCCGGAGCTGTCCGGAGTTGTTGATTGAACTGTTCAAGCTGGAGGTGCCGGAGGTCGGTGAGGGACTGATCGAGATCAAAGGTGCCGCGCGTGATCCGGGTCTGCGGGCTAAAATTGCGGTCAAGACCAATGACCAGCGCATCGATCCGGTTGGTGCCTGTGTCGGTATGCGCGGTTCCCGCGTACAGGCGATTTCCAATGAGCTTAATGGTGAGCGGGTGGATATTATTCTTTGGAATGATAATCCTGCCCAGTTTGTGATCAACGCCATGTCTCCGGCCGATGTCGCCTCCATTGTGGTGGATGAGGATTCCGGCAGCATGACCGTTGCGGTCAGCGAGGACAATCTCTCCCAGGCCATCGGTCGCGGCGGTCAGAACGTGCGGCTCGCCAGTGAACTGACTGGTTGGGAACTGAATGTCATGAACGAAACCGACGCCGAGGCCCAGAGCGAGGCCGAGGTGCGCGAGTTTGTCGACAACTTCATGAAGCAACTTGATGTGGATGAAGAGGTGGCGATGATTCTGGTGCAGGAAGGCTTTACCACGCTGGACGAGGTGGCCTATGTACCGATCAGTGAAATGCTGGAAATTGAAGAGTTTGACAAGGAGATCGTCGACGCCTTGCGTGATCGAGCCAAGGAGATCCTGCTGACTCAGGCGATCGCCAAGGAAGAGGCAATGGGTGAGGGTCCGGCGGAAGATTTGCTCGGCATGGATGGGATGGATTCAGACCTGGCCTACGAAATGGCAAGCCGGGGAATCATCACCATGGAAGATCTGGCGGAACAGTCGGTTGATGAATTGATGGTTATTGATGGTATGGACGAGGAGAAGGCGGCGCAGTTGATTATGGCTGCACGTGCCCCCTGGTTCGCGGATGAGCAGCAGAGCTAAGGTTGCCGGAGGTACTTTCCTATGAGTGATGTAACGGTAAGGCAGCTCGCAAAAGATGTTGGTATTGCAGAAGAGCGCCTGCTTACCCAGCTGAAAGATGCCGGGGTTATTAAAAACAGCGCTGATGATCAGGTCAGTGTATCTGAAAAGGCACAGCTGTTAGGGCATCTGCGGGAAAGCCATGGCAAGAAGGATGATGAAGCCTCATCCGGCGGCCCACGGAAAATCACCCTGAAGCGTAAAACGGTCAGCGAGTTGCAACAGCCGGCGGCAGGTGGTCGGGGACCGGGTGGCAGAGGTGCGGTGCGAACCGCGGGCAAGACCGTGAGTGTTGAGGTGCGGCGCAAGCGCACTTACGTGAAACGTGGCTCAGCCAGTGAAGATGAGAAGACCCTGCAGGACGCCGAGGCGGCACGCAAGGCGCTGGATGAACAAGCGACAAAACGACAACAGATTGCTGCCGAAGATCAGGCGCGCCGTGACGCCGAAGATGCGCTGAGACTGGCCGAGCTGGAAAAGGTCAGGGAAGAAGAGAACAAGCGTCTGGCGGAAGAGGCCCGGCTACGGGAAGAGGAAGAGAAACAGCGGCAGGCGGAGCAGGAAGCGGCACGTCTGCTGGAAGAGCAGGAGCGTAAAGAGCGCGAAACGGCTGAAGGCGGTAAAAGCAAGCCCAAAGCGGAAGAGAAAGTCGCCGCACCTGTCGAGGCTGAAGTCATACCGGTTCCAGAGGCGGAAGAGCGTCCAGTCAAGCGAACAGGTCATAAGAAAGAGACTCGCGCGCACGCCGGGCGTGGGCGTAGCGACGATGACGATAGCGATAGCCGGAAAAAGCTCCATGTCTCCGCTGATAAGCGGGGACGTCGGAAAGGCAAGGCCGGACGTGGCAAGGTGAGTTCTTCCCAGGCAGATTCGCAGCACGGCTTCGTCAAGCCAACTGCACCCATGGTGCGGGAAGTGGTGGTGCCGGAGAGTATCACTGCAGCCGAACTGGCCTCGCAGATGTCCATTAAGGCAGCTGCCGTCATCAAGGAGCTGATGAAGATGGGCATGATGGTTACCATCAACCAGCCCCTGGATCACGACACGGCTACCCTGGTAGTTGAAGAGCTGGGCCATGTGCCGGTGACCAAGAAAGACGATAGTATCGAAGCTCAGGTGATGAGCTCGCTGGACGATGTCCAGGGCGAATTGGTGCATCGCGCACCGGTTGTCACCATCATGGGACATGTTGATCATGGCAAAACCTCACTACTGGATTACATCCGTAGCAGCCGCGTGGCGGCTGGTGAGGCAGGTGGTATCACCCAACATATCGGCGCCTACCACGTGGAAACTGATCGCGGCATGATTTCGTTCCTGGATACTCCGGGACACGCGGCATTTTCTGCCATGCGCGCGCGCGGCGCCAAGGTAACGGATATTGTGGTGCTGGTGGTGGCGGCGGATGATGGTGCCAAACCGCAGACAGTTGAGGCCATCCAGCACTCCAAGGCGGCCGGTGTGCCGATGATCATCGCCATCAACAAGATGGATAAACCGGAAGCCAACCCGGACCGGGTCAAGCAGGAACTCACCCAGCATGAGGTGATTCCGGAGGATTGGGGTGGCGATACCCAGTTTATCGAAGTCTCCGCTAAAACGGGTGACGGTGTGGACAGTCTGCTGGATGCGATCCTGCTGCAGGCGGAAGTGCTTGAGCTAACCGCCGTTGAAGACGGACCGGCCCGCGGTATCGTGGTTGAATCCAGTCTGGACAAGGGCCGTGGCCCGGTGGCAACAATTCTGGTTCAGTCCGGCAAACTGCAAAAGGGCGACATGCTGGTGTGCGGACAGGAGTTCGGCCGGGTGCGGGCGCTGTTGGATGAAAACCGCCAGCCAATTGAATCGGCCGGCCCCTCGATTCCGGTTGAGGTACTTGGACTCTCGGGCGTGCCGAATGCCGGTGACGAAGTGATTGCGGTAGCCGACGAGCGCAAGGCGCGCGAACTGGCATCGGTTCGTCAGGAAACCAATCGTGATAACCGGCTGGCAGCTCAGAAGGCAGCCAAGCTGGATGAGTTCTTCTCCAAGATGACCGAAGGCGACGTCGGTGTTATTAACCTGATTATCAAGGCCGACGTACAGGGCAGTGTCGAGGCGTTGCGCGAGTCGTTGCTCAAACTGTCGACCGACGAAGTGAAGGTCAAAGTGGTCGCCTCTGCGGTCGGTGGCATTAACGAAACCGATGTCAACCTGGCGGCTACTTCGGACGCCTTCATGATCGGTTTCAATGTGCGTGCCGATGCGGCTGCGCGTCGCGCAGCGGAAGATCGCGGTCTGGATATTCGTTACTACAGTATCATCTATGAAGTGATTGATGATGTGAAAAAGGCGTTGTCCGGTCTGCTTTCTCCAGAAGTCAGGGAAGAGATCGTCGGTCTGGCCGAGGTGCGCGATGTGTTCCGCTCATCCAAGCTCGGTGCCATTGCCGGTTGCATGGTGGTTGAGGGCGTGGTCAAGCGTAACAATCCGATTCGTGTGCTGCGCGAGAACGTGGTGATCTACGAAGGGGTTTTGGAATCGCTGAGAAGGCTCAAGGATGATGTTACCGAGGTGAAGGCAGGTACCGAGTGTGGTATCGGCGTGAAGAACTACAATGATGTCAAACCGGGTGATCAGATCGAAGTCTTTGAACGCACCGAAATTGCCCGTCATCTCTGATTCTGAACGAACAAGCCGATGGCACGCGAATTTAAAAGAACCGACCGGGTGGGTGCGCAGATTCAGCGTGAACTTGCCGAGCTGGTGCGCACCAGCTTCGACAGCCGCAAAATAGGCATGGTCACCATACAGGCGGTAGAGGTGGTGCGGGACTTTTCCCATGCCAAGATCTATTTCACCTTTCTCGGTGGTGAACTCGATCAACGTGGTGTCAGCAAGATGCTGAAGCAGGCGGCACCCCGGTTGCGCCATGAGCTGGGGCAGCGCATGCGCATGCGCACCGTACCGGAACTGCACTTTGTGCACGATGAGTCGATTGAGCGGGGTAGCCGGCTTACGTCGCTGATTGAGCAGGCGGTAAAGTCGGATCATCCGGATCATGATGAGAATGACGACTGATGGGGCGTAGAAGTCAGCGTGGACGCCATGTCCAGGGTATTCTGCTATTTGATAAACCGCTGGGCGAGAGCTCCAACAAGGCGCTGCAGAAGGTCAAGAATATCTATTTTGCCAGCAAGGCGGGCCACACCGGCAGTCTTGACCCACTGGCCACCGGACTGTTGCCGATCTGCTTTGGTGGCGCCACCAAGGTTTCGGCCTTCCTGCTGGATGCCGACAAGCGCTACTGGGTACGCATCAGACTGGGTGAAACCACCTCCACTGGTGATTCCGAAGGGGATCTGCTGGAGCGGTGCTCGACGGAGGCGGTGAACGCCGAACAGATTGCCGCTTCACTGGAAAATTTTCTCGGCGAGATCGACCAGATTCCTCCGATGTATTCGGCCCTGAAGCATCAGGGCGAGCGACTCTACAAGCTGGCGCGAGACGGTGTCGAGGTGGAGCGGGAAGCGCGTCGGGTGACTATTCATGAGATCCGGCTGCTCGGCTGTGATCTGCCGGAATTCGAACTGGAGGTCCACTGCAGTAAGGGGACCTATATCCGCACACTGGCCGAGGATATCGGTAAGTCGCTGGGTTGCGGTGCCCATGTGGTGGGCTTACGACGCACCCAGGTTGGACCGTTTTCGGGTGAAAACATGGTAGATATGGTGACGCTGCAAGCGATCGCCGAACAGGGCAGGGAGGCATTGGATGCGCTGCTCCTGCCGGTGGACAGTGCCATCATGGATTGGCCAGAAGTGCGGTTGAGTTCTGACAGCACCTTTTATCTTTGCCAGGGGCAGCCGGTAATCGTGCCCAAGGCACCCACGAAAGGACGGGTGCGAATCTATGATGACAAAGACCGGTTTATTGGTGTTGGTGAAATACTGGATGATGGGCGGGTGGCGCCAAAGCGGATGATTTAGCGAACGGATATAGTCTGTTAATGCCTGAATAAGGCAACGGCAATTGATTGCCACTCTAAAACCCATCATAATCCCCCGTTTACAGATCCCGCGCGGCTCAGCCAGGCTGTTCGGTGATCATAAACCGCCCGCATCAGCGGGTTAAAGTCCGCCCCTGATCCCACTTGTCGGGCGCGGATTTCTTAATTTGACTACAGTGAGGAAACGAAAATGGCATTTAATGCAGAACAGAAAAAGGCGATTGTTGAAGAATATGCGCAGGGTGCGAACGACACCGGTTCCCCTGAGGTGCAGGTAGCCCTGTTGACCGCTCGCATCAACCAGCTTACCGAGCATTTTGCTGCTCATAAACACGATCACCACTCCCGGCGTGGACTGGTGCGCATGGTGAACTCTCGCCGCAAGCTGCTGGACTATCTGAAGTCCAAAGATGTTGAACGTTATCGCTCACTGATTTCGCGTCTAGGCCTGCGTCGCTAACCCGAACCTGAACCAAAATTGAGGACACTATTGTGACCCCTACCAAGAAAGTATTTCAGTACGGTGAACACACCGTAAGCCTGGAGACCGGCGAAATCGCCCGCCAGGCGGACGGCGCGATCATGATCGACATGGACGGAACCGTGGTGCAGTGCACCGTGGTTGGCGCCAAGAGTGCTATTGAAGGGCGGGACTTTTTCCCGCTGACAGTGGATTATCAGGAGAAGACCTATGCCGCGGGCAAGATCCCGGGTGGTTTTTTCCGGCGTGAGGGTCGTCCGGCGGAGAAGGAGATTCTCACCTGCCGGCTGATCGACCGCCCGGTCCGCCCATTGTTTCCCAAGGGCTTCACCAACGAAGTGCAGATCATCTGCACCGTGATGTCACTGAATCCGAACGTGGATCCGGAAATTCCGTCTCTCATTGGCGTTTCCGCGGCACTCGCCATCTCCGGTCTACCCTTCCAGGGACCGATCGGTGCGGCCCGCGTCGGTTACAAGGATGGCAACTACATTCTTAATGCCGCCAAGACCGGTCTCAATGATGAGAGCGACCTGGACCTGGTCGTTGCCGGTACCGAGCATGCGGTGCTGATGGTTGAGTCCGAGGCGCGAGAACTCTCCGAGGAGGTGATGCTGGGGGCGGTACTGTTCGGTCACGAACAGATGCAGGTTGCCATCAATGCCATCAAGGAACTGGCGGCCGAGGTCGGCAAGCCGATCATGGAGTACAGCGTACCGGTTGACGATGCGGCACTCAGCGAAGCCGTTGCCGCGGCAGCTGGTGAAGCCATCAAACAGGCCTACTCGGTTGCGGACAAGATGGAGCGCTACAACCAGCTGGATGCGGCAACCAGCGCGGCTGTTGCGGCGTTGTGCACCGGTGATGACGCCAAGTGGAGTGAAGGCGAAGTCAAGGATGCGGTCGGCAAGCTGAAGAAGAAGATTGTTCGTGGCCGGATTCTCTCCGGCGAGCCACGTATCGACGGCCGCGACACCAAGACCGTGCGCCCCATCACCGTTCGGACCGGCGTGTTGCCGCGGACCCACGGTTCCGCCCTGTTTACCCGTGGCGAGACACAGGCTATCGTGGTGACCACGCTCGGTACTGAACGTGATTCACAGATCATCGATGCGCTGGATGGCACCTACCGCGAGCCCTTCATGCTGCACTACAACTTCCCCCCCTTCTGTGTGGGTGAGACCGGGCGTGTCGGGTCTCCCAAGCGTCGTGAGATCGGCCACGGCCGTCTGGCGAAGCGTGGTGTGCTCTCCTGTATGCCGACCCTGGAGGAGTTCCCCTACTCAATTCGCGTGGTTTCGGAGATCACCGAGTCCAACGGCTCCAGCTCCATGGCCTCGGTCTGTGGCACCAGCCTGGCACTGATGGACGCCGGCGTGCCGATCAAGGCGCCGGTAGCCGGTGTGGCCATGGGTCTGATCAAGGAGGATGACGCCTTCGCCGTGCTCACCGATATCCTGGGCGACGAGGATCATCTGGGCGACATGGACTTCAAGGTGGCGGGTACCTCCAACGGTATCAATGCGCTGCAGATGGATATCAAGATAGACGGTATCACCAAGCAGATCATGGAGATCGCCCTGGATCAGGCCAAGGATGGACGCATGACCATCCTGGAAGAGATGAACAAGGCGATTGATACTCACCGCATAGAGATGTCTGAGCATGCGCCCCGGATCATTACCATCAAGATAGATCCGGACAAGATCCGTGACGTGATCGGCAAGGGCGGCACCACCATTCGCTCCATCACCGAAGAGACCGGCGCCACGGTCGACGTCAGTGACGACGGTATGGTGAAGATCTTCTCAGTCGACAAGGCTGCCGGTGAGGACGCGAAAAAGCGTATCGAGCTGATCACCGCCGATGTTGAAGTAGGTGCCATCTATGAGGGCAAGGTGGTCCGCCTGATGGACTTCGGCGCCTTTGTCACCATCCTGCCGGGCCGTGACGGTCTGGTGCACATTTCCCAGATCTGCGAAGAGCGGGTCGAGAAGGTAAGTGACAAGCTGGCCGAGGGCGATGTGGTCAAGGTGAAGGTGCTGGAAGTGGACAAGCAGGGTCGCGTCCGCCTCAGCATGAAGGCCGTGGAAGAGGGTGAGTCCTGAGTGGTCTGATCCTTCTCTGAGTAGTATCCAAGGGGGCTTCGGCCCCCTTTTTCGTGGTTGGATTCCCGGGCCGAATTCGCGGCGAAGGCGCCGCTCCTACGGGTGGTTTTATCACGGAATTTAAATATCCTTGTAGGAGGCCCGCCTCGGGCCGAATCTCTAATAGGTTACAGGTCCATGGTGGAAAACACAGGGAGGTGTGTGTGGACAGCTATAGGCGATGGCGCGGTTGTGACCTGCGTAAGGGCCGTTTTTCTGAGGGCGGACGTATCTATCTGGTGACTACCGTGACAAAGCTGCGGCGACCGGTGTTTGCCGAATTTCAGGCGGCCAGATCCTTAGTGCGTGCATTACGCCAGGAGCAACGCGCTGGTCGCGCCGGCACACTGGCCTATGTGGTGATGCCGGATCACCTTCACTGGCTGATGGAGTTGCGGGGCAAGGCTTCGCTATCGCAGGTAGTCGGTGCAGTGAAGTCGGTATCGGCCCATCGGTTGGATCGCGCGCTCTGGCAGCGAGGGTTTCACGATCACGCATTACGGAGGGAAGAAGACCTTCCCGCCGTGGCGCGCTATGTTGTGGCCAACCCGTTGCGTAAAGGATTGGTTACCCGAATCGGAGAATACCCACATTGGGATGCCATTTGGTTGTAGGGAGTGCGCCCGGACCCAATCGCGGCGAGGGCGCCGTTCCTACCTGTGGGGGTAGTCCCCTGGGAGGGGAGATGCCCGGTAGGAGGCCCGCCTCGGGCCGAATTCGCGGCGAGGGCGCCGCTCCTACCGGTGCGGGTAGTTGCCGGGGAGGAGGGATGCCCTGTAGGAGGCCCGCCCCCGGACCCAATCGCGGCGAGGGCGCCGCTCCTACCGGTGTGGGTAGTTGCCGGGGAGGAGGGATGCCCGGTAGGAGGCCCGCCCCCGGGCCGAATTTGCGGCGAGGGCGCCGTTCCTACCGGTGCGGGTAGTTGCCGGGGAGGAGGGATGCCCTGTAGGAGGCCCGCCCCCGGGCCGAATTCGCGGCGAGGGCGCCGCTCACACTTCCTGGCGACCGTACAGTGAGGCGTAGAGGCCCCGGTTATTGATCAGCTCTTCATGGCTGCCCTGTTCGATGATCTTGCCGTCTTCAAACACCAGCGCGCGGTCGGCCTGTTTTACCGCGCTCAGGCGGTGGGCGATGATCAGCGTGGTGCGACCTTTGAGAAAGCTCTGCAGCGCCTGATGCAGGTGTTGTTCGGTGGTGGTGTCGAGGGCCGAGGTGGCCTCATCCAGGATCACCAGCTTGGGATCGGTGAGCACCATCCGGGCAATCGCCAGACGCTGGCGCTGGCCGCCGGAGAGGCGGATGCCATCGCGCCCCACCAGTGTGTCCAGTCCATTGTCCAGCTCCCGGATGGTCTCGTCCAACTGGGCGATCTGTAGTGCCTGCCAGAGCTTTTCGTCACTGCAGGGTTTGCCCAGTGTGAGGTTGATGCGAACGCTGTCGTTGAACAGGGCCGGCTGCTGCAACACGGTGGCGACGTGCCCCCGCACCTTGTCCATGCCGATCTCGGTCACCGGAATGCCGTTGAAATAGATGCTGCCGGATTCCGGCGGATAGAGCCCGAGAATGATCTGCACCAAGGTGGTCTTGCCACCGCCACTGGCCCCTACCAGTGCCACTTTCTCGCCTGCCTGGATGGTGAGCGAGAGATTGTCCAGCACCAGCGGGCCGTCGCCATAACGGAAACAGATCTGTTCCAGCCGCAGATCGGTGGTGTTTTCTCCCCGGAAGGGGTCCTTGTTATGAGGGTATTTGGGCTCCAGATCCATTCGGATCAGTTGATTGATGCGCTCCAGCGCCGCCTTGGCGCCGTTGTATGAATACTGGATGGCCAGGATCTCCTGGAGTGGCGCCATCATGAACCAGAGATAGGCATAGACCGCCAGCATCTGGCCGATACTGAGACCGGAGAACAGCACCATCACCATGCTCAGGGCGCGGAAGAAGTCGAAGCCGAACAGCACGGTGGTGAAGGAGAGGCGCTGGGCCGCATCACTTTTCCAGGTGAAGGCGGCGGAGTGCTGACGTATCCGGTCCGCCTTGCCGATGATGCGCTGGATATAGTGGGTCTCGCGATTGCTGGCGCGGATCTGCTGGATGGCGTCCAGGGTCTCGGCCAGGCTCTCCTGGAACGCCTGGTAGGCGCTGTTCTCGCGCCGTTTCAATGCCTTGACCTTGTGACCGAAAATAGTGGTGATCCAGATGACGATCGGATTGATCAACAGGATCACGATAGCCAGTTGCCAGTGCATCCACAGCAGCACCACGGCGGTACCGACGATGCTCAGCACAGCCACCAGGAACTTGCTGGTGGCGACGCCGAGAAAACTGTCCACGGCGTCGATGTCGGTCACCAGGTGGGAGGCAACCGTTCCGCTGCCCAGGGTTTCATACTCGGCCATGGAGACCCGCTCCAGCCGTTTCAGCAGGCTGCGGCGGATGCGGAAGGTGACGTCCTTGGAGATGATGGTGAACTGGCGCATCTGCCACACCCCCAGGACCAGCGAGGCGAGGCGCATCAGCATGGTCAACAGCAGGATGACACCGATATAGAGCAGCGGCGAGTGCCAGGATTCTGGAAACAGTGAATTCATCAGCGGCACGCTGGGCCCCGGTTTGTCCAGCAGCACTTCGTCCACAATCAGCGGTATCAGCAGCGGGATGGGTACCGAGATAAAGGTCCCCAGGATGGCGATAATATTCGCCTTCACCAGTTCGCTGCGGTGTTCAAATACCATACTGACCACTTCCGACCAGCTGTAGTGCCTGCTGCGAATCTTTGTCTCTGTGTGCCGGCTATCTGTCATTTAACTGCGCATCTGGGGAACGACCGCGGTCATTCAGGGTCAGAATTTTCCATGTGATCATTTGCTCCGACATTATTTCATGATTAACTGGCACACCAAAATCTGAACATAGCCAGAACCCTGTGTTTCGGATCCCTTTGCCTTCATAATGTTCAGAGTCCGGTCTCTGTCCGTTGTTCAAACAAGCATGATTGAAAAGCAAACAAAAAAATGAAACCAATAGCTCCCTCTCTCTCTAGTCTGCTGATCTTCTGCATGCTGCTCTTCTCATCTCCCGGTCACGCCAGTCACAGTCTGGAGGGCAATTATGTGCAGGGCGGGTTGGTGGTCGGTCAAACCGAACCCGGGGTAAAGGTACAACTGGATGATATCGCGGTGCGGGTCTCCGACCAGGGTTACTTTGTCCTCGGATTTGATCGGGACCATGCGCCAGAGAGCCGGCTGCGGCTGACCTATCCGGATGGACACCGTGAAGAGCAGACCCTGAAAATCGCCCGGCGTGAATACAATATCCAGCGAATCGACAACCTGCCCAAGCGTAAAGTGACCCCGGAGAAAATGGATCTTGAGCGCATTCGCCGGGAGTCGGCACTGGTCAAGGCCGCCAGGAAACGGGATGACCCCCGCACCGATTATCTGAGCGGTTGGGAATGGCCGGTGAAGGGGCGTATATCAGGCGTCTACGGCAGTCAGCGGATACTCAATGGCCAGCCGCGCCGGCCCCATTTTGGCGTGGATGTGGCGGCACCGGTCGGCACCCTGGTACGTGCACCCGCGGATGGTATTGTCACGCTGGTGCATCCCGACATGTTCTTTTCCGGCGGCACACTGATCCTGGATCATGGTCAGCACCTCTCCTCCTCTTTCCTGCATCTCAGTGAGATCCTGGTCAAGGAAGGGGACCGTATCGGGCAGGGTGAGCCCATTGCCCGGGTAGGAGCCACCGGTCGGGTGACCGGCGCGCACCTGGACTGGAGAATGAACTTCCATCAATATCAGATCGATCCACAGTTGCTGGTGCCGCCGATGGAACAATAACCCACCGGTCTGGTACTACTTTAATGATATAATTTCGCGATTATCGATTCTGTGCAGGATTAACTATGAAAAAGTTGTTGTTGACACTGTTACTAGGTCAATTGTTGGGTGTCTCCGGGGCTCAGGCGGAGGATCTGCTGGAGATTTATCAGCTCGCGCTGCAGAATGACGCCCAGTTGCGAGCGGCTATGGCAAACCGGGATTCCGCCCTTGAAGCACTCCCGCAGGCCAAGGCCCAACTGCTGCCCAGCGTCAGTCTCTCCAGTGATGCCAACCTGGTCCGCACCGACGTAAACAGCTCCTCCTCCTCGAGTGCCTTAACGGACAATCCGAATAATTACGCGACTGCCGGTCTCAGCCTCAACCTCACCCAGTCGATTTACCGAAAGGCGTACAACGTTCAACTCGACCAGGCCGATCGGCAGATTGCCCAGGCCGAGGTGACCTTCGCGGCCGAGGAGCAGAATCTGATCATTCGGGTTGCGCAGGCCTATTTCAATGTGCTCTCGGCCGAGGACAGCCTGGAGTTTGCCCGGGCGGAGAATGCGGCTATCGCCCGTCAGCTCGATCAGGCCAAGCAGCGTTTCGAGGTGGGCCTGATCGCCATCACCGATGTGCATGAGGCACAGGCCGCCTTCGACCAGTCGCGGGCCGACCTGATACAGGCGGAAAACGCCCTGGACAACGCCCGGGAGGCACAGCAGGAGATCATCATGCAGGTGGTCGACGACCTGGCCCCGCTGGCGGCAGAGTTGCCGCTTAATCCGCCGCAGCCGCAAAACCCGGAGCAGTGGGCGGAGACCGCGCAGACCCAGAATCTCTCCCTGCAGGCGGCGAACTACGGGGTTGATATTGCCCGTCTGAACATCGACCTGCAGGACTCCGGTGACTCCCCGACCCTGGACCTGGTCGGTTCGCACTCGCTGGATGTGAGCAACAACGAAAACGGCACCGATCTGCACACCACGGTGATCGGGTTGCAACTGAACCTGCCGCTCTATACCGGTGGCGCGGTCACTTCACGCACCCGCCAGGCCCGCTTCGACTACGAGGCGGCGCAGCAGACCCTGGATCAGCAGCGACGCTCGGTCAACCGCTCTGTGCGGGATGCCTACCGGGGTGTGATGTCCAGTATCAGCCGGGTGGAGGCACTCAAGGCGAGCACCATTTCGGCCCAGAGCGCCCTTGAGGCGACCACGGCCGGTTTCGAGGTGGGTACCCGTACCATGGTGGATGTACTGAATGCGCAGCGCGACCTGTTCAGCGCCCGCAGTAATTACGCCCAGGTGCGCTATGATTTCATTCTCAACGGGTTGCTACTGAAACAGGCCACTGGCAATTTGTCCACCGAGGATCTGAAACAGGTCAACGGCTGGCTGAAGTAGCCCGGTTCCGGCAAGTGGCGCCTGGCGCCCAGTAATTATCGATTACCCAGCAGGCAGCAGATTATGTCTGGAAATAGCTACGGAAAACTTTTTACCGTCACTTCGTTTGGCGAGAGCCATGGACCGGCCATAGGTTGCATCGTTGACGGTTGTCCGCCGGGGCTGGCGTTGAGCGAGGCCGATCTGCAGACCGATCTGGACCGACGCAAACCCGGTACCTCGCGCCATACCACTCAGCGACGGGAGGAGGACCGGGTGCAGATCCTCTCCGGGGTGTTCGAGGGCCAGACCACCGGCACGCCGATTGCCCTGATCATCCACAACACCGATCAGCGCTCCAAGGACTATTCCAAGATCATGGATCGGTTCCGCCCGGGCCATGCCGACTACACCTATACCAAGAAGTACGGCTTGCGTGATTACCGTGGCGGTGGTCGCTCCTCGGCCCGGGAGACCGCCATGCGGGTGGCCGCCGGGGCCATCGCCAAAAAATATCTGCAACAGCATTGCGGGACCACCATTCGTGCTTATCTCTCCCAGCTCGGGCCAATCCGTATCGACAAGCTGGACTGGGATCAGGTGGAGCAGAACCCCTTCTTCTGCCCGGATGCCGACAAGGTGGCCGAACTGGAAAACTACATGGATGCCCTGCGCAAGGAGGGCAACTCGGTGGGGGCGCGCATCAACGTGGTGGCCAGCTGTATTCCGGTCGGGCTGGGCGAGCCGATCTTTGACCGGTTGGATGCGGATATCGCCCATGCGTTGATGAGCATCAACGCGGCCAAAGGGGTGGAGATCGGTGCCGGGTTTGACTGTGTGGCGCAGAAGGGCACCGAACACCGGGACGAGATGACCCCTGAAGGTTTTCTCAGTAACCATGCCGGCGGTATCCTCGGCGGCATCTCCAGCGGTCAGGATATCCTCGCCAGTGTCGCCTTCAAGCCCACTTCCAGCCTGCGTCTGCCGGGGCGTACCGTCAACCTTGCCGGTGAGCCGGTGGAGGTGGTGACCGAGGGGCGTCACGACCCCTGTGTCGGTATCCGCGCCACGCCCATTGTCGAGGCGATGCTGGCGCTGGTGCTGATGGATCATCTGTTGCGGCACCGGGCGCAGAACCTGGACGTGCAGAGCGGCACGCCGGATATACCGGCCTCGGTCTAGGGGGGCTCCATAGCGCGCCCTTGCGGGTGATAGCATGCGCACTGGAAACCGGTCTGATAATTCAACAGGGTCTGATTACGCATCCGGCTCAACCACAGTCAGGAAAATATTAGCCGCATTCATTCGCGGCTTTATTCACGCTATTCGACCCTGACCGAGCAATGACACCTATGCCGTACTGGCGCCTTTCGAGCTTCTATTTCTTCTACTTCGCCGCCCTGGGTGTGCTGGTACCGTACTGGGGACTCTACCTGAAGAGCCTGGGTTTCAACGCCGTGGCCATCGGGCAGTTGATGGCCATTCCCATGGCCACCAAGTTTATCGCCCCCTTCGTGTGGGGCTGGCTGGGCGATCATTTGGGGCGGCGCATGGCCATTGTGCGCCTCGGCGCCCTGCTTACTACGCTGATCTTTGTCGCCGTGTTCTGGTTGCAAGGGTTCTGGGAGCTGGGCCTGGCCATGGTGCTGTTCAGTTTCTTCTGGAATGCGGTTTTGCCACAGTTCGAGGCGGTGGTGCTCTGTTATCTGGGAAAGGCGGTCTCCCGCTACGCGCAGATTCGGGTCTGGGGTTCGATCGGCTTTATCGTCACCGTGGTGGTGCTCGGCATGGCGGTGGATCTGCGGGGTCCGGCCGCGGTGCTGCCGGTGCTGCTCTCCATTTATGCGCTGTTGTGGGGTGCAAGCCTGCTGATCGCCGATCCGGCAACCAGCCCGCATCCGGTGGATCAGCCGGGCATCCTCTCGGTGTTGCGCAAGCCGGCGGTGCTCGCCTTCCTGACAGCCTGTTTCCTGCTTCAGGCCGGACATGGCGCCTACTACGGCTTCTACTCCATCTACATGGAGACGCTGGGCTACAGCAAGACCCTGATCGGGCAACTCTGGGCGCTGGGGGTGATTGCCGAGGTGGCGGTCTTCCTGGTCATGCATCGTCTGCTGCTGCGCCTGGGGGCGCGCAATGTGCTGATGATCAGCCTGTTGCTGGCGGCGCTGCGCTGGTACCTGATCGGGAATTTCGCCGACTCGCTGGTCCTGCTGTTTTTCGCCCAGACGCTGCACGCTGCTACCTTCGGTACCTTTCATGCGGCGGCGATCCATCTGGTGCATCATTACTTTACCGGTCGCCACCAGGGGCGGGGACAAGCGCTCTACAGCAGCCTCAGTTTCGGCCTGGGCGGTGCCCTGGGGACAATGAGCAGCGGATTCCTTTGGGAGGGTGCCGGACCCACGTTGGTGTTCAACCTGTCGGTGGCGGTGTCCCTGCTGGGACTGTTTATCGTTTGGCGCTGGGTGGTGAATGACCTCGGTCAGTAGCGTCCGGAAACAATGTTCATCCGGCGAAAAAAGTCCGGATCGCCTGCGCTACCGGTGCGGGATTCTCCATGTGCAGATGGTGTCCGCCCGTCAGTTTCACCACTTGCAGGTCGGCAATCAGAGTTTCACGCTGATTCCAGTTGTATTGCGCCGGCACAATCCGTTCAGCATCCCGGATAAACAGGGTAGGGGCCTTGATGCGGGGTAGAAACGCTTGCACCTGTTCCTCGGTGATATAGATGGGTGAGCGGTAGCGCAGTCGGGGATCGGTGCGCCAGTACACCCCTCCGGGATCACTGGCGGTATTTCTCTCCACCAGCAGGCGAGCGGTCGCTTCACCCAGATCCCCGGCCTGCATGCGGGCACGAATGATCGGTTCCAGCGAGGAATAACGCCGCTTCCTTGTTTCGGGTTCTGCCAGTATCTGCCGCGTGGCCTCGGCCAAATGGCTCGCGCAATCCTTTGGATCATCCCCCCAGGGGCCCAAACCCTCGATCAGCACCAGCCGTTCAATCCGCTCGGGAAAGCTGGCCGCGATCAATGAGGCGATACCGGCCCCCATGGAGTGTCCAATGAGTGAAAACCGCTCCCGGCCGGCGGCATTGGCGGCCGCAATTACATCCGCCACAAAATCGACAAAATGGTAGTGCTGTCCCGCTGGTCGATGGTCCGACAGGCCATGCCCAGGCAGATCCAGTGCCAGGATATCCAGGTTTGGCAGCAGGACCGCCAGCGGTGCAAAGCTGGCGGCATTGTCCAGCCAGCCGTGCAGTGCTATGACCGGTTGTCCACCGTCTTCATGAAAGTGCTTTGCCGCCAGGTTGATCCAGCGGGTGTTCAGGGTCAGCTCTTGTGGCATATTGCTCCCTCGCGGCGCGACATGAGTATCCTGGCCGAGCGGCGGGTTGTCGATTTGACGATGGAGTAACCCTTGAATGCTTAGGCGGTGCCTGGCTCCATGTCGGCTTCCGCCGCTTGCACGGTTGCGGGTTTGGTCCTGGAGAGCCGGTTGTCAATGATGTTCTTCAGGGCAATCATCAGCCCCATGCCCAGAAAGGCGCCGGGGGGCAGGATTGCCAACAGCATACCCTTGAAGTCGGTACCCAGGCTCATGGTCCAATTGGTAGCGATATCACCGAACATCAGGTCAGCCTGGGAAAACAGCGTACCCATGCCAAGCAGTTCGCGCATTGCGCCCAGCGTCACCAGTGCGCAGGTGAATCCCAGTCCCATCGCCAGACCATCCACAATCGCCGGCAGCAGATGACTTTTTGAGGCGAAAGCCTCGGCGCGGCCGATGATCGCGCAGTTGGTGACAATCAATGGAATAAAGATGCCCAGCACCTTGTAGAGATCATGGAACCAGGCGTTCATGCTCAGCTCCACCGCGGTGACAAAGGAGGCGATAACAATAACGAATACCGGCAGACGCACTTCCGGACGCACCAGGTTTCGGATCAGGGATACGGTGGCATTGGACATGACCAGCACGAAGGTGGTGGCAATGCCGAGGCCGAGTCCATTGATCGCCGTGCTGGTGACTGCCAGTAACGGGCACAGACCCAGCAGTGCCACCAAGGCCTGGTTATTACTCCAGAGGCCTTCGCGGATCAGTCGGCCATAGCTTGTGTCACTCATCTTTGGCTGCCTTCTCGGGTTTCAGAAACAGTGATTTGCCGTGTTCTTTAAAATAAACCAGGGTGTTCTTGACGCCACCGACCACGGCGCGTGGGGTAATGGTCGCGCCGGTGAACTGGTCAAATTGACCGCCGTCTTTCTTGACTTTCCAGCCTGTCATGGACGGATTGGATAACGATTTGCCGGCAAAGGAGAATATCCAGTCGGATCGGTTTTCTTCCACTTTGTCCCCCAGTCCGGGAGTCTCCTTGTGTGATACCACCCGGACACCACCCAGCGTCCCGTCAACCTTGACCGCAACCAGCATCTTTATCGGGCCGCTATAGCCGTTGGGGACCATGGAGGAGAAAACCGCCGCAACCGGTTTGCCCTGCTTGCGCCCCAGGTAGACCAGCGTCTGGTCGCCGCCCAGTAGATCTTTCTGCGACACCACGCGGGTATCGGTGACGATGTCATTGTCGATCGTATCGGCTGGCACCAGGGCGGTCAGGCTCTGCAGCAGCGCCTCCCGCTCATTGGCGGCGATCTTCTCGGCCGTGAGGTCATTGGTGACCGCCACGAGCGCGGTACCCGCAGTTGCAAACAGGGCCAGCAGTATACCTGCCACTGAAACCGGGTGCTTAATCACGCCTCGCCCCCTGATGGCCAAAGGCCCTCGGTTGCGTGTAGTAGTCGATAGTGGGTGCCGCCATGTTCATCAACAGCACGGCGAAGGCCACCGCATCGGGGTATCCGCCCCAGGTGCGTATGATAAATACCAGCAGACCGATGCTGGCGCCATACACCAGTTGTCCTTTCTTGGTAGTACAGGCGGAAACAGGATCGGTCGCGATAAAGAAGGCGCCGAGCAGGGTACCGCCAGTAAAGATGTGGAACATGCCGAACGGATAGGCTTCCTGGTCGAGGAAGTGAAACAGCATGGCGATGACCAGCAGGCTACCCAGCATGGAGACCGGGATATGCCAGCTGATAACCCGCGTGAAGAGCAGAAACAACCCGCCCAGCAGAAACCAGTTGCCTGCCCACTCCCAGCCGCGACCACCAAAGTCTCCCCACAGTGGCTGGATGAGGATCTCACTCAGCATCTTGCTCTGGTCGAGTTGGGTGAACATGGCGTCCAGCGGCGTGGCCATGGTGAGGGCGTCCCAGGAGAGTCCGGCCGGCAGCGTCCCGGTGAATATCACGCTGGCGCTCTGAATAAAAGTCAGCGGGTTTTCGTTGAGCATTTCCGGTGGCAGCCAGGAGGTCATCTGCACCGGATAGGAGACCAGCAACAGCACATAGGCGGCCATCGCCGGATTGAATGGGTTGTAACCCAGGCCGCCATAGATCTGTTTGACCATCAGGATGGCGAAGGCCACGCCGATTACCGTCAGCCACCAGGGCAGGAGCGGCGGCACGGCAACGGCAAACAACAGGGCGGTCAGTACGGCACTGAAGTCTCCGATCGCCGGCAGCACCGGGCGGTTTCTCAGGCGCACGGCGAGGGCCTCGCAAACAATGGCAGTGATACTGGCGAGAATCATATTGATCAGTATGCCCCAGCCGAAATACCAGATCATGGCAATGGCGCCCGGGATCAATGCCAGGATAACCAGCAGCATGGTTTTACTGACACTGTTGGGCCGGTCGCTATGAGGTGATGTTATTGTGGTAAAGCGCATCGGTTATCCATCCTGCTTTTCAGAGGTAACGGCGTCGGTACTACTTTCCGCCCTGCGCTGATCCGCCTGCTCAATGGCCTGTTTCTGGGCCTCGCTCAGGTCCGACTGGTTTTTCGGCTCAATGCCTTGTTCGGCGAGCTTGGCTTTTTTCTCAGCGGCGCGTTTCAGGGCTGCGGCGATTGCGGCCTTTTTGGGATCCTCTTCAGCGCCGGCCTCCGGCTTGTCCGACTTGGGTTTTTTTGCTGCAGGTTTATTCAATGCCTCTTTCTTTTGCCGCAACTTGGCCTGGCGTTCGGCTTCCAGGCGTTCTTTCCGGGCAACCTGCGCCTCGTGACGCTGGCGCGCGCGTTCCGCCGCCCGCTGCTCCTTCTCCTGCGCCCAGCTCTCGGTTTTGGCAAAGCGGAAATACTGCACCAGGGGAATATGGGAGGGGCAGACATGGGAGCAGCAGCCGCACTCGATACAATCGAACAGGTTGTACTCCTGCACCTTCTCCAGATCCTTGGCCCGGGCATACCAGTACATCTGCTGCGGCAGCAGATTGGCGGGGCAGGCAATGGCACAGCGACCGCAGCGAATACAGGCTGATGCCACCCCTGGATCAGGGGCTTCACTGCTGTCGGCGGCCAGCAGGCAGTTAGTCGCCTTGGTGACAGGTACTTCGTCGCTGGCCAGGGTAAAGCCCATCATTGGCCCGCCCACGATCAGTTTGGACACCTGGTCGGTATAGCCTCCGGCCTGTTTGATCAGTTCCGCTGCCGGAGTGCCGATCAACACTTCCAGGTTTTTCGGTTGCTGAACGCCATTGCCGGTGATGGTAATGTAGCGGGAGATCAGTGGCTTGCCCTCAATCACTGCCTCGGCAACGGCGAAGGCGGTGGTTACATTGTGACAAATCATGCCGATTTTGGCCGGAATGCTACCTGAAGGGACCTCTTTGCCGGTGAGTACCTTGATAAGCTGCTTTTCGCCACCGCTGGGATACAGCGTGGGGATGGCAATGACCGATACCCAGTCCATGCCGGCGTCAGCGACGGCCTGGCGCAGCCGGCGGATCGCTTCCGGTTTGTTGTCTTCGATGCCAAACAGACAGCGCTCGGCGCCGATCAGCCGGCGGATAATGCCGACGCCGTGCAGAATTTTTTCTGCCTGCGTCTGCATCAGCAGATCATCGCAGGTGATGTAGGGCTCGCACTCGGCGCCATTGATGATCAGGGTGTGGATCGGGTTTTCCAGGCCCGGCGTCAGCTTGACGCTGGACGGGAACGCGGCTCCGCCCATGCCGACAATACCCGCGTTGCGAATGCGCTCGCGCAGCAGCGAGGGATCGGCATGCGGATAGTCGGGAATCGGTTCCAGCTGATTTCCCCAGGTCTCTTTGCCGTCGGTCTCGATAACCACGCAGGCAGCGGGCAGTCCGGACGGGTGGGGAATGGGCAGGGTTTCGATGGCCACCACGGTGCCCGAGGAGGGGGCGTGCACCGGTGCGCTCACATACCCCTGCGGTTTTGCCAGCATGTCTCCCTTGAGCACCTGATCACCGACCTTGACCAGCGGCTCCGCGCTCTGACCGATATGCTGATGCAGCGGTATGATCAGTCGTTTGGGCAGTGCTGCCTTTTCCAGGGGGAGCGTCAGCGACTGGCTTTTGTTATCCGGCAGGTGCAACCCTCCGTTGAAACGGTAGAGGGTATGCTTCTGCTGCTTTTGCAAGGAATGCTGCATATCGTCTAGTTCTCGGAGGCGGCTACAAGGGCGCCGTTGTTGCGGGTGTCCCCCGGGAATGGCCATTTCCAGTTGCTGGTATTGACTTCAAGCGGCACCATGTCAATGCATTCCACCGGACAGGGCGGCAGGCACAGCCCGCAGCCGGTGCACTCGCTGCGGATGACCGTGTGCATGTGCTTGGCAGAACCCAGAATGGCGTCTACCGGACATGCCTGGATACAGAGGGTACAACCGATACACTCGTCCTCCCGAATCACGGCAACGGCCTTGGGCTTCTCCTCGGCGGCGGCACCTTCCAGGGGAACCGGATCCTTACCCAGCAGATCGGCCAGGGCGATCATGGTGGTTTCACCGCCGGGCGGGCAGGCGTTGATTTCGGCCTCATCCTGGGCCAGCGCTTCAGCGTAGGCGCGGCAGCCCGGAAAGCTGCACTGGCCGCACTGGGTCTGGGGCAGCAGGGCCTCGATCTTCTCTACAATCGGGTCTCCCTCCACATGGAAGCGGATGGAGGAGTAGCCGAGCAGCAGGCCAAAGGCAAGTGCCAGCAGGGCAATGGCGGCTATTGCTATCAACATCTTGATGCCACCTCAGCTCGACACCAGGCCGGAAAAGCCCATGAAGGCGATAGACATCAGTCCTGCGGTAATCATGGCGATGGCGCTGCCCTGGAAGGGGGCAGGGACGTCGGAGACAGTTACCCGTTCGCGCATGGCGGCGAACAGCACCAGCACCAGGGAGAAACCGGCGGCGGCGCCGAAACCATATAGACCTGATTCAATAAAGCCGTGCTGCTCCTGAACATTTAGCAGGGCCACACCCAGTACCGCGCAGTTGGTGGTGATCAGTGGTAGAAAGATGCCCAGCAGTTGATACAGCACCGGACTGGTTTTGTGCATCACCATCTCGGTGAACTGCACCAGCACGGCAATCACCAGGATGAAGGTGATGGTGCGCAGATATTCCAGCCCCAGCGGAGCGAGCAGGTACTCGTTGGCGAGATAGCTGCAAATGGAAGAGAGCGTCAGCACAAAGGTGGTGGCCATACCCATGCCGACCGCCGTCTCCAGTTTTTTGGAGACGCCCATGAAGGGGCACAGGCCGAGAAACTTCACCAGGACGAAGTTGTTGACCAGCACGGTACTGACAAGGATGAGTGCGTACTCTTTCATCTAAAGCAGACCTACTCCATGAAGAGGGATGGCCGATAGTAGTGGTTAACCCTAATGCTAACAACCGACAGTTTATGTGTGTATAACCTTATAACCTTTGGGTATATGCGGTGATTACCTGAAGTATATTGCATTATATATCATCCGCCAACAGAAAATACATGCACAATATTTCATGCATCTATTGGCTGGCTGCTCTTGATTTTACTCCCGGGTGCATCGCATATACAGGTTGCCGGTAATTATCGTATTAAAAACAGCAGGTTATTCTTTTCTGCTGCTTACTTAACCCGCATGCCCGGCTTGGCCCCGCTATCTGGAGAAAGAATGAAAAGTTCTTTCCCGCCGGGTCCTGCCGCCAGCACCATGCCCTCGGACAGACCGAACCGCATCTTTCTGGGCGCCAGGTTGGCCACCATCACGGTCAGCCGTCCCTCCAGTTCGGCGGGATCGTAGGCGGATTTGATACCGGCAAAAACATTGCGCGTCTCTCCGTCCAGATCGAGCGTCAGCTGCAACAGTTTTTCCGCCCCTTCAACCCGTTCCGCCTTGACGATCTTTACTATCCGCAGATCGACCTTGGCGAAGTCGGCATATTCGATAGTGTCGCTGATCGGGTCGGCAGCAAGTGGTCCGCTCGCTTTGGCGGTGGCGTCCTGCTTTTCCAGGTCCTCCGTCGATGCCGCAATGATCGCTTGGATCTGGCTCGGCTCGACCCGGGTCATCAGCGGCTTGAAGGCGTCTATGCTATGGCTCAGCAGGGGGCTGCCGAGTGATTCCCAGCTGAGTGGATCGACCCGCAAAAAAGCCTCCGAACGCTCGGCGGTTGCCGGCAGGATGGGCCGCAGGTAGCCGATCAGCAGGCGGAACAGGTTGAGACCCATGGAGCAGACCTGCTGCAGTTCGGTATCACGCCCTGCCTCCTTGGCCATGATCCAGGGCTTTTTCTCATCGATGTACTGATTTGCGCGGTCAGCAAGCGCCATGATTTCACGCACGGCACGGCTGAATTCGCGTTTTTCATAATGCTCGGCAATCTGGTCGCCGGCCTCGGCAAAGCTCTGAAACAGTGCCGGATCGGCCAGTTGATCAGCCAGTTTTCCGTCGAATCGTTTTTTCACAAAGCCCGCGCAGCGGCTGGCGATATTCACCACCTTGCCGACCAGGTCGGAGTTGACCCGCGCCTGGAAATCATCCAGGTTGAGATCGATATCCTCGATACCCGAGCCGAGCTTGGCGGCAAAGTAATAGCGCAGATATTCCGGATTCAGGTGATCCAGGTAGGTGCGGGCCTTGATAAAGGTACCGCGTGATTTGGACATCTTCTGGCCATCCACCGTCAGGAAGCCGTGGGAGAATACCGCCGTCGGGGTGCGGAAATCGGCGCCATGCAGCATGGCGGGCCAGAACAGGGCGTGGAAATAGATAATGTCCTTGCCGATAAAATGGTACAGCTCGGCGCTGGACTCCCTGCTCCAGAAGTCATCGAACTCCAGTCCATCGGTGCGATCGCACAGGTTCCTGAAACTGGCCATGTAGCCGATCGGCGCATCCAGCCAGACATAGAAGTATTTGCCCGGATGGTCGGGAATCTCAAAGCCGAAGTAGGGGGCGTCGCGGGAAATATCCCACTCGTGCAGTCCGGCCTCGAACCATTCGCCCAGCTTGTTGGCCACCTCGGCCTGCAGGTGACCGCCGCGGGTCCATGCCTTCAGCATGGTCTCGAAATTGGCCAGCTTGAAAAAGTAGTGTTCGGAATCCCGGTCCACCGGAGTCGCGCCGGAGACGGCCGAGACCGGGTTCTTCAGTTCGTTGGGAGAGTAGCTGGCACCACAGACCTCACAGTTGTCGCCATACTGGTCCTGGGCGCCACACTTCGGGCACTCGCCCTTGATGAACCGGTCCGGCAGGAACATCTCCTCGATCGGGTCATACGCCTGGGTAATGGTGCGGTTGGCAATGTTCCCTTTTTCCTTGTTGCGCTGATAGATCAGGGATGCGTAGTGTCGGTTCTCTTCCGAGTGGGTGGAGTGGTAATTGTCAAAGGCCACATTGAAATCGGCGAAATCGGCCTTATGCTCTTGGGCGACCCGGGTGATCAGGGCTTCGGGTTCAATACCTTCCTTGCGGGCACGCAGCATGATGGGGGTGCCGTGTGCGTCGTCGGCGCAGACATAGAGACACTGATTACCGCGCATCTTTTGAAAGCGGACCCAGATGTCGGTTTGAATATATTCCACCATGTGGCCAATATGGATCGGGCCATTGGCATAGGGAAGGGCGCTGGTCACCAGTATTTTTCGCGCTGTCTGATTCATGATTTCATGGCTGCGTTTGAGGGGAAAGAGATCCGGCCGACAGGTTTGATGGTCCACGCCACAACCCGCCATCCAATAAAACGATCAATTATCACATAATTAACCGGATCGCGAAAACCAATCAACGTTGGCCCTCTGCGCATGGTTGTTCAGAAAAGCCAAGTGTTACAGGGATTTAATGGAGCCGGAAAGGATAATTGTCAATACAGATATTTGAAAGACCTAGCGATTTGGTTGGGCATAAGCATTTTTTAATGTAGAATGCGCGGCCATCATTACCCGAATTTGCGGCCTCCCGGTGGGGCCATCTCGTAGGAGCATGCAATGGCTGAAGTAACAAAAGAGTTGATCGAAGAGGCAATCAAAGGGTACATAGAGCCCCACCTGGAAAAGGACCTGGTCAGTGCCAAGTTTATCAAGAGCATAGAGATCGATGGCGGAGCGGTGAAAGTGGCCGTTGAGCTGGGTTTTCCGGCAAAGGGTTTCAAGGATGAACTGGCCGACGCACTGAAGGCGCAGATTACCACCGTGGAGGGTGTCTCTTCCGTGGCGGTGGATGTGAACTGGAAGATCACCGCCCACTCGGTGCAGAAATCACTGAAGCCGATTGATAATGTGAAGAACATCATCGCCGTGGCTTCCGGCAAGGGTGGTGTGGGTAAATCCACCACGGCGGTCAATCTGGCGCTGGCGCTGGTGGAAGAGGGCGCCACCGTGGGCCTGCTGGATGCAGACATCTACGGACCGTCCCAGCCGCGCATGCTGGGTGTCTCCGGTCAGCCGGAATCGAAAGACGGCAAGAGCCTTGAGCCGATGCAGAATTACGGCATCCAGGCGATGTCCATCGGATTTCTGATCGATGAAGAGACCCCAATGATCTGGCGCGGCCCCATGGTCACCCAGGCGCTGGAACAGTTGCTGAACGACACCAACTGGGCCAATCTTGATTACCTGATTATCGATCTGCCGCCGGGTACCGGCGATACCCAGCTGACCCTGGCCCAGAAGGTGCCGGTGTCGGGTGCCGTGGTGGTGACCACGCCCCAGGACATCGCCCTGCTGGATGCGCGCAAGGGCTTCAAAATGTTCGAGAAGGTCGAGGTGCCGGTACTGGGTATCGTCGAGAATATGAGCATCCACATCTGCTCCAACTGCGGCCATGAAGAGCATATTTTCGGAGAGGGTGGCGGCAAGCGGATGGCGGAACAGTACGGGGTCAATTTCCTCGGTGCCCTGCCGCTGGATATCCGTATTCGTGAAGAGACCGATGGTGGCAAGCCGACCGTGGTGGCCGATCCCGATGCGCGTATTTCCCAGATCTATCGTGAAATTGCCCGCCGGACCACGGCTATACTCGCCCTGCAGGCCAAGAGTTACGCGGCCAAGTTCCCCAATATCGTGATCCAGAACAACTGACCGTAAGACGCCGGGTGGCGGGCTTCCCATCACCCGGCGGTTCCCTTTGCCGCTTAAACATCAACCGATCATCTAGTGAGGCCACCCGAATGAGTGTCAAGTGGGATACCCGTTTCCTGGGGCTGGCGGCCCATATCTCCGCCTGGAGCAAGGATCCATCGTCCCAGGTGGGTGCGGTGATCACGGATGGCAACCGGATCGTTTCTGTCGGCTATAACGGCTTTGCTGCCGGGGTGGAGGATCGGACGGAGCGGCTCACGGACCGCAACTGCAAGCTCAATCTGACCATTCATGCGGAAGAGAACGCGATGATCTTCGCCAAGCGGGATCTCACCGGCTGCACCGTCTATGTCACCCATCCTCCCTGTCCCCGCTGCGCCTCGAAGTTGATCCAGGAGGAGGTCGGACGGATTGTCTGCATCGCACCCAGCGAGGATTTCCTTTCGCGTTGGGCCGATGACCTGAAGCTCTCCCAGGAGATGTATCAGGAGGCCGGGGTCGAGTACAGCAGCTATGATCTCGAGCAGATCAATGTGGACGATGCCCACATCACTGTCGCGCCGGGCGGCTTTTTTAAATCGGTCATGAACCGCCTGTTGCGGCGGGACTGATTCAACTCTCCCCGTCCTGCCAGGTGACGGAGATCAGTTCCATCACATAATCCCCGTCCTTTTCGTGCTTGGCGATTTTTACCGGCAGATAATTCAGCTCGGGGGCGAACCAGAGGGTGGCCCGTGACGGCCGGTCATCCTTGTTGCGCGCCAGCTTGATGGTCTGATATTCCCCTGATTCAGTGCTGATCAGCTCCCGGTTCACTTCCGTGTAACGATAGCTTTTCAGCAATCCGCCGTCGGCCACCTGATATTCGGCCGCCCTGTCACCACGGCCGAGCGCCAGTATAAGAGCCAGCTGCTGGCTGAATTTGTCCTGGGTTCCTTTTGGTATCTCCATCGACCAGAGAGAGCCGGCGGTCTGGTTGGCCACACGGCTGGCCGGCCAGTTGAAATCAAGGTTCACCTGACGGGTCCGCTTGGGCCGCTTGTGAGTGTACAGGTAGCGGGATGGAATGATGGTGTCATCCACGATCCGCCCCTCGCTCTGTTCGGTGATCTCATCCTTGCGAAATACCGCTGCCAGCCCAACAGGAGCGGTATAGGCCCGGTAGCTGTATTGGCCATCATCGGACAAGCGCAGGGTGATGTTTGCCCGGCCGATCACCAGGCTCCCCATGCTGACGCGATACTCGGCACTGTAAGGCTTGATCGTCTGCCCGGACGCCGCCGGCTGGGCAATCCCGGGTAGTGGCACCAGCCAGGTGGCCAGCAGCAGTGTGAGCAGGGATCTCACCGGGCGACCGTTCATTCGGTGCTTACCTGATTGAATTCCATGATCTTCGGTTCTCGCAGGGTTTTTCCGTCCAGTTCAATGGCGCCCTGAGTGACCTTCAGTCGCCCCTCGGCAAACCAGCGGATCACCGCAGGGTAGATGCGATGCTCCTGGGTCAGTACCCGTGCCGCCAATGTGGCTTCGTCGTCACCCGGCTCCACCGGTACCCGGACTTGCAGTATCACCGGACCCCCATCCAGTTCCTCGGTTACCAGGTGCACACTCGCCCCGTGTACTCGGTCTCCCGCCTCCAGCGCACGCTGATGGGTATGCAGGCCCCGATATTTTGGCAACAGCGAAGGGTGGATGTTTAGCAGGCGTCCCTGGTAATGGGTGACAAAGCCGGGGGTCAGGATGCGCATAAAACCGGCCAGTACCACCAGTGCCGGCTGATAACTGTCGATCAATTCCATCAGCGCCTGGTCATAGGTTTCCCGGTCCGGGTAATCGGTGTGGTCGAGTACCCGGGTGGGGATGGAGGCCTGACGGGCCCTTTCCAGGCCGAAGGCGTCGCCCCGGTTGCTGATGACACCGCGAATCTCCACCGGGAGGTCGTCGTCGGCGCCATCAATGATCGCCTGCAGATTACTGCCGCTGCCCGATAGCAGCACGACAATGGGAAGTTTTCGCTGTTCCGTCACGCGACCAGTTCCACGCTCGGCGCCCCGTCATGGGCCTCGATGCGGCCCAGTTTCCAGACCGTTTCGCCCTGGGCCTGCAGTAGCGCGATGGCCTGATCGGCGTCTTGCTCGGCGACACAGACCACCATGCCAACGCCGCAGTTGAAGGTGCGCAGCATCTCTGATTCGACCACATTGCCCGCTGCCTGTAGCCACTGGAACACTGCCGGCCGTTCCCAGGAGTTGCTGTTGATCAGGGCACGGGTGCCCTGCGGTAGTACCCGGGGCAGATTTTCCGGGAGACCGCCGCCGGTGATATGGGCCATGGCGTGAATGTCGATCGCCTGGTGTAGCGCCAGCAGCGACTTGACGTAGATGCGGGTCGGGGCGAGCAGCGCTTCGCCCAGGGTCACATCGCCCAGTGGCTGATGCAGATCCGCTCCCGAGACCTCAAGAATCTTGCGAACCAGCGAGTAGCCGTTGGAGTGGGGGCCGGAAGAGGCGAGTCCCAGCAGCACGTCGCCCGGCTGTACCCGGTCCGGCTGGATAATACGGGACTTTTCCACAATACCGACGCAGAAACCGGCCAGATCATAGTCACCAGTCTCGTAGATGCCGGGCATTTCGGCGGTCTCGCCGCCGGTCAGGGCCGCACCGGATTGCCGGCAGCCCTCGGCAATGCCCTCGATCACACTGCTGGCCACGTCCACGTCGAGGTGTCCGGTGGCATAGTAGTCCAGGAAGAACAGCGGTTCAGCGCCGGTGACGATAATATCATTGACGCACATGGCCACCAGGTCGATACCGATGGTGTCATGCTTCTGCAGGGCCAAGGCCAGCCGCAGCTTGGTTCCCACCCCATCGGTGCCGGAGACCAGTACCGGCTCCCGGTAGCGGTCCAGCGGCAGTTCGAAGAGTGCCCCGAATCCCCCCAGGCCGGTCATGACGCCGGGTCTGAAAGTGTTTTTGACGATGGGTTTTATCCGCTCGACCAGGCTGTTTCCGGCATCGATATCGACACCGGCATCCCGGTAACTCAGAGAGGCGGAGTCGGTTTTGTTCTGATCCACTGATCACTCCAGGCTAGGTGCGCGTTAAGAGAACGTGCTGCAGTTATTGATTCTACCAAATCCGTAAAGCTGGATCAGGCAAAAGGAGCGGAATTATACCACTGGAAGGGGTAGCTGGTGTTTTTTCCGCTTAACGATCAGGGGCAGTACCGGAGAGCTTGTGGGGTGTTAATGGATTTGCGGCGGGTGGCAGGCTAAAATCGGCCGGAATATCACGCCAGCCGGATTCCAATCACATGCCCAGTTGTTCATCAGATCCCTCGCATCTCTCGGTAAAGTTAATTCAGGCGCTGCTCATGTTGGTGCTGTTCATGGGTTACACAGCCGCCGCCACTGCCAGTCCGGTTACCGGCTTGTACAGCGCGGAAGTGCCGGTGGAGGGGCAGTCAGCGGAACAGCGGACCGATGGGATCAGACGTGCCTTCATGCAGATGCTGATCAAGGTGACGGGTAACCGGAATGTTGCCCAGCGCCCCGAGTTACAGGGTGATATTGAGCAGGCACCACGTTATGTGCAGCAGTTTCGCTATCGTCTGGACGCCGGACGAGCGCCAGCCGCGACGGAGGGTGCCGCCGACAGTGAGGGGGCTGCCCGCCTGCTGACCGTGCAGTTTGATGGGGCGGCTGTGCAGCGTCTGCTGCGAGAGCGCCGCCTGCCGGTCTGGGGGGAGAATCGACCCTCGGGTCTGGTCTGGCTTGGCATTGAGTCCCGCGGGCAGCGCCGGGTGATGCGGCCCGAGCTGGATGATTCCCTGCTGGGCGCCATGACGGGGGCGGCGGAAAAGCGCGGCATCCCCCTGATACTGCCTCTGATGGATCTTGAGGATCAGTCCGGGATTCGGGTCGCCGATCTCTGGGGTGATTTTGAACAGAATATCCGCCGTGCATCCCAGCGCTATTCACCCGACCTGATTGTCACCGGCCGGATGACCCAGCTCTCCGGCCGGCTCTGGCGGGTAACCTGGAATCTTTATCATGGTGACCGGGTCTCGAGCTGGAGTGATGAAGGGAGCGACCCCATCGGATTGGCCCACGAGGGCGTGGAGCATGTGTCGGATCTGCTGGCGGAGCGGTATGCCCCGGTCGGTGGTGAGGCGAACCTGTCGCGGATCAGGCTGCGGGTAAGCGGTGTGACGGAGCTGACGCAATACGTGGGGGTGGGGCGTTTTCTCCAGTCCCAGAGTTCGGTGGAACGTGCCGATATGGTCTCGGTGGAGCCCGAGGCGGTTACTTATGAGCTGCAGGTGCGGGGGGGTATCCAGGTATTGGAACAGGGACTCGCCCTGGGCGGTATGATCGAGCCGATCACCGATCTGCCGGATGCCGCGCAAACGCTTATTGAGGGAGTCGATCTCTTCTATCGTATGCGGTAACCTCGGAGTGACGGGGATAGCAACCGGTAAGTGAAGCCTGATCGCTTTGCGTAACTTTTAAATTTAACAGCCCCGGGTCCTTTGGTCTTGACAGAGTAGTGATGCTGAAACGCGAAGATATACCTAATCTGATCAGCATATTGCGTATCTTTATATCGGTACCGGTCGTCTGGATGTTGCTGGAGCAGCAGTTTGGCGTCGCGCTGGTGCTGTTTGCCATTGCGGGCATATCGGACGGGCTGGATGGCTATCTGGCCAAACACTACGGCTGGCAGAGCCAGCTCGGCGGCCTGCTGGATCCGCTGGCGGATAAGGTGCTGCTAGTCTCCAGTTATCTGACCCTGGCGCTGATCGGTATCATTCCGGTCTGGCTGGTACTGCTGGTGATACTGCGTGATCTAGTGATTGTGACCGGTGCCCTGGTGTACCATTTTCGGGTGATGGAGCTGACCGCCAATCCCAGTTTTCTCAGTAAAATAAATACTTTTTCACAGATTATCCTGGTGCTGGCGGTTGTTCTGGATCGGGGACTGGTGGCGCTGCCCGCCGTGCTGATAGTTAGCCTGGTCTGGCTGGTTATGGCAACGACGGTCGCCAGCGGGGTGAACTATGTCTGGGTCTGGAGCCGGCTGGCGATGGCGCATCAGAAAGAGCGCTAGCCTTCGTTACAATCCGCCCGCTTGTGGGTCTGTCTGATGTTCCAGAAACGTCTTGATGAAAGGGATTGTCAGTCCGCGTTTCGCCTCGAGCGACGCCTGATCAAGCTGTCTCAGCAGCTGTCTGAGTGAGCCCATATCCCGCTGGGTGTGGCGGAGGATATAGCGGGCGGTCTCGTCACTCAATGCCAGGCCACGTCCGGCTGCGGCTGTGCTCAAGGCCTGAATCTTGTCCTGATCATTCAGTGGCTGCAGCTGATAACAGAGACCCCAGCTCAGGCGCGACAACAGGTCGGGTAACCTGATTGGCAGGTTCAGCGGGCTGCAGCGGGCGGCAACCAGCAGGGACTTGTCCCGTTCCCTGAGTCGGTTGAACAGGCCGAACACACCCTGTTCCCAGTCTGCCTGACCGGCTATCAGTTCAACCCCATCCAGGCAGATCAGGTCCATCTGTTCCAAATCGTCAAAAATAGCCGGTGACAGCTGCGTGGCCTGATCCAGCGGTATGTACAGGGCGCTCCGCCCGACCTGGTCGGCCAGTTGCGTGGCGGCCTGCAACAGATGGCTTTTGCCGGTTTGCGTTGCACCCCAGAGATAGATGAATGGTTCACCTGATCCCCTGGCGCAGGCAGCCAGATCGGCTACTGCCTGCTGATTGGCAGCCGGGAGATAGCTCTCAAGGCTGGTGCTCTCCGGCAGTGTGAGTCCGAGGGCGAGTTGTTTTGGCATCGGTTACCGGGTGGAGATCAGTTTTTTGGCGATGGATGCCACTCTTTTCCCCATCGCCCGGCAGAGCAGTTTCTCATCTTCAGTGAGTGGCAGCTTGCTGTCGACGCCGGCGAGATGACTTGGACCGTAAGGTGTGCCACCGGAAGTGGTGTGCAGTAACTCGGTCTGGCTGTAGGGGAGTCCGGCTATCAGCATGCCGTGGTGCAACAGCGGCAGCATCATGGAGATGAGAGTGGTCTCCTGGCCGCCATGCATGCTGGAAGTGGAGGTGAACACGGCCGCCGGTTTGCCTGCCAGGACGCCGGTCAGCCAGAGTGAGCTGGTGCTGTCAATGAAATGCTTCAGTGGCGCGGCCATGTTACCGAACCGGGTCGGGCTGCCCAGAGCGAGTCCGGCGCAGGCCTCCAGATCGGCTATCGTGACATAGGGTGCACCGCTGTCGGGAACGGCCGGTTCGGTCGCCTCGCAGACAGGGGAGACCGGCGGCACTGTGCGTAGCCTGGCCTGCATCTCCGCTACCTCTTCCACTCCCCGGGCAATTTGCCTGGCCATCTCGGCGGTGGCGCCATAACGGCTGTAGTAAAGCACCAGTATGTCAGCCATCAGAGGATATCCAGTACGCGTTCTGGCGGGCGTCCGATGACCACTTTACCATCCTTCACTACGATGGGTCGTTCGATCAGTCGCGGGTGCTCCAGCATGGCCTGGATCAGCTGCTCATCCGACAGTTCCGGGTTGTCCAGTCCGGCCTGCTGGTATTCCGCCTCGCCCTGGCGCATCAGCTGACGCGGTTTCAGGCCCAGTGCGTTGAGGATTTCGGTCAGCTCTTCCCTGCTGGGCGGCTGTTTCAGATACTCGATAACCTCTGCTTCAACGCCTTCACCCTCCAGGATCTGCAGGGTCTGGCGGGATTTGCTGCATTGTGGATTGTGATAGATCTTTACCGTCATGGCGATCTCGATGCTCCTGTCCGGGTAACGGCTGTCCATTGTAACCAAACCCGCGGTGTTGAAACAGCGCCGCCGAGTATGCTTATTTACAGCGGTCCTGGAAGGAAAGCGACGGGTATGGTGTATGATCCGACAACAGCCGGCGTAAGAGTTTTTCACTTGACTGTCCATCAGACCAGCCACGCTCGGAATACGGTTTATGAAGTGGAATAATCGCCAATACATGCGAAGAGTCATAAAGATAGCCACCGGCGCATGAGGTAACCGGGATGCATCCATGCCCGAAAACAATCGGCATCCTCCAGGTCAGCGGGAGAGCTGTTTCCGAAATTACATTATTCGCCCTTATTCGCGGCTAGGATTTATCCCGGATACGGCAGAATAAGATGGGTAATCAGGTAATGGAATGGCCGGGCGGAGCGAGATGATGGGACAGAGCGAGAAAGTTGGGGCAGGCGGTATCTTGATGGCATGGAGGCGGGTGCGCCAGTTTGGTGTTCTGATATTTTCCCGCTTCATTGCCGATCATGGGCTGCCCACGGCAGCGGCGCTGACTTTTACCAGCCTGTTGTCAATGGTGCCCCTGATGGCGGTTTCCCTGGCGCTGTTAACAGCCTTTCCCGTCGGCGACCGGGTGGTGATGCAACTGCAGAACTTCGTGTTCAACAATTTTCTGCCGTCCTCCGGCGAGGTTGTACAGCAGTATCTGAATCAGTTCAGTCAGAAGGCGGCCCGCATGACCGGGCCCGGACTGGTCTTTTTGATTGCCACGGCACTGCTGATGATGGCCAATATCGAACGCGCCTTCAACCGCATTTGGCGGATTGACAAACGGCGTCGGCTACTCAGCAGATTCATGGTCTATTGGGCCATATTGACCCTGGGGCCGCTACTGATCGGTTTGAGTGTGGCCGTTACCTCCTACCTGGTATCCATGCCGTTATTGTCCGATACCGCCCAGCTCTTTGGCCCGGACAGCGGCCTGCTTCGGGCAACGCCGGCCATCGCCTCGGCGGTCGCCTTCAGCCTGCTCTACCTGGTGGTGCCCAATCAGCCGGTTCCCCTGGCCCATGCCGTCGCCGGTGGCGTGCTGGCGGCCCTGCTGTTTGAATTGGCCAAACGGATATTTGCCTACTACATCACCCTTTTTCCCGCTTACGAGATGATTTATGGTGCGTTGGCGGTCATACCCCTGTTTCTGGTCTGGCTTTACCTCTCCTGGACAATAACCCTGCTGGGTGCGGAGTTCTGTTGTTGTCTTGCTATTATGGGAAAACGGCCCCTGTCGCATGCCGGGTTTTCGGCTGATCCGCTGTTGGTCCGCTTTCATCTGATGCGCCTGTTGTCGATGGCGCAGCGGGAAGGTGAGAGCCGGTCGCTGGAGGCGCTGGCCGACCAGCTACCGGAGGCCGGAGAGGAGCAACTGTCTGATCAGCTGCAACTTCTGCAGGAGGCGAACTTTCTGTTCTGTACCGATAGCGGTGGCTGGGTGCTGGCGCGGGACCTGACGAGGGTCACGCTGCTCGATCTGTATCTGGTGCAGCCGGGGCAACTGCCGGACGCGGAGCGGCTTGGTGATTCTGTCCAGCCCTGCGAGCAGGTACTTGCCGAAGTGCTTGGCCGTGCACAACAGGCACTGTCAGAGTCCCTGGCCAGGCCGCTGGATGAACTTTTTCTTTTGGATAGCGATGACACACAACAACAGAATATCTAAAGAGGTGATGCCATGATGCGGTGGCTGCGCCAGCCGATCGGGGTTGTGTTATTGCTGCTCTGTGTGACTGCTGCGCAGGCGATTGATTTTATCCTGCCTGATCTGGATGGCAGGGATCGGTCGCTTGCGGAGTTTCGCGGCAAGTGGCTGCTGGTCAATTTCTGGGCCACCTGGTGTCCGCCCTGTATCGAAGAGATGCCGGAGTTGGAGCGTTTCCATCTGGCGCATAAAGAGCGTGATGCCCTGGTCATCGGGATCAACATGGAGGATATGGCGCCGGAGCGGCTCAAGGGTTTTCTGGCTGAGCGGTCCATCAGCTATCCCATCCTGCTGGCGCCTGTCGATGGCTATACTGCCTTTGGAAGGATTCCGGTGCTGCCCACCTCAATACTCATCTCTCCGGAAGGTGAGGTGGTCACCCGGCATGTCGGGCCGCTCACTGCAGAGATGATTGAACAACTGATTGTACAGGGCGTGCGGCCAGAAAAACCGGCCCCGGTAAATAACAAAGAGTAGGAGTGTCCAGTGACGATCTGTATGCAATATCTGGTCTCGGGAAAGGTGCAGGGCGTATTTTTTCGCGCTTCCACCCGGTTCGAGGCCGAGCGCCTGAAAATTACCGGCTATGCCAGAAACCTGCCTGATGGTCGGGTCGAGGTGCTGGCCTGTGGTGAGGCCGATGCCGTTGATCAGTTGAGAAACTGGCTGACCCGTGGGCCAGCCCAGGCTCGGGTGGAAAGTGTTTCCAGTGAGCCTGCCCCTGTTCAGGAGTTGGCCGAATTTTCAATTCGATAATGCCCGTCAAGGCAATTTATCGTCGTCCGGCAATTGCCGCGGCTACTCTGAAGGCTCATCCGCCGGGTCCGTCCAGGGCCTGAATACGGCCGGCGCCCCATTGATCCGATAGCCTGGATACTGCGTTGCCGGGGTATCCCGGGCCGAGCTGTTCTGCTGCGCCCAATCCTGAGCCCTGTTATCCCGGTCCGATGAAACGGGAGGCGGGGGTGAGTAAGTCTGGTCTGCCGGTTGTTTCTGACCTTGCGGATAGGCGGGTGGCTGGGCGTAGGCAGGGTAGGGCTCCAGCATCGTCGGGGGAACGGGTGTCGGCGCAGCGCCGTCATACATCTGCATCGGTTGCTGGGGCGCTAAGGGCGCGGTGGTGCCGTAGCGGGTATCGTAACCGCTATTTCCATACCCCTGAAAGTAGTTGTTTTCATAACCTGGTGTCGCTGGGGGTGGTGTATAAGACTCCTGTCCATAACCGTGCACTGGCGGATAGCGGTAATCCTGGGGTGGGGCATAGGGGTTGTATGCCGGTGCGGTTCCCTCCTGGTAGTAATAGGGATAGTTATAGCCCGGTGCCGGGTAATAACTGTAGGGATAGGCGGGCGCCGCCGGGTCTCCCCACTCCTGCACAAAATTGTCTGACGGGTAATAATAGGGTGACTCGATATAGGGCTCCGCTTGACCTTGGTAGTAGTCGTAGGGTCCCGTTGCCCCAGGCCCTCCGGGAAAGCCCTCTCCGCTATAATATCCAGGTGTCGGATCGGGATACCGATCGGCGGCATAGCCGGGGCTGGAGGGGTATGGCTGCTGCGACTGGCCGGTGATGTCCGCTTGAGGCTGGGAGGTGTTGTATTCCGTCGGCGTATCAATGGGGCGCCAGCCGTTGGAGCTATCGTAGCCAGGTGGGTTGTGAGACCCATCCGCCAGTGCGCTGGTCATAACAAGCGTGAGGCAGAAGGCGCTGTGGAAGACCCTTTGCATGGTTATACTCCGTTGAAATGGCCGGGTGATCAGGCGCTCCGGCTCTTGTCATTGGCGTTATCATAACCGGAAAAAGGGACGCATGTCGCTGTTGGACGGCAGGTTCGGGGGCGTGGTCCGGTTCAGTAACCGGCAGTTTTCAGGTCCAGTCCGGGGGGGAGTGCGGCAATCCGGTCAATGCCACTATTAATGCCGCCATCAGGTAGCAGCTCCAGCCAGCGAAATCCCGGCGGAGCTGTGCTGATACCGAATTTGTCCTGATTCTCGATGAACTGGATACAGGTAGAGGGTGTTCCCATCATCCTGACCCCGTTGTGTTCGGCATCAAATGGCTGATGGATATGTCCCCAGATCACCCCTTTCGCGTTGTCATAGTGATCGAGAATGGAGAGAAAAGGCTCGGGATTATCCAGTGCCATCTTGTCCATCCAGGCGCTGTTAATATGGACGGGATGGTGGTGCAGGGCAATGAGTGCGTGCCGATCGGTATTTTCGCGCAACGAGCGTTCGAGGGTCTGCAGCTCCCGGTCACTCAGGTGTCCACCCTCGGAGTGCGGCTGGGTGGAGTCGAGCATGATAATGACCCAGTTACCCAGTTTTACCTCTTTGGGGACTTCCACCAGGCCACCGCGCATATGCCTGGTGAGCATTTCCGGATTGTCATGGTTTCCCGGCAGGCAACAGGCCTTGATGCCGAATTCCTGGACACTGTTTCGGAGTCTCGTATAGCCGACAGCGGAGGCGTCGTGGACCAGGTCACCGGTCAAAAGCAACAGATCGGTCTGTGATTTTTGCTGTGCGGCAAGCGCCATTACCCATTCGAAGCTGATCTGGGTATTGATGCCGGCAAGCTTCCAATCCAGGCTGGTGTGCAGATGGCAGTCAGTAATCTGCAATACCCGGATGGGCCGCTGTTGATTGGCGGGCCTGGAGCTTTGGCTGTTCAGCTTGACGATGTCTTGGGCCATATTGGAATCAGATTGCGACCGGTATAGCTAAATATTAAGGCATGGGGGGCAATTTTGTATCCGGCATAGGTGTGATGAATGCGGCAATAAAGGCCCGGTATAGTGGTTTTTTCCCTGAAACCTGCTTTTTTGTGGACTGTATCACATTTGCTTCCTGGGACACCCTGGTGTGCCCCGGGACCCATGGGGATGGACGGCTGGACACCGATATCCCGCTCTGCCTGGCACAAAACAGTGGTGGTGGGCGATGTGGCTTCCTGCACAAAAGCTCCTGGCGGTGAGGCGAGGCAGAGGGTCAGACCTGATGTGCGTATCCTGACCCTCGATGGTGGTTCCCTCTAGGAGAGAATCAGAAATTATCGGTAGAGACAAAGAGGCCTACCCGTAGATCCTTTGCGGTGTAGATTTCCCGTCCGTCCACTTTCATGACCGCATCGGCCACACCCATCACCAGACGGCGGGTGATGACCCGCTTCAGATCGATCTGATAGGTCACCTTTTTAGCCGAGGGCAATACCTGTCCGGTGAATTTCACTTCGCCCACGCCCAGCGCCCGGCCATGTCCGGGATTGCCCAGCCAGGCCAGATAGAAGCCGACAGCCTGCCACATGGCGTCCAGTCCCAGACAGCCCGGCATCACCGGGTCACCCGGAAAGTGACACTCAAAAAACCAGAGATCCGGGGTGATATCCAGTTCGGCCTGAATCTCGCCCTTGCCGTAAATGCCGCCTTCATCGGCAATCCGGGTGATCCTGTCCATCATCAGCATGTTGGGGACCGGCAGCTGAGCATTGCCCTCACCAAACATTCTGCCGTAACCGCAGTCCAGCAACTGTTCTCTTGTAAAACTTTCTACTTTAGCCATGGATCCAGTTTCTCTCGTGTTATTGCCTTCAGGGGTGGGCCATTGTTCCTGATCTATTCTGCCTCAGGCCCTTGGGCTCAATTGTTCCTGAAGGAAGGGTAGTATCCGTTCGATTTCGATCATGCTGTTGTCATTGTCGGTTCTGCCACGGTATTCCAGTTTGCCCTCATCCAGGCTGCGCTCGCCGATCACAATCCGGTGTGGTATGCCGATCAGCTCCATATCCGCAAACATGGCACCGGGACGGGCGCCGCGATCATCCAGCAACACCTCAATGCCGGCCGAGGTTAATTCCTGGTAGAGCTGCTCGGTGGCCTCGCGTACCCTATGCGATTTATCCATCTTCATGGGGCAGAGGGCAACCTGGAAGGGGGCGATGGCCGCCGGCCAGATAATACCCTTGTCATCGTGATTCTGTTCGATGGCCGCCGCCACGACGCGGGAGACGCCGATTCCGTAGCAGCCCATCTCCATGATCAGGCTGCGGCCATTTTCATCCAGTACATTGGCTTTCATCGCCGCGCTGTACTTGTTGCCGAGCTGGAAAATATGTCCCACCTCAATACCCCTGGCGATGGTCAGTACCCCTTTGCCGTCGGGGCTGGGATCACCCTCCTGCACGTTACGGATATCGACGATCCTGGGAGTAGGCAGATCACGCTCCCAGTTGATGCCGAAGTAGTGTTTATCATCCTGGTTGGCGCCCGCACTGAAATCGGCAATGAGGGCGACAGAGCGATCGATGATACAGGGTATCGGCAAGTTGATCGGGCCGAGGGATCCGGGACCTGCACCGATAGTGGCGCGGATCTGCTCCTCACTGGCGAAGGTGAGGGGCGCGGCCACCTCGGGCAGCTTCTCCGCCTTGATCTCGTTCAGTTCATGGTCGCCGCGCACCAGCAACGCAACAAATTCCGAATCATAGTCCTCGGTCGCCGCCACAATCAGGGTCTTGACGGTCTTTTCGATCGGTTGCCGGAACTGCTCCACCAGGTCCTGGATGGTTCGGGTATCGGGCGTGTCGACCAGTCGCAGCTCCTCGGCCGGTGCCGGGAGTGCGCCGCCGAGCGCCACGGCCTCGGCGGTCTCAATATTGGCCGCATAATCGCTTTCGGTGGAGAAGGCGATGGCGTCCTCGCCGGAATCGGCCAGCACGTGGAACTCTTTCGAGGCGCTGCCGCCGATGCTGCCGCTGTCCGCCTGTACCGCCCTGAAATCCAGGCCACAGCGGGTGAAGATGCGGCTGTAGGTCTCATGCATCAGGTCATAGGTCTGCTGCAGCGACTCCTGGTCGACATGGAAGGAGTAGGCGTCCTTCATCAGGAACTCGCGCGCGCGCATGACGCCGAAGCGGGGTCTGATTTCGTCGCGGAACTTGGTCTGGATCTGGTAGAAGTTGACCGGTAGCTGCTTGTAGCTGTGCAGTTCGTTACGGGCCAGCTCGGTAATGATCTCCTCATGGGTGGGGCCGTAACAGAACGCCCGCTTGTGCCGGTCATTGAGCCGCAGCAGCTCCGGGCCATACTGCTCCCAGCGTCCTGACTCCTGCCACAGTTCGGCCGGCTGGATGGAGGGCATTAGCACCTCCAGGGCGCCGGAGCGATCCATCTCTTCCCGAACAATGGATTCTATCTTGCGCAGTACTTTCAGACCCAACGGCAACCAGGTGTAGAGTCCGGCCGCGAGCTTGCGGATCATGCCGGCCCGGATCATCAGCTGATGACTGCTGATCTCGGCGTCGGAGGGGGTCTCCTTTACGGTCTGAAGGGGAAATTGGGATGTACGCATGTCCAGTGTCCAGGGGGTGTGGGTGCAAAAGGCGTTTATTCTAACGGTATGCCATGACCGGGACAAATGGATAACGTACATTGCATCAGGCCGGATCTTTGCCATTCACGGCTTCAGCATTCCCCCTGGTTGCCGAAAAAACCTACTGGACGTTAGATTTCACCGGCGGTAGCCCATTGCTCATCACCTCAGTCACAGATCGCTATGCCCCCCTGTCCGAATGCCTGCGGTATCGGCTGCGCTGGGTAGTATTGGCAATGACGCTTCTGCTTGGTGGTTTGGTGGCGGGTGAATCCCTGGTCAGCATGTCGCTAATCCAGTGGGTAAAGCAGAAATACGGGGAACCGGCGGCGGGCAGGGTGAGTGAGTGGCAGACCTTGATGGAGAGTCGTCAGGAGGGCAGTGAAACCGACAAGTTGATCCTGGTGAATGACTTCTTTAATCGACTGGCTTATAGATCCGACCTGAATATCTGGGGCAAGGAGGATTACTGGGCCACGCCGGTTGAGGCGCTGGGCCGTGGGCAGGCCGACTGTGAAGACTACTCCATCGCCAAATACTTTACCCTGCGCGAGATGGGTGTGCCGGAAGAGAAAATGCGCATCATGTATGTCAAGGCGCTGGAGCTGAACCAGGCGCACATGGTGTTGACCTACTATCCGCAGGAGAGTGGGGTGCCCCTGGTGCTGGACAATCTTAATGGCCAGATTCTTTCTGCCGACAAGCGCGGGGATCTGGCGCCGGTCTACAGTTTCAACGCAGAGGGTCTCTGGCTGGCCAAGAGCCGGGGGCGAGGGGAGAAAGTGGGCTCGTCCAGCAGAATCAGCCTGTGGCAGGACCTGCAAGCCAGAATGACCAGGGAGATGGTGCAATGAAGCGTGGTCTGCACATTATGTCGGCAAAACAACCTGATAACAGGTGGAGGCCCGGGGTGAGCAACCCGGGGGTACAACTATGACCTTGCCAAAACAACTGGTGACGCTGATCGTCACGCTTCTGTTGCTGGTGTTTCTCGGGACCTTCCTGGTGACCGTGCACAATACCCGGGACTACCTGGAGAAACAGCTTGAGTCACATGCCCAGGATGCCGCCACTTCCCTGGGTTTATCGATTTCACCATATCTGGGGCAGATGGATCTCGCCACCGTGACCTCGATGACCGATGCCATATTTGATCGCGGATTCTATCGCTCAATCCGGATTGAGGATATGCAGGGCAAACCTTTGGTTGATCGGGTGTTGCCGGTACAGCTCGAAGATGTGCCCGAATGGTTTATCAATATGCTGCCGCTGACAACGCCGGAGGGCGAGGCGGTATTGATGGATGGCTGGATGCAGCGCGGCAGGGTGGTGATCAGCAGTCATCCGGGTTACGCCTATCGCCAGCTCTGGCAAAACGTTACCGACACCCTGCGCTGGTTTCTGGCCAGTACCGCGCTCGCCCTGTTGGTCGGTGTGTTGCTGCTGAAGCGGGTATTGCGGCCCCTCAAATCGGTTGAGGGGCAGGCCGATGCCATTTGTAATCGTGAATTTCCAATCCTCGCGCCGTTGCCCAGGACACCCGATATCCGCCGTATTGTCGAAGCGATGAACCGGATGTCCGCCAAGGTAGGGCAGATGCTGGATGAATTGGAGCGTCTCGCGGCCGGTTTCAGACAGCAGGCGTACCAGCATCCAGTGACCGGCCTGGCGAACAAACGGTTCTTTATGGATTTGCTGGTGAATCAGATCAATTCCACCGAGGTTTTTTCCCGTGGGGTACTCTGTCTGGTGCAGTTGAAGGACTTTAAACGCTATAACGACGAGCAGGGTTACAGTGCTGGCGATGCCTTGTTGGAATCGACGGCAGAAGAGTTGGAAAAAGTGTCGAAGCAGTGGCCCAGAAGCCAGCTTGCCCACCTTGCGGGTGCTGATTTCGCACTACTCGTTGAAGAGTGTACCGGTGAGCAGATCGCACAGCTCGCCGAGCAGTTGGTGGTAGCGCTGACCGGGCTGTACAGTACCGGCAGGTTGGATGATCCGGATGTGGGACATATCGGTATCGGCTACTTTGATGGTTGCCAGAGTGCCTCGGAGCTGCTGGCGGAAGCCGATATGGCGTTGCGTATCGCACAGAGCAAGGGCGCCAATGAATGGCATCTGAGCCGGGCTGACGAGCTTGAGTCCGGCCAGGTGAGTGGCGCCACGGAGTGGCGGGAGTTTATCGGGATGGCTCTGGAGCGCGACTGTATTCAGCTTCTATATCAACCAGTTGTCTCGTGTAGCGACGGACGGCTGTTGCATCGGGAAGTGCTGGTCAGGATTCCGCAGGATCTGGACAACCCCGAACAGGGTTCCCTGCTGACCGCGGGCCTGTTTATGCCTCAAGCGGAGCGTCTGCAGTTAACGGCGGAAATCGACAAGGCTGTGATCAGTCAACTGCTGGGGCGTCTGCAAAATTCTCCGGATGACCGGGCCCACTATGCGGTCAACCTCTCTCTGCATACGATTACCAGCGCCGGTTTCATGGAGTGGCTGGCAAGCAAGCTGGCGGAACACCGTGCCTTGGCCCAGCGGCTCATCTTTGAACTGCCGGAGTATGGGGTCGTGTCCTTGCTTGACAAGGTGATGGGGATGTTGGAACTGGTCAGCGGTTTTGGTGCAAAGCTTTCAATCGACCATTTCGGCAGGAGCTTCAGTTCCCTGGCTTACCTGCGTTCCATAAAGATCGATTATCTCAAGATCGATGGCAGTTTTATGCGTTCCATCGACGCAAGCAGGGATAATCAGTTTTTTGTGCAGGCCCTGGCGGAGATTGCCCATGGGCTGGAGATTGTCGTGATTGCGGAGGCGGTTGAAACCGAGTCGGTCTGGGCGTTGTTGCCGGCGTTGCATGTGGATGGCGCTCAGGGCTACCTTATCGGTCGGCCTGAATAGGGGATGTTCCCGGTCTTAAAACTTTATCAGGTCAAAATAAAAGACCCCGAAGACATCCATGCCTTCAGGGTCACCGTCAAATTCTTTATGGCGGAAGGTGGAGTCCTTTCGCCCATCCTTGGAGAGTATTGCCGATCCTTGGCCTTCCTTGTTGACGGTGGTTAGAGTTTGGACAGGTTGGTCGGCGTTGTCTGTAGGGAGAGCGCGGTCGATCTGTAGGGAATATCCTAAGCTGACTATTTGTCACAAAACTCAGAGATCTGCGCCTTGCTCTGTTCAATCTTCTGCTGACGCTCTTCCTCCGTGAGGCGCTTATAAAGACCATCCGGCGTCTTTACCAGTTTATTTCCGAGACTGGTATACAGGTTGAGGTTGTGTTGGGCGGCGGCACAGTTTTCCGATTTTATCTTGTTGGATTCGGCGATCTCCTCCTTGCTGGGGCCATTCGCCGGTTTCCCTGCACTTTCCTGGGATGGATCGCTGGATTGAGTCGCGACATCGGTGGCCGGTTGTTTCCGGGGAGTCGATGTGGAGGTGTTGATCTTTACTTCGGCCGCTTCACCCGATGCCGGGGGGGATTGTGAGTAGACAGTGGTGCCGTTCTCATCAACCCAACGGTACATGCGAGCATCGGCTGCCCCGGTCCAGGAGATTGCCAGCACCAAGGGCAACAGTGTTCGGATAATCATGCGCATCATCCTTGTTATATTGTTTATGGGAGGTCGCCGTCATTGTAGGGTTTGCGTTCGGGGTCAGCAAGGATGGATTTCGCAAAACAGTGCTTTTCAATGGCTGTGATTAATACCTGGAAGTCGCGTGGAAAAATTGAGCTAGTACCGATCGGGCAGCGATTAGTGATACTGGTGGTGCTGTTAATTACCGCATGAATAATGTGTATTAACCGGCGTGGTCGTGCGATCTGGTCGAATCGCGCCCATACTTCCCGCTCATCGCCTTTGTAGCTTGACCTGTCTGACGTATATGAGTAATTTGTACCGTTCGATTTTTCCCTTGTACATTGTGCCGACCGGCGTGGTAAAAGCCCGTAAACCGGTTGGTTGGGAGGTTATTTGTGGAATTGAGTGGTGCCGAGATCGTCATTCAGTGTTTGAAAGACGAAGGCGTTGAGCATGTGTTTGGTTATCCTGGCGGGGCGGTGCTCCATATCTATGATGCGCTGTTCAAGCAGGATTTTGTCAAGCATATACTGGTGCGGCATGAACAGGCGGCAACCCATGCCGCAGATGGCTATGCCCGATCGACCGGCAAGCCGGGTGTTGCGCTGGTAACCTCGGGACCCGGTGCGACCAATGCAGTGACCGGTATTGCCACGGCATTCATGGATTCTGTTCCCATGGTGGTGCTCACCGGTCAGGTGCCGACGCCCTTTATCGGCAGCGACGCCTTCCAGGAAGTGGACACGGTCGGTATCACCCGTCCCTGCGTGAAGCACAATTTCCTGATCAAGGATGTCAGGGATATCGCCGAAACCATGAAGAAGGCATTTTATATTGCTACCTCTGGCAGGCCGGGTCCGGTCGTGGTGGATATTCCCAAGGATATTACCGATCCCAATAAAAAGATCCCTTACGACTATCCCAAGAAAATCAAGATGCGCTCCTACAACCCGGTGCTCAAGGGGCACCTGGGGCAGATCAAAAAGGCGGTCAATCTGATGTTGAGCGCCGAGCGACCGGTGTTCTACACCGGTGGTGGCGTGGTGCTGGGTGATGCCAGCGAGGAGCTGACCGAGTTGACCCGGGAGCTCGGTTTTCCGATCACCAATACCCTGATGGGTCTTGGCGCATATCCATCCAGTGACAAGCAGTTCATTGGTATGCTGGGTATGCACGGTACCTATGAGGCCAATATGGCTATGCACGATACCGACGTGCTGATTGCCATCGGGGCGCGCTTCGATGACCGTGTCACCGGGCATATCGCCCACTTCTGCCCGAATGCCAAGATCATTCATGTGGATATAGATCCCTCTTCCATTTCCAAGAATGTCCGGGTCGATGTGCCGATCGTGGGGCCGGTGAAGTCGGTGCTGCAGGATATGCTGCGGATTCTCAAGGAGGGCAAGAAGCGCCCCAATAGCGCGGCATTGAAGAAATGGTGGGCACAGATTGATAGCTGGCGTGGCGCCGACTGTCTCAGTTACGACAGAAACCACGCGCAGATCAAGCCGCAGTTTGCGGTCGAGACCCTGCACAAAATTACCCGGGGTGACGCCTTTGTCGCCTCGGATGTGGGACAGCATCAGATGTTTGCGGCCCAGTTTTACGGTTTTGACAAGCCGCGGCGCTGGGTCAACTCTGGTGGACTCGGTACCATGGGGTTCGGTCTGCCGGCTGCCATGGGTATCCAGATTGCCCATCCCGGGGCAGATGTGGCGCTGGTCACCGGCGAGGCCAGTATCCAGATGTGTATCCAGGAGCTGGCTACCTGCAAGCAACATGACCTGCCGATCAAGATCATGCTGCTGAACAACGGTTATATGGGCATGGTGCGTCAGTGGCAGGAATTTTTCTATGACGGACGCTACTCACACTCCTATGTGGATGCGCTACCGGACTTTGTGAAACTGGCCGAGAGCTTCGGTCATGTGGGCATGAAGATCGAGCGTCCACAGGATCTGGAGGGGGCGATGAAAGAGGCCTTTGACCTGAAGGACCGTCTGGTGTTTATGGATGTGGTGGTTGATCCCACGGAAAATGTCTACCCGATGATCCAGGCGGGCAAGGGCCACCACGAGATGTATCTTCCCCCCAAAAGTGAGCTGGTCTAACCATGAGACATATAATTTCAATTCTGATGGAGAATGAAGCCGGGGCGCTCTCACGGGTGGCCGGGCTGTTTTCTGCCCGCGGCTACAATATTGAATCCCTGACGGTGGCGCCGACCGAGGATGCCTCCCTTTCACGCATGACCCTGGTAACCAGTGGGGATGAGAACATCATCGAACAGATCACCAAGCAGTTGAACAAGCTGGTGGAAGTGGTCAAGCTGCTGGACCTCTCCGAAGGCCCCCATGTGGAAAGGGAGATGATGCTGATCAAGGTGAAAGCCGAAAAGACCCAGCGTGATGAGATCAAGCGGTTGGTGGATATCTTTCGCGGTAAGATTATCGATGTCACCGACTCCAGCTATCTGATCGAGATGACCGGGCAGGCGAGCAAGCTGGATGCTTTCGTCAATGCCGTGGAAGAGGATCTGGTTGTCGAGGTGGTCCGTACCGGACCGTCCGGCATCTCCCGTGGCGCCAAGGGCCTTAGCCTCTGATTGCGATTATGCGGGCCGAATAGAATAACAACATTGAATAGACATGCTGGCTGGTGTGTCCCTGGATAGAAGCTATTTTTTGAAGGTACTACTGAAATGACCATGAACATCTATTACGACAAAGACGCCGACCTCTCTCTGATCCAGGGTAAAAAGGTCACGATTGTAGGTTACGGCTCCCAGGGCCATGCCCATGCCAACAACCTGAAAGACTCCGGTGTCGATGTTACCGTCGCCCTGCGCGCCGGTTCCGCCTCCGCCGTCAAGGCGGAGAATGCCGGGTTGAAGGTAAAGAGCGTGGAAGAGGCGGTCGCCGAGGCTGATCTGGTGATGGTGCTGACGCCGGACGAATTCCAGTCGGTACTCTACCGGGATCAGCTGGAGCCGCATCTGAAACAGGGTGCTACCCTGGCCTTCGCCCACGGATTTGCCATCCACTACAACCAGGTGGTGCCGCGCGCCGATCTGGATGTGATCATGATCGCGCCCAAGGCACCTGGCCATACCGTGCGTTCAGAATTCGAGCGTGGCGGTGGTATCCCGGACCTGATCGCCATCTACCAGGATGCCAGCGGTCAGGCCAAGGATATTGCCCTCTCCTACGCCTCCGCCATCGGCGGCGGTCGCACCGGTATTATCGAAACCACCTTCAAGGACGAGACCGAAACCGACCTGTTCGGTGAGCAGGCGGTACTCTGCGGTGGTGCAGTAGAGCTGGTCAAGGCCGGATTCGAAACCCTTACAGAAGCCGGGTATGCCCCTGAGATGGCCTACTTCGAGTGTCTGCACGAGCTGAAGTTGATTGTCGATCTGATGTACGAGGGCGGTATCGCCAACATGAACTACTCCATCTCCAACAATGCGGAGTATGGTGAGTACGTGACCGGCTCCAAGGTGATCAATGACGAGAGCCGGGCGGCCATGCGCGAGTGTCTGAAGAACATCCAGACCGGTAACTACGCCAAGCGCTTCATCAGTGAAGGTCAGTCCAACTATCCCGAGATGACTGCCATGCGGCGTCTGAACGCGGCCCACGACATCGAGGTGGTGGGTGAGCGTCTGCGCAGCATGATGCCGTGGATCAAGAAGATCGTGGACAAGTCCAAGAACTGATCTGATCACATCTGCTTGATAAGAACCGCAGGTTGCCGGTCGTGCAACCTGCGGTTTTTTGTTTGGGAAATTGCCCGGATTGGTCCGGCCGATTACTGTCTTTGCCTGATAACTCCTTTATAATCAGGCCAGTTTAACCAAAACAGGAAAGCAAGCCATGCCGGAGACCCCTCCGCAGCAGAAACGTAGCCGTGGCATCTATCTGTTGCCCAATCTGTTCACCACGGCTGCCCTGTTCAGTGGATTTTATGCCGTGCTGGCTGCCATGAACGGCAAGTTCGAGCATGCCGCCGTGGCCATTTTCGTGGCCATGGTGATGGACGGGCTGGATGGTCGGGTGGCGCGCATGACCAATACCCAGACCGCCTTTGGTGCCGAATATGACAGTCTCTCCGATATGGTGGCATTCGGACTGGCCCCCTCGCTGGTGATCTATGTCTGGTCCCTGAACAACCTGGGCAAGCTCGGCTGGTTGGCCGCCTTTATCTATACTGCCGGTGCGGCGCTGCGTCTGGCCCGTTTCAATACCCAGGTGGGCACGGCCGACAAGCGTTATTTTCAGGGTTTGCCGAGCCCTGCCGCCGCCGCCATTCTGGCTGGCAGTGTCTGGGTCGCCGTCGAATACCAGATCCAGGGTGTCGATGTCTCCTATCTGGCCTGCTTCATTACCCTGGCGGCCGGTCTGTTGATGGTCAGCAATGTGCGCTACAACAGCTTCAAGGAGATCGATTTCAAGGGCAAGATCCCCTTCATGACGGTCGTGGTGATGATGCTGGTGCTGGCGGTGGTGATCAGCCAGCCGCCGACGGTGCTGTTCGTCCTGTTCATGGTCTACGCGATCTCCGGACCGGTGTTGACCCTGCGCTATCTACAGCAACGCAGAGCGGAACGACGGGCGGCACAGAGAAGTGATACGCCGTCGAAACAAGAGGAGCATCCGGAAGAGTGAGGTGATGGCGGGATCACCCCGATATTGCGTAAGGTAAATATCCCAGCGCTTGGCAACAGGAAAACCTTGCGGTATATTCGAGCGAGATCCAGGTACAGGACACCGATGAAACCATTCAACGCACACTCTATCCAGCACACTGCCCAGCGGGCGGTCGTGTCTGTGCGTCCCCGCCACGCTCTCCTGCTGCTCTCCCTGCTGCTACTGCCCTGTGGGGCATAAAACGACACATGCCCTGGCGAGGGCCAAGCACGCAGACAAAACGAATTCAAGAATAGATGTAGAGGATGATTCAGCGCATGGGTGACTGGATCGATCCGGGAGCAGATGATGAGCAATCCAGACAAGTTATTTATATTTGATACCACCTTGCGTGACGGTGAGCAGAGTCCTGGGGCGTCCATGACCAAGGATGAGAAGCTGCGTATCGCCAAGGCGCTGGAAAAGATGCGGGTCGATATTATCGAGGCGGGATTTCCCATCGCCAGTCCAGGGGATTTTGATGCCGTGCAGACCATTGCCCGTACCATCAAGGACAGTACCGTCTGCGGTCTTGCCCGGGCGCTGGAAGCGGATATCGATCGGGCCGGAGAGGCGTTGAAGGAGGCCAATTCCGGTCGCATTCATACCTTTATTGCCACCTCGCCGATTCATATGCAGCAGAAACTGCGCATGACGCCGGACCAGGTGGTGGAGCAGGCGGTCTGGGCGGTCAAGCGGGCGCGCCGATACACCGATAATGTGGAGTTTTCGCCGGAAGATGCAGGCCGGTCCGAGATCGATTTTCTCTGTCGGGTGATCGAACAGGCGATTGCGGCCGGTGCCACCACCATCAATGTACCGGACACCGTAGGTTATAACCTGCCGCAGCAGTTTGGCGAGACCATCCGCACCCTGATCGAGCGTATTCCCAATTCCGACAAGGCGATCTTCTCAGTCCACTGCCATAACGACCTTGGCTTGGCGGTAGCCAACTCGCTGGCCGCCGTCACCCAGGGTGCGCGGCAGGTGGAGTGCACCATCAACGGCCTGGGTGAACGGGCGGGTAATGCCTCGCTGGAAGAGGTGGTGATGGCGGTACGCACCCGCCGTGATCTGTTCACCTGCGACAGCACACTGGACACTACCCAGATCGTCAATTGTTCACGCCTGGTGTCGGGCATTACCGGCTTTCCGGTGCAGCCGAACAAGGCAATCGTGGGTGCAAACGCCTTTGCCCATGAGTCGGGCATCCATCAGGATGGTGTGCTCAAGCATCGTGAAACTTACGAAATCATGCGTGCCGAGGATGTGGGCTGGAGCCAGAACCGAATGGTGATGGGCAAGCACTCCGGGCGGAACGCCTTCCGCACCCGGCTGGAAGAGCTCGGGATCACCTTTGACTCGGAGGAGGAGATTAATGACGCCTTCCGCCGTTTCAAGGACCTGGCCGACAAGAAGCACGAGATTTTTGATGAAGATCTGCAGGCACTGGTTTCGGATGCTGGTTTCAGTGCCGAAAATGAGCATATCAAGCTGATCTCGCTCAAGGTCTGTTCGGAGACCGGGGAGATTCCCAACGCCCGGGTGGTGCTCTCGGTGGATGAGCGGGAGATGTCGGGCGAGGCGAGTGGCAGCGGTCCGGTGGACGCCGCCTTCAAGGCGATCGAATCCATGGTCCAGAGCAACGCCGAGTTGCAGCTCTACTCGGTCAATGCCATTACCAGCGGTACCGATGCACAGGGCGAGGTGACCGTCAGGCTGCAGCGCAATGGCGGGATCGTGAATGGCCAGGGTGCCGATACCGATATCGTGATCGCCTCGGCCAAGGCCTATGTCAATGCCGTCAATCGACTGGATCAGGAGCACAAGGCTCACCCGCAGGGTGACGTCTAGCTCCTGAGCTGAACCTGATGAACGAAGCAGAGCGACGGGAATATTTGCAGGCCATGGGTATCCATTACTGGATACCCAGGTCCGCCTTGGATGGAGACGCTGCGGCATCGGGCGGCGCGGAGCAGGAGGCGGTTCCACCCGCCGCTCCACCTGTCCCGGTTGCAGCGCCAAAACCAGATATGACCGTTGCACGGCAGCGCCCGGCCCCGGACGAACCACCGCCCTGGCTGGATGAGGTGCCGCCGCCATCGAATGAGTATCTGCCCACGTTGGATCATGCGGAGCATGTCGGAGAGTTGGGCCCGGCCGGTCTCCTGGATGATGGGGTGAGCCAACTGGACTGGCCGGCACTCGCGGCCCGGGTTGCCCAGTGTCAGGCGTGTGAGCTGCACAAGACCCGAACCCAGACCGTGTTCGGGGTGGGGCGGCAGAATGCTGACCTGATGATCATCGGAGAAGCGCCCGGAGCCGATGAAGACCGAAAGGGTGAACCCTTCGTGGGGCGGGCCGGACAGCTGCTCAATGCCATGCTGAAGGCGATCGGCCTGCAGCGCGAACAGGTCTATATCGCCAATATCCTGAAATGCCGACCGCCGGGGAATCGGGACCCGCGGGCGGAGGAGGCCTTGAAATGTGCACCCTACCTGCAACGTCAGGTGGCACTGCTCAAACCAAGAGCCATCCTGGCTGTCGGCGCCGTGGCGGCGAGAAATCTGCTGCAGAGTGATGACGCCGTGGGGCGGTTGCGGGGCGGCCAGCATGAATATAACGGCATCCCCGTAGTGGTCACTTATCATCCGGCCTATCTGCTGCGCTCGCCGGAGCAGAAGGCCAAGGCCTGGCAGGACCTGCAGAAGGCTGCCCGGTTGGTTCAATGAACCGGTCGTTCTGAATTCGATCTCATGAGCGCCATACTCAGGGACCCGCTACTCCGGATTCGCCCGCTCAGGGAAGACGATATCGACGCCATTATGACGGTGGAGCATCGCTGTTACGATCATCCCTGGACAGCCGGTATCTTCCGGGATTCCCTGCGGGTGGGTTATGTCTGCTGGGGTTATTTTCTGGATCGGCGGCTGGTGGGATACGGTGTCATGTCGGTGGCTGCCGGTGAGGCCCATGTGCTGAATATCTGCACCGATCCCGAAATGCGTGGGCAGGGGCTCGCGCGCCGCCTGATGCAGCGCCTGATCAACCAGGCACGGGAGCGCGAGGCCGATACGGTTTTTCTGGAGGTGCGGGCCAGTAACCGGGTCGCCTTGGGGCTGTATGAGTCCCTGGGATTCAACGAGATCGGTCTGCGGCGCGGCTATTATCCGGCCGACAAGGGCCGGGAAGACGCCATCCTGCTGGCCAAGGCGTTGTAAGAAGCCGGATGTCGGGTTACGCCCTGCGGGCTAACACGACCTACGATTTTAATGCCTCGGTAGGTCGGATTAGCGCAGCGTAATCCGACGGTGGTGGCCGGTTAGTACAGCGGGTCCGATTGGGGCCCGGCGGTGTTATCTTCGACGCGCCCTGGTGGGGCATCGATGGTCGGGGCTTCCCCGTCGTCGGGTTACGCCCTGGCGGGCTAACCCGGTCTACGAATTGCTGTATAATCCCGCTTTTGTCAGCAAGCAGCAGATCCCCCCATGTCCGAACTTCTCAAGCAACTGCAACGGCGACGTACCTTCGCTATTATCTCCCACCCGGACGCCGGTAAAACCACCTTGACGGAAAAGCTGCTGTTGTTCGGCGGGGCAATCCAGATGGCCGGCACGGTAAAGGGGCGCAAAGCGGCCCGGCATGCCACCTCCGACTGGATGGAGATGGAGAAGGAGCGTGGTATCTCCGTCACCTCTTCGGTGATGCAGTTTGCCTACGGTAACGGCATTGTAAATCTGCTGGATACCCCGGGACATGAGGACTTTTCCGAAGACACCTATCGTACCCTGACCGCGGTGGACTCCGCGCTGATGGTGATTGACGTGGCCAAGGGCGTTGAGTCCCGCACCATCAAGCTGATGGAGGTGTGTCGCATGCGCGACACGCCGATTCTCACCTTCGTCAACAAGCTGGATCGGGAGGGACGGGATGCCCTGGACATTCTCGATGAGATCGAGGAGGTGCTGCAGATCAAGTGTGCGCCGGTCACCTGGCCCATTGGCATGGGAAAGCGGCTCAAGGGGGTATTTGATCTGCGTACCGAGACCACCCATCTCTTCTCCGCCACCCATGGGGGGAAGATCCAGGCCGGTGAGTTGATCGAGGGGCTGGACAACCCGCGCCTGGATGCGGTGCTGGGCGATATGGCGGAGGAGTTGCGCGAAGAGATCGACCTGGTGCGCGGCGCCAGTCATGCACTGGATCTGGATGCCTACCTGCGCGGCGAGCTGACTCCCGTGTTCTTTGGCTCGGCGATCAATAACTTCGGCGTCAAGGAGCTGCTGGATGCCTTTGTACAGTATGCCCCGGCGCCTCGTGCACGGGAGACCCGGCAGCGCCTGGTGGAGCCGGGGGAGGAGAAGTTCTCAGGTTTTATTTTCAAGATACAAGCCAATATGGACCCGGCCCACCGGGACCGCATTGCCTTTATGCGGGTCTGTTCCGGCAGCTACAAAAAAGGCATGAAAATGCACCATGTCCGTAGTGGCAAAACGGTGCAGATCAGCAACGCCATTACCTTCCAGGCCGATGAGCGCAAGCATGTGGAAGAGGCGTGGCCGGGCGACATCATCGGCTTGCATAATCACGGCACGATACAGATTGGTGATACCTTCACCGATGGCGAGGAGCTGAAATATGAAGGCATTCCCTATTTTGCCCCCGAGCTGTTCCGTCGCGTCGTACTGAAGGACCCGCTGCGTCTGAAGGCATTGCAGAAGGGGGTGCTGCAGCTCTGCGAGGAGGGCGCCACACAGGTGTTCCGGCCGTTGAAGAATAACGACATGATCCTGGGTGCGGTGGGCGTGCTGCAGTTCGAGGTGGCGGCCCACCGGCTGAAGGGGGAGTATGGTGTGGAGGCGATCGTCGAGCCGGTAGGCGTCAACACCGCCCGCTGGGTGGAGTGTGATGATCCCAAGATGCTGGAGCAGTTCCGCGCCAAGGCCCACGAGAACCTGGCACTGGATGGGGATGACCAGCTGGTCTATCTGGCACCGACCCGGGTCAACTTGAGCCTGGCCGAAGAGCGCTGGCCAAAAATCCGCTTCCTGGCGACCCGGGAGTTGTAAATAGCCTGGATCAATGACCAATGGGCGAGTTATTCGACCGTCAAAATGAATCACCTGTAGGAGCGGCGCGGCGCCGCGAATTCGGCCCGGGGTGGGCCTCCTGCAGTGGGTATTTTAAAAGACCAGGCAATGCGGCAATCTCCCTGTTGGCGTATCGCCTGGTCACCAGGACTTTTCGCAATGCCTGCTCGGGCTTGGCGAGAAATTAATATAGTTGTAGGTCTAGCCGTAATACACCTGCCGGATACCGGTTAAAGCAACCGCTTGCATGCGCTATGATCGGCTGAGAATTTTTACGAGGTAGCAGTGATGGAAATTGAAGCAATTGTCAATCTGATCGAGACCGGGTTGCCGGGCTGTCAGGCCCAGGTGACCGGCGACGGCAGGCATTTCGAGGCGGTGGTGATCAGCGAGGAGTTTGAGGGCAAGAGTCCGATTCAGAAACAGCGGATGGTGATGGCCACGGTCAAGACTCAACTGGAGAGCGATGAACTGCACGCCCTCTCCATCAAGACCTATACCCGGGATCAGTGGCAGACTCTGCAGGGATAATCTGCATCGCTCGTGGCTAAAGCCGCTTCTGCGGTAATGAATCCGCTGAAGCGGCTTTAGCGACTAAACCTGTAAGCGGCTCAGAGTTTACCGATTTTTACCCGCCACTCGGCCGGTCCGCTCTGATGTACCGAGTTGCCCTGGGTGTCCACGGCGACCGTCACCGGCATGTCCTCCACCTCGAACTCCCGAATCGCTTCCATGCCCAGGTCTTCGAAGGCCACCATCCGTGATGAGCGGATTGCCTTGGAGACCAGGAACGCCGCACCACCCACTGCCATCAGGTAGATCGCGCCATGTTTCTTGATTGCTTCAATGGCTGTCGGGCCGCGCTCCGCCTTGCCAACCATGCCCATCAGGCCCATTTCACCCAGCATCATGTCGCTGAACTGATCCATACGGGTAGAGGTGGTGGGTCCGGCCGGGCCCACCACTTCGTCGCGTACCGGGTCGACCGGGCCGACGTAATAGATAAAGCGGTTCTTGAAATCGACCCCTTCGGGCAGGGATTCCCCCCTGGTGAGCATATCCTGAATCCGCTTGTGGGCCGCATCCCGTCCGGTCAACAGTTTGCCGGAGATCAGCAGGCTTTCGCCCGGTTTCCAGCCAGCGATCTCTTCCTTGGTCACCTTGTCAATATTGACCCGGCGGGCACCACCGCCTTCCAGGCTGATCTCGGGCCAGTCCGAGTGCCTGGGCGGTTCCAGCACGGCCGGGCCGCTACCATCCAGGGTGAACTCGACATGACGGGTGGCGGCGCAGTTGGGGATCATCGCCACCGGTAGCGAGGCGGCATGGGTCGGATAGTCCCTGATCTTGACATCCAGGACAGTGGTCAGGCCGCCCAGCCCCTGAGCGCCGATACCCAGGGCGTTGACCTTCTCGAACAGTTCCAGACGCAGCTCTTCGACCCGGTTGCTCGGGCCCCGTTCCATCAGTTCATGGATGTCGATGTGTTCCATCAAGGACTCTTTGGCCAGCAGCATGGCTTTTTCTGCCGAACCGCCGATGCCGATGCCCAGCATACCCGGCGGGCACCAGCCGGCGCCCATGGTGGGGACCGTGTTCAATACCCAGTCGACCAGGCTGCCCGAAGGGTTGAGCACGGTGAACTTGCTCTTGTTTTCCGAGCCGCCGCCTTTGGCCGCCAGGCTGATCTCTAGCGTGTCGCCCGGCACAATCCGGGTGTGAATCACCGCCGGGGTATTATCCCGCGTGTTGGTGCGGGCACCGGCCGGGTCACTGACCACGGAGGCGCGCAACACATTGTCCGGGTTTCCGTAACCCTGGCGCACACCTTCGTTGACCATCTCTTCCAGGCTCATATCGGCATCCCACCGCACGTTCATGCCCACCTTGAGAATGGCGGTGACCATGCCGGTGTCCTGGCAGATCGGGCGATGACCCTCGGCGCACATTCTTGAGTTGACAAGGATCTGGGCCATGGCGTCTTTTGCAGCGGGTGACTCCTCCTTTTTCCAGGCGGCGGTCAATGCCTTGATGTAATCGGCCGGGTGGTAGTAGGAGATATATTGCAGGGCATCCGCGATGCTCTGAATCAGATCGTCTTGCTTGATAGTGGTCATGGCTTGTCCCAGATGAGGTGGTTATCTGAGGCGCCATTATACCGTTAGATTGGCTCGGAAGGGTAAAAAACAGCCCTAAAATGGACGATTATCCAATAACTCAACAGAACTACTTCAGCTCCTTCAGTACCGCGATCCCTTTTCTCCGCTGAGCTCGCAGGATGTCGAGTTCCCTGGATAGCTGCAGCTGCCTGGCCGGATCGTGCTCATGCTCTATGCGCTTTTTCAGCTTATGCTCTTTTTCCCGCAACTGTTTCAACACTTCTCGCATCTTTTCACGTTTTTTGCGCAAACTGCGCTGATCAAGACTGAGGTAATCCGCCAGTTTCTGCAGTAGTTTTTTTCGTTTCATATCGGGTTATTCCGGGATCATTTGGGTCTATTGCGCGGTCTTTTCGACCTGCTCCCTGTCGGATACTGCCTGGAGTTCATTGTCATCCAGGGCAATCGTTCGCACGGCCTGTGCCAAGTCCCTGGGGCCGGACACAAGCAGGGTCTGGGCAGCCTGTATCAGGTTCTTGGCGATACTGTGGGTGTAGTGACTGTCATTCAGTAGCGATGTGCCCTGCTGCGGCAAAATACTCCGTCGTCTTATCTTGTCAATCAGTGATGAATTGAATTCATCGTGCGTCTCCTTGACCAGCAGCTTCAATGCGTCGAGTGAGAGAATGGATGTGTTACTCTCATCCGCCAGTCTAATCTCTTCAAGTTGCCGGATGATTACAGCCAACTGGCTGCGTAACTGGTCGTAGGCGTGGCGCATCGGTTTGTTGTCTGAGTTAATAAACCGGATCATGTTTTTCTGCAGGTGCTTGACATCCTTGATTGCCTCGACCATATGCTGATTGGCTTCCCGCAGGTGATGCAGGTCGGCGGACTGCTCCATCTGCCAGGAGAAATCGACCCGACTGATGAAGGCGATTATTTCGCTATAGAGCCCCTTGATGCTGCGTTCATAAGCAGCATCAATATCGAGCATGGTCAGCTTTTTCTGTGCCTCGGCCACTTCCATCAGGTCCAGTGTGGAGAGTACCTCGGGTCTTCTGAAACCCAGCGCGTGTATCAGGATGCCCTGGGCATTGTCATAGACATGCAGCGACTCCTGCAGTACTGCCTTGACGGCCGTTTCCGGGAAATCAATGGCGGAGTCGGTGAGATATTTGGGCTGGTCAATCTCCGACTTTTTCTCCTTGATGGTCCGTTCCAGGAGATTCACCAGCGGCCTGATCAGGGGTGTCATGACCAGCACGCCGATGAGATTGAACAGGGTGTGGAAAATCGCCAGCTTCAGGGTGAAGTCGTTTTCTCGGATACCGCTGAGCAGGCTGATTTCATCAACGGCATAAATCAATTGATGGACAAACAGGATGGCAATCAGGCCGGTCACCAGGTTGAACATCAGGTGTGCCCCGGCCAGGCGACGGCCCTGTGCATTGGCGCTGATAGCACCGAGTATGGCGGTAATGGTGGTGCCGATATTGGCGCCGATGGCCAATGCCAGCGCGTTTTCGTAGGTGATCTGTTGTGCCGCCAATGCAGTGATAATGAGTACCAGCGTGGCGTGACTCGATTGCATGACAACGGTGGCGAAGGCACCGATCAGGGTAAAAAGGAACAGGCCGGGATAGCCTTTGACAGCAAATTCGGCCAGGTTGATGGTTCCCCTGAATGCCTCAAAGCCCTCCTTCATGTAATGGATGCCGAGAAACAGGAAGCCGAGACCGACCAGGATATAGCCGAACCCATTCAGGTTTTTTGCCTTCTGGAATATCAGCAGTACACCGAATACCAGCATCGGCATGGCATAGGCGGCGATATTGACTTTCAGCCCGAACCCGGCGATCAACCAGGCACCGGTCGTGGTGCCAAGATTGGCCCCGAAGATGATCCCGATGCCGGCCACCAGAGTCAGCAGACCTGCACTGAGAAAGGAGATGGTAATGACCGATACCAGTGAACTGGATTGCATGATGGTGGTGGAGACGATGCCGAAAACGAGACTTTTCCAGTGACTGGATGTGGTCCTGTTGATCAGCCGCTCCAACACGCCGCCGGTAAAATTGCGAAAGCCCTGCTCGAGGGAGAGCATGCCAAACATGAAGATGGCGACGCCGGCGGATATCTCCTTGAAATCCTCACTCAGCCAGAATCCGTAGGCCAGGATAAAGAAGATGGTGGGAAGTAGTATTTTTTTCAGCATAGACCTGCCAGATGGGCCGGATTATTGTATTTGTTTTGTCCGAATCAATAGAGAGTATATCCATTAATGAAAAAAGCCGGTAATCCCTGATGCGGGATTACCGGCTCTGGTCGGTCTGTGCCTTTGCCTGGTGGGGCAGGCAACTATACCTGAAGCAGCAGGCGGGTCGGATCTTCCAGCATATTCTTGATAGTAACCAGGAACTGTACCGCCTCGCGGCCATCGATAATGCGATGATCGTAGGAGAGAGCCAGGTACATCATGGGCCGGATCTTGATCTCGCCATTGATCACCATCGGGCGCTGCTGAATGGTGTGCATGCCCAGGATGGCACTCTGCGGCGGGTTCAGGATCGGGGTCGAGAGCATGGAGCCGAAGACGCCGCCATTGGAGATGGTGAAGGTGCCGCCGGTCAGTTCTTCATAGCTGAGGGAGCCGTCATTGGCCTTCTTGCCAAAATCGCGTACCGCTTTTTCGGTATCGGCGAAGCCGAGTTGATCGGCATCGCGGAGAATGGGTACCACCAGTCCACGGGGCGAACCGACGGCGATACCAATGTCGTAGTAGCCGTGATAGATGATGTCCTTGCCATCCACCGAGGCGTTGACCGCCGGGAACTGCTTCAGGGCCTCGACCGATGCCTTGATGAAAAACGACATGAAGCCGAGCTTCACTTCGTGGTCTTTCTCGAACTTGTCCTTGTAGTTTTTGCGCAGATCATTGATCGCCTGCAGATCCACTTCGTTGAACGTGGTCAGGATGGCGGCGTTCTGTTGCGCCTCCAGCAGGCGCTCGGCAATACGTGCCCGCAGGCGTGTCATCGGCACGCGCTGCTCGGGGCGATCGCCCTCGACGCCGGTCTGGGTGATCTCACTCTCCTGGGTGGGTTGTGCCGTTTTGGCAGGGGCAGATTCCAGGCTTTCAATATAGGCGGTGACATCGGTTTTCAGGATACGGCCATCTTTCCCGGTGCCGACTATATCCTTGGGGTCGATGCCCTTCTCTTTTACCAATCTGCGCACCGCCGGAGTCAGGACCGGTTCATCATCGCCCGCAGCTTCGGCCGTGGAGGCCGTTGACGCTGCCGCCTGGGGCTGGGTTGCGCTTCCTTCCTGTATGGCTGTCAGCAGATCACCTGCCTGTACGGTTTCACCCTCGGCTGCGCTGATGTCGCCCAGAATTCCGTCAACCGGGGAGGGGACTTCCAGAACGACCTTATCGGTTTCCAGATCCACCAGGTTCTCGTCACGTGAAACCGCGTCACCCGGCTTTTTGTGCCAGGTGAGAATGGTGGCGTCGGCGACAGATTCCGGCAGCGCCGGTACAGTTACATTGATACTCATTTATGCAGGCATCCTTCGGTTCATTGAGTGATTGATTCGGCCGGTAAGGGCCTCGTCGATCAGGGTCTCTTGTTGTTGAACATGAATCGGGTAGTATCCGACAGCGGGTGCGGCAGCGGCTGGCCGCCCCACATAGTAAAGGTGTTTACCCTTGTCGAGCAGGGTATGGAACCGGTGTTTGATTTGATCCCATGCCCCCTGGTTTTGTGGCTCTTCCTGACACCAGATAATGCGCTCAACCTGGGTGTACTGGTCGACGATCGAATCAAATATCTCGCGGGGGAACGGATACAGCTGTTCGATCCGGATAATGGCCACATTGCGCAGTCCCCGCGCCCGGCGTGCCTCCAGCAGTTCATAGTAGACCTTGCCGGAACAGACAACGATATGTTCAACCTCGTGCGGGTCGAGATCATCGGTTTCACCAATGACCGGCTGGAATTCACCCTTGGTGAATTCTTCCAGGGCCGAGGTGGCCAGGCGGTGACGCAGCAGGCTTTTTGGTGACATCACCACCAGCGGCTTTCTCATCGGGCGCAGCATCTGCCGGCGCAGCATGTGGAATACCTGGGCGGGGGTCGTAGGGACACAGACCTGCATGTTGTGTTCTGCGCAGAGCTGCAGATAGCGCTCAAGACGGGCGGAGGAGTGTTCCGCACCCTGGCCCTCGTAGCCGTGCGGCAGCAGCATCACCAGGCCGCAGTAGAGACCCCACTTGGCGCCGCCGGAACTGATGAACTGATCGATGACAACCTGCGCCCCGTTGGCGAAATCACCGAACTGTGCTTCCCATATGGTCAGGGCCTTCGGCTCGGTGGTGGCATAGCCATATTCAAAACCCAGCACCGCCTCTTCCGAAAGCAGTGAATCGATCACCAGAAAGTTGGCCTGGTTTTCGGAAATGTGCTGCAGTGGGGTATGGCTTTCGCCCGTCAATTGATTGTGTAGTACCGCGTGACGGTGTGAGAAGGTGCCACGGCCGCAATCCTGGCCGGAGAGGCGCACCGGTATACCTTCCTCGACCAGCGAGGCGTAGGCAAGACACTCACCAAAGCCCCAGTCCACTAATTGATCGCCGGTGGCCATCTTGCGGCGGCCTTCAATCAGCTTGTTGACGCGGGCATGCAACTCAAAACCATCCGGTACCTCCAGCAGCCGGTTGGCGAGCAGCGAAAGTTTTTCCTGACTGATACTGGTGTCGGCGGGGTGTTCCCAGTCGATGTGCTGATAGGGTGCCCAGTTGACGTGGTAAGGGTAGTTAAGATCGGTCAGGGTCGGACGGGCCACCGTTGAGTTCTGCTCCAGAGAAGAACGGTAATCCTCCACCATATCCCGACTCTGGTCGGGGGTGACAATACCCTCAGAGATCAGCTGGTCGGAATAGTTTGACCGGGTCGTCGGCAGGCGGCGGATCTTCTGATACATCATCGGCTGGGTCATGGCCGGTTCATCAGCCTCGTTGTGGCCGTGGCGGCGGTAACAGATAACGTCGATGATCACATCTTTGTGGAAGCGTTGGCGATAATCCATCGCCAGGCGGGTAACGAAAATGACTGCCTCCGGATCGTCTCCATTCACATGGAATATCGGTGCCTGCACCATCTTGGCCACATCGGTGCAATAGAGGGTAGAGCGGGTATCCAGGGGGTTGCTGGTGGTGAAACCAACCTGATTGTTTACCACGATATGGATCGAGCCCCCGGTGGTGTAGCCGCGGGCCTGTGACATCTGGAATGTCTCCATCACCACGCCCTGGCCGGCAAAGGCAGAGTCACCATGGATCAGGATGGGCAGTACTTCCTTGCCTTCACGGTCTCCCCGGCGCTGCTGTCTGGCGCGAACGGAACCCTCGATGACGGGGCTGATGATCTCCAAATGTGAAGGGTTAAAACCCAGCACGACATGGGTGAAGCCGCTCGGGGTTTCGATATCGGTGGAGAAGCCCATGTGATATTTCACATCGCCGGAACTCTTGTAGCGTTCCGGACTTTTTTTGCCTTCAAACTCCTCAAACAGCTCCGCGGGCGCCTTGCCCAGGATGTTGGTCAATACGTTGAGACGACCGCGATGGGCCATGCCAATGGCCACTTCCCGGATGCCGTCCTGGCCGCCCCGCTGAATCAGTTCATCCAGCAGCGGGATCAGGGATTCGCTACCCTCGAGCGAAAAGCGTTTCTGGCCGACATAACGGGTATGCAGATATTTTTCCAGTCCCTCCGCTGCGGTTAGCAGGGTCAGCAGCCACTTTTTATCATCGGGGTTCAGGTCCGCCTTTGCCTTGGACCCTTCAACCCGTTTCTGAATCCAGCGCTTCTGGCGGGTATCGGTAATATGCATATATTCGGAACCGATGTTTTTGCCATACACATCCTTGATAAAGCTGATGATCTCTCTCAGTGGCATGCGATCGGGAGCGAACAGTGAGCCGGTATTGAATACCGTGTCCATGTCTGCCTCGCCGAGACGATGGAAGGCCGGGTCCAGGTCCGGTACATCTTCCATGTCGCGCAGGCGCAGCGGGTCCAGCGTAGCGTATTGGTGTCCGCGGACACGCCAGGCATTGACCAGGCGCAGCACGGCGGCCTGTTTTTCCGCCGCCCCGGGAGACATCCGTTCAGAAGTCTGTCTGGATGCGGGGCGCTTTTCCCTCGCCAGACGGGCAAAATTTGACCTGACGGGGCCGTGTGCAATATCCGGCGCCTCGTTGGCGGAGTCCTTGATAATGCTGTCGAAACGTGCCCTCCAGGCAGGGTCCACGCTGTTTGGATCTTGCAGATAGCTTTCGTAGAGGTCCTCTATGAAGGCGGCATTACCGCCGGAGAGGGCAGACGTGGTGCGTAACAACTCCAGAAGTGCGCTCATTTGGATGATCGGCCTATTATTTGTGGATGGGGGAGCATATAAGTGGATAGTAGCATAAGAGGTGCCTTTTTAAAGCGTTTTTATAAAATTAGTATAATCATCCAAAAAAATCCGTATTTTTGTGCGGAGCACAATTCGTTGAAAACTGCCGAATGGAACTAAATCACACTTATTCATGGAGTTAGGGTTTTATCCTGGTAGGGCGTTATACTCTCGGAGAGTTGAGGGATAATCCGGGATAAATCCTAAAAAAACAGCTTTTTTATGCAGGAACAGGAAAAAAAACAGAAAAAAAAGTGGGCGCGGCTCACCGTCAGTTCGCTGGAAGCTGATGTGGCCTATTTTGATGCCCGTTTGGCGCTGCTGAATGAAAAAAAGACCAGTTATTATCAGTTGGCACAACTCCGGGCCTATACCGAGTTGGAGCGTGTCCTGTCCGATATCCTGTCACGCCTGCAGGCGCGCCCGAAACAGCCGCCCGCGTCTGTTCCGTCGTCCGGTATTGAGGTGAGTATCGAATCGGAATCAGCCCCGCTGAACGGTGTGCTTTCAGATGGTGACAAGCACTCTGGCCTCTCGGGCCTGGAGAAAACAGAAATGTCATCGCCGGAGGCGAAATGAGGGTTGCCGGTATTGCCGCCGGTCATTGACCCTGGATATTTCCGGGCAACTCTTTTCCGATCACCCTCCAGTCCAGGGTCAGGTCGGATATCGCTTATCGCGCCTTGAAGTCGTTATCCAGCGCTCGCTGGCTGTCGGGAAGCTCTGTAGGATGTGGTGATTGATGGGTATTGCTCAGCTCATCTCTATACATCCGTGTTTATCGGAATGGCTGAATAGTCAAGTCGCAAATAAGATTTTGCGTGCTTACTCGCGGCTAACATACTCCTGAAAGCAGCTGAGCAAATGGGTAATCGGAAAAACCTTCGTTTGACTGCAATGAAATAGGCGGGCGCCTGTCCGGGTCCTTTATTATAGTGCGGAATGAAAATGGCGCCCCCGACACGATTCGAACGTGTGACTTCACCCTTAGGAGGGGTGCGCTCTATCCAGCTGAGCTACGGGGGCGGTGAGAACGCCGTCCGGGCCTGATAACCGGGACAACGGTAGTGAGTTCGCTTGGCGGCCTGCCATGAACGAGCCGCATTTTAGCATTTTTCGAGGGTTGTTTGGCAACCTGAGTGTGATCGTTGTTGGTGTAACGACGACTGAAAAGGAGTCGATCACTGTGCATTTAACGTATTACTGATTGTTGATCGAGGCTGTTTGCTATGTTGGATACCACCCATCTGCTTTCACCCACCACATTTCCTGCTATCAGCAGAGGGCGGCTGGAGACACTTCAGATTAATCTCGGTTACCGGTGCAACCAGACCTGCAAGCATTGTCACGTGAATGCAGGTCCGACCCGAACGGAGATGATGGGGCGAAACACCATCGATGATGTGTTGTGCTTTATTGATCGACAGCGGATACAGAGTATTGATCTGACCGGCGGAGCTCCGGAATTGAATGATCATTTCCGTTATCTGGTGGCGGAGGCAAGAGAACGGGGAGTCAAGGTGATCGATCGTTGCAACCTTTCCATCCTGGAGGAGCCGCAGCAGGAGACGTTGGGTCGTTTTCTGAGTCAACAGCAGGTTGAGATTGTGGCCTCGCTGCCTTGTTATCTGCAGGAGAATGTGGATCAGCAACGGGGCGCCGGTGTCTATGACGCCAGTATCCGCGGACTCCGACAACTGAATGCACTGGGATATGCCCAGGAGGGGAGTGGCTTGGTGCTGAATCTTGTCTACAACCCCCTGGGGCCCGCACTACCGCCTTCGCAGTACAGTCTGGAGACGGATTTTAAGCGCCGTCTCTGGGAGGATCATGGTATCCGCTTCAGTCAGCTGTTCACCATTACCAATATGCCGATTAGCCGATTTGGCAGTATGTTGCTGTCAAAGGGCGTGTTTCATGACTATCTGGACTTGCTTAAGAGTGCCTATAGCAGCGATAACCTTGAGACCGTTATGTGCAGAAACCTGCTGAGCGTTGACTGGCAGGGCTATCTCTATGATTGTGATTTCAACCAGATGCTGCAGATGCCCATAGTTCGCGAGGGAAAAGACAGGATCCATATCAGTGAAGTTTCAAGACAATCGCTGGATGGTTGGGCGATCCGCATTGCCGAACACTGTTACGGTTGTACCGCCGGACAGGGTAGCAGCTGTGGTGGCGCGCTGAGTGACTGATGCTCTGATGATCAGGAATACGGTGCTTTCGGTTGTTATCCCCTGCCTGAATGAGGCGGAGACCATTGTTCAGTTGCTGGAAACGCTGCAGGATGCCCGTGCCGAGGGTGTCGAGCTGGTGCTGGTGGATGGCGAAAGCATTGACGATACCGTGGCATTGGCAGCGCCACTGGTAGATAAGCTCATTGGTTCGGTTGTGGGACGGGCGCAGCAGATGAATGCCGGTGCGCAGGCTGCTGCTGGTGAGATTCTCTGGTTTCTTCATGCCGATAGTGTCATTCGGGCCGAATTTCCCCGGCAGATCATCTCCGTCATGGCCGCATCGGAGAGTGACTGGGGCCGGTTTAATATCCGGCTGTCCGGACGACATCCCATGCTGCGTGTCATTGAGTTCATGATGAACTGGCGATCCAGGCTCAGTGGTATCGCGACGGGTGATCAGGGTATCTTCGTTCGGCGAGAGCTGTTTGTGCGGTTGGGTGGGTTTCCGGCAATTCCGTTGATGGAGGATATCGCCATAACCAAGCGGCTGAAGAGATATTCCCGACCGCAGGTGATTGCCCGGTGTCTGATTACCTCCAGCCGTCGCTGGGAGCAGTCCGGGATTATTTCAACTGTATTGTTGATGTGGCGTTTGCGCTGGGCCTATTTTTTCGGGGCGGACCCGGCGCGGCTGGCTCAACGTTACCGTTGATGCGTTTTCCCGCTGCTCGTATTCTGCTGTTTGCCAAGGCACCCGTGCCGGGACAGGTTAAGACACGACTGATTCCTTCGGTCGGGGAACAGCGTGCTGCGGAGATTTATCGCACGCTTCTGGAGCGGGTGCTTGGGGAGGCGACCCGGGAGGTGGCGCCAGTTGAGATCTGGTGTGCCCCGGATACCCGGCACGCGGTTTTCCAGGCGGCAGCGAATCCATCCATTACTCTCTATGCACAGACAACGGGTGATTTGGGTCAGCGTATGGCCCATGCCGCGCGCAAGGCACTCACCCGGTGTGAGATGGTGCTGTTGATCGGTGGTGACTGCCCGGTGCTCAAGCGGGAGCACTTGCTCCGTGCCCTGGACTGGCTCAGTGCCGGTGCCGATGCGGTGCTGGGGCCGGCTGAAGATGGCGGTTATGTACTCCTGGGTATGCGGCGGATGGATGGGCAGCTGTTTTACGACATCCCGTGGGGCACGGATCAGGTGTTGAAGATAACGCGCGAGCGCCTTGCTCAATTGGGTTGGGTCTGGCGTGAACTTGAACCCCTCTGGGATCTGGACCGGGATGCCGATCTGCAGCGATACCTGCGCTTAAGTGGAACCGCTCAATAAACTTGCTTGTGAGTTGATCAATTTGTCGGATTACGTTGCGCTAATCCGATCTACAGTTTGGCGCTGTGGCTGTAGGTCGCGTTAGGCGAAGGCGTAACCCGACTTGCTTGTGGGTTGATCAATTTGTCGGATTACGCTGCGCTAATCCGACCTACAGTTTGGCGCTGTGGCTGTAGGTCGCGTTAGGCGAAGGCGTAACCCGACTTGCTTGTGGGTTGATCAATTTGTCGGATTACGTTGCGCTAATCCGACCTACAGTTTGGCGCTGTGGCTGTAGGTCGCGTTAGCCGAAGGCGTAACCCGACTTGCTTGTGGGTTGATCAATTTGTCGGATTACGCTGCGCTAATCCGATCTACAGTTTGGCGCTGTGGCTGTAGGTCGCGTTAGCCGAAGGCGTAACCCGACTTGCTTGTGTGTTTTCGCATCGTTCGCGGTTAAGCGCTTTTTATCTCTATCAGGCCTTTGCCAGTGAGTGGCCCGACTGATCCTGGTTGTGCTGCCCTCTGGCGCCGTAGGTGTTTCTGCTATCGGTACGTCCACAAAGCAGATCCAGTGCCTGTTTGTTGTGGCGCTGGCTGAGTGCCAGTATGCCGCCGTTGATTTCATTCTGCTCGCGCAGCTTGCCGGCAATAGCTTCCAGCTGGCGCCACAGACCAGCGCATGTAGCGGCGCTATTGGTTTGTAGAAGTTTGTTGATGCCTGTAGAGCCACCGGCAACCCCGAGTGATGTGAGCAGACGATCTCTCTGTCTGCCGCACTCCTGCATCTGGTCCACGGTCTGCTGTTTTTCTCTGCTGATGTCCAGAACCTGTTCCGGATCGTGTGATTTAAGCGCGTTCTGTTCACGCTGAAGTATTTCAGCAAGTGAGTGAGCGCAGTTCAGCTCGGTTGAGATGATCTGGCTGAGCCGGTTCTGCTGTTCGGCAGAGAGATTCATTGATTACTCCTGTTTGTCCAGTTGCGAAAATTGCCTTTCCTGGGCCAGTAGATTCTCCGCGGCATCTTCCGGTTCAAATGCAAAGTTGCCGGTAGCCAGGGATCGTTGTACATCAGAAACACGCTGCGCATCGGCGATCGGCAGGCTGGCAATCTGTGCTTCAAGCTCCTGCAGGCGGGTAGCCGATATCGTCAGGCTAACGGTATCGCTGCTGGTGCCGGTCGATTTTTCGCTGGGAGATGCGCCCGCTGTCTGTGTTTTGTCGGTTGCCTTGCTCTTGTTGCCCTCACCAGTGCTGATGGGTTGTCCGGACAGACCTTTGATTTTCATGCTGTTAACCACCTTGTAAAAAGTTCCCATCAGCGTAGCGGCCAAATGGGTGCAAGCTTTAATCAGAAAGTAGTTGGTTTGATGCTAAAAACCAGTGCCGGTTCACAATGGTGGTCGGTGTTTACCGGAATATCCTAGGTCGTTGCCTTGACTACCCCGGAGTCTATAACAGTCGCTTCTATTTGCCTGTTGGAACTGTTGTTCTCCACTTTGATGCGTTCCCCGACAGCGCCGTTTGATAGGGCCTTGCCATTCATGCGAACCTGCAATCCACCTATCTGGGCCACGATCACCACCTGACTGCCCTTTTTTACCGCGTGCTGGATGATCAGCTGCCCTGGTGTCAGAACGGCATCGGCACGCAACCGGCGTTTAAGCTTTTTGCCGATGGCCTGTTGGGGGTGTTCGATATATCCCCGATGCAGTCGGGCGACGTCCCGTTTTTCAATTTTGAAGTCCGCCGATGTAAGAATGGTGCCTCTGGGCAGTTCCCGGTTGGCGACTGCAATCTCTTTCATCAGTGACAGGGTTACCGGCACATAGAGCGTCCAGCCGCCGGTGTCGTTACAGCGCACGCCAACAGTTACACGGGATGCGTTTTTGCGACCATGGGGCATGAAAGTGTCCAGTTCCTGGTCGCATGCCGCCAATCGGAGCCGACTGTCCAGCCGCCCTGCCGCGACGTTGATCTCCTGGTTCTCTTCGTCAAAGTCATTCAGAACATGCTGCTCGGCTGCCGCCAGGATGCTCTCGTGGGGTTGTGTCTGCTCCTCCGTGGCGGATACTGCCGCCAGTGACCAGACGAGAAGCAGGATTGGCCAATAATGCCGCTTCCTGACCGCGGGTGTTAATCTGCTCATCACTTCACCTGTCCAAATATTCAGCTCATTCATTGCTGCACAAATAACATGCAATACCCATGCCTGATATAAGGGCCGCGTGATAAGGCCTGCGCATATCCTTTCCGCGGGTATTGAATGCAATCGGGCCTAAAGCAATAGACAGGTGGGTCGCTAACATCAGACAGAGATATTTGAACGGAGAGGTAGAGATGGCGGGTATCCTTGACGGTGTTGATCAAAGAACCAAGCTTGCGGGCAGGAATCGACTGGAGCTGTTGCTGTTTCGGCTCGCCGGCAGACAGCGGTTTGGTATCAATGTATTTAAGGTGCAGGAGGTGATTCAATGCCCTCCGCTGACCCAGCTGCCCGGCTCCCACCCGGTAGTCCGGGGTATCGCCAACATGCGTGGCAAAACCATTACGGTGATGGATCTCTCTCAGGCTATTGGGGGGCCTCCGCTGGCCAACATCGAAGGGCGTTTCGTCATCATTACCGAGTACAACCGCAGGGTACAGGGGTTTCTGGTGGGTTCGGTTGACCGGATTGTCAACATGAACTGGGGTGATATTCTGCCCCCGCCCAAGGGTGCGGCAAAAGGCAGTTACATGACGGCAGTTACCCGGGTCGATGAAGAGCTGGTGGAAATCATTGATGTGGAGAAAGTACTCAGCGAGATTGTCACGGTGTCGGAGGATGTATCCGAGGGCGTTATTGAAGAGGAGGCGATCGATGAGACCCAGCATGTATTGATTGCCGACGATTCCTCGGTGGCGCGCAATCAGGTAAAGCGTGTGCTGGATAAGCTCGGGGTGATGACCACGGTCTGCAATGACGGCAAACAGGCGCTGGATCAGTTGAAGGCGTGGACCAACGAAGGCCGAAGAGTCTCCGACTTTCTGTCACTGGTGATTTCGGATGTGGAGATGCCGGTAATGGACGGCTATACCCTGACGACGGAAATACGCAAGGATCCGGCGCTCGCCAATCTGCAAGTTATCCTCCATACTTCCCTGAGCGGTGTGTTCAATCAGAGCATGATCGAAAAGGTCGGGGCCAATTCATTCCTGGCCAAATTTGAGCCGGACGAGCTGGCCAGGGTGGTACAGACGCGCCTCAAGCAGCATAAACTGGAGTTGAAGGCGCTCTCCTCCTGAACAAGCGTAAATAACTCAAGCGCAATGGATAACAATCTCACAGTGCCTAGCGAGCCGGAATATGCTGTCACACGGTGATTACGAGGCGTTTCAGAAGTTTCTTGAAGATGCCTGCGGAATTGTATTAGGTGCTGGAAAGGAATACCTGGTATCAAGCCGGCTCGGCGGGCTGATGCGCGACTACGGGATTGCCACGGTGGGTGAGTTGCTGAACCAGCTCAACAGCGGCAGAAATCCACGGCTCAGGACCAGTATCATCGATGCGATGACTACCAACGAGACCTTCTGGTTTCGTGATATGTCCCATTTTCGCCTGCTGCAGGAGATGATCTGTCCGGAGATAAAAGCCCGTTCGGGCCGCTCGATCCGGATTTGGTCCGCCGCCTGTTCCTATGGCCAGGAGCCATACAATCTGAGCATGGTGGTACAGGATTATCAGCGGGCAAATCCCGGTGCACTGCCCGGCGGTGTCGATGTGGTTGCAACGGATATCTCTTCAACGGTACTGGCCGATGCAAAAAAGGGCATCTATTGCGGTATGTCCTCATCCCGCGGCCTGAGTCTGGAACAGCAAGACCGTTATTTCAAAATCAACGGGGATTGCCTGGAAGTGAGGCCGGAAATCCGCCAGCGTGTCAGCTTCCGCGAGCTTAATCTCACCAAGGGCTATGAAATGATGGGGCGTTTTGATGTGATTTTCTGTCGCAATGTCCTTATCTACTTCTCCAGTGAACAGAAGCGCGACATTATCAATCGTATGGCCCGGTCACTGAATCCGGGCGGTTATCTGTTTCTTGGTTCCACCGAGTCGCTTTCGGCCCATACCGACCGTTTTGAAATGGTCAGCAAGCTGGGTGGTATCGCCTACCGCCTGAAATAGCCAAACCGGCTACGGTTTGCCGCCGGGCAGCAGCCGCTTGCCGGTCACCGCTGCCGTATTTACCGCACCCCCGAACGCCTCAAGCGTCTGCACCACAGAGAACACCCGACCAATCGTAGGTCGCGTTAGCCGAAGGCGTAACTCGACAGACCGAGCGCTTTTGTCGGATTACGCTGCGCTCATCCGACCGACGATACTCAGCCGCCCACCGCACGCGGTTCGAGAATTCCCCAGGCCGGTCAGGACTTGCCGTCGCCGCGGCCCCCGGTTGCCGGTTGCCGCTTTCCTGCTTGCCGTATCTCTGAAAAAATCCCATAAAAACAATGAAGTGCAGAGTTGGCATGTTGTCTGCTAATAGGTTTTCAGGAAAAACCAGGAAGCAGACCTATGAGTTTTGACAAAATACTTGGAATCCATGCCCAGTCACTCCAACTGCATGCAAAGCGTGCCGAGGTGCTGGCCGGTAATATCGCCAATGCGGATACCCCGGGCTACAAGGCGCGGGATTTTGATTTCAGTGAAGTGCTTCAGCAACAGACCGCTCAGCAGTCCAAGCTAAGGACCACCCACCAGAGCCATATACCACTGGATAACGGCATCATCTCACCCAGTGAGATGGCGTATCGCATACCCAGTCAGCCGAGTCTGGATGGCAACACCGTGGATAGCCAGCTTGAACATACCGCCTACGCGGAAAATGCCATTCAGTATCAGACCAGTCTGCGCTTCCTCAGTGGCACCATCCAAACCCTCAGAAAAGCAATTACGGGGCAATAATCATGTCAATGTTCAAGATATTCGACACCGCCGCCTCCGGCATGAGTGCGCAGTCCCTGCGATTGAATACAGTGGCCAGCAACATGGCCAATGTGGACAGTGTCAGCAGCAGCGTTGAAGAGACCTACAAGGCCCGACAGCCGGTCTTCAGCGCGTTGCTGAATCAACTCAATCCGGATGAGCCGGCCGTGGGCGTTCAGGTGAAAGGAGTTGTCGAGAGCAATGCCCCCCTGAATATGGAATATGCCCCGAATCATCCCAAGGCCAATGAAGAGGGTTATATCTTCCGGCCCAACGTCAACGTCATGGAGGAGATGGCCAATATGATCTCCGCCTCGCGCTCGTATCAAAGCAACGTCGAAGTGGTCAATACAGCCAAACAGCTGATGGTTGCCACATTGCGATTAGGTGAATAAATCGTCAGCAGCGATTTTTTTGCGTAACCCCGTAGCGGTAAGGCGCAAGGACGCGCCGAACAATAAAGGAGCAGTTAAATGAGCAGTGTCAACGCAGCCAGTACCGACCAGCTATACCAGACCCTGGGTCTCTCGCGTGAGCTTGAGGAGAAGAAAGACAATGAACTGGGGATGGAGGATTTTCTTGAATTGATGGTGACTGAACTGACCCATCAGGACCCGACCAAGCCGATGGATAACAGTGAGCTGGCAACCCAGATATCACAGTTTGCCGCGGTCTCCGGTATTGATGAGTTGAACAACTCGTTCTCGAATTTTTCCGACACCATGATTTCCGATCAGGCACTGCAGGCAGCCAATCTCGTGGGGCGTGACGTGTTGGTGCCGGTCAATACCGGCAATCTTGAGGCGGGAGGATCCATTAAGGGTGTGGTTGGCGTTACCGAACCGGCCAGCGATGTCACGGTGCGGATATCCGATGCCTCTGGTGAGTTGATAAAAGAGATTCAACTGGGCACCCAGCCCAAGGGTGAAGTGAGCTTCACCTGGGATGGTCTGGATGAGAGTGGGGAGGCGGTAGCGCCAGGGCAGTACCAGATTGAGGCCCAAGCCAAAGTGGATGGTGAGAGTGTGACGCCATATACATTAATTGAGGCCCGGGTGGGCAGCGTCAGCATCGGCGGGGCAGGGCAGGGGCTTACCGTCAATCTGGCCGGCCTGGGGCCTGTGTCATTCAGTTCCGTAGCAGAAATCCGCTGATTATTTAACGAGGAGATTAGAGTATGCCTTTTCGCATTGCACTGAGCGGACTTGATGCCGCATCCACCGACCTTCAGGTGACAGGTCACAATATAGCCAACGCGGCAACCAATGGATTCAAACAGTCCCGCGCCGAGTTTGCCGATATTTACGCCAACTCCATCCAGGATGTCAGTACCACCTCGGCCGGCCGGGGTGTGCGGGTCAGCCGGGTGGCGCAGCAGTTCAGCCAGGGAAATATTGACTTCACGGCAAGCAACCTGGATCTGGCGCTGAACGGGGAGGGGTTTTTCACTCTGGCGGATGCCAACGGTAATACCTCTTATACCCGCGCGGGCGCCTATACGGTGGATCGGGATGGTTATGTGGTGAATCACACCAATGACCGTTTGCAGGTGTTTGCCCCGATCGGTACCAGCGGCACCAATTTTAATACCGGCTCGACAACCGATCTGCAGCTTCCAACCCTCTCCGGTACACCGTCCGCTACCACCAGCGCCAATGTGGCGGTCAATCTGGACTCCAGCGGAACCGCGACAGCGGCGGCTACCCTGTTTGATCCGGCAGTGGCTACCAGCTACGACAACTCAACATCGACTACCGTTTATGACTCACTGGGAACGGCGCACACCATGACCATGTACTTCAGGCAGTCGACAGTGGCGAATGAGTGGAATGTCTATACCACGGTCGACGGCAATATTGTTACGCCGACGACAAACTCAACCGCCGCCCCCTCTTCCGCCGCCTATCCCAGTGCGACGGTAAATTTTGACACATCGGGCGCATTGGTAACGGGATCGGGCAGTATTTCGGCCACCGGTACGTTGGCTTATAACGCCTACCCTATTGCCGGTGCGGCGCCGCTCAACATGACCTTTGATATGAATAACAGCACCCAGTTCGGGTCGGCATTTGCAGTCAATAACCTGACTCAGGATGGCTATGCCCCAGGCAGGCTGAGTGGCGTTGATATCGATAACACCGGTGTGGTATCGGCCCGTTTTACAAATGGACAGTCCACGGCATTGGGCAAGGTGGCATTGGCCAAGTTCAACAATCCGCAGGGACTGCGTCAGCTGGGTGATACCAGTTGGGCGGAGACCTTCACCTCCGGCAATGTGCAGATGGGCGAGGCGGGTACGTCCAGTTTTGGCCTGGTTCAGTCGGGCGGGTTGGAGAACTCCAATGTGGATATTGCCGAGCAACTGGTCAACCTGATCACCGCGCAGCGTAATTATCAGGCCAATGCCCAGGTGATCACCACCGCCGACACGGTGACCCAGACGATTATCAATATTCGATAAGGTCGGTGGCATGTAGGAGGCCCGCCCCGGGCCGAATTTTACGGGGGTTTCGAGAGCGACATGATTCGCGGCGAGGGCGCCGCTCCTACGGGGTGCGGGTTGTAGGGTGGGCACGTTGTTTGTGCCCACGCGGATGAAATTCACAGGAGAAGACAATGGATCGCATGTTATTTGTTGCGATGAGCGGCGCCAAAGAGACCTTGTTGGCCCAGTCAAATAACAGCAACAACCTGGCGAATGCCAGCACCCCAGGCTTCTTGGCCGACCTGCAGCAGTTCCGCAGCATGCCGGTGTTCGGGGATGGTTATCCCACCCGGGTCTACGGCATGAGTGAGCAACCCGGTGTTGATTTCAAGCACGGGGCGATCGTGCATACCGGTCGGGATCTGGATGTCGCTATCAATGGCGACGGCTGGTTTGCTGTGCAGTCACGCGATGGCGGTGAGGCCTATACCCGCCGTGGCGACCTCAAGCTGGATGCCAACGGCCTGCTGACCACCGGCAACGGTTTGCCGGTGATCGGCAATAGTGGACCGATTGCCATACCACCGGCGGAGAAGATAGAGATTGCATCCGATGGCACCATCTCCATTCGTCCCCTGGGTCAGGGGGCTGGAGAGTTGGCGGAGATCGACCGGATCAAGATGGTGGCGCCCTCGCTGGAGGGGATGGAGAAGGGGACGGATGGCCTGATGCGCCAGCAGGATGGCCAACTGCTGGAGGCGGATGCCGAGATACAGCTGGCAACCGGCTCGCTGGAAAGCAGTAATGTCAATATCGTGGATTCCATGGTGGACATGATCGATTTCTCCCGCCGCTTCGAGATGCAGGTGAAGATGATGAAGACGGCAGAACAGACGGATGAGTCCTCAGCCAGCATCATGCGTATCGGCTGACCCGATGGTTGCAAAAAGCGAACTGTAGGAGCGGCGCCTCGCCGCGAAATCGGCCCGGGGCGGGCCTCCTACAGGTTGATAAAAGCGATGGTCGGGTTAACGTGGTTGGCACGCAGATTGCCTTCACTATTGTTAGTCAACAAACAACGACAAGAGGATGACACCCTATGTACCCCGCACTCTGGATAGCAAAAACAGGATTGGATGCGCAGCAGACCCGCATGTCGGTCATTTCCAATAATCTTTCCAATGTCAGTACCACCGGGTTCAAACGGGATCGTGCCTCGTTCGAGGATCTGATCTACCAGAATGTGCGTCAGGTCGGCGCGCAGTCGTCACAGGACACCCAGCTGCCATCGGGTCTGGCCATCGGTACCGGTGTACGCACAGTGGCCACGCAGAAGCTGCATACCCAGGGCAACATCATGCAGACCGGCAACTCGCTGGATATGGCCATTCAGGGTCGGGGCTTCTTTCAGGTACTGCATCCCGATGGTTCCATTGTGTACACCCGCGATGGCTCGTTCGGTATGAGTTCGGATGGACAGATCGTGGACAACAATGGCTATGCCCTGGAGCCGGCTATTACCGTCCCGGCCAACACCCTGAGTATCACCGTGGGCTCGGATGGCGTGGTCTCGGCTTTGGTGTCGGGTAACAGCACGCCGACCCAGATCGGTACCATCGAGCTGGCGGATTTTGTCAACCCGACCGGATTGGCGGCAGTGGGTCAGAACCTGTTCCGGGAGACCGCGGCCAGTGGTGCCCCCACGACGGCTACCCCGGGTGTTGACGGCGTGGGTACGGTCAATCAGGGCTCGCTGGAAAGCTCCAATGTTAACGTGGTGGAGGAGATGGTCAACATGATTGAGACCCAGCGCGCCTACGAGATGAACTCCAAGGCGATCTCCACCACCGACGATATGTTGGCCTATGTGAGCAATCAGCTCTAACAACAGGTACTTGAGATGATGAATCGGCTCTTCTCCTTAATGATGCTGGCATTGACCGCCGTCGCACTGGCCGGCTGTAACACGGCTCCGGTGCGCGACCCGGCGTATGCGCCGATTCGCCCGGTGGTGGCCGCGCCGAAACCGGAAGGCAATGGCGCCATCTACCAGGCCGGGTATGAGCAGTCCTGGTTTGAAGATATGCGTGCCCGCCGTGTGGGTGACATGCTGACCATCGAGCTGGTTGAGAAGACTGATGCGAAAAAAAGCGCCACCACCGAAGTCAGCAAATCCAACAGCAACAGCGTCACCAATCCGACCCTGCTCGGTTCCACGCCACAATTCAATGCGCCGGGCTTGCTGCCGCTGGCCAGCAATCGGGGTAACAATCTCGGATTCTCCCTGGAGTCGGAACACGATTTTTCCGGTGAGGGTGACAGCGAACAGAACAACGAGTTGACAGGCAATATCACCGTGACGGTCATCGAGGTGCTGCCCAATGGCTATCTGGTGGTCCGTGGCGAGAAGCGGATCGGCATTAATCAGGGCAATGAGTATGTGAAGGTGTCCGGCATTGTGCGCCCGGCAGATATCGATGCCACCAATACCGTGCTTTCCACGCGTCTGGCCGATCCGACCATTGTCTATGTTGGTGATGGTGCGGTGGCCGATTCCAATGTGATGGGCTGGCTGGGCCGGTTCTTTATCAGCGCCCTGATGCCCTTTTAGGTGAATTGTATGAAACAGTCTATAGCGTTGCGTTCCCTGTTGCCGGCCAGTATCCACATGAGCATCGGCCTTCTGGCACTGCTGCTGTTTGCCGGCGTTGCCCAGGCGGAGCGGATCAAGGATCTTGCTTCCATTGCCGGGGTGCGTACCAACCAGTTGCTCGGTTATGGCCTGGTCGTGGGCCTCAACGGCACCGGCGACAAGAGCAGTTCCGCCCCGTTCACGGAGCAGAGTCTGAAAAGCATGCTGACCCAGCTCGGTATCGTGGTGCCGCCCGGTACCCGGATTAATCCGAAAAATGTGGCGGCGGTGACCATCAATGCTGATCTGCCTGCGTTTGCCAAGCCGGGACAGAAGATCGATATCACCGTCTCCTCCATTGGTGATGCCAAGAGCCTGCGTGGCGGCACGCTGCTGATGTCACCACTGAAGGGTGCCGATGGCCGGGTCTATGCTATTGCCCAGGGCAACCTGGTGGTGGGTGGGTTGAGTGCATCGGGTGCGGATGGTTCCAGTATCACCATCAATATCCCCAGTGTCGGGCGCATTCCCAACGGCGCTACCGTCGAGCGTACGGTCACCTCCGGCTTTGGTCAGGGGACTTACCTGACCCTCAATCTGCATGAGGGTGACTTCACCACTGCCAACCGGATGGTTGAGTCCATTAACAAGGCTATCGGTCCGGGCGCCGCGCGTGCGCTGGATGCTACATCCGTCCGGGTCAATACCCCAATCGATCCCGGTCAGCGGGTCAGCTTTGTCTCACTGATCGAAAACCTGCCGGTCGAGCCTGGCGAGGTGGCGGCGCGGGTGATTGTCAATTCCCGTACCGGTACGGTGGTGATCAGCAATCAGGTGCAGGTTTCTCCCGCTGCTGTTTCCCATGGCAGCCTGACGGTAACCATTAGCGAAAACAGCCAGGTCTCCCAACCTGAAGCGTTCTCCGGTGGTGCCACCACCGTAGTGCCGCGCTCCGATGTCAGTGTGGCCGAGGGCGGCAGCCGGATGTTCCTGTTCAACCCGGGCGTGACTCTCAATGAGGTGGTTCGCGCGGTCAACCAGGTGGGTGCGGCACCGTCCGATCTGGTGGCTATTCTGGAAGCGTTGAAACAGGCGGGGGCCCTCAAAGCCGAGCTGGTGGTCATCTGATGGATCTGGCTAGCGCGTCAATCTATACCAACATGGAGGGCCTGACGGCGCTCAAGGCCCGGGCATCCGAAGATGCCAAGGGTTCGCTGGATCAAGTGGCGCGTCAGTTTGAATCCCTGTTCGTGCAGCAGATGTTGAAGAGCATGCGCCAGGCCGGCCTGGGTGAAGGACTTATGGATAGTGAGCAGAGCCTGTTCTATCGCGACATGTACGATCAGCAGCTCTCCATCCATCTGGCTGAGAGTGGCGGAATGGGGCTGGCGGATGTCATTAAGCGGCAACTGGGCGGTGCTGATGAAGCGGGAGCTGATACCGTCCCGACGGCGAAAACGATCGAAGATTACCGGCGACTGGCCATGGCTGTAAACATGTATGGCGCACCGGAGTCAGGCAACGCGGAGAGGGCGGGCCGTGTGCGCCTTGACGGCGTTACAGTGTCCGGTGGTGTAGAAGGAACACCTCGTACAGATGCTGGGCGGAATAAACCAGCAGTGGGCGCCGAAATTGCCGTGGGACAACCGGACCCGAAAAACTGGAGTGCTGAAGAGTTTGTCGAGAATCTCTGGCCCTGGGCGACCGAGGCTGCTGGTCTGATAGGCCTCAAACCGCAGGCCCTGTTGGCCCAGGCAGCGCTTGAGACCGGTTGGGGAAAGAAGCTGATCCGCGCAGCCGATGGTGCACCGGCCAATAATCTGTTCGGGATCAAGGCGGATCGACGCTGGGAAGGCGACCGGGTAAGCGTCAATACCCTGGAATATGAGGCGGGTACGGCGGTAAAGAAACGGGCCTCTTTCCGCTCCTATGACTCGCTGCGGGACAGTTTTCATGACTACGTGGATTTTCTGCAATCGAATCCTCGCTACGGCGAGGCGCTGGGAGCCACGAAAGACAGTCAGGCCTATTTTACTGAATTACAGCGGGCCGGTTATGCGACCGATCCGAATTATGCGAGTAAAATCAATGCGGTATTAAACGGGCCAGAAATGACCCGGGCGGTGGAACGACTCAAGCTTGAGCATGAATGGTCGCTATGAAATTCACGCGGGTCGTCAGTGGGATTAACGACGTAGGAGAGGCATTTAGGCATGAAAAGCGAAAATCGCAGCTAAAGCAGCTCCTACAAGGCATCGATCGTAGGAGCGGCTTCAGCCGCGAAAGGCATCAATCGTAGGCGCGGCTTCAGCGACCAGGACAGACAGATGGCAGGCATACTCAATATAGGTACATCGGCACTGCTCGCGTTTCAGCGCTCGCTGACCACGACCGGGCACAATATTGCCAACTCGGATACCGAGGGGTACAGCCGACAGCGGGTCAATCTGACCGCCCGAATTCCGCAGTTGACCGGGGCCGGTTATATCGGTTCGGGAGTACAGGTGGGAGAGGTGCAGCGCCTGTATGATGACTTCCTGGCGGGCCAGATGCGTGCATCCCAGTCGTCCGCTTCCGAGATGGAGAGTTATTTCAGCCACGCCAGCCGGATAGACAATGTATTGGCGGATCCCAATATCGGGCTGGATCCCGCCATTCAGGATTTCTTTAATGCCACGCAGGTAGTGGCGGATGATCCCTCCTCCATCTCAACAAGGCAGGTGATGTTGTCGGAAGCGGGTGCCATGGTCAATCGCTATCATGACCTCAGCCGGCAGTTTACCGATGCAAATAATCAGCTGAATCAGGAACTGGCGGATGTCGCCAAGGAGATCAGTGATCTGGCCGAGGCGATTGCCCAGGTCAATCAGGGTATTATCGAAGCGTCTGGTGCAGGGGGACCTTCGCCCAATGATCTGCTGGATCAGCGGGAGGTGCTGCTGAACGAACTCTCCAAGCTGGTCAATATCACGGTAGTCCCGCAGGACAACGGGGCGTTGAATGTCTTTATCGGCAAGGGGTTGACCCTGGTCATCGGTGGAACCAATGCAACACTGACAGCCGTCAACAGCAGTAGCGATCCCAGTCAGCGTGATATCGCCTTCACCAATGTTTCCGGAACCCAGGTAGTTACTGATCAACTGGCAGGCGGCGAGCTGTCCGGGTTGCTTGATTTTCGAGATGAGATTCTCAAGCCCGCGACCAACCAGCTGGGCCTGGTGGCTATCGGGATGACTGACAGGATCAACAGCCAACATCAACAGGGTCTGGATCTGGATGGTAATTTGGGTGGGCAGTTCTTTGCTCCTCACAGTGTCGGCGTGCTGAGTAATGCCAACAATGCGAGTGCTGCCCAGGTGACGGCCGCTTATATTGATACCGGCAATCTGACGGCCAGTGACTATGAGTTGCGCGCAACCAGTGTGGCCGATCAATTTACCATGACCCGGCTATCTGACGGCCAGGTAACCACGATCAATACAGGTGGAGTCTATCCCCATACCACGGCTGAGATAGACGGCATATCTATTTCGATCTCCGCAGCCGCCACAGCGGGTGACCGCTATCTGATCCAGCCAACGCGAAATGCGGCCAGTAACATGGAGCTGTTGATCAGTGATCCACGAAAAATAGCCGCGGCCGGCCCCATCCGGGCTGCACAGACAACCAACATCGGCGGTGGTCCCAATCAGGGCACGGCTGCCATTTCCCAACCGGACTACAGCAATACCAGCAACATTCCGCTTGCCGGAAGCATAACGCTCGAGTGGAGTGCCACCGCTCATGGCGGGGCTCCTGGATTCGCTGTCACCGGTGGTCCCGGTGGCACCATTGCCTATGATCCAGCAACCCAGACAAACGGCGCCAGTTTCTCCTTCCCCGCCTATGGCGGGATGAGCTTTAACATCACCGGCACACCTGCCGCCGGAGACCGGTTTGTTATCGAAAATAACAGCAGTGGTATCGGTGATAACCGTAATGCACTCAAACTGGCTGATCTGCAATCCTCTAAATCCATGCTGGGCTCGACAGGTGGGGGGCTGGAGACAGCCACTTTTCAGGGGGTCTACAGCCAACTGGTTTCAGATGTCGGCTCAAAGACTCATCAGGCCGAGGTCAACTTCAATGCCACCGATGGACTGCGGGAGCGCCATAAAAATTCGCTCCTTTCGATCAGTGGCGTCAATTTGGACGAAGAAGCTGCCAATCTGATCAAGTTTCAGCAGGCCTATCAGGCTGCGGCGCAGGTGATTACAGTTTCCAATACCCTGTTTGACTCGCTGATCGGAGCAATCCGGAGGTAACTATGTTACGCATCTCAACCCAGATGATCACCGAGCGCAGCCTGAGTTCCATGCTCCGGCAGCAGAGTGAACTGAACGATACCCAGCAACAGCTTTCCACCGGCAGACGGGTGTTGACGCCCTCCGATGATCCGGCGAGTGCGTCCCGGGTATTGGGGCTGAACCGCGCGGTCGACACACTATCCCAGTATCAGAGCAATATTGATCGGCTGACCTCCCGCCTGGAGACGGAAGAGGGGGCGCTTGATGGTATTACCAATCTGTTACAGCGGGTCAGGGAACTGACAGTAGAGGGTAATAATGATGTGTTAACGACGCTTGATAAAAGTGCCATTGCCTCTGAAATCAGGCAGATAGGCGATCAGCTGTTTTCCATGGCCAATTCGAGGGACAGCGGGGGCGAGTACGTTTTTGCCGGCTATCAGTCCGGTACCCGGCCCTTCTCTTATGACCTGGGTGTCTACAGCTACAACGGCGACAGTGGCCAACGGGAACTGCAGATCGCCTCGGATCGCACCGTGGCGGATGGGGACAACGGATTTGATACGTTCATGAATATCGCGACCGGGCCGATTGCCACGGTCAATGTGGCCGCGCCTACCGACCCGGCGCCTGCCGCCATCACTGCAGGTGATATCACCATTGATGGTGGCAACGGCAATGGGGCAATCAGTATCGGAGCCTTGCGCTCGCGGCCAATCCGACGCAGCGAGCGGTCCAGTTGCGAGATGCCATCAATGCCATCAGTGGTCAAACCGGGGTAAGGGCCGAGAGTAACACTGCACCGCCTGACACCCTGACCCTGACCGCGGTTGGGGGCACGGGCGTGACGGTGAATATCGCCGGTACTGCCACCACGGCCAATACGGGTCTGACAACAGGTGCAACCGCGCCGGTGACTTCAAAGCGGAGTGTATTCGAGACTCTTGACCTGCTGGCCGCGGATCTGGAGGCCGGGAAATCAGTAGATCGCTATATCACCGATGTTCAGCTGGCGATGGACAATGTCATTGAGGTCAGAACCACCGTGGGTGGCCGTTTGAATTCCATTGAAGAGCAGCAGACGGTGAATGAGGATCTCAAGCTGAACCTGGAAATCCACCGTTCTGAGGAGCGTGATCTGGACTATACGGAGGCTATCTCCCGGTTTGAGAGCCAGATGACCGCCCTGCAGGCCGCTCAACAGGCCTATGTGAAGGTAAAAGGGCTTTCCCTGTTCAATTACCTGTAGGAGGCCCGCCTCGGGCCGAATGCGCGGCGTGGGCACACAAGACGTGCCCATCCAACGTGTCTGAAGTTGTAGGTCGTGTTAGCTGAAGGCGTAACCCGACAAGGTTTCCGATACAGGGAGCGTGGATTGATTGTCGGATTACGCTGTCGCTAATTCGACCTACGAGATTGATTTTTATGTAAAAATTAAACGGATATTTTTTGTAATGGCATTCGCAAGATTTTTTGTTATTTCGCTTAAAGAATCCCTGGATACGGCCGTTACAAACATCGGAGGCGGTAAATATCAGAAAATTGTTCCGATATATCCGCCAAATATCAACCTGACCCCGAGGGCACCCGATGCGGTAGCTAAAGGGGAATAAGGAGCAAGACAATGGCACAGATTATCAATACCAATATTGCGTCCCTGACCGCACAGCGCAATCTGAACAAATCCCAGAGTTCAATGGCTACAGCCATGGAACGGCTCTCTTCCGGTCTTCGTATCAACAGCGCTAAGGATGATGCGGCTGGTTTGGCAATTTCTGAACGGATGACTTCCCAGATTAGAGGGTTAAATCAGGCAATTAGAAACTCAAATGACGGCATATCTCTTTCCCAAACTGCGGAAGGGGCGTTGGGTGAGATTACTAATAATTTACAGCGTGTACGTGAATTGTCTGTACAGTCAGCAAATTCAACTAACAGTGCTTCTGACAGGGCGGCACTTGATGAGGAAGTGCAGCAACTGCTTGCAGAAATAGACCGTGTTGCGTCGCAAACTTCGTTCAATAATCAACGTATTCTGGATGGTACTTTTGGATCAGCCAGCTTCCAGGTTGGTGCAAATGTTGGTGAAACTATATCAATCAACCTCGCAACAAGTATGCGTACTACATCAATTGGTAAAACTGCTGACTACGTCAATAGTACTACCCAGTTTGATACCACTAAGGCAGTTGGTTCACAAGGAACTGGTGTAAATACTAGTGCTATCGCATCAGGTAATGTCACTATAGCCATTGGGAGTAATTCCGCCGTCACCGTTGGGGCGTCACAGGACTATTCTTCAACAGGCGCTGGACGAACAGCAGGTAGTGCCTATTCAAAAGCTGACGCTATTAATTCGGCTGGTATTAGTGGGTTAACTGCTGTCGCCGATACGACGGTTCAGTTAGACCTGGCCGCCAACGCCGTATCTGCTACAAATACTGGTTATAGCCTGTCGCTCAATGGTGTGGCAATTGTAACGGGATATGATGGTACTGCCGACGGTGCGATGAGTTCCGATACGCTTGTGTCGCTTATCAACTCAAATGCAAGTGCATCGGGTGTTACAGCTTCGTATGATAGCGCAAATACCAGAATTACGTTAACTGCAAGTGATGGCAGAAATATAGCGGTTTCGCAGACAAACACAACAACCACAACAGATGGTTTTCAGGGTATTGAGGGTGATAACAACGCTGTTAACACCACAACTGACTTTACGCCAGGTGCAAGTGGTGCAGCGGCAACAGCTACGTATGGAGGTACTCTCCGTCTCATATCTGCAGAGTCAATTGCTGTAGCTGGGACGGCTCCGGCGACAATTGGATTTACTACGGGCTCTATGGCACTTGGCAACTCAGCACTTAGTTCATCATCAGTAACGACGGTTGCAAATGCTAATACAACTCTTACTCGCGTTGATGCGGCGTTGTCTTCAGTGAGTACCCTTCGTAGTACTTTTGGTGCAGTTCAGAATCGTTTTGAAACAACTATAGCTAACCTGAGTGTGACGTCTGAAAATCTCTCAGCCGCCCGTTCCCGCATCCAAGATGCCGACTTCGCCGCTGAAACAGCCGCGATGACCCGTTCGCAGATCCTGCAGCAGGCGGGTGTGGCAATGGTTTCCCAGGCGAATGCGCTGCCGCAGAGCGTATTGTCACTTCTCCAGTAATCTGGGCGAGGGATGGGGCATTGAAAAAATTGCCCCATCCCGCGTTAAATAGGTGATCGCCATGGTGAATGAAATCTCGCAAAGTGTATTGAGCGGCCTGTCCGCGCAATCAAAAGGAGCTGCAAGCAGTACCGTAAGGGTGCGGGAAAATTCTGAAATCCAGCGGGTGGCTCAATCTGCACAAATCGCTTCCAGGGGTGAGGCCAAGGAAGAACAAAGGCCTACTGCAGCGATGGATGGACAGACGCTTGATAATGCGGTTGAACAGTTGAACCAGTTTGCTCAATCTGTTCAGCGTAAACTGGAATTCTCAGTGGATGAAGAGAGTGGAAAGACCGTTATCAAGGTTATAGATAAAGAGTCTGGTGAGATGGTGAGGAGTATTCCATCTGAAGATGTGCTGGATATGCAGCAGAGGCTCAGGGAAACGAGTGAAGCTATTTTTAAAGGTAATCAGGGAATATCGCTGCTGTTTGAAGCAAAGGCATGATTCTCTGGACGGGTGACAGGGACGTCACTGGATTTAATTTGATTAACAGATGCCTGGCGCAGAGATAAAAAATCAGGCAATTCACTCCGTCAGTTAGCAAGGCGATTTTAACTTGGGCTGACAGAGTTCAGTAGGCATTACCAGGAGAACCAAATGGCCATCTCATCACCAGGACTGGGTTCAGGGCTTGACGTTACAGGCATCGTCTCCCAGTTGATGGCGGTTGAGCAGCAGCCTCTTACTCGGCTAAACCAGAAAGAGGCCCAGGTGCAGGCCCAGATATCAGCCTATGGCAGCCTGAAGGGTGGACTCTCGTCCCTGCAGAGTGCCATGACAAAGCTGCTGGATGCGGATACCTTTCAGGCCACCAAGGCCAGCTCATCCGATAGCGGTGTGTTAACCGTATCTTCCGATACGGATGCCGTTACCTCTTCTTACAATGTTACAGTGAACCGGCTGGCGCAGCAGCATAAGCTGGGATCCAGTGAGGTTGCATCATCAACCACTTTTGGTGGGATGGCGGGTGACGAATTGACGCTGACTGTGGGGTCGGACAGCTTTACCCTGGATCTCTCCACTGCCATGACCTTGGGTGAGATTCAGTCGGCGATCAATGTGGAGACTAACGGCACAGGGGTGACTGCTGGTCTGATCACGGGTGACAGTGGGAACCAGACCCTGGTATTGACGTCTGGCTCAACGGGTTATGACAATCGTGTTCAACTCTCCTTTGGTGGTAGTCTGGATGCCAATACTTTCAACTTCTCCATGTTGAACCGGGATGCGAGTAATCAGTTGCTGGCTGGGGAGAATGAGCTGGATGCCTCGTTGACAGTGGACGGTGTGTCCATCACCCGCGCCAGTAACAGTGTGACTGATGTGATAGAGGGCTTGACGCTGAATCTGCAGGCCACCGGGCAGTCCAATATCTCAATCAACCAGGATAGCTCGGTTGCGAAAAGTGCCGTCAGTGGCTTCGTTAATGCATACAATGAGCTGAATGATCAACTGTCAACACTGCAGAGCAGTGGCGCGAGTGGCAGTGTACTGCGTAATATTGAAAATCAGTTGCGGGGTATGCTGAATACAGGTCTTAGCGGTCTCGGCAGTTACTCCTATATCTCCCAGTTGGGTGTAACCACCAACTCAGACACGGGCAAGCTCGAGTTTGACAGCGGGAACTTTGTCTCGGCACTGGAAGATTCGCCTCAAAGTGTTACAAGTTTCTTTAGTGATGAGGATGGCGGATTTGCAGCCAGGTTTGACGGCCTGCTGGAGGGGTTCGTCAAGTCAGGTGGGACCATCGACAGTATCATTGATGGCAGTAATAGTCGAATAGAGGGCATTGAGCGCAGCCGAGAATCGCTGGAGCGCCGTCTGGAAGATATCGAGGCACGTTATCTTCGGCAGTTTGGTGCCCTGGATGGATTGATTGCGAATATGACGACGACTAGTGAATATCTGACCAGCCAGCTGGATATATTGTCCAATCTGGCTAGTGGGAATAAAAAGTAATTGCATCTTGGAATATCAGATTCAGCATAGAGTTGAATCAGTCTGGAGTACCCAATGGTAAAATCAAGAATGAAGAGTGCGCTATCACAATATAATAGTGTCAGTGTGAATTCTGGTGTTGAAGATGCGACTCCTCATCGTCTGGTACAGATGCTGATGGAGGGGGCCCTGGACAAGATTGCCGCAGCCAAAGGGCACATGGCGCGAAATGAGCCGGCGGATAAGGGGCGTTATATCAGCTGGGCCATCTCCATCGTCAGCGGCCTGCAGAGCAGTCTGGATATGGAATCCGGTGGCGAGTTGTCGCGGAATCTGGATGACCTGTATGACTACATGGTGCGCCGCCTGGGTGAGGCGGGTGCCAAGAACGACCCGAAGATTCTGGATGAGGTGTCATCACTGCTGCTGGAAGTGAAATCCGCCTGGGACGTGATTCCGTCACAACTGGATGCGGAAAATCGGCAGACGGCAATCTGATCATGCTCGGTCGACTTATCCATCTCAGTCAGGAAATGCTGTTATTCGCGGAGCAGGGTGAGTGGGAGCGGGTAACCGAGATGCAGATTGAGCGTCAGCAGATCATGGAAGACACCTTTCCGCTCGATCCCCAGGTAATAGACGTCGATGGCGCAACTGGTCAGATTCGATTGATTCTGGATCTGGATCAACAGATTACACAGTTAGCCCGGGTGCAACGGAAAGAGGTAGGACTGTTACTAAGTAAACTGAGCCACGGACGCACTGCCACCAAGGCCTACCAGGATACGTCCCGGCGCTGAGCAAACCTGATGGGCACGTGAATGTTGCTCATCTTACCCCGCGGCAGTGGTTGGCCTGTAGGAGGCCCGCCCCCGGGCCGAATTCGCGGCGAGGGCGCCGCTCCTACGGGTACTATCAGGCTACAACTGCTTAAAGATAGTCCGCAGCGGCAGTCACCATTCACCTTCGGTAGTGCGCAAAAAGATCAGGTGCTGATCACAATCTCCAGCACAAATTTGCTGCCGAAATAGGCCAGCATCAGCACCACGAACCCCGAAAGTGTCCAGCTCAGTGCTTTTTGGCCACGCCAGCCGGAACGATGGCGTCCCCAGAGTAATGTGCCGAATACCAGCCAGGCGGCAATGGAAAGAATGGTCTTGTGGACCAGATGCTGCGCGAACAGGTCCTCCAGAAAGACGAAACCGCTCAGTAGTGCCACCGTCAACAGGGTGAATCCCAATCCAATCATCTCGAACAGCAGTGCTTCCATGGTTTGCAATGGCGGCAAGGCGCGGATAAATCCCCCGGGGTGGCGATGTCGCAGATGATAGTCCTGGATGGCCAGCAGGATGGCCTGGACGCTGGCCATGGCCAGCAGGCTATAGGCCAGCAGGGAAATCAGAACATGAACGCGCAGGGCCCAGGATGAATTGGCAGCCAGGATATGCTCGGCCGGGAAGTGCATATCCAGCGCAATGCTCAAGGCGGCCAGCGGCAACAGGGTAATGCCGAGATTTTCCACCGGTTTGGTCAACGCCGACAGTATTAACAGCAGGACGATGGTCCAGGCAATAAGGGACGAGGCGCCAAAGAAACTGAAGTTCAGACCGCCTTCACTGACCACATTTTGATATAGCAGGAATGCGTGCAGGGTAACCCCCACCATTCCAATGATGATTCCAAGATGGCGGGAAAGGGTTTTTCCTGTCCGATCTGAAAAGAGTCGGACCGCAATGATAGTCCCACTGGCGAGGTAGCAGGCTATAGCGAGAAAAGCGACAATAGTATGGTTCATATTGGGCGTGATAATCGCATATCTCCCCTTGCTCTGACTAGCCCGGATGGGCAGAGTTTGAGCGTAATCGCCTATCTGGTCGCGAGGATTGCACCGCGCTGTCGGGATCAATGGCACGAAGAGAACAGTTTCCATATATAATACGGAAAATTCATGGCGAGAGGCTGAGCTAAAGCATGTTTGACAATCTGACAGACCGGCTGGGCGGCGTACTGACAAAGCTGCGCGGCCAGGGCCGACTGACCGAGGACAATATCAAGGAAACCATGCGGGAGATTCGCATGGCGCTGCTGGAGGCGGATGTCGCTCTGCCAGTGGTCCGGGATTTTGTCGAGCAGGTGAAAGAGAAGGCGCTGGGTGAGGAGGTGATGAAGAGCCTCACCCCGGGTCAGGTGCTGATCAAGATCGTCAATGATGAACTGGTCAGAATCATGGGTGAGGCCAATGAGCGGCTGAACCTGGCTGCCCAGCCACCGGCCGTGATACTGATGGCTGGCCTTCAGGGCTCCGGTAAAACAACCAGTGTCGCCAAGCTGGCACGCTGGTTGAAGCAGAGCCAGAAAAAATCGGTCATGGTGGTCAGTTGTGATATCTATCGTCCGGCTGCTATCGATCAGCTAAAAACCCTGGCCACTGAAGTGGAGGCGGAGTTCTTCCCCAGCACCACACTGCAACAACCGCTTGCCATTGCCCGGGCTGCACTGGATCAGGCGCGCAAGCAGTTCACCGATGTCCTGATTGTCGATACCGCAGGCCGTCTCCATGTGGATGCGGCACTGATGGATGAGATCAGGCAGCTGCATGCAGGGATCAAGCCTGTCGAAACCCTGTTCGTGGTTGATAGCATGACTGGTCAGGATGCCGCCAACACCGCCAAGGCCTTTGACGATGCCCTGCCGCTGACCGGCGTGATTCTGACCAAAACCGATGGTGATGCCCGAGGCGGTGCGGCGCTCTCCATTCGCCAGATTACCGGAAAGCCGATCAAATTCCTCGGTGTGGGCGAGAAAACGACAGCCCTTGAACCCTTTTACCCTGAGCGGATGGCCTCACGGATTCTGGGTATGGGTGATGTACTCTCTCTGGTGGAAGAGGTCCAGGGTAAGGTGGACCAGGCCAAGGCTGAGAAGCTGGCCAAAAAACTGCACAAGGGACAGGGCTTCGATCTGGAGGATTTCCGTGACCAGATGGAGCAGATGTCCAATATGGGGGGGTTGAACTCACTGATGGATAAGCTTCCGGGGATGGGGAATATCCCTGATCATGTGAAGAACCAGGTGAATGACAAGGAGATCGTCCGTTCGATCGCCATAATCAACTCCATGACACCGCAGGAGCGACGCTTCCCTAACCTGATCAAGGGCTCAAGAAAGCGCCGAATTGCCCTGGGCTCGGGAACCCAGGTTCAGGAAGTGAATAAGATGCTCAAGCAGTACGCCCAGATGCAGAAAATGATGAAAAAGATGAAGGGCGGGGGCATGGCCAAGATGATGCGGGGGCTGAAGTCCAAGCTGGGACCCGGTGGTGGTATGCCGCCGGGCGGGATGCCTCCCGGGGGCGGTTTCCCCTTTTGAGGGGTATTTCAGCACTCCGCAGTGCGGCAGGGCAGGCACGCTTTTTGTGCCCGCCCTGCCGAGCTGGAAGGTAATCCTTAACCACAAAGATCTTTGCGGTTAATCGCTTTTTGGGGGTTCCTCGTTCCCGCGCTCCGCGTGGGAATGCATACCCGGCGGCAATAGTGGCTGCGCCCCCCGGGAGTATCCACCCTACCTACGCGGCTAAACGCGCAAATCCCCGCTCCGTTCAGCGCAATAAGATGTTGTCCCGATTTAAGGTGACAAAACACTTCACTTTTCCCCGGAAACGGGTAGAATGCCCCGTTTCACTCCGGCCGGTTTTGGTTGGCCGGTGGTGCGTGGCAGATTTTTTTAAATTCAAGGGTTGGAAATGGTAACAATTCGTCTTGCACGGACCGGCGCGAAAAAGCGGCCGTTCTATCACATCGTAGTGGCTGATAGCAGAAATCCCCGCGATGGAAAGTACATTGAGCGACTGGGTTTCTTCAATCCTATTGCGACTGGCGGTGAGGAGCGTCTGCGTTTGGACCAGGCGCGTATCAGCCACTGGGTTTCCCAGGGTGCGCAGCCGACCGATCGTGTTGCCCAGCTGGTTAAGGAAGCGTCAAAGGCTGCAGCCTGATTGACTGGGAGCCCTGCGGGTGTGGCCAGTAGCTGAACAGACCTGTTGCCGGATCTCCTGATGGGCGTTCCGGCGGGAGAGCGACAGGTTGAATGGGCCATTCTGGGGCGCGTTTCCGGTCTGTTCGGTGTGCGTGGGTGGATGAAGGTTTATTCACACACCTCGCCGAAAGAAAACATTCTCAGTCATCCTTCCTGGTATCTGTTTCGGGATGGGCAGTGGCAAGAGTATAAGCTGAAGCAGGGCAAAACCCATGGAAAGGGGATTGTTGCTGCACTGGAAGGCGTGATCGATCGGGATCAGGCGGCCGCTCTGAATGGTGCGGAGATCGCTATCCCGCGTGATCGGCTACCGGAAATACCGGCCGATGAGTATTACTGGTGTGACCTGGAGGGAAAAAGGGTCGTTAACCTGCAAGGGATTGAGCTGGGACGGGTAGATTATCTGTTCGAGACCGGTGCAAATGATGTCATGGTGGTGAAGGGCGTGAGCCAGCACCTGTTGCCGTTCATTGCACAGGTAATTAAAGAGGTCGATCTGGACGGTGACTTGATCACCGTGGATTGGGACCCGGATTTTTGAGGTGACCATGCGCTTCGACGTGGTGACCCTGTTCCCTGAAATGTTCAGGGCCATGATTGGCGAAGGTGTGACCGGGCGCGCGGTGGATCGTGGGCAGGTCAGCCTGGGATTATGGAATCCGCGGGATTATACCCATGATGTGCATCGTACCGTGGATGACAGGCCCTACGGGGGCGGTCCCGGTATGGTAATGAAAATTGAGCCGTTGCGTGATGCGATCACCCGGGCCAAACAGGCTGCGCCGGATTCGGCGGTAGTTTATCTCTCTCCGCAGGGGAGACGGTTTGACCAGGCAGCAGCTGTTCGAATGGCCAGGCAGGACGGAGTGATCCTGGTTGCCGGACGCTATGAAGGGATTGATGAGCGGCTGATCAGTCGCTATGTGGATGAAGAGTGGTCCATTGGTGACTACGTGCTTAGCGGTGGTGAACTGCCTGCACTGGTGCTGATGGATGCGGTTATACGACTCATCCCCGGGGTGCTTGGCGACAAGGATTCAGCAGAGCAGGACTCCTTCGTCGATGGGTTGCTGGATTGTCCGCACTACACGCGACCGGAAGTGTTCGAGGGAGACCGGGTGCCCTCGGTTCTGCTGGGCGGCAATCATGAGTTGATTCGACGTTGGCGATTGCAACAGTCATTGGGCAGAACCTGGCAAAGACGACCAGACCTCCTGGAGGGACGTGTTCTCAGCCAGGAAGAAGAGAATTTACTAAACGAGTTTATCCAGGCGCATACGAGCGCTGATTGAAATACAGGAGCATACGACCGTGAGCAATATCATCCAGGAACTTGAAGCCGAGCAGATGAACCGTGAGGTTCCCGATTTTGGCGCCGGCGACACCGTAGTTGTCCAGGTGAAGGTTGTCGAAGGCACCCGCGAGCGTCTTCAGGCCTTCGAGGGTGTGGTCATCGCCAAGAAAAACCGCGGTTTGAACTCCTCTTTCACCGTGCGCAAACTCTCCCATGGCGAGGGGGTCGAGCGTGTTTTCCAGACCTACAGCCCATCTGTGGCCGAGATTGAAGTCAAGCGTCGCGGTGATGTGCGTCGTGCAAAACTGTACTACCTGCGTGGTCGTACCGGTAAGGCCGCGCGTATCAGAGAGAAGATCTAGTCCCTACGGTTCTTTTGCCCTGTAGTGAAAACACCCCGCTTCGGCGGGGTGTTTTTTTGATCGCGGCTAAGGCAGTCAAGGAGCTGCTTGCCTTCAACAGAATATGCTTGAGGTTGCCTCCCTGTGCGAAAGCCTCCAAGATACCGCTGAAGAATCACTGACGGAGAGCAGGTGGGGCGCACGATGTCGTTGACCTTTTATTGGCATGATTACGAGACATGGGGTGCAGATCCGCGCAAGGATCGGGCCGCTCAATTCGCCGGCATCCGTACGGACGAGGCGCTGAATATCATCGGTAGACCTCTGGTCAGTTATTGCAAACCGGCCGATGACCTGTTGCCGCAACCGGAAGCCTGCCTCGTTACCGGCCTGACCCCGCAGAGGGCGTTGGAAGAGGGGGTAGTAGAGGCGGAGTTCTTCCGCCTGATCCATCACGAAATGGCCCAGCCCGGCACTTGTGGCGTAGGTTACAACAGTGTCCGCTTTGACGATGAGTTTACCCGCTTCGGCTTCTTTCGAAACTTTTTCGATCCCTATGCCCGTGAGTGGCAGCATGGCAATTCCCGCTGGGATATTATCGATATGGTGCGGCTTACCCATGCCCTGCGGCCGGAAGGTATTGTCTGGCCAAAGCGGGAGGATGGCTCGACCAGCTTCCGCCTGGAAGAGTTGTCGGTCGCCAACGGCATTGCTCATGAGGCGGCCCATGACGCATTGTCCGATGTGCATGCCACGATCGCGATGGCCAGATTGATTCGTGACCAGCAGCCCCGGCTGTTCGATTATCTGCTGAACATGCGAAACAAGCGCAAGGTGGCGGAGTTGCTCAATCTTCGCGCTCGACAGCCGGTGTTACATGTCTCCTCCATGTATCCCGCAGAGAAAGGCTGTATCGCTATGGTGGTTCCATTGGCTCGTCACCCGACCAATCCCAATGGCGTTATTGTCTATGATCTTGGATGTGATCCGGCCGCGTTGATCGACCTGTCAGTGGAACAGATTCAATCCCGCCTTTTTACTCCAAGAGATCAACTGCCTGACGGTGTGGAGCGGATTCCGCTGAAAACTGTTCACCTAAACAAGTGCCCGGTTGTGGTTCCAATGAATACCCTGACTGAGCAGGCGGCCGAGCGTTGGGGAATCAATCAGGCGCAGGGCTTGCGCAACCTCAATCGCCTGAAGAGCGTGCCGGGTCTTGGGGAGAAGATACAAGCGGTCCACAGTGGCCGTGAATTTGAACCGATTACAGATCCAGACCAGAGTCTCTATACCGGCAATTTTTTCAGCGCGGATGATCGAAAGCGAATGGACCAGGTATTGACCGCCACTCCGGAATCATTAGCCGGGATGAGCCTGGCATTTGATGATGCCCGCCTGCCGGAGATGTTGTTTCGCTATCGGGCGCGCAACTGGCCGGAGACGCTTAGCAAACCTGAGCGCGAACGCTGGCAGGAGTATCGCATGGACCGACTAACGGCTCCGGAAGGTGGCGGAAGCATAACGCTGACGGCATTTCGCCAGCAACTTGCCAGACTCATGGTCGATCCGGCAATCGACCGCGGCCGCAAGCAGGTATTGTCCGAATTGGCGGATTGGCCGGCGAGGATTGGGCTGGAGTGAATGAGTAGCATGTTGGGTACGCAATCCGCGCACCCACAGGAGCCAGGGTACCCAGGGTAGGTCGGATTAGCGCAGCGTAATCAGACGAATCGACCGGTCCGCACGTGCGTCGAGTTACGCCTTCGGCTAATGCGGGCCCGGTGTCTCAATCCTTGGTCCAGTTGCTCAGGGCCTCAATGATTGCCTCGGCCTGGGCCTTGCTGGAGATGTTGAATTTCGATTTTGGGATATATTCGCCATTGCGTTTCTGGTAGCGGCGTATGCTGTATTTATCCGGGCTGTATTCATCTTTTGAACGATTCCATTCCTGATAACGGAACATTACCGTTGACCATGCACCCTTGGAGAGGACTACCTTGTCCAGCTCCTTGACGACGTCGATACCATCTTCTGAATAGTTAATCGTAAGTTCTTCAACGGTCGATGCCATGTCGGTGAATCCTGTGTTCAGGGCCTGGTCGGCCCGTGTTTGATAACTGAAAATATAGAGGCGGAACTTAACAGATGTAAAGCGCTACGTCACGACCGGAAAAGCGGTTTTTGTTTCATCTGTTACTGTGCTCCATTGCGTTCCAGCATGCGGATTATGTTCTCATCTCCACGTTGTCTGGCTATGGTCAGTGGACGCTGGCCGGCGTTGTCCGCCAGGTTGACGTCGGCGCCGTTCTCGATCAGGTGCTTTACCAGCACCCGGTTGCCAGTGCTGACTGCCAGCGCCAATGGTGTTTGTCCCTGTTCGTTCTGGTGATTGATCTGCGCTCCCCATTTGATCAGCAGGGGGATGACATCCCGGTCCTGTTCGCCCGCCTTGACCATCAGGTCGAGTAATCCGTCCGGATCCTGTGTGGCTCCCTGCTTGATCAGGTAGTCGGCAATCTGGGTTCGTCCGGACAGGATAGCTCTCCCCAGCGGGCTGATCCCCTGTTTGTCCAGAATATTGATGTCCGCCCCTTTTTCCGTGAGCAGTTTCACCACGATGTAGCTGCCCTGACGCGCGGCCACATGGATTGGTGCCTCGCCGTCGATATTGAACTTGTTGATATCACTGCCCCAGAGGATGTGGCGCTCGATCTGATTGATGTCGCCACGTTCCACTGCAAGGTTGAGCGGGATGCTTGGTTTATCCGGCTCCCCGCAAGCAGTCAATAAAAGAAGTAATGCAGTCAATACCAAGAGGTTCAATCTGTTCATGTCGGTTTGGTTGTCTGGTCCTTTTGTTCAGATAATAGCGCCATTACCGGGCTCATGATAAGGTACGCGCCCATGTTCCTGAAACTTCTATTGACCGCATTGGTGATTGCCGGGGCACTGCTGACCCTGCGGATGCGTAGTCAACGTAATATGCGGCAGTATACGTCATCGGCTCCTGTGCTCAATGCTTCGTTGAATCAGCAGCGGCAGAGTCGGCGGCGCGTCGCTCAGTTCCTTGCGGGAGGGGCGGTGTTTCTGATGCTCACGGGAGCAGGCCTCTATCTCTACCACCAATGGAGCGATGCCTATCAAGTGGTTACGGTCCGGGTGATAGATACCCGCAGTGCGCAAGCGACCTCATACCAAGCCTATAAAGGCGATATCGATGGGCGTACATTCATTACCACCGATGGCAGAACCGTAACCTTGGCCGAGGTGGAACGGCTGGAAATTGGTCCCGAATAGCGGCTTGGTTGCGCGCTTGCGGCTTCAACTGTGATGCCAATAGAGTCTGGCCGGATGGGAGAGCCTGATTGTGCGATCGTTATCCCGATACCACGTCGTATCAATCAGGCTGCGGATGATTCCAGTAACAATGTCAGACCGCCCTTTTCCAGTTGTCCATGGCTTTTCATGGCCTGCGACCCTGCGGTTTCAATCTGCTCTCTTATCCTTATAACCAGTTCCCTGGCTTCCGCTGCGCTGTTGATGGCGCCGCTATTTTTCGTGGGAGGGATTTCCTGATTGGCCAGTCGACTGGTGTTGCTGAGTTCTACCGTATCATCTGTCGGGCGTGTGATTGTGGTGTTTGGGGTGCCGTTCCGTTCACCTGAAGGTCGCTTACTGGTCGCAGTACCGTTTCTATCGCTGTTCGGCGGCAATAATTTGTCGTTTGAAATAGGGCTGACCATAATAATTCTCCAGGTTCAGTCAAATAATTGACGTTAAGCGTCGATTTAATATATCTGGGTTCTAGTTAAGCAAAACCTGGACCAGATTTCCATTCAATCCATTGAAGCCAGCATACATAAGAGACTGCGCTGAAACATTGCGCCGCTGTTTTATCTGCTTTCCATGGGGCTTTTGAATGACAAAAATGTTACAGTGCGCACTCAAATTCCGGGGGCATGTTCGGCGTTCCATTAACGATCTTCATGCCGAGGTCTAAACCGAATCCATACTGAGTTTTTATGGAACTTCAGAACATAAGTGAGCTTGAAAAAGCGACCAGTAAAGGCCGGCAGGAGCTGTTTCGAATTGGCATAGCCCTGCTCTTTATAGTGGGTATCATGCTATTCACCGGCATGCGTGGCGGAATGGATACTCCGGGGCATGTGATGTTGATGGTCGCCGCAGTTATCGGCGGCTATATGGCCATGAATATCGGTGCCAATGATGTGGCCAACAATGTTGGGCCCGCGGTTGGTTCAAAGGCGCTCACTCTCGGCGGGGCGATTATTATCGCTGCTGTTTTTGAGGCGTCGGGTGCCTTGATCGCTGGTGGCGATGTGGTCAGCACTATCAAGAAGGGGATTATTGATCCTTCAGCAATCCACGGGACAGATGCCTTCATCTGGCTGATGATGGCGGCACTGCTTGCCGGTGCTCTCTGGCTGAATGTGGCTACCGCCCTGGGTGCGCCAGTGTCAACCACCCATTCCATTGTGGGCGGAGTGCTCGGTGCCGGCATCGCGGCTGGCGGTGTAGGCATTGCCAATTGGGACAAAATGGGGGCCATCGCGGCTAGCTGGGTCATTTCTCCGGTTATGGGAGGGATTATCGCCGCCGCTTTTCTGTTGCTTATAAAGCGTACTATCACTTATCAGGTGGATATGATCGCGGCGGCCAAGCGCATGGTGCCGTTGCTGGTGGGACTCATGACCTGGGCCTTTACCACCTATATCGTCCTGAAAGGCTTCAAGAAAATATGGAAAACCGAGTTTGGTTCCGCGGTTTTTATCGGCCTGATCATGGGTCTGGTGGTTTTTGTCCTGGTTCGACCGCTCCTCTCCCGGGTGGCCAATAATCTACCCAACGAAAAGCAGAGTATTAACAAGCTGTTTACCTTGCCGCTGATTTTTGCTGCGGCCTTGCTGAGTTTCGCCCACGGGGCCAATGATGTGGCCAATGCCGTTGGGCCGCTGGCGGCGATTAATGATGCAATCGTCCATGGCGGTATTGCACAGAAGGCTGCCATACCACTCTGGGTGATGATGGTGGGGGCTCTGGGTATTGCTGTGGGACTGGCACTTTATGGTCCGAAGCTTATCAAGACGGTGGGCAGTGAGATCACTGAGCTGGATAAAATGCGCGCCTTCTGCATCGCTATGGCGGCCGCGGTGACGGTGATTTTTGCTACCCAACTGGGTTTGCCGGTCAGCTCCACCCATATCGCCGTTGGTGGTATTTTCGGTGTGGGATTCCTGCGTGAATTCATCAAGACCAGCTATGCCAAGATGGTTGAAGAGATAAAGATACATCACCAGGATGATGACCCCGATGCGATCGAGGCTTATCTGATGGAATTCAAGAAAGCCTCCCTGACAAAAAAAGGCGAAATGCTGAGGGAGTTAAAAAAGCAGGCCAAAACCGAACACGACGCCCCGTTGACAAAGAAAGAGCGTAAAGGTCTGCGTAAGGTCTATCGACACGAACTGGTGAAGCGATCCGCCTTGTTGAAAATCGTGGCTGCCTGGGTTATTACCGTCCCGGTCTCTGGACTGATGGCGGCGCTGCTCTACTTTATGATTCGAGGGATGATGCTGCCTTAATCCGAACGGCATCTGACTTGTTCACAAGGAAGGCCGAGCACTCTGTGTATCGGCCTTTAGTATTTATGGTGTATTCGGTTCAGTTGCTGTCTTCAGCGATCGACAATTGACTGATGTCTGGTAGTACCGCGGGTTCCTTTATGATCTGGCAATCTTCCAGGGTACCGGTATTGGCTGGTGCGAGCTCAAGATTGCTGGTGTCAATTGATCTGGCCTGTGGTGGAGGTGTTTCATCCAGCAGGGCGCCTGGACTGGCCAGTGACAATTTGCTGATGTCGGGTAATGGCGCGGGTCGTATTGCCGGCGCGCAATCAATCAGGCTACCCGCTCTGGGGGGTAGCAGGGTCATAATTTCCTTACGCTGATTCTGCGGCGCGGCGGATGGGGCCGTTTTCGCTGGATCGGCAACAGGGTCTGCTGACTGGATGTCTACCAGGGCGCCGGCATTTCTGAAGGCAACCCGGTATTTGATCGCGGTCTCCTGATCCACGCTACCTTTAACCTTCACCGAATTCCCCGAGAAGAGGTGCTCAAGCTGTTCACTTCCGGTATTGAAGATTCTGGCAAGGTTTTGTTTTACTTCCGCGAGATCTGCTCCATCCACGGTCTTACCAGAAAAAAAGATATCATAGTATTGAGCGGGCATATTGCTGAATTCCTTCGGTCTGTTATAGGCACACCTGTCTGAAGGAAAGTATAACCCCAAGTGGTGTAAAAACAGGTAGGGCGGGGCGGAACAAAAAAACAGGGGCCTTAGGCCCCTGGTCAGTCTGGATATGTGTGGTTGTTAGAGTGGTTTTGTAAGGGTGAAGGCGCCACGAATATCGCCTTCATTAAAGCCGCGTGCATTGTCGCTGGGATAGAGTTCATGCAGTTTTGCTTCAACATCGGGTGCGATGGTAGCGGCATGGCAGTTGAGGCAGGCCTTTTCAGTGGGAATGGCCTTCATATAGCGAAAATTCTTTTTTCCATCCACTTCAACAACTTCTGAGTATTCGAGCATGGCCGGTGCGGTCCCGGTTGATTTCTTGGCTTCAAACTCCTGCAAAACTTTCAGTTCCCAGGAATCGGGGGCGTTGTCTTCCGAGCGGATCTTAAGGCTTGTTCTGCCTACTTCCCAGCCTGAAGCGGCGGCGATGTCGGCGGCGATACCGGGTGCCCTCAGATTGCAGAATTCGATGGCCTTAACCGGGCCCCCCTCTTTCATGGCGCTGACCAGCTGTCCCTTAAGTGTCGATCCGAACTGCTTTACCAGACCAAGGGCCTCAGCTTCCAGTTCACTGGCCATAGCAACGCTGGATACAGTGGTGGCAAGTAGTGCGGCGATCAATTTTTTATACATGGTTGTCTCTCCCTAGCGGTTATCAAGGCTTTCTGGCGCCCTGTTGATGTTGAGCACTTGCAGGTGCTTCTCGGTTTTCCGGGCAGTTTGGCTGTCAGGCCTGCACTGACCAGATGGTTAGTACTGATGTTTCTCGATCACTTCGTAACCGATACTCTCTTTCCAGCCCCAGGAGTAGGTGCGAAGATTGAGCAGCGCGTTGCTCTCTGCACCGGCTGGAGACTGGTTACTGAAACCACACCCGTAGCTGGTGCGTTCTCTGCCGGTATAAGTACGATATTGAGTTTTGATAATGATCATCCAGCCATGCGGGTTATTACTGTTTGATTGGGGAAATACATACTCGTAACCTTTAATGCGAAGTGCCTGTTTTGCCTTTTCGATAGCATGGGCAACAGAGGGTTCCCCCGTTGCCCATTCAATGGCCAGGGAGTCCCCCAGTTTTTTTGCGACGACGCAGGCTGCACCTCCCGTTGTCAGTGGTCCTACGGTTGTGGCGGCCTGTCCATTGGCTGTGAGGATCACACATGGTAGAAATACCAGAAGGGTGTGTAAGGTTTTCAGTTTTGAAGGCATCACTGTGCGCATGTCAGAGTTTAGTCTGATGACCGATTGCCTTGATTGCTTCCTGAACAGACTGATCAACATAGTAGTAGTACATGTCTGGTGTCTGTATTCCGACCATTTGTTCGGATAGCTCTTTTCCCTCTGCATCGAGAAACAGCAGGGTAGGTGTCACCGAAACCTTATAATCGTATGCAAAACTGTGGTTGTCTCTTTGGGTGCCCTTAAAATCAATGACGGTTGAGACGCCGTCAAGTATCAACTCACGAATTAAAAGAGTATCGGTGTAGTTGCCGCTCCGCAACATTGGGCTGATCACTTCGCGCTTGATCTGTACGCAAAAGCTGCAGTGCTCTTGTGATACCAACAGCAGTATGGCCTTGTTCTCTGTTTTGGCTGTTTTCCCATCTGCATGCAGGTCCGTCGCGGTTGTTATGGCAGCAAATGAGGTGTGTTCCGCATCATCTGCGAATAGCGTTGTGGTAAGCAACAGAAGCAGGGTGGCTAACAGATACTTCATAATAGTGTTAACTTTCTCTTTAATTCAGTCATTGCCCGATACTCGTCAAGTCGAATCCCCGCCTCTTTAAAATTAAGTGCATCAGGGTATCCGCTGGCTTGGCGCGCTTTGGAATCTGCGTCAGTGACCCATTCTTCAGCCCACAGCTTGAGCGCACTTCGCATATCTGGAGCCAGATTCTCCAGCACCTGGTCCAGCAGGTGATCAAATCCATTGCGTGAAACAGACTGATGGACCCTGGCGAGTTCAGTTCGATCCCTGTTTTTCAATGCCGGCCGAAGCCTGTCTGCGTACTCATTAAGCAGTTCGGTGCGTGTCTGCTCCGCATAATCCTGAATGATACCGATAATGCGGTTGAATATACCGGTATATTTATCAGTTGATGAGTGCCGGATTATAAAACCTTCCAGCGCAATCAGGGCGGAGTGTTTACGGCTGGCATTGGAACTGCCTCGGCAGAGCTCGGTACAGAACTGATCTATCTGTTGTGCCGAGATCTGCAGGGTCATCTGTTTATCGGTGGACATGGATTGCCAGGTAATTAAATTCTTTCGCGCCTAAAAGCATTAGATCAAAATAAACTAAATTTCTGATGATTGGCAAGAGAATTTAACCTGCCGCTCTATATTGACTCTGTCCCGGTTATCTATGGTGTCAGGATCAGTGCTTTTGGCAGGTGTGGCCGAGGTCGCCCCGTCGGGTGACTCCCCAGAGGGAGGTCAACACCCACTGAAACAGGACCTTAATTTGGGCCCAGGTGGGAGTTCATTTAAAGAATACAATTGGTCAGTCAGTATTGATTGGGGTACCCTGCAACGGACATCAGGCTTTGTTGGCAGAGGTAATCAGGTGACGCAAACCAGAAGGGCGCAGAAAGTTTCATTTTATATTGCAATAATCTCTTATATTGCCGCTATCGGCTGTATCCTTGCCTCGGTGTACTATTCTGGTGAACTTGGTAGTGATCATCCGGTGGTTGCCAGTTTTGGTGCGGCGGTGGTCTTTTTTGTGGGGGTCGGCATCGTTTTACATGTCATTGGACGAGTCGATATCCCAGATCTCAAGATTAAATCCGGCCCCGGCAATGCGGATAAATCGGATTTAAAATAATCAGTCTTCCCAGGTCAGTGCCTGTCGATTGAGACTCTTCGGCTGCATGCCGGCCATTCACGCCTGTCGGATCAAACCAGAGTGCGGCCATCGTTTCCCCCGTGCCGGCTTGCTTGGTATTTACGAATTTTCACGTAATCTGGATAACTTGGCGAGGCGTCTAGAATTATACTAAGCAAAAAGGCAAAGCAGTTGGATGTGGATATATGAGTGTCAATATCACGCGGGAAAAGATGATGTTCGCAATTACCTGGGAATGGCTTAGTCGGGGCTGGCGGGATTTCAGGCAAGCGGCGTTTCTCAATATGATCTATGCCGCGTTATTCCTGGTGATTGGCCTGGCAATGGGCGGGATGCTTCTGCATCACGGTTTCAGTGTTGTCTATTTTATCATTGCCGGTGGATTTCTCATTGTCGTACCGGGACTGGTTGCAGTCTATTATTACCTGGCCGACAGGATCCACAGCGGTAGCAGGCCGGGGTTTGCCGATATTGCTGAAGGGTTCAGGCAATGTCCGGTATCTATCATGGTGATCGGTTTGGTCTCATTGGTGATCTATCTGATCTGGATTACCGATGCGTTGATAATCTACAGCGTCTATTTTGACTTCGTGCCGACATCGTTGTCAGCCTACAAGGCTGATCCGGTTTTGCGCACCGATGTCCTGGCATTCCTGTTATTCGTCAGTATTCTTGGATTTGTACTCAGCTTCATCACCTTCTGCATTACGGTGTTTTCTATTCCCTATGCTTTGCAGAAACAGTGCGGACTGGTGGATGCGGTTTCGTTTAGTGTCAGGACAGTGTCAGGCCACACCAGGCTGATGTTCTTCTGGGCTATTGTATTGGGGGGGCTGACTTTTTTTACCGTATTGTTTGCCTTGCCACTGCTGCTTGTGGTGCTTCCTGTGCTCGCCTATGCCAATTATGCTACCTACAGCGATATGCTTCGGCTAATGGAGTCAGAGTGACTGTGGGCTTGGCATCTGCCACATAATCGATTTATGTCCGGATTTGAGTGACGTAGTTAACTTATTGTTTTATATTGCGCCACATATATCATTTCCTGGTTATTTTCCGGGGTGGGGATATTGTTGGGTAACCAGAGAAACGGATTTGACTGAAATCCGATTAAAATAATGATCAGAAACTCACTTTTATTACTTCTGCTGCTGATTTCATCAGCCTCGGCCTTCGCGTTGGGGCTGGGTGGTATTAAGGTCGAATCGGCCCTCAATGAACCATTGGATGCCAAGGTGAGGCTGATATCGGTCGAACAGATGGCAATCGATGACATCAGGGTAAAACTGGCTGGCCCTGAAGGTTTTCGGCGCGCGGGAATTGAAAGGCCTTTTTTGCTATCCAAGCTGCGGTTCAGAGCGGTTTTTCCGGAAAATGGCGATCCCTACATACAGGTGAGCACACGCGAGGCCATCCGTGAGCCATTTCTGGATTTTCTTCTGGAGGTGAGCTGGCCGCAAGGCAATCTTGTTCGTGAATTCACTATCCTGCTCGATCCACCCACTTACCAGCCGCCGAGGTCAGAGGCAGTTGCGCTGTCGTCGGAGCGAAATTCAGCCGCGCCAGCTAGTTCGTCTTCTGCTACATCGACCTATGGGCCGGTCCAGCGGACCGAGACACTCTGGGTGATCGCCGGAAAGGTACAGCCCGATGCCGACGTTTCCCGCAATCGGACCATGGTTGCCTTGCTGAAGTCGAACCCCGATGCATTTCATAGAGGAAACATCAACCTGTTGAAAAAGGGGGCTTTGCTGACTATTCCCACTCCCGGGGAGATTGCGGCGATCACTGAGACAGAGGCGCGCGCAACAGTAAAGCAGCAGATGGATGAGTGGCGTAAGGGGCGCAGGGTATCCACTGCGCCACCGCCAACCGATAACGTCGTGGAGCCTCGGCCCGCGCTTGATCAGCAGAGTACGGCGCCCGATACCCCCGTGGCTGAATCCACTGGCCGACAGGCGGGCGGCGAACTGGCACAGGAACCAATAGCGAGCGTGGCACCGGGTGAGGAACTCACTGCCGAGGAACGTCAGCGGCTAAGAGTGGTTGAGCCGGACCGTAACTGGCAGTTGGCGGAGAAGAGTGAAGCAGATTATCCGGCGCAGGAAAGTGACAAGTTACGCGAGGCCATTAAGGATTCCGAACAGGAGCTGGTTGCCGTACAGGAGATAAACAGGGACATCGTGGAACTGAGGGCGGCGCTGGAGTCGAAGGTGGAAGCGCTGAAGAAAGCGCTGGAAGAGAAAGACGCCCAGCTCGAAAATCTGCGCCAGCAAATTGCCCAGGTCGGGTCGAAGGATGCCGTGCCGGGACAGGGGGTGGCTACAGACGCTGCTACGGTGATGTCGTCGGCACCGCCGCCGACCGGTAATGTTTCAGTCAGTGCTCCCGTTACAGACATTTCGCCCATGGAAGCTGTCTGGAAAGATGAGTACTGGATGATACTGATGGGCGCGGTGATCGTTGTTCTCTCAACGTTACTCCTGCTGAATATGCGGGGAAGGCGACGGGAGACAGCGTTCGAGGCGCCAGCACTTTTTGAAATGTCCGGTGAAACAACCGCGCCCGATAGGAATGAATCGGTGCCTCCGGTTGAGGTGGTTCATGAACCGGCCGATGTCCCGATGACTCCGGTAAAGGCGCCCCGGAATCAGACTCACGATGAGGTCAGTCTGCTTCCCGAAAAGAGCAATGATATTGCTTCAATTTTGATGGAAGCGGATATCTATCTGGCCTATCGTCGCTACAGCCAGGCCGAGTCCCTGGTTGAAGAGGCAATGGAACAGAATCCCGACAGTTTTGAGCTTCAAGCAAAACTACTCGAGATCTATGCGTTCAGGCGGGACAAGAAGGCATTCGCCAGTTATCTCGATCAGGTCTATCCAGCGCTGATGAATCAGTCCCCGGAGTTGTGGGAAAAAGTGATCGATATGGGTCAGCACCTTGTACCTGAACATCCTGCCTGGCAGCGGCATGAATCAATCGACATGATCCTGCCAGCAGCTCCCGGGAAAGATACCGCGGGGTCGGCAGGGCAGGGAGCGCCAACTCAGCAGAGCCCGCTGGATATTGATATTGATCTTGACGATCTGGAAATTTCGGGTGAATACAGCGATGCGGTGACGTTTGGCGATCTGATTCAGGATAGTGACGAGTCAGAGGATGATGATATACCTTCCATAGACATGGATTTTGATTTTGAAAACCCGGAAGACCCACAGAAGGATAAGTAGGTAGGCTTGATGGCCGGTGTCTCTGTTTTCCAGATAGGCCGGTATATCGCTTAGTATTGTTGACAGGTAACAGCGGATGTCTTGGTCAGCATTTTTGGAGCTGGCATGAAGATAGAGAGTACCTCGCTTGGAACACAATTCGATGATCCTGAAGCCCGCATAGTCTTTCCCTTGGGCATTCCCGGTTTTGAAAAGGATCGTACGTTTCAACTTTTTCAACAGCATGCTGATGATGTGGTTGGATATCTGCAGTCGGTTGACGACCCGGATCTTACGTTCTCGGTTTTTGCCCCGGAAAGCCTGAACATTTTCTATGAATTCATCTTGAGCGACGAGGAACAGGCGCTGCTGAAACTGGAGCGGGCCGAGGATGTGGTACTGTTATTAGTGGCCTATCGGCAGACCGCGGAACAAGATGCAGAGGCGCAGGGTTCTCGGGTAAATGCCAACTTTATGGCGCCTCTGGTGATAAATTCTGAGAGCCGGCTGGGGTTACAAAAGCCGTTGTACAGGGCTGAACGCCGAATAACCATCAAGGCCAATTAGCCTTCAAGAGAAAGTTTCCTGCCGGATAGATTGGTTATCAACCCGAAGGTACGAGCCGGTCTGTTCATGCCAGTCCTCCAGCACATAGCGTTGGGCCGGCGTACCATCCAGCTGAAATTCATGTAACGCCGGGCGATGGGTATGGCCGTGTATCAGGCGCCTGACCTGATACTCACGCATGTAGCGTTCAACCGTCTGCTGATTGACATCCATGATGTCGGCCGACTTCAGTGAGACCACTTCACCGCTACGCCGACGGTACTCGGCTGCGAGCTGGACGCGTTCTTCGATGGTGCGGGAGACAAAGTCCCGAATAAACTCCGGACTGCGCAGCAGCTTACGTGCCTGCTGATATTCCAGATCATCGGTGCAGAGCAGGTCACCGTGCATCAGCAGAGTGGTTTCTCCGCCCAGGTCAGCCACGAAGGGGTCTGGTAGCAGCTTGCCGCCGGTTGCTCTCGCAAAATCGCTTCCCAGCAGAAAATCCCGATTGCCATGCATTACGGAGAGCTTACAACCACTGTCTGTCAATTGGTGCAGTGCCTGAACAACCTCGGGGACCGGCGGCAGGATGTTGTCGTCGCCTATCCATGCGTCGAACAGATCGCCGAGAATGTAAAGCTCGCCGGCACCACAGGCCCGCTCCCGCAGAAAGTGCAGGAACAGGGCCACGGTATCGGGTCGATGTTGTGACAGATGGAGGTCTGAAATGATCAGGGTGTCGCTCATGCCGGCTTCACAACTTATTCGCTGATGATCGCCTCTTCAATAATCAGGTCTTCAACCGGCACGTCCTGATGCCCTCTGTTCATGGTGGTATCGACGGTTTTCATCTGATTGACCACGTCCATCCCCTCGACCACTTTACCAAAGACACAGTAGCCCCAACCGTCCTGACCCGGGTAGTCGAGAAATTTATTGTCTGCGACATTGATAAAGAACTGGGCTGATGCGGAGTGTGGATCCATCGTTCGTGCCATGGCAATGGAGCCGATGACGTTGCTCAAGCCGTTCTTTGCCTCGTTTTCGATTGGGGCACGGGTGCTTTTCTCTGTCATTCCGACCTCAAAGCCACCGCCCTGGATCATAAAGTTGTTGATGACCCGGTGAAAAATTGTGCCGTTATAAAAGCCATCCTTAACGTATTGGGCAAAGTTTGCACTGGTAATCGGCGCCTTCTCCTCGTCCAGTTCTATGACGATGTCTCCACGATTGGTTTTGAGAGTGATCATGTGCTGGCTTCCTGTGGTTTAGTTGGTGATACGGGTGATATTTTCAATTATGACTGATTCGACAGGAACATTTTGCATGCCCATCTTGGTGGTGGTCGCGACATCGGCAATCCGGTCCACCGTTTCCATTCCCCCGGTGACTCGGCCAAACACTGCATAACCCCAGCCGTCAAAGCTGGGGTAGTCGAGGTTGTCATTGTCTTTGTGGTTAATAAAAAACTGGGAAGTGGCGGAGTGAGGCGCACTGGTTCTGGCCATGGCAATGGTGCCGCGCGCATTGGACAGGCGGTTTTTTGCCTCGTTCTGAATCGGTGCATGCCCACGTTTTTGATCAAGATCGGTGGTGAATCCACCTCCCTGGATCATGAAACCGTTTATTACGCGATGAAAAATCGTTCCATTGTAGAAGCCCTCATCGACATAGCGAAGGAAATTCTCAACAGTGCCGGGTGCTTTATCGCCATCCAGCTCCAGTTCAATTTCTCCGACGCTGGTTTTAATCAGCACCCGTGTGGTATCCGCGCTGGCCTGGGCGGCGCTGCCAAGGGTAAAGACCAGTGCTAACAGTAGAGAAATAAGGCGTCTATTCATTATCAATACTCGCTTACTTAGTGATTCGGGCAGAATCGAGTGATAGTGCATGAACGTCCAATGATAAAGGTTCCCGGCTCGAGGAAAAAGCCCCGGTTAATCTCCGCCCCGGTTACCCCCTTTGTTGCATGGGTGCTTTCGTTTACTATGCGCGGTCAGGGAACGGCCGTTGGATTCTGTCCTGTGCCGGGTTTCCCAAGTTAAAGATGATCTGCCGGAGTCGTTATGCTGAAGATCTACAACGATCTTACCAACCAGAAACAGGCGTTTGTGCCGCTGGAGCCAGGAAAAGTCAGGATGTATGTCTGTGGCATGACGGTCTATGACCTCTGTCATCTGGGGCATGCCCGGGTGATGGTGGTGTTTGATGTGGTCTATCGTTATATGAAATCACAGGGTTACGATGTCACCTATATCCGCAACATTACCGATATTGACGACAAGATCATCAATCGGGCCAACGAGAATGGTGAGCCGTTCAGCGATTTGACGGAGCGATTCATCCAGGCCATGCATGAGGACTCCGCGGCGCTGGGTATTTTGATGCCGGACAGTGAACCGCGGGCGACCGCCCACATCGCCGAAATCATCGCCATGATCGAGAGGTTGGTGGCCAATGGTCACGCCTATGTGGCGGACAACCGGGATGTCTATTATTCGGTCGGCAGTTTTGCCGACTATGGCAAGTTGTCGGGCAAGACACTGGAGGATCTGCAGGCAGGTGCCCGGGTCGAAGTGGATGACCAGAAGCGCAATCCTCTCGATTTCGTGCTTTGGAAATCAGCCAAACCGGGGGAACCGTCCTGGGATTCTCCCTGGGGCGGAGGGCGTCCCGGTTGGCATATCGAGTGCTCTGCCATGTCCACCTGCTGTCTGGGTGATACTTTTGATATCCATGGCGGGGGCGCCGATCTCACTTTTCCGCACCATGAGAATGAGATTGCCCAGTCCGAGGGAGCGACCGGAAAACCCTTCGTTAACTACTGGATGCACAACGGCTTTGTTCGCATCAATGATGAGAAGATGTCCAAGTCACTGGGCAATTTCTTTACCGTTCGGGAAATCCTGGCCCGCTATCAGGCGGAAGAGGTGCGCTATTTTATCCTCACCAGCCAGTACCGCAGTCCGCTTAACTACGACGATGAGCATCTGGATAACGCCCGTGGCGCCCTGACCCGTTTCTACACCGCCATGCGCGGCTTGCCGGCCGCAGAACCGGCAGGCGGGGAAGGTTTCGTGGAACGGTTTCATGAAGCCATGGATGATGACTTCAATACGCCGGAGGCGTTGGCGGTGCTGTTTGATCTGGTGCGGGAGATCAACCGGTTGCGTTCAGAGGAGGTGGACCGGGCGGCAGCCCTGGCGGCCGAACTGCGCCGGCTGGGCGGAGTGCTGGGTATCCTGCAAGACGATCCGGAACACTACCTGCGCGGTGGCGTTGAGGAAAGCGGGCTCAGTGATGACCAGATCGATGGTCTGATCCGGCAGCGCCACACCGCCAAGGCGGAAAAGAACTGGGTGGAGGCCGATAAGATCAGGGATCAACTCAAGGACCAGGGTGTGGTGCTCGAAGACGGTCCGCAGGGGACCACTTGGCGGCGCGGTTAATCTTTTTCGTCAGGGAGGTCTTCCGGCAGGCGGCCCGCCCAGTCGCGGGCAAACTGCAGGGCGACCCGGCCGCTTCTTGAGCCCCGTTTGAGGGCGAAGCGCAGGGCCTCAAGTCGTATCGACTCATCGGCGGTTGTCCGTGCGCCCAGGCGAGTCAGCCAGTGGTCGACAATCGTTAGATACTGGTCCTGGCTGAACGGGTAGAATGAGAGCCAGAGTCCGAACCGCTCGGAAAGTGAAATTTTCTCTTCCACGCTTTCGTTCTGGTGTATCTCCCCCTCCACGATATGCACATCCTGGTTCTCCTGCTTGAATTCGGGCAGCAGGTGGCGTCGATTGGAGGTGGCGTAGATCAGCACATTTTCCGGCGGCGCGGAGATGGAGCCGTCCAGTATCGCCTTGAGTGATTTGTAGCTGGCGTCATCCGCCTCGAACGAGAGATCGTCACAATAGAGCAGGAAGCGTTCAGGCCGGTCCTGGATCAGTTCGACGATTGAAGTCAGGTCGATCAGGTCATGCTTCTCCACCTCGATCAGACGCAGCCCCTGATCGGCAAACTCATTCAGCAGCGCTTTGATCAGGGAGGATTTGCCGGTACCGCGGGAGCCCCAGAGCAGGGTGTTGTTGGCGCTGCGGCCTTCGACAAACTGGCGGGTATTGCGAGTGATTTCAGCCTTGACCCGATCTACACAGAGGATGTCGTCGAGTTGTACTTTATGCGGTCTGGTAATGGCTTGCAGACCCGTGCCGCGCTGCCAGCGAAAGGCGATACAATTCCAGTCCGGTTCGGCAGTGGTGGGGGCAAAGACCCCCTCCAGCCGTTCGATCAACCGTTGTGCCCGCTCAAGAAGTTGTTCAGTCTGGTTCATGGTGTTGCCTGCCGAGAATTGTGACTGTTCGCGCCGGATTAATTTATCCGAGATGCTGGGAGCGTAAGCTTTGCCCATCCTGCGCGATTGCTAGGGTTGCCAGTTTGTCTCGGACGGCAGGCGCCCATAGGGCGCCCTATCGTAGGGCGGGCTTTGCCCGCCGTAAGTGCCGCCCAGCCGTCTGTGCGATCAACGGTTCAGTGGCTTGTACTTGATCCGGTGCGGTTGATCCGCCTCGGCTCCCAGGCGCCGTTTCCGATCGGCCTCATAATCCGCATAGTTGCCTTCGAACCAGGTGACGGCCGAGTCTCCCTCAAAGGCCAGGATATGGGTGGCGATACGGTCCAGGAACCAGCGATCATGCGAGATCACCACCACGCAGCCGGGGAAGGTGAGCAGTGCCTCTTCCAGCGCTCGCAGGGTCTCCACATCCAGGTCGTTGGTCGGCTCGTCAAGCAATAGCACATTGCCGCCCTGCTGCAGGGTTTTGGCCAGGTGTACCCGGTTGCGTTCACCACCGGAGAGATCGCCAATACGCTTCTGCTGATCCGTTCCCTTGAAGTTAAAGCGGCTGGCATAGGCGCGGGAATTGAGCTCGTAGCGGCCGATGGTGATGATGTCGGCGCCGCCGGAGAGCTCTTCCCAGACGGTATGGTTATCATCCAGGGCCTCGCGGGACTGTTCGACGGAGGAGATCTTGACCGTGTCACCAACTCGCAGTTCACCGCCGTCGGGCTGCTCCTGGCCGGTCAGCAGGCGGAACAGGGTGGTCTTGCCGGCCCCGTTAGGGCCGATAATGCCGACGATGCCGCCCTTGGGCAGGTTGAAGGAGAGATCACTGTAGAGCAGCTTGTCGCCGAACGCCTTGCTCAGCCCCTTGGCCTCGATCACCAGATCCCCAAGTCGTTCACCGGGCGGGATATAGATCTCGTTGGTCTCGTTGCGCTTTTGGAACTCCTGGCTCTGCAACTCATCGAAGCGTTGCAGACGCGCCTTGCTCTTGGCGTGGCGCCCCTTGGGATTGGAGCGTACCCACTCCAGCTCGTGCTTCATGCTCTTGATGCGGGCCGCCTCCTGTTTCTGCTCCATCTCCAGGCGCTGCTCCTTCTGCTCCAGCCAGGAGCTGTAGTTGCCCTCCCAGGGGATGCCGTGGCCACGGTCCAGTTCGAGAATCCAGCCGGCCACGTTATCCAGGAAATAGCGGTCATGGGTAACCGCCACCACGGTACCGGGATAGTCGTGCAGGAAGCGCTCCAGCCAGGCCACGGACTCGGCGTCCAGATGGTTGGTCGGTTCGTCCAGCAGCAGCATGTCCGGCTTGGAGAGCAGCAACTTGCACAGTGCCACGCGGCGTCGTTCACCGCCGGAGAGTTTGGTCACATCCGCGTCCCAGGGTGGCAGGCGCAGGGCGTCGGCCGCAATCTCCAGAGTGCGTTCCAGGTTGTGTCCGTCCTTGGCGTTGATCAGGTCTTCCAGCTTTGCCTGCTTGCTGGCCAGGGCGTCGAAGTCGGCGTCCGGCTCGGCGTAGGCGGCGTAGACCTTGTCAAGTTCGGCCAGCGCCTCGACCACATCACCCAAGGCCTCTTCCACGTTGCCGCGAACATCCTTGGCCGGATCAAGCTGTGGCTCCTGTGGCAGATAACCGACGTGGATGCCCGGCTGCGGGCGCGCCTCGCCCTCGATGTCGGTGTCGATCCCGGCCATGATGCGCAGCAGGGTTGATTTGCCAGCGCCGTTCAGACCCAGGACGCCGATCTTGGCGCCGGGAAAAAAGGAGAGGGAGATGTCACGGAGGATTACCCGCTTTGGCGGCACAACCTTGCCGACGCGATTCATTGTATAGATGTACTGGGCCATAACCTTTCTTTCAGTTGAGACAAAGTGGGGTAGACCGGCGCCTGTTGATTCGAGTCGGTCAGCGGGCCGGGTTACCGGAAATTATAAATTGGCGTCTATTGTGGCACATCTGGCAGGTCTGCTCATCTGCCTTTCTACTGATCCTAAAACCCGCCACCGAACATTCCGGTGAAATGTTCCGCGTACATAGGGTGCCCCGTGGGCGCCGTTATCGGAGAGCCCGGGTCGGCGGGTGTGGCCTGCCCTTTAGACTGTTTGGTGTTTAGAGGGGGCGGTCGAGCCTCTGGGTAACCAAATCGAACTGCTCTGCATTATAATGCCGGCACGACAAACAATAGTTGAATAGGGATTGATAATGCGAAAGATCGGAATGGCGGGACTGATATTTCTGTTGACTGCTGGCCTGGTGGGGTGTTCCGGCCATCCTGGCGCGGGTAATTGGGAAAGCACAGGTCCGGTTGATGCGCCATTCTCCAGGCTCATGGTCCACTACGAGGGTAGGGCGGAGCTGATAGATGCAAAAACCGGAGCCGACAGCCACCACTGCTTCTGGGGCGGGAAGAGCGCCAGGGAAATACAGCTTGATTGTACAACGCCCCAGGATACCGAGACCCGGATCAGATTTGTTCTGCAGGTGGGTGAAGATGGCATTGCCAGATTACTGAAAGATGATGTGGATATCGGTGAGTTCAAGCGGCTTGCCGAGTGACGCGCAAGCATTTGTGCCAGTTGCGGGACGTCCCTGTCCCGTTTCACGACTGATTACACCAGCGGCCTCAACTCGGTGATGGGGCCGCTGTTTTTGGTATCTACCTTGGAGTAGAGATCATACAACGCTGCCTGCAGAGCCTCTTCAATGACCGGATGGTAGAAGGGCATCTGCAGCAGTTCTCCCACTCGCATCTCCTGCTGGATACACCAGGCCAGCAGATGAGCCAGATTCTCGCCTTTGGTGCAGATCATTTCACTGCCCAGCAGTCTGCCGCTGGCCTTGTCCGCGTAGACCCGGATGATGCCCTTGTTTTTGCCCATGATCAGGGCCCGCCCGACAGGTGCCATATTCACTTCACCGACCACTGACTGCTCGTGATCCAGCTCAGACCAGCGTTTGCCAACATGGCAGATGTTCGGGTCAACGAAGTTGATTGCCAGGGGGGTCTTGCGTTGAAACGCCTGGATCCGGTCTCTGCTCGCGTTGTGACCGGCAATCCGGCCCTCATCCCCCGCTTCATGCAGCAGTGGCCGCTCGGCATCGACGTCGCCGGCCAGGAAGATATGGCTGTCACCGATCTGCATGGTTTGGGGGTTGTAGGCGGGGATGGTGTTCACTCCCAGGTCAATGCCGGCATTCTCAATCTGCAGGTTATCCAGGTTGGGACGACGTCCCAGGCTGGCCAGCACCTTGTCCACCAGCACCGAATGATCCCCGGCGGTTACGCGCAGCTTGTCGCCCTCTTCGCTGATCTCGGCGGCATGGCCGAGGTGGAGCGGAAAATCACGGCCAATGATCTCGATGGCGGCCTTGGCAACCGCCGGATCATCCAGCCCGCCGATAGTTTCCAGCTGGTCGAAACCGGTGGTCTCAACACCCAGCCGGGCCATCGACTGACCAATCTCGAGGCCGATCACCCCCAGGCCGATGATCGCCAGTGATTCCGGGAGTTCTTCCAGTTCAAAAAGTGTGTCGGTAGTCAGTATCCTGTCGCCGAAGGCCTGCCAGGATTTGGGAATAATGGGGCGGGAGCCGGTGGCGATAATGATCTTGTCGGCGCGAATGCGGATGTCGTTAACCTCCAGCAGATGCGGCTCCAGGAAGCGGGCATAGCCTTCCATGAACAGCTCATCGCTCATATTGGCGGTGCTGTTGCTAACGACCCGGTCAACAAAGGTGTCGCGCAGGTCCTGTACATGGCCCATTGCCTCTTCGCCGTCGAGGGTAAGGTCTTTATGGCCTTCCACCCCGTAGCGCCCGAGGACGCCGCAACGGTGGAAATCCTCGGCAATCTGGATCAGCGCCTTGGAGGGCATGCAGCCGACGCGGGCGCAGGTGGTACCCTGTTCACCGCCATTGATCAGGACAAAGCTTTTACCGGAGGCCTTGACCTGGCCCAGGGCATAGAGTCCGGCGCTGCCGGAGCCGATAATGGCGACATCAACGTTTCTCTCTTCCACTGTAATACGCTCCCGTTATTCGACTGACGGGTCTCCGCCCGGTGTAAAATTCGCTCCATTGTAAACGTTGTGAGGGAGATTCAAAGCCCTGTGAATTACATGGGAAATCTATTGCCCGGCAATAAAAAAACCGGGCGGAGATATTCCGCCCGGTCTGGTCGTTAACAACTATAACGCTTGGCCTGGCCTATGCTTGTTGGCCCGCCATGAACAGCCAGGTGTCAATCACGGTGTCCGGGTTCAGTGAGACGCTGCTGATCCCCTGCTCCAACAGCCATTTGGCCAGGTCCGGATGGTCCGAGGGACCCTGTCCGCAGATGCCCACATACTTGCCCTTGGCGCGACAGGTGGAGATGGCCATGCTCAGCATCTTCATCACCGCCGGGTCCCGTTCATCAAAGCTGTGGGCGATCAGGCTGGAGTCCCGGTCCAGGCCGAGGGTGAGTTGGGTCATGTCGTTGGAACCGATGGAGAAGCCGTCGAAGTACTCCAGGAACTCCTCGGCCAGTACGGCATTGGAGGGGAGTTCGCACATCATGATCAGGCGCAGGCCATTCTCGCCCCGCTTCAGACCGTTGGCCTCCAGGGCCTCCACTACACCTTTCGCCTCGGCCAGGGTGCGAACGAACGGGATCATGATCTCCACATTTCTGAAGCCCATCTCCTCGCGTACATATTTCAGCGCCTTGCACTCCATTTCCCAGCAGGGGGCGAAGCTCTTGGAGATATAGCGCGAGGCGCCGCGGAAGCCGATCATCGGATTCTCCTCTTCCGGCTCGTAGCGGGGACCGCCGATCAGATTGGCGTATTCGTTGGATTTGAAATCGGACATACGCACGATGACCGGGCCGGGGAAGGCCGCGGCCAGGGTGGAGACGCCCTCGATGATTTTGCTGACGTAGAAGTCGGTCGGGCTTTTATAGGCGGCGATACGGGGTGCGATTTCAGCCTTCAACTCCTCCGGCAGTGCGTCATACTCCAGCAGCGCCTGGGGGTGGATACCGATCATGTTATTGATCACGAACTCCAGGCGGGCCAGGCCGATACCGGCATTGGGAATGCCGGCAAAGTCGAAGGCACGGTCCGGGTTGCCCACGTTCATCATGATCTTGGTGGGGATCTCCGGCATAGCGTCCAGCTCGATAGTCTTGTATTCGAAATCGAGCTTGCCGTCATAGATGAAACCGGTGTCGCCTTCGGCACAGGAGACGGTTACCTGCTGACCGTTCTTGATCTGTGTGGTGGCGTCATTGCAGCCCACCACGGCCGGTACCCCCAGTTCACGGGCGATAATGGCGGCGTGACAGGTACGTCCACCCCGGTTGGTGACGATGGCGGCGGCACGCTTCATGATCGGCTCCCAGTCCGGGTCGGTCATGTCGGTCACCAGTACGTCACCCGGTTGCACGTCATCCATGTCATCCAGGCTCATCACCACCTTGGCGGTGCCGGCGCCGATGCGCGAGCCGATGGAGCGGCCTTCAGTCAATACCGGGCCCTTGGCTTTCAGTTCATAGCGTTCCATGACATTGCCGCTACGGCTCTGCACGGTCTCGGGCCGGGCCTGAACGATATAGAGTCTGCCATCGACACCGTCACGAGCCCACTCGATATCCATCGGGCGCTGGTAGTGTTTTTCAATGGTGAGGGCCTGACGCGCCAGCTCTTCCGCCTCGGCGTCGGTGATGGAGAACAGGTGACGCTCATCTTCATCCACGTCGATGATCTTGACCGGACTGGGCCCGCCGGGGTTATAGACCATCTTGATCGCCTTGCCGCCCACATTGCGGCGGATCACGGCCGGCCGGCCGGCTTCCAGGGTGGGTTTGTGGACATAGAACTCATCCGGATTGACCGCGCCCTGTACCACCATCTCACCCAGGCCGTAGCTGGCGGTGATGAAGACCGCGTCACGGAAGCCGGACTCGGTGTCCAGGGTGAACATCACACCAGAGGCGCCGATGTCCGAGCGGATCATTTTCTGGATGCCGGCGGAGAGGGCCACCAGGGAGTGTTCAAAACCCTGGTGTTCACGGTATGCGATGGCCCGGTCGTTGAACAGGGAGGCGAATACCTCGTGGATCTGACGCTTGATATTGTCCAGACCGGAGACGTTCAGGAAGGTCTCTTGCTGACCGGCAAAGGAGGCGTCTGGCAGATCCTCGGCGGTGGCCGAAGAGCGTACGGCCCAGGTGACCTCTTCGCCATATTCCTCGATCAAGGCGGCATAGGCCTCGTCAATGGCGGCGTTCAGGGCAGGTTGAAACGGGGTGTCCATGATCCACTGGCGGATTTGTGCGCCGGTCTCGGCCAGTGCCCGCACATTATCCACATCCAGGTTGTCCAGGGCCTTATTGATGCGGTCGGCCAGGCCATCGGTGGCGAGGTATTCCCGATAGGCATAGGCGGTCGTGGCAAAACCCCCCGGCACCTGCACACCCAGGTTGGACAGGTTCTGGATCATTTCGCCCAGGGAGGCGTTTTTGCCGCCGACATGCTCGACGTCGTCCATCCCCAGTTCACTCAGCCATTGGACATAGTTGTTCATGATCTTCCTCGGTAAATTTCTGCAAACATAAAACTCTAAAGCGTTGCCGTACGCCGGCTGATCTCCTTGACCCAAACCAGCTCGCAGGCGCCGTTACCGCTGTCATCCCGGGTTAATGAGCTAACCCAGTGCCAGCCGTCGGCGGCATCAGCCCGGATCAGGTAGCCTGCCAACCGGACGATCTCGCCCTCCCGGAGGTTTTTCAACGCTTTCTCTATCTGTGTGTCAGCCGGCACCATATGCATGTTTGCCGAGTGGCTGGAGATGGCCTGTTTCGGGATCGGCAATCTCGGCGTGGACCAGTGATAGAACCGGCCACTCTGATTGATTGAAAGCTGGGAGATGACAGCGCTGTCGGACATGGGGCCCCAGCCCAGGGCCAGATCAACGGGCGAAAGATCGGACTCTCTACCCAGGCTGTAGCGCTCAGTACCCAGTATTCTCGCTTCCAGACTGAATTCAGCCAGCGGCGTCACCTGATAGCCTTTGTGGGTAAAGGGTGTGGCGACAATTTCACGCTGATTTGGGGCATCCTTGACCAGTATCCCCGGATTATGTTCTACGGGGCGAGAAGTGTAGGTCGCATAGGCGCCATAGGCGATAACAACGACGAAGAGCAGACGCTTGAGCATGGCGGTCGTGATCCGGCTTGTGTCGGGTGCAGTACCGTTCTTCAGCAGTTGGCGCCAGGGTGTCGATCTGTGGTCAATTCAGGAGTCTTCACAGCATCAAAACACTACTCGCTTCAGGTGGGGCTGAAGTGTACGGATTTTGGCATATTTTGCAAACAAAATGGGCCAGGATGGGGGTATTCCTACCCTGCGGAAACAGGCCGAAAGGCCCTGTTGTATGGAATTTAACTACTATGTTACGGGGATATGCACCCATCTACTACGACTGGCTTGAAATTCACCAGTTGACCCTCACTATCAGTCGATGGCCGATTTCCCTGTGATCTATAAGGGGTTAGTGCCGGTAAACAGAGAAAATCGATCTACTTGAAATACTATCGGAGGCGGCAACACCATGACAGTCGATGCGCATAAAGAGACATTGGAATTTCAGGCAGAAGTGAGCCAGGTTCTCAACCTGGTGATTCGCTCGCTGTACAGTAATAAGGAGATCTTCCTGCGGGAATTGGTATCCAATGCGTCCGATGCCGCCGAGAAGCTCCGATTCGAGGCCCTGACAGATGATGCGCTCTATGAAGAGGATCCCAACCTGAAGATTCGGGTTTCGGTGGACAAGGAGCGGCGTACTGTCACCATTGAGGACAACGGTATCGGCATGAGCCGCCAGGAGGTGACCGAGACCATCGGCACCATTGCCAGTTCAGGCACCAAAAAGTTCCTGGAGGCGCTGGGCAGCAAGGGTGATGACTCGGCCAGCCAGAGCCAGCTGATCGGCCAGTTTGGCGTCGGTTTCTACTCGGCCTTTATCGTTGCCGACAAGGTGACTCTGGAGACCCGCCGGGCCGGCCTGAGTGCCGAGCACGGGGTGCGCTGGGAGTCCACTGGCGAGGGGGCCTACAGTATCGAGACCATCGAAAAACCGGGCCGCGGCACCACCATTACCCTGCATCTGAACGAGGACGAAAACGAGTTTCTTGAGGGGTATCGTCTGCGCAGCATCATCAGCAAGTTTTCCGACCATATCTCCATTCCCATCGAGATGCTCAAGGAGCATTTTGGTGCGGACGAAGAGGAGAAGGCGCCGGAGCCCGAGTGGGAACAGGTGAACAAGGGAACAGCCCTGTGGATGCGCAACAAGGCGGATATCAGCCAGGAAGAATATAACGAATTCTACAAGCACATCGCCCACGACTTTGAGGACCCGCTGGATCAGGTGCATAACCGGGTCGAGGGCAAGAATGAATACACCTCGTTGATGTATATCCCCGGTCGTGCGCCCTTCGATCTCTGGGAGCGGGATCAGAAACATGGTGTCAAGCTGTATGTGCGACGGGTCTTTATTATGGATGAGGCGGAAAAACTGATGCCGCACTATCTGCGCTTTGTGAAAGGCGTGGTGGATTCCGATGACCTGCCGTTGAATGTCTCCAGGGAACTGCTGCAGCATGACAAGAAGATCGACAGCATTCGTGCCGCCAGCACCAAGCGGGTGCTTGGGATGCTGGAAAAAATGGCCAAGGATGATGCCGAGAAGTACCAGAAGTTCTGGAAGGAGTTTGGCCGGGTCATGAAGGAGGGACCGGCCGAGGATTTTGCCAACAAGGAGAAGATCGCCGGTCTGCTGCGCTTCGCTTCCACCAAGTCGGAGGGTAAGGAGGAGACTGTTTCACTGGATCAGTATCTGGAGCGGATGCAGGAAAAGCAGGAGAAGATCTATTACATCACGGCCGACAGCTATGCCGCGGCCCGCCACAGTCCGCATCTGGAGGTGTTTAATACCAAGGATGTGGAAGTGCTGCTGCTCACCGACCGGGTGGATGAGTGGCTGGTCTCCCATCTGAACGAGTATAAGGGCAAGCCGCTGCAATCCGTGGCCAAGGGTCAGCTCGACCTGGGTGACATGGAGGACAAGGAGGCGCTGGAGAAGGAGACCGAGGAGCACAAGGGGTTGCTGGAGCGGGTCAAGACCGTGCTGGGAGACGATGTAAAGGAAGTGCGGGTCAGCAGCCGTCTAACCGAGTCTCCCGCCTGCCTGGTGGCCGATGAGCATGACATGGGTGCCAACCTGCAGCGGGTGTTGAAACAGCTGGGTCAGGACGCTCCCCAGACCAAGCCGATTCTGGAACTGAATTTGAAACATCCCCTGGTTGAGAAGATGGACCAGGAGCCGGACGAGGACCGCTTTGCCGATCTCTCACGGGTACTGCTGGATCAAGCGACCCTGGCCGAAGGCGGACAGCTGGATGACCCGGCGGCCTTCGTTCATCGTCTCAACAAGCTGATGCTAAGCCTGTCGGCCTGATTCAGTCCCTACGGAATAAAAAACCCGCAACGGTTTAACCCTTGCGGGTTTTTTATTGTGCATGACTTGGCCCTCGTTCCCACGCTCCGCCTGGGAACGCATGCGACTCTATGAGGTTTAGGGGTATGGGAAGTGAGCGGTTACGCGCAGGTTGCTTGTTGTACACCTTTTCGGCATTTGTTAGGGTTTGCTATTCTTATGTGCAAGTGCAACATAAGCCTTTTATATTCATATATTTGCATACTCGAATGGTGATTGGGGATGGCCTGTGTCAGACTCCGGCCATTCAATAACTATTATTGTCCAGTAACCGAGGAGTATTTTAATGCGAGTGATTCTGCTAGGAGGTCCCGGAGCGGGGAAAGGTACCCAGGCTAACTACATCAAGGAGCGGTACAACATTCCGCAGATCTCGACTGGTGATATGTTGCGTGCTCATGTGAAGGCGGGAACCGAACTGGGCAAGGCGGCCAAGAAGATCATGGATGAAGGTGGTCTGGTATCCGACGATATCATCATGGGCATGGTGAAGGAGCGTATTACTGAGGCCGATTGCGAGAACGGTTTCCTGTTCGACGGTTTTCCGCGCACTATTCCTCAGGCTGAAGCACTGCGGGATGTCGGCGTGACGGTGGATGCTGTGGTCGAGATCGATGTGCCCGATGAAGAGATTATCAAGCGCATGTCCGGGCGTCGCGTACATCTTGCCTCCGGCCGCACCTATCACGTCACTTTCAACCCACCCAAGGAAGCGGGCAAGGACGATGTTACGGGTGAGCCGCTGATCCAGCGCGATGATGACCAGGAAGAGACCGTCAAGGCGCGTCTGAAGGTCTATCATGATCAGACCGAACCGCTGATCGACTTCTACTCCAGCTGGGCCGCCAGTGGCCAGAGTGGGGCACCGGTACACCATAAGATCGCCGGGGTTGGTAGCGTGGATCAGATTCGCGACAGCATATTTGCCGCGTTGGGTTGATTCATCCGCCAGTGTTAGTGAAAAGCCGGGAATCCCCGGCTTTTTTTATGCTGGGATAAAATTAGTATTTATTAGTAAGTAATGATATAGTGTTTCGTTAATAAATTTCGTGCAAGAGGATCTTCCCGTGGCTGTCGTAGAACTGACCAAAGATAACTTTGAAGAGACTGTAACCAATAACGACTTTGTCATTGTCGATTTCTGGGCTCCCTGGTGCGGTCCTTGCCGCTCTTTTGCGCCTACTTATGAAAAAGTCTCTGAGGATCATCCCGATATTGTGTTTGCCAAGGTGAATACGGAAGAGGAGCAGGAGATCGCTGGTCATTTTCAGATACGTTCCATTCCTACGCTGATGATTTTCCGTGAAAAGGTCATCATCTTCAGTCAGGCGGGTGCCCTGCCGGAGAGCGGATTCCGTGATCTTCTGCAGAAGGCAGGCGAACTGGATATGGCAGAAGTACATCAGCAGATAGAGAAAGAGAACGCCTGATCGGAAAACTGTATTTCCAGGTATCCGGGCCGGCTATATGCCGGCCTTCTGCTTTTTTGGAGCATACCTTTCAATGCGGAATTGCACAGTTGTACCGGTAGGGTGAGCTTGTTTGCTACAGTATCAGTAGCGGGCGTCGATAAGGGCAGAATAAGACTCACGTAAATACGCGACACGGGCAAGACGACAGGCGGAGCTCGTCAAAGCTAAAGCGAATATGTTGATTTTTACTGATTTGGGCGCCCGATGCCCATATGTAGCGGAGGAGAGACGTGCGGCGCAGACCCCATTATCCATGGAACTTGAAAATGCTGCTGTCGGGAAAACCGACAGTCGGCTGGCTAATGGATCTGTGTGAAGAGAATTATCATTATCTAACGCGCCTGGCGCCTGACATGCGGCATATGCAGGGCCGATACCTGTCGCGCCTGGATGGCGCCACGGACCTCTACCTGGAGGTCCTGGAGCAGACCCCATACACCAGTTTGCTGCATCTGACTTACTATTTTGCCCATGAAACGGGACAATTGCCCGATCCCGACGCCACCATCAGAATCTACCATGATTCACGCCAGGCGGAGGTGCTGAGCCTTAAGCAGCATATACTCCCACTGAACAGGGGGGTGATTCATCCGACGCTCGAACAGAAATGGAGAATCAGTCTGTTTCTTTCCAAGTGGCTCGCTTATTCAGCCCGGCAGGGCCACTGTTTTCTGCCCCGACATGCAATTGCTGGTCTCGAGCAAGAGAGTCTTTTGCCGGTTTGAGGCGGCGCAGAGGGTTTTTTCTTAATATCTTTCCCCTCCCAGTTCACATCAAGTTCCCTGCGTGTTCGGTCAACTAGCTGTTATTTAAGTAAAAGTTACTAATTACAGGATTTATTTCTTTTTGTGATTGGAGCCAATCCAATAAATGTTGACAATTTCCATAGGGAAATGATAGTTTTATAACCAAGTAAAGACGTAGGTAATTATTCACCGAACGGAACTGAAATTATGAGACTATCGACCAAAGGGCGTTACGCCGTAACCGCAATGCTGGATCTTACCCTTAATGGCACTGACGGACCGGTCACTCTGGCTGAGATTTCCGAAACCCAGGGTATATCGCTGTCTTACCTTGAGCAGTTGTTTGCCGCCCTGCGGAGCAAGCAACTGGTTAAAGGCGTGCGCGGGCCGGGTGGCGGCTATTATCTGGGGCGTGAAGCAGATGAGATATCCATCGCAGACATTATCTGTGCGGTCGACGAGTGGGTGGAGTTTACCCGCTGTGGTGGAAATCGCGATTGTCAGGATGGCAAGCGTTGCCTGACCCACAATCTCTGGGATGATCTCAGTAACGAGATTTTCTCTTTCCTACAGAGCATCACATTGGCTGAGCTGGTCGAACGTGGTGGCTTGAAGGAGCAGGGTTGCCGGAAAGAGCAGAACAAGGAGCCGATTATGCCACGTGCGGATACCGCTGCCGCGTAATCCGGACTATATAGATTTCCCCGCTGTGCATGCGAGTAAAGGCCATCCGCAAGGATGGCCTTTACTGTTGGTGCGCCAGACATGTCGCGTAGCGCCGTGACGACGCAGTTTTGGTTGTTGGCGTGGTGGGTGGTTCGAGGATTACCTGCACCCGGCCGGATTCGAAGTTCGTTTGCCGGGCAGCAGACCCTCCGGTCCTGCCTGCAGTCAAGGCGGATGGGTACAACTGCAGGCCACATTGGACTTGTCAAGTTATCCCTTGATCTGATGCGGGCTGAATAGCCGCTCCTTCAACCCGGAACTGCCCAACCAGTCCTTGCAGCTCTGCCGCCATGCGCGCCAGTGCTTGACCGGCCTGGGAAGTCTGATTTGCGCCCAGGGCGTTTTGCGTCGCCATATCGTTGATCCTGACGATATTACGGTTCATATCTTCTGTCACGGTGCTCTGTTCTTCCGCCGCGGTCGCGATCTGGCTGCTCATTTCATCAATTTTCGATACTGAATCCACGATGGTCGTTAATGAGGACCTCGCCAGGGATGACTGATCTACAACAGATCTGGCCTGCTCCCGACTCTGATTCATCGCCTGGACCGCGGCGCGCGAGCCTGACTGGAGTTTTTCGATTATCTGGTGGATCTCCGCGGTGGACTCCTGGGTTCGACCCGCCAGGGTTCGCACTTCGTCTGCCACCACGGCGAATCCGCGCCCCTGTTCTCCGGCGCGGGCTGCTTCGATTGCTGCATTCAACGCCAACAGGTTGGTCTGTTCCGCAATGCCTTTGATCACATCCAGCACGGTATTGATATTTTCGCTATCCCGCTCTACCCCGGCCATAACCTCTGAGGCTTGTTCAATCTGTCCAGCCAGTTGCTGGACTCCTTGCACCGCCTCTTCCACGACCTTGCGGCCTTTCCCGGCTTCGGTATTAGCGCCTTTTGCAGCGTTGGCTGTATTGCCAACACTCTCCGCCACCTCCCGCACGGTAGCGCTCATTTGGTTCATGGCCGTTGCGATCTGATCCGTTTCGGACTGCTGCTGCTGAATATTAGCACTGGTCTGTGTGGTTACCACCGACACCTCTTCCGCCACTGTGGAGAGCTGTGCCGTGGTCGCGCCGATTTGTGAAATCATCTCCAACAGCCGTAGTTGTGTGAATTGCAGACCTTGCATCAAGTCCCCGAATTCATCCCGGCGAGTCACATCGATGGAGGAGGTCAGGTCACCTTCGGCCATTCGCTGCAACTCCATCACTACTTTTGGCAGATAGGCCAACGCCCGCGCCATGAGCAGATAGACGAGACCAACGCCAAGCAGGACTATTAGGGAGCCGATAACAATAGAGCGCCCGGTTGATGAGGCTAAAACCAGTTGCTTCGACAACGCGGCTGTCGTCCCCTCATCAACCTCGGTGAGAAAACTATTCACCTGTTCGGCCATCTTAGCGGCAACCTCATCAAATTGCGCCATCATCTGATTACCACCGGATGGTCCCTCGTCGATATAGGCCTGGGCCATCCGTTTCCCGACATCGTAATAGGCATTGAAAACCGGTAGCATTGCCCGGTAGTGCGAGGCATGTTCAGTATCAAGCACGACGAGATCATTAATCAGTTTCCTGAACTCTTTGGCATTATTCTCCGCCTCGGTAAAACCGTCATCCAGCCCGTCACGACCACGTGTGGCGCTGATGTCGGTGAGCCACTGCTGCACCTGAACTACTGACAGCTTCAGTTTGTGGGCCTTGTTGAGAATAGGGATTTTTTTTTCGGCGAGTTGGGTGGATTGATCCGTTATTGCCATGTTGTCCACGATGATCGTGCCACTTTCAATCACCACAACGACCGCCAATAAGATCGTCAATAGCAGAAAGCGTATGCTCAGCTTCCGATTGCTAAACATGCTCATTTTTAACACCCCCTAATTTTATATTTATTTATTATATTTATTTGTTTGCTTCCGGATAAAACTCGCATCCTGCCGCTTATCACGGTTGTACAAGAGTACAGTTCACCGTATATCGGCTAATTTTATTAATCCTTTAGACACCCCGAAACCGGGTGAATACTCCATGTCCAAAATCCAGGCAATCTCAACTTCTTGCTAGTGGCTCATGACGCCAGCGGCATCAACAGTCTGACTGTGGTCCCCTGCTGTTCACTCGAGGTGATCGCTATCTCCCCCCCGTGCGCCTCGACAATCCGTTTGACAATGCTGAGTCCAAGTCCGGTTCCGTGCGTTTTGGTGGTAAAAAACGGGTTAAAAAGCTGTGACAGATGTTCTTCCTGAATTGGGCTCCCCTGATTTGTCACGCTGATTATCAGGGAACTGGTGATCTCATCCTTTTCCAGACGCCAATGGATCGATTCATTAAGCGCTCCGGCCTCACAGGCGTTATTGGCAAGATTAAGGAAAATCTGTATCAGCCGGTCCGGGTCGCCAAGTATTTTCAGATCGTTCTCGGGTGCTATCAATTCAAATTGCTGTTGCTTCTCCAGGGCGATATCCCTGTGGGCCTCAAACAGCTCGGCAAGCAGCTGCTTGATATCGACTAGCTCCAGCCTTAGCTGGAGCGGCTTGGCGTAGAGCAGGATCTCCTCCAGCAGTCGTGCCATCCGTGCCGTTTCTTTCTGGGCCAGCAGGGCCCTTTTGTTGGCCGAACCAGGCAGTTCGGCATCCTGAAAATAGTCCAATGCCATGCTGATAGTGGAAAGTGGGCTGCGGATTTCATGGGCGATACCCGAGGCGAAACTGCCGATTGCGGCGAGTCGACTATGTTCCGCCAGTTTAAAGGTGCGGCCAAAACTGTGGGTGATGAGGCCGGCGATGTTGGTCAGCAGTTCCAGGTGTTCCGGCGTATAGGTATCCGCCTTGCAGGTGCCAAATGCCAGGATACCGGGGATCGGACTGGCATCGGTGATGGGGAGGAAAATGGCGTCTTTGATCCCTTCCGAAATCAGGTGGTTGAGAAACTGGTAGTCGGGATTGGTTATGGTGGATGACATGTCAGGTATATGCAGTGGTTCGCCCGACTCCAGCGCCTTGAGCAGCAGGGTGTTTCTCAACGGGTAGCGGCTTCGCTGCGTAATCTCCGGTTGTCCGTTACGGTAGCTCCCCTCCAGTACCATCGTGTTATTGTCACCAGCGACAAAAAGTGCCCCGACCCAGTCAAGTGGCAGCAGTGCGGAAAACTCCTTGGCGACAAAACCAAGCGTCTCATTCAGATCCGACCCTTGCTGTATCTGGTCAATCAGCCGGAACAGGGTATGCAGTCGCAGTGAGAGGAGGTTGAATGAGCGTGTCATCAGGGCCAGTTCGTTGTCACCCGCTATTGGAACCTGATAGCCGAAATCTCCCTGGGTCACCCGCTGGAAACCGTTTACGGCATGGCGTAGAGGTTTCAGTACTACCAGAAAAAACCAGGCGAATACGCCAAAAGTGATGATCACCGCTGCAAACAGCAGGCTGATATACAGTTGATAAACCTGCGTCAGTCGCTGTTCGGTCTGTTGTTGAATCCGGGTGTGCAGGATATTGATGGAGGCGAGAAAGGGTGCGTTATAGCGGGCGATATAGCTTGCGGCCTCATTCAGGCGCGGCATGTCGTTACCGTTATCGGTGTCGAGCGCATTCACGATACCACCGCGAAAGTCTTTCCAGAGCTCCTCGACAGTGGTTACCGCCTGCTCTGTGGCCGGTGTCAGGTCGGCCCGAAAAGAGTCGCCTATTTCAGTAAGTGCGGGGGGGAACTCGGCCGTCATAAAACTGTTGGTGATAGTGTCGAGCATTTCGATCTGATCGTGCATGGCTCTGTAGTACAGTTTTACGTCACGCTCATAACTGCTGCTGTCCTGGGGGATGTTCATCGCGTAATTCATGCCGAGGGAAACCAGGTTTTGCGCTGTTTGTTCGAGTCGGGAGGAGATATTCAGCAGGATGTTGTAGCTCTGTTGTTCATTCAGGGCCATCATGCTCAAGGCGAATATTGTCCCGAACAACAACATGATCAGTACCAGCGCCGCGGCGATCTGGGTTTTAAGCATCTTGAGCAGTTTCATGTTGGCTGACTGTGTTTATTCCTGCGGTCTATACAGCTTATAGCAGAGATCACAAAAGGCTACCCATGATTGAAGATACACCGGGTACTCAGCCACCTTCGGTAGCGCTTCAATGACATTGATTTCCTTTTCCATCTCATAGGTGATGGAGATCGATAGCTGCCGATTCAGGGTGCTCTATCCACGCCAGCGGGCTGATGTGGCCGATGGCCGGTTCGGGCAGCCTGCGTAGTGGGATAAAATGACACGGATTAGAGAGGTTTGGATAGATGCGCTTTGATGTACACCGATTGAAGCTGGGAAACCATCGTTGAAACGGAACCCGCACATGCTTGGCGGCAACGCGATCGTTTCGTCTGACGGGGCGATCTTCTCATCCTGCTACGCGCAAAGGTATCATGAAACCGCATATCGTATTGAAATACTATCCGCTTTATCAAAGGCATGGGCTTAATAATACCGGCCTGCCGGTGTCGGGCAATAATCCCTGCCGATTCCAGAGACCAGCCAAATAAGCTATCATTCACGATCTTCTGCTGGTGGTCCCTACATGACTGATGCGATCGAAAATCTGAATACCCTGAGGGATTTTATCCGCTGGGGTGCCAGTCGGTTCACTGAGGCCGGACTCTACTACGGTCACGGGACGGATAATCCCTTTGATGAGGCGATCAGGCTGACGCTGCATGCGCTTTATCTGCCGCAGGATCTGCCCCCGGCCTACCTGGAAGCGAGCTTGACCCCGGATGAGAAGGAGCGGGTGTATAGCCTGTTTCAGGAACGCATCATCCGGCGCATACCCGCTGCCTACCTGACCCACGAGGCGACCTTCGCCGGGCTGGATTTTTATATCAATGACAAGGTCCTGGTGCCGCGTTCACCCATTGCCGAACTGATAGAGGCCCATTTTGAGCCCTGGATCCAGTCGGAGACAGTGGGCCGGGTACTGGATCTCTGCACCGGCAGTGGCTGTATCGCCATAGGTTGCGCCTATGCCTTTGAAGAGGCGGATGTGGATGCGGTGGACATCTCGGCGGAGGCCCTGGAAGTGGCCGCGATCAATATCGAGCGCCACAACCTGGAGGGCCGGGTGGAGGCGATCCGTTCCGACCTGTTCGATGGCTTGCGGGGGCGTCATTACGACATCATTGTCAGTAACCCTCCCTATGTCAGTCTGGAGGAGATGGAAGGCCTGCCGGATGAGTACCACCAGGAGCCGGCCCTGGGGCTGGCGGCCGGAGAGGACGGGCTGGATATCGTCTGCCGCATTCTTCGGGAAGCTGCCGATTATCTCGAACCGGAGGGTATTCTGGTGGTCGAAGTGGGCAACAGCGAATATGCTCTGGGCGAACGTTTTCCCGATGTGCCCTTCCTCTGGCTGGATTTTGAACGCGGCGGTCACGGGGTTTTTCTGCTCACCGCCGAGCAACTCAATGAATATCAAGATGTGTTTGATGAAGGATAGGCAATAACATGGCGATACAACGCGCGCGCACTGCGCAAGAGTATGCGGAGTGGGTAAAACAGGCCAAATTTGAAGTCGGTGATCTGAAGGAGTGCCTGCTTTACGAGATGGAGGAGATGGCGACATTCCCCGCCTATCTTGAGCCGTTGGAGCGCGGCATCGACCAGCTCTTTGACGCGATGTGCAACGGCACCTATGCCTTCGGACGTGAGGATCTGCCTTTTATCGAGGTGGCCAATCGCCATGGGGACGAGATCCCCTTTCACATTCTTCTGCAACAGATCAACGAGACCCATCGCCGGGGACTCGATGTAAGTGAGGACTAAGCATGGATCAGTCACTGGTATTTGATCTGGATTTGATCAATAAGTACGACTATTCCGGACCCAGGTACACATCCTATCCCACCGCGCCCCAGTTCCACGAGGGCTTCGGCGAGGCGGAGTACCGGGCGGCCGCAGCGGCCACCAATGAGCAGGGCGGGCCCCTTTCGCTCTATTTTCATATTCCGTTCTGCGACACCATCTGCTTCTATTGCGCCTGTAACAAGATCGCCACCAAGGATCGCAGCATGGCGGCCACTTATCTGGACCGGGTGCACAAAGAGATTGCCATGCAGGGGGCGATGTTTGACAAGAGCCGGGTAGTGGAACAGCTGCACTGGGGCGGGGGAACACCCACCTTCATCAGTCACCAGGAGATGCAGGAGCTGATGCGGGTGACCGGTGAGCACTTCACCCTGGCGGATGATGACAAGGGCGAGTATTCAATCGAGATCGATCCGCGCGAGGCGACAGCGGAGACCATCCGCACCCTGCGCGAGGTGGGCTTCAATCGCCTGAGTCTTGGCGTCCAGGATCTGGATGACCGGGTGCAGAAGGCGGTGAATCGCATCCAGTCAGAGGCCGAAACCATGGCGGTGCTGGAGGCGGCCCGCGACAACAAGTTCCGCTCGGTCAGTATTGATCTTATCTACGGCCTGCCGTTTCAGACCGTGGAGAGCTTCACCAAGACCCTGGACCGGGTGATCGAGGTGGGGCCGGACCGTCTCTCGGTGTTCAATTACGCCCATCTCCCGGAGTTGTTCAAGCCGCAGCGACGCATCCATGCCCAGGACCTTCCGGCCGCCCAGGTGAAGCTGGATATCCTGCAGATGACCATCGACCACCTGACCAGTGCCGGCTATGTCTATATCGGTATGGACCACTTTGCCCGTCCGGATGATGAGCTGGCCGTGGCACAGCGGGAAGGGACGCTGTATCGCAATTTCCAGGGCTATTCCACCCACTCCGATTGTGATCTGGTGGCCATGGGAGTCACCTCGATCGGCATGGTCGGCAATACCTACAGCCAGAACGAGCGTGGCCTGGACGAGTATTATGGTGCCATTGATGCCGGCAAGCTGGCGGTGTTCCGGGGCATTGAGCTGACCACGGATGATCTGATCCGGCGCGATGTCATTACCCGCCTGATCTGTAACTTTGTACTGGATTTCTCCGCGGTGGAGCAGGTGTGGGGCATCCGCTTCGCCGACTACTTCGCCAGCGAGCTGGCACGCCTGCCGGGCATGGTATCCGACGGGTTGATCACGATGGATGAGAGTGGTGTCAGGGTACTGCCCAGGGGGCGCCTGCTGATCCGCAATATCTGCATGGCCTTCGATCGCTATCTGTCGGCCGGTGTGCAGCAGAAAAACTTCTCCAAGGTGATCTGATCTGAGCCCATGTCCGGTTTCAGGGATGAACCGGACAACAGACTCCATTGCATCAGGCAATGTCAGGTTTTATCCTGCGCTATCCCTTATCAGCAGGAAAACCGGACATGACAGTAGCAACGACACCCTCTATCCCGGAGATGATGCGAGCAACGGCTGAGCGCTATGGTGATCAGCCGGCCATTCTGTTTGCTGATAGCAACGTGACCTTCGGCCAGGTCGATCAACAGTCTGATGCGGTGGCGGCAGCACTGGCCGGGCAGGGCGTCGGCAAGGGAGACCGCATCGCCCTCTATTGCGTCAACTCGGCCGAATTTGCCATCGCCTACGCCGGCATTGTCAAGGCGGGCGCGGTGGTGGTCCCGGTCAACCTGCTGCTTAATCCGCGCGAGATTCTCTATATCCTCAAGGATGCCGGAGTCACTGGCCTGATCTATCATCATCTGATGGCGGCGGGCGTTGCGGCCTTTCGTGATGAGCTGGCAACGCTGGGTTTTGCCGTCTGTATCGGTGGTGAAGATGTCAATCCGCAGGATCTGGATTTTGCGGCACTCTGTCGGAGCGGCGCCCCGACACCCCGGCCGGTGCTTGATCCGGATGAAGATCTGGCAGCGATTCTTTACACCTCGGGAACCACCGGTCATCCCAAGGGCGCTATGCTGACCCACCGTAACCTGGTTTCCAATACCTGTAGCGTTAAGGCCGCCCTGCAGTTGCGGGCGGGTGAAGATCGTCTGCTGGTGGTGTTGCCCATGTTCCACTCCTTTGCCGCCACTGTCGGCACCCTGACACCTCTGTTGCATGGATTCAGTCTGGCGCCGGTACCGAAGTTTGATCCTGTCACGGTCTCGGAAGTGATCGAGGCGGTGGGAGCCACGGTGTTTCTCGGTGTTCCCAGCATGTATAACGTGCTGTTGCGTATGCCGGAGGAGCAGGTCAGGCGCTGGTCGAGTATCCGCTATTGCGTATCCGGTGGCGCCGCCATGCCGGAGGCGATCATGCACCAGTTTGAGGAGCGTTTTGGCATGCCGGTGTGTGAGGGGGATGGGCCGACCGAGTGTTCGCCGGTCACCTGTGTCAACCCGGTCGACGGGGTGCGAAAACCGGCCTCGGTCGGACTGCCGGTACCGGAGGTGGAGATGGAAATTTACGATGACGCCGGCCAGCGGATCGGTATCGACAGCATTGGTGAAATCTGTGTCAAGGGACCCAATGTGATGAAGGGGTACTGGAATCTGCCCGAAGAAACTGCCGAGAGTTTCTTTGGTGAATGGGTAAGGACGGGGGATCTCGGCTACAAGGATGCCGATGGCTATGTCTATATTGTCGATCGCAAAAAGGACATGATTATTGTGAACGGCATGAATGTTTATCCGCGCATGGTGGAGGAGTTGCTCTATGCCCATCCGGCGATTCTGGAGGCCGCGGTCGTTGGCGAGCCGAGCGAACTGCATGGTGAGATCCCCGTGGCTTACGTGGTATTGAAAGAGGATGAACAGCTTGCCGCAGCCGAGATCAGGGCCTATTGTCGCGAAAACCTGGGGCGGCATGAGGTGCCGAGGAAGATCCAACTCTGTCCAAACCTGCCCAAGAATGCGGCCGGTAAGATACTCAAGCGGGAACTGCGCAAGAGTGGGGAGCTTGAGCGGGGAATCGATATCCGCAGCCCGGATTGAGCAAAAAGTTCACGCAGGGGTTTGGCGAAGTTTTTTCGCAGTTCAAGCGTGGCGCAGGTGGCAGGGGTGCCTTCAGCCGCGACGGCCAGTCTTGCCAAAGGCTTCATGAATTGACCTTTCCCCGGCGGCCTCTCTATAATCAGCCCCGATATGCCGTCCTGGTGGAATTGGTAGACACGCCAGATTTAGGTTCTGGTACCGCAAGGTGTGGGAGTTCAAGTCTCCCGGACGGCACCATTCTCTTTTTTAGCCATGTTTTCTCGCTTTGATCATCCCGGTTTTCCTGGCTCATGTGGACCCGTGTGGCATAACTGCTTCCCTTATGTGTCTGTGAGGCCCGGGATTCACGCCGCTTTTCCCTGGCATGATCCGACCTTAGCGGCAAAATACGCTTTAATATAGGTTGTTTTTAGGTACAATAGCCGGCTTATTTGCAAGTGGCTGTGTACATTTCAATCTCGGTAGAAGTTATCTAATAACTTGATTTACATGAGGTTAGTAACAGTTCTTCGAAGCGTGTCCGGATACTGAACGGGGTGCTGTGTCCCTTCGGTTGCCGACCGGTTATACCGCCCCGAACGGGCTAACTTTCGGCTACTGCGTCAGCGGTAACCACTTTTAACTAAAGACAGAGGAATGGCAGTAAACACTGCCAGAAGAGGTTTTCATGCAAGTGTCGGTTGAAGCGAGTGAAGGGCTTGAGCGTCGTATGACAGTTGAACTCCCTGCTGAGAAGGTAAATCAGGCAGTGGAGAAACGGCTGAAAGAGATTGCACGGACCGTCAGGCTGGATGGTTTTCGCCCGGGCAAGGTGCCTCTGTCGGTAGTACGCAAGCGTTTTTCCAATGATGCCAAACAGGAGGTGTTTGGCGATCTGGTGCAGTCCAGCTATTTTGAAGCGCTGATGCAGGAGAAGTTGAATCCTGCCGGAGAGCCTGCCATCGAGCCGGTGGAAAAAAGTGTCAATGAAGGCATGGCTTATGTGGCGGTTTTTGAAGTGATGCCGGAGGTCACTCTCAATTCACTGGGTGATGTAACGATAAAACGCCCTGTGGTGGAAGTGACCGATGAAGATCTGAACGAAATGGTTGAGAAGTTGCGCAAACAACGGATTACCTGGAATGAAGTGGATCGCTCGGCGCAGGAAGGTGATCAGATCACCATCAATTTCAAAGGCTACATGGATGGCGAGGCCTTTGAAGGGGGCTCTGCAGAAGGCATTCCACTGGAACTGGGTTCCAAGGGCATGATCGAAGGTTTTGAGGAGGGGCTGGTTGGTGCCAAGGCCGGCGAGGCGCGTACCCTGGAGCTGACCTTCCCCGAGAGCTACCATGCAGAAAAGCTGGCAGGTAAACCCGCCACATTCGAGGTTGAGGTTACCAAGGTTTCTGAAGCGGTACTGCCCGAGGTTAATGAAGAGTTTATCAAGGCCTTCGGCATCTCCGAAGAGGGCGTAGACGGATTCTATAAAGAGATCCGCGCCAACATGACCCGTGAGCTCGAGGATAAGATCCGCAGTCTTGTTAAAGAACAGGCGATGGATGCACTGTTGCAGGTCAATGATCTGGAAGTGCCGAAGGCGCTGGTCAAGCGTGAGGCCGAGGTATTACTGCAGCAGACCAGGGCCAACCTGGCCCAGGGTGGCCAGGGGAATAACCTCAATCTGCCGGTTGAGCTGTTTGAGGATCAGGCAAAGAAACGTGTTACCCTTGGACTGATCATTGCAGAGGTTCTTAGTAGTAACAATATTGAGTTGGATGAAGATCGGGTACGTCAGAAGATTGAGCAATTTGCCCAGTCATATGAAGACCCCCAGCAGGTTGTTGATTACTATTACGGTAATAAAGAACAACTTTCCGGTATCCAGAACCTGGTTCTTGAAGATCAGGTGGTGGATTGGGTGCTTGATCAGGTCAAGGTTGAGGATGCCGCAAAAGGCTTTGACGAAGTGATGAATCCGGCAACGCCGGATGTCGATGCGGTAAACGAATAAAGCCAGGATATAAAGGATCAATTCAGCATGACCGATATACGAAATATGGGCGGATTGGATGCAACGAATCTGGGACTGATTCCCATGGTGGTCGAACAGACATCAAGGGGGGAGCGTTCTTATGATATCTATTCGCGACTGCTCAAGGAGCGCGTTATCTTCCTGGTCGGTCAGGTTGAAGACAACATGGCCAATCTGATCGTGGCCCAGTTGCTTTTCCTGGAGTCTGAGAATCCGGACAAGGATATCCATATCTACATAAATTCACCCGGCGGTTCCGTGAGTGCCGGGCTGGCAATCTATGACACCATGCAGTTTGTAAAACCCCATATCAGCACCATGTGCATAGGTCAGGCGGCCAGTATGGGTGCACTGTTGCTGGCTGGTGGAGAAAAGGGCAAGCGTTATTGTCTGCCCAACTCCCGAATGATGATCCACCAACCCCTGGGTGGTTTTCAGGGACAGGCAACGGATATCGAGATCCACGCCAAGGAGATTCTCCTGTTACGTGACAAGCTGAACAATATTATGGCCACGCACACCGGGCAGTCGCTCGAGACCATCGCGAAGGATACCGATCGTGATAATTTCATGAGCGGCGAGAATGCGGTTGCCTACGGACTTATCGATAAAGTACTGAGTCGGCGTCCTGACGGTGCTGCTGCCGAGTGATTTTCTCGGATTAACAGCCTGTTTTTATTGGAAAAATTGATATATTTTTCACTGTGGCTTCAACTCGTTTCATCCAGGTGATTATGTGTTGGGGGTTGTAATGAAGTTCGATCAGCCTTATACATTATTTATGACAGAAAGCGGGTTGACTGAAATAGCGAGAGGATGGCTTCATGGGTGACGACAAGACAAGAGGCGATGACGGCAAGTTGCTTTATTGCTCATTCTGCGGAAAGAGTCAGCATGAAGTTCGTAAGCTCATAGCCGGTCCATCGGTATTTATCTGTGATGAATGCGTAGAGTTGTGCAACGACATTATCCGTGAGGAGATGCAGGAAGGCAGTGTCGAGAGCGCTGGAAAACTGCCGAAACCTCACGAACTGAGTGCGTTGCTTGATCAATATGTGATTGGTCAGGCTCGAGCAAAAAAAGTGCTTTCGGTGGCGGTGTACAATCACTACAAGCGGCTTGATACCAGCAAGAACAAGGACGAGATCGAGATCGCCAAGAGTAATATCCTGCTGATCGGTCCAACCGGATCCGGTAAGACCCTGTTGGCTGAGACGCTTGCACGGATGCTCAATGTGCCATTCACCATCGCTGATGCCACCACGCTCACCGAAGCCGGTTATGTAGGTGAGGATGTCGAGAATATCATTCAGAAGCTGTTGCAGAAGTGTGATTATGATGTTGAAAAGGCTCAGACCGGTATTGTCTATATTGATGAAATCGACAAGATTTCCCGCAAATCAGACAATCCCTCCATCACCCGTGACGTGTCCGGCGAGGGTGTACAGCAGGCATTGTTGAAACTGATAGAGGGAACGGTTGCCTCGGTTCCGCCCCAGGGCGGTCGCAAGCATCCCCAGCAGGAATTTCTGCAGGTGGATACCTCCAATATTCTGTTCGTGGTGGGCGGTGCCTTTGCCGGTCTTGATAAGGTGATTCGTAATCGCTCCGAGAAAGGGGGAATCGGTTTCTCGGCGGAGGTGCACAGCAAGGATGTTTCCCGCAAGGTGGGCGAGATTCTAACCAACGTGGAACCGGAGGACCTGATTCAGTACGGACTGATTCCCGAGTTTGTCGGCAGGCTGCCCGTGGTGGCAACCCTTGAGGAACTTGATGAAGAGGCCCTGGTGCGTATTCTTACAGAACCCAAGAATGCCCTGGTGAAGCAGTACCATCGTCTGTTCGAGATGGAAGATTGTGAACTGGAGTTCCGGTCGGATGCCCTGTCCGCGATTGCGCGTAAGGCGATGGAGCGGAAAACGGGGGCCCGAGGTCTGCGAACCATTATGGAGCAGGTGTTGCTGGATACCATGTATGACCTGCCGTCACTGGAAAACGTCTCCAAAGTGGTGGTGGATGAGGCGGTTATCACCGGTGAAAATGCCCCCTACATTATTTATGAAGGTGGTGAGAAGAAGATGGTTGCGGCTGATTGATCATGTCATGTGCTGAAAGCCGGACAGGCTCATGTCCGGTTTATATAAAACCGCTGACCGGGTTACAAGGCAGCGGTTTTTCTGCTTTAACCGGGTTCATTAAACTAATGCCTTGATTGATCGGGCCAGCGTCAGGGCCGCTGATGCTATTACCCTGTAAAGTGCACTGCCTAATAACTTGAAATGTTCGAGCTAAGCCCCCACCATCCACTGAACGGCAGGATCGTGATATGCCGCTACCCATTCCGCACTATTGGATGACAAGTCAGTTTGACGGGCGACTGCTATGCAGTCATGCAGCAGCCAATAGGCCGTAACAGAAGGAGTGCCCTCCATGGGTCAAGACGAAATAAGTAATCCCCGGATAGCAGATTCGGTTACAAAAATCCCCGTGCTTCCGTTGCGGGATGTAGTGGTTTATCCGCATATGGTGATACCGCTTTTTGTTGGCCGTGAAAAGTCCATCAAGGCGCTGGATGCAGCCATGAGAGAGGACAAGCAGATCATCCTGGTGGCGCAAAAAAGTGCGGAGACCGATGAGCCGGCGGTTGCGGATATGTACACGGTTGGAACCCTGGCGAATATCCTTCAGCTGCTCAAACTGCCGGATGGTACGGTAAAAGTGCTGGTCGAGGGTGGCTCACGTTCCAAACTAAGCGATATTTCTGAGGCGGATGGCTATTTTTCGGCCGAATTTTCCCGTGTCGAGGATGTCACGCCGGATGATGATCGGGAGCTCGAGGTCCTGATGCGTTCGGCCATTGCGCTGTTCGATCAGTATGTAAAGCTGAATAAAAAGATACCCCCTGAAGTGCTCACCTCACTTTCCAGCATTGAGTCCCCCAGTCGTCTGGCAGATACCATGGCTGCTCACATGTCACTGAAGCTGGATGAAAAGCAGGGTGTGCTTGAGATGGCAAATATAGGTGACCGTCTGGAACACCTGATGAGCCTGATGGAGGCCGAGAATGATCTGCTGCAGATGGAAAAGCGGATTCGCGGCCGGGTCAAGCGCCAGATGGAAAAGAACCAACGCGAGTATTATCTGAATGAACAGATGAAAGCGATTCAGAAAGAGTTGGGCGAGATGGATGAGGCGCCCAATGAGATCGAGGATCTGGAAAACCGCATTGAGTCCGCGGGCATGCCGAAGGAGGCCAAGACCAAGGCGGTGGCGGAACTGAACAAGTTGAAGCTGATGTCACCAATGTCCGCAGAGGCCTCTGTGGTGAGAAACTACATTGATACCTTGGTGAATGTGCCGTGGAAGAAACGCAGCAAGATTCGCAATGACCTGAAGGCTGCGGAAGATGTGCTGGAAAAGGATCACTATGGTCTGGAGAAAGTAAAAGAGCGGATTATCGAGTATCTGGCTGTGCAGCAGCGGGTGCGCAAACTGAAGGGTCCTATTCTTTGCTTGGTGGGGCCCCCGGGTGTTGGTAAGACCTCGGTCGGGCAGTCGATTGCCCGCGCGACCAATCGTAAATTTATACGTATGGCGCTCGGTGGTGTGCGTGACGAGGCGGAAATTCGTGGGCATCGGCGCACCTATATCGGCGCGCTGCCGGGAAAAATAATCCAGAACCTGTCAAAGATAGGTACCAGGAACCCACTGTTCCTGTTGGATGAAATCGACAAGATGGCCATGGATTTCCGTGGCGACCCGGCTTCCGCGCTGCTTGAAGTGCTGGACCCCGAGCAGAATCATACCTTTGGAGATCATTACCTGGAGGTGGATTTTGATCTGTCGGAAGTGATGTTTGTGGCCACCGCCAACACACTGAATGTACCGGCTGCCTTGCTGGATCGTATGGAAGTGATACGGCTGTCGGGATACACCGAGGATGAAAAGGTCAATATCGCCATGCGTTATCTGGTGCCCAAGCAGATTGAGAACAATGGTTTGAAGGCGACCGAGATCGTGTTCAAGGAGGCAGTAATCCGTGACATTATCCGTTATTACAGCCGCGAAGCCGGTGTGCGGAATCTGGAGCGGGAAATCTCCAAAATCTGTCGTAAAGTGGTCAAGGACATTCTTCTGACCAAGTCCGGCAAGAAGGTGACTATTACACCGGCAAGCCTGGATAAATATTTGGGTGTGAAACGCTTCAGATATGGCGAGGTGGAGGACTATGATCAGGTCGGTCAGGTGACGGGACTGGCGTGGACCGAAGTAGGTGGAGAACTGCTGAAGATTGAAACGGCCCTGGTACCTGGCAAGGGTAGACTGACCCACACCGGGCAGTTGGGCGATGTGATGCAGGAGTCGATCCAGGCGGCAATGACGGTAGTCAGAAGTCGGGCGGCGGCACTGGGCATCGAGAACGATTTCTATCAGAAACTGGATGTGCATGTTCACGTGCCGGAGGGGGCGACTCCGAAGGATGGTCCCAGTGCCGGTATCGGTATGTGTACCTGCCTGGTCTCCGCATTGACGCAGATACCGGTAAGAGCAGACGTCGCCATGACGGGTGAAATCACACTCCGGGGTGAGGTGCTGCCCATCGGCGGTCTGAAAGAGAAGTTGCTGGCTGCTCACCGCGGGGGGATCAAGACGGTGATCATACCCGAAGAGAACGAACGTGATCTCGTCGAGATACCCAAGAACATCAAGCAGAATCTTGAAATTCTGCCTGTCCGTTGGGTAGAGCAGGCGCTGGAGATTGCGCTGGTTCATATGCCGACGCCGCTACAAGAACAGAGTGACATTGCCGAGGTTGCCAAGAGTAAGCCGCGAACGGCAAAGAAAAGTGTCAAGAAGGGTGGCGGCTTGACCCGACACTGATCGATACCCGGCTTTTATCGTCAAAACCGCACCGCGGGAGGAAATTAATCGATTTCTTCCTGTCGTGTGCTGTTGTTAGTGTGTTACCGGTTGTATTGTGTGCCGAAACAACGGGTTGTCCGGTCGAGTGAATCGGCCGTATAGGTTTTGGTGTTTTATTTATGTGTGACGGGTGTGTGTATTCGCCTGGAAACCGCATAAAATTAGGCTTTTGGGACTTGTTTGCTTGACACTTCTTCCGGGCCACTGGTATAAATTGACCCCGTTTCGCACACCTGCAACGGTAGCTGATAAAGTTTTAACCCACGCTGCTCACAGCGTTTTTTTATAACCTTAGGGGAGACGATTAATGAATAAGACGGAACTGATCGATGCGATGGCAGATTCTGCAGATATATCCAAAGCAGCCGCTGGTCGCGCACTGGATGGTATGATTGCAGCCATCACCGAGGCGCTGAAAAGTGGGGATCAAGTATCAGTCATCGGCTTCGGTTCTTTCTCCGTGCGTGAGCGAGCTGCGCGCACTGGTCGGAACCCACAGACCGGCGCTACCATCGAGATTAAGGCATCCAAGAATCCTTCATTCAAGGCTGGTAAAGCCCTTAAGGATGCCGTAAACTAGCGCGCCTTCAGCGGGTGCTTAGCTCAGCTGGGAGAGCATCGCCCTTACAAGGCGAGGGTCGGGGGTTCGATCCCCTCAGCACCCACCATTTTCGGAGCGGTAGTTCAGTTGGTTAGAATACCGGCCTGTCACGCCGGGGGTCGCGGGTTCGAGCCCCGTCCGCTCCGCCATAGGTGAGAAGATGCGGGGTATCCTAGGATACCCCGTTTTTTTTACTATCCAGATTTCGGATTTCAGGTACGTCATGCTTCAGTCCATCAGGGAACGCGCCCAGGGAGTGGTCGCCTGGTTCATAGTTATTCTCATCAGTGTGCCTTTTGCACTCTTCGGTATTAACTCCTATCTTGGCGGTGGCTCCGAGTCTGTTGCGGCCACGGTCAATGGCCAGGATATCACCCAGCGTGAATTTGAAAGCGGCTATCGGGATTTCCGCGAAAACCTGCGTCAACGGTTGGGTGACAACTACCGTCCGGAGATGATTGACGAGGCACAACTGCGGCAGGAAGTGCTTCAGCTGATGATTCGCAATAACCTGCTGATGCAAAAATCGGAGGAGCTGGGTTTGCGGGTCGGTGATGACCTGGTGAAACAGGTGATTGCCTCACTTTCGGGTTTTCAGGTTGATGGTCGATTCAGTCAGGATGCCTATGAACGAGGGGTCCGCCTGCAGGGATTGACGCCCGCCGGCTTTGAGCAGCAGATTCGTCGTGGTCTGGTGAGTGAGCAGCTCTCCAAGGCAGTTACCGCTTCCGAGTTTACCACTCGCTCGGAACTGCTGAATCTGGCCCAGCTGAGACTGCAGCGCCGTGATTTTGAGTATCTCATTCTTCCGGCGGCGAATTTCCTCAGTGGTATAGAGGTCGATGACGAAGCTGTGGAAGCCTACTATGCCGCGCATCAAAATGATTACATGGCGCCAGAGCGGGTTAAGATCAGATATCTTGATCTGGATATCGCCAGTATTGCCAAGAGCCTGACGGCGGACGATGAGGCGCTGCAGGCTTACTACAACCAGCATCAGTCCCTCTACAAGACCGCCGAGCAGCGTCGCGCAAGTCATATTCTGATAGCCGTCGATGAGGGGAGTGATGATGCGGCTGTTGTGCAGGCCAGGAGTGTGGCGCAGGCGGCACTGGACCGGGTGCGCGGGGGAGAAGATTTTGCCGCTGTCGCCAAGGCGGTTTCCCAGGATCCCGGTTCCGCCGAAGAGGGCGGCGATCTGGGATTTTTTGAGACCGGAGTTATGGAGCCGGCATTTGATGAGGCCGTATTCAATCTGCAGCCGGGTGAGATTAGTGATCTGGTGCGTACGCCCTTTGGTTTTCATGTCATCAAATTGACCGAGATTCGTGAATCGACCGGCAAGTCTTTTGACGAGGCGCGGGATGAAGTGGAACAGGCCTATCTGAAAGCCGAGGCTGAACGTCTGTTCTACGAGTATGCCGAGCGGCTGGGTAACATCGCTTACGAAGAATCACACAGTCTGCAGCCCGCAGCGGATGCCCTGGGTATAGAACCCAAAGAGAGTGACTGGATCACGCGTGATGGTGGTGAAGGCATGCTTGGGGCGCCCAAAGTGATCGCTGCTGCGTTCAGCGAGGATGTGTTGATATCGGGAAACAACAGCGAGGCGATCGAGCTTAATCCGGAGCATGTCATGGTGCTGCGAGTTGTGGATCATGAAGAGGCTGCTGTCAAATCGCTGGATCAGGTGAAGCAGGCCATACGCGATAAACTGCGGGTGGAGAAGGCTGTCGAGCAGGCTGCCCGTGAGGGTGCTGAATTGGTGAGTGGACTCACGAAGGGTGAGACGCTGGCAGCTATTGCCGAAGAGAAGGGTGTCACGATTAAGCCGCGCAAGGTGATCAGTCGTGATGAACGGGATGTCCCGGCAGATCTGGTCAAGCATCTCTTCCTGATGCCCCGCCCGGAAGGGGACATGCCGGTTTATGGCCAGTTGGCGATGGCAAGCGGTGATCTGGCACTGATCGCGTTGCATGCAGTGACCGACGGCACGTTGGCGGACGCCAACGAGTTGGGTGGTGAGGCCGTCCTGAATAACGCCTTGACGCAGTCACGCGGCAAGAGCTATTTCCAGCATCTGCAGGGTAATCTGCGCGCAGAGGCTGATGTGATCATCACCAACAAGTCATCAGATAACTGAGCGCAATGCATTAAGCCGCCACCCCACAGTCGTGGGGTGGCGGCTTTTTTTGGTCTGTCCCGGAGGTGTCGGGGTTGTCCTGTCAAGCCATGCCAACGATATGGTAACCGGAATCCACATAGAGAATGTCGCCGGTAATTCCTGATGCCAGATCGGAACAGAGGAAGGCGGCGGCGTTGCCCACTTCTTCAATGGTGACATTGCGACGCAGCGGGTTCTTCTTTTCCGCTTCCGCGAGCATGCCTTTGAAACCGCTGATGCCGGATGCGGCCAGGGTCCGGATCGGTCCGGCCGAAATGGCGTTGACCCGGGTCCCTTCCGGTCCCAGGGAATCGGCCATATATTTAACGCTGGCCTCCAGGCTGGCCTTGGCGATACCCATAACGTTGTAATTGGGAATGGTGCGGACCGCCCCCAGGTAACTCATGGTGATCAGTGCGCCGTTACGTCCCTGCATCATCGACCGGCCTGCTTTGGCCAATGCGGCAAAACTGTAGGCGCTTATATCGTGAGCGATGCTGAATCCTTCCCGGGTGACCGCATCGATATAGCTCCCTTCAAGCTGGTCGCGGGGGGCAAATCCGACAGAATGAACAATGCCGTCCAGGCCGTCCCAATGTTTGGCCAGTTCGGTAAACACAGCCTCGATCTGTTCGTCAGAGGTGACATCCATTGGCAGGACAATGTCTGAATCCAGCTCCGCCGCCATCTTTTGCACCCGCTCCAACAGCTTGTCGCCCTGAGCGGTAAAGGCCAGCTGCGCCCCTTCGCGATGCATGGCCTTGGCGGTGCCCCAGGCGATGGAACGGTTGCTGGCCACGCCGACGATGAGGATGCGTTTGTCTTGTAGGAAACCCATGTAAAATCCTTGAAGCTTCGTATGAAAGAGAGTTTGAGTGCACCGGACGTGGTGGAGGCCGGGCAGTCCTAAGGTACCGGAAAAGCTTCGGTCCGAAAAGAACCCGACGGTTTTTTGTTGGTCTGTTCTAATATATGCTGCTGTTCTGGCGGCAGGTTTTGTGCGGCACATACTGGTTAATACACTGCAGATGTCGCTCCATCGCCCATTGAGTGATCAACAATAAAAAATGAGACGCCTGAGGAAACAAGTGGCAAGACGGATTCACGGATGCACGGTCGGGAGTGGATGGCCGGCGGCTGGATTGATTGCCATGCTGCTGATACTGCTCAATGGCTGTGGAGAGCGCGCCTGGAATGCCCCCTATCCCGCCAGCGAGGCAAAGTCCAATACCCTCTACAGCTCGTTTTCCGAGCGACCCAAGCATCTCGATCCTGCCCGTTCCTATGCGGCCAATGAATATGCCTTTATCGCGCAGATCTATGAGCCCCCGCTGCAGTACCACTTTTTGAAACGGCCCTACCAACTGGTCCCGTTGGCCGCTGAACAGGTGCCGGAGCCGCTGTTTCTAGACCAGGCGGGAAATCCGCTGCCGGATGATGCCCCGGTCGCTGACGTCGCCTTCAGCGACTATGAGATACATATCAAACCGGGCATGCGGTATCAGCCCCATCCTGCGTTGGCAAAGGATGATGCGGGGGTCTATCGTTATCATCAGCTCACTGAAGAGGCCGTGGAACGGTTCAACACCCTGGCGGATTTCCCCCACACTGGTACACGCGAGGCAACCGCTGAAGATTTTATTTACCAGATCAAGCGTCTGGCCAACCCCCGGCTCCACTCACCGATCGCCAGCATCATGGCGGAGTACATTGTCGGGTTTTCGGAATTTGCCAGTGAGTTGACAGCTGCCGGCGACAATGGCGGTTTTATTGACCTCAGGCAATACCGAATGGCGGGCGTCACCCAACTCGACCGCTACCGTTTCAAGGTGCGGCTGCGGGGCAAATATCCCCAGTTTGTCTATTGGCTGGCCATGACTTTTTTCGCTCCCATGCCCTGGGAGGCGGACCTGTTTTACAGCCAGCCGGGGCTGGATAAACGCAACATCAGCCTGAACTGGTATCCCATCGGCACCGGCCCGTTCATGCTCGCGGAGAACAATCCCAATTTGCGCATGGTACTGGCGCGCAATCCCCACTTTCATGGCGAGGCCTATCCGTTGCAGGGTGAACCGGAGGATGGTGAAAACGGCATGCTGGACGATGCGGGCAAAGCACTGCCGCTGATCGACAAGGCGGTCTACAGTCTGGAGCAGGAGGTGATACCCCGCTGGAACAAGTTCCTGCAGGGTTACTACGATACCTCCGGTGTCAGTTCGGACAGCTTTGACCAGGCGGTCAAGTTCGGTTCCGGCGGTGAGGCCAATCTGACCGAGGAGATGCTGGAGCGGAATATCAAACTGGCCACCGCCGTGGAGACCTCGATCTTCTATCTGGGTTTCAACATGGCTGACCCGGTCATCGGTGGCGATTCCGAGGAGAATCGCTACCTGCGCCAGGCTATCTCCATCGCGGTCAATTTTGAGGAGTACATCTCCATCTTTCTGAATGGTCGCGGGGTGGTGGCCCACGGTCCCCTGCCGCTGGGTATCTTCGGCAGTCGAGAGGGACCAGAGGGGATCAATCCGGTGGTGTTCGATATCGAAAACGGTAAACCCAGGCGCAAGTCCCTGCAGGAGGCGCGCGCATTGATGGCCAAGGCGGGTTATCCCAACGGCAAGAGCATCCGCACCGGAAGGCCGCTGGTGCTGAATTACGAGTCGGCCTCAGCGGGGCCGGATAGCAAGGCGCAACTCAACTGGATGCGCAAGCAGCTCAAACAGCTGGGGATTCAGCTGGTGATCCGGGCCACTGACTACAACCGGTTTCAGGAGAAGCTGCGCAAGGGCACGGGGCAGCTGTTCATGTTCGGCTGGAATGCCGATTACCCGGATCCGGAAAACTTCCTGTTTCTGCTCTATGGGCCCAACGGCAAGGTGGAGCATGCCGGCGAGAATGCGGTCAATTATGACAATCCGGAATTCAATGCACTGTTCGACCAGATGAAAAACATGGAGAACAGTCCCGAGCGCCAGGAGATTATCGATCGCATGGTGGATATCCTGCGCCACGATGCCCCCTGGATCTGGGGATTTTATCCCAAGGCGTTCTCGCTCTATCACGACTGGTACGGGAACGTGAAACCCAATCTGATGGCCAACAATACCCTCAAGTACAAACGCATCGACCCCGCGACGCGCAATGCGCGTCAGCAGGCCTGGAATCCCCCTGTGGTCTGGCCGCTGGTGTTGCTGGTACTCCTGCTACTGGCCAGCACCGTGCCGGCGATGCTGGTGTATCGCCGCCATGAACGGAGTGCCGCCCGATGATCGCCTATATCGTGCGGCGGATTCTCTACGCCATCCCGATTCTGATCGGGGTGAATATCCTCACTTTCGTGCTGTTTTTCGTGGTCAATTCACCGGATGACATGGCGCGCATGAACCTGGGTATGAAACGGGTGACCCCGGAGGCGATAGAGAACTGGAAGGCCGAGCGCGGCTATGACAAGCCACTGCTGTTTAATTCGGCCAGTCAGGGTGTGGGGCAGGTGACCGATACCATCTTCTTCCAAAAATCCCTGAAGCTGTTTCAGTTCGATTTTGGTACCTCCGACAGTGACCGGGATATCGGCTATGACATCTCCCAGCGGATGTGGCCAAGCCTGGCCATTGCGGTGCCGGTGCTGCTGATCGGGCTGCTGGTGAATATCACCTATGCGCTGTTGATTGCGTTTTTTCGTGCCACCTATATCGATATCTGGAGTGTGGTGCTCTGTGTGGTGATGATGTCGATTTCGGGGCTTTTTTATATTATCGGTGGTCAGTATCTGGTGAGTAAGCTGCTGCATCTGGTGCCTATTTCCGGGTATGACACCGGCTTCGCGGCCGTCAAATTTCTGATCCTGCCGGTGCTGATCGGCGTGGTGGGGGGCATCGGCTCAGGGACGCGCTGGTACCGCACGCTGTTTCTCGAAGAGATCAACCGGGACTATGTCCGAACGGCCCGTGCCAAGGGGCTTTCCGAGGGCATAGTGCTGTTCCGGCATGTGCTGAAAAACGCCATGATACCGATCCTCACCGGAGTGGTGGTGGTGTTGCCCCTGCTGTTCATGGGTAGCCTGATCACCGAGTCGTTCTTCGGTATTCCCGGCCTGGGCAGCTACACCATCGACGCCATCAATCGGCAGGATTTCGCCATTGTGCGCGCCATGGTGTTCCTGGGATCGGTGCTCTATATCATCGGGCTGCTATTGACCGATATCTCCTATACGTTAGTGGACCCGAGGGTGCGGCTATCATGATGAGTGGTCTGGCATGATGGGCGGGCTGGTGATCCTGTGGACGGATGCGCTGGTGTTCCTGCTGCTGTTCTTTTCGGTCGCGTTTGCTGTCTATGCCGCCCGGAGGGAGCACCTGCGCGGGCCCTGGCGACAGGTGGTGCGCAGCCGGGTGGGTGTCAGTACTCTGGTGATCCTGAGTTTTTATGTGGTAATCGGGTTGCTGGACTCGATACACTTCGAACCGCAATTTTCACCCGACCAGCAGACCGGCGCCCAGGTGCAGTCCAGCGAAGTGTACAGCCTGTTCGATCGTCTGGTACAGCCACTCCGGGTGCGCCAGGAGAAGACCTACTCTGCGCCGCTGGCTACCCATCTTTATGCCAAGGAGAATATCGAGCAGCCTGACGGTACGGTGATTCGGGACTTCCCACGGCTGCAATATGGCGGCGCCCATCTGGCGGACCCTGAACGCGACTGGGCGCAGGACATCATGCGCCTGAGCCTGATCGGGTTGATCAAGGGATTGGTTGTCACTCTTGTCATGGCCAATATCCTGTTTGCACTGTTGGCGGCCAGGCGCAGCGGCGGGTTCGCGGGGGCCGCCAAAGAGGTGCTGAGCGGAAAAAGCGATATCCCCTGGCGGAGCGTCCTGATCACCCTGGGACTGCTGCTGATGGTACTGTTCTGGGCGGTGGAGTTGTCGGGCCGCTATCACTTGCTGGGCACCGACAAGGTGGGGGAGGATGTCTTTTATCAGGCGTTGAAGAGCATCCGTACCGGCCTGCTGATCGGGACCCTGACCACCCTGGTGATGCTGCCGGCCGCCATTCTGCTGGGCATCATGGCCGGCTATTTCCGTGGCTGGGTGGATGACCTGATCCAGTACACCTACACCACGCTCAACTCGATTCCCGGAGTGTTGCTGATCGCGGCGGCGATCCTCATGCTGCAGATCTACATGAGCAACCATGCCGACGAATTCAACAGCCTGGTGGAGCGGGCCGATCTGCGGCTGCTGTTCCTCTGCATCATCCTCGGCGTCACCAGCTGGACTGGGCTGTGTCGTCTGTTGCGGGGTGAGGCGATGAAACTGCGTGAAGTTGATTATGTGCAGGCGGCGGTCGCCTTTGGGGTGGGACATTTCCAGATCATCCTGCGCCATATCCTGCCCAATGTGCTGCATATTGTGATGATCACCGTGGTGCTGGATTTTTCCGGTCTGGTGCTGGCCGAGGCGGTGCTCTCCTATGTCAATATCGGTGTTGATCCCACCATGAACAGCTGGGGCAATATGATCAACAGTGCCCGGCTGGAGATGGCCCGGGAACCGGTGGTCTGGTGGTCACTAATGGCCGCGATGATCTTTATGTTTACACTGGTGCTGTCGGCCAACCTGTTCTCCGATGTGGTGCGCGATGCATTCGACCCGCGTCTGCGCAGTTCACGCTGATCAGCCAACCATGGAAGCCGTAGCCGCATGAGCGATACTCTGCTGCAAGTTGAAAATCTGCAAACCTGGCTGGGCGATGGGGAACGCCCGGTACGCGCCGTGGATGGTGTCGACCTGGAGATCAGAAAAGGCGAAACCTTTGCCCTGCTGGGCGAGTCGGGCTGTGGCAAGTCGATGACGGCCCTGTCGATCATGCGTCTGCTGCCACCGGCGGGGCGCATCATCGGTGGGAATGTCACTCTGGGCAGAACCGCCCTCCTGGAGCTGCCGGAGTACGCCATGCGCGAAGAGCGCGGTGGTCGCATGGCGATGATTTTTCAGGAACCGATGACCTCCCTCAACCCAGTGTTGACCATTGGCCGGCAGATCGGCGAGGCGGTGAAGATCCGCGATGGGGCGGATAGCCGGGCGGTGGCGCAGCGGGTGGTGGAGCTGCTCCGATCGGTCGGTATCCCCGATCCCGAGCGACGGATCAACGAGTATCCGCATCAGCTCTCGGGGGGCATGAAGCAGCGGGTGATGATTGCCATGGCGCTGGCTGGCCGGCCCGAGTTGCTGATTGCCGATGAACCGACCACTGCGCTGGATGTGACCATTCAGGCCCAGGTGCTGGCACTGCTTAAGGAGTTGCAGCAGCAGACCGGTATGGCCATCCTGCTGATCACCCACGATCTTGGGGTGGTGGCCGAGGTGGCGGACCGGGTAGCGGTGATGTACGCCGGCCAGATTATCGAAGTGGCGACCCGTGAGCGTTTTTTTGGTCATGCCCAGCACCCCTACAGCCAGAAACTGTTCCAGTCGCTGCCGAATGCCGAAAAACGCAGCAAGCAGCTTGCCGTGATCAGGGGCAGTGTGCCGCCGTTGAATCAGGTGTTTACCGCCTGTCGATTTATCGACCGCTGTGACCGGGCCTTCGAAGATTGTGAAACCGCCCCAGGTTGGACCGTACTGGAACCCGGCCAGGGCGCACGCTGTTATCTTGCCGGCCATCAAGATGGCGTGACCATCGTTGAAGTGGCGGAAGCGGACCATACGCCGGTCAATGCCGCGACAAGCCTCGAGCCACTGCTGGTGGTTGACCGGCTCAAGGTTCACTTTCCCATTCATAAGGGAGTGTTCAAGCGTACCGTGGGTCAGGTCAGGGCGGTGGATGGTGTTTCGCTCTCCATCGCGCCCGGAAAGACGCTGGCCCTGGTTGGCGAGTCGGGCTGCGGCAAGACCACGGTAGGTAAGGGAATACTGCAGCTGGTGCGGCCTACCGCGGGTACGGTCGGTTTTGCCGGTGATGAACTGACCCGGCTGAAAGGCAGCGCCCTGCGCGCTCGCCGCTCGGAATTGCAAATTATCTTTCAGGACCCGGTCGCCTCGATGAATCCCCGCATGCTGGTGGGCGATATTATCGAAGAGGGGATGAAGGCGCAGCGCATTGGCCGTTCGGCGGAGCAGCGCCGTTCACGGGTGATGGAACTGCTGGAGCAGGTAGGGCTTCCCGCCGATGCCGCCGGCCGTTATCCGCATGAGTTCTCCGGTGGGCAGCGTCAGCGTATCTGTATCGCCCGCGCCCTGGCGGTGGATCCGAAGCTGATTATCTGTGATGAGCCGACCAGCGCCCTGGACGTCTCGGTGCAGGCACAGATCCTCAATCTGCTGAAGCGGCTGCAGAACAGTCGCGGCCTCGCCTTCCTGTTTATAACCCACAATCTCTCGGTGGTCTCTTATCTGGCAGATGAGGTGGCGGTGATGTATCTGGGCAGGATCGTCGAGCGGGGTGAGGTGGGGCAACTGTTGGCTGCACCGAAACATCCTTATACCCAGGCGCTGCTCTCCGCCGTACCGGTGGCCGATCCCGACTTGAAGCGCGAAGTGATCCGGCTGGAAGGGGATATGCCGTCACCGGCCAATCCACCAGTCGGCTGCCACTTTCACCCCCGCTGCCCGGTGGCGATGCCCCAGTGTCGGGAGCGCTACCCGGATCTGATCAGGCTGAATGACGGCCGTCAGGTGAGCTGTTTCAAGGTTGAGCAGGAACAGTCGTAAGAGCAGGAACCTGTCCCGGCTGGGCTGGAGGGTACCCGCAGTGATTCAGGAGAGCCGGTTCATTGCGTCGCAACCGCCAACAACACCAAGAGCACAAAGACTCCTCGCCAGTATTTGTAGCAAGACCAGAGCTTAGGGCAGGGAGACTCCTACAGGGTCTGTTCAGCCACATCTACGAACAGCTGCAGTCGCTGTCCGGGCTGTAGATAGCGGCCCTCCAGCGTGTTCCATTTTCTCAGGTCGGAAATCGTGACATTGAAACGTTGCGCAATCAGCGCCAGGGAGTCGCCCTTGCGCACCCGGTAGCGCAGGCTGCTGCGGGTGTCGACCGGCGGTGAAAGCAGCGGGGTGGCGTGCGCCAACTTGTCTTGACTCTTGCCGCCCTGTTGCCAGATGACCAGCTGCTGTCCCAGGCGCAGCGTGTCCCTGGGGGACATGCCGTTCCAGCGGGCCAGGGCCCGGTGGCTGACCTTGTAGCGTTGTGCAATGTCCCAAAGTGTATCCCCCGCAACGACCTTGTGGGTCAGGCGCTTGCCCTTGCGCTGTCTGTTTTTGGTTTTTGCCAGACGGGCGTCGGCGGTATGGGTGTACTGATCGAGGCTTTTGACCGAGACCGGGATCAGCAGATGCTTGCCGGCACGGATGTTGTTGCCCTTCAGCTTGTTCACTTGTTGCAGCAATGCCACGGTGGTTTTGTGCTTTCTGGCAATGCCGCCAAGATTGTCGCCGGGGCGGATCTTATAGCGGCTCCAGCGCAGCCGTTTCTGTGGATCGAGGGCATCGAGCGCCTCGCTGAAGCGCTCGGCCTGTTCAACCGGAATGCTCAGCCGGTGTGGTCCATCCGGCGCCGTTGCCCAGCGATTGAAGCCGGGGTTTAGCCGATAGAGATCTTCAATGGAGATGCCCGCCATATCAGCCGCCAGGGCGAGATCGAGCTGGGAGCCGATATCAATGCTGTCGAAGTAGGGCTGGTTGGGAATATCGGCCAGAGTGATGCCGTACTGCTGCGGATCCCCCATCACCTTGGCCACGGCCAGCAGTTTCGGCACGTAGCGCATGGTTTCATCAGGCAGTTCGAGTGACCAGAAATCGGTGGGTTTGCCTTTTCGCTGGTTGCGCTTGATGGCCCGTTGCACCGTGCCGGCACCGGCATTGTAACCGGCCAGTGCCAACTGCCAGTCGCCGTCAAATTGGCTCGCCAGTTGGCTTAGATAGTCAAAAGCCGCCCGGGTGGCGGCCACCACATCCCGGCGACCGTCGTACCACCAGTTCTGTTCCAGCCCGAAATGTTTGCCGGTGGAGGGGATGAACTGCCACAGTCCGGCGGCGCGTCCTGGGGAGTAGGCAAAGGGCCGGAAACCGCTCTCGACAATCGGCAACAGGGCCAGCTCGCTGGGGATTCCCCGTTGTTCAGCCTCATCGAGAATAAAATAAAGATAGGGAGCTGCCCTCTCCTGTACCCTGTCCAGGTAATCGTTGTTGGAGGCAAACCAGCGGATCTGGCTGTCAATGCGCGGATGATCCGGAATCTCCAGGCCGAAACCGGCACGCAGCCGGTCCATCAGCCCGGTCTGGGGCACGGGTGCTGACTCGAGCTCAAGCTCGACCTCGACCTCAAGCGGCTTCAGGGCAACGGACTCCAGTTCAGGCTGCCGGGCCGGCGCCGGCGCCAGTTCGGTCATCGTAACAGAGTCTGCGTGAACCGCCGCCTTGATCAATTCCGGCTCGGCTCCGTTATTGGTGGTATTGCATCCGCTCAGCGCCAGGGCGGTGAGGATGGTCAGGGTCAGATATCTTATCGGCATGAAACAATCCACGGCTGTCTGGCGTTAGCGTAAACTAGCCGGGATCATACGCAAATCACCTGTTTTTTTCCAGGAAACAGGTCATGTTACGGGGATGAATAGTCGCAGGCGATCTTTCCATGATGGGGATTGTCTGTCTAGACGGTGGACCGCCATGCCAGTGGTGGCAATAGCATCCACATGGGGCAAGCCAGATCGATGGCGGGAATCTCCGGCCGGAATGGGTTAAAGTTTGAATCCTTGCACAATAACCGCACTTGCTGATGAAGAGACTATTTAACCGGATCACCACTCCTCCTTCGACGGAGGCCCTGCGGGCCTGGTTCAGTACCACACCAGGGCGGGAGTTGCTCGCCATGGAGCAAGCGAGTCTGGAGTGCCTACTGGCTGAATGTTTCGGTTATTATCTGCTGCAGGTGGGCTGTCTGGGATTGCAGTTGGACCCACTCAGGATGAGCCGGATCAAGTCCCAGGTCGTGCTGGTGCCGAAAGGGGAGGACGCTTTCGGCAATCAATGCGTGGTTGGGGATCCGCAGCATCTGCCGGTTGCCTCGGACAGTATCGATACCGTCCTGCTGCCCCACACGCTGGATTTTTCCAGAAATCCCCATCAGTTGCTGCGCGAGGTGGAGCGGGTGTTGATTCCCGAAGGGCATGTGATCATTGTCGGTTTTAACCCCTGGAGTCTATGGGGGATCTGGCGGCTGCTGCGTATGCGCGGCAAGCAGGTCCCCTGGTGTGGGCATTTTATCTCTGCCTGGCGGGTTCATGACTGGCTCTCTCTGCTCGGATTTGAAATCAAGGCGGAACAGGGGGTGATGTTTCGTCCGCCATTGCGCCACGAGCGGATGATGCAGCGGCTGGGTTTTTTAGAACGCATCGGCGGGCGTTTCTGGTCACCGATGTCGGGTGCCTATGTGATACTTGCGGTCAAGCGGGTCTCCCGGCTGACCCCGATCAAGCCGGCCTGGAAGCTGCGTCCCCGACGCATCAGGGGTAGCATGGCCGAGCCCACGGCGAATAACATCAGACACACCAGGAGTAGTGAATAAGTGGTTGAGCGGGTGGAAATATTTACCGATGGTGCCTGTAAAGGGAATCCCGGTCCGGGCGGCTGGGGTGCCGTGATGCGCTATAAGGGCAAGGAGCGGCAGCTCTATGGCGGAGAGCAGCAAACCACCAATAACCGGATGGAACTGATGGCCGTGATCAGTGCCCTGGAGGCACTGACTCGCCCAACCAGTGTGCGGGTGACGACTGATTCAAAATATGTGCAGAACGGCATAACCGACTGGATCGGCAACTGGAAACGGAACGGCTGGAAAACCGCCGCCAAAAAACCGGTCAAGAACAGCGACCTCTGGCTACGACTGGATCAGTTGGTGGCGACCCATGATGTGCACTGGTCCTGGGTCAAGGGGCATAGCGGTCACCCGGAAAATGAACTGGCGGACCGGCTGGCCAACAAGGGTGTGGAGGAGTTGGGGTTATGAGTACACGGCAGATTGTACTGGATACGGAAACCACCGGTCTGGAACCGAGCCAGGGGCATCGGATTATCGAGATTGGTTGCGTGGAAATGGTGGACCGGCGCTTGACCGGGAACAACTTCCACCAGTACCTGCAGCCCGACCGGGAGATCGATCAGGCGGCGATCGAGGTGCATGGAATCACCAATGAGTTTCTCGCGGACAAGCCCCGGTTTGCAGATCTGGTGGATGATTTTGTCACCTATGTTCATGGGGCGGAACTGATTATTCACAATGCGCCGTTCGATATGGGGTTTCTCAATCACGAGCTGAGACTGTTACCGGGCGAGCATCCGTCACTGGATACCATCTGCAGTGTGGTGGATACCCTGGTCATGGCGAAAAAGATGCACCCTGGGCAGCGCAACAGCCTGGATGCCTTGTGCAAACGCTACGACATCAACAACAGCCACCGGGAACTGCACGGTGCACTGCTTGATGCGGAGATTCTGGCCGACGTTTATCTGATGATGACCGGAGGGCAGGGGGCACTGTCACTGGATGCGGGTAGTGGTGAAAATGAGTCCAGTAGTGAGCGGATTCAGCGTCTGGACCCGGCACGACCCCGGTTGAAAGTGGTCCAGGCCAGCGTTGACGAGCTGGCCTCGCATGGACAGCGACTGGAGCTGATTGAGAAGAGTGCTGGTGGAGGCTGTCTGTGGCGGCGCCTGGAACATGCAGAAATGGCTGGTACCGCAAGGGACGAGGTCAAGTGACCTGCTGCTCACGTACGCCGGCCTGGTCGCCGCGTTGAATCTGTTTCAGCCGCTCAATATCGACCAGTTGAACATGTTTTCGCTCCACTTTCAGCAGGCCATCGTCCTGGAAGCGGGTAAACAGGCGGCTGACGGTCTCTACCGCAAGGCCGAGGTAGTTGCCGATTTCATGGCGGGACATGCTGAGGTAGAAGTCAGAGGGAGAAAAACCGCGCCGCTGGAAACGTCCGGACAGACTCAATAGGAAGGAAGCCAGTCGCTCTTCGGCATTGCGCTTGCCCAGTAGGGTCAGCATATCCTCATCATGGCCAATCTCCCGACTCAGCAGCCGGTACATCTGGTGCTGCAGACTGGGTATGGTGCTGCTCAGCTCTTCGAGTAGGGTGAAGGGGATTTCGCAAACTGCGGTGGTCTCCAGGATTTTGGCTGAGCAGTGGTGAATGCCAGTCTCAATTGCATCCAGACCGATCATTTCACCCGGTAAGTGGAAGCCCAGAACCTGCTCGCTGCCGTCTTCACCCGGATCAAAAGTCTTGACCGTTCCGGTTTTGACCACATAGATGCATTGAAATTTATCGCCCTGGCGAAACAGGTGATCGCCACGGTGCAGCGGTCTGTTGCGCTTGACTATGGCGTCAAGCAGATCCACATCTTCCGGGGTGAGGCCCATCGGGAGGCACAGGGAAGTAAGACTACAGTTCCTGCAGGCAACCTTGATGTTGTCAAAAGAGATAACCTTGTGTTCGCTCACGGCGCAACCTTACTTCTCCATAGGAGCTGACATTTTGCAGATTGCTTTGCTCTGGATCAAGTTACTTTTCATCTTGTCTCAATCCGCTGTCTCGGATCGGGCGTGAGGAGCGGGTGATTTCTACCCGATATCCAGCGGTTTCGGCGAACCGAATCAGTGGCTTGAATGGATGTCATGCTGTCGGGGGTTATTGCCGCAAACGGTGTGTGCCTCGTTTTGGTGCGCAGATACCGTGATCTCCTTGCGAGCCGGTTCTCAGGGAGAATTATTTACCGGCCTTTTGATTGAGGCTGCAGCCGCTTTCGCGTACTATTAAACCCCGTCCTGAATGATTTTTTTCCTCCACCACAAGACATAGAGTCTATGACCAAATTCGTATTTATCACGGGCGGTGTAGTTTCCTCGCTGGGCAAGGGTATTGCCTCAGCTTCGTTGGCCGCACTGCTGGAGGCGCGCGGCCTTAAAGTCACAATGATCAAGCTGGATCCCTATATCAACGTGGATCCGGGCACCATGAGTCCCTTCCAGCACGGGGAGGTGTTTGTTACCGAGGATGGCGCCGAAACCGACCTTGATCTCGGCCATTATGAACGTTTTATTCGTGCCACCATGGGCCGCAACAACAATTTCACTACCGGCCAGATTTACGAAAGCGTTATCCGCAAGGAGCGCCGTGGCGATTACCTGGGCGGCACCGTGCAGGTCATTCCTCACATCACCAACGAAATGAAGGACAGTATCCGGCTGGGTGCGGGCGACGCCGATATCGCCCTGGTGGAGATCGGCGGTACCGTGGGTGATATAGAATCCCTGCCATTTCTTGAGTCGATTCGCCAGATGGGTGTCGAACTCGGCAAGCAGAATGCCCTGTTTCTGCACCTGACCCTGGTTCCCTATATCCACACATCCGGCGAGATCAAGACCAAACCGACCCAGCACTCGGTCAAGGAGCTGCGCTCCATCGGTATCCAGCCGGATCTGTTGCTGTGTCGCTGCGAGAGTGCGCTTCCGGACGCCGAACGCAAGAAGATCGCCCTGTTTACCAATGTTCCGGAAGAGGCGGTCATCACCGGAGTCGATGCGGATAATATCTATCGGATTCCGCTGTTGCTGCATGAGCAGAAGATGGATGAGATCGTGGTGCGACAGTTCGGACTTAATGTTCCGGCGGCAGATCTGTCCGAGTGGCGGGCGGTCATTGATGGCCTGGAGAATACCGACGGCAGCGTTACGGTAGCGATGGTTGGCAAGTACATGAACCTGACCGAGGCCTATAAGTCCCTTTCCGAGGCCTTGATTCATGCCGGTATTCATACCCACACCAAGATCAATATCAAATATATCGACTCCGAACAGGTGGAAAAAGAGGGTACTGACTGCCTCAAGGGAGTTGACGCAATTCTGGTTCCGGGTGGGTTCGGAGAGCGGGGTGTCGAGGGTAAGATTGCCACTGTGCGTTATGCCCGGGAGCAGCGTATTCCCTATCTGGGCATCTGCCTCGGCATGCAGGTGGCGGTGATCGAGTACGCACGTCACGTGGCCGGCATGGCGGATGCACACAGTACAGAGTTCAATCGGGAAACCCCCTATCCGGTCATCGCACTGATCACCGAGTGGCTCAATGCGGACGGCGAGCTGGAGGTGAGAAACGAGAACTCGGACCTCGGTGGCACCATGCGGCTGGGTGGGCAAGAGTGCCGGCTGGTTGAGGATGGTCTGACGCGTAAGCTGTATGCCAGCGATACCATCATCGAACGTCACCGCCACCGTTATGAATTTAATAATCAGTATCTGCAGGCACTGGAAAAGGCGGGTCTGAAAATCGCCGGGCGCTCAATGGATGGCCGGTTGGTCGAGATTGTCGAGATCAAAGAGCATCCCTGGTTTGTCGCCTGCCAGTTCCATCCGGAGTTTACCTCCACTCCAAGGGACGGGCATCCGTTGTTCACCGGTTTTATACAGGCGGCACGGAAGCATAAATATGAGATGAGCAGGGAGAGTGTACAGGCATGAAATTAGGTGAATTCGAGGCAGGCCTTGAACATCCGCTGTTTCTGATTGCGGGCCCCTGTGTGGTGGAGAGTGAGCAACTGGCGCTGGATACCGCCGGCGCACTGAAGGCTTTGACCGACAGGCTGGGCATCCCGTTTATCTACAAATCCTCCTTTGACAAGGCCAATCGCTCATCCGGGCAGAGCTATCGTGGTCCCGGGATTGAAGCGGGACTGAAGATTCTGGAAAAAGTGAAACGCGATATTGGCGTCTCCTTGCTGACCGATGTACACGAAGATACCCCGCTGAGCGAGGTGGCTTCGGTGGTGGATGTGTTGCAGACCCCCGCCTTCCTCTGCCGCCAGACCAATTTCATCAAGGCGGTCGCCAGCCAGGGCCTCCCGGTGAATCTGAAAAAGGGGCAGTTTCTCGCCCCCTGGGATATGAAACATGTAGTGGAGAAGGCGCGCAGCACCGGTAACCAGCAGATCATGGTGTGCGAACGCGGTGCCTCCTTCGGCTACAACAACCTGGTCTCCGATATGCGTTCGCTGGCGGTGATGCGGGAGTGTCAGGCCCCGGTGGTGTATGACGCCACTCATTCGGTGCAGTTGCCGGGTGGACAGGGTAACGCTTCGGGCGGACAGCGTGAGTTCGTACCGGTACTGGCGCGTGCCGCCGTGGCGGCAGGCATCTCCGGACTGTTCATGGAGACCCATCCGAATCCGGAGCAGGCCCTGAGTGATGGTCCCAACTCCTGGCCGCTGGACCGGATGGAAGCGCTGCTGGAAACCTTGATGGAGCTGGATCAGGCGGTCAAGCGACGCGGTTTTATCGAAGACACGCTATAGCTGTCCGTCCTCCCTCCGGCTCCAAGAAAAAACTTGAATATTATCTACATCCAATAAAACTGGAGTGAGCATGTCTGAGATTGTTGATGTTCGAGGTCGGGAAATCCTCGACTCCCGTGGCAACCCCACCGTAGAGGCGGATATCATCACCGCTGATGGCGCGATTGGCCGGGCAGTGGCGCCTTCTGGCGCATCCACCGGATCACGCGAGGCATTGGAGCTGCGTGACGGTGACAAACAGCGCTATCTGGGCAAGGGCGTGTTGAAGGCTGTTGCCAACATCACCGGCGAGTTGAAGCAGGCGTTATTGGGTTTTGATGTGCAGGACCAGGCTGGTCTGGACCGGAAGATCATCCAGCTGGACGGCACCGAGAACAAGGATCGACTGGGCGCAAACGCCCTGTTGGCCGTCTCCCTGGCGGCGGCCCATGCGGCTGCCCAGGAGAAGGCGCTGCCACTCTATCGATCCCTTTCTGATGGCCCATTCCGCATGCCGGTGCCGATGATGAACATCATCAATGGCGGTTCCCATGCCGATAACAGCGTGGATATCCAGGAGTTCATGATCCTGCCGGTGGGCGCCGGCTCGATCCGCGAAGCGGTCCGCTACGGTGCCGAGGTGTTCCACGCCTTGAAAGCGGTGTTGAAATCCCGTGGCCTAAACACCGCCGTGGGTGACGAGGGCGGCTTTGCCCCGGATCTGCCCTCCAATGTGGCAGCCATCGAAGTGATTCTGGAGGCGATCGAGAAGAGCGGTTTCAAGGTCGGAAGCGACATCTACCTGGGTCTGGACGTGGCCAGCTCTGAGTTCTACAAGGACGGGGTATATGACCTGGCCTCTGAAGGGCGCCAGTTCAACGCGGCCGAGTTTGTCGATTATCTCGCGGGTATCGTGGATCAATACCCCATTATTTCCGTCGAAGACGGCATGGATGAGAGCGATTGGGATGGCTGGAAGTTGCTGACCGAGAAACTGGGCAGCCGGGTACAACTGGTGGGTGACGATCTGTTCGTTACCAACACCAGGATCCTGTCCCGGGGTATTGAACAGGGTATCGCCAATTCCATTCTGATCAAGTTCAATCAGATCGGCACCCTGACCGAGACACTGGAAGCGATCAGGATGGCCAAGGATGCCGGGTATACCGCAGTGGTCTCACACCGTTCCGGTGAAACTGAGGACACCACCATTGCCGATCTGGTGGTCGCGGCAGATACCGGACAGATCAAGACCGGCTCCCTGAGCCGCACCGACCGGGTGGCGAAATACAACCAGTTGATGCGCATAGAAGACCAGTTGGGCAGTGATGCGGTCTATGCAGGTAGAGGGGCGTTTAACTGCCTCTGAACAGTGAGTCTTGCAGGGGGATGCGCCAACCTGCCGGCTTATCCACCCTGTGGCCCCTTGCAATGACAGTCCTGTAGGGTGGCGCCTTTTGTGTCCACCGAGGCTTCCGGATGACGAGATTGATTCGTCGGTGAGTCGTTACGCCAGATGATGCTACGTATTCTTATGCTGCTTCTGTTTGCCATGCTGGTGGTACTTCAGTATCGCCTCTGGGTGGGCGAGGGAAGTCTGGCCGAACTGCATTTGCTGAAACAGGATATTGCGCAGCAGAAGGACGAGTTGCAGCAGATGCGTCGCCGCAATCAGGCACTCCAGGCCGAGGTGAAAGATCTGAAGAAAGGGTTGGAGGCGATCGAGGAGCGCGCCCGCAATGATCTCGGCATGATTCGAGAGGGTGAAACCTTCTACCAGATCATCGAACCCCGGAAGAGCAAACAGTGACCAGGCCGGCAATACGCTACTGGGCGGTAGTTCCAGCGGCTGGCGTCGGGCGACGCATGGGCGGGGCGGTGCCGAAACAGTACCTGACCCTGCAGGGCTGTCCGGTGATTGACCATAGCCTGCGGACCCTGGTGGAGCATCCGGAAATCATCCGGGTGATTGTTGTTCTTTCGGCATCTGACTCCTGGTGGGAAAAGAGCGCTTATGCCGATCATCCCCGGGTGCAGCGGGTTGAGGGCGGCAGGGAGCGTGCCGATTCCGTGTTGAATGGCCTGTTGGCGCTGCAAGGTGAGGCTGACGCCAATGACTGGATACTGGTGCATGATGCGGCAAGACCTTGCCTGCAGCGCACCGATCTGGACAAGCTGATGCACAGCCTCCGGGATCATCCGGTGGGCGGCGTGTTGGCTATCCCGCTCAGTGATACGATCAAACGAACGGACAACGCGGGGGCAGTGCTGGAAACCGTTTCCCGGGACTGTCTCTGGCGTGCCTTTACGCCCCAGATGTTTCGTTGGGCAGACCTGCGCAGGGCATTGGAACGGGCCCGGACCGACAATCAGCTGGTTACCGATGAGGCAAGTGCCATGGAACTGGCAGGGGAGACTCCGCAGCTGATCGAAGGGCGCAGTGACAATATCAAGATCACCCGCCCGGAGGACCTGGTTCTGGCCGGCTTCTATCTTGAGCAGAACCGCAGCAATTGAACCGCCCGGACCGGTTGCTTAATGGACGCTACCGAATGAGAGATCTACGGCATATTGTGGCAATGGTATGCCGGAAATCTTGCATGCCTGCACCACCGGCCCTCTGGGAAAAAGCGTGTAGAGATAGCGTTTACCGCCTTCACTGCGAAATTCCTGGCTCAGGGTCTTGAGCAACAGCCGTGCGCTGCAGCCGGTACCATGGGCATCACAGTGTTTTCTCAGAAAGTGGATAACCTGCCAGTGCCTATCGGTCAGTTCGATATGTTCTTCAGCCGCCAGCAGCTTTGCCAGCGCCTCGTCCCATTGGTAAAAACTGTCCGGCAGTTGGCGCTGTTCGATTGACAAGGGATCTGTTTTTGGCATCTTTCTCTCCTCCCTTTATGATGAATAATCTCAACGGCCACACTGTTCTTATTCTGCTATAAAGAGTAGCTCATGGCAGTCTGCTCTGCTCATCACCAGAGCGTGGTTGGCCAGTGTATATCAGTATTATTTATCAGTCAGCGAGGTGACATTATGCGGATTGGCCAGGGTTACGATGCCCATCGGTTTACGCCGGGGAGACCCTTGATCCTGGGTGGGGTGGAGATTGATTATCCGCTCGGTATGGAGGCACATTCGGATGGCGATGTGCTGATCCATGCGCTCTGTGATGCGTTGCTTGGTGCCGCGGGGTTGCGGGATATCGGGTATCATTTTCCAGATAGCAGCGCTGAATATAAGAACATTGACAGTCGCCATCTGCTGACCCGGGTGATGGGGCTGCTGGACAAGGAGGGATGGATGCTGGGCAATGCCGATATAACGGTCGTTGCACAGGCGCCGAAGCTAAGTCCACACATAGAGTCGATGCGAGAGCACATGAGCGAAGATTTGCGCACCCCCTTGAAAAATATCAATATCAAGGCGACCACCACCGAAGGAATGGGGTTTGCCGGGCGCGGTGAGGGGATCGCCTGTTATGCCGTGGTTCTGCTTCAGACTGTAACGGATCAGCCGTTGTAATAGCCAATGTCGGGCCACGGGCGGAGCCCGGGGCGATCAATATCCATGAATGCAAGATATGCGGAGAGGTGGTGGGGATAAAACGCAGACACAGCCTGACCTATAAGCAGACATTGGTTACGGTAATGACGGTATTCGTCATCGGTCTGGCGATTTCGTTTTATCAGATAGCGGTTGACCTGAAGCAGGAGAGACTTCGCGTCGATCAGATGGTTAATCAGGTGTTGCATGTGCTGAAGTCCCCGGCTGCCCAGGCCGCCTTCAATCTGGACAACAGTTTGGCCCAACAGGTTGTTAATGGCTTGTTTGCCTACCCTCCGGTGTTGCAAGTGGAGATCAGGGATGACGTTGGTGGGCTGCTGGCCATGGCCCAACGGTCGCGCGTGGATTCCTCCATGCGCTGGCTGGCGGATATACTGGTGGGCAACACCAAGGTCTACCAGCTTCCCCTGGAATGGTCCGAACGTGTAAAACCTGTCGGCGTCGTGACGGTTTCAGTCGATCCCTATCTGGTGACGCTGGGTTTTTTTGATCGCGCCAGGTTGGTCCTGCTGTTCAGTATTGTCCAGATTCTGGTACTGGCTCTGCTACTGAGCATAATCTTCTACGTGACGCTCACAAAACCCTTAATGAAAACCGCTGCATCTTTTGCTGCAATCAATCCAGCTGATAACACTGGCGCCAGGATCACTATGCCACCGGGCCATCAGGGTGATGAGATCGGCCTGTTGGTGGACAAGGGTAACCGGGTGTTCGAGGAGTACCGCCAGCATATCTGGCAGCAGGAAGAGGCTGAAGCAGAGCTTAACCGGCTGCGCAATCTGTTGAGTAACGTGGTGGACTCCATGCCGTCGGCGCTGATCTGTGTGGATGTGGATTTTCGTGTTATCCAGTGGAATCGACAGGCGGAGCAGGTTACCGGAATCGCCGCAACGCAAGCCGCGGGTCAAAATTTGACCTCGGTTTTCCCCCGGTTGGCACAGGAGATGGGGCATATCCGCGGCGCCATCCACAAGGGGTTGTCATCCCACGATCAACGCCTGAAATTCACTGAGGAAGACGCGGTCCGGCTCTATGATGTCACTATCTATCCACTGACCACCAATGGGATTGATGGTGCGGTGATCCGTGTCGATGATGTCACCGAGCGGGTACGTATTGAAGAGATGATGATTCAGTCGGAGAAAATGCTCTCGGTTGGCGGCCTGGCGGCTGGTATGGCACACGAGATAAACAACCCGCTGGCAGGCATATTGCAAAATATCCAGGTAATGCAAAACCGGATCCAGGGGGATCTGCCCGGCAATATTAAAGCGGCGGAGGCGTGTGGAACCACTATTGAATCCGTCGCCCAATACCTGGCGGAGCGGAAAGTCTACGACATGATCGAACGGATTCGGGAATCCGGCAAGCGGGCCGCCAAAATCGTCGATAACATGCTGAGTTTCAGTCGCAAAAGCAGCCGGCAGATGGAACCTCACGATATGATTGGATTGATGGAGCAGTCACTTGAGCTCGCGACCAATGACTACAGCCTTGAGGGTGGGCTTGATTTTCGACAGATTGAGATTATCCGCGACTACGACAAGGATTTGCCTCCGGTCTGTTGTGAGGCAAGCCAGATACAGCAGGTGCTGTTCAATCTCCTGAAGAATGGCGCCCAGGCGATGGCCGAACACCGTGGGTCGGCAGGTGGTTCACGCTTTATTCTCAGGATACGGGGAGACTCCCGATCGGTGCGGCTGGAGATCGAGGACAATGGAGTGGGTGTTCCGGAAGATCAGGTCAAGCGTATTTTTGAACCCTTTTTTACCACCAAGCCCATCGGAGTTGGTACCGGGCTTGGGTTGTCCGTCTCCTACTTCATTATCAAGGAGAACTATGGCGGGGATCTGTTTGTGGAGCCGGTGCCGAGTGGTGGCGCGTGTTTTATTCTGCAACTCCCTTGCGGTTAAGCTCCCTTGTCAGTCTGAGACAACTTTTTCAAATCAGCGCTATCTCACGGGTTCGGTTAGAATGGCGGCTTTCCACTGCCTGAATAGATGCCGTGACTGATCAAGACAACATATTTCTGCCTTACGCCCATGGTGTGCCCCAGTGTCGCGGAATGATCCGCTCCTGTCCCGAGGACTTCATGGTGGATGAGATCCCGCTGGTTGAGCCGGATGGTGAAGGGGAGCATCTGCTGCTACACGTGGAGAAGCGTGACAGCAATACCGCCTGGGTGGCGGGAACTCTGGCCCGGCACGCCGGTGTTTCCCGGATGGATGTCAGTTATGCCGGGCTGAAGGATCGGCATGCCCTGACCCGTCAGTGGTTCTCAATCCGGCTGGCCGGTAAACCGGAGCCGGACTGGAGTGCCATTGAATCAACCGAGTTCCGGGTACTGCAAACCGCCAGACACAGCCGCAAGCTGCGTGTCGGTGCCTTGAAGGGCAACCGCTTCAGGATCAGGGTGCGGGCGTTTGAAGGGGATGAAGCAGCGTTGAACGCCACCCTGAACAACATTACCCGTGACGGAATACCCAACTATTTCGGGGAACAGCGTTTTGGCACGGATGATGGGAACCTGGCGTCAGCCCGCGCCCTGTTCACCGGGGAGCTGAAACGGGTAAAACGGGAGAAGCGCGGTTTCTATCTCTCTGCGGTCCGATCACTGCTGTTTAATAAAGTGCTGGCCAGCCGGGTCACCGCCGGCAACTGGAATCGGCCACTCGCCGGTGAGCGGATGATGCTGGCGGGTACCCGCAGCAGCTTTCCGGTCGCCTCCGTCGATGAGGAGATAATGCAGCGGCTTGAGTGCATGGATATCCACACTTCCGGCCCCCTGTGGGGGCGCGGCGAAAGCATGGTATCGGGGGAGGTGGCGGAACTGGAGTCGGCGGTACTGCTGCCGGAGCAGTTCTGGCGTGATGGATTGGAGCGGTTCGGGCTGCAGATGGAGCGGCGTTCCCTGCGGGTAGCGGTGAGTGACCTTACCTGGGACAGGCGGGGCGACCTGCTGGAACTGGATTTCAGCTTGCCCAAGGGCTGTTTCGCCACCACGTTGCTCAGGGAGTGTATTGACTATCACCCGGCTGCGATCAAGCCTGATCAACCCTGCGCGTCTGAAGCTGTTGCTACCCCCGGGGGGCGGCAGTAGGAGTCCCCCTAACTGCGATCAAGCTGAGCCAACCCCTTGCGCGAGAGCAGCACATAGGCGGCGCCGGTCCCACCATCAAACCGGGGGGCGGAGCAGAAGGCGAGCACTTCATCACGTTGTCGCAGCCATTGGTTGATTTTCTGTTTCAGGATCGGCTGGCGATCTTCCGAACGATAGCCCTTGCCATGGATGATCTGTACCACTCGTAATCGATGTCGGATGGCGTGTGCCAGAAAGCCGGCCAGTGCCCGGCGTGCCTCCACCACCCGCAGTCCGTGCAGGTCGAGCATGTCCTCGGGTGGGATTCTGCCGCGCTGCAGATCCTGAAACAGTCGATTCTGGATTCCGGGACGGATGAACTCCAGTTCCTCGCCGGTTTCGATATTGAGATCGGCAAACTCATCGCTCAGCCCATCGCCCGTCGCCTTCGGATTGGGTGGCAGGGGAAGCGGTTTTAGCCTGGGCTTGTAAGGGGTGGCCTTGTCGTGTTCATGCCGTACGGCACCTTCCACCTCCTGTTGGAAATGTATGTCGACATTATCCCGGTTCTGTTGTTCATCGTCGTTCATGACGGAAACCAGTATATCATCCCGGGATCAACTGATACGCAAACCTGCCGCTATATCTGGAATCCATATAGGGAATCGTGCGCTGCAGGTCGAGTAGTTGCAGCATTTCCAGTATAGTTTGGTCTTTGAACCCGTGTATTTGGCGTCTTGATTTTGTATGAAGATTTTACTGAGTAACGATGATGGCTACCTGGCTCCCGGCCTGAGAATATTGGCGGCTGAACTGTCGGGTCTGGCGGAGATTACCGTGGTGGCCCCGGAGCGCAACTGTAGCGGGGCAAGCAACTCGCTGACCCTGGAGTACCCCATCCGCGCCGAGTTGGCGGATAACGGTTTTATCCGGGTTGACGGAACCCCCACCGACTGTGTGCATCTGGCCATTACCGGTCTTCTGGATGAAGAGCCGGACATGGTGATTGCCGGAATCAATGCCGGCGCCAACCTGGGCGATGATGTGCTCTATTCCGGTACCGTGGCGGCCGCCACCGAGGGGCGATTCCTTGGTCTGCCGGCCATTGCCCTTTCCATGAATGGTCATGATCCAAAGTATTACGAGACCGGAGCGCGGGTTGCCAGAGAGCTGGTTGAGCATCTTCAGGCGGAGCCGCTCGCCCCGGATACCATTATCAACGTGAATATTCCCGATCTCCCCTATGACGAGCTGAAAGGTTATCAGGTCACCCGGCTCGGTCACCGGCATCGGGCTGAACCGGTGGTGCGCGACACCGATCCCCGGGGCAGGACTATCTATTGGGTAGGGCCGGCCGGTCTGGAACAGGATGCCGGCTCGGGAACCGACTTCTTTGCAGTCAGGGAGGGTTATGTCTCCGTCACGCCGCTACAGGTGGATCTGACCCGGTATGCCGATATCGATCGACTCGGGGACTGGCTGGGCAGGCTGGGGCAATGAGCAGTTCGCTACACCGCGGGATCGGTATGACCTCGCTACGTACCCGGGAGCGGCTGATCCAGCGTTTGCGTGACGAGGGGATCGGCAATCAGGCGGTGCTGGAGGCGATACGCAATACTCCGAGACATATCTTCGTGGATGAGGCGCTGGCCAGTCGCGCCTATGAAGATACCGCCCTGCCGATCGGTCAGGGGCAGACGATCTCCCAGCCGTTTATTGTGGCGCGGATGACTGAACTGCTACTGGAGGCGGGGCCACTGGAGACGGTGCTGGAGATCGGCACTGGTTCAGGGTATCAGACGGCAATCCTGTCGAAGCTGGTGAAACGGGTCTACAGCGTGGAGCGGATCAAGTCGTTACAACTGCAGGCGAGAAAGCGTTTTCAGGAGCTGCATGTCCGAAATATCCGTCTACATCATCGGGATGGGGGTATGGGCCTGCCTGAATATGCCCCATTCGACGGGATACTGGTTACCGCTGCTCCCGAGGGCATACCGCGGGCACTGGTGGATCAACTGCGCGTCGGGGGCTGCATGATCCTGCCTATCGGCAATCGTTCGGAACAGGTGCTGGTAAGGGTGACCCGAACCCGCGCCGGTTATGAGAAGGAGCTGCTTGAACAGGTGGTTTTTGTACCCCTGTTGGGGGGCACACTCTGATGAAGCTCTTTTCCAGACTCTATGTGCGTGTGCTTGATTGGTCACGGCATCGGTATGCGCCCCATTACCTGGCCGGACTCAGTTTTGCGGAATCCTCATTCTTTCCCATTCCTCCCGATGTGATGCTGGCACCAATGACCTTGGCCAATCCTGGCAAGGCGTGGAATTTCGCCACCCTGACCACGGTTGCATCCGTCCTGGGTGGTCTGCTGGGTTATACGATTGGATTGTTCGCATTCGAGTTGATTGAGCCCCTGCTCAAAGGCGCGGGATATTTCCCAAAATATCTGCAGGTACGCGAATGGTTCACTGAGTGGGGCTTCTGGGCGATCTTCCTGGCAGGCTTCTCACCCATTCCCTACAAACTGTTTACCATCTCTGCCGGGGTTATCTCGATGGCGCTTTTGCCCTTCATTCTGGCGTCGTTTATCGGACGCGGTGCACGGTTCTTTATGGTGGCCGGTCTGATGGCCTGGGGCGGCGAGCGTATGGAACATACACTGCATAAATATATTGACCGGATCGGCTGGGCCATGGTCTTGTTGATCGGTCTGGTCATCGTCGGGGTCAAGCTATACCGATAGCGTATTACAAGAACACCCGTGAAAAACCTGGAGAAGGCGTAATATTGGCAGGCAAAGCGTGTGGCGAGATGATTGGAGTCCGGACCACCAGCGGTAACGCCAGGCGTTCTGCCACGGGGCTGCCGAGCGAATATGCCCGGGTACTCCACGCCTGCCTGGCCGCTTTTCTGCTGATCGGTAATCTGAGCGGATGCAGTGCGCCCGTGAGAGCGCCTGTGGTCTCCCGCGATCATCCGCCACTACAGCAGCAGCGCAGTGCCAGACCCAGTGTCTATCGGGTACGGAAAGGCGATACTCTTTACTCCATCGCCTGGCGTTTCGGTATTGACTACGCCTCCGTGGCCCGTTGGAACGGGATACGTTATCCCTACACTATATATCCGGGCCAGAGATTGCGTCTGACACCCACAACACGGAGTCGGGTTGCTGAGACGCCATCAGTAAAAACCCCACAAACCAGGGGTGCCTCTAGTAAGAATAAACCGGTAGTATCTGGTAAGCAGCTATCCAGATCATCGCCAAAAGGAGTATCATCAAGCCAGACTGAAGGGAAATCTGGCAGCGAGAGCCTTAAGTTACGATGGTTGTGGCCGACTGATGGTTCAGTGGTGCAGCGTTTCGTCAAAGGTGATCCGGTGAGAAAGGGCGTTAAGATCGAAGGGCGATATGGAACATCGATCAACGCAGCGGAGACAGGCAAGGTGGTGTATGCCGGCAGTGGGTTGATTGGTTACGGACGCCTGGTAATTATCAAGCATAACAAGAACTATCTTAGTGCTTACGGTTACAATAAAAAAATACATGTTAAAGAAGGTGATACGGTTGAGAAGGGGATACGTATCGCGGAAATGGGCAGTGATGGTAACGGAAAACCCATGCTTCATTTTGAGATCAGACGCAACGGAGCGCCTGTCGATCCTCTGAAGCTGTTGCCGCACCGTCCTTGATCTGCTGATCAGAATATCCGCAAGATTTGCCAGGAGGATTTATATGGTCAAACGGCAGTTGGATAAGGAGAAGGAGGGGAATGCCGGCGTATCGGAGTCCCCGGAGTCCACGGTCCGGGCGAAACGACCGGCGGATAACCAGGCCAAGGTTATTGCCGAGAGTGACGACGGGGCTGGGCAGTCTGCCCAAATGGATGCGACGCGCCTCTATCTGAGTGAGATTGGCGCTTCAAAGCTGCTGACCGCGGAAGAAGAGGTAACACTGGCCCGGCTGGCGCAGAAAGGCGATATCGCAGCGCGCCAGCGTATGATCGAAAGCAACCTGCGTTTGGTCGTCAAGATTGCACGGCGATACATGAACCGGGGGCTTGCACTGCTTGATCTGATCGAGGAGGGGAACCTTGGACTGATTCGGGCGGTTGAAAAGTTCGACCCGGAACGGGGGTTTCGGTTCTCAACCTACGCTACTTGGTGGATAAGGCAGACCATCGAGCGGGCAATCATGAATCAGACTCGTACCATCCGTTTACCGATTCACGTGGTTAAAGAGATTAATGTCTATCTGCGAGCGGCACGAAAACTGACACAACAGCTCGATCATGAGCCCACAGCCGATGAGATCGCCGACCTGCTCGACAGACCTATTGATGAAGTAAAACACATGCTAGGTCTGAATGAGCGGATAACCTCCGTGGATACGCCGTTTGGCAAGAATGCAGACAAACCATTACTCGATACGATCCCGGATGTGCAGTCAGAAGACCCATCTGACAGTCTGCAGAGTGAAGGGATGACGGCCAACCTGGATGACTGGCTGAACAAGCTGAATGATAAGCAGCGCGAGGTGGTTGAGCGGCGCTTTGGACTGCACGGCTATGAAAATGCCACGCTGGAGCAGGTAGCCAATGAACTCGGGGTGACCCGGGAGCGGGTTCGGCAGATACAGATGGATGCCCTGAAGCGGCTGCGGGGTATATTGGAAAAGGATGGTTTTTCTGTGGAAGCGCTATTCAAATAGCAGGTCAACGGGTATTTGTACCAAATTGGCACCCTGTCCAGAAGCGCCCCTGGCGGGGTGTCATGCTATCTGCCCGTCAGTTTATCGCCGCCGGTGGGGCTGGTCGTTACTTGGGATTAAAAGGGGTGTGAGAGTAAGTTCTGGCCGTAAATGAGAATTGATGCTAGAACCTGTATTAATGTTACAGTATTCGGCAGAATAAGGTTTGAATGATCAGCGATTAATAAATGATTAACCAATGGAAAGAGTGAAAAAGCAGATTCCTCAGATTGGGCGTAGAAGAGTGTCGGACAAAGCGGCCGCTGATGAAGTGGCCTGTCAGGATTGCGGCATGGACCCGATGTGTTCCATCCTTGAGTATGCCGAGGAGGGTAGCAACGTGCCCGAAGGGGTATTGTTGCGGCGCCGGCATGTGGCCCGGGGAGAGACTATTTTTCTCAAGGATGACCCATTCAGGTCTGTTTTTGCCGTCAAGTCGGGGTCTTTCAAAACCTACATACCCAAGGTGTCGGGTTATGATCAGGTGGTTGGTTTCCACCTGATTGGGGAGTTGGTCGGCATGGAGGGACTCTCCGGCCAGCGTTATCCCTATACCGCGCGAGCCCTGCAGGACAGCAGTGTCTGTGAACTCAGAATGGAATCCCTCTCGGAATCCGGCTATCTGCTGGAGGACCTGCAACAGGGCATTATCAATATGCTGAGCGCCGAGGTGGCTTTTAATCATCAGTTGATAACCACCCTGATACATCAAAGCGCCGATCAGCGCCTGGCTGGATTTTTGCTCAACCTGACCAAACGCCTGCATGCCCGTGGCATGCGCCAGATCGAGTTTCAGATCGGCATGTCCAGAAGTGATATTGGCAGTTATCTTGGCCTGGCCAGTGAGACCGTCAGTCGTGTGTTTACGCGTTTCCAGAAGAACGGTCTGATTCAACTGCGCCATAAACGGTTGCGCCTGCTGGATCAGGACGGTCTGCGGGATATCGCTGAACACTGAGCCTTCCGGCTCCCGCTATCCGAGCAAGAATTCCCAGGGCCGGGGAAGTCGGGTCAGGGCGACCGCCACGATATAACCCGCGGTGAGCAGGGCCATGATACCGAATAAGATTCGATTACGGCGCAATCCGGCCCATTTGAAGGCAAACATACCCAAAACGATATAGAGCAGCAGGGCTGCCAGCTTGGCGGTCAACCAGGGAGCTACGAAGGGGTATTGTCGACTCATCACCGCCAATGCAATACCTGCCACAAGCAATAGTGAGTCATTGGTCTGGGATATCAGTCGTACCCAGCGATGGTTGAATAATCGTGACCGGCTCAACATCCATACAAAACGCAGCGTAAAAAAACCGATGGTGAAGATCACCGTGCTGACGTGTAGAGTCTTAATCCAGTAGTAAATCATGAGTTCCATTGCCGAGTCGCTAATGCGAAGGCAGCATACCTGTAACTACCGTTTGGGCCAAGGAGGCGCTGTCGTGGAGTGGCGCGGATTAAACCCGTATGATTTAGGGGTTGTCTGTTCAGTGCCAGGGAAGGGATAATTAACCCAGAAAACTGCAGGAAATATTGCTGGATCTGTTGGCGCAACCGATTGATTTTATATTGGAGTTCAATCGCCGGGCCGACGATGCCGGTCCTGCGCTGTTTCACAATACCTGAGTGACTGAAACGATGGAATTAGTATGCCCTGCCGGTAATCTGCCCTCCCTCAAGGCTGCAGTCGATAATGGCGCCGATGCCGTCTATTTCGGATTCCGTGATGACACCAATGCCCGGCATTTCGCCGGTCTGAATTTTGGACCTGCCAAGATTGCGGAGGGCATACAGTATGCCCGCCAGCGTGGGGTCAAGGTGTTCCTCGCGCTCAATACCTATCCACAGCCAGATGGCTGGAGTCGATGGCAGAATGCAGTCGATCAGGCGGCCGATCTGGGTGTGGATGCCATGATTGCAGCGGATATCGGGGTACTGGACTATGCGGCAAACCGTTATCCGGCGCTTAACCTGCACCTCTCTGTACAGGGCTCCGCCACCAATTACGAGGCGCTGCAGTTTTACAAGGATAACTTTGGGGTCCGCCGCGCCGTATTGCCGCGGGTGCTCTCCCTCGGTCAGGTGCAGCATGTGGTCACTAACAGCCCGGTTGAGATTGAGGTGTTTGGTTTTGGCAGTCTCTGCGTGATGGTGGAGGGGCGTTGTATTCTCTCGTCCTATGCGACCGGGCGCTCACCCAATACCTACGGTGCCTGCTCGCCGGCCAGTCACGTGGAGTGGCGGGAAACCGCGGAAGGGCTGGAAACCCGCCTGGGCGGAGTCCTGATTGACCGCTTCGCCAAGGGCGAGAACGCGGGCTACCCCACCCTCTGCAAGGGAAGTTTCAGTGTCGGCGGCAATACCTATCATGCCATGGAGGAACCGACCAGCCTGAATACCCTGGAACTGCTGCCCCAGCTTCAAGCTGCCGGTATCGCCGCCATAAAGATCGAAGGGCGCCAACGCAGTCCGGTATATGTTCAACAGGTGGCCAGGGTCTGGCGTGCGGCGCTGGATGCCTGTCAACGGGACCCGGAAAACTATCGCCCACAGGCGGAGTGGATGGCCGAGCTTGGCAAGGTTTCAGAAGGGACTCAAACCACTCTCGGTGCCTACAGTCGCCCCTGGCAGTAAAGGGTCTCTACTATTATGAATACACAGCCGAAACTCTCTCTCGGACCAGTGCTTTATTATTGGGCAAAAGATCAGCTGCTTGATTTCTATGAAGAGATGGCGGCTTCACCCGTGGATATTATCTATCTGGGGGAGACGGTCTGTTCCAAACGCAGCCTGATGCGCACAGATGACTGGTTCTCCCTGGCGGAACGGTTGACGGCGGCGGGTAAGGAGGTGGTTTTTTCCACGCTGGCGTTGCTGGAGGCGGAATCCGAGCTGAAGCGTCTACGTCGTGTGTGCGAAAACGGTGCACACATGGTAGAGGCCAATGACATGGGGGCTGTACAGCTGATGCGGGGAAAACCCTTCGTCGCAGGCCATAGTGTCAATATTTATAATGACAGAACCCTGGCGCTGCTTGCCAGACAGGGTCTCAAGCGCTGGGTGTTTCCGGTTGAACTGTCCAAGGTGACCCTGAAGGCAATGCAGGAACTGAGGCCGGAGGGGGTTGAAACCGAGCTGTTTGCCTTCGGTCGTCTACCACTGGCCTATTCGGCCCGTTGCTTTACCGCTCGGGCGTATAATTTGCCAAAAGACGATTGCCAATACCGCTGTCTTGACTTTCCCGATGGATTGACCCTGTCGGCACAGGATGATACCCGTTTCCTTGCCCTGAACGGCATTCAGACCCAGTCGGCCCATACCTTCAATCTGCTCCCGGAGCTGGATGAGGTGCGGACATTAGATGTGGATGTGCTACGGATCAGTCCTCAGGCCAATCACACGGCTAAAGTGATCGAACTGTTCAGCGGCTGTCTGAAGGGCGAGATCGAGCTGGAGGCTGGTGCAGTGAGGCTGGAGCGGCTGGTGCCGGTCGGCTCGTGCAATGGTTATTGGCATGGGGATGCTGGGATGGAGAATAGGGCTCAGGCGGCCGCCGAGGCACTGCTGTGAAGCGATATTCTGCGCTAAGTCGGTAAGAGAACAGCCCTTATATTCCAGCCGGCAGATTATTTGCTCAGTTACGTCGCCCCAATCCGGGAAAAGGCAAGCGTGGTTTAGGCAGGCTCGGGATGCGTCCGATCAGGGTAGTGACGCCATCCATCATTTTCAGGAACGGGCCAATGCGGCCGTCGAGTTCAAGTGCATCAAGGAAATTCTTCACATAGAGTCCCAACTCTGTGTCACCCCCGAGTCGCAGGCGGCGATTGAAAAACAGGGTGTCGGCATCTTCACGCCGGGTGGCGAGTAGCAGAAAATCGTAAATGGATCCCTCAATGCTCAGGTCGTGCGGCTGATTCGCACTGGCGGCAGCAAGTACGCCATCTCGAAGGGTGATGCTGAAATGGAGTCTGGCGTCGATCACATCCACGCGCATCACCTTTCCTTCCAGGAAGTCCAGTTCACCATCCGCCAGCTCCGGAACAAACAGCTTGTTGAGTACCTTAACCATTACCTGGCTATAGGTGGTCCCGGGTACCAGGCTTAGCGGCAACGCCAGTGGTGCGGGCAGATAGGGGGTTCCGGGAATATGGGTCATATTGTTCATCTGGATGCCATTCGTCATGTGCTTGCTTGAGTTAATTCCCAAGGTACCGGCGTTATTTTGTCAATAAAACCGATGGTTTTCTCCGGCACTATTTATCCCATAACGGGGCCGGCAGGAGACGTCGCGCCACTGCGTGGAACTTCAGGCGTTTTATACCAACTCAATTTTTCCTGGAGTTGGACTACTTCGCCAACAATTATCAGGGTCGGTGGCTTTGGTTGTTCCCGGTCGACAATCGCCTGGATGCTATTTAACGTACCGGTAAAAACCCGCTGTTTTTCGGTGGTGCCCTGTTGAATCAGGGCTATCGGCATATCCGGCGATACGCCATGTTCGATCAATTTCTGAACAATCACCGGCAGGCCCACCAGCCCCATGTAGAACACCACGGTCTGATGCGGCTGGGCAAGTTGTCTCCAGTTGAGATTGATGGAGCCATCTTTCAGATGGCCGGTGACAAAGGTCACGGACTGTGCGTAGTCCCGGTGCGTCAGGGGAATGCCGGAGTAGGCGGCACAGCCAGAGGCCGCAGTAATGGCGGGGACAACCTGAAACGGCACGCCTTCCGCCGACAGGGTGTCGATCTCTTCACCCCCACGACCGAATATGAAGGGGTCCCCCCCTTTGAGACGGACCACCCGTTTACCTTTTTTTGCCAGATCCACCAGCAGTTGATTAATCTCCTCCTGACGCATGGCGTGATGATCCCGCTCTTTGCCCACATAGATACGCTCTGCGTCGCGCCGGGTCATTTCCAGCACGGGAGCGGCCACGAGCCGATCATAGACCACCACATCCGCCTGCTGCATTAGCCGCAGGGCACGGAAGGTGAGCAGGTCCGGGTCACCCGGCCCACCACCGACCAGATAGACTTCCCCCATGCCGTCACCGGGATCGGTGCTCTCCAGGGCTCGCTCCATGCTGGCATCGGCCTCTTCGATGTGGCCGGAGAAGATGCGTTCCGCTACTCCGCTCTGCAATACCTTCTCCCAGAACAGGCGCCGATCTGTGGCATTCTGAAAACGCGCCTTGACCCGGTCACGAAAGCGATTCGCCAACTCTGCGAGGCGGCCATAGCCGGCTGGGATCAATGTCTCCAGGCGACTGCGGATGATGCGTGCCAGCACGGGCGAAGCGCCGCCGGTCGAGACGGCAGCCACAACCGGGGAGCGATCAATGATTGAGGGAGTGATGAAGGTGCAGAGTTCCGGTTGATCCACCACGTTAACGGGCAGATGGCGGTTTTGCGCTGCTTCGGATACTTGCCTGTTTACTTCAGTGTTATCGGTGGCGGCAATGACCAAGTAGGCATCATCCAGATCTTCGACCTGGAATCCCCGGGCAACGTACTCTATCAGCCCCTTTTCCACTGATGCCTTCAGTTCGGTGCATAGTTCGGGTGAAACAACCCGGATCTTACCTTGTGCCTTCAGCAGTAGTGCCACTTTTCGGGCGGCTACATCGCCCCCGCCAACTACCAGACTCGTTCTGTTTTTAACATCCAGGAAAATAGGAAAAAAATCCATCAGTTACCTTCGCAAGTGGAATTTGAGTCCGTGAGCCTGAATACCATGCCCATTGAGTGAGGCGGAACTCTAACATGTGGTCCTGAGTGGAACAATAACCACCCTCAGCTTGTATATATTAGTAAATCTATAATATACTAAATAACTAGGTTAATCATCACATGAGTGTGACGCGTGGTCAAAGAGATCAATTCCCAGGAGCTCGAGAGCAGACTGGCTGCAAATGAAGATATATATCTGCTGGATATCCGCAGCGAAGCGGAAGTGGTGGCCGGGGTGTTGCCGAGCTCAACTCACCTGCCCATGCACCTGATTCCGCTGAAAATCACTGAACTTTCACCAGATAAGGACATTGTACTCTATTGCCGCAGTGGAGCCCGTTCTTACCATGCATGCATGTATTTGATGCAGCAGGGGTTTGATAATGTAATTAACCTACGAGGCGGGATCATTGATTGGGCGCGTAATGGATATCAGCTTGTTGCTTACGGATGATCATCACCGACGATAGTCATTTTATTATTCCGACCAGCTATCAGGACGATGGGCATCAACCGCGAAACAGGGCATGGACTTGCGTTTGGTTGATAATTAGAATATAAGATACGACTGATTTTCATACAACTAAACACTAAAGATCTGGAGGTTTACCATGGCTGATTTTGATGATGAGTTGGATGCAAGCGGCCTGAACTGCCCACTGCCCATCCTGCGTGCAAAGAAGAGCCTGACCGCAATGGATGCAGGCAAGGTTCTGCACATTATCGCAACCGACCCCGGTTCGGTTAAAGATTTCGAGGCATTTTCCAAGCAGACCGGTAATCAGCTGCTGGAGTCTCGTGAAGAAGGCGGCAAATTCCACTTTCTGATCAAAAAATCCTGATCCATACGGTTCGGATTCAAAGCCTCATCCACTGGAGGAAATTCAGATGGAAACGAAAAAATTAGCCATTATTGCAACCAAGGGTTCTCTGGACTGGGCTTATCCGCCCTTTATCCTTTCATCCACTGCTGCGGCGCTTGGTTATGAAGTGGAGATTTTCTTTACTTTCTATGGTCTGCAACTACTGCGTAAAAAACTGGACCTGCAGGTGACCCCACTGGGCAATCCGGGTATGCCCATGCCGCTGGGCATGGATAAGTGGTTCCCGGTGCTGGGGACGGCGCTGCCGGGCATGCAGTCCGTGATGACCATGATGATGAAAAAGAAAATGGCCGACAAGGGCGTTGCCGGGCTGGAAGAGCTGCGGGAGCTTTGTCAGGAGGCCGAAGTCAAGCTGATCGCCTGTCAGATGACTGTGGATCTGTTTGATATGGATTCTGCAGATTTTATCGATGGCATCGAATATGCGGGCGCGGCCCGTTTCTTCGAATTTGCCGGTGAGAGCGATATCTGTCTCTATATCTAAAGGGTCGATTGTTGAATGAAAAAGGCTGCCCCCCAGCAATGGGGAGCGGCCTTTTTTATCGCCTACCTTAGCCCAGGCAAAAAATACCGGGGATAACCCCGGTATTTTCGGTGCCCGTCCGTAGCCAAGGTTGACCTAGAATTTGTACTCCATACCCACGGTGAACAGATAAGCTCGGGCATCCTCGAAGGTGGCACCTCCCAAAAGCGTGTTGCTGGCCTCTGCATTGACGCCGGCAGGAATAGTCAGCTTGTCCTTTTGGTCATACAGCAGGGCTGCACCGATGGTCATCTGGTCTGAGTAGTTGTACTTGGCGCCGAATGAAATAATCTTGGCGTCCGAATCCGGCAGTTCATACCCGACATATTTTTTCGGCACCGGGGTTTCATCGTAGGCAAAACCAGCCATTACGGTCCATTTCGGATTCAGTTGATGGGTCAGGCCGATGCGATAGGTGTTGCTGTCACTCCAGTCCTTGATCAGCGGGGTTCCAAAAATACCATTTATCACCGGATTGATGGTGGATGCATAGTTGAAGTCCAGTTGATCATAGGCCGACCAGTAGGTACGCTCATAGACGAATTCAATCGTGGTCTGGTCGTTGATGTCATAGGCTGCCGCGAGGTTCAGGGCCGCCGGTGCGGGAATTTTCACGCTCGCAGGTCCTATATAGCTGAGCGCACCGCCCACCAGCAGATTGGCATCTCCTTCAACCGTCAAGTCAATTTTTGATCGATAGGTGGCCGCCAGCGAGAGCTGATCGGTGGCCTTGAAATGCAGGGCCAGATTATAGCCGTAATCGAACGAGTCACCGGTGAGGTCGCGGGATGTGCCAGCGCCGTTGTTGCTTTTGACCACGCCGTCACTGTAGATTACCCGGACGCCCGCACCCACGGAAAACCGGTCGTTGATACGATAGCCGACGGAGGGATTCAGCTCCAGGGTCTCCAGCGTGAACTCCTCGGCAAACGCGGTGGCACCGCCTTTCCAGCGCTTGCTCAAACCAACGGGTACCACGGCGGAGAGCCCGAAGCGGAAATCACCCATTGCGGGGCTGACGTAGTGGAAAGAGGGGATGGGAATATTCTCGACTTTTGTCGAGTCAGGGGCTAATGCTCCACTGGTCAAGTTGATGCTGGTCAGGTGTGCGAGGGTCAGGTCCGCCTCCAGACTCGCCCCCGGGGCGTTGTATACCATTGCCGCCGGATTGTAGTAGGCGGCATCGGCGCCATGGGCGTTGGCGACATAGGCAGCGGAAAGCGCCATGCTATTGATGGAGTTTTCCGGGATTTTATAACCGGCCGCCATCGCCTGGCCGGTAACTGCCAGCGAGATTGCCGAGACAAGCGCAAGTTTCTTCATCTATTTGGTATCCCCGTAATTTGGTCTGCGGCCTTAACTGGCCTGTACGTTAATGTTCGATCATCTCCATGACCTGGGGGTCGATACTGTTTGGGGGCTGATCTCGACCGTTTAATTATTATTTAAAGGAATCTAGCATTCTGTTTTTATTTGCACAACCGTTTGAAACACTCCTGCACATGAAGTTTTATGAAGATTGATAAAAATCAGTATTGATCTGTTGCACAAAATTGTAATCTGGCCTTTTGCGCTTAGTAGAAACGATCGATTTTATCGAATGATCGGCGCATCATGAGTCGGGGCTTGTGGAAGCGGGAAATGGAATGTCTCATTCGACGATTTTAAGCAATATCTCCCGATTAGTATTAATCTGGTGCCTTACGCTTCATGCAGATGCAGCGGAGCCGCTGTTGAGGCCCTATATACTGTCATCCAACGTACAGGGTGACATGGTGAAGGCTGTTATTGAGCTTAAAGAGGCATTGACGGCTGGCGGATTTCAACTACTTGGAGAATATTCTCCTGATGCCGACCGCCACGTTATCGTAGTGACCAATGATTACCTGAGGCGGTTGGCGGCGGAGGAGGCGAGTGCGCTGTTTTCTGTCCCGCAGCGAATCGGTATCACCCGTTTTGAAGGACGATTGCAAATTGCCTACACCAATCCTGATTATCAAAAATATGCCTTCAGAATAAAGGGAGATCTTGAGCCAGTAAGAGTACAGCTGAAAAATATTCTGGGGGAGCAGGAAACGTTTGGATCATCCAGGGGGCTGACGGCGGCGATATTGTCCGGTTATCGCTATTCATACGGTATGGAGCAGTTTGATGACTTTCTGTATTTGGGTAGGTTTGGAAGTCAATCCAGGGCGCTGAAAGTGATAGAGGAAGGCTTGCGTAGCGGCCGGGGTGGAGTCAACGTCGTTTTCAGGACTGAGATCCCGGGGGCTGCCGTATCCCTGTTTGGTGTGGCGCTGAAGGAGGGTGCGGGTAGTGACCAGGCTGTCATCGACGCGGTGGATATCCAACCGTTAAAACATACCCCGCGTTTCCCCTATACCCTGGTGGTGCGCAAAGGTGAGATTTTTGCACTCCATCCAAGGTTCGCACTGCCGCTCGATTTTCCCGATCTGGAGCGGACCGGGAGGTACAGTTTTACCGGGTTGATCAAGGTGCTCGGGGCGATCGAAGAATCCCTGCATTCACTGTTGAGTGATCGTTGAGCGGGGGGCGACTCTATATGTTGGAGGTCCGTGGTTCGGGTTGTTTGTGCACGGAAACCGGCAATTCAGGCAGACCCTCATGCCAGTTATTTTAAAGAGTTATAATTTTCTAAAATAATTGGCCTTTTCAAGGATTTGTATGCTATAAAAAGATTTTATTACCAATCATATCTGTGGGGATATCATATGGCCGATCGCAGACTTCAGGTGTTTCATACCGTGGCACGGTTGCTCAGCTTCACCAAGGCGGCGGAATCTCTTCATATGACGCAGCCGGCGGTTACCTTTCAGGTCAGGCAACTGGAAGATTATTTCAATACCCGTCTGTTTGACCGCACCCATAATCGCATCAGTCTTACGGATGCGGGAGCGCACGTTTACGAGTATGCGGCTAGAATTTTTGAACTTTATGCCGAAATGGAAAACTCTGTCCGGGCCATGACCGGAGAGATCAGTGGCTCGTTAACTATAGGGGCAAGTACGACCATCGCGGAATATATGCTGCCGGCGTTACTGGGTGATTTTAAAGTAAAGTATCCCGATGTGAATATCCACCTGAAGGTCTCCAATACCGATGGTATTGTCTCCATGGTGGAGAACAATACCATAGACCTGGGTGTGGTTGAGGCGCCGGTGGCCAATAAAAATCTGGTGGTGGAGATATGCAAGGCCGATCAACTGGTAGCCATTGTCCCTCCGGGACATCCGGAGGCGCAGCGCAGTACCCTGACCTATGAGGACCTGATCAAATATCCGTTTATCTGCCGGGAAGAGGGCTCGGGAACCCGTGAGGTGATCAATGAGTATCTTGCCCAGATCAAGGACAATGTGGATGATTTGAATATCTCCATGGAATTGGGCAGCCCGGAGGCGGTCAAAGGTGCTGTCGAGGCGGGCATGGGCATCTCTGTGGTATCCCGGGCGACTATTCAGAAAGAACTGAAACTGGGTACGCTGGTGGCTATCAATCTTGACCCGGGGCTGGAGAGGCCTTTCTCTTTTGTGCACCAGAAACAAAAGTTCCGCGCACGGGTAATGGAAGAGTTGCTGGAGTTCGCGCAGAAATACTGTGAAGAGCACAAGAACGACTGCATAGACTGATTATGCTGTTACCGAGGCAGAAACTTTCCGACGAGAAACGAAAGCTGCTCAAACTCTATTCTGCTCTGAATGAACAGGATAAACTGAGCCTGTTGGCATTCGCTGAGTTTCTGCTTCAGCGTTCCGGCCCGGTCTCCGAGGCTGATGAGCTGGGGCCTGTGCCAGAGCCAAAACCGATCCCCCGACCTGAAGTCGAAAGCGTTGTTGCTGCAATCAAAAGGCTTTCCGAGAGTTATCACATGCTGGAACGGTCAGCGCTGTTGACGGAGACCTCCTCTTTGATGACGGCGCACATCATGCACGGGCGCGGTGCTAGCGAAGTGATCGATGAGCTGGAGACATTGTTTGAGCGTCATCATCAGGAGTTTCTCTCAAAGCGGCGTGAACAATAACAAGAGCGGTTAACAGGCCTATCCGGATGCAATTTCTGACAGATTGGTTCAAGCGGCATTTTTCTGATCCAGAGGTCATTTTTCTTGCCCTGTTTCTGGTGGTGTGTTTCGCCATCATTATTACCATGGGGGAGATGCTGGCCCCGGTGTTGGCCAGCGCAGTGATTGCCTATCTCCTGGAAGGACTGGTCGGTAAAATCCAGCGTATGGGGCTTCCACGCATTGGCGCAGTGCTGGTCGTGTTCGTCGCTTTTCTGTTATTTGTCACGTTGATTCTGTTTGTGTTGATGCCTGAACTGTCGCGCCAGGTGACGCAGCTGTTTCAGCAGATTCCCGCGATGATTTCAGAGGGGCAACGGCTGTTGATGCTTCTGCCGGAAAAGTATCCGGAGATAATTTCCGCTGCGCAGGTGCAGGAGATATTCACCATACTGCGACGTGAAATTGCTACGTTTGGTCAGCAGGTGGTTTCCCTGTCACTGTCGTCGGTGGTTGGAATCATTACCATTCTGGTCTATCTGATTTTGATGCCGTTGCTGGTTTTTTTCTTCCTGAAGGATAAACGGATCATCCTCGATTGGGCGCTTAAATTTCTGCCAAGAGACAGGAAGTTTGCCGATACTGTATGGCGGGACATGGACGAGCAGATTGCCAACTACGTGCGTGGCAAATTCTGGGAAATTATCATTGTCGGGTCGGTCAGTTTTTTCACTTTCACCTTTATGGGTCTGCAGTATGCCATGCTGTTGGCCGTGCTGGTGGGGCTCTCCGTCATTATCCCCTATATAGGTGCGGCCGTAGTCACCTTTCCGGTGATACTGATTGCCTGGTTTCAGTGGGGCTGGAGTAACGATTTTATCTGGTTGAGTGTTGCCTATTTTGTTATTCAGGCGTTGGACGGCAATGTCCTGGTGCCGCTGCTGTTTTCAGAGGTTGTGAACCTCCATCCGGTAGCTATTATCGTGGCGATACTGGTGTTTGGTGGACTATGGGGGTTCTGGGGGGTGTTTTTTGCCATTCCGTTGGCAACACTGGTGCAGGCGGTTATGCGGGCGTGGCCAAACAAGGTATTGCCTTCAAGTTAAAAGACAATACCTTGCGCAAACCGTCAGGTTATTTTGGCGTCTTGCAGCTGCTCAGGCCAAACGGCAGATAAGCGGGACACCAGCCGATGGCGGCGGTAAACAGGGGGATGATGCCGATGGCTCCCCACCAGTTTTGGGCTGTCACACCCCAGGCAATCAAGCCAATTCCTACCAATGCCCGAAGCCCTCGATCCATACTACCCATATTCTTTTTCATCATAAGCTCCCATGCCGTTGTGTTGCGATTTAGAGGCTCTCGCCTCATGGATTACGGGTTAGAGAATAGTCTTTCGCTCAAGCGATGTCTGTGACTAAGTCACACAGGGGTTTGACAAGCTGATCCGCTTTACCGTTCGCTGTGTTTCTGATGGAGTTTTTCCGGGTCAAGCAGTTCTATGGAGCCACGTGTTACCTTGATCATTCCATCCAGCTCAAACTCCTTCAGGATTCTGCTGACCACTTCTCGCGAGGTGCCGAGTTCCGAGGCGATCTCCTGATGGGTTACCAGTAGTACATGACCCGTTTTGTCCATTCTGTTGCAGAGATGGTCGGCAATTCTTTTGTCCATTCTCCTGAAAACCACATCTTCCACTACATTGATTATGTTGGATAATCGAGTAGCTACCAGGCCAAAAATGTAATCCTGCCAGGCGCTAGACTCAGATAGCCAGCGTCGGACATCGCTGGCGGGTACCACGGCTGCCTCCACATCAGTTTCACAAATAGCAAATGCAGGAAAGGGGATATGACTGAGAATGCAGGAAGCAGTAAGAATGCAGCTTTCCCCCGGGCCTACCCGATAGAGGGTGATCTCTTTGCCGTTTTCCCCCAGCTTGTAGACTCTTGCAGTGCCATTGAGGAGGATCGCCAGATGACTGCAGTTGCTACCTTCATGGCACACGTGTTGCCCTTTGGGAAGATTTGCGATGCTGGCTTTTTCGAAAAAGTATTGGTTTAGCGGGTCATCGCTCTGGCGTATACATTGGATCTGTTCCGCCAGCCTTGCTCTCATATTACTATCTATGGCCACGGGGTGCTCCCGGTATCAATAGTGTGAATTGCCGGATATTACCGGCACCCAATCGGCGGATTCCAGCCATGAAGATGATATGGATTCTGGTTCAGTAACAGCAGGTAGTATTATGTTGGCGCCATTTTTTCTGATCTGGGCGATAATCCCGCTTATCTCTTCGTTGTCCGCTTTAAGGACAGGACCGGCCAGCCGAACAAAGTCCGCATCCAGATAGTGCAGTACTTTGAGTGCCGTGCTGCTTGCGCCGAAGCGCGAGAGTGAAACCTTAATGCCCATCTCCTGCAACTGGACGAAATGTTCTTTTGCAGCTTTCAGATCAATACTCAAATCGGCAATGCGGTATTCAAGGACCAGTCCAACCCCCACCATCTGCCGGGCTCGCAGCTGATCCCTGAGCCAGCCCGTAATTGTGCCTTGAAAGATGGATTTGGATGATTGAGCAACTATGAGCAAATTGTTTTTTCCTTCAGCCCGTTTCTCTTCCAGCGTGACCAACGCGCGCTCTATGAGCCACTGACTGAACTGGGTGCCAAGATTTTCTGCATCGGCCAGTGACATGATTTCCGAGCTGCCGAGCTGACGTCCATCAGGAAGTAGTAGCCGGGGTTTCACATCATATGCTTTCGTGCCCGCTTTTTGAGTATGAGCCAGTGCTCTGAAAAAGAGCTGGAAGCTTCTTTTCTGAAGTGCCTGTTTGAACAGGTCCGGCAGCTCACTTGCATTGGCCCTGTTGCGTGGGCCTCCTCCTTCAACATACAAATTAACGTATCGATCGCTGCCTTGGATATCCTGTGAGGCTGCGGATGCATTGGCGATAAGGTCGGATGCGCTGCTCTGCTCGCTGCCAAAGGTGGCAATTCCTATATACGGGGTCAGTTTCGCTTCGGTTTTTAATTCGATTAGTTTATGCGCAAGCTTCTCGGCCAAACTGATTATATTCTTCTGATGTGGTCGCAGGATCAGAATTGCAAAACTGTCATCATCTATGCGGGCGGCAATATCCTGCTCTTCCAGCAGTCCACTGATAAGACTGCCCAGATTGGCGAGGTAACCGTCATTTTCCGGGCTTAAGCGATCATTGCCTGCTTTTTGGAGTGATATATAGAGCACACCACCAGTGGCGACGAGATCCTGTATCCGGGTGGTTGTTTGATCGAGCTGTTCATAAAAGTGGCGTCGGTTATGGAGCCCGGTGAGCAGATCCCTGCTGTTGGGGTGGTGATGCTGTTTTTCCAGAATGCGTGCGCGTTGCACCCGGTGGGTGATTGTATTGACCAGGTGCCGGGGACGGATTGGCTTGCTGAGGAAATCATCCCCGCCAACGCTCAAGGCATCCAGCTGTTTGTCTGTATCCTGTTCCCCGGAGAGAAAAACAACCGGTGTCATGACGAAATCAGGGTGCTCTCTGATAATGGTTGTCAACTCAATGCCGTTGGCATTGGGCATATAGATGTCCATCAGAATCAGGTCGGGGCGGAACTTGTCGAGTGCCTCGATTACTCTCAGGGGTTCTGTTATGACCTGGGTTTTCATGCCGCTTTTCCTTAGTATGGAAGCGGCAAAATCCGCCTGCGACGGATCATCTTCGACTATGAGAATACGGTAACAGTCAGTCTTGGGTGAGGCCAGTTCGATGACTCGGTCAGTGAGGTCCTGGGTGTTTATCGGCGTGAGGTAGTAGGCATCCACGCCGCTGCGAAGAGCCAGCAGACGTTGTTCCAGATCCCGTGTCTGGCTGATGCAGATTACCCCGACATGTAGTTTCTGGCGCTCCTGCTGTATGGCCAGTTCACGCTTGAGCATGGCAAATCTGGCAAGAAAACTGTCATCGATGATTAACACATCGGGCAGGCGTCTCTGTATTTCGCCTTCCACGTCATCCGGGTGATTGAAGCCCAGAACAGTGCAGCCCTGCTCTTCCAGCATGCCGGTCAGTCCAGGCGCCAGCTTGTTATTGCTAAGCAGTAGATAAACCAGCCGATTTGCCGGCTTCTCTGTTCCTGATTTGCTGCGTATCAGATCAGACTCATGCTTGATAGCCGAGATCAGTGTGCCGACGGTCTGTTGTTGTTCAATTGTTGGAATGGTGTCGCGGTCTATGAAATTGCCCAGGTAGACTTCCAGGGAAAAACTACTTTCACTCAAGTTGATCAGGCCAAAACCGCCACTGGTGCCGGTCAGGTTCTGGACCTTGAGGCATAGTTTCTTTAACAGGGTGTTGTTCCATATTCCCTGGGAGAGTTGAATCCAGTCATTGCCAATACTGATGATCCGTTCAGGAAGATGCTGAATAAACGCTGCTTTGAGCTCACGCTCTTTTTGTTGCTGTTCAGGCATATGTTCAGTTCCTTGCTATACAGTGTATGCTGACAGGATCCAGGCCAATGCTGGTAACGCCAGTTTTGCATTATATTATCCCATTGGCAGCAATTGTAACCTATTGGTTAGCACGCTGTTTTTGAAATTTCGGGAAGTCTGGCCGGCCATACCGTATGGGTGGGTTTGTGATATGGGGACAGTCCTCGGGGACTGGAAAGATTACTCTTTCCTGAGCCGGTATATGAGCTTCGGGTGAGGCGCTGATATCAGTTGGAAACAGAATGTCAGAAATGAAAATAACACGGACCCTGTTGATCAGCATGGAGCGGGCCAGATTGTTTTATAGCGGGCTCGGTTTTGCCGGTATCGCCACCATCCTGTTGTCCGCGCTGGTCTACTGGCTTGGCGCTCGGGTGGGCGGTGGCCCGATACGCCCGCTGGCGGGCGGCCTGATATTGATCGGTGTCATGCAACTGGCGATCTGGTACGCCTGGCATCTGCGAAAGCCAGATAAATTCAAGGTCAGGCGATGGGTCTATTACCCACTGTTGACTACGCTGCCGTCGGGCGCCTGCTGGGGCGGTATTACGGCCTATCTCCTGCCGCTGTATCAAACAGATACGGGCCTGCTGATACTGCTCTCTATCGGTGCTAGCGCGCTGTTGTCGATCATGTTGCTGTCCGCCCTTGATTTGATGGTGTTGCTGTTTTTTGCCAGTTTTCTGACTTCCCTGTTATGGGTGTTTAACTACAGTCAGCTCTGGCCTTCGGGCAGCATAGTCACGGTCTTACTGGCTTTTGTAGTGGGGCTTGGTCTGGTAGCGGCCGCATTTTCAGTGCTCTTCGGCATTATTGCCCGGCTTCGGGCCGGGAAACAGAATGTCAGTGGCAAGCTCGATCAGGCTCGCCTCAAAATGGTTGGATTAAACTCCCGGCTCAGCGATGAGGATGAGCGTCGGCGCGATGTGGAGCAAGAGCTCTATCTGGCCAAAGAGGCGGCCGAGACCGCCAATATGGTGAAAGGCGAATTCCTTGCCACCATGAGTCATGAAATTCGTACGCCACTCAACGGTATCGTGCCGCTACTGGAGATCCTGCGTGAGACCAATCTGGATCGGGAGCAGCGGCAGTTTGTGAATACCGCGCTGAATTCATCCTATCACCTGCTGAGCATTATTAATGACATTCTCGATTTCTCGAAAATAGAGGCAGGAAAGCTCGACCTGGAGTCAATCGAGCTGAATCTGCGGGATCTGGTTGAGTCCGTGGTGACCATGATGTCCAAGAGCGCCGAGCGTCGCGGATTGGATCTGGATTACCGGATAGCGGCGGATCTGCCCAGGGTGGTCAGGGGGGATCCGATCAGGCTGCGTCAGGTACTGACCAATCTGGTCAGCAATGCCATCAAGTTCACTTCCAAAGGCGGGGTCATGGTTGAGTTGGCCTGTCGGGGGCGCAGCAGAAAAAATATTGAGGTGATCTTTGCCGTCAAGGATACGGGCGCCGGCATCAGCGGAGAGATTCAGGCCCGCCTGTTTCGATCCTTCAATCAGGCCGACGCTTCCACTACCCGTAAGCATGGAGGAACCGGGCTGGGCCTGGTGATCTCTCGGCGCCTTGTGGAGTTGATGGATGGCAAGATAGGGGTGAGGTCGGAAGTAGGAAAGGGATCGGTCTTCTGGTTTTTGGTCCCGTTGCGTAAATCCTTGCAGGATATACCGGCTGACAGGCGCTCGCTAAAGGGGGTGCGAGTTCTAGTTATTAATGATAACGATCGTCATGCGGAGAAGTTGGAGCAATATCTCGATGAGTGGGGTGTCCTGCATCAGCGCACGAACAGCACTATGGATGCCCTGTCAAAATTGATATCAACCGCAAACCTGGGTGAGAGTTGGGCCTATGAAGTGGTAATTATTGATAACAAGGCCCTGGGTGGCCGGCTGCGGGGCTTTCTGCAGGAGATCAATAGTGAGCCGCTGCTGGGGGGGGTGAAGCTGTTGACAATCGGCGATTCCGTTCGATCAGTCACCAGGCTGGGTGTGGATGCCACACTCGCGCGACCGGTAAAGAAGAGTGATCTATATCGTGCATTGTGTCGACTGATGGATGTGCAGAGTGAGGTGGCACAGGGTTCACAGACGGCGGCAGAGAAGCTTACCAATCAATTTCTTTATGCTGATTCCCAGGGCCAGTCATGGGCGGAAACGGTACCGATTGAAACAGCTGACGAATCGGGAGATCAATCCTCCAGCGAGGTGCGGCTGATGGGGCATGTCCTGTTGGTCGAAGATAATCTGGTCAATCTCAATGTGGCAAAAAAGATTCTGCTACGGTTGGGCCTGGAATGTGATGTGGCTCAGGATGGACTGGCTGCCCTTACCGCAATTAACCACCATCACTATGACCTGGTGCTGATGGATTGCCAGATGCCGCGTATGGATGGCTATGAGGCCACCCGGGCGATTCGCCTGCGGGAAGCCACCAAGGGATTGACCCGTTTGCCGGTCATTGCCATGACCGCCAATGCAATGGAAGGCGATCGTGAAAAATGTCTGGATGCCGGAATGGATGATTATCTCTCCAAGCCGGTCATGCCCGCGACCCTGCGACTAATGCTTTGCCAGTGGCTGCCCCGAAGTGAGCAGGATATCCCGGAAACGAGAAGTGAGGAGATTCAACCGGGTAGCGAAGCGGAAAGAATTTATCCTGCATCCGGAGATTCAGTCGAACGGGGTGGGCGGTTAACCGATGTTGATCGGGGTGTACTCGAAGAGTTGCAGGAAATTATGGACGATGATTTTTCCACCTTGCTGTTGAGTTTTCTTGATGCGGCACCGGGACTGATCCGTGAGATTGAAGCGGGTATTCTGGATGGGGATGCCAAGCAAGTGATTCTGCCTGCCCATTCATTGAAGTCGAGTAGCGCCAATGTGGGTGCGCTGAAGCTTTCTGGTATAGCACGCCAGATGGAACAGGATGCGAAAAACGGGGATCTTGCCGCCGTATCCGCTGCATTTGAACAACTGAATCAATCTTGCGATGCTGCCGGCCGCATCCTGCGTAAGGCGTGTGAGCAGGGATTGAATCAACTGGGCTTTGACTAATGGGAATGGCGTGGCGCTGAACAGTAAAAAGGTCTGGAAAAACCGGCAGGTTCTTTCATGGGGTCTCTATGACTGGGCAAATTCCGCCTTCGCCACAACGGTGATGGCGGGATTTTTCCCACTGTTCTTTAAACAGTATTGGGCTGCCGACCTGGCTGCCGGCGATAGCACCTTTCTGCTAGGCAGTTTCAATGCCCTTGCCAGTATGGTGGTTGTGCTGCTGGCTCCACTCCTGGGTGCCATTGCCGACAGCAGCAGTGCCCGCAAACGTTTTTTGCGCTACTTCGCCATGATGGGGGTTGTGATGACCGGTGCCCTCTACCTCGTCGCAGCCGGCGGCTGGATGATGGCGCTGATCCTCTATGCAATGGCGGTGATCGGTTTTTCCAGCGGTAATATTTTCTATGACGCCCTGCTGCCGGAGGTGGCAGATGAGTCTGAATTGGATGTGGTGTCATCGATTGGTTTTGCTCTGGGTTATCTGGGTGGCGGTATCCTGTTTGCCGTTAATGTCTGGATGACGCTCAATCCAACACTGTTTGGTCTGGCCGATGCAGCGGCGGCAGTGAAGGTTTCATTCCTGATGGTGGCGATCTGGTGGGCGGTGTTCACCATTCCAGTGCTGTTGTTCGTGCCGGAGCCGGTGACTGTCAGGCCTGTTGGTTGGTTGGCGAGTGTCAGGGCCGGTGCGCAACAACTCCGATACACCTTCTCAAAGTTGAAACTGCTGCGTCAGACCGGGCTGTTCCTGGTCGCCTACTGGCTTTACATCGACGGCGTGGATACCATCATCAGAATGGCGGTGGATTATGGTCTTGCGCTTGGTTTTGATGCCGATGGGTTGATTGTGGCACTGCTGATTACCCAATTTGTCGGTTTTCCCGCCGCCATACTGTTCGGCCATCTGGGCGAGCGTTTTGGTCCCAAGCAGGGTATTTTTGTAGCTATCGGAATCTATTTGGTTATTATCCTCTGGGCCTATCAAATGGATCAGGTGTGGGAGTTTTATCTGCTGGCGGTGGCTATCGGCCTGGTCCAGGGGGGCATCCAGGCGCTGAGCCGGTCATTCTATGTTCGCCTGATTCCACGGGATAAGCCGGCCGAGTTTTTCGGTTTCTACAATATGCTGGGAAAGTTCGCGGCAGTGCTGGGTCCGCTGATGATGGGTGTGGTCAGTGTGGCGACGGGAAGCCCCAGGCTATCAATCCTCTCGGTGGCAGTGCTGTTCGTTGCCGGCGCCTTGTTGCTTAAACGGGTCGATGAAACAGCAGGGAGAGCCCAGGCCCGGTTGCTTGAAGAGTGAGTGATGCATTTTGTTATCCTTCTGGTTCTGTTGATCCTGCTTATTCTTGGGCCCCAATGGTGGGTCAGGTCGGTACTGTCCCGGTATAACAGGGAAGACCGGCGGTTTCCCGGTTCAGGAGGTGAATTGGCGCGCCATCTGCTGGACCGACTTTCCCTCGAGCAGGTCAAGGTTGAGGAGACGTCCGGTGGACAGGGTGACCACTATGACCCGGAATCCCGTTGCGTCAGATTGACCCCGGAGAATCTGCATGGCCGATCATTAACGGCCGTGGTAACGGCCTCCCATGAAGTGGGGCATGCCATTCAGCATGCCTTGGGATACGGTCCCTTCCGCTGGCGTATGCGTCTGGTGAAAATCGCGCTGGTCGCGGAACGTCTGGGTTCCTTTTTACTGTTCGCCGTCCCGGTGTTGACCCTGATCACCAAGGCCCCCGGCGCCGGTGTGCTCATGTTTCTGGCGGCGGCAGCTACCTTGGGTGTCGGGTTGCTGGTGCAATTGATAACGCTGCCGGTTGAGTGGGATGCGAGTTTTGCACGCGCCATGCCGCTACTGGAGTCCGGCTATCTGGACAAAACCCAATTACCTGCCGCCAGGACCATTCTGCGCGCCTGCGCCTTTACCTACCTGGCGTCATCCCTGGCGGGTCTGCTCAATTTCTGGCGTTGGATGCGTCTCCTTCGGCACTGAGTGGCATGCGCCGTCGTGAGACGGGCGGCTACAAGCTTCAGAGCGGACCATGACGTACTAGTAGCAGGTCTGAACCATCTGCCATTTTTTCGCCTTTTAGCTGTTTATGGGCTGTCAATTCTTTGTCGCATCCCGGTTAAATATCATAACAACATGAAAATAAAGAGAAATATAACCGATTAATAAGTGGTATGCCTATTGCATGAGTCGGATTGGTTATCTGAGAGGAATAGCTTGTGGCAAAACAACAGGAAGATGAAGATCTCGATCTCGGCGCTGAAACCGGCGGCGGATCAAAAAAGAAACTGATGATCATCATAGCCGGCGTGACCCTGCTATTGATGATAGGTCTGGGTGTCGGCTGGTTTCTGATGGATGGTGAAGAAGCCGCGGTAGAGGATGTGCAAGAGGAGGTGGTCGAGGAGCAGCTTCCGGCTATCTATCATCCGCTGAATCCGGTTTTTGTGGTCAATCTGCCCCCGGGCGGCAAGGCTAAAATGCTGCAGATTGGTGTGCAGGTGATGGCGCGCGACCCTGCCCTGGTTGAGTTTATTAAGCACAATGATCCGATGGTGCGGCATAACCTGTTGTCGCTGTTTGGCAATCAACAGGACGCCGCACTGCGTGACCGAAAAGGCAAAGAGAAGCTCCAGGCGGAAGTCTTCAAGATGATTAACCAGATACTCAAGGATCAGAAGGCGGCGGGCGAGATCGAGGCCGTTTTCTTTACCTCCTTCGTGATGCAATAAGATTATGGCCGCCAGTGACCTACTCTCACAAGACGAAATCGACGCGCTGCTGCATGGTGTCGATGATGGTGACATCAATACCGATGCGGATGATCTGCTGGACGGTGAGGCCCGCTCTTATGATTTCGCCAGTCAGGACAGGATCGTTCGTGGGCGTCTGCCGACGCTGGAAATGGTGAACGAGCGATTTGCCCGTTATTTTCGTACCAGCCTGTTCAATATGCTGCGTCGTTCGGCTGATATCTCCGTGTCAGGCGTTCAAATGCTCAAGTTTTCCGAGTTTGTCCATAGCCTGTTTGTCCCGACCAGCTTGAATCTGGTAAAGGTTGCCCCGTTGAAAGGGAAAGGGCTCTGCGTGCTGGATCCAAAACTGGTTTTCAGCGTCGTCGACAATTTTTTCGGCGGCAGTGGCCGTTTCCACACCAAGATCGAGGGTCGCGACTTTACACCGACGGAGTTGCGCGTGGTTCAGATGCTGCTGAATCTCGCGTTTGCCGATCTTCATGAAGCCTGGAAGCCGGTACTGCCTCTGAAATTTGAGTGCGTCGGGTCCGAGGTCAATCCCCAGTTTGCCAATATCGTGAGCCCTTCCGAGGTGGTGGTGGTCACCTCGTTTCATATCGACCTGGAGGCCGGTGGCGGTGATATGCATATCTGCATGCCCTACTCAATGATTGAACCAATCCGGGATCTGCTGGATGCCGGTGTGCAGTCGGACCGTGGGGATAAGGATGAACGTTGGGTCATTGCGCTGAAGGACGAGATTATGGGTGTGTCAGTGGAACTCTCAACGATATTTTGTGAAACCACCCTGAGCATGAAAGAGCTCTCTGAACTGAAAAAAGGGGATGTGATACCGATGGATATCCCCCAGGTGGTTGAAGTGGCGGCGGCGGATGTGCCGATTTTTTCCGGCAGGGTGGGTGTCTCGGATGGAAACTACGCAATCAAGATCGAAAAATGGATAGACCCACCAAAACATATAGGACTGCAGGATCTGCTGAATGAATCCTGATCAACGGTTTTCAGTTAGGACAATATCATGAGTAATATAGAGAAAGACCCGAACGAAGCATTGGCCGATGAGTGGGCTGCCGCGCTGGAAGAGCAGGATGAGGTGATCCCCGCTTCAAGTGGTATGGCTGCGGATACGGCACAGTTTCAGGAATTGACCGCTGAATCCAAAAAGGGCAACGGGGGGGAGGTTCAGCTGGATGCCATCCTGGATGTGCCGGTTACCATCTCCATGGAGATTGGCCGGACACAGATTTCAATACGAAATCTGTTGCAGCTGAATCAGGGCTCGGTGGTTGAATTGGATCGTCTCGCCGGCGAACCAATGGATGTGCTGGTCAATGGTACGCTGATCGCCAAAGGTGAAGTCGTGGTGGTGAATGAGAAATTCGGTATTCGCCTCACTGACATTATCAGCCCTGCCGATCGGGTTCGGAGGCTCGGCAGATGAGATTGCCGGTGACCCTCATTGGCCTGCAATGGGTCTTGATACCACTGATGGTTCAGGCCGATGTGGAGAAACCGGCGACACCTGCGCTGGCGACGTCACCATTGAGCGGTGGCGTACTACTGGAAACGGCCGGTGGATTGTTGCTGATTCTGGTGCTGATTTTTGCAACTGGCTGGCTGTTGCGCCGGTTTGGCCGGTTACCGATGTCCTCCACGGGAGATATTACAGTACTGAGCGGCGTCTCCCTTGGTCCACGCGAACGGGCGGTTCTCCTGCGCGTCGGTGACACCCGGTTATTGGTGGGTGTGGCGCCGGGCAGGGTTCAGACACTCCATGTGCTGGATGATACAGGTACAGGGAATGAAGCCGCTGAGCAGTTTTCCGGTCAGCTGAAATCAGAGATGGCGGAGCAGGGGAAATGACGGAGCTGTTGCGGTTTTCACTGCTGCTACTGATTTCGTTGTTGCCTGTTGCCGCAACTGCGGCTCCGGGCGTGGATGCGCTGACGGCAACGCCCAATGCAGATGGCGGACAGACCTACAGCCTGAGTATTCAGGTGTTGTTCCTGATGACAGCCTTGACGCTGCTGCCGGGTGCATTGTTGATGATGACCTCATTTGCCCGCATCGTTATCGTCCTGGCTATCCTGCGGCAGGCACTGGGTACCCAGAGCACACCATCCAACCAGATCATGATTGGTCTGGCGCTTTTTCTGACGATCTTCATCATGATGCCGGTATTTCAGCAGGTTTATGATCAGGGTGTGCAACCTTATTTGGAAGAACAGGTCACCGGCACCCAGGCGCTCGAGCGGGCCGCCGTTCCGATGCGGGGTTTCATGTTGGGACAGACCCGTGAGAGTGATCTGGCACTGTTTGCCCGTATCGGTAATTTTTCTGATTTCGAGTCGCCCGATGCGGTGCCATTTTCCGTGCTGTTGCCGGCATTTGCCACGTCTGAACTGAAGACCGGGTTTCAGATCGGTTTTCTGATCTTTATCCCTTTTCTGATCATTGACCTGGTGGTGGCCAGTGTACTGATGTCGATGGGTATGATGATGCTGTCGCCACTGATCATTTCACTCCCGTTCAAAATAATGTTGTTTGTACTGATCGATGGATGGGCGCTGCTGTTTGGTACCCTGGCTTCCAGTTTCCAGGTATAGCGGAGAGACAGGGTGACTCCAGACAGCGTACTCGATATCGGTCAACGGGCATTGGAGGTAACGGTTGCCCTGGGTGCCGTGCTGCTGATCCCCGCCCTGGCGGTTGGCCTGCTGGTGGCGATGTTTCAGGCGGCGACCCAGATCAACGAGATGACCCTGAGCTTCATTCCAAAGCTGATCATTGTAGTAGTGGTCTTGATGATGACCGGCCCATGGATGCTGCAGGTTATTATCAACTTTACCGTCACCCTCTTTGAGGGCATACCGGATTTTATCGGTTAGCCGCACGGTGCCCTGATGCTATTTACCGATACACAACTACAAACCTGGCTGGCCGCTTTTTTCTGGCCCTTCGTGCGAATCGGGGCACTCATGGTGTCGGCGCCTGTGTTCAGTTCCCGTCAGACGCCACTATTGTATCGAATCGGTTTTGTATTGGTGCTGACCTGGGTATTGGTGCCGGTTATCCCGCCTTCACCTGTGGTGGATGCCTTCAGTGATGAAGCGTTCATCATTCTGCTGCAACAGATTCTGATCGGTGTGGTCATGGGCTTCATCCTGCAGATGGTGTTCGCTGCCCTGATCTTTGGGGGACAGGTCATCGCCTACAGCATGGGGCTTGGTTTTGCCTCCATGGTTGATCCGCAAAACGGTGTGCAGGTGCCGGTGGTTTCTCAGTTCTACCTGATTTTGGCGACCCTGCTGTTTCTGGTGCTGAATGGACATCTGGTGCTGATCGAGATGTTGGCGCAGAGTTTCCACACCTTTCCGGTGGCGATGACTGGTATCAGCCAGAATGGATTGTCGGAGATTATCGGCTGGGCCAGTCGGATGTTCAATGCCGGGCTGCTGATGGCCTTGCCGGTGGTGGCAGCGCTGCTGCTGGTCAATCTCGGTATGGGAGTCATCGGAAGGGCTGCCCCGCAACTGAACATTTTCGCGGTGGGTTTTCCCATGTCGATTCTGATTGGCTTCATGCTGCTCTGGATCACCCTGCCGGATGTCATGAGCAATTTTGCCGAACTGCTGGAAGAGGGCCTGGCCCTGATCCAGCATCTGCTGCTGATTGCGGGGTGATGCATGGCAGAGAATGAAGATGGTCAGGAGAAGACAGAAGAACCGACATCGAAGCGGTTGGATGATGCCAAAAAGAAAGGCCAGATCGCCCGTTCCAAAGAGCTGAACACCATGGCAATCACCCTGATTGGAGGCATGGCCCTGGTGGGGATGAGCGGTAGCCTGGGCCAGGGACTGGTCAAGATTATGAGCAGCAATCTGACCATCCCCAGAGAGGAAATGTTTGATGTAATGGCGATGACCCGTCGGCTGGTTTCCAGTATTCAGGACGCCCTGCTCATGCTGGCGCCTTTTTTTGCAGTCGTGGTCGTGGTCGCGGTACTCAGTTCTATCGCCCTGGGTGGTATGGCATTCAGTGCCCAGGCAATGACGCCGAAACTGAGCAAGATGAATCCCCTGAAGGGGCTGAAGCGACTTTTCTCCATCAAGGGGTTGATCGAGCTCGCCAAGGCGATGGCAAAGTTTTTTCTGGTAGGTGGTGCTACCGCGCTGGTGTTGTGGCTCACCCTGGATTCGTTCATCAATCTTAGCGGCATGGGGCTGGAGCCGGCAATCAGGGAACTGGTCAATCTGGTCGGCTGGGCATTCGTTCTGGTCTCATCCACCCTGATACTTGTTGCCGCCGTGGACGTGCCGTTTCAGATCTGGGATCACAAGAAACAGCTGAAGATGACCCGGCAGGAAATCCGCGAGGAGATGAAGGATACCGAGGGTCGCCCCGAGGTGCGCGGACGGATACGCCAGTTGCAGCGCGAAATGGCAACCCGGCGGATGATGGATGAGGTGCCAAAGGCGGACGTGATCGTCACCAACCCGACCCACTATGCGGTGGCACTACGCTATAACCAGGCGCGCATGAACGCCCCGGTAGTGGTTGCCAAGGGTACCGAGCTGGTGGCCGCCAATATCCGCCGGGTCGGCACGGAGCATGCCGTGCCGATTATCGAATCGCCGATGTTGGCGCGTGCCATCTATTTCCACACGGAACTGGGTGAGGCGATACCGGCCGGCCTCTATCTTGCCGTGGCCAAGATACTGGCCTACGTATTTCAGCTCAAGGCCTATGTGCCGGGGCAGGGCAAGAAGCCAGCGGAGCCTGGTGAGTTACAGATACCTGACGAATTGAAGGTGCCTGAGTGATCTGTCTGGAGTTTGGATAATGGATGCAACTGCAATCCTGAACAATGTAAAGGCCTCCGGTATCCGTGGACTCGGCGCGCCGATGGTGCTGGTGATGCTGCTGGTCATGGTAGTGATCCCGCTGCCCCCGCTGGCGCTGGATATCTTCTTTACCTTTAACATTGCACTTTCGCTGATTGTCGTGATGGTGGTGGTCTACACTCTGCGGCCGCTGGAATTCAGTGTCTTTCCCAGCCTGCTGCTGGTCGCGACACTGCTGCGTCTGGCGCTTAATGTCGCTTCCACTCGCGTGGTGTTACTGGAGGGGCATCAGGGCGGTGATGCCGCCGGTAAGGTGATCGAGGCGTTTGGTGCCTTTGTTATCGGCGGCAACTATGCAGTCGGCCTGGTGGTGTTTGCCATCCTGGTGATTATCAACTTCGTGGTGGTGACCAAGGGCGCCGGTCGTGTTTCAGAAGTGAGCGCCCGGTTTACGCTGGATGCCATGCCCGGCAAGCAGATGGCGATTGATGCCGATCTCAATGCCGGGTTGATTGATCAGGATGAGGCCAGGACGCGCCGTGAGGAGGTGGCCCAGGAGGCTGACTTCTACGGAGCGATGGACGGTGCCAGCAAGTTTGTCCGGGGCGATGCGGTTGCCGGTATCCTGATCCTGTTTATCAATATCATTGGTGGCCTTGCCATTGGCATGCTGCAGCATGATCTTGATCTGTCCACGGCGCTCCGCTTCTATGCCCTGCTGACCATCGGTGACGGGCTGGTGGCGCAGATCCCATCACTGCTACTCTCCACCTCGGCGGCCATTATTGTCACCCGGGTCGCCTCTTCAAAGCAGGACATGGGCGGGCAGATCGTCAGCCAGCTGTTCACCAATCCCAAGGCGCTGATCATCACCGCGGTGGTGCTGGGTATGATGGGCATTATCCCCGGCATGCCCAACTTCGCCTTCCTGACTTTGGCGGCTCTGGCGGGTGGCGGTGCCTGGTGGATACTGCAGCGTCAGCAGCGAGAACAGGCCGCGCCGGTGGTTGAGCCCATGCCTGAACCAGCGCCCGCCCCGGAACAGAAGGAGCTGACCTGGGATGATGTGCAGCCGGTGGATATCATTGGTCTGGAAGTGGGCTATCGCCTGATCCCGCTGGTAGACAAGAATCAGGGTGGCCAGTTGATGAACCGCATCAAGGGTGTGCGTAAAAAACTGTCCCAGGAGTTGGGTTTCCTGATCCAGCCGGTGCATATTCGGGACAACCTCGATCTCAGTCCCGGCGGCTACAGGATTTCGCTGAATGGTGTAGTCATCGGTGAGGCGGAGATCTATCCGGACCGTGAGTTGGCGATCAACCCCGGTCGGGTTTTCGGTACTTTGCAGGGCGTGGCCACCACCGATCCGGCGTTTGGTCTGGAGGCTGTCTGGATCGACGCCGCGCAGCGGGATCAGGCGCAGACGCTTGGCTATACCGTGGTGGATGCCAGTACCGTCGTCGCCACCCACCTGAGCGAAATACTGCAATCCCATGCCCATGAGCTGATCGGTCACGAAGAGGTGCAGCAGTTGATGGAGGTGCTCGGACGAAGCGCCCCCAAGCTGGTGGAGGATCTGGTGCCTGCGATCCTGACACTGGGGCAGCTTTTGAAGATTCTTCAGAACCTGCTCGCTGAGGGCGTGGCCATCCGTGATATCCGCACGATTGCCGAAACATTGGCGGAGTATGCGCCGCAGAGTCAAGACCTCGGCGCTTTGACTGCCAAGGCGCGGGTTGCCCTTTCACGCTCAATCGTTCAGCAACTTGTTGGTCCTGTTGAAGAAATTCCTGTTGTGGTATTGGATCCTGGATTGGAACAGATATTGCAGCAGACCATTCAGCCTGCCCACGATGGGGGTGTCGGGTTTGAGCCCGGCCTGGCGGAACAGCTGCAGAAAGCGCTGGCTGAAACCGCCAACCAACAGGAGACAGCAGGACAGGAGAGTATCCTCCTGGTCGCAGCGCCGATCCGTATGTGGATGGCGCGTTTTGTCAAACACAGCGTACCAGGCATGAGCGTGCTCTCCTATAACGAGATACCGGACAACCGCAAGATCAAGGTGGTTGCCACGGTGGGCAGGCCAAGTGCAGAAACATAAGGCAGCCACTGCTAAACGATCGGACACTTCAGAATGGCGATGTAAACAAGCCGTTTGATCGGGAAGCTGGCTGCGGGGAAAGTCAGGTATGAAGATTAAACGCTTTTTCGCACCGGATATCAGACAGGCATTACGACAGGTTCGTGAGGCACTGGGCTCCGATGCGGTCATTCTGTCGAATAAGAAGGTCGATGGGGGAATCGAGCTGGTGGCGGCCATTGACTATGACGCCGCGGCTTTCACTCCCTCGCCGGCGCCACAGCCAAAACCTGCACTCAGCCCGGTGCAACCGCTCCGCCAGAAGAGGACGCCAGCTCCTGTGGCAGACGAGCCGGCCTCGACCGTGGCCTCTGTTTCAAAGCTGAAGGAGCAGGTGATACCCAAGGTGGAGTGGAGCCAGGACCCGGTGCTGGTAGAGATGCGCCAGGAGATGAAGGCGTTACGCCGCATGATGGAGAATGAACTCTCCGGCCTGAGCTGGCGTGAGATGGGTGATCACAGACCGGAAACCCGGGATCTTTTCAGAAAACTGATGGGACTATCGATCAGTCCCGATATCTGCAGCCAACTGGTGGAGAGTGTCACCGATGTCACCAGCGCCGATCAGGCCTGGAGAAAGGCGCTCTATTATCTCGCCACAAAGATGGAGACGGTCGGGGATGATCTGCTTGAGCAGGGGGGAGTGTTTGCCCTGATCGGCCCTACCGGGGTCGGCAAGACCACCACGGTGGCGAAACTGGCGGCCCGGTTTGCCCTGCGTCACGGCACCCATCAGATAGCACTGATCTCCACCGACAACTACCGTATCGGTGCCCAGGAGCAGTTGAACACCTATGCCCGAATCCTGGATGTGCCGGTGCGCTCGGCGGGTACCCGCGAAGAGTTGGCGGTTGCTCTGAACGGTCTGACAGGCAAGCGATTGATCCTGATTGATACGGCGGGTATGAGCCAGCGCGATGTTCGACTCAGTGAACAACTCTCCATGCTGGACGTGGCCGGGCAGGGCGTGCGCAGTTTTCTGACCCTGTCCGCCGCAACCGACAACTCCTCGCTGGAACAGACGATCAGTGCTTTTGGCGCGGCCAGGCCTGAGGCCTGCATACTCACCAAGGTTGATGAGGCCGGTTCGCTTGGTGGTGCTCTGTCGGCATTGATACACAAGGAGTTACCCCTGGCGTTTGTCGCAGACGGCCAGAAGGTGCCGGAGGATCTGCATCTGGCCCGTTCACACACCCTGGTCAGCAAGGCGGTAGCCTGCAGCACCGGGGGGGGAGAGTATTCAGATGAATACCTGGCACTGGCGCTTGGAGGTGCGAGAGCAAATGCTCATGGCTGATGCAATAACAGATCAAGCAGCAGGATTAAGACGTATGGTTCAACCTACACCCGTACGAGTAATTGCCGTTACCGGAGGTAAAGGAGGCGTCGGAAAGACCAATATCTCGGTCAATCTGGCGGTCTCCATGGCTGAGATGGGGCGTCGAGTGATGCTGCTGGATGCCGACCTCGGACTGGCCAACATTGATGTGGTGCTTGGACTGCATCCACAGTATGACCTGTCCCATGTGTTGAGTGGTGAGCGCTCCCTTGAGGAGGTAGTGCTGCAGGGGCCTGCGGGCATCCGTGTGGTGCCGGGTGCCTCGGGTGTGCAACAGATGGCCGAATTGAGTGCGGCTGAGCATGCCGGATTGATCCGCGCCTTCAGTGATGTCGGCAATGATCTGGATGTGCTGATTATCGATACGGCGGCGGGTATATCGGATACGGTGGTCAGTTTCAGTCGCGCGGCCCAGGAACTGATCGTGGTGGTCTGTGATGAGCCGGCATCGATTACCGATGCCTACGCCATGATCAAACTGTTGAATCGCGAGTATGGTCTGGATCGCTTTCGTATCCTGGCCAATATGACGCGTACAGCCGAAGAGGGGCGCAACCTGTATAACAAGATGTGCCGTGTCACCGACCAGTACCTGGATGTTATGCTTACCTACATGGGCAGTATTCCATACGACGAAAACCTCAGAAAGGCAGTGAAATCGCAAAAACCTGTGGTTCAAGCCAACCCTCGCAGCCATATTGCAAAAATATTCAAGAATCTGGCGCAAAAGGCCGATAACTGGCCTGTACCGGATGGTGCCAGCGGGCACCTCCAGTTCTTCGTGGAACGGCTGATTCAATATACAAGCCAGGGCGGGGAGATGGGCCGGTGAGTGGACTAGCGAGTTATACCGCGATTCAGGAGATGGATGCCGATACCCTGGTTAACCGGCATGCCCCGCTGGTCAAGCGTATCGCCTACCACCTGATGAATCGCCTGCCGCCCAACGTACAGGCGGATGATTTGATACAGGCCGGGATGATCGGGCTGCTTGAGGCGAGTAGAAATTATGACCCCAGCCAGGGAGCCAGTTTCGAAACCTACGCAGGGATTCGTATTCGTGGCGCAATGCTGGATGAGATCCGGCGCAGCGACTGGACGCCCCGTTCCGTGCATCGAAAGGCGAGGATGGTAGCCGATGCCATGCGCTCTATTGAAAATGAGCAGGGACGTGATGCCCGGGACGTGGAAGTGGCGGAAGTGCTGGATATGAACCTGGTTCAGTACCATCGTATCCTGCAGGATGCGGCGGGCTGTCGGATCTTCAGTATTGAAGAGCTGCAGGCAGTGGGTGAATTGCCCATTGACGGCGGTGACAGTCAGGCGGGGGGGCTGTTTGACGGCATGCAGAAGGATGCCTTTAAAAAGGCCCTGGCAGAGGCGATTGCCGGCCTGCCGGAGCGGGAGAGATTGGTAATCGCACTTTATTATGATGAGGAGATGAACCTGCGAGAGATTGGGCAGGTTCTTGGAGTTAGCGAATCAAGGGTATGCCAGATACACAGCCAGGCCACCCTGCGGTTACGCGCCCGCCTTGCAGATTGGTTATCCGATGCAGATGAGCTCTGATCGGTCTATGAAAACGAATAACGGCATCGAGTTTGGAGGTTGCCTTGAATAAAAACATGAAGATTCTCATTGTGGACGATTTTTCCACAATGCGACGGATTATTAAGAATCTGCTTCGGGATCTGGGATTCACCAATACCCAGGAAGCGGACGATGGTAATACCGCCTTGCCCATGTTGCAGTCAGGTAACTTTGATTTCCTGGTAACGGACTGGAATATGCCGGGCATGACCGGGATTGATCTGCTGAAAGCGGTGCGGGCAGACCCCAACCTGGTCAAACTTCCGGTGTTGATGGTCACTGCCGAATCGAAGCGTGAGCAGATCATCGAGGCGGCCCAGGCGGGCGTCAATGGCTATGTAGTCAAGCCATTTACCGCGGTGACGCTGGAAGAGAAGATCAGCAAGATTTTTGAACGTGTAGGCAGCTAACCGGCAGCATGACGAATCGGTCTGGAGAAATAAATGGACAACGATGAACGTCTGATGCTGGCGAAGCAGCTGGTAGAGCATCTGGAGGCAGGGAATGAAGCTGAAGCGACACATGTCAGTTCCCTTCTTACCGAAGGTGTCGAGAGCAAACTGTTTCTGGAAGTTGGGCGCTTGACCCGTGAGTTGCATGAAGCGATCAATGAGTTCCTGCTTGACCCGCGCATCAATGAAATGGCCCAGGTGGAAATCCCGGACGCCAGTGAGCGACTCACTTATGTGATTACCATGACCGAGAAATCGGCTAATACCACGCTAGGTGCGGTCGAGGCAGGGCTGCCCCTGGCGGATGATCTGGGTGTGAAGGCACGCGCCATATCGGAACAATGGGAGCGGTTTTGTAATCGTGAACTTTCTGTCGATGACTTCAGGGAATTGAGCAGGGAACTGGGCGGCTTTCTGGCATTGACCACCGAACGGTCGAAACAGCTGCATGGTCATCTGACCGAAGTGCTGATGGCGCAGGATTTTCAGGATCTGACCGGACAGATTATCCGGCAGGTGATTACCCTGGTGCATGATGTGGAAGACAAGCTGGTGCAGCTGGTTCGGATATCCGGCTCAAAGTTGCCGGAAAAACAAAAAGATGCAAAAAAACTGGAGGGGCCGGTCATCCCCGGCATTGACCAGGGTGACACGGTCAGTGGACAGGATGATGTGGACGACCTGCTATCCAGTTTGGGCTTTTAGAGGTGTCGAAGCATGGCCATTGATATGGATGACGAGATCCTGCAGGACTTTCTGGTTGAGGCCGGGGAGATACTTGAGCAGCTGAATGAACAGTTGGTGGATCTGGAGCAGCGTCCTGACGATTATGATCTGTTAAACGCGGTATTTCGTGGCTTCCATACAATCAAGGGCGGTGCGGGGTTTCTGAGTATTGACCCGCTGGTAACCGTCTGCCACCGGGCGGAAGATGTATTTAACATATTGCGCCAGGGGCAGCGGCGTGTGGATGCGGCACTCATGGATGCCGTTCTGCAGGTACTGGACGTGGTGAACGAGATGTTTGCCCGGGTGCAGTCTGGTGAAGAGCCGGATGAGGCCGATCCCGGACTGATCGAGACGCTGCATCAGCTTGCCATCCCTGAAAGCGAGGCGGTTGCAGAGTCTACAGTCCAGGCGGTGGAACCGGTTGTCGTAGCAGAACCGGAACCAGAGCTGGAATTTGCCACTGCGGAACTTGAGGAGACAGCGACAGCATCCGCATCAGGGTCGTTTTCCGACCCAGCTCTCGGCGGTGATGACATCACGGAAGAAGAGTTTGAAAAGCTGCTCGATCAACTCCACGGAACCGGTAAGCACGGCGGGACGCCAGCACAGGCCCCTGCAGCAAAACCGGCGCCGGCTTCGCAACCGCTGGCGGCGGGCAGTGATGATATTACGGAAGATGAGTTTGAGGATCTGCTGGACCAGTTGCATGGCAAAGGTCAGTTTGGCGGTCTGCCTGCAACAGGTGAACAGACATCCGCTGTGGTTGCCCCCCAAGCGGCGGCTACCGAATCCGATGATATCACCGAAGAGGAGTTTGATGCGCTTCTCGATGAATTGCATGGCAAAGGCAAATTTGGCGCGATCAATGGTTCGGCGGAAGCCGCGAATAAGCCTTCCGGTGCGGTAGTCGGAAAACCGGAGTCTGCGGCAAAGCCAGCGGCCTCGTCTGAAAAACCGAAGCCGACTATCAGCCGGCCGGCCCCGGCCAAAGCACCCGAAAAAACGGAAAGTGCGCAAGCACAGGCGCGCAAGTCCCCTCCTGCCGCAGCAGAGACCACCATCCGTGTCGATACCGCCAGGCTGGATGAGATCATGAACATGGTCGGTGAGCTGGTGCTGGTGCGAAACCGACTCGAAACCCTCAAGGCCAAACTGGGGGATGAAGAGGTTGCCACAGCGGTAGCCAACCTGGACGTAGTGACATCCGATCTGCAGAACTCGGTAATGAAGACCCGGATGCAGCCGGTGAAAAAGGTGTTCGGCCGTTTTCCCCGTGTGGTCAGGGATCTGGCGCGCAGCCTCAAGAAAGAGATCGATCTTGAACTGCATGGCGAGGAGACCGATCTGGACAAGAACCTGGTCGAGGCGCTGTCTGATCCCATGGTGCATCTGGTGCGCAATGCTGTCGATCACGGTATCGAGAGCCCGGACGAGAGAGAGGCCGCCGGAAAACCGCGCAAGGGTAAGGTGGTACTCTCCGCTGCCCAGGCCGGCGACCATATCCTGTTGACCATCGCCGACGACGGCAAAGGCATGGACCCCAATGTGCTGCGTCGTAAGGCGGTTGAAAAAGGCATGATGGATGAAGAGGCGGCGGCCCGTCTGGACGACAAGGGTTGCTATAACCTGATTTTTGCGGCTGGCTTTTCGACCAAGACCGAGATTTCCGATGTGTCGGGACGGGGTGTCGGTATGGATGTGGTCAAGACCCGTATTGCCCAGATGAACGGTCAGGTGGAGATCGACTCCGAATATGGCAAAGGTAGTCTGATTACCATCAAGCTGCCGCTGACGCTGGCCATTCTGCCGACTCTCATGGTAGTGCTGGGCAAGCAGCCGTTCGCGTTGCCGCTGGCCAGTGTGGTGGAGATATTCAATCTCGACCTGAAGCGCACCAACGTGGTGGATGGCCAGCTGACCATCATGGTGCGGGAGCGTGCACTGCCGCTCTTCTATCTGCATAAATGGCTGGTTCCCGGTAGTGCCCGGGGAAACCGGGAAGCGAGTGGACACGTGGTGGTGGTCACCGTGGGGAATACCCAGGTCGGCCTGGTGGTGGATCACCTGATCGGTCAGGAGGAGGTAGTGATCAAACCGTTGGGAGCACTGCTGCAGGGATTGGATGGCATGGCAGGCGCCACCATCACGGGCGATGGAAATATTGCCCTTATTCTGGATATTCCTGGGCTGATGAGAAAATATGCCCGTCGCTGACCGGAATTACCAGAGCTGTTCTCTGTCCGCAACCGGTAATCTGCGAGTAACACGGTAATGATTGCCTCCAAGGTCCGTGTGCTGGTGGTTGACGATTCTGCCTTCTTTCGCAGAAGGATCGCCGCCATGCTGGGCAATGATCCGATGATCGAGGTGGTCGGCTTCGCCGGTGACGGCCGGAGCGCCATTATCGAGGCCCGTAGACTGAAACCCGATGTCATCACCATGGATGTGGAGATGCCGGTGCTCGATGGTATCAGTGCGGTAAAGCGCATTGTGGCGGAAAATCCGATACCGATCCTGATGTTTTCATCACTGACCCATGAAGGTGCCAAGGCCACGCTGGATGCCCTGGAAGCGGGAGCGGTGGATTTTCTGCCGAAACAGTTTGACAGCGCCACCAACCGGGAGGCCTCAACACTACTGGCGCGTCGGGTGCTGGCGATCGGTACGCGCGGTGTTACCCGCCGGCTTGGGACTATCATAAAACCACAGCCGGTCGCCAGGCCTGTCGAGCAGAGAGCCGTTGTTCCGGTCCATAGAGGCAGTTACAAACTGGTCGCGATAGGAGCGTCGACCGGCGGTCCGGTAGCTATTCAGACTTTACTCGCTTCGCTGCCGGCGAACTTTCCCCTGCCGATTATCATTGTTGTGCACATGCCGGCCAGTTTTACCCCGGCCTATGCGGAACGGCTTGATTCCCAGTGCTCCATCACGATCAAGGAAGCGGCGGACGGGGATCTGCTGCGACCCGCGCATGCCTATCTCGCGCCGGGTGGAAAACAGATGGTCCTGGAGCGCCGTGGCGAGGGTACGGTGATCCGGATCAAGGAGAGTACCTCGGATCAGACCTATCGCCCCTGTGTTGATGTAAGCCTTGGCTCGGCGGCGCGCCTGATGCCGCGCGATGTGCTGGCAATCATCCTGACCGGCATGGGTGCCGATGGAAAACAGGCGGCACGGGCGCTCAAGGAGGGCGGTTCAACCGTCTGGTCGCAAAGTGAAGAGAGCTGTGTGGTCTATGGCATGCCTCAGGCGGTTGAAAAGGCGGGGCTGTCCGATCGCGTGCTCAACCTGGCGGATATCGGACCCAGTCTGATCAAGGCGGTGTAGTGTGGATTATCTGAGCATAGTCGGCATGATCATCGCATTCGGCGCCATTCTGGGCGGCAATGCGCTGGAAGGTGGGGATGTCGGCGCACTGGCCAACGGTCCGGCGCTGGTCATCGTGTTCGGCGGTACCATCGGTGCCATCATGCTACAGACACCCATGGTGGTGTTTCTGCACGCCCTGCGTTCTGCCGGGAATGTATTCAGACCACCGCGACAAAAGCTGAATCCCACTATCAAGAAGCTGGTTGACTGGAGCAATATCGCCAGGAAAGAGGGGCTGCTTGGATTGGAGGAGATTGCCGAAAAGGAACCTGACCTGTTTATCCGCAAGGGCATGCAGTTGCTGGTGGACGGCAGTGAACCCGAAGTGATCCGCAATATTCTGGAGGTGGAGATAGAGACCCGTGAACATCATGATCTCCAGGCAGCGAAGGTTTTTGAAGGTATGGGGGGCTTTTCGCCCACGATCGGGATTATCGGTGCGGTGATGGGGCTGATTCACGTCATGCAGAATCTGGCTGATCCCAGTAAGCTGGGCAGCGGTATTGCCACGGCATTTGTGGCTACAATCTATGGCGTCGGCTTGGCAAACCTGTTTCTGCTCCCATTCGGTAACAAGTTGAAGGCGCTCGCCTTTAGCCAGACACATTATCGGGAGATGGTGGTTGAAGGCATCGTGTCCATCGCTGAAGGGGAGAATCCGCGCAATATCGAATCAAAGCTTCAGGGATATATCATCTGATGGCGCGCAGAAGACGGCATGAAGAGCACGAAAACCACGAACGGTGGCTGGTCTCCTATGCCGACTTTATCACCCTGTTGTTTGCCTTTTTTGTTGTCATGTACTCGATTTCATCGGTGAATGACGGCAAGTACCGGGTGCTGTCGAATACCCTGACGGAAGCCTTTGTCGCCCCGGTACGCAGCAGCGATCCCATACAGGTTGGGGAAGAGTTGCGTAGTCTGACACCGCAGATGGGTGAACCTGTCGTGCCGGCACAAAATCCGCCCGCATCCATTCCTTCGGATACCTTGTCCGAGGAGATGAATGGCACCTCGATCGTTGATATCCGCACATTGGACTCGGTAGAAAACGAACTTTCCCAGGCGCTGCTGGAATATGTTAATCAGGGGCTGGTCAATGTGACCCGCACTGATCGGGGTGTTGAGGTGGAGATGAAGAGCAGTATGCTCTTTGAAAGCGGCAGTGCCAGGCTCTCCAGGGAGGCCCTGAAGGCGTTGCGGAATGTGATCCTCATCGTTAAACCATTACCCAATATGATCAATGTGGAGGGGCATACTGACAATGTACCGATCAGTACCATCAGTTTCCCATCCAACTGGGAGCTTTCAGCGGCTCGCGCGGCCAGTGTGGTGCACTATTTTGCCAAGTTGGGTGTTGCCTCGGAGCGGATGGCCGCTATCGGCTACGGTGAGTTCCGTCCACTTTCCAGCAATGATTCCGTCGAGGGAAGAAGGAACAACCGACGGGTCAACCTGCTGATAATGTCGCAACAGATGACGGACGGAACCGAATACACGCCGGAATCCACAAGCGGGGGTGGAGGATGAAAGTCTGGACCATCGCCAATCAGAAGGGTGGGGTGGGAAAAACCACCACGGCGGTTACCCTGGGCGGTCTGCTCTCGGTGTGGGGATTTCGTACGCTGCTGGTGGACATTGATCCACATGGTTCGCTAACCAGCTATTTCCGCTATGACCCGGATGTCATTGAAGAGAGCACATACAGCCTGTTTCAGGCGGCGGCCGAAAAAAAGCCTATCGACCCCGCTACCCTGTTGTACCAGACCGGTACCGAGGGATTGCAACTGTTGCCTGCATCGGTAGCCCTGGCAACGCTGGACCGACAGGCGGGGCGTATGGAAGGGATGGGGCTGGTGCTCAAGCGGGCTTTTGAATCACTATCAGGACAATTTGACTATGTGATGATCGATTGCCCACCGATGCTGGGCGTACTCATGGTCAACGCGCTGGCCGCCTGTGAACGGCTGGTTATCCCGGTGCAGACGGAATTTCTTGCACTGAAAGGCCTGGAGCGTATGCTGCATACGTTGAAAATGGTACTCAAGTCGAGGACAACACCACTCCCGTACACCATCGTACCCACCATGTTTGATCGCCGCACCCGGGCCTCGGTGGATAGTTTACGCGTACTCAGGGAGACATACCGACAGCACATCTGGAGCGGCGTTATCCCGGTGGATACCCGTTTTCGGGAGGCGAGCAAGGTGGGTTTGCCGCCGCCGGTGGCGGACCCGAGGGGTAAAGGTGTGGAAGCATACACGGCGCTGCTTGAACTGCTACAGAGTGAGGCGATATCAATGCCTGTCCCGGGTGTTGCACGATGAGCACGGATCCGAACAAGCCCAAGGCGGTATTGCATGCCCCGGAGCAGGCGATCGATAGTTATCTGTCCGCCTTGCTGAGTGAGGTGGAAGAGTACCAGGAGACGCCGAAACAGACGCCGACGGCTCCTGTTCAGGAACAGCCGAGGCTGGCACAGGTGGTGGAGATCCGCCAGGGAGTCCATGCGGAAGCCCCGGTTCAGCCGCCGCCGGCTATAGAAACCGCTCAGACGGTCGATACAGCAGTAGAGATACCCGAAGAGCAGCCGAGTGAAACTGCCGAGATTGTTCCGGACTGGGGGGCATCAAGGTTCCAATGCCTGCCTTTCAAGGTCCGCGGTATGAACCTGGTGGTACCACTTATGTCGCTCTGCAGTATCTCCGAGTGGGATCAGGATCTGACGCAGATTCCCGGTCAGCCCGACTGGTATATGGGGGTGTTTGTACATCGGGACCAACGTGTTGTGGTCATCGATACCGCCCAACTGATCATGCCTGAGCGTCTGGAGAAAGTGTCCGAGAGGCGACAGCGTGGCAGCCATGTACTGATAGTCGGGGATGGCCGCTGGGGACTGGCTTGCGATAGCCTGCAAAGCCCGCTGACACTGGGGAAAGATGATGTTCGCTGGCGCAGGGGAGAGGGTTACCGTTCCTGGATGGCCGGCACGGTCATTGACCAACTGAGTGTACTGCTCAATGTCGATGCACTGTTGGATATGGTTGGGCATAAATAATGCTGTTAATTTCAGTATTGCCCCAAGGGTGTCATGAAATTGACATATAATTTTGGTGAAGCAGAGGTACGGCCATGACTACTCGCGTTGCCGAGGGTTCAGCAAATGATCCGGTTTATCAACTGGTTACATTCCGTCTGGAAGATGAGACCTATGGCATCAATGTGATGCATGTACAGGAGGTGCTGCGGGTTACGGAGATAGCTCCGGTACCCGGAGCTCCCCCCTATGTGCTGGGGATCATTAATCTGCGTGGCAATGTCGTTACCGTAATCGACACCCGCAGCCGCTTTGGATTACCCCCGGGGGATATCGATGAAGCGAGCCGGATTGTGATTATTGAATCCGAGATGCAGGTAGTCGGCATTCTGGTGGATAGTGTCGCCGAGGTGGTTGAGCTGCGCGGATCGGAGATCGATTCAGCGCCGAATGTTGGCAACGAAGACAGTTCCAAGTTTATCCAGGGCGTTGCAACACGTGAAAACGATCTACTGATTGTGGTGGACCTGAACAAGTTATTGAGCGAAGAAGAGTGGGATCAGGTCGGTATGTTCTGATATAAACGGTACCAGGAGGTGAACCATGTCGGAAATCAGCCAGCCAACACCAGTCAAGCCAGCCTGGCCTGTGCGGCGTGATGAATCCAGGCAGAAGCGCACCGGGTCCGAGTCGCAGGACAAGCAAAAGAAAAAAAAACTCCCCCCGGAGCCGGCAGGCGAAGGGGGGGAAAAATATCCACAAATCGACGATTACGCCTGATTGACCTGTTATGGAAATCATTTCGCTTGTCTCACTTCTCCTGGCAGCGGGGGCAATTACAGCCTTGCTCCTCGTTGGTCTTCGTCTCCGTGATTCCACTAAACGGTTGAAAGAAGTCGAGGCGCAGGTTCACTCCCTTACTGAAAATCTCAATGCGCTCTGTTCCGGCGCGGTGGGCGTTGACCAGCGGGTCAGCAACCTTGAACGCACCGGACGTGATCTGGCACATAGACAGGAATCCATTGAATCAAGTCAGCCGGATCGTCCCTATGGGGAAGCGATTCAAATGGTCCAGCAGGGTGCCACTGCCAGCGTGCTGGTACAGGAGTTGGGATTGAGCAGAAGTGAAGCTGATCTGGTAGTGATGCTGCACGGCTCGAAATAACAGTCGGTCTGAGCCGGCATCTCTTCCGGCTAAAGATAAACCCCTCCATGTACATTCCGTAGCGGCTTCATGGGGGTAGAATGGGCAATAACCCCCCCTCCCTGTACAGGTCTTAACCACTTCAGTTGCGATATCAGTCATGCGAATTAATAGCTTGTGTGAACCAGTCGACTTATTAAATGCCAAGGCGTTCCGGGCGGTTTGGGAGGCTGTCGATAGCCGTAATGGGATTGCTGTACCGCTTTGCAGATAAACCAGCCGGAATGGTGTTTCAACCCTTGTTTCTTACTGATGATATGTCCAGACTTGCTTTCAGAGGGTGAATTCCGGGCAGAAAAATGAGGTGGAATCATGGGCAGATTATACGGTTCAGAACATACCGGTTCTAAAACTCTGGTGGGTCTTATCATGCTGGCAACGGCATCAACCACCGCTATGGGTACCACACAGTCTTATCAATCAATTCCGGCCGGAAACGGATTGCCTGTTATCACGTCTCACCTGCAGGAGAGCGCGGTGATAGCGAAATCTAAAGCCGTGACACGGCTGCCGTTCTGTACACCGGGCTTTAGCTGCAACGCCCCGGTAAACCAGGCCGCGCGCGTCAGCCGCTACGAGGCCTTGAAGTTTGCGCTGCTGATGGGTACCGGCGCTTCCCGCTGACCCTGCCGTTGCCAAACGATGCCGCTCCTCGCTGTCGGGGTTTTGCTCTCAATTATTAGTCAGTAAAACCCCGACGTTCGGCACTAGCTTCAGAAATCGCACCTTCCCCGATTATTCGCACGTCCACAAATATTCGCTTCTTTTCCTTTCTGTCGAGCCAACTCCCTTATCGGAGTCGAAATTCCTGCAGTCGTCGTGCTTCTGTTACACTGATACAGTACGTAACGGGCAGGGCGGTCGTCCCTGTAAATGCTATTAGACGCGAGAGATGACCAAGATATCGGGGGTATTTATGCGGCAGAAACAGGTTTTTTCCGCATTTCTGTTGGGTGTGGCACTCCTCGGTGGGGCTGCCCATGCGGACTGGAAGTCCTGGCTCAAATCGGCCAAGGAAGCGGTAGACAAGAGTGATACATCCACTGCTACCACCGCGCTGAGCAATGAACAGATAATTCAGGGGCTTAAAGATGCCTTGAGCGTTGGCACCGAGAAGGCGATTGCCCTGCTCGGCCGACCGGGGGGCTACCTGAATGATGCCCAGGTGAAGATCCCGCTCCCTGACGGACTGAAAAGTGTGGCCAAAGGACTCAGGGCTATTGGTCAGGATGAGCTGGTGGATGAGTTTGAGACCACCATGAACAGGGCGGCGGAAAAAGCGGTTCCCGAAACTGTCTCGATCTTTGGCGACACCATTCGGCAGATGTCCCTGGAGGATGCCCGGGGCATTCTTAACGGTGGTGATACCGCAGCGACCGAGTATTTCAAGAACAAGGGGAGTGGCCGGCTGAGTGAAGCCATTCTGCCCATCGTACAGGAGGCTACCAAGCAGGCCGGCGTAACCTCTTCCTATAAGGATCTGGTGGGGCAGGTGGGTTTTTTGGGTTCCTATGTGGATATGGACTCGCTGGATCTGGACAAGTATGTGACAGCCAAGGCGCTGGATGGCCTGTTCCTGAAGTTGGCTGAGCAGGAGCAGCTGATTCGAAACGACCCGGTTGCCCGAACCACGGATATCCTGAAAACGGTGTTTGGCAGCCTGGGTAAATAGTTACGTGTTGAGTGCAGAACTACCGGTCCTCGGTTTTGCCGCCTATAGTGGAACCGGCAAAACCTCGCTGTTGAAGAAGCTGCTGCCCCTGTTACGTGAACGGGGGTTGCGTGTCGGTATGGTTAAGCATACCCATCACGATTTTGATATCGACCAGCCGGGCAAGGACAGCTATGAGCTGCGCAAAGCAGGGGCGTCGCAGATGCTGGTGGCATCGGGGCGTCGCTGGGCGTTGATGGTAGAGACCCAGGGGGCGGGTGATCCGGTGCTGCAGGATATGATCGAGCAACTGGATCATACGAAACTGGATCTGATTCTGGTAGAAGGTTTTAAACATGTGGCTTTTCCGAAAATCGAGCTGCACCGCAGGCTGCTTGGAAAACCCCTGATCTATCCTGATGATCCAACTATTGTCGCTTTTGCCTGTGACGGTGATCCACCCAAAGATTTGCCCTTGCCTTTACTCAATCTCAATGACGCGCAGCAGATTGTCGGGTTTATTATTGACTGGCTGGTGCAGTATCAGGCTGCACGGCTGCACTCGTCATCATAGGGTGAGCGCGACGCTCTTGATCTGGGCATAGACTCGCATGCCGGGTTTGAGGTCCAGATTGGCCTGGGATTTCTGGGTGATACGGGCCAGCAGCGGTGTCCCGCCCAGGTCGAGCTTCACTATCATGCGTCCCCGCCCATGCGCGGCCATCTCGACCACGGTCACCGGCAGCACATTCAGAATACTGCTCAAGCCCGGAGGATCCAGTGCCAGACTTACATCCTTGGCATGGATGCGGATTCGTACCATTTCCCCGGCCGGACGGTCGATCCAGCCCACGGTTAACTCACCCCCTGAAAATGCCAGCCGGGTCAGGTGGTAGGTCTCGTCATGATGGATAATTCGGGTGTCAAAGAGGGCGCCGGCCTCCTCATCCCGTGCGATCGGCAGGTCCACCCGCGCCAGCAACTCGGTCAATGGGCCGGCCGCCAGAATAGTTCCCTGCTCGATCAACACCAGGTGGTCGGCAATCCGGGACAGTTCATTCAGATCGTGGGTGACATAAATGATCGGGATATTGGACTCCCCGTGAAGCCGTTCCAGATAAGGGAGAATCTCTTTTTTATGTCCCCTGTCCAGTGCAGCCATTGGTTCGTCCATCAGCAGCAAGCGTGGGTGGTTGAGCAGCGCCCTGCCGATGGCCACCCGCTGCTTCTCGCCACCGGAGAGTTGTGCCGGGCTGCGATCGAGTAATGAATCCAATCCCAGCAGATGCACCACCCGATCAAAGTCTCCTGTGCGCTGACTGGATGGCGTCCGGCGGTAGCCAAAGTTCAGGTTCTCCCTGACCCGCAAATGTGGAAACAGCATCCCTTCCTGGAATACATAACCGATGGCACGCTTGTGTGGCGGCAGATAAAAACCGTTCGCGCTGTCATGCCAGCATTCACCCGAGATGGAGAGAAATGCATCAGCGGCCTGTTCCAGGCCCGCTATACAGCGTAACAGCGAGGTCTTGCCACAACCTGAGCGGCCAAACAGGGCCGTTACCCCCTGAGTAGGGATTTCTCCCGCCGCATCGAGGGTAAAAGTGCCCAGCGGAAGCTTGAAACGGAATGTGATGCCGTTGCTCACCGGGTCTCCCGGCGCAACAGGCTGGTTCCGTTCATGCGGTAGACCAGGAACAGGATCAGAAATGAGAAGAGCAGCAGTCCGGCCGAGAGCAGATGGGCCTGCCCATATTCCAGCGATTCCACATGATCATAAATGGCAATGGAGAGCACCTGGGTCTTGCCCGGTATATTGCCGCCAATCATCAGCACCACACCGAATTCACCCAGGGTGTGGGCAAATCCCAATGTGGCGGCGGTGATCAATCCGGGGCGGGCCAGGGGTATTATCACGGAAAAGAAGCAGTCCAGGGGTGATGCGCGCAGGGTGCTGGCGGCTTCGAGGGTACGCCTGTCAATAGCGGCAAAGGCGTTCTGCAGGGGTTGAACCACAAAAGGCATGGAATAGAGCACCGAGCCGATTACCAGGCCGGTAAAGGTGAAGGCCAGCCCAGACCCCCCAAGTGCAATCCAGCTGGCTCCGAGGAGTCCGTTGGGGGAGAGGGCAATGAGCAGATAGAACCCGAGCACTGTTGGGGGCAGCACCAGCGGCAGCGCGATAACAGTCTCCACCAGGGTGCGTACGCGGGAGTGGGAGCGGGCCAGCCACCAGGCGACCGGTGTGCCGAGCAGCAGCAGCAGCAGGGTGGAAGTCAGGGCCAGCCGCAGCGTGACCCAGAGTGCCGCAAGGTCATTTGGCCCCATCAAGGTGACAGAACCCCAACGCTGCAGGCCGCGGTAGCGCGTGGGCCGCTGAAATCGTGAGCCAGCGGCTGTTCCGGCACGCCTCTGTTGCTGATTGATTGCATAATGAATCCAGTAAGGGGATTTCCGTTATTGTACTGATAAAGGGATAATTCGCCTATCATAGGCCAATAGGACAGAGCTAGGGGGTGGGATGGAATTGCGTGAACAGCTGGTGCAGTATTACCGGTGGCTGAGGCGGCACGGTAACAACGATTCACACAGCGGCAATGCTTCGGTGCGCGAGGGGGATCGGTTCTGGATAACCCCCACGGGTGCCTGTGCCGATACCTTGTCGGTCAATGATCTGGTGGCCTGTTCTGTTTCACAAGGCTGCCCCGCCGGTGCCTCACTGGATGGCCCCCTGCATCAGCAGGTGTATCAACAGAATTCCGCCGCCACCGCAGTACTGCACAGCCATGGTCCCTACAGCGTGGCGTCAACCCTGAATGGGGAGACGTTTATCCCGGTGGATTTTGAGGGACAACTCTATTTCCCCCAGGTACCGGTGATCACCATTGCCTATGCCGATTACGTGGCCCAGGCACCGGCGGCGGTTGCCGCCATGCTGAAAACGCACCGTATCACCGTGGTACGGGGGCACGGTGTCTATGCTGTGGGAGAGACGCTGAATCTGGCTTACAAGTGGACCTGCTCACTGGAGCTGTCGGCTAAAACCGCCTTTATTGCCCACCAACTGGGCAGCGTGGATTAGAACCGGATGCGGACCTGAATCATGTGCCAATTGCTGGGAATGAACTGCAACGTACCCACCGATATCTGCTTTTCCTTCGAGGGTTTTGCCCGGCGTGGTGGTGACACGGATGAGCATCGGGATGGATGGGGAATCGCCTTTTTTGAAGGCAAGGGGTGCCGCACCTTCATGGACGTGCAGCCCTCGGCAGATTCGGTAGTGTCTGATCTGGTCAAGCGTTATCCAATCCACTCGATGAATGTTATCGCCCATATCCGCAAGGCGAGTGTCGGGGCAGTGCGACTGGAGAATACCCATCCGTTCATCCGGGAGCTATGGGGTGAATACTGGGTGTTTGCCCATAATGGTGATCTGTTCAATTATGAGCCGGAACTTGATGGCTGTTACCAGCCGGTGGGTACCACTGACAGCGAACGCGCCTTTTGCGTCATTCTGGAGTATTTGCGACAACGCTTTGAAAAACGGCCCGACATCGAGGAGCTTTGTCGGGCGATACGCGAAAAGGCGTACCAGATTGCACAGCTTGGCACGTTCAATTTTCTGCTCTCCAATGGCGAGTTCCTTTTGGCCCACTGCAGCACGGATCTGCACTACCTGGTTCGTCAGCATCCGTTCGACAAGGCGAAACTGAAGGATTTGGATGTGTCGGTGGATTTCAAGCAGGTCACCACACCAAGGGATCGGGTCGCTGTAATCGCCACGGAACCACTGACCGCCAATGAGGCGTGGACCCGGATAGCACCGGGACAGTGCATGGTGTTTCAAAATGGCGCCGTGGCTGAATATTTTACAGATTAGCAAATTGTATGAGGAGTGATTGATGGGTATCTCATTACAGGATCAGCTGCTCAAAGCGGGCCTGGTGGATAAGAAAAAGGCCAGCGATGTCCGCAAAGAGAAACAGAAGCAGGCCAAACAGGTGCGAAAGGGGAGTGCCAAGTCGACGGATGAAGTCAAACAGGCCGCCAGAGAGGCCCGGCGCGCGCAGGTCGAACGGGACCGGCAGCTTAATCTCCAGCGCAAGGCCGAGGCCGACAAACGCGCCATTAAGGCACAGATCCGCCAGTTGGTTGAGATGAACCAGGTTGTACTGGAGGGCGGTGAGCTACCCTACAGCTTCACCGATGGCAGCAAGATTAAAAAGCTCTATGTCACTGAGCAGGTTCAGTCACGACTCAGTCGTGGACAGTTGGCCATTGCCCGGTTTGATGATCGTTATGCCGTGGTACCCATTGGCGTGGCCGAAAAAATTCAGCAACGGGACGCCGATACGATTGTATTGCGGAACCAGTCAGAGGCGCAGGTGGATGCAGAAGATCCCTATGCCGATTTCCAGGTGCCGGATGATCTGATGTGGTAAAGCAGTCATAGAATAAATTGCTAAGGGTTAGTCAACGGGCAGTAGTGCAGACTTGATCTGCAGTGTCAGATTGCTGGATAACTTGCTTCTGTATTTAGTCGGAAGTGGGCATTTGTTCCTTAGCTCCGTAGTCTCCCATGTCCGCTGATACTTTCCCAATTTACTCGACCAACATTATGTTATAATGTAACGATTACTGAATTGGGAACTATCTATTTTCACGGGAGTCTCAATCCACTTCACCCCAATGAGGTTCATGCAGATCGGTATGCACGTAGAGTCACTGAGTATAGGTGGTCCGATCCGACATCGTCAGACTGTTGTGCTGGCGATCATTGGCTTGTTGCTGTTGGGGATGTGGACATTCGCTGTTCACAATCACCACGATGAGTCCCTGGGAGCGGATACTGACTGTCAGATCTGCCAATTGGGAGCATATGGTAGCGCCGCTTTACCCGTCGTCGGTTTTTCACCAATACCGGTCTTGCCGGAGATAGTATCCGGCACCTTCATTGAAATCGCCTTCATTGCCCTTCCTGTCCGTGCCAATGAGGCACGTGCACCCCCCTTTATCTCCTATCTCGAACACTTTTTAGCATTGGTTTAGCACTTGGCTACCTCCCGCGCCGGGCACTTGCGCGCATGGAGCGTTGCCTGTTGAGGAGAGATAGAATGCGTAATCCCGATATGGCGGTATTGTTCCTGGTGACATGCTGCACAGCCATCCCGGTCCATGCCGAGGTACACCGACACCATAAAGCACATGAACATGGCACTGGCCACCTCAATGTGGCCGTTGACCAGAACACCCTGATGATTGATCTGTCACTGCCTGCCATGGACGTAGTTGGCTTCGAACACCCGGTCAACAACGAAGAGGAGAGGGGGCAGGTTACACATGCTACCCGACTACTCCAGGATGGCATACAGCTGTTTGCCCCGACGCCGGCTGCAAAATGTGTGCTTGTGCGGTCGGAAGTGGAGTCGGTGCTGCTGGAGAATGAAGCGCATCATGAACATGATGAGAAACATGACGACGAAGAGCATGAGCATGACGGGAAGCACGAAAAAGAACATGCGCATGCTGACTTTGACGTTAGCCATGAGTTCAATTGTGAGTCACCGGCGCAGTTGAATGCTTTGACGTTGTCGCTGTTCGAACATTTTCCGGCTACACATCGTCTGAGGGTCCAGATGATTACACCCACTAATCAGGGCGGCACGGAACTGACGCCAGACAAGCGTATCCTCAATCTGAAATAGCACTGAAAAGGGATGGTGGACAATCATCCCTTTACTTAGGGGATACTCATAATGAGCGTGTACACAGATGCCATCAAAATACAAAATCTCTGCTTCCACTGGCGAATGGAAGATGCACCAACTCTTGATCTGCCTGAACTGCATATCAAGCATGGTGAAAGTGTCTTTATCAAAGGCGCAAGTGGTAGCGGGAAGAGCACGCTGCTGAGTCTGATCGGTGGTGTGTTGCTGCCCCAGTCCGGTACCGTGTCAGTGCTTGGTCAGCAACTCAATAAACTGAGTAGTGCAAAACGGGACTCGTTTCGTGCCGAGCATATTGGTTTTATTTTTCAGATGTTCAATCTTATTCCCTATCTGCCGGTAATCGACAATGTGCTGTTACCGTGTCGGTTTTCGCAACGGCGAAAACACAATATCGAGAAGCGTGGGGTCAGCGTTGAGGAGGAGGCGGTACGTCTGCTGGAGCATCTGGACCTCTCTACGGATATGCTGCAGCGGCCGGTCACGGAATTGAGCGTTGGTCAGCAGCAACGGGTGGCGGCAGCACGTGCGTTGATCGGCAGCCCGGAACTGGTGATTGCCGATGAGCCCACTTCGGCCCTGGATTCCGACCGGCGCAGTGACTTTCTGCAACTACTGCTGAAGGAGTGCCTTGAGCAGGAAACTACCCTGGTGTTTGTCAGTCACGATTCAGCGCTGGAACCGCAATTCGATCGCAGCATACATCTCGTCGACATCAACCGTGCCGTAAACTGAGGAAGAGGGTGCTATGCATATACTTGTCCTGGCCCTGAAAAGCATTCTGAATCGCAAATTCACCATCGCCCTGACGATATTCTCAATTGCACTGAGTATCATGCTGCTGCTTGGGGTAGAGCGCCTGCGCAACGACGCACGGGAAAGTTTCGCCCATACCATCTCCGGAACTGACCTGATCGTCGGTGCGCGTAGCGGGCCGGTGCAGTTGTTGCTCTATTCGGTATTTCGTATCGGCAACCCGACCAATAACGTCTCCTGGGAAAGCTACGAAGAGATCAGGAAACAGCCACTGGTGGCCTGGACTGTCCCATTGTCACTGGGGGATTCTCATCGCGGATTTCGCGTGCTGGGCACCAGCATCGACTATTTTCGCCACTATCATTATGGGGATGAACAGGCGCTTGAATTTGCCATGGGGGCAGCGTTTGCCGATGTTTACGATGCGGTGATTGGCGCCGATGTGGCCCAGGAACTGAACTACAACCTAGGGCAGGAGATTGTGCTGGCACATGGCACAGGTGATGTGAGTTTTGTTCAGCATGATGACAAACCGTTTCGTATTGTGGGTATTTTGAATAAAACCGGTACCCCCGTGGACAGGACGGTGCACGTCAGTCTTGAGGGAATCGAGGCGATCCATGCCGGTTGGGAAAACGGCGTCCCCAGGTCCGGGTTTCAGATCGATGCCGAGCAGACACGACAGATGAATTTGAAGCCCAAGACCATTACTGCCGCGCTGGTCGGCTTGAAATCAAGATTGGCAGCGTTTCGCATCCAACGATTCATTAATGAGTATCCGGAAGAACCATTGCTGGCTGTGTTGCCGGGGGTGGCACTACAGGAGTTGTGGGACACCATGGCGATCGCCCAGAAGGCACTGCTGGCTATTTCGATACTGGTGGTGCTGGTCGGCATCAGTGGAATGATGACGGCTATTCTTACCAGCCTCAATGAAAGGCGTCGCGAGATGGCTGTCCTGCGCTCTGTGGGTGCGCGTCCCTGGCATATATTCGTACTCTTTGTTGGTGAGGCGGGGGTGGTGATGTCAATTGCAGCGGTAACGGGGGTTGCCGCACTCTATGTAACGCAGTTGATAGCGCGGCCGATTATCCAGACACAACTGGGACTTTTTCTGCCAATCCACAGTCCTTCAGCTCATGAATACATGTTGATTGGGGCAGCCATTGGTGCGGGACTGTTAGTGGGTTTGATACCGGCTTATAGGGCTTATCGTTTTTCGCTGGCCGACGGCATGACCATACGGCTTTAATCCGACTTCATTAAAAGAGATTCAACAATGTTGAGAAAGAGACTAATAACGGTATTGACGATGGTGTTTGTCATAATGATTGTTCTGACGGTTAGCGATCTCGTAGCAGAGGAAAATGGGGTACAGGAGCTGGAATGGACCGAACTTGTTCCGGAAGGATTTAATCCGGATCAACTTCTTGAGCAATACCAGGAAAAATATAACATCGATCAACTTTCAGACGACGATCCCCGTATCCAGGAACTCCAGACTAAACTGGAGGAATTATGGAATACTGCGCCAGTTAATACGGCATTGAACGGCAAGATCGTTAAGCTCCCCGGTTTTATCGTGCCGCTGGAGAGCGATGGACAGCATACTTACGAGTTCCTGCTGGTTCCTTACTACGGTGCCTGTATTCACGTCCCGCCGCCGCCTGCGAACCAGACGATTTATGTGACCATGCAAGATAAAAAAGGCGCTGAGATTCGTAAACTCTTTGATACTGTGTGGGTGAGCGGCGTGATTAATACGGAGAAACTCAGTACCGATATGGCGGATGCCGGTTATACCATTCATGCAACCAGGGTCGAGCCATACGAATGAATGGTTGGTGATGCGTGTTCTGTCTGTCGACAGTGATGATTTGGTGGTCGGTGTCGGTACTGGGATATGGGGTATCCAGTTGCCACCTACATCCGTCTTCGACGATGAATGGGGCAAATTTACTACATCGGCTACCGCCATTTGACACCTACAAGGCTTGCGATTGGGAAAACGAGGGGTGCTTTTCAGGTCTGGGGCGGTGCCATTAGAGCTTTTTCAATCCGCTCGGGGCGGGGAGAGCTATGGAACAGGATAACTCGAGTAGATCCGGTATCTGGAGTGGTGCGACGCCTTAATAGTTAATCTACAACCGAATGATCGATTGGAATAATTAAGTAATCGTTAAAAACGATAATTAATAAACATACAATTAATTATATCTATCAACTATTCCAGCTTAGACTGTTCTTCAAGTCCTGACTTATTCAGTCAGTCCGTGTAAACACCCCGGGAACGGGTATTTCCCTGCCACAGGAGCGTTCAGTTATGCAGGCACGAAAGAGTGAAAATACATGTCCATTCCATCACACGGCTGGTGGTGGTACTTCCAATAATGAATGGTGGCCTAACCAGCTGCGACTGGAGATTCTTCGCCAGCATTCATCCAAATCCAACCCGATGGGTGATGATTTCAACTACGCAGAGGCGTTTAAAACCCTTGATCTTGAAGCCGTGAAGAGAGATCTGCATGAGTTGATGACTCAATCACAGGATTGGTGGCCGGCCGATTTCGGCCACTATGGGCCATTTTTTATACGTATGGCCTGGCACAGTGCAGGCACCTATCGTACCAGCGACGGCCGCGGCGGTGCGGGTACCGGTAATCAGCGCTTTGCGCCCGTCAACAGTTGGCCTGACAACGTCAACCTGGATAAGGCGCGCAGGTTGATCTGGCCGATTAAACAGAAATATGGCCGGAAAATCTCCTGGGCCGACCTGATTATCCTAACAGGTAACGTGGCACTGGAGTCAATGGGATTTAAGACCTTTGGTTTTGCCGGCGGTCGTGAGGACATCTGGGAACCGGAAAAAGATATCTACTGGGGTGCGGAGAAGGAGTGGTTGGCTGAGCAACGCTATGTGGGTGAGCACGAGGATCTGGAAAATCCGCTGGCGGCAGTTCAAATGGGTCTGATCTATGTCAATCCGGAGGGGCCCAATGGCAACCCAGACCCGCTTGCCGCGGCTAAAGACATTCGCGATACCTTTGCCCGTATGGCCATGAATGATGAAGAGACGGTTGCATTAATTGCCGGCGGTCACACCTTCGGTAAAACGCACGGTGCGGGTGATGCCGCGCTGGTCGGTCCTGAACCTGAAGCGGCGGGAATTGAAGAACAAGGCCTCGGCTGGAAAAACAGCCACGGTTCAGGCAAAGCGGGCGACACTACCTCCAGCGGACTTGAAGTGACCTGGACCACCACTCCCACCAAGTGGAGTAACAACTTCTTCTGGAATCTGTTCGGCTATGACTGGGAATTAACCAAGAGTCCGGCCGGTGCGCATCAATGGATACCGAAGCATGGTGCCGGTGCCAACTCTGTACCGGATGCCCACGACCCATCCAGGCGCACAGTGCCTGCCATGTTGACCACGGACCTGGCGCTGCGGTTTGATCCGGATTACGAAAAAATTTCTCGTCGTTTCCATGAGAACCCGGATGATTTTGCACAGGTATTCGCCCGTGCCTGGTTCAAGCTAACGCACCGGGATATGGGGCCTCGTTCGCGCTATCTTGGTCCGGAAGTGCCAGCAGAAGAACTGATCTGGCAAGATCCAATCCCGCCCGTCGATCATGAATTGATTGATGACACTGATATAGCCAACCTCAAGGGCAGCATCCTGGACTCGGGACTGTCGATTGGAGAGCTGGTATCCACTGCCTGGGCGTCGGCTTCGACTTTCCGTGGTTCTGACATGCGGGGTGGCGCAAACGGGGGGCGAATTCGCCTGGCGCCGCAGAAAGAGTGGGAAGTGAATCAGCCGGCTCAATTGGAGAAAGTGCTGAATGTTCTGGAAAAAATCCAGAGTGATTTCAACAAGACAGTCTCCATGGCAGACTTGATCGTATTGGCGGGTTGCGCTGCTGTTGAGCAGGCCGCCAGAAATGCCGGGCAAGAAGTGGAGGTCCCGTTTACGCCAGGACGTATGGACGCCTCGCAGGAGCAAACCGACGTGGAATCGTTTGCTGTACTTGAACCGATAGCCGATGGCTTTCGAAACTATCAGAAGGCCAGGTATACCGTCTCTGCAGAAGAGTTGCTGGTGGACAGGGCGCAGTTGCTGACTCTTACTGCGCCTGAGATGACGGTGCTGGTGGGTGGCATGCGCGTCCTCAATACCAACTTCGATCAGACCCCCCATGGTGTCTTCACCGACTGTCCGGAAACATTGAGCAATGACTTCTTCGTCAACCTGCTCGACATGGCAACCAGTTGGAATGCCAGTGCTGGAGATGATGCCTTGTTTCAAGGCAGTGACCGGAAGAGTGGAGAGGTGAAATGGAGCGGCACACGTGTTGATCTGATCTTCGGTTCAAGCTCCGAGTTACGTGCCCTGGCGGAATTCTACGCGACGGTAGACTCCCAAGAGCGGTTTGTTCGTGACTTTATCAAGGCCTGGACCAAGGTGATGAATCTGGACCGTTTTGATCTCAGTTGACCTTGTAGTGATTTACTCAATAAAGACGGCGTTTTGGCACAAGCTGAAATGCCGTTCTTTATTTTAGCAAGCCTGTGTTCCCCAATTTAGGTTGAGGTTCAATAATGATAGGGTGACAAAATCTGTACTTACCAGGTAGCGACGTCCTTTCCCTTCGAAAGGGCGTTATCGTGAATGAACGCAATGGGCATACCACGATGTTATTGCGACAGGATCTCAAGGACTGTGGTGAACTCTTTCTAAGATCAAAAATGTTCACGTTGGCCGTATAGTAGACTTCCTGGTCTAACATAGGTTGCCAATTTAAGTTTGGATTACAGCCATCAACGTTACGCTGTGATGGCAATCCATTATTCATCTGTCAGAATTGTGAATTCCAAATGGGATTGGCTCCGTGTGATATGTAAGCATGATGCAGTTAATAGCGGACATCTTTTGTTATAAATGTAATATGCAGATGGGTTGTCTATATGTGTGTTCGGTATTGTAATAACAGTTGCCGGCTGATGGTTTCAGGTTTGAAGGAGTAGTTAATGAATAAGAAAATTGTCCTCTGTTGTCTGGTTGCTTCTACGGTTGGCCTGCAGGCTTGTACGACCGTCGATCCGTATACCCGAGAGGAAAAAACTGCCAGCGCCGCCAAAGGGGCGGCGATTGGTGCGGCTGTCGGAGCAGTGCTGGGCATTGCCACCTCCGGAGACAAAAAGAAACGCAAGGAAAGGGCCCTTAAGGGCGCTGGCATTGGTGCGCTTGCGGGGGGCGGCGTCGGTTATTACATGGATGTTCAGGAGGCCAAACTGCGTCAACAATTGGAGCAGACCGGTGTTAGTGTGACCCGCAGCGGGGACAACATTATTCTCAATATGCCGAGTAATATCACATTTGCGGTTGATCGAGCGGATGTAAATCCGGGCTTTGTCGATACCCTGGGTTCGGTGGCGCTGGTGCTTAAAGAGTACAAGTCCACCATGATTGAGGTGGCTGGACACACCGACAGTACCGGTTCGGATGTCTATAACCAGCGTCTGTCACAACAGCGCGCCCAGTCGGTAAGCCAGGTCCTGATTGCCAACGGCGTTCAATCCGTTCGCATCGATAGTGTGGGCTACGGGGAGGGCTATCCGGTCGCCAGTAACAGTAGTGCTGCGGGACGCCAGCAGAATCGTCGGGTGGAGTTGACCCTGTTGCCATACGTGCAATAGCGCAGCCGGTAAAATCCCGGATGCTTCTCCTGAGGCAGGCATAAAAAAGGCCAGGTCGGTGACGACCTGGCCTTTTTGCTGGTGCCCTGATCAGGATTACGCCATCAGCGCCCTGGCCTGTTCCGGCCAGCTGGAAGTGTCGTAGCGGGCATGGCGCGCATCGATATCCAGCAGATGCTGTTTGATGCCGTCACTGCCCAGTTCCACCAGTTGGGCATAACTGACAATGCCGGAGTTGTTCAATATCCCTGCCAGCTTGGGGCCAATGCCCTTGATGGCAGTCAGGTCATCCGGCCGGACGTCGTTGGCGGCAGCCTGCGGAGGCGCATCTGCTGCCTGGATGGCGACATCGGTGGCAGCGGCAGGGACAACCGGGTTGATATCATTCAGGGTGCGTTTGACATAGCTGCCCGGCGCATCCTCAATAATCGGCATACCCCGGTCACCAGGGTTGCGTGCCGCTACCTGGTCATTCGCCTGGGCTTTTGCCCAGCGATCCCACTCGGGCCACCAGGAGCCATCGACCACTGTCGCCCCTGCTGCCCAGGCCTCAGGATCTTCCGGTAACTGGTCGGATACGCGGTAGTTGTATTTTCCTGCTGCTGGCGGGTTGATAATCCCGGCAATATGGCCCGATCCACCCAGGATGAAATGCACGTCACCCGAGAACAGTTTGGCGCCTGAGTAGGTGGACTTCCAGGGCGCTATGTGATCTTCCACGGCGGAGACGAAGCAGATCGGAATATCCACCTTGGAGATATCGATCGAGACGCCGTCTATGGTCACTCCTCCCGGTTTACAGAGATTGTTCTCCAGGTAGAGATTACGCAGATACCATGTGTGCATCTTGGCCGGCATCCGTGTGGAGTCCGAGTTCCAGTAAAGTAGATCAAACGGCCGGGGGTCATTGCCCAGCAGATAATTGTTGATATAGAACGACCAGATCAGGTCATTGGCGCGCATCAGATTGAAGGTGCCAGCCATCTGGGTTCCATCCAGATAACCGCTCTCGCTCATCTTCTTCTCCAGCCCGCAAATCTGCTCTTCGTCGATAAAGACTCCCAGTTCACCTGGATTGGAGAAGTCGAGCATAGTGGTGAAGAAGGTGGCACTCTTGATCCGCTCATCACCCTTTTCCTTCATATAGGCAAGGGTGGTGGCGAGCAGCGAGCCGCCGATGCAGTAACCGATTATATTAATTTCGGATTCGCCTGTGGCCTGCTCCACCACGTCCACAGCGGTCAAAATGCCGTCGGTGAGATAGTCGGCAAACTCGGTGTCGGCATAGGAACTGTCCGGATTGACCCAGGAGACCACAAATACCGTGTGGCCCTGATCCACCAGCCATTTCAGCAGCGAATTCTTCGGCTGCAGATCCATGATGTAATACTTGTTGATCCAGGGCGGGACTACCAGTAGCGGCCGTTTCAGAACCTTGTCGGTAGATGGCGTGTACTGGATCAGCTGGAACAGGCGATTCTGGAATATCACCTTGCCCGGCGTGGTAGCCACATTCTCGCCCAGTTTGAAGGCCGAGGTGTCGGTCATGCGGATACGCAGTTCACCCTTGCCGGTCTCCAGATCCTCGAGCATGTTTTTCAGGCCATGGACCAGGTTGGCGCCCTTGGTCTCGATCACCTTTTCGATCACGGCCGGATTGGTGGCGGCAAAGTTGGTCGGTGACATGGCATCGAGATAGCGCTCGGTGAAGAATTCCACCTTCTCTGCCGTATGCTCATCCAGACCCTCGACACCCTGCACCTGATCGCGCAGCCATTTGGATACCAGCAGGTAGGATTGCTTGATGGCATTGAAGGCCGGCTGCTCTTCCCATCCCTCGTGCTTGAACCTGCGGTCCCCCTTATCCTCCGTGATTACCGGCTCGGTGGCGACGGCGCCACCCAGCAGGTTGGTCAGGGACTGCTGGTAGAGCTCCATGGATTTCTGCATAAAGGAGATATTGGCATTGATCGCTTTTTGCGGATCTTTTGCCAAGGCTGCGTACCATTCGGCGGAGGATTTCATCAGGTTGAAGGGATCCAGATCCATATGCTCATAAGACTTGGCAAAATTTGCCATGATCTCTTCGACCTGCTTGAAATTTTTCTGCAGCTCCATGGTCGTCGATGCAAAGCCCAATGTGTTGACCTCGGACTGGTCAGATTTCGACATGTTTCTCTCCTGTTCCTTAACTCATGCAGATTTCTAATTAGTATAGGGAAGGGCGTTGGCCCGGACTACTTTACTTTCGCAATGGTTTCTTTCAGTTCCTGCAGGCTCTCGGAGATTCTGTTGTTCACCTGACCGGCAACCGACTCCTGAGTTTGACGAATCATGCTGCTGATTTCATTGGAGTTTGCCAGCGCCTTCTCGAAAGCGCTCTGCAACAGTTCAACCTGTTGCGCGGAAACAGCCTGTGGATTGCCGGATTCAGCCAGTTTGTTGGCGGCGGCGGTTACTTCAGCAATGGCCTCCTGCAGCATGCTTGCCTGCCGCTGGATCAGGGCCTGGGAGCCGGCCAGCATTGCCTGGTTGGTGGACATCAACAGCTCCATGTTCTTGCGTTGTGCCTGTACCAGGTTATTGGTGTCCAAACCGGGTATCGATGCGCCGCCGAAGCCCTCCTGCAACTGCTTGGCGATTGCCTGCGGGTCAAAGTTGGCAAACAGGGCGGAAAAATCAAAGGGGTTTTGTGTGGCCATGGAATCTACCTCAAAAAGTGATCAAAAGATGATGGACTTATAAAGAGCTGATCAAGATTCAGGAGCCTGCACAATGTGCTGGTGATGCTAGAACTTTTCCCTGCCCGACATGGCTCAAGCGTTCCGAGAATCACAATAGACTTCGCTCTATGGCAAGTAATGTACCATGCTTTTGTGCACTGCACAAATTATTGTGCTTCTTTGCCTCCGTGACACCCTGAAAAAAAGAATAAATAGATTAAGTGTTATTAAAAATCGAGTCTGCCTGTGGTCAAAATCATTTATTACTGTTGTTGGAGTAGGTTGCTAACTATTTGTTACCAAAATATTAATTCAAAATATAAGGGGTTTTTAACCGTCTGTTACCAATGGATACAGTCCTTGCCAAGGCAGTAGAAGGGTGTCCGGAAAAACGGTTTGTGCGGCGCACAAAAAACTTGACATGAGGCCTTGTGGGCGGCTATGCTGCAACGCAACAATTTGCAACGCACAAAAGGAAATATCACATGAAAACGTCTGCCGTTAACCTGGAAGTCATGAAAGAGTTTGGAGTCGCCGGTTTTGAAGCGGCTCGTAGCCTGGGCGAACTGAATCTTCGCACTTGGGAGAAGCTGGTAGAAAAACAGACCGAGACCTTTGGGCTGTTTGTGGATGCCGGTATAGAAATGGTCAAGGCAACCACCGAAGTGAAAGAGGCCAAAGAGCTGGTCAATGCTGAAATGGCCGTAGCCAAGCAGTTTGGTGAAAACCTGGTCGTAAAAGGTCGTGAGGCCCTCCAGGTTACCAACGATGCGCGTGATGACTATCGCTCATGGGCTGAGCAGGGCGTTGAGATTTTCACCAAGCAGGTGAATAAATCCGTGAAAGCCGCTTAATTGCATTTAAAAATAAAAACAGAGAGTTAAGTTATGAGAGAAAACAAACGTCTGGCCATCGTGACCGGTGGCGTCGGTGGAATCGGGACCGCAATCTGCGAACGGCTGGCAAAACAGGGTGTTCGGGTGGTTGCAACTTATCATCCTGCCGAAGAGGATAAACTGGTTGAGTGGAACAAGGCTCGGGAAAAAGCCGGCGTTGATGTGGCGCTTGCGGTTTGTGATGTCTCGTCCGCTGAAGACAGTGCCCGCATGGTGGCTGAGGTTGAGAAAGAGTTCGGACCGGTTGATATTATTGTCAACTGTGCCGGCATCACCCGGGACAAGACCATGAAACGGATGGATGATGAAAGCTGGGATGCCGTCATTACCACCAATCTGAGCAGCGCGTTCTATGTCACCCAGCCGGCTTGGGAAGGGATGCTGAATCGCGGGTTCGGACGCATTATCAACATCTCCTCTGTCAATGGTCAGCGCGGTCAGTTTGGTCAGGCCAACTATTCGGCTGCCAAGGCTGGAATTCATGGTTTCACCATGGCCCTGGCCCATGAAGGTGCGGCCAAGGGTGTCACCGCCAATACGGTGTCGCCGGGCTATACCGAGACCGCTATGACCGCCGCCATGCGTGATGATGTGCGTGAGTCCATCATCTCCGGCATTCCCATGGGACGCATGGGTACCCCGGAAGAGATTGCCTCTGCTGTCGCTTTCCTGGCGGCCGATGAACAGGCCTATATCACCGGTGCCAATATTCCGGTTAACGGTGCCCTCTTCATACATTAATCGGTAGATAAATCCTCCTCCTCTCTTATAGTGCATAGAGAGTTTTGCCCGGCTTTTTGCCGGGCATTTTTTTACCCACTACTTCACGCATTCTGGACAGGCTTTCTATAGCGGGCCGACCATGCCCGTCTATAGGGCGCCCCATGTAATGCCTGGGGCGGCAGGCGACTTGGCGGCGGACACAGTTCGACGCTATGGCGCTTAGTCATAAACCTATGCACGGCAAAAAGACGCCCCCGAAAAAGGGGGCGTTACTCGGCAGGATTTTGAATCGGGTCAGCCGTCCGTACCCGACCTCGGTTGATCGTTGATGTGCGGGCGTTTGTTATGCTCGCTGACCAGTGCCCCTGCCCAGGCGGTGATCTCCTTGGCCGTGGTGATCAGGCTTGGCAGTTGCAGCTCATCCAGGGTTGACTGGAAGGAGCGGAGATCGGCATAAAGTTGCTCCAGCTTGTTCAGTTCGGCGTTATACGATCCATAGACCGAGCGCAGTGCAGGTAGCAATTTCTCTTCGCCCTTCAGTTTGCCATCAAGCCCGGAGATCTCCAGTAACGCCTGTCCGGAATAGGTGATCTGGTTTTCCAGGCTCTCCCCGGCATCGGCCTGCTTGTTCTTGGCGCCGAAGGCGACACTGAGATCGGACTCATAGCGGGCATCCAGTAACAGCTTGTCGGCCGGGGCCGCCTGGGAGCCGGCACATTCGCCCACGCCCAGGGACTCTACCTTGAATACACTGCTGTCGCCGTGGTCGCGGGTGAGGAACGCCAGTTCCATTGGTCCCACATTGCTCAGGTGGGCCAGCAACTCATCAAAGTACTCACGCCCCTCACGTCTTGTCCAGTCGCGGAAACTCTCGTTTTCCAGGCGATCGGCGTGGTAGCTGTCGTGCAGCAGCGATACTGCGGACGGCACCCGCACCGCCGGGATATCCGGGCCGGTTATGCCAATGCTGCCGCCTTCGCTGCCGTTGCCCCCCAACTGCAGGGTGTAGCTGGGAACCAGTCGGCCGTGATGCCGCCGTCCCTTGCCATACAGACCAATGTCCGAGATGGTGGCGTTAGCGCATCCATTCTGGCAGCCATTGACGCGCACGCTCAGATCACCCACACCGCCGCTCAGGCGAGGCGCCATCTGGCGCGAGGCGGTGATACCGAGCGGGCAGGTGGCGGTGCCGGGACAGGAGACCACCCGATCACCGCAGCGCGGCAGTTTCAGCCCCAACGCCTTGAGCGCCACGGTGAGGCTGCCGAGTTTGTCGGTGGGCACGCTGAAGATGCTCAGGTTCTGGTCCGCCGTGGTGCGGATGTCGTGCAGACCCTCCTGGATCAGCAGGTCGGCAAGATCGCGCAGAGTTTTGACGGTCAGCCTGCCGTCCGGCACGCTGATAGGCAATATATTCAGATCCTCCTGGTGTTGGGCAGTGGGAGCGCGCAGGGCGGTCTTGACCTGACTCCCATCGACACTGCGCTCACGCCAAACGCCGATCGGCTGTACTTCCGGGTTGTAGGCGCTGGAGGTACGGGCATACTCGACGCGGTATTTCTCAATAAAGCCCTCGGGACCGAATTTATCCAGCAGGAACTTGATACGCGAACGCATCTTACGTTTCCTGTCGGAATACTTGTCGTGCACCGACAGCACCGCCTCGATGGCCGGGATCAGCTGGTTCTCCTCGATAAAGGACTCCAGCACGATCGCCTCCTTGGGCTTGCCGCCCAGGCCTCCCCCCACCAGCAGACGGAAACCGGGCCGTCCCTCCTGGCGGGTGGCAATGACCCCCAGGTCGTGTACCAGGCCGTTGGCGCAATCCGATTCGCAGCCGGAAAAGCTCAGCTTGAACTTGCGCGGCATGGAGGCCGTTAGTGGATGGCGAATGAAGTAGTTCGCCACCTTGTCGATATAGGCGTTGATATCCACATGCTCCGCCGGGCAGGCGCCCGCGAGGGAACAGCCGGTGATATTGCGCACCGTGTTGCCGCCGGCCTCGCGAGTGGCGATGCCGTACTCCCCCAGGGTGCGCTGCAGCGCCGGGGTTTTTTCCAGCGGTACAAAATGAAACTGAATGTCCTGCCGGGTGGTGATGTGCACGCTGTCGGTGCCGGAGTGTCTCTCCGCCGCCTCGGCGAAACCCAGCAGCTGGCGCGGGTTCACGCGTCCGCCCGGCAGCTTGGCCCTGACCATACACATACCGTCCTGGCGCTGGGCATAGATGCCGAGATTGAGGCGGATCGCCACAAACCGGTGAGGGTCCAGGTTGCCCTGCAGATAGTTCTGCAGATGCTGCTCGTAATCATCGAAATCATTCGAGTCGATCAGCGGGTTGGGTGCGGTGGTCATGGTTGACTCCAGTGGTCAGTTAAACACTAAAAAGCGAATTTGAGGCCGGTCAGAAACAGCAGTCCGGCCAGCCCCCGTCGCAGTATCTGCTCCGGGAGGTGTATCCCCAGCTGGCTGCCAAGTGCCGTGCCGGGAATTGAGCCCAGCAGCAGGCTGCCGAGCAGGGTCAGGTCCACGTTGCCCAGCTGCAGGTGACCGAGGCCCGCCAGCGTGGCCAGCGGCACGGCGTGAGCCAGATCGGTACCGACAATGGCGATGGCCGGCATGCGTGGATAGAGCAGAAACAGGATGGCCGCCGTCAGTGCTCCGGCGCCTACCGAGGAGAGCGTAACCAGTACACCCAGCACCGCCCCGAGCAGGATCAGCAACCGGGTTCTGTGGCGCCGAATCCAGACAGCGGTTCGCGAGTTGCCGGATTCCAGCCCCCGGGCAATACGCTCCTTCAACAGCAGCACCAGTGAGGTGAATATCAGCGTTACGCCCAGGGCGACGGTGATCAGCCGCTCGTGATTGCCGCCTGGCTGCAGATAGTCGAGCAGCCAGATGGTAATCGCCGTTGCCGGCAGGCTGCCGAGCGCCAGGCAGCCTACCAGCCGCCAACGGATGCTGCCCTTGCGTCCATGAAACCAGACCCCGCTTGCCTTGGTGATGGCGGCATAGACCAGGTCGGTCCCCACGGCCAGGGCGGTGGGTATGCCGAAGCCCATCACCAGGATCGGTGTCATCAAGGCGCCGCCACCGACACCGGTCAGCCCCACGCAGATGCCCACCACAAAACCGGCCAGTGTGAACAGGGGATCCATGGTCGATCCTTATTTCTGCTGTCCTAGATAAATTCGGCAGCGGGGGTTGGGCTGAGCAGGTCCGACAGGGCGGGACCTTTTTCCCGGGCCGGCTTCAGCACCTCGCGCAATAGCTTGAAGTAGACGGTGTAGACACGCACATCACCGCTCCCGTCGGCCACCAGAAAAAACGGTGCGCGATCCACCTGGTAAATTTCCGCCAGGCGCATGCCTTCACTACTCAGGTCACCTTCCTGTGCAATCACCACCCGGTCGATCTGCTCGAACAGACCTTCCCGGTGCATGCGTGCTTCCACATCCCGGCACTTGGCACAGGGTTGTCCATCGCGGGCCAGTTTTTTTACCATCGTAATAAAGGCCATGATGCTCTCCTGATTTAGTGGGCCTGATTCAGCGGGCAGCCGCCTTGGCTGCGACATTGCCGGCGTGCAGGCCGCACTCCTTGTCGGCGGCGTCTTCCCACCACCAGCGACCTTCGCGTTCGTGCTGATTGGGCAGTACGGCGCGGGTACAGGGTTCGCAGCCGATACTGACAAAACCCTGGGCGTGCAGCGGGTTGTAGGGCACTTCATTACTGCGGATGTACTCCCACACCTGGGCAGAGGTCCAGTTGGCCAAGGGATTGAATTTGAGCAGTTTGCTGTCGTCGCTGGAGAAGGATGGGTCCTCCTGGATCACCGGGATCTCGGTCCGGGTGCCGACACTCTGATCCTTGCGCTGGCCGGTGATCCAGCCGCTCAGGGTGGCGAGCTTGCGGCGCAGCGGCGCTACTTTGCGTACCGTGCAGCACTCCTTGTGGCCGTCCTGGTAAAAGCTGTAGAGCCCCTTTTCCCGCACCAGCTTCTCCACATCTGCGCCGACCGGGGAGACTACATCCAACTCAATGCCGTAGTGATTGCGTACGGTTTCCAGATAGCGATAGGTTTCCGGATGCAGGCGACCGGTATCGAGGGAGAATACTTTGACGTGGGGGTTGATCTGCACCGCCATGTCGATCAGCACCACATCTTCCGCGCCACTAAAGGAGATAGCGATGTTGTCGACGGTCTCCAGTGCCAGGCTGATGATCTCCTCGGGGGAGCGATCATCGTAGGTGGTCGCCAGGCGTTGGACATCCAGAATGGAAATGCTCATGGGTTGCTCCTCAGTAAATGATGGGTTTGCCGTTGGATCAATGGCGGCAAGTAACTGAGAGCAACCTTAGTCTTACTTATTGGGTAATAAAAATATCAAATAGGCATATAAAAATAATTGAGAGTTATATGGCACTTTGAGTGGACCGAATCGGGTACTGCTATTTTTCCGCGGAAATGTAGCAGATCCAGCCGGCATCAGCCTCTCCGGTAGTGGCGGGAACAAAAATGCCGTCAGGCTCCCCATCCTCATCCCAACCCTGCCAGTAGATGGTGACCTTGCTGAACCCGGTCTCCTCCAGCAGGTCCCTGATTTCAGGCAGGGTCCAGAGTCGCCAGTCGTAACTGAATGCCCGCTCCAGTCTGGATCCATCCGGGAAGGCGAAGTGGATATGGCAGATCAGTCCTCCCGTTACCGGATCATAGCGTTCCTGCTCCCAGATATAGGTGAATTCCCCATCGTTAATGTCCCGCTCTTCTTCCAGTTCTCTGAACGAGTCATAACCGCCATAGGCATCAAGAAAAAAAATTCCCCCCTCGGCCAGTGCCTGCCTGACCCGGGTGAAATACTGTTTCAGATCTTTGCGCTCTTTGAACAACCAATAGCTGAAGTTCATCGCCGAGATAATGTCCGGGGCTTCGGTCTCCACCTGTAGCACATTCTCTTCTATCAGGTTGATACGCTTGCGCTGGCCCATGCTCAAATCGGAAAGCTTATGATCTTGTCCCCAGGCTAGTACTTCCTTATCCAGATCGACGCCGATGGCCCGGTTTCCCTTGCGGTGACGAACCCACTCACAACAGACGTTGGCCGTACCACAGAAATCCTCCCGGAGTAGCAGTGCCTTGTTGCCGCGAATTGACTTGTAAGTCTCATCAACAAATTCGATCTCGGATGCCGCATATTGAACGGAGAGTTCATAGAGCTGATGTCGGTCTGCCAGATCGGCTAACTGCTGTTTTTTATGTTTTTTCTTCTCTTTTTTCTTGCTGGTCATCGAAAAAACCCGATATCAGTTACGCCTGGAGTCAGGGACTATACTTTAAACAGGCGCGGGGAAAGTAGGAAATGTGTTGCGTCGGATCTGTTAGCCTGCCACATGATGCTAAGTGTGATCAGCGGGTGATTGGTGATTGCAGTATTAGTCATGTATTGGTTGATAACCTATTGATTGATTGGGCAAACTGATAACGAAACTCAACTTGAGTGATTATATCGGCAGAGGAGGCGTTATGGGAATCGCAATTACCTTAAAAGAGTATTTGATGGATCATGGGACGTCCTACCAAGTGATTGAACATGTCCGGACCAACTCAGCACTGGAGACGTCGGAAGTTGCGCATGTGCCAGGAGACCGCCTGGCCAAAAGTATTCTGTTGGGTGACGAAGACAGATACCTGCTGGCGGTGATACCGGCGACACACCGTCTGGAGATCAACAAACTCAGTGAACTGGTAAAACACCGGCTTCAGTTGATTACGGAAAGCGAGATGGCAGGCGCATTTTCTGACTGCGAAATAGGCGCAATGCCTCCGGTTGGTGAAGCCTACGGGATTGACACCTGGGTGGATCCCTCGCTACTTGATCAGCCGGAGATCTATTTTGAAGCAGGGGATCACCAGGCCCTGATCAAGATGTCAGGAGAAGACTTCAGGAATCTGCTGAAAGATTCCAAACAGCTACTAATGAGTCGTCACATCTGATATTTGATAATCTGCCCGGACGCCATTGCACCAAAGGACGTTCTGGTATACCCTTGCGCCTCCAAAAAATCAGAGAGGCACGAGGTATACGTTTGTGCGTGCTGATTTTTTTCCAAAAGGAGCAGGGGCGCCAGCCCGAGTAACGAGCACGCCGCGTGCTCCTACCCGGTCCAGGAAGGACAGATTGGGTAAAAAGACAATTTATCTGGAGAGCTGTCCGAGTGGCTGACTCGAGGCTCGCCGAGAGAACGTCGCCTTTGGCGACGGCCCCGAAGGGGCGAGGGCGCGAGCCCGAGTAACGAGCACGCCGCGTGCTCCTGCCCGGTCCAGGAAGGACAGATTGGGTAAAAAAGACAATTTATCTGGAGAGCTGTCCGAGTGGCTGACTCGAGGCTCGCCGAGAGAACGTCGCCTTTGGCGACGGCCCCGAAGGGGCGAGGGCGCGAGCCCGAGTAACGAGCACGCCGCGTGCTCCTGCCCGGTCCAGGAAGGACAGATTGGGTAAAAAAGACAATTTATCTGGAGAGCTGTCCGAGTGGCTGAAGGAGCACGCCTGGAAAGTGTGTATACGTTAGTAGCGTATCGAGGGTTCGAATCCCTCGCTCTCCGCCAATAAAACAAAAGGCCCCGTTTATCGGGGCCTTTTGTTTTATCAGGGGCGTGAGGCTTTGATGAGAACCCTTCGGTTCGACCAGCCAGCGCAACGCGCTGGCGCAGGACGCCGGCGAAGCCGGCGCCCCGCAGGGGTGAGTCGCGGAGCGACGAATCCATCCCGAGCGGTCCCCAACCCAGGCAAACCGGCCCCGTTTATCGGGGCCTTTTGTTTTATCAGGGGCGTGAGGTTTTGATGAGATTCCTTCGGTTCGACCAGCCAGCGCCCCGCAGCGACGAATCCATCCCGAGTCGACTTTCTGGTCGTGCCTTCGGTCGCTTCAGTTGCTATATATTTCTGGCTGTTACGAGTCACCGTTACGATCAACGAGGGCCTGGCCAATGGAGTCATGCCAGGGATGTATACACAACTGCGTCTTTCCAAACGTGACTCGACCTACTCTCGAGCCATGATTCTATAAGAACTCCAGGACCATTTTGGCAAAAAATGGATCACCTATTCCTTGTATATCAAAGACTGTATGTGAGGAAGCTGATGGTTTGGCAAATTGGCACCTTTGTTTTGTCCTGTTCATAGGGTAAAAGCTGTTACGGGGCTACATGATCACTATTTATTGTTTGCTCTCGCCTCGAATTACTTTCAGTAAAAGAGGACCAACAGTGAGCCTCATTTTTTATATGCAGATAAATTACGTACTTGATTATCATCGCGTTTTTAGCCTATGAGATTAATTCATTAAAATGACTTGAAAATTATTCTTTGATTTTAGTCAAAAAATATCAGGATATTTGTTGGTGAATATTGAGCTGGAATATATAATTTAATCTCGGTATTCAATTAATTGATACGAATCCATCATTCATATCTCCTTGGAGCGCAAATGGTGAGGGAGTGAGTGGAAAACGCTTAGGCTTATAATTCCTTTGTGCGCTCGATTTATCTATCTTGCTTGATTTTTGTGGAAAGGGATGTCGGTCCCATCGGGATACTTGTGTCCTCAGGATGCTAGTGTAATTTGTACCTACAGGAACAAAACTATGCCTAAATACCGTATTCTCCTTGTCGATGATGACATCCAGCTGGTCCAGGCATTGGCGGAGCAACTGGAGCGGCAACATTATGATGTCACTATAGAAGTTACCGCTGAAGAGGGATTAAAGCGGGCCCAGAGTGAACCCTTCGATACCATTTGCCTCGATCTGGGCTTGCCCGACGGTAGTGGGATTGATGTGTGTTATTCCCTACGGCGGAGCGGATTGAACACCCCAATCATCATCTTGTCAGCTTTTGATTCTGACCAAGATACCATTCTTGGACTTGGAGCGGGAGCGTGCGACTACATTACCAAGCCATTTCGGTTCAGTGTGCTACTTGCCCGGGTGCGCGCTCAAATTCGCCAGCATCAACAGTATGATGATGTAGCAATTAATTTTGGGCCTTACACATTCCGCCCGGCTGATAAGTATCTGTCAGGCATTGATGGTCGCCGAATACGCCTGACTGATAAGGAAGTCGCCATACTCAAACACCTTTGTCGCAGAGAAGGTGTTGTCAGCCGTGACGAACTTATGGATATTGTTTGGGGTTTTAATTCTGATATTTCCACTCATACGCTCGAAACGCATATTTATCGACTGCGCCAAAAAATTGAACCTTTGGAGGATGGTCGATGCATGCTGAGAACGGAGCCAGGTGGTTATCGATTAGATGGTGGTGTGAATAATATTTCGAGTCGTGTCTGAGCGGACTATTCTGCACTAAATGCGTATCAATTATTTTCAAGTCCATTCTCTGCGTTCGATTAGCTTTTATTGAGGTCAACACACGTCTCATGTAGATGATGTGATGTTGTATATGACAATTTTCTCTTATGCCATCAACATATAGACGATCAGTTCCAAGTGCGAGTTTAGATCACAAGGTAGTGCTGCGGTGACGGAATTGCCAGCGAAACGTTCTCTCCTGCTTGAGAACAGCCTGTCCGCTCGCGTTATCGTCTATTCATTGCTGGTGACGGTGCTTGTTACCTCACTGATGGCGCTGCCTCTTATCGCTCACTATAGTGATACCTGGTTGAAAAATCGTGTAGCTGCCTCCCATCTGGTATCGCTGGCAACGGAAGCATCCCCGAATGGATTGGTTGATCTGGATTTGCAAAAACGCATGTTAGGGCAGGCTAATGTGTTTGGTGTAACGGTTCGAAAAGCAGATGGCAGCATTCTTATGCTGGGACCTAACATGCCGTTAGTCCATGATTTGTATTATGATCTTCGCCAAGCGAACCTCCTTGCGATGTTGAACCTATTAATAAAGGCGGCTACAAATACTGGCAGCAATAAAGTAATCCATATTACTGGCAATGTGCCTGGTGAAAATGCGGTCTTAGTTGAGATAGACATAGGGTGTCACGATCTCATATTGCAGGCAATGGAGGGCACCAAGCGTGCGCTTGGCACCGCTCTGTTTACAGCCCTTTTAGTATCCATTTTCTTTTATGGTTTTCTTCAGGTAACAGTGGTGTATCCCCTGCAGCGTTTAACTAATGGAATTCTTGCTTTTCGCTCTGCTCCAGCTGATATTAATCGATCCAATCTCCTCAGTGGTCGAATTGATGAAATTGGGATTGCAGAAGAGGCATTTCAACAAATGCAGAACGATATTCGGAGTACGTTAGTACTCCGGACACGCTTAGCGGCGGTAGGAATGGCGGTAACAAAAATTCAACATGATTTGCGGGGTACACTCTCATCGGTAATGATTGCGTCAGATACCCTTGAGGCAAGCCATGACCCGGACGTTCGAAGGGTATTGCCTGGGTTAATAGCGGCTGTTGATCGGGCGGTTGAGCTATGCCGAAGTTCTATAGATTTTGCGAAGGAGGGACCTCTACAGCTTAAGTGGAAAAGAATTGACTTACATACTTTGACTGAAGAACTGTTAAAAGAGTGCAAATCAATTCGACACGTCGAATTGATCAACCAAGTTCCACAAGAGCTGTCGATATTAGGTGATAAGTTTCAGCTTCACCGGGCGATTGGTAATCTAGTGAGAAATGCATTAGAAGCTGACGCAAATAAAATTGTGATATCGACATTCATCAAAGAGGATATGCTCGAGATTGATGTTTCTGACAATGGTGCAGGCATACCTGAAAAGGTAAAGAACCAGTTGTTTAAGCCCTTTATGTCATCAACAAAAATAGGGAATTCAGGATTGGGTCTGTCTATTGCGAGAGATGTGGCTGTGGCCCATGGTGGGACCATTTCCCTCGTTGTATCTGGGCCGGGTCGAACCGTATTCAGTCTGCGTCTTCCTTTTCCTGTGGACTCTTAAAATTCTGTTCTTCTTTTCTACCAGTTGTATCGGACAAGTATGGTTTCAATGATGACGTCTGCGATTTTGTTTTTGATTCCACCTCCTCGATAAGCGTCAGATAACGGTTGTTTGCAGAGTGCATCGCATCGATAACCAGGCAGATAACAATTTCAGTTATAAAGTAAAATAAGAGTAGCACCCAATCTTCGGTTACAAATTCGGAAATGGGATGTGGAAAGAAAAATAACGAGGCGAGTATTCCCCCGAAACCAGCCACCATGAGGCCCGGCCCTAATCCGCCAATAAGTGCCGCAAGAGCCGTTGCCGGAAAAAAGGTGATAAATGGCGCGCTAGCGCTTGTCTGTGATGTGATTATCAAACGTAGAATGACCGCGCCTACCACAAGGGTAAAACCTATTAGATAGTGATTAAGGCTACCGAGCGCCTTCTTGTGTCTAATTCCAAGCAGTGGATACCGCATTAAAATACTCCCCTTCTACGCACGTTGTCCCACTAAGGACCAACAAACCTGAAAACCGACTTGGTTTAATCTAACGAAATCGAGACAAATCATCGAAAATAACAGAATATGGTGGGCTTTAGTTCATCATCGTATTGTATTTTCTTAGTTACTCAAACTGTTATCGAGACATGAGCTTGAGATCCGCGGCAAAGCAATGCCGAAAGGACTGGAAACCACATCAGACGACAAGCTGGCAACAGTTTGTCGGCATGATGCTGGCACAAGTATTGGGTTGCTTCAATCTACATGATGTCGTCAGTAATCTCTCTACTTAGGCCACCAATTTTCAACATTTGGAGGGTGCGCCGGTCAGCCGTTTCTCTTTGCCCGGATCAACGAAAAGTAACCCTACACACCACGTAAGCCCTATTCCAGGGCAATATAATTCATGCTGGCAGAGCGAGTGGTTTTTAAAACGATCAAGCAAAACTTGAAAGTTAATAGCTTCTTGGGCACCACCCGGAATGCCATTAAAAGCCAGAAATGGACCGCTATCTGCTACTGATATACTTCCGGTTCGTCAGCCAGCCCAACCACAGCTTACAGAAGATGTTGCATCTTCTTTAGTTGAATCTCACTGGTCTCCACTACCTCGCTGAACTTTTGCTGGCAGTCAATCTTAATCACCGGTTCCACGGCCTCAAACAAGCTCGCGGTTCTCACGGGAGTTGGTGGTGCAGCAATGATTCAATGGTGTTGCATACTAACAGAAAGATTCTGTGAGCCATAGAAACATTGATGTACCACGACTCGATTATTTATTGGTTGGCCTGCCGTATGCCCGGTATCTGTTCTCCATGAACAAGATCTGTCGATATAGTAGCAACTGGTTAGGAATTAATAACTATAAGACAATCTGAAGCCGGTTAAATTACCCAAACCTAAAGTACACATCTCCCGACCTGCTGTGTTTCATGTATGCCCGCAAGACATGTTCTTTCTATGTCATTAAAACCAACAATTTAGCTCGGGAAATTCACAAAGTCGTGAGCTCACGGGTTTGTGATTGGCCATATTGATGATTGATAGACACACTACGTCTGTACTTCGAGAAATGATTTAGTTGAATGGTTATTTGTTAGAAACGCACCGGTTCAGTTTTGATGAATTGGGATTGCTATTAGTTGTTTGCATGATGGGATCCGGGCGGAATTGAGAGATTACGCGTGGGTAAAAATGTGACATTGGGAGATTTAATAATGAACAAGTTCGGTTCAACACGCCGCGGTTTTTTGAAAACTATGGGTCATGTGTCCATAGGTATGCTTGCGAGTGGATCTGTAGTGATGCGGACACTGGCGCAGACCAAAGACCCAATGATGCAGCATGAATATACCGGGTGGGAAAATTATCACCGCGAACAGTGGTCGTGGGATAAGAAAACACGCGGCACACACCTGCTTAACTGCACGGGCTCGTGTCCTCATTTTGTCTACACCAAAAATGGTGTGGTAATGCGTGAAGAGCAGTCAAAAGATGTACCAAAGTTAAATGGAGTCCCTGAATACAATCCGCGTGGCTGTAACAAGGGTGAGTGTGCTGTAGATTATCAATATGGACCGCATCGTATCAAGTATCCATTGATCCGGGTGGGTGAGCGTGGTGAGGGTAAATGGCGGCGTGTTTCATGGGATGAAGCGCTTGAGTATGTAGCGAACGGTATCGTGGATACCATTAAAAATGATGCCTCCGACTGTATTAGTGTTTTTACACCCGTACCGGCGGTAGCCCCAGTCTCCTTCGCCGCCGGTCATCGTTTTGCTTCTTTCATCGGCGGTCATACGCACACCTTTTTTGACTGGTATGGTGACCATCCGACAGGACAGACGCAGGTTCAGGGTCTCCAGGGTGATACCTGTGAAACCGCAGATTGGTTCAACGGACGCACTATCCTGATGTGGGGTGCGAATAGTGCCCAGACTCGCATTCCGGATGCTCATTTTCTCCAGGAAGCGGTATTGAATGGCAGCAAGATGTATGTCATTTCCCCGGATTTTAATGCCACTGCCACCAAGGCGGATGTGTTTGTTCCGATAAAACCGGGTACCGATGCTGCGTTGGCTATGGGTATGGTTAACGTGATCGTCAATGAAAATCTCCATGATATAGCGAATCTGAAAGAGCAAACAGATTTGCCGTTCCTGGTTCGAACTGACACAAAAATGTTTCTGCGCGAATCAGACATGGTAGAGGGTGGCTCGGAAGAGAAGTTCTATACCTGGGATACCAAGACTAAAAAGCCCGTGTTGATGAAGGGTAGTTGGGGTGAAGAACCTGAAAAGAAGGCAAAGATTCAACCTGGCTTTATGGGGCGAAATACCTTCACTTTTCCCGATGGTTATCTGGATCTGGGTGATCTGGATCCAGCCCTTGAGGGAACGTTTGAAGTAAAACTCGCTGATGGTGGTGATGTAAAGGTTCAGCCGGTCTTTGAAGTTTATAAGCCGAAAATGAACGAGTATACACCGGAGAATGTATCCAAGATTACGGGTGTGGCACCGAGCGTTATTATTCAAATGGCACGTGATTTTGCCAAGAATAAACCCTCTATGATTATCACTGGTGGTGGTACAAATCACTGGTATTGGAGCGACACGGTTCTACGGTCGTTTATCTTGTTATGTGCAATGACTGGTAATGAAGGCTATAACGGAACAGGTGTCAACCATTACGTAGGCCAGTGGAAACCCACCCCGCTATTGGGTGTTGTTAAGCTCTCCTTCCCGTATAGCCCCAAAAAGCATCGTTTTTGCCAGACCACTCTCTGGACCTACTATCACGGTAACGTGTACGACGCGATGGAAAATGAGGGTATCGATACAGCCAAATACCTCCGGGAGTCCATTGAAACGGGACAGATGCCGCTCTATCCACAAAACGGGCGCGATCCAAAAGTCTTTATCTGCTATCGAGGCAATTGGTTGAACAATGCCAAGGGTCTTGATTATGTGCTCAGAAACTTGTGGCCGAAGATGAACCTCACGGTTGACATGAACTTCCGTATGGATTCAACGGCACTCTACTCGGATGTGGTTTTGCCGAGTGCACATTGGTATGAAAAAACGGACCTCAGTATGACCGAGGAGCACACCTTCATTCATATGACTGAACCCGCTATTGCCCCGATGTGGGAGTCGAAGCCTGATTGGGAGATTTTTGCACTACTGTCAAAGAAAGTCGGTGAAGTCGCGAAAAAGAAGGGCTTTACCAAGTATTTTGACGAGAAGTTCAACATCGCCCGCGATCTCACCAAGCTCTATGACAACCAGATCGATGGTGGAAAGCTAGAGACTGATGCGCAGGCTTGCCAGTTCATTCTTGATAATGCCCCCCAGACCCAGGGCATAACACTGGATATGATTCGCAAGGAAGGACCGCAACGCTTCAAGAGCAATTGGACTTCACCCATGCAGGAAGGAGTACCGTACGTACCACTACAAAACTTTATCATTAAGAAGAAACCATGGCCGACACTGACCGGACGGGAGCAGTTTTACATCGACCATCCTACTTTCTTCGAACTGGGCGTAGAACTGCCAGTCTACAAAGCACCGGTTGATGCCGATCAGTATCCACTGCGCTTTAATACGCCACACAGTCGTTATGGTATCCACTCCACCTGGAAGGACAATATTTTGCAGCTACGCCTACAGCGAGGCGGGCCGATGTGTGAAATTTCACCGGCTGATGCGAAGGCACGCGGTATTAAAGACAACGACTGGGTTGAAGTATTCAATGATCACGGCAGAGTGGTTGTCAGATGCAAGATTCGTAATGGTGAACAAACAGGTCGAGTGAGTATGCATCATGAACCCGAACTCTACATGGATATGCTTGGTGAGGGTAGCTCACAAAGTCCATTACCGGTACGTATAAATCCGACGTCGTTGGTAGGCAATTATGCACAGCTCAAGTTTAAGCCCAATTACTACGGTCCGGGCGGTGTGCAGCGTGATGCGCGAGTCGAAATACGTCGCTACACGGGTTCAGTTACCGTCTGAAGTCTGTGTGATTATACAAAATTCGGTTTTCAGCACATGTTGCTGACCCCGTAAGAGGAATAGAAATCATGTCTAACAAGATGTTAACAATCCCGAAACGCCAGCTGACCTACATTGTTGACCTTAACAAATGTATCGGCTGTCAGACCTGCACGGTAGCATGCAAGAAACTGTGGTCAACCGCACCAGGTCAGGACTTCATGTACTGGCGTAATGTTGAAACCACACCTGGACTTGGATATCCAAGAAACTGGCAGCAGAAAGGGGGTGGCTATAAGGATGGTGTGCTGCAAAAGGATGGTCATCATCCGTCATTGGATGAGTATGGTGTGCCGTTTGAATTCGATTACGCTTCGCGTCTGTTTGAGGGTAAAAAAGGCAGGGTAAAGCCTAGCCCGGAACCGCGTTGGTCACCCAACTGGGATGAAGAGCAAGGGACTGGGGAATATCCCAATAACATATTCCAATATCTGCCGCGGATGTGTAATCACTGTGAGAACCCGGCGTGCCTGGAGTCGTGCCCAAATGACGCCATTTATAAGCGAGCGGAGGACGGGCTGAACATCGTCAACCTGGAAAAATGTAAAGGTAAGCAGGAATGCATTAAGGCCTGTCCTTATGGCAAGGTGTATTTCAATAATACTGAGCAAAAGGCCAATAAGTGCATTGGTTGTTTCCCCAGGATCGAAAAGGGTGTTGCTCCTGCATGTGTTGCGCAGTGTGTTGGTAGGGCAATGCATGTTGGTTTTATTGATGATACAGAGAGTTCCGTCTATAAGCTCGCCAAAGTATGGAAGGTTGCAATTCCAATGCATCCAGAATTTGGAACAAAACCCAATGTTCTCTACATACCTCCTTTTGTCGGTCCCTTAATGCAGGACGAAAATGGCGATATGCTGATGACGCAAAAAATGCCTTTGGACGTTCTTCAGGGACTGTTTGGACCCGATGTTGCTGGGGTTCTGGATGTGTTAAAGGCAGAGCGCCAAAAGAAAGTATCAGGTCAAGGTTCCAAGCTTATGGATACCATGATTGGTGAGTTGAGTGATTCTATGATGATCTCACCGTTAACCTGAGGGTAGAAATGGGGTGGGGCTGTTTGCTCCACCCCGATTTCAACAATGCCATGTAAGTAAGAGGATTTACAATGTTTATTAGTTTTCATCGATCAATCCTGATATCCAGTGCTGCCTTACTTGGCTCTATCTGGTACTCCGCAACTGTATTCGGCGACACCGCTTCTGCCACCTATGAGGGAAAGGAGGTGTGTATCAAGTGTCATGATCTGCAGGGTGAAACTTTTGCAGAGACAGCACATGCTAAGGCTTTTGACTCCCTTAAGCCGAATGTAAAGAATGACGTCAAGAAATTAGCCAAGCTCGACCCAGGCAAAGACTACACTAACGACCCTAACTGTGTCGGTTGCCATACTACAGGATATGGCGAGCCAGGCGGTTATAGCGCGGATATGCCTGCCGGGTTGTTAAAGGCTCTTCAAGGGGTGACCTGTGAGTCTTGTCATGGTGCGGGTAGTGTTTTTCGCGAACAACATGGTGAGGCAGAAAATACCCTAAAGCGCGATGGCGAGTACACGGATCGCAAGGTGTTGATTGCGGCCGGCCAGAATTATGACTACGAAGCCAAGTGTGTGGCTTGTCATCTTAATTACGAAGGCTCCGGTTATGAAGGAGCGCATCCGCCATTCACGCCTTTCACTCCATCATTGGGTGACAAATACAAGTTTGATTTCATTAAATCAGTGATGCATGAAGAAGATAATGAAGCCAAATCGATTCATGAACATTTCAAGCTGATTGGCGTGTTCAATGGAGAAGCGCCGGCTATTCGAGAGGAACTGCAGAATAATGCTATCGACCCGGATAGCTATTAACCAGAATGAAATAATCAGCATTCAGTAGAGCAAATATTTAGGAGCAAATGCGATGAACGAGTCAGTTATCGAGCAAGATGAAGGACGTGCGAGTATGTACGGAATGATGGCTCTAGGGTTTACTTACCCAGATACCGGTTTGCATGAGTACTGGCGCGGTGGGGGCTTTGTAAAGGATCTCGGAATTGCGGTAGATAAGGCAGCGCCAGAGATCTTGGAAAAATTTCAGACTACGATTGCATCCAGTCTTAAGATGACGGTTAACTATGAGGAGTTTGAGGCACTATATCTTAGTGCGTTTGAGACGGATCTTCCAAAACGCAGTGTGTCTCTTTATGAAGGGAGTTACGTACGCGGTGGTGGAAAATCAGATCTGTTGTTAGAACTCAAGGATTTCTACAGCAACTTTGGGCTTGAAGTTAGTGAGGAACTTCATGAGTTGGAAGATCGCATCACGGCTGAGTTGGAGTTCATGCAATTTTTGACATTAAAACAGTGCCAGAAAGGAATCGATAAAAAACCATACATTATGGCGCAGCATGATTTCCTGGAACGTCATCTAGCACCCTGGATGCCACATCTGCAGAAAGAGGTACGCAAACGGAATATTGGAACCTTTTATATTGGTCTAACTGATTTAATGGTCGAATTCATAGAGACGGACATGGCCTATCTTAGACAGATTAATGCAGATACTGACACAACTATTTCAGTTCAGTAAAAGACATCTGACCTCTATTTGAAAGCGGCAGAGAAAGGGAAGAGATAGGTTGAAATGAAATTTCTAAGTAAGTCAATGAAGCTTGGTTGGTTTGGGAGCGCTTCGATTCTGGGCGCACTGGTGTTCTTTGCGATAGGCATCATTTTTTGGGGTGGTTTCAATACTGCAATGGAAGCCACGAATTCCCTTGAATTCTGCATCAGCTGCCATGAAATGGAGCAGTCAGTTTATCGTGAGTATACCGATACTGTGCATTACTCAAACAGGACCGGAGTTAGAGCGACATGCGCTGATTGCCATGTGCCTAAAGACTGGGTGCATAAGATTGTTCGGAAAGTAGAGGCAAGTGGTGAAATTTACCACAAAATAATGGGCACTATTGATACGCCCGAGAAATTCGAGGAACGGCGTTTATATCTGGCGAACAGAGTATGGGCAACCATGAAGGCAACTGATTCAAGAGAGTGTCGCAACTGTCATAGTTTGGACGCGATGTCGTCAGATGCACAGAAACCAACCGCAAAGCGTCGTCATCGCAAAGCGTTGGAAACTGGCGAGACATGCATTGACTGTCATAAAGGTATTGCTCACAAGGATATCTCCAAGTTTTATGATCCTGACGCCATTATCGAATAAACACATACATACCGCGCCGCTGGGTAAATCGGAAACTAATTTGTAGATTGCGACATGTAAGGTCGATGCAAATTAATATGATCCACAATGAAGTAACTAAACGGAGACATCATCATGAAAAAAGTATTCAAACGAAGTGTCATGAGCGTTTTGCTCGGTCTGATGGTGGCTGCGCCAGTCACCCAGGCAGCCGATATGGGTAAGGGCATGGAAATGGGATCCATGAAGGTAGAGCGTGCGAAAATACTAAAGGAAGCCGGTGTATTTGGTGCATTCAATGCCTACAAGTTAACTCCAGACTGGGCCAAGCTTTCATCCGAGATGCGTATGAACGCGGTGGGTGAAGTTAAATCATTAATCCAAAAATATGAGGGCAAGGTGCTGGTTGATATGTACCTGACCCGTGGTTTGGAAGCGCAATCTGATTTCCTTATTCGTCTTCACGCTTATGATCTGATCAGTGATCAGGAGTTTCTGGTGGACTTTGCGGCTACTACATTAGGTCGTTTTGCGGTAGCAACCGAAACATTGGTGGGTGTCACTAAGCCACTTAATTATATTGACAAAAAACAGTCACCTTCATTGAATGCAGGCTTGAGTTCGGCCACTTATAGTGCGGCCCCTCCTCGCTACTTTCTGGTTGTCCCGGTAAAGAAGAGTGCCGAATGGTGGAATATGTCTCAGGAAGAGCGGGTTACGAAGATGGAGGAGCATACGGCACCGACTCTGGCATACTTGGTTAATGTAAAGCGCAAACTTTATCACTCGACAGGAATTGATGATACGGATTTTATCACCTACTTCGAAACAGATGACCTACAGGCGTTTAATAACTTGATGATTGCGTTAGCATCGGTGCCTGAAAATCTCTATCAGCCTCGCTGGGGTAGTCCATTGATTCTTGGTACTATCCATAACCCAGAAGAAGTGGTTAGTGCATTAGCTAAGTAGTTAAAGCTGTTCAATGGAAAGGAGATGCTCCATCTGGTTAATCGCCTGGTTTCCAGGTGGGGTATTTCTTTCCAGCTAATCATAGAGTGCACAGTAGTGGTTGATTGCTAGCACCAAAGGGTAATAAGAAAAATAACCAAGAAGGTATGTCAAGCGTCAATATATATACTGGAGCAATATTTTATCTCAGTTGGCTTGCGGGAATCACTTATGGACACGGGGCTGATCGATCATTTTCAACGCAGAATAACGTACCTTCGTATTTCGTTGACGGATCGTTGCGATCTGCGGTGTTTCTATTGCATGCCAAAAAGCTTTTCTGAATATGAGAATCCAACAGACTGGTTGTCACCTGAAGAGTTGGGGCGTGTTGTAAAGGCATTCAGTAGACTGGGCATCCGCAGGGTAAGGCTTACCGGAGGTGAGCCATTGTTACGTCGTGATATTAAGGATATTGTTCATCGAATTTCCTCTATATCAACGATCGACGATGTTTCGCTCAGTACTAACGGGATGCGATTAGCACCACTCGCAAAACAATTGCATCAGGCAGGAGTAGCGCGATTGAATGTTAGCCTGGATTCGTTACGTGCAGATCGGTTTAAGGCGATTACTGGCGGTGGTCGTCTTGAACGTGTACTCCAGGGGTTGAGATCAGCACAGATCGCTGGATATGCGCCTATTAAAATTAATATGGTTGTGTTGCGTGATATAAACCATGACGAAGTATCGGATATGGTTTCCTTTTGCCTCAAAAATAACTTTACCTTGCGATTTATTGAAGCCATGCCTATGGGGTCGGCAGGACGCTCCGCAGTGCCACATTACGTGGATCTTGCAGAGGTAGAGGCAGAGTTAGGAAAATGCTACGACTTGGAACCCGCGTTCATGGATGGAGGTGGACCAGCTCGTTACGTTAAGGTATCAGGCACTTCCCTCCATATCGGTTTTATCACACCTATGTCGCAACATTTCTGCGCCACCTGTAACCGTGTTCGGCTAGGTGTTGATGGCACGATTTATCCGTGCTTGGGTGATCAGTATAGCACTCCGCTAGGGCCGCTTCTTCGGAATGGATGTAGTGACAGCGAGCTAAGTGAAGCACTGTGCCGAGCTGTTTGTATGAAGCCTGAACGGCATTCATTCAATGAGTTGCCTACAAAGGTGGTTCGGTTTATGTCCCAGACTGGGGGATAATTTCTCACTGTCAACCGGTGGAAGGAAATATTGGCGATATAAACGGTTCTTCCTGGTAACTAATCCGCATGCACAGCGAGCAGTCGGCCCAGTATTGAAGGAAACGTCCGCTTTGCTATTCCCACGGCAATACGTGGAACAATGAATGTCTTGTTGTTGTCATGCTTATATTGCCGTGCAGGATGTTGGTGATCTCCCGGAGGGAGGAGTCGGGCTGTCGAAATGTTATTTTGTTGCTCATTAACGCGGGGATTACCGCTCTACGCCGAAGGCGCCCTGCAGCGACGAATCCATCCCGAACGAACACCTGGACCATGCCCCGTTTATTGGGGCCTTTTGTTTTCTTAGGGAAGAGAGGGTAATTGATGGTTCGCAATGTGTCCGCTAATTGGATCTGATTAAAATCACAATTAATGAGTATTCCGTTGGTATATCTGACGGAAAGCGTAACCATGAAGTGAAGGCTAACGGGAGAGAACGATGAAAATCGGTGTGACAAGTCAAAATTTCAAGACCATTACCGGTCATGCCGGCAAGACGAGGCGCTTCCTTATTTATTCGCAGGATGAACGGGGCAATATCATAGAGATCGAACGGCTCGACTTGCCCAAAGCGATGTCGATGCATGAGTTTCGCGGCGACAGGCATCCGATTGATGAGTTCGACCTACTGGTCACCGCCGGTTGTGGTGATGGCTTTAGCCGGCGTATGGCCAGTCGGGGCGTCAAAGTAGTGACCACCAGCGAGGTGGATCCAAAAGTAGCGGTTTCCCTGCTTCTTGCGGGTGTATCGTTGCCACCGGCACAACCGCACGAGCATGGTTGAGGTCTGTAGCAATAGAGTTGTTTCAATTGAGCTTTCCCCGAAAGCGATCTGGCTTGGGCATCAGACCAGTATCCACCGCCTGGTTCAAATAACACGGTGGAAAGAGCGATATCCATGCTCGATCAGATCGTGATTAAACATTCGCGCTATCACTTTCTGTTCGTTCCCCAAATACCGTATGGGCCGTTCGGCCTGAGAGTGTGATGAGTTGGACAATTGTGCTGACAGACATCGTCTCGAAGGGTGGACTGACGGTCGTCCTGGGAAGCGGCAAACCTCTCAAGTCACCGGGAAACAGCGTGTTTATGCAGCCTATACTTGGATATAGCCTTGATGTTGTCCTCCACGTCCGCCTGACTGACCGGTCATGCCTACACCAGAAACATCAGATTATGACGCAGGGCCAGTTCCCACGGCAGGGTGGAAGAGTTGAAGATCAGGTCGACACTGTTTGTAGACTGAATTAAGAGGACATTGTTGGGTTTCCCGGACTTGGATGAGGAGGGAACACGATGAACCTGGAGCAACTAACGTCGCCCGTGGCGTTTCTGATGGCCCGGCTGGGTGAACTTCCCCGCGAGAAGTCATTGCGGAGTTATCAGGATTGGTGGGTGACTGAGGGCATGGCCATCTCCGAGTCCGTGGATCGCAACGGCACCCCCTGGCTGCGCCTGTTTGACCGTCAGGGCGGACGGGTGGACGAGGTTCTGTTCGCTCCCGACTACCGGCGAATGCTGGGGCGTGGCTACCGGGAGGGAGTGATCTGGCGAGGCTTCGGGGAGGGCGGGTCCCTGTGGCACGCCTATCTGCTGGGTTATGTGACCGCCTTCTTCGATGCCGGACTCTATTGCCCTTATACGGTCAGTCTTGCCACTGCCATGCCCCTGGCCAAATATGGCGATGAGGCGCTGCAACGGCGTTTCCTTGCCCCTCTGCTGCGCAAGGACGGGCAGAACTGGCAGGGAGCTACCTGGATGACGGAGATTGGAGGTGGCTCCGACCTGGGTGCCAATGTGGCGACCGTGGCGCGACCGGCTGGTGACCGTTGGCGGCTCACTGGTGACAAGTATTTCGCCAGTAACGTGGGGGCGGAAGTGGCGGTGGTGGCGGCCCGCCCCCAGAGTGCGCCAAAAGGGGTGCGCGGACTCGCGCTGTTCGTGCTGGGGCGTCATACGGAAGACGGTCGCCTGAATTATCGCATCCGTCGGCTCAAGGACAAGATCGCCACCCGTTCGGTGCCCACCGGTGAGGTGGAACTGCGCGACAGCGAGGCCTGGCTGCTGGGTCCGGCGGAGACCGGGGTCTACCTGATCCTGGAGGTGTTAAACGTCTCTCGGGTGGCCAACTGCATTGCCAGCGTTGCCCTGGCACAGCGGGCGATGGCCGAGGCGCTGGAGTTCGCCCGCGAGCGGGTGGCCTTTGACAGGCCGATCCTCGAACACCCCCTGCTGGCCCGGCAGTTTCGGGAGCGCGCAGATGCCCTCGTGGCAGCCATCGCCATGGCCTGGGAGGTGGTCACGCTGTTGGATGATGTCTGGCGGCAGACTCCGCCCTATGCAGAGCGCTACCATCTGTTCCGGTTGCTGGCCCACCTGGGCAAGTACTGGACGGCCGAACTGGCAGTGGACACGGCCAAGTGGGCCATGGAAGTCCACGGCGGGTTGGGGGTACTGGCGGAGTATCCGGTGGAGCGCTGGCTGCGTGAGGCCATGATCCTGGCTATATGGGAGGGCACCAGCCACCGTCAGATGCTCGACGGACTGGAGGCCATGCTGCACAAGGGTGCCCACCGGTTGCTGCTGGCGCATCTGGCACCCCATGCCGACCCGGTCCGTGCGGCGGCGCTGGAGCGTTCCCTGGAGGCGTTGCTGGGACTGCCCCCCGCAGAGCGGGAGGCTGCGGTGGAGCCACTGTTTCGGGAGCTGGCCCAATTTACCGGGGAAGCCCTGGCGCAACGTGGATTTGAGGTATAGGGTGCCGGTCGCCCCTACCCGGCGGTAATTTCAAATAACTGGTGGGTAATCAGGTAGGGTTACAAAGTTACTTTATTTCGTGAATCCCAACCTCGCTCCTGTATCGCCCCATATGCCCCTTGTCCAATATCGATGCCAATGACGATAAACGATCGATGAAGGGCTTTTTTGGTTTGAAGCTGACCTGGTAAAGCTCTGCTGTTTTGCTGGCGTCAAGCAGATAATCATCACTGGTGCATAGTTCATCCACCAGCTTCAACTCCAGGGCGCGTGTCCCGTACCAGTGCTCCCCGGTCGCCACGGTAGCCATATCAAGATCCCGATGGGTCTTTACGAATGCCTTGAACAGCCGGTGGGTCTCATCGATCTCCTGCCGAAACCTGGCTCGGTCCTCATCGGTGTTTTCACCAAAAAGTGTAACCGTTCTTTTAAACTCCCCGGCAGTGAACTGCTCAAAATCAATATCGTGCCGCTTCAGGAAACGGTTGAAATTTGGCAACTGCGCCAATACACCGATGGAACCAACCACCGCAAAGGGTGCGGCAATGATGTGATCGGCCACACAGGCCATCAGGTACCCGCCACTTGCGGCGATTTTGTCTACCGCTATGGTCAGTCGGATTTGCTTGTCCTTGATCCGCGTGAGCTGGGAGGCCGCCAGGCCGTAGGCGTGAACCAGGCCACCACCGCTCTCCAAACGCAGCACGACTTCGTCTGCCGGCCTTGCCACGGTCAGGATGACGGTGATCTCTTCGCGCAAGGAGGCCACTGCAGAAGCGCGGATGTCACCGTGAAAATTCAGTACGAATATTCTCTTTTTATCTTTTGACGGGTCATCGGGTGTCTGTTCCCGGGATCGCTTGATCTCCTGCTTTCGCGTTTTCAGAAGCTGTTTAAACACCTTCTTTGGCAGCATCGCCGCCTTCAGGGTATGCGCCATGTCGTCATACTCCCGGTTCAGGTATTTGACTTCTAGACGCTGTTTGCCCAGAGGCCTGCCTCGACCGGCGAGTGCGATGATGCCCCCCGCAATTGCAAGAATGGCCAATACAACGGTGATCGATTTAGCCAGAAACAGGCTGTAGTCGGTAACAAAATCCATTCATTATTCTCCCATGCCTCAGCTAATAAATAATTCTTTGTGTCCCTAGAGCAAATTTCGAGGATAAATCCGCTCCTGCAAAAAGATCACGCTTCAGGCAACCGGTACCTGGGACATAGCCTTGAAAAAAGGGGAAGGGCGCCTTTCCTTCGTGTCTCAAGTTTGCCCCGACCCGTCACGTTTCACAGGCGCGTAGGGCGTATCCCGTATGCGGTCGTGCAAGTGCATGCGGTAATGGACGAAGGCATCGACATTGGTGAAATGCAGAAACGGGTTGCCCTCGACCTGCTCGGCCACTGTAGAGGTCTGGTGTACGGCATAATTGTGGCCGGGGTGGATGACGGTATCGGCGGGCAGGTCCGCGATCAGGTGACTCAGAGTGTCATACATCTGGTTCGGGTCACCGCCTTTCAGGTCGCAACGCCCGCAACCGAATACGAACAGGGTGTCGCCCGTGATCACCCGGTCGCCCAGCTGATAGCAGGCGGAACCGGGGGTATGCCCCGGTGTGTGCAGGACCTGGATGGGCGTCTCACCCAGCCGGATCACATCGCCACCGTGGTGCAGGGTAGGCAGGTCCAGGTAACGATCCCAGAACCGGGCCTCGGCCTTGAGCAGGTGCAGCTGGGCGTCATGGGCCGCCAGCACCTCCTCGATACCGTTGATGTGGTCATGGTGGCTGTGGGTGAGCAGGATGTCGGTGATCTTTACCCCCTCCCGAGCCGCCAGTTTCAGAATGCGGGGTACGTCCCAGGCGGGGTCAACCACCGCCGCCCGGCCGCTGGCATGGTCGTGGATCAGGTAGATGAAGTTTTCCATCGGTCCCAGTTCCAGCCGGTGAAGGGTGAAGGGCTGCTTCTCGACCATGGCTGAATCCTCCTGTGGTTCGCGATAAGTAAACCTTAGTACGATCAGCAGGCTGCCGCCAGCCGGACTGGGACGAATACCAACAATGCAGTAACCCGGGACAGCAGGACGGGTAAAGGCCGCAGGATGCGCCCATCAAGGCGGCGGCCTTTTCGTCGCTGCCCTGGATCGAGGGCATGGCAATAGCTGGGCAAGTGTCCGGTGGGCATTGATTGCCCACCAGCACTCTATTCCCTAGTTTCCACTGAATTGTCCGGCGGAGAATCGGTGCGGTGTGTGGCAGCCGACGCAGTCCCGGGTCTTGTTGGGGTGTGCAGGGGCGTCGAGTACAGCGGTATGGCAGGCGATGCAACGGTCATCCCCCACTTGATAGCCAGTAGCGCCGATCCCCGGATAGTAGCCGGTCAGATTCGGCTTCTCCTCACCCACCGTGTCGGCGGCATGGGTGCCGTGACAGGTATTACACTTGACCATCGCGTGGGTCATGAACGAGTCGGCATGCTCCTCCAGCATTTGGCTGTCTGTCTCGTGACAGCCGCCGCCGAGACAGGAGTAGCTGTATTCAATCGCAAAGCTGGTATCGAAGCGTGGGTCGAGGCTGGTGTTGCCAGAATCAGCGGGGCGGCCAGGACCGTTGCCGGAAAAAGCGACGGCATGCATTGCCAGGCCGACCAGAAGTGCGAGGGAGAGCGTAACGGTTTTTGAAATAATCCGGACAGGTTTCATTCTGCTCTCCTCAATTTACCTTGGCCAGTTTGACGGCACAGTGTTTATAGATGGGCTGTTTGCAATCGGGATCGACCCAGTTGATGGTGAGGCGGTTGGCATTGACCAAGCGGCTGTTGTTCTGCGCTACATCGGCAGGATCGATATCACCAAAGTGCATGGTGGTGAACAGCTGGCCCGGTTTTACCGTATCGGTAACCTTGGCCCTGACCACGATCTCACCACGGCGTGTGGTCATGCGCACCAGGTCACCTGTGGCTATATTCATAAACTCGGCATCATTGCTGCTGATCTCCACATAGTTCTCCGGCACCATTTCGTGCAGTTGGGCGATACGCTTGGTCTTGGTGCGGCTATGGAAATGCTCGATGACGCGGCCGGTCATCAGCCAGAAGGGGTAGTCGTAGTCTGGCAACTCGGGTGCGTTCTCGTAGTCCACCGCCCAAAGACAGGCCCGGGACAGGCCCTCTGGGTCAATCCAGGGCTTGTCGGGTGTTCCGCCCTGGGTATCTTCCCAGTTGGTATTGAAGCGGCCATCGGTATAGAGGCGCCGACCACCGTACATATCGTCAACAGTTGAGGGCCACTGGATACCGTTGGAGGCTTCCAGCGCATCGTAGCTCATGCCGCTCATGTCGCAGATGGTCCCCGTGGTGCAGGCCTTCCACTCCTCGAATGCCCCTTCGGGGGTATTAAAGCCAACCAGTGAATGGCCATCCTTGTCGGCAAAGCGTGAATCCATGGCGGCCAGTTTAGCGGCCACCATGATAGTGATATCCAGGTCAGCATAGGCGCCATAGCCGGCTTCACGCAGTTCGTAACCGGCGGGGTTGACCGCTTGGCGACCAAGATTCACCTTGCGCTCGGAACAGGTGTAGACCCCGGTCTTCTCGCCCCACATGGCGGCGGGCAGGAACATGTCGGCAAAGTGACTGCTTTCGACCGGATCATAGATATCCTGAACCACCACATAGGGGCGGTTGGGATTGTTGAAATCGAGATAGGTGTAGAGTCTGTTCAGGTCCGGTAAGGTGACCGCCGGGTTGGCGCACTGAATCCAGAACAGATTGAGTTGGCCGTTGCGCAACATCTCGACCTGGCTGTTGATCTCCGGCTGCAGCTCACTGTTGGAGGTGATGACGGTGGGTTTGTAGGGCGGTATCTTGCCGTGCTCGATGTTCCAGAAATTCTCCAGTTCACGAACGTGATCCGGATTGTAACAGTTGCGATAGCCGGCCAGGGCGGAGGAGCCTCCTGCCTCGCGGTTACTCATGGCAGTCGTCTGTCCAGTGATGCTGAAGGGCGCTGAACCAGGCCGCCCGATCTTGCCCATGATCAGGTGCATGGCACAGAGCATGCGCACCGTGTTGGTGGCCCCCATGGACTGGTAGACCCCCTGCAGAAACAGGGAGAGGGTCTCCTGTGAGGTGCCAATCCACTCCGCCGCGGTGATGATCTGGTCGGCCGGAACGCCGGTGATCGATGCAACGTACTCAGGGGTATAGTGGGCCACGACGGCAGCCATCGCAGCATAATTGCGGGTATGCTGACTGATGTAATCGGTATCGGTCCATTGATTGGCGATGATCTGTTGCACAATGCCGTTGATCAACGCCAGGTTGGTCCCGGGGTTGAGTTGCAGATGCAGGTCGGCACTGCGTGCCGTCTGGGTACGGCGCGGATCGACCACGATCAGCTTCGGTGCCCGCGGGGCGCGGCGCGCCAGGGCGATACGCCGCCAGAGCTGTGGGTGCATCTCCGCCGGATTCATGCCGAACAAAAAGAAGCAGTCGGTGTTTTCAATATCGTCATAACAGCCGGGTGGGCCGTCAGAACCGAAGGTGGTCATATAGCCAACGACGGCTGCCGCCATGCACAACCGGGTATTGGAATCCATGGTAGACGTGCCGATGGCACCCTTGGCCAGCTTGCCGAAGGCATAATACTCTTCGAGCGTCCACTGGCCGGTGTTATAAGTGGCGACAGAATCGGCTCCCAGTGGGGAGTCCACCGCGTCGATGATCTTCTGGCTCAGAATGGTAGTGGCTTCATCCCAGGTGATATTTTGCCATTGGCCATTCTGATCCCGAACCATGGGGTAGACAGCGCGGTCGCCGACACGCAGATCCTCATTGTTCAGGATCTTGTGTTCGTAGAGACCTTTTACGCACATCCGCCCGGCGTTGGTCGGGTGTTTGCCGTTGCCGCGCACGGCCACCGCCCGGCCAGCGCCGTCTACACCGATCTCCAGCCCACAACCAAAAGAGCAATAACCACAGACCGAGTAGTTCCAGTGAATCACATTCTCGAAGGTGTCATCTGCCACAGCCTCCACGCCGGTCAACAGGTTGAGTACGCCGCCACCGACGATAGCCTGTGAGGTCAGAGCGGTTCCCCATTTCAGGAAAGTTCGGCGACTCTGGTTACACAGATTGGGTTCATCGCGCAGAGACGTGAGCTCTTCGGGGGTAAAATTGGATTTATCAATCGATCGACGGTTCATATTCATCTTTCCTCGCTCAGCGGTGGTCGCGTTTATGCTGGACAGAACGGCCGAAATTGATGGAAATCACCTGGATTTTTTTTGGCTCTGTCCCAATTATGTGTTGGTTTTGTTTTGGCTTAGCTTGGCGATTCGCCCGGTAGGAGCGGCGCCTCGCCGCGAATTCGGCCTGGGGCGGGCCTCCTACAGGTCAAACCCCTCTCCGGCGGCCAAGCGTAGCGGTAGGAGTGGCTTCAGCCGCCAATTTCGCGGATAAATCTGCTTCTATAAAAAGACTACTTCTCATGCAACAGGTAACTGGGACAGAGCCTTTTTTTTGGGCAACAGCTTCGGACACCGCTGGCGATACTACATCCCTATCAGGTGTGATGTATTTCATTTCATTTCCAAAATGTAACAGGTTGTTTCAGGTTGATATGTGGGTTTTAGATGTGTGCGATTGGTCACTAATTACCGCTTCAGGTGGGCTACCGTGCGGTGGCATGGTCGGAAAATTGCACTGACATACCAGATATCTCCCGGGTTGGGAGATGAATCCGGCAGACATCGCCTTGAAAGGCAGACTATTCCGACGCGGGTGTCACTTGACTGGAGAAATGCTGGACACTCTCCTATTCTTAATCTACAGGAGGCGATCCATGGAAACCGCGATTCTGTTGCGTTTTGCCGAACGGATAATCGGGGTGTTGATCGGCGGTATGGCGATCTATCTCGGCTACCGGCTATTTCTTAAGATTCCCGACCGGCAGGACGGGGAAGGGCGTTTTAGTCTGCGCGATGTTTCCATTGTCATCAGCCGCGTTGGGCCGGGCGTGTTTTTTGCGTTGTTTGGCGCAAGCGTGGTGGGGGTGTCTTTCTTTCAGGGTACAGAAGCTGAGTGGCGCCCTGATAGTCAGCGTTTCAGCGGCATGGGTGCGGAAGCCCCATTGACTACCGATCGCAGGGCTTTGTTAAGGCGCGATATCGCGATTCTCAATAATATCGTTCCAAAGTTATCAGCAGGGTTGCCAGAGCAGGATCGTGCCGAGGTGGAACTCGCACTGCCACGTATCAAGTTTGCCCTGATGAAACCAGCATGGGCCGAGGGAGAAGACGGTTGGTCGGATCCCCGACGGTTTGAGATCTGGTTGAATGATGGACAGCAATCTCCTCCACCGATTGAACTCGAGGCTGCCGTTCGTTTTTTCCACTATGGCGACCCGGCACACCTACCATGAACGTATTGCCGAGAGCCTGTGCAACTTTTCTGCTGGTGCTCTGGGCAATGATGATAGCGCCCACGGCCTTTGCTGCTGACTTGACGGGGATTTATGCGCAGAGCACGCTGGAGCATTGGGAACAGCGTTACGCTCGCTCGACCCAGCGGATTCTGGATGAAGTGATTCGGCCTGTACTGTTGGATTCCGAACGGCGGCGGCTTGAACGGGTTCGGCTGGATACGCCCACGCATGCACAAGGTGACATGCAAGGCCGCCCGTTGGCCTTCTATGCGCCGTGGGACGGTAGGCGTGTGGTCATGCCGGTTTTCTCGCTCAAGTTTCTCGATGACCTGTGTACCGCCTATGCATGGCTGCAGATCAACGGCTACAGCCTGGAAACGATCACGGACTATACCGCCATGCTGCGTTATGGGGACGTTCGTGCCACCCCCGAGTTCGCGCCGCTGTCAGCACTGGGTGTGCCGGAAGATGCCCTCGAAGATGCCCGGGTAGATAAGTTGGCGCTGGGCCATTTCGTCACTGCCCGCACATTTATTTTGCTGCATGAGCTTGGGCACCTGTACCACGGTCATCGCGGTGGGACTGCTGCACAGAAACGTCATAACGAAACCGAGGCTGACCGGTTTGCTGCCGAGGTGATGGCCCGAACACCGCTTCCGCCATTGGGCAGCCTGGTCTTCTTCATGGCAGATGTAAGCTGGGCGGGTTATCCATCATCCGATCAGGACACACATCCGATCAGTGGTACACGCCTGCGTACCCTGGCGGCGCAGTTGGAGGCCCCAACATTGGCTAGCCGCCTGATTAAGCTCGCTGCAATGCTTGAGGATCCAGATATTCGACGCAGCTTCGTTGCGGTCGGCAAAGCCACGACACTGGCCTCATTGGCGCCCCGCCGCCCGGACCAGTTATCTAGCGCCACCGCCATCGAAGTGAATGCCGCATTTTCGGGCAGTTACCTCGGGCAGGTAACACAGGTTGGTGATCAAGCCTTCCCGGTACGTGTCGATTTCAAGCGGGAGGGTGATCGGGTTTGGGGAGAGTACCGTTTTGCGCTGGGAGTCGGGAAGATCGATGGACGGGTGAGTGGCAATGTTATGAATTTCGCCTGGGAGTGGGCGGACAGTTATGGGCGTGGCAGATTCGAGTCCACTGCGGATGGCAAGGCCTTCTCCGGCCGATGGGGTTACCATGATTCAGCGGACAATGCGGGCAGCTGGAACGGTACCGCGATTGTGCCGCATTGACGGAGGCGTATCCTGATGAAAGCAAACAGATGGGTTACTTTGGGTCTGACCGTCTGCATCATAGTGACTGCAGCGCCGGCGCTCGCCGAACGTTATGTGGTTGTGAATGGCGCTCGTATGGGCCTTCCCGATCTCCAGTATCTCGACCGAATCAGCTGCAGTTACATTGCCGACGGCAATTATTGGTTGGATACAAACAGCGGTTTGTGGGGCTACGCCGGCGGTGGTGCACAAGGTTACATTACCGACAACTGCAACACCCGTCGGCGCGGTCTTTCGGAGCGTGGTCTGCTGTACAGTCCGGGTGAATTGCTGCGCTGAGCCCTTGAGTACAGCCGATAGGATGTCAGGTCATGGATTGAAAGGTCCGGGATCTGATTCACTAAGCGTACGAATCCCTTCATACCGTCATTGTTGCCCTGAAGCACTTAACTTTCGGGACACCATCGGTTGAGGATTGTGTGCCGCAGTGGTACCACTGGAAGCTCGGAGAGCGTTACCGGGGCATTATGACAGTGATATCACAACACACTACTCTGCGCGGGAATCGGAGGCGTGCCTGGAGACCGTTGGGTCTGCGAGGTGACAATCGGCAAGAGTCCGGCACAGGAGAATATTTGGGGGCAGTATGAAAATCATTTGATCTGGAGAAGGGGATTATACCGACCCAACTATCACGCCGGTTCCGTTATGCAAGGATGACAGGATCAATAGCTGGGCTGGTTTTGTAATCAGGCAGGATTAAAAGTTACTTTATTTCGTGAATCCCCACCTCACTCCTGTATCGCCCCATATGCCCCTTCTCCAATATCGATGCTAATGACGATAAACGATCGATGAAAGGCTTTTTTGGTTTGAAGCAGACCTGGTAAAGCTCCGCTGTTTTGCTGGCGTCCAGCAGCCAATCATCACTGGTGCATAGTTCATCCACCAGCTGCAACTCCAGGGCGCGTGTCCCGTACCAGTGCTCCCCGGTCGCCATATCAAGTTCCCGATGGGTCTTTAATACACCGATGGAACCAACCACCGCAAAGGGTGTGGCAATGATGTGATCGGCCACACAGGCCATCAGGTACCCGCCACTTGCGGCGACTTCGTCTGCCGGCCTGGCCACGGTCAGGATGACGGTGATCTCTTCGCGCAAGGAGGCGACCGCAGATGCGCGGATGTCACCGTGAAAATTCAGTACGAATATTCTCTTTTTATCTTTTGACGGGTCATCGGGTGTCTATTCCCGGGATCGCTTGATCTCCTGCTTTCGCGTTTTCAGGATCTGTTTAAACACCTTCTTTGGCAGCATCGCCGCCTTCAGGGTATGCGCCATGTCGTCATACTCCCGGTTCAGGTATTTGACTTCAAGACGCTGTTTGCCCAGAGGCCTGTCTCGACCGGCGAGCGCGATGATGCCCCCCGTAATGGCAAGAATGGCCAATACAACGGTGATCGATTTAGGCAGAAACAGGCTGTAGTCGGTAACAAATTCCATTCATCACTCTCCCATGCGATGCCGCATTGAATACATAACCCCTGGTGTCACTTGCGCATGCTTCGGATAGCCAACTGGTTAAATTCCAGTGAAGGAGTCAAACGTTCATAAGGTAGCGGGTTTGCTAGCAGGTACAATTCACCGGTAACCACCGAACCGGAAGGTGGAGTCCGGATGAGCCCCTATGAACTAAGGATCAGCAGCACCTAAAGGCCGTCAGGTATTAAAGGGAGTCTAGTTTGCAGTGATTAAAAAGCCAGCCAGGTATTCGACACTGATCCCAAGCATTGCGGCTCTCCGGCATGATGCAGTAAGTAATCCAGCCGGCATGGCATGCACCCGTTTCGCAGTGACCGGACCATGTATTTCGATATGCTCTGTGTTTGCTCCAGGTCTCGCCAGTTTGAGTATCCAGCAGACATAGTGTGTCAGATTGCCGGATTAAGCCGGCGATTGAAAAGCGGGTATTTCGATACAAGCTTCGGTACCGCCACCCGGTCGCGCAACCAGGCTAAGACGCCAGCCGTGGAACTGCGCCAGTTGCCGGGCTATGGCGAGCCCCAATCCGCTGCCGCCGCTGCTGCTGCTACGGGAAGGGTCCAAACGGTAAAAGGGTCGGAATACAGTCTCACGCTCTGCTTCCGGAATGCCTGGCCCCCGATCCAGTACCTTGATCACGCACCCCTCCGGGGTTCGTCTGTATTCAACGGCAACCTCAAGACCGTCGCTATAACGCACCGCGTTTTGCAGCAAATTGGCAAGAATTCTTGTCAGCACCAGCGGCTGCAGGGTGAGCAGACATGGATCACCCGGAGTCCAGTCGATATCCGTACCCATGCGCCGTGCGTCGATGACGCAGCGGTCGATGATATCTCTTATATCAATGGGTTCCGGGCTGTCACCTGCCAGCTCCTGCCCCAACTGCAGGTACTGGCTGATCAGATGCTCCATCTCCTGGATATCCTGTGTGGCCTCTGCGACCAGCTGTGCATCCGCTTGGGGTCTCAGCATTTCTAGGGTCAGACCCAGGCGCGCCAGAGGCGTGCGCAGATCGTGTGCGATACCGGAGAGCATGGTCGTGCGATCTGCCAGCAGTTCCTGTACCTGCAGTGCCATGTGATTGAAGGTGCGGGCAAGCTGTAACAGCTCAACCGGACCCGCTTCCGGCAACGGTTTGGGTGTAACGCCGCGGCCGATCTCGTCTGCAGCTTTGGCAAAACGTGCCAGTGGACGTGTCAGGCGGCGCACCAGCAAAAGCGCTGTCAGCAACACCAGTGCTATGCCAAGGGTAAAGACGATCAGAGCCGCCAACGGTGGCTGTGGACCAAGCCGTGCAAGCGTAAATCCAAAACGTACTACCCGCTCATTGACGGGGATGTCTGTCCAAAACCAGCGGGTTCCATCGTCAGAAATGGTCTGCTTTATAGTGATGGATTGGTTGCTGCGCCGGGTCAGGCTGTCCTGCAGGAAGTGAATATAGGGAAGCAGCCGGGTTTCTTCACCGGGCAGCGGCGAGGTGGTTTGGTACATGAACAGGCCGTGATTGAGTTCCAGTTCCAGTTCAAAATCCGGACGTGTCTGCGGCGGCAACTCGGCCCAGGTTTGCGCTGATACCATCATCAGTGCTGCGAGATCCTCGGCAGAACGCTTGGCAACCGGTATAACAATCAAGTAGCCGATTGTGATCAAAGTCAGTAGCAGGAACAGTAACGTTGTAGCCGCCAGTGTCGCCGAAGTCTTTGCGTAGAGGGTTTTCGGCCACCAGAGTTGTAAAAGATTCTTCATCCTTGCGCTTCACCTTTGGGAGCGAACAGGTACCCTTCACCCCAGATGGTACGAATATAGCGTGGTGTGGCCTGGTCATCCTCGATCTTGCGTCGCAGGCGGGTGACACGTACATCGATCGAGCGATCAAAGGGTGAACGGTCATAACCCTTGATCAGGTCGATCAAGAGGTCGCGACTCAAGACCCGGTTGGGGTGTTCAGCAAAGACACGCAGCAAGGTGAATTCTGCAGTCGTCAGCGGTACTGGTTCCCCGTTTCGGGTGAGTTCATGCCCCGTGATGTCAAGGCGATAGGGACCAAAGGCATGCGTTATTTCTGGCGCCTTGCTGACAGCTGCCGTATGGCGGCGCAACAGGACGCGGATTCTGGCGAGCAGTTCACGGGGGTTGAACGGCTTGGCAAGATAGTCGTCGGCGCCGATTTCCAGGCCGATAATGCGATCGATGTCCTCGCCGCGCGCCGAGAGCATGATAATCGGCAGGTCACCCTCGGCACGCAGCCTGCGCGCCAGGCTCAGTCCATCCTCGCCCGGCAGCATCAGGTCCAGGATTACCGCGTCCGGTGTCTGTTTCGCGAGAAAATTGTCCATTGCCGGTCCATCCGGAACCGCCGTGACACGAAATCCCTGTTCTACCAGATAACGTGACAGCCGGTCGCGCAGCGCACGATCATCGTCCACGATCAGCAGGTGTTCGGATCTGTTTTCCATCTTCCAAGTTTATCGGGTTTCCATCACCCATGCCCATTCAATCAATCGTTGTGAAACACACTGTTACATATTCGCCGCCAGCGGAAATCTCTCTGAAACACCCGGCATCGAGTATTCCAGTACGAAAAGATGGCCGGAGCCTTCGTGTGACAGCTTCCGGAAATTAACCCACAGGATGATCAAGATGAATAGGACGTTTTTCATAACCAGTTTGCTCTATCTGGGCCTTGCCTTGCCGGCTCACTCGGCTGATGAAATTGACATGATCAGTGGCGAACACCGGTCGCCACCGGACTTCTCCGGCACCTGGCGACTGGACAAGGCCTCAAGTGATGATCCGGAGGCCAAGCTGCAGGAAGCCAGGGAGATGATGCGAGAGTCGAGAGGTATGCGTGGGGGTATGGGGGGCGGTTTCGGGCGCGGTAAAGGCGGTGACATGGAGGCCCGGCGTCAGGGCAGTGGCAGGGGCAGGGGCGCTTCCAGAGGTATGCCGGCGGCCTCGGCCAGCGAAGTCCGTGTCCTGATCAGTAGCGCCGAGATACTGGAATTGTCCCATGCAGACCCCATGCTGCTGATTTCCGTGGATGGCGGTCCGCAGCAACGACTCTTCACGGATTTTCGCGGAGCGGCGGTATCTGCGAGTAGTTCCGTACCACAGGCGGTGACCACGGCAGGCTGGGAGGGTGATGTACTGGTAATCGAAACTACACAGGATAGCAAACCCACCCTGTTGCAACGATACCACCTTAGAACTGATAACGGACAGCTTGAGGTAATCACCAATCTCACGCTACCCGGTACATCGCTGAATGTATCGATCAAATGTTTCTATGACCGGGCAAATGCGCGGACGACAAGTGCCGCGGGCGTTGGGTCATGATCAGGATTTTAAGCGTCTTATAGGGATTAATCGGAGAGAGATATATGGGTATGCAAAGCAAAATCACCACAAGGGCAGTTTGCCTGATACTGTTCTTTTACCTGTTATTTGTCGGCGCCGGGTCGGTGGCAGCCAGTGTCATTATGGACAAACAGGCCGCACCGCTGGATTCAGGGGAGGCAGATGTTGCGGATGAAGCTATAGCGAAACACGACCCAACGCCGTCTGTCGTTCTACTGGAGAGGGTACGAAAAAATGCCAGGCAGCAAGCCGCTGCGGCTGCATTTTCACTGGGAATCATGGCCATAGAGCAGAAGGACTTTACCACTGCAGAACTGCTGGTTCAGGAATCTCTGCAGTTGCAGCCATCAAACCCCGAGTACCTGTACGTTGCCGCCAGTCTGGCCTTTAACAGGGGAGCATTTGCGGAGGCGGAAGCGTATCAGTTACGGAGTCTGGAACTGACGAAGGCGGAGCTGGGGACTCAGGATATCCGCACTGCCTCGCTGATGGATGATCTAGGGACTATCTATCTTGCCCAGCAGCATTACGATCAAGCCGAACGTACATGGCGGGAGAGTCTGTCTATCCGTGAACAGATCCTGGGCAATACGCACCCGTCCATAGCTCCGCGTCTGAAGGATCTGGCAGGATTGGTCATGCATGATGGAAGATTTGACGAAACCGAGCAACTGCTGAAGCGGTTGATTCATATCCTGGAGGCGGATACAGGGCCAGACCGCATGGATATCGCCACTGCACAGCATATCCTGGCTGATTTCTATGTCAGCCGGCATCGGAAGAATGAGGCTGATGAACTTTACCGCAGGGTATTGGCGGACTGGAAAGCGGCCCCCACACAAAGGCGCCTGTTAATTGCCGCCAGGCTCTATGAGCTTGGTAATGAATACCTTTCGCAACTACGGCTGGAGGAAGCCAGACCGCAGTTCGAGTTGGTGCTTGGATTGCTGGAGAACGACTTCGGGGCAGACCACTTGTATGTCCGAGGCGCGAGGACGGCATTGATCAAGCTGAAATCCGAGCAGGAAGAGCACAGTGGAAACAATACGGTTGATCCAGTGGGGGACAGAGAATTGCATAGCCGGTTTTCACAACACAGGGAGGTCATGTGATCACCGCCGTTTCCCTGAAACACTTTGAAACATTTTGGGCGTTGGCGGAAATATCCCGGAAACAGATTCAATCGATCATGGCTTTCAAGATGGCTGCACGCCCGCGGGTGGGAGTGGCAGCGGATTCCAACTGATTAGGAGCAGTAAAAATGACAAACAAATCAACCCATCAGAAACAGAGATACGGCTTTATTTGTATGGGTTCCTCACGGGTGCTATCGCTTGTGGCGGCTGGATTGCTGACATCCTTTGCTGCGCAGGCAGCCGATTATAGTCAATATACAACTGAGGAGTTGGTTCAGATGCGTAACCAAAACCGTGATATGAGCGAGCCGGAGCGGGAGCAGTATCGCGAGGAGTTACGCACACGGACTCAGGATATGAGTAAAGAGGAACGGCAAAACCTTGGCCTTGGCGATAATCGAAATCTGGAGCCAGGCGCTGGTCAGCGCACGCGCTTTAACGAAGACAATGACCGTGGGCGGGGTGAGTTGGTGCGTGAGCGTTCCCGCACGGAGTTTGGATCATCCGGCTACGGTTATGGGTACGAGCAGCGTCAGTCCCAAGGCAGCTTCGGCGGGGGTATGGGAAGAGGTGGTCGCGGCGGCGGTGGGCGTGGCCGATGACAAGAGCGGTCTGCAGTTGCCAGTCAACGATGACTTTTGAACTGGCAACTATCCAGGGGTCTCGATAATCCAGGAATGTTGGATGTGCCAACCGCAGCGATGTGCATCGGTCTCTATCAAGGCGATTCGTTTCATCCGCTGGAAACCACGGTTTTCCATGTCTCTGCCGAGTGCTGAATAGTTATATCAATATATTTTGTAGATTCCAGAGAGGACAGAATCGGATAAATGGAATTGATGAGATGGCAATGACAACCAAATGTATCGCAACCAGGAATGCAGATAGGTCAAACGATCAATCAATAGCGGTTCTGTTAGGGCCGGAACAGCTTGATCAGATCACCATGTCTGAACTGTTATTTTCAACCAGCAGATTTTTGCCTCCATACGCTGCGATTCCGGATCCATACAAATTTGGCAATACCAAATGGAACCGGCTTTTTTCAGATTGGTTCTATAGTGGGGTGGCCGATCTTCATCTGATCCCCAAGGGTGGAGTGGACGTCAACAAGGCACTCCGTGTAATCAAGGCGCACATGATTTCATTCGAGCCATCACACGGACATAAAGAGGCGGGCGTGGCGTATATGATGTCGCTGTTATTTGAGGATGCAACCTGGTCGTTGTATTCCGTTGATCCGATAGACCTTATTGGAGGATGAAATCCATGAAATGGTTTAACTGGCCACAGCCATGGTGGCTTGGTCTGGTGTTCCTGTTTACGATCCTGTTCGGCTTGCTTACCCTCAAAGAGGGCGGGTCGGTGCTGTTTTTTGATGGCCCGGCGCGGCTTGCTGCAGGACATTATGTCCCCTTCGTGCTCTGGTTTAACTTTCTCGCCGGTTTTGGCTATGTGATCGCTGGTGTTGGGTTGTGGATGCGAAAGCGCTGGGCGGTATGGCTCACGATCGCGATCACTGCTGCCACTGCGCTTATTTTTGCCGCCTTTGAAGCCCATATTTACTCGGGAGGAGCCTATGAGTCCCGCACCCTGTTCGCCATGAGCCTGCGCACGCTGGTCTTGACCGCAGTGTCGTTCATCGCCTGGCGGCAACTGTTGCCGCGAGAGGTGTGCTCCGACACTGATCGAAAAGGCGAAGCTATTGGTAATCAAGTCCACCGAGGGTAATTGCTCATAAGAACCTGCTGACGACACTGAATGAACTGGTGCAGGTAGTGGAGAACAGGTTACACAAGCAACAGGCAACGTGATCGTACCGGTGTTTGCAGTCGGGCGCGCTCATCATCTCCGCCAACGGAATTACACGTGTTGGTCGTATGCGCCATCATCTGCGCCACACTCTCCGGAGACGCGAACACAGTGTGTTGTTGTGAGTAACACCACCTTAATATTAATAACACAAGGAGAAGATCATGCAGGGCAAGAAGAATATTGCGACCGGTTTTCTGTTTCTGGCCGGCTTCATGATATACGGATTTGTGCTGATCTACCTGCGCGACTTCGCACCCGGCAAGGAGCAGTGGATTGCCGATTATGCCATTGGCAAGCATTTCGAATCACGTCTGGCACATGTCCACGGCAATCTGTTTGCCATTATCAATATCCTGGTGGGTTACCTGTTGCTGCGGCTGCCGGTTGCGCCCGAATCGGCGAAATGGATCTCCTGGCTGACCCTGGCCGGCATGCTGATGCCGCTTGGTATCCTCTCCGAAGTGGCCTTTGGACTGCCGCCACTGCTGGTGCTGGCGGGCGGTTTCGCCATGGTCATGGCCATGCTCTGGTTCGGCGTTGCGGCGCTGAAACTGCGTACCGGTGATCTTCAGCTATGAAATCAGAGCGGGATCGTATTCCGGCTGCTGACATGTCCTCAGAGAGTGAACAGGCGGGATTGTTGCGGAAGATATTGCAGAGTTCTTCTTATCGTCTGGCGCAGGAAGATAAGGAATTTCTCGCAAGTGAGGATTTACGACCGGTGCGTTTGCAATTGGAGTTTCTCAAACCCAAACGCTATCTGCGTGAGCACAACGTCCGCTCCACGATCGTTGTCTTTGGCAGCGCGCGTCTGCTACCACCGGATCATGCAGAGGCGAGATTAGAGGTGTTGGAGAGGCGCGCAGATCCAGCTCTGAAAGCGGAGATCGCCCGTGCCAGAAAACAGCTCGAATACTCGCGTTACTATGTCGAGGCACGACATTTTGCCAAGATCGTTTCGCGCCGTTTTCAAAAGGAGGGACGCCGCGATTTTGTCGTGGTAACTGGTGGTGGGCCCGGCATTATGGAGGCGGCAAATCGAGGCGCCTATGACGCAGGTGAGCGCAGCATAGGCCTCAATGTCACACTGCCACACGAGCAAGCACCCAATCCGTTTGTGACACCGGAACTCTGTTTTCAATTCCGCTATTTTGGTCTGCGAAAAATGCATTTTCTGCTGCGTGCCCGCGGCCTGGTTGCCTTTCCTGGTGGTTTCGGAACCCTCGACGAACTGTTTGAGACACTTACGCTCATGCAGACAAAAAAAGTGGCCACAATGCCAGTTGTACTGGTTGGCCAACAATTCTGGAGTCGAGTAATAGATTTTAATTTTTTGCTAGAAGAAGGGATGATTGACAAAGAAGATCTAAAATTATTTTCTATTGTTGACAGTGCTGATGAGGCCATTACGGTACTGTGTGATTTTTACCAAGGCACACCGCCTGAATAGGCGTTGTTCAGATAGTACTGCAAGCAGTCCATGCGATCTTTTTATGCTACCGGCCGATCCAGCCAGATATGTTTAATATAAAAGGTTATTTTGGTTGTCGATTACTCCCGCTAACACCTCAGCGATCAGCGTCTGATAAATGGTGGCTTGTTTTTACACAGGCGAGTATTACGATGCCATGGATCGTATCACTTAATCTTATGTGTCAAATCAGTTAGGAGTTGGGATAGTGGGTTTATTCAGAAGCAGGGGGCGAGCGTTTTTTATCCCGCTTGGCTTGCTGGTTGGGGTGGGATTGGTCGTGCTGTTCATAATGAACAGCCAGTCTCCCACCCATGGTGAGATTGAAGCCGTAGTTCCGAAGTTAACCGTGATCACTGTACAGCCCATGGAATTTCAGCTGGCAGCACGTGGTTATGGTGTGACCCGTGCTGCCGATTCCTGGCAGGCGGTGGCCAATGTGCCAGGTCGTGTGGTGGAGCGACACCCGAATCTGGAGAGTGGCACCCTGGTGCGCAAGGGTACGCTGCTGCTGGCCCTGGACCCGGGTCGCTACAAACTGGCCATTGCCGATACCGAGGCGGAACTGGCCTCGTTGTCAGCCGAGTTGTCGCAACTCGATACCGAGGAGGAGAATACCCAAAGATTGCTGAAGCTGGAACAGACGCGACTCACCCTGGCCGAGCAGGAGTTGGCACGTATCGAGCGGCTGGCGAAAAGCGGTACGGTATCGCAGTCACAACGTGATGAGCAACGGCGCGCCACGGTGGCGCAGCGCCAGTCCGTGGCGACGCTGGAGAACCAGTTGGCACTGCTGCCTACCCGAATAGCCTATTTGCAGGCCCAGGTGGAACGTGCCAGAACGCGGCTTGAACAGGCCCGGGAGGATCTCGCAGACACCCGTTTCGTGGCACCCTATGACCTGCGTATCGATGAGGTTGATATCGAGCTTCACCAGTATGCGACCGCAGGTCAGCGGCTGTTTCGTGGCGACAGCATCGCGGCCGCTGAGATCGAAACCCACATACCACTGCCGATGTTGCGCCGGCTGATGGGCAGCGTGCAGCGCACCACCCCTCCGGCGGATGCCCTGGATATCAGTGAACTTGTGGACTTTTCTGCCATTGATATCGAGGTGCGGCTGGCGGGGGCAGAGGAGATTCGCTGGCCGGCACGGGTCACGCGCGTGGCCAGTGGCCTGGACCCGGCCACCCGCACCGCGCGGGTGGTGGTGGTTGTGGAGAACCCTTATGACAGGGTTGCACCATCCAAGCATCCGCACATGCAGCCGGGCATGTACGTGCAGGTATATCTCACGGCCATGAATCGTGAGCCGCTGCTGGTGATACCGGTGGCCGCGGTGCACCACAACGAGGTGTACCGGGTTAGCGACAATGACAAGCTCGAACGGAGACCGGTGTCGGTAGCCTTCGAACAGAATGATCTTGCCGTGATCAGTGGCGGGCTCGCTCCTGGACACCGGGTTATCGTGGACGATCCGGTCCCGGCGCTGGATGGCATGGCGATAAATCCGTGGCGTGATGAGAGCCTGGAGCAGCGCCTGCAGGCCCAGGCCCGGGGTGAGTCGTTGTGATCCGCTGGTTCGCTGGTCATCCCACTGCAGCCAACCTGCTGCTGATTGTGTTATTGGCCATGGGTCTGTTCGCTGCCCCGTCGCTGAAACGCGAAACCTTTCCTGATTATCGTCCCGTCGAGGTGAGTATTGAGGTGGTTTATCGCGGCGCCGGCGCAGACGACGTGGAGGACTCCATTTGCAAGCGTCTCTACGATGCGGTCAAGGGTGTCGACTATCTCGATGAGATCATCTGCGCGGCCCAGGATAACGTGGCCAGCGCCACGGCGACCATGCAGGCGGGCGGCGACCCGATCCGTTTTCTGAATGATATCGATACCGAGGTCAACGCCATTACCGATCTGCCCGCACGCGCCGAGGCACCGGTGGTGCGCGAACTGCACCGCAGCGATCTGGTGGCTGCGGTAGCGGTCGCCGGTGACATGCCGTTGCATCAACTGGAGGATTATGCGCTTCTGCTTGAGGAACGCATCATGACCCTCCCCGGTGTTGCCAGTGTTACCATCCACGGGCTGTCGCAACGACAATGGCAGATCGAGGCGTCCCGTGAGGTGTTGGGGCAGTACGGGCTCTCGGCACGTGATCTGGCCGCCCGGGTCGGGCAACAGAATATCGATATGCCACTGGGTACCCTGGAGACCCGGGAGCGGGATGTTCAGCTGCGCTTTACCGATCAACGTCGTTCACTGGATGAGTTGCAGCATCTGGTCATGATCTCGGACCGTGAAGGGGGCGAGTTGACCCTAGGGGAGATCGCCAGCCTGAAACAGGTGGGCGAGACGGAGGAGGAGAAGATTCGCTTCAATGGCGAACGGGCACTGGTGCTGGAGGTGAGCAAGTCCCTGCGTGATGACTCCCTGCGGGTGATGGACGGACTCACGGACCTGGTAGAGCGAGAACGACAGAGAATGGGCAGCGGGGTCCGTTTCCATCTGACCCAGGATATGACCAGTATTGTCCGGGATCGGCTGCAGATGCTGGTCAACAACGGGTTGATGGGGCTGGTGCTGGTGGTGCTGGTAATGGGCCTGTTTTTCCGTTCCCGGCTGGCATTGTGGGCGGTACTGGGACTGCCGGTGGCATTCATGGGTGCCTTCTTCGTGATGGGAGTGACCGGGTTATCCCTGAACATGATCACCATGGTTGCACTGTTGATGGCGATCGGCATCGTCATGGATGATGCGGTGGTCATTACCGACAATATTGTTGCCCATGCCGGTGAGCAGAAGTCGCCCCTGGAGGCCGTGGACAACGGGACGCGTCAGGTGCTGTCTGGTGTGTTGTCGTCCTTTCTGACCACGGTATCGGTGTTCGTGCCGTTATCCTTTCTGTCCGGAGAGCTGGGCGCCGTGCTTGAGGTGCTGCCGGTGGTGTTGATAGCCGCGCTGGCGGCCAGCCTGATCGAGGCGTTCTGGATTCTGCCCCACCATATCAAGGGCAATATTCCGCAACTGCAGGCAGGTCATGACTCGCGCTTTCGCGCCGCTTTCGAGCGCGGCTTTGCCGCTTTTCGTGAATCGGTGGGCCGCACGGCTGACATGGCGGTTCGCTGGCGCCATGTGGTGGTGGGCCTGATGCTGGTGGTGATGCTCGGCTCGGTCGGGTTTATGGCCGGTGGACATATTGGCAGCGAGGCAATGCCGGACATTGATGGAGATGTACTGGAGGCACGGATCCTGATGCCCCAGGGTACGCCCTTATCGCGCACCGAGGCGGTGGCGGAACGGGTCGAGGCGGCCATGCGACTGATCGACCAACGGCTTACTCCGGCACAGCCCGATGCTGCACCGCTGGTTGAGGCCATCCAGGTACGCTTCAACTACAATCCCAGCGCCGGCGAAGCCGGCGCGCATGTGGCGACTGTCATGGTCGATCTGCTCACCGCGGAGCGACGGACGGTGACGCTTGACGATCTGACCCGGATGTGGCGTCAGGAGATCGGCGAAATAGCCGGCATCCACAGCCTGATCATCCAGGAGCCGGGCTTTGGGCCTTCCGGGATTCCGGTTGAAATACGTCTGCAGGGTGAGGATCTGCAAGCCTTGAAAAGCGCCGCGGTGGAAGCGGCGGAGTACCTGGCCGGCTACACGGCCGCCTACAACGTCATTGACGATCTTCGCCCCGGCAAGCCGCAACGGACCTTCTCGCTGGCCGCAGGGGCGCACGGGCTGGGACTGACCGCCGAAGCGGTTGCCTCCCAGTTGCGTGCGGCGTGGTTGGGTGAGATCGCCGACACCCAGCGAATCGGTGATCATGATGTAGAGATTCTGGTACGCCAGGCAGCGGGCGACCGGGACAGTTTTGACGACCTGGCCGACCAGACCATTACCCTGCCGGACGGCAGCCGGGTGCCGCTGAGTGAGGCAGCGGAGATGCACGAGCAGCGCGACTGGTCGCGTATTATCCGGATTGATGGCCGACGTACCGTTACCGTGCAGTCCAATGTGGATGCGCGCCTCAGCAGCGGCCAGGGGATTGTGGCCGACCTGAAAAAGAGCTGGCTGGCGGATTTCCAGGCGCGTCACCCACTGGTGGATGTCCGTTTCGAGGGGCAGGTTGCCCGGTCAGCCGAAACCGGGGGATCGATTGGCCGCGGTCTGCTCATCGGACTGGTGGGCGTCTTTGTTATTCTCTCCTTCCAGTTCCGCAGCTATGTTGAGCCGTTGATCGTGATGTTGTCGATTCCGCTGGCTTTTATCGGTGCCGTCTGGGGCCATGTGCTGATGGGCTATTACCTTTCGATGCCGTCCCTGATCGGTGCGGCCGGACTGGCGGGCATCGTGGTGAATAATGCCATTCTGCTGATCCAATTCATCAAGAGTCATCGGGAACGGGGCCTTTCGGCAGCGGAGGCCGCAGGGCAGGCCAGCCGTGATCGCCTGCGGGCCATACTCATCTCATCTTCCACGACCATTGTCGGGTTGCTTCCCCTGCTTGCGGAAACCAGCACCCAATCCGCGGCGATCAAGCCACTGGTGATCTCGGTGGTGTTTGGTCTGCTTACCTCCACGGTGCTTGTGCTGCTGGTGATTCCGGCGCTGTATGTGCTGTTCGACGATTGGGGATGGGCGAGAACCGAGGATATCCCGATGCTGGAGGGACGTACGGGGCCGGAGTCAAGTTAGGCCGGGTTAGCGTCGAATATTTCCCCCCGCTACTTCTTGCTGGTGCGCTCCCCTGATAGACGTCCGGCTCCCTGCCGTTGCGCCTTGGTTGATGGGCGGGCGCGGGTTTGTGTTTGGAGGGCCATGCTTCCGTTGTCACTACGCCGGCTTTTGATCCGGGTCGGGCGCTGATGGTTGTTTTTGGCCCGACCGGTTGTGACGGCCCTGTTGCCTTGCGGGTGTTTGCGTACCGATCTAAGGGGCTGTTTTTTGACCGTGCCGGTGAGTGGCCGAATGTTCTGCCCGCCCGCGGAAGCGGGGCGACCCAAGGCGCGGCGACGCTGTTGGGCGCTTCGCTCCGAAAGCGTTGCCGAACGGCGGCTGGACAGTACATCCGGTTGCCGCCTGCCGCTACCGAGCTGATTTCTTTTTGGTATTGATTTCGTCGTCGCCGGTCGCTTGGCCCCCGGTGGATTAGCGAATTGGTTCTGTCTGCCTGTTTTGGCGGACTTGGTAGCCACTCGCGGCTTTTCGGGATGCATGCGTTGTCGCTCAGTGAACCGGAACTTGTCCGGGCTGTTGCCCCGGTTCCCGTTCCGGACCGGGTTCCGGTTGTGGGCGTTGCGCTGTCCGGGGGCGGCGTCCGGCGCTACCTGCGGCCGGCCGGTGAGGGGCCGATTCGCACGGTAGTGCTCATTTTTCTGCGCTCCCCTCGTTGTACCCTTTTCAACAAGGCGCCGCTCGCCAAGGAGGTCTTGTTTAGCCGGAAAATCCCGCTGTCGCAACTGTAGTCTCTCTCCGGTCCGTTTGGCTGCGTGATCGCGCCGGTGTCTGGCCCGCTCCTTGCCGGGTTTATTGCGGTTGGAGAGATGTCTGACCCCCGCGTGTGGGCCGGTTTTTTTATGCTGGGGCTTCGATTTGGCCTGTGGTTTGACGGGGTGTCGCTGATGGTGTGGACGCTTGCTGTCGACATGTATCACCAGGTGGAATCGGTGCAGGAGGTAGTATCCGGGGTAATAGTGGCCTTGCCACCAACTCCCATAGGGCCGCCAGCCATACAGGTAGTCAAAATCATACGGGGGGCGACAGTAGGTCATTACCGGCGGACCGTAATTATCGTAATACTGTCTGATCGTGGTGCCACTGCAATCGCCGACCGAATCGTAAACGTAGCGCTCGGTGTAGCGGGGCCCCAACTCGCCTGGAATGGAGAGACCGAGTTTGGCAGCGAGGTCCTGCAACGTCTCGATCGCCTCATCCCGGGAGATCCCTATTCGCCCGGTATCGGCCGCCTCGCCAATGGCCAGAGCCAGTTCAGCCAAAATATCCGGTGTTATGGGGTAGTCGACGATCCAGCCATCATCTGGCGCTATACCCGCGGCATTCAGCCGATCTTCCGCCTCCTGCTCGCTCTCGACCTCCCCGAGGCCGAGGGCTTCAAACAGCAGGATGGCAAAATCGCCTTGCCGGACCAGGACCGGATCAATCGCCGAGACCGCGTTGTCCTCAACCGAGTGTTGTGCGGCAACCCAAGTGGGGAGTAGCAGCGCTACTGCTGCCAATAGCGGGATCAGCGCTCTCTTCATTACAACTCCCAACGGTGTTGTAAATCCCCTTTATCAAGAGAGTTAGACACTCGAGGTGGGGCGGGAGTGCCATGACCGGGTGGAACAGGGTATGCGATTGATGGTGCGGAATGGCCATTTCAGGTTCTGATTTTCATAAAATCAGGGGGTTAGTGGGAGCATTGCGACGCTAGAGGCATATACGAACTTCCCATTACCCGTGGCCTTATTCGAAGCACCCGGCACTCACCACATCGACAGATCACTCCAGTTTGATTTCATCAATCAGTTGGCGCATCTGCTGATAGTGGGTCCCTTTCCAGTAAATTTTGTGGCACTGATCGCATTGCCCGAACAGCTCCTGATGGGCGCGGGTGTGGGGCAACAGCTGATCCTGGATCAACGCCTTTGCCACCGGCCGGATCATGCCGTTGCAGTGCAGACAGCGGGTGAAGGGCAGAAACTGGTTGTGCAGGTCGAGGCGGTCGATGACCTCCCGCAGTTGCCGGCGGGGCTGGCGGGAGCGCACGAAGTAGCCGTGAGTGATCTGTCTGCGCATCAGCAGCTTGCGATCACAGGTGAGCAGGATGCGCTGCTGTGCAACTGAGATATCGGCCAGGGTGGGATCGTCATAATCGTTGCGATACAGGGCGTCGAAACCGAGCATGCGCAGGTAGGCGGCCAGGCGGCCCAGGTGGGCGTCCAGTACAAAACGGGTGGTACGCAAGGGGCGGGGGCGCAGATGGGTGAGCGGGGTGATGTCCAGGGCCTCAAACACCGGGTAGACGCTGATTCGATCACCGTCCTGCACCTGGTAGTGAAAATCCACCGACTGGCCGTTCACCAGAATGAGGTCTATCTCGGTATGCGGCACGCCCAGTGATTCGACCAGATCCTTGATCGAGCCGGTTTTCTTGTGGTGATGGACAAATTCAATCTTTTGCCTTTCGGCGGGCAGAAAATCGTTCAGCTCTTCGTAGAAGCGCAAGTGGAGCCGGAGTGCTGGTGTCGGCATCCGTCTGTTACTCGTCAAACGCTGCCGGTGACTGGTCCACCAGCGGCACGAACGCGACGCTAAGGATGTCGCGGGTGTGGGTATGACCCTGCGCATCCTTGGTTACCAGCAGCAGTTGCTGGGACATACGGAAAGAGCCAACCGGGATGACCAGCCGTCCGCCGGGCGCCAGTTGTTCCTTCAAGGCCTCGGGTATGTACGGAGCGGCCGCAGTGACCAGTATGCCGTGGTAGGGCGCATGTTCCGGCCAGCCCTGATAGCCATTGCCGCAGCATGGCTGGATATTGGTATAACCCAGCCGTGCCAGCCGCTGGCTGGCGGATTCGCTGAGTTCCGGAATCAGCTCCATGCTGTACACCTTGCGGTACAGCAGCGACAACACCGCTGTCTGGTAACCCGAGCCGGTGCCGACTTCAAGCACAGACTGATCGGGTTCCGGTGCCAGCAGATCGGTCATCAGGGCCACGATATAGGGCTGGGAGATGGTTTGGCCATGACCGATCGGAAGCGGACCGTTGTCAAAGGCCAATTTTTTCATTTCATCCGGAACAAACTCATCGCGTGGCACCCGGGCCATGGCGTCCATGACCCGCTGGTCCAATGACGCCTTGCCGATCAGGTGGCGGGTATAGCCCACTTCACTGTTGATGTCGGCCAGCATCTGCTGCGTGTCGCTGCGGCGTGACAGGGACATGGGTCACGCCTGCTTCTGATACGTCCCGATCAGCTCCGCCTGGGCGACGATATGGCCTTGCATCGCCGTCTCCAGTTGATTTTTGGTCGGCTGTTGCAAGTCATCGAGCATGCTTTCCAACGCATAGAGTTTGAAGAAGTATCGGTGCCGGCCAATCGGCGGGCAGGGACCACCGTAACCGGTGCGATGCCAGTCGTTGAGACCCTCACGGGTACCGGCCGGTAGCTGGGCCCTGGTGACCCGCTCGGGCAGAACGGCTGTGGTGGGCGGCAGGTTATAGAGCAGCCAGTGCACCCAGGTCATCTTCGGTGCAGCGGGATCGGGCGCATCCGGGTCGTCAACAATCAATACCAGACTGCGTGCGCTGTCGGGGACGTTGTCCCAGGAGAGCGGTGGAGAGCGGTCCTCCCCCGTGCAGGTGTAGATAGTTGGGATCTCGCTGCCATTCTCAAAAGCGCTGGATGTCAGAATAAGAGTCATGGCGGTCTCCTTGTTCTCTTTTGCGTGGCTGGTTTCCATGCTTGTGTGGCCAAACGCATGTTGGCTAAATTGGACCTTTTCACCCGGTGCGAATTGCCTGATCAATACCATAGAACAAAATTGAGGGTAGTGTTTATCGGATACGTGTCGGGGCTGCCGGCAGATAACAGCGGCGTGGAATCGACGGTCATGGCAGGCAAGAAGCCGTATCCTGGCTATTGTGTCGACAGCTGCCCGCGCATTTGCTTCAATAGACGACTGTATCGATACAAGTAGCAATGTCCTCTATGCCTGTACAGCGTCCACAACAGCAGACCGGAGCCGCCCGTGTGATCTACCTCGCACTGGGCTGGCTGTTTTTTGGTCTGGGTATGCTGGGAGTGGTATTGCCGGTACTGCCTACTACGCCCTTCCTGTTGCTGGCGCTCTGGGCCTTCTCCAGAAGTTCGGCCCGGCTACACCACTGGCTCTACCAGCACAGGATTTTTGGTCCTGCGCTGCAGCGCTGGCATCAGCACCGGATCATCCCGATGCATGCGAAACTGTTTATCGTACTGGCCATGGGAACAAGTTTTGTCTATGTGATCGGTTTCAGCCGTCTGCCAGCAGGTATTAACTTCGTGGTTGCCATGATCATGATGGCGGTTGCAACCTATCTGCTTAGCCGGCCCAGTTCATTGAAGCCAGAGGAAGAACGGACTGAATAATCAGGCTTTGGTTAGACGCCTCGTCGGCAGTCACGGGTGGAGCATCCCTATAAATAGCGCCAATCGACAAGCCAGGCTAAACCGCTGATAAAACAATACAGTTTCAACTATCCATCCATCGCTCAGCAGCGGGTCATATCACCCCGGAATAGCGGGGCATAGAACCCGTTACACTTGGTCATATTCCTCTGCGAACAGAAAATTTGGCATTTGAGCGCATATTGTTTTATGGCCCTGTTTTTGCTGTTATTACTTGGATAGCAGCATATATTAGCTATGGGCTGCCTTCTTTGGTCGGGCTAGGTTTGTTCCTACACTACTGCTTCGCAGCGAGGGAATCTCTGTTGTGTGGTGTGTATTAATCATGTCGTGTGATCACTATGAACCAATCGCAAAAGGAGTAAAGGCGTTTAAATGCGTAGTGTCCAGTATTTATTGATGCGCTCCGTCTGGCTGCTGTCGGGAGTTGCACTGCTTCTGCTCTTTGTCAGCCAGGGACTTCTGATCTATAGCGCATGGGACTATGCAGCGCGTATAAAGCCAATACAGCAGCATATGGACTATCTGAGAATGCTTGAAGTTGCCGATTTTGATATACGCACAAAGTTGGTTAATCTCCTTGACTCGGAAAGTGGATTTTTGGACCCTGATGAGACTGCGCGGCAAACAGAGCAACTTCGCGACCTGATCATATTTCGAACCAGTCTGGCAAAACCGACCTCAGATGCACTCAACTATGCCTTGACGCAACTGGAAGCTTTTGATGGCAGGGATCAGGTTGCGCTAAGAAAATCCATGTCCGCGATGCGAAGCGCCCTCAACCAGGAGCTTAATGCGCATCAGTCATTGATCTCCTCTTTTTATATGAATGCCGAGCGGAAACAACGCTTTGCGATCGGCCTTGCATTCGGGTTTCTGATTATTTCAGTCATGCTATGGGCAATGGTACGTCAGCGCATAGTTTTGCCGTTAAGTAAACTCACTGATCAGATGATGTTGCTGACAAGGCGTGATTACTCCGAATTGGAAGTCGAAGATGCAGATCCGATGCTGTCTGGAATAATAGAAAAATATAACCATATGGCGAAGCGGTTAAAGATATTGGAGTCTGCACAACAACAACGGGAGGACACCCTGGCCACCGAGGTGCGAAACACAAGTTATCTACTGTTACAGCAGCAGTATCGGCTGTCACAGGCCGAACGGCTCGGAGCAGTGGGCGAAATGGCTGCGGGTATTGCCCATGAACTGCGTAATCCACTGACAGGTGTACAGATGGCCCTGGATAATATACGCGGTGACATGCCGGATGAGAATTTGGCTGAGCGTATCGACCTGGTTGCGAGCGAGGTAAGGCGTGTTAACCAGCAACTGAATCATCTGTTGGATCAGACAAGACAACGACCGGAGTTACCGACAAGTGTAAATATTCATGAGGATTTGAAGAGCCTCATTTCGCTGGTTAAATTCCAACTTTCAAGAGAGATTACGCTAGTTCATGAGGTAGATAAACAACTGACATGTCAGTTGCCGCGCAATCGGTTTCGTCAGGCGCTGCTAAATCTGATTTTGAATGCCGGTCAGGCACTGAATGAAACACCCGGAAAAATAACTGTGCGGGTTGTTGAAAAGGGTGATTTGCTTGAAGTCAAGGTAATGGACAGCGGTCCCGGGTTCTCCGCATCGATGCTAAATACAGGAATACAGCCTTTTCACACTGGGCGTTCTGATGGCACTGGGCTAGGCTTGGTGATGGTGCGTCGAACTATTAGCGATTTCGGTGGGGAAGTCCATCTGAGTAACCAGGAGGAGGGCGGCGCTTGTGTGACTCTGACAATGCCCTGTAATAAGAATGGCTAAAACGATACTGATTATTGAAGATGAACCCCTGTTGGGTGCCGAGCTTAAGCGCCACTTTGAACGGGTAGGCTGGCGTGTGGAATTAGCTGAACAACTGGGGCTGGCAAGAAGCAAGTTGTTTGATAAGGGGTTACTCCCCCCTGTCGTACTCGCAGACATGAATCTTCCTGATGGAAATTCACTTGATTTATTGGAAGAGGTAAAGCAGAACAAAATCGTTGGCGAGTGGATATTTCTCACCGGCTACGGCAGCGTTGCTGATTCGGTACGCGCGCTACGGTTGGGGGCTTATGATTTTCTGGAAAAGCCGGTGGACTTCGAGCGGCTGGATTTGGTGATCAGCGGCGCAATGCGCAGCGCCATTGCCCAACGACGCCTGTATGATCAGTTGGAAACCGGCAGTCGTCATTTTACCGTGGAAAGTTTTATCGGCCGAAGCAGTGCCGCCGAGCAGATACGGGCGATTTTGCGAAAACTGATTGATACACCCATCTCGGCCTTGATCGTCAGCGGAGAGACTGGCACGGGCAAAGGCGTTGTGACCAAGATTCTGCATTACAGCGGACAACGTCAAGATGCTCCAATGGTTGAAGTCAACTGTTCGGCACTGCCGAAAGACCTTCTGGAATCTGAACTGTTCGGCCATGAAGCCGGCTCCTTTACCGGAGCCAAAGGACGGCGAAGAGGTCTTTTTGAACAGGCGGATGGCGGTACATTGTTTCTCGATGAGATTGCAGAAATGCCTGTTGACTTGCAGTCCAAGCTGCTTAAGGCTCTGGAAGAAAAAAAGTTCCGCCGGGTAGGCGGTGACCGGGAGATTCAGGTAGATGTGCAAGTGATAGCGGCGACCAACCGTGATTTGCTTACTTGCATTGAAGAAGGGTTATTTCGTAAAGATCTTTATCACCGGTTAAGTGTCTACCAGTTGCGGGTTCCACCGCTACGTGAGCGGGTGATTGATCTGGAACAGCTGGTGCCGTTATTTATCGCTGAGTTTAATGCAAAGTCGGGTAAGAGTGTTTCTGTGATCGGCGAAAGGGTCTGGGAGAAGTTGAAGGCGCATAGTTGGCCGGGTAATGTGCGGGAACTGCGTAATGTCATAGAGCGTTGCGTGCTGTTTTCAGACACCAATGAACTGCCTGTTCAGTGGCTGCATTTGCAACCAGAAATTTATGCCCCTGAGGAGAGCGTCACCGTCCCCGGGGGGTCACTCTCCGGCCCCGATGCGGTAACACCGGATCATCAATTTATACATGTGCCACTTGATGGTTCCATGGGGCTGGATGAAATGGACAGGTTTATTATCTGTGCCGCATTAGAGCAGAATCAGCACAATGTTACCGCGACAGCCAGAATGCTCAATACTACTCGCGACACGCTTCGCTATCGTATCAATAAATATGATATCCAACTCCCGGACGGCGCTTAACACGACATCGTCACTCTTCAGCAATAACCATCCACAGAGGCCATTCGCGGCCGGTTTACAATGTCTCTCGTTACTCTTTTCAATGCTCATTATTTTGGGTGATTTGTCTCTCCGGTAATTGGGCGGTATCACCCGATGGGTGATATCACCGGTTGTTGATAAATATATAACATATTGATTTATTAGATAAATAAGTGTTGGCACTTATTCTGCTTGATACATCCCAAGTCCAACCAGACGTACCGGCATCCATCCAGTGGTTAATCTACTGGAAAGGTATGCAATACGTAGTCGGCTGAGCGGACACAGTAATAATGCGTCGGTTCCGCCAGGGATGACAAACTGAACAATTAGATTATGGAGACATATATTATGAAGCGTTATCCAATAAAAGCGATTGTAACCGCTTGTGCTATCGCATTAGCCACCGCCAGTACGCCGTTACTGGCTGACACAAGCAAAGACAGCTCTTCTGACCTATGGGCCAAAGCATCACTCGCCACAACCTATACCCTCAATCGTCATCTTAACCCTTTTGATATCGACATTGAGGTAAACAATGGAGTGGCGACGTTGCGCGGTACTGTCGATGATATGGTTGAGCGTGATCTCGCTGAAGAGCTGGCTCTGGGCGTTGAAAACATCCGTGAAGTGGATAATCAGTTGAAGGTCAATCCCAACCCGGTTGACTCAGACGGCACGGTCAAAAAAGACAATAAAGATACAGAGCGTAGCTTTATGCGCAAGGTTGAGGATGCCAACGTGACAGCCAAAGTAAAGTCCCAGCTGTTATGGAACAGCAACACAGACGGACTGGATATCACCGTTGAAACTCACGATGGTGTCGTCATGTTATCCGGTTATGTGAAATCGGATGCTGAATCACAACTGGCCGAGCAGATTGCACGCAATACCAATGATGTCCGAGAGGTGAAAAACCAGCTGCAGATTGACAAACAGAAAGTACCGTTGGATGTTGCGGCCGAACGTAAAACCGAAGAGGCCGCTCAAAAGATTACCGACGGCTGGATAACGACCAAAGTAAAATCGGCACTGCTGTATAACCGTACGGTAGATGGCACCGATATCAATGTGGATACGAAAGACGGTGTAGTCAGCCTGCGCGGTCATGTGGATAGTGATTTCGAACGCAAGCAAGCCATCGCAATCGCCAGCAATGTTAAGGGCGTGAAGTCCGTAACAGATGAGCTTAAAGGCAGTTAGTGGAATAACGGGAAATCACAGGATTGATCATAGGGCCAGGGATGGCGGTGCCGGTATAAAGATTCCTAGCAGTCACCGAAGGAGTATGTTATGAGCAAGTCCAATTCAGCAGAAAAACAAAACCACCAAAGTGACAAGGAGACGATATCCCGTCGGGTTGCCGAAGAGTTGCATGAACGTATTGATCAAGCCGCCGATCGGGGCGACGAGTTTGAGCGAAAGCTGCATGAACGCGGTGCGGAAGTGCAAGATAAGGCACGGAATTTGAAAGGCGGTATCAGCAGGATAGCGCATGACAATCCCTGGGCGCTGGTTGGTGGTTCGGTGGCGTTGGGTATCCTTATCGGCTCACTGGCAAGTCGCCGTTGAGTGACTGATGCAACAACCTGAGAGTACTTCGGTGCAAGCGGCAGACAGTGCTACAAAACCAAAATCCGGGTCGCTGCGTGATGCATTGGCTGATGTATTAGAGAGTAGCCGTCGACAGATTACGGAACTACTGGAACTCATTACGCTTGAAACCAGGTATTCAGGATTGATGCTGGGGGTTGTTCTGGCCATGGCTGTGATGGCTGTGCTTGCCGTATTCAGCATGTGGGGATTGTTTTTGGCCGCTACAGTTTTATGGTTGCTTGCATCAGGGTGGAGTTTGATAGCCTCGCTGGTTACTTTAGCTGCAGCCAATGGCATGATTCTGGGCCTTGCTGCATGGCTGATGCATCGAGCTGTTGTGCGCATTGGTTTTGCCGGCACCCGACATGTATTGGGGTTGGATGAGTCTGATGTTTCCAAGTGAATCGCAAATCCGTGCCCAGCGAGAAAAGGCGAACAGGGCAAAGTTAAGCGCAGTGCAGGCGCGGGTAGGTTTAAATCGATCGGTGCGTGCTTTGGCGGCTTCTCCGGCGGGATTGACTACGGGGTTTATCCTGGGAATGGGAGTTGGCTGGTTTCTGAATTCTCGTCCCGCACCCAGGTCCGGCAGGGGCTATCGGTTACCATCAATCAGCTTCCTTTTACCACTGTTGCAAATTATTCATTCACAGTTGAAAGACGGAACATAAGAGCGAGGCCGACATTGACTTATACGGATAAACATTCAGAAGTTGATGTTCGGTATGACGATCGAAACGAAGCCGTTGATACCCCGGTCAGCCGTTCAATGACTACTGCATCCACCGGCAGCGACCACACAAGCACTCTCTCCGGACTCAGTATTGAGGCCAAACTGCTGGTTGGTCTGATGTCGCTGGCGGTTGTCTATACCTTGTCTGTAGCGCAGAAGTTCCTGATTCCTGTGGCACTCTCATTTCTTCTCAGCCTGGTCCTGGCGCCCGTAGTCAGGTGGTTGGAACAGTTACATGTACCCAGACCAGCGGGTGCGGGTGTTATCGTGCTGGTCATGGTGGCGGGATTCAGTTATGGGGTATCAGGTTCTGTTGCACCGGTGAGTAATTGGGTCGAAAATGCTCCACGCGTTCTGCGACAACTCGAATTAAAAATCTACCCGATCAAGAAAACAGTCGAGGTGGTGAGTGAGACTGCCGAGCAAGTAGACCGTATCGCATCGGTGAATCCAAAACCAACGGTACAGGTCAGTGAGCTAAGTTTTCGTGAGGTGCTATATGCCAATACCCAGGGTCTGGTTACGGGTACGGTAATGGTCACTTTCTTGCTCTATTTCCTGCTCTCCTGGGGGCGAATAGTGCTGTTTCGAATTGCCCGATTGCTTCATGAACATGGAGCAAGGCATCAGTTTTTGGCGCTGTCGGCGATTCTGGAGGGCGAAGTCTCCAAATACCTGGCCACCATCGCGCTAATTAATTTCTGCCTCGGCATCATAGTCGCCGCGGTGCTGTTTGCATTTGGAATGCCCAATCCCCTGTTGTGGGGAGCCGCCGCTGCGCTGTTTAATTTCATTCCTTACCTGGGTGGCATGACAACGGCTATCCTGCTGGGTGCGACCGCGTTACTTACCTTTGACGGTTTTGCTGTTCCCGTGCTGGTAGTGGCTTCATTTATCGGCTTGACGATTATTGAAGGCCAGATTGTAACCCCCTTAATACTGGGCAAACGGCTGGCACTTAATCCACTGGTGGTCTTTCTGAGCGTGGTTTTCCTGTTCTGGTTATGGGGCGTTCTGGGAGCCTTGATGGCAGTTCCCATGTTAATTACGCTCAAGCTGATTGGCGACCAGGTGGAGTCACTGCGACCTATTTCAGTTATTGCCGGCAGGTAAGTGGCCATGTGCATTATCGGTCGGTTGTTGTGTTGCTAAAGCTGCAATGTAATGTCGATATGTGGAATCGGACTGCTTGCAAGCTGCAGCATTACTCCGCGTCTGCCGGCAATTCATACATGCGGTTTACCTGAAAAATAGGCTCGACGCCAATCATTAACACTGTCGTACCAGTAGGCGGAGATTGTTAAGCTTATGGAACTGTTGACCGACTCACTGTTACTGGCCCGTTTGCAGTTTGCATTCACTGCGCTGTTTCATATCATCTGGCCGGTATTGAGTATTGGTCTTTCCCTGTTCCTGCTGTTGCTTGAGATATTGTGGTTAAAAACAGGTGATGTGGATTATTACCGCCATCTGCGCTTTTGGATACGGCTGTTTTTGCTCAATTTCGTAATCGGCGTAGTCACCGGACTGCCGTTGCAATTCGAGTTCGGTACCAACTGGGCGCCTTTCGCAAAGGCCGCCGGTGGATTCTTTGGTAGTGTACTCGGCTTCGAGGCGACCATGGCGTTTATGCTGGAAGCCGGGTTTCTTGGGATTATGGCCTTTGGGTGGAATCGGGTTTCGCCCGCCATCCATCTATTTTCGACTGCAATGGTCGCAGTGGGGGCGTCACTCTCTGCATTTTGGATTATGTCCGCGAACGCCTGGATGCAGACCCCGGCGGGTGGCCATATGGTCGACGGCAGTTTTGTAATCGAATCTTTTTCCCAGGCGATATTCAATCCAAATATGCCAATCGCGGTTTCTCATATGTGGCTGGCCTGTCTCGAGACGACACTCTTTGTGATTGGTGGTATCTCAGCCTGGTATATTCTGCGGCGGAGAGAGGGCGCTTTTTTCCTCAAGAGCTTTCGCCTGGTATTGCTCGGAGTTTTGATTGTCACTCCCCTGCAGATACTGCTGGGACACAGCAGCAGTATCGCACTGTTCGAACAGCAGCCGATCAAGGCGGCCGCTGTTGAGGCACACTGGCAAACCAATCCACCAGATACTGGAGCTGCATGGTCGCTATTGGCCTGGCCGGATCAGGAGGCACAGGCCAACAAATGGAGTATCGAGATACCCAATGCCCTGAGCCTGTTGGTCACGCAGGAGCGGTATGGTGAGGTAAAGGGACTGCGTGACTTTCCACGTATGGATCAGCCACCGGCGTTGCCATTGCTGTACTACAGCTTCCGAATTATGGTGGTTATCGGTTTTTACCTTTTTTTCCTTGCCGGCTGGTCGCTCTGGTTGTGGTACCGGGGTAATCTGTCTTCCCACCATATAGGCTCCCGGAAAGGCTTGCTGCGTTTGTGGGTGGCGGCCATTCCGCTTGGATATATTGCCGTTGAATGTGGATGGATTGTGCGTGAGGTCGGCAGACAGCCGTGGGCCATTTATGGCCTGTTGCGGACTGTGGACTCCGCTTCTCCATTACCGGCGGCAACGATTGCCGCCAGTCTGGTCGGGTATGTTGTAATTTATACAATCTTGCTGGCGACCTTTATAGTATTTGCGCGACGTATCCTGGAGGCTGGGCCAGATATGGCGTTGCAACCCACGTCACAACATTCTGACCAATGCGAGGCCGGGTGATGGAATTATCGAGCTGGTCTCTTGGTGATATCTGGTTTTGTATCCTGGGTTTGTTCCTGGTGCTGTACGTGGTGTTGGATGGTTTTGACCTGGGGATCGGTATTATTTCACTGTTTGTCAGGAGTGAGCAGCGCCGTGACATGATGATGGCCAGCCTGGGCAGTGTATGGGATGCCAATGAGACTTGGTTAGTGGTTTTTGCAGGGGCTCTTTTTGGTGCATTTCCGGCGGTGTATGGAATCGTCTTACATGGACTCTACATTCCAATCATTCTGATGTTATTTGGGTTGATATTTCGCGGAGTGGCTTTTGAGTTTCGTGCACATGCCCGGCACAAACAGTATTGGAATTACTGTTTTGGTGGTGGCAGTCTGTTGGCCGCATCCATGCAGGGTGTCGCACTGGGTGCGCTGATTGGTGGTATTCCCGTTGAGGAAATGGCTTTTAATGGCACTGTTTGCACTGGTGGTCACCGTTTGCGGTGCTGACCGCTGTCGGTGTGGTGTTTGGCTATATGTTGCTAGGCGCCACCTATCTGATTATGAAAACCCAGGGTCGGCTGCAACAGCACGCACGTCGCGTCGCAAAAATCACCGCATGGCTGACAGTGGCAATAAGTCTTATTGTTTCTCTATGGACACCGATGCGGTTTGATTATATTGCGCAGCGTTGGCTTGAATGGCCGACATTACTCTATCTTGCTCCATTGCCCATTGCAGCCGCAGGCAGCTTTCTTATGCTGTTACGTGCAATAGACAAGGGTTATGAACACACTCCATTTTTCTGGAGTGTCGGTATATTTATCTTCGCCTTTATCGGACTCGTGTCCAGCTTCTATCCGTTTCTTATTCCTCCATCCGTCATGATGGCAAATGTTGCCGCATCAAATAATACGCTGCTGTTCATGCTTGCCGGTATAGGACTGTTGATCCCCATTATGATTTTTTATAATGGTTTTCAATACCGTGTATTCCAGGGGAAGATCAAAGTCGATGACTATGGAAATTAAACTACCATGGCATTACTACTGTGTCAGTAAAGAGGGTTTCTCTTGATACAAAAAGAGCAGGCAGACGATTTACCGAACGACTGTAGTCAGACAATGCTGATTAAACCATGGATATGGCATGCGAGTTGCTGTTATTACCATGGGACCACAACAAAAATCACAAAATTGTTGTGTGACATAACGGCTGTTTAAGGAGGAATATTCTGATGAAAACATTACTGTCGAAGATAAGCGCCGCTTTTCTTATTCTTGTTGTGATGAGCGCAACGTTGTTTGCCCTGACAGGTTGCAATACAACGGCGGGTATGGGTAAGGATATTGAAGCGGCCGGAGAGGCCATTAACGAAGAAGCGGAAGAAAAGAAAAATTACTGAATGACCTGATCGACTCCTTGTCTTCATCTGAACAATGTCCCTGCTTGCCTGAGCGATTTCAGAAGGAAACATTGTTCAGATGAAACGGGTTAAATCCCCCGTGGCCCAGGGTGTATTAAGCCGCGCGGGGTGTATTTAACCCGTATCCGGCATAATCATTACGGTATGCATTGAATTGATATTGTGGGTTGAAAAGCGGAGAACACTTCCGGTTTACGGGCAAGTTCTCCCTTGCCGAAGTGGCTGACATCTGTATTGGCGTATTACTTGCCTAGTTACAGTCAGGTTAACGGAAAGGGAGCTTACTCATGACTACTTATCAACTATCAACTTCCGAAATACCCAGGCAAAAATACACCATTCACTCGATATCGGTGACGCGCCCACTACATTGGTTACGCGCGGGCTGGCGGGATTTTGTTGAACGTCCGGTATTAGGGGTGATCTATGGCCTGTTAGTGACCATCACTGGTCTGCTGATGACTTTTGGCTTGAATTCCATCGGCATGTTGTACCTGGTGCCGGTATTGTGTGCCGGTTTTTTACTGATCGCGCCAATAATGGTTGTCGGCCTTTATGCAGACGCCAAGCAGCGGCAGTTGTCAAATGCCTCCCAGGCCGAGAAAATGGGCCGAATCCTGTATTACAACATGAGCAGTATAAGTGGTATGGGTATTATCCTGATGCTTGTTTTCATCAACTGGGTAATGCTTTCCAATTTGATGTTGGCAGGTGTGCTCCATCAAATGCTCCCTACGTTGGGAGGCAGTACTGAATCCCTATCGATCTTTTACTCAAACCTGCCCTTCCTCTTTGTCTATATTGGACTGGGTGCGATACTCGCCGCACTGGTATTCAGGATCTGTGTCATTTCAATTCCAATGCTGGTTGATCAGAGCGTTGATACTTTCAATGCGATCTTCGTAAGCTGGAAGGCATCAGGAGAAAATGTTGCCGCCATGACCTTCTGGGCACTTCTGATTGCCGGCCTCTGCCTGATCGGCTTTCTGACGCTGTTTCTTGGTCTAATAGTGATTATCCCGGTGCTGGGTTATGCCTCCTGGCACGCCTATCAGGATCTGTTGAGACCAATAGCTCCATAAATCCGGTGTTAAGTATATTTCCACCCGGCGGTGTCAGTCGGGTGGTTTGGGGCATTACCAATACTGCCGAACAGTGGTTTCATTTTCTGTGGATGGGTCGGGTGTTACCAGCCCTGACAAACCAGTGGCGATATCATTGTCCATAACGGCAAGAACGATATCGTAGACAACTGGGCGAATACCCCCATTCATCGGGTGGACACACCCTGTAAATTGCGGCTGATTTGTGACACATCATTAAATACCCCTAAATATTAATGACCTGGTCTATTGGTATGACTGTTGCAGCAACTTATATATGACGCAACCAGGGCGGCCCATTTTGAGCCAAGTAACCGGCACCGGTACAGCGTCAGTAACTCCATATCAGTGCCAATAATTGAAGGTTACTCAAACACACTCCTTAGGAGATTGAAAATGAACTGGAATCAAGTCGAAGGTAACTGGAAGCAATTCAAAGGCAAAGCCCGGGAAAAATGGGGCAAGCTGACGGATGACGAACTTGACGTTATTGAAGGTAAGCGAGAGCGTCTTGTTGGAAAGGTACAAGAGCTGTATGGCAAGGCCAGGGAGGAGGCGGAAAAAGAAGTCTCCGAGTTTGAAAAGGGATTGTGAGTCAGTGTCATCAATATTAATTACGGATGCGGTCTATGCCGGTCTTTATCCTCATGAAGTCTGTGCAAGCAATACACAGGGCCGAAGGAGATCAATATGTTAAGTTGGGCAGTCACATTTTTAATTATTGCCATCATTGCGGCACTACTGGGTTTCTCAGGTATTGCCGGTACCGCGGTGAATATTGCCTGGATTCTGTTTGTTGTCGGTTTGGTTCTCGCGCTGGTATTTTTCGTTATCGGGCGGCGCCCACCGGTATAGTTTCGTATCAAAGCTGATTATAAATAACCCGAGCGCCAAGATGGATCTTGGCGTTCGGGTCTGGCATGACATGCCACTTTTAATGTGCCGTGAATTACAAAGTATTATTGACGGGTATGCTGTAACAGGTCTCCTGTCTCTTATTATCAAGTGCAGACATCGGGGGGTTACCCGGTCTATTTGTGTTAAAGGACAACAAATGGAGATACTGCCCATGGAACGGGATATTTGATAAATACTGCAAATACGCCACAAGTGACGTGCAAAGGCGTTGGCATATTGCTTCTAGTTTATCCTTCCTCTAAAAGGGTCGCGTAAATATGCTCATGGATAGCCCATCATGGTTTCTGCTTGTAGGCATATTGCTACTCGCGATGGGTTTGACCGCACCGGTTATCAAGCGATTACCTGTCACTTCAGCCATAATTTATCTGACTATTGGGATTGTTGCAGGACCGACAGGATTGGAGCTTTTTCACTTCAATCCACTGAAACAGTCGGGGCTGCTCGAGCTGTTGACTGAGATCGCCGTACTGATTTCATTATTTGCGGCTGGAGTTAAAATGCCGGTGCCTATGACGTATGCGCGCTGGCGAAATCCGATTCGACTTGCATTTTTCTCCATGGCGATAACAGTTGCTCTGGTCACGTTGTTTGGTCACTATCTGCTCGGCCTATCTGTTGGCGCTGCGGTGCTGCTGGGAGCCATTATTGCGCCTACTGACCCGGTTCTAGCCACCGATGTACAGATTCGACATCCCGGCGATCGCGATCGACTTCGCTTTGCATTGACTTGTGAAGCAGGCATGAACGATGGCAGCGCATTTCCGTTTGTTATGCTCGGTTTGGGGCTGTTGGGACTGCATGAGCTGGGTGACTTTGGCCTGCGCTGGATTCTGGTCGATGTGCTCTGGGCAACGATAGCGGCTATTGCTGTCGGTGTGGCGTTGGGAAGTGGGCTTGCGCGTCTGATTGCACATTTCCGGCGTCATCAATCGGAAACCGCTCTGTGGGATGACTTTATTGGTCTGGGTTTGATCGGTACGGTGTACGGTTTGAGTATATTGCTGAACGCCTGGGGTTTTCTGGCCGTATTTGCCGCCGCTGTAGCATTGCGGCAAACCGAACTCAAAATTGCCGGTAGTCACGATGAGCCTGATCAAAAACCACGGAACAACAAGCTGGTATCGGTCGATGATGATCAGCCGGTTCAGCATGTCAGCGAAGCCTCTCTGGTATTCAAGGAACACCTGGAGCGACTGTCAGAACTTGTGCTAATTCTGCTTATCGGTGGCACCCTGTTTCTTGATTCCTGGAGTTGGCGCGGCTTGGCTTTTGCCCTGTTTGTATTCGTCATAGCGCGACCGTTGAGCGTGTTGCTGGGATTGCTTGGCACCCGTACCCCCTGGAGAATTCGCGGACTGGTCGGGTGGTTCGGTGTGCGAGGTATCGGTTCACTCTATTACCTGATGTACGCTATCCAGCACGGTCTTCCTGAAGAACTGGGGGTGGAGTTAATTCATCTCACTCTTATTGTGGTAACCCTGTCCATTTTTGCACATGGAATCAGTGTAAAGCCGATGATCAGTCGTTATTGGGCGGCCAAGCGCACAGCACCCAAGTGAGGAAGGGTGTCGGTTATTTGCTGGTTTCTGAAGGGCGCACCATATACAGATTGATACGCTACACTATCTGCTGAACTATTCCGTAAAGTTGGAGGCACCTGATGTCCGAGTACAGCGCCCGGGTGATCTGGGAACGCGGCGAGGAAAATTTTCTGGATAACCGATACAGCCGTGGTCATCGCTGGGAGTTTGATGGGGGTCTGTCCATACCCGCTTCGTCATCGCCCCATGTGGTGCCGGTTCCGCTCTCGGTCGAGGCCAACGTGGACCCGGAGGAGGCGTTTATCGCATCGCTCTCCAGTTGCCATATGCTTTTTTTTCTCTCCCTGGCTGCCCAATACGGCTTTCTGGTTGATTCCTATGATGATGAGGCTGTTGGAGTGATGGGAAAGGATGCGGCCGGCAGGAGCGCGATGCTGCGGGTGGTGTTGCGCCCGGCGATCGTTTTTGGCGGTGCACGGAAACCGACGGCGTCGCAACTGGAGGCGCTGCATCACCAAGCACATGAATGCTGTTTTATTGCCAATTCGGTCAAGACAGATGTGGTGGTGGAGCCGACCTAGCCATTCGCCACTGCAGACCTGGGGGTATTGAGATGGATCTGATTCAGCAACGTACGGTGAATTGTCCCTATTGCGGGGAACCCCTTCTGCTGCTGCTGGACTGTTCTGTCCCCGAACAGGAGTATATCGAGGATTGCCAGGTCTGTTGTCGGCCGATCACCGTCACCCTGAACTGCAGTGATCCTGAGGATCTCTATCTTTCGCTCAGACGAGAAGACGACTGATTATCCAGCATTTGATTTGATAAGGAATCGTAGGAGCGGCTTTAGCCGCGAAGGTGTCGCCAGTAGCGCGCAGGTCACCGCTGCAGACGCTCCTGCGCGCAGTGAGGTTGTTTTCAGCCTGTTGATGGCCGTAGCAGATAAACCCGCTCACTCATTGCTGTTACACCTTTATTTTTAAACCGCGGGCTCTCCTGAAGAATATCCCTGGTCAGGATATTGTTGATCTCATAGCGGCCGGAATAGAAGCTGTGCACTTCATCCACATGAACGGAGAAGGGCGGGCCTTCCATTTCGTGCTGGGGATACTCCATGGTCACCAGCAGGATGGGACGGGGCGTGGGAAAGAGGGTCTGTAACTTTTTCGCGTAGGCCGGTCGCATGGCCGGGGGCATGGCGATCAGGGAGGCGCGATCATAGACCGCGTCGCAGTGTGCGACATCCTGGACATTCAAGGAAAAGAAATCGCCACAAAGAATTTCCAGTTCATCGCAGGACCAGTGCTCGATACCGTTTACTGAAGTGATTTCAGGATGGAGGCCGTTCTCCTGGAAAAAGTCGGTCACGGCAATCTGGCTGATCTCTATGCCCAGTACCTTGTAACCCTGCTCCAGCAGCCAGAGCATGTCCCGGCTCTTTCCGCACAGCGGCACAAAGACGGTAGAGCCGGCGGGTAACTGCAGTCGCGACCAGTACAGTTGCAGGTAGCTGTTGATCTCCTGCTGATGAAAACCTATCTGGTTGTTCTCCCAGCGTTCATGCCAAAACTGTTTGTCCATACATTCACCCTGTTGTTTATTCCGTCAGCCAGCTCCTGGGTTTCAGGTACCGCTCATAGAGCAACGCCTCTTCCGAGCCCGCCTCCGGGTGCCAATCATAGCGCCATTTGACCAGCGGTGGCATGGACATCAGTATGGATTCGGTCCTGCCGCCGCTCTGCAGGCCGAACAGGGTACCCCGGTCGAATACCAGGTTGAACTCCACATAACGGCCGCGACGATAGAGCTGGAAATCCCGCTGTCGTTCGGTATAGGGCTGGTCTTTGCGCCTTTCAATAATGGGCAGATAGGCCGGCAGGTAGTGGTCGCCCACACTCTGCATGAAACGGAAGCAGGTGTTGAACCCCCACTCGTTCAGGTCATCAAAAAACAGTCCGCCGATACCGCGAGGTTCATTTCGGTGGCGCAGATAGAAGTAATCATCACACCACTGCTTGAAACGGTTATAAGTGTCCTCGCCATATCCCTTACAGGCGTCAAATGCGGCGCGGTGCCAGTGTCGGCAATCCTCATCGTTGCCGTAATAAGGTGTCAGGTCGAAGCCACCGCCGAACCACCAGATCGGCGGTTCATCTTCCTGCTCCGCGATAAAAAAGCGCACATTGGCATGGGAGGTGGGCACGTAGGGATTCCATGGATGAATCACCAGTGACAGCCCCATCGCCTCGAATGCACGCCCGGCCAGCTCAGGACGATGTGCGGTGGCTGAGGGCGGCAGGTTTTCGCCCACCACATGAGAGAAGTTGACACCGCCCTGTTCGATCACACCGCCGTTATTGATTACCCGGGTGATGCCGCCTCCGCCCAGTCCATGCCGGGGGTCCCGGGTCCACTCATCAGTCTTGAACTTGGCCCGGCCATCGCTCTTTTCCAGGGCGCTGCAAATCTGTTGCTGAAGTTGTTGCAGATAGTTGCTTACGGCAGATTTGTCGGGACTGCTCATATTGTTAGTTCTCTTGGGAATCGTCTGGGCTACATGCCGTTGCTGAATTTTTTATGCTGGGTGATGCCGCTGGCGCGAATCGGTTTCAACGCCAGCGCGTAGTGGTCCAGCAGTGTCAGAGCCCACGCAATGCGTTCCCGAAAATAGGCGTCCGCATCGGTATTGTTGTCGGCCGGATCCTCGTTCAGTATCCCCTCCACGTGACGCACGATGATCTGCTCGGGTATATAGCAGATGCGGTTATTCTTATAGCTGCTCATGCGCAGCTCGGCCACCGGATAGGCCCCGCCATCACCCGATGATACGGTAACGATCAGGGCCGGCTTGTGTCCCACCTCGTTTTTGCTACAGAGCAGGAACAGGTTTTTCAGGCCGGCGGGAACCTGGCCGTGCCATTCGGGTGAGACCACGACAAAGGCATCACTGCTGCTAAACAGGCTGCGCATCGGTTGCAGGATCTCTTCCCACTCCGGGTCATCCTCCCAGATACGCTGGTCCCAAAGCGGAAGTGGATTGCCGGCGAGGCTGAAGATTTCCGCGGCATCGCAATAGTCCGAATCCTGCAGAACCTGGCGAATATGCCTGGCCACCTTCATGCTCTGGGAGGGATTGCGATGGCTGCCGCTGATTATGGTTATTTTCATCTCTCTTCCTGGGGTTTAAAAACGCCCACGTTTTGTGGGCTGTTAATAACCAACGATAATGGTAGGATATTGGGATGTCAATCATGAGTCCCTGTCGGGTTACGCCTTCGGCTAACGCGACCTACACGACTTTCGCACAGTAAGGTTGGATTAGCGCAGCGTAATCCAACGAGCCAGCTGGATCAGCCTGAGTTGTTCATCCTGAGGTGTGCTCAGGTAATGGATATTTCGAGATGCCGGCGGCGTTTGCAACTGGGCTGACCCTCTGGGAGTGTTTTCGTCCCGCCCGCTATCAGGGTGCGGTCTACCCACTTTCGCACGGAGAGCCGGTACCCATTGATGGTTGTTCCATTGAGCCGCTTGATGGTCTTCTCTGCCGTCTTGTCGGGATAAATATCGACCAACCCATGGAACTCAACACCACCGGTATCCATGTCGAGAATACGCACCAGCTTGCATTTGGCGACCGTGCCTCCGCTTCGGAAGGGCATGAACCACTTGGGTTTTACCGCGCCCTGAACAACGGAGAGAAGATCCTGCCGCGTAATCGCAGTGGGGACATGGGGTATTAATATTTTCATCTCATCCTTGTGTGATTGGCAGCTATTGCTGACACAATTATAAGCAACAATGCCGGTTAAGACGGTGAACTAAATGCTTATTTTGTGAATTTTCGCTTCAGAGGAATGGAGCCGGTCCGGGGTTATGGCGCCCCGCCGGTCGAATTTTCAGAGAGGGGATTAATATGCAGCGCTGAGTTTCAACTCAGAGAGGATCAGCTCGAACTTCTCGAATTTCGGATGGGTTTCAAGCCGCCGGTCGTTCTGATAGACGCGTCCCGCGGCGTCCAGTTGATAGACCGGGCGGTAGCCGGACTCGCTGACTGTCCTGATCTCATCGAACAGATTATCCAGCACCAGCGCTTCCTTGCCGCTTCCGATAATCAGTACCATGTGAGGTTCACCCGCCGGGGTGTGGACATAACTCAGTCTCAGCTGGTCTGTCGGGATCAATTTTCGTATTGCTGGGTCCAGCATCTTGGCAATGCTGATATCCTCACAATCACCGGTTTTGAGCTCTACGGTTTCAGTGGGGGATTGCCAGTGATCCCGCAGACTGTCCGGCTTGTAAGTCACGAACAGATTCCATTGACGGTTGATTTGCGCCAGCTCGGCCTTGCTGAGGTCACTCTGCAGCCTTTTTTGGTGGACCTTCTGCTGTACCGTCTGCGTCTTCATTTTATGGGATGCACAGCCACCCAGCAGGGCGGGCGCGGCCAGGCCGATGAGGAGGAAACGAAGCAGGGTTTTCATCAGTCTGACACCACCAAGGTCGGGCCTCTATTGAAGTGTTTGTGCGATGATTTTGCAGAAACTTACCCAAGGCTATCAAACAAGAAACAAATAATCCATATCTAAATAACCTAGTAACTTACTGTATTATCAAGAATAAAAGGATGAAGATGAACTTCCCGACAGGAGGGCGCTGCGTCTGTCGAACTTTCTTCAATCGCCGATGCTGCCCGGTTGCCGCCTTGTCTAGACTCCAGTTAGGCGCCAGGCGCTGGATAAATAGTCGTAGCGGGAATGTGGTCAAATTAACCACTGGTGCGGGGTTCTCAACCCTTATAATAGTGATTAAAGACAACTATCTGCGCATGATATAAAGGGATAGGTTCATACCCGAAAAGGATCGGTACCCTCCAGGTCGGGGACTGAGGCATTGGTGAAGTAACATGATGTGTGGTTATTTTCGGCTGATATTTTTTCCTGAATATGGCTGAATTAAATGAGTTGTCGGGAACTTGTTTGACCCTCAACCCTCTGGAGAGGCACGTGGACACTTCTGAATTCGGATTCTGGGCAATGCTGGTTTTCTGGGGCAGCGCCATTGGCGGTATTGCGCTGGGTATCAGTTGGGCCAGGATGAAGGGTCGCAATCCGGTCGGTCGGGAGCAGTTGGAAAAATCCCTCAAGCGCCGCCTCGAGGCAGGAGAAATCACTCAGGAGGAGTACGATCGGAAGATCGCGGCGTTACCAGGGCATGATAGGTAAGTGTAGCTGACCTGTTACCGGGAAAAGGAGTGACAGATGGATCACGGAATAGAATCTCCCTATCGGGGGCAGTGCCTTTGCGGAGCGGTAAAGTACGCGGTAGATGCCATAGGGCCGCGCATGGCCCATTGTCACTGTTCCATGTGTCGCCAGTTCCACGGGGCGGCATTTGCCACTTTCGGTGAGGCAAGGGCGGCGGATTTCCGCTGGCTGGAAGGTGAGCAACTGCTGAAGAGTTATCGGGCACCCAATGGTACCGTACGGCGGTTCTGTTCCCACTGCGGTTCCAGCATGACCTTTGCGCCGGCCAATGATTCGGGAGAGTTTGTCGAGTTTACCCTGGGTACCCTGCTGGATGCGCCGGAACTCAACCCCGATGCACATGTCTTCGTCGGTTCCAAGGCCCGCTGGGACCATATTGCGGACCACTTGCCCCAGTATGAGGCGGGGCGGGAGAGCAGGAAACTGCGCTGATGGGTGCGTTTACCGCAGTAGTCGGTCAGTAAGATTTTACTCCGTTGAACCGGATTTCCAGTTGTCATCCTGCGGTCTGGAATGCTGGAAAATGGATCGCCATGGCCCCATTTAATAAAACAACAACGTTGCCAGTATCAGGTGTAGATCATGCAATACAAAGATTATTACGCGGTCATGGGCGTCAACAAGGACTCAACCCAGGATGAGATCAAGCGCGCCTATCGCCGGCTGGCGAGGAAATACCATCCGGACGTCAGCAAGGAGGAGAATGCCGAGGCGCGTTTTAAAGAGGTGGGTGAGGCCTATGAGGTACTCAAGGACCCGGAGAAACGAGCCGCCTATGATCAATTGGGTGCCAACTGGAAAGCCGGAGAGGATTTTCGTCCACCGCCGGACTGGGATGCCGGTTTCGAATTCAGCGGTGGTGGTTTCACAGAAGGGGATGCCTCGGAGTACAGCGACTTCTTCGAGTCCCTGTTTGGCCAGGGGTTTGGTTCCACATTTCACTCGACACGTCGCAGCAGTGGATTCCATGCGCCGGGGCAGGATCATCACGCCAAGGTACTGATCGATCTGGAGGACGCCTTCCACGGGGCCACCCGTACCATCACCCTGCATGCCCCCGAACTGGACTCGCGCGGGCATGTGGTCACTCGTGAGCGCACACTCAATGTGCGCATTCCAAAAGGCGTGCGTCAAGGGCAACAGATCCGCCTGGCCGGACAGGGTACCGCCGGCATTGGCCAGGGCGCGGCGGGTGATCTTTATCTGGAAATCGAGTTCAAGCCGCATTCCCTCTACCGGGTGGACGGACGTGACCTATATATCGATTTGCCAGTATCACCCTGGGAGGCGGCTCTGGGAGCCAAGGTGAAACTACCGACTCCGGCTGGCGTGATCGATCTGACCGTCCCGGCCGGCTCCGGCAGCGGCCGCAAGCTGCGTCTGAAGGGGCGTGGCATACCCGGTGGCAATCCCGGTGATCTGTATGCAATATTGCAGATCGCTCTGCCGCCGGCGGATAATGAAAAAGCGAATGCGCTGTATCGAAAAATGGCACAGGAGCTGGCATTCAATCCACGTGCCGGACTGGGGGTGTAGATGAAACGGGAAGACGACATCGTGGCCGGCCTGTTGCTGGACGAAGAGCATCTGCTTACCCTGGGTGAGTTGAGCCGTGCCTGTTGCGTACATGCGGAATGGATTGTCGAGCTGGTTGAACAGGGCATCATCGAGCCGAACGGCAATGACCTGCGCCACTGGCGCTTCAGCGGCAGTTGCCTGAGCCGGGTAATGCGGGTGCAGCGTCTGCAGCGCGACCTGGGGATCAACCTGGCCGGCGCCGCCCTGGCGCTGGATCTTCTGGATGAGGTTCGCCGCCTGCGTCGACGCTTGTCGATTATCGATCACCACCAGTAAAGTCGGAGTTCTGATTTAGCTTCAGGAGGCTGGTCCCCGGGCCAAGGCGCGGCGAGAACGCCGCGCCCACAAGGACCTTGAAGTCCGAGACACACTGCAGGAGATTCGCCTCGGGCTCGGTCGCGGCGAGGACGCCGATATTGGCAGATTAACTGAACAGCCTCGGCAGCAGCAGTGTGATGGAGGGGAACAGGATCAGTATCACCACCCGCACGATATCCGAGATCAGGAAGGGCAGCACCCCCTTGAAGCTCTCAATCATCGGCACATTGACGGCCATCTTATTGATAATAAATACATTCATGCCCACTGGGGGTGTGATCAGACCCACCTCCACCACGATCAGGGCGATAATGCCGAACCAGATCTTCAGATCATCCGGACTCATGCCAAAATCCAGCACCATCAGGATCGGCCAGAAGATCGGGATGGTCAGCAGAATCATCGACAAAGAGTCCATGACGCAGCCGAAAATCAGATAGAGCACCAGCATGACAACCAGCACCAGGTAGGGAGAAAGATTGCTTTGGCCAATCATGCTGGCGGCCTCCGCCGGCATCTGGGTCAGCGCCAGAAAGGCGTTGAAGACGTCGGCGCCAAACACGATCAGGAAGATCATGCCGGTGGCGCTGGCTGTTCCCAGCAGACACTCCCGCAGGCCGTCCCAACGCAGGTGGCCGTGAATCAGCGCAAGCAGACCGGTAGAGACTGCCCCGACAGCCGCGCCTTCGGTTGGCGTGAAGGCGCCGGCATAGATACCGCCGATCACCACCAGGAAGATGGTCGTAACGGCCCAGACATCACCCAGGCTGGAGAACTTTTCCCGCCAGCTGGTTGCCGGTCCGGCGGGTCCCGAGTCCGGCTTCAGTCGCACATAGACCGAGATGGCGATCAGGTAACCAAATGCCGCGAGAAAGCCGGGGATGAAGGCGGCCTGAAACATGGTGGCGATATTGCCTTCGGTGAGGATGGCGTAAATAACCAGTATCACCGAGGGTGGGATCAGAATGCCCAGGGTGCCGCCGGCCGCCAGTGCGCCGGTGGCCAGGCTGCCGGAGTAACCGTGGCGCTTGAGTTCAGGCAGGGCCACCTGGCCGATGGTGGCCGCGGTGGCCAGTGATGAACCGCAGATGGCGCCGAAACCGGCGCAGCCGCCGATTGCCGCCATGGCAATGCCGCCGCGCCGATGCCCCATCCAGACACTGGCAGTGTGGAACAGGGCCCGACTGAGGCCGGCCTTACTGGCGAACTGGCCCATCAGCAGAAACAGCGGTACCACCGACAGGTCGTAGGTGCTGAAACGCCAATAGGCAGCGGTCTTGAGATAACTGATCAGCGGTGACCAGCCGGAAAGTGCGACATAACCGATCATGCCTACCAGCAGCATCGCTACACCAATTGAGATGCGCAAGGCAATCAGTAGTAGCAGTACAGCAAACATCAGGGCTCCAATAGCGATGCCACTCATAACTTTTTATTACTCCATTGACGGCCGCAGGTGTAGAAGCAGACCAGGGTGAGCAGGGCAAGGGAGGCGACAATGGGGATGAATCCCCACCAGCGGGGCAGTCCGAGGATCATGGTCTGTTCCCCATACTGGTACATGTCGAAGCCGCCCAGTGTCACGCGCCAGGTCAGCAGGGCGGCGATCAGGCCATAGATCAGGCTGCAGAAGCTATCCATGCGGTTACGGGTGCTGGCATTGGCTCGCAGCGTGAAGAAATCCACCACCACGTTGCCACTGTGCAGCTGGCAGTAGGGAAGGAAGGCGAAGACCGCGATGGAGCAGCCGATCTCGACCAGCTCGAAATCCCCCGGTACCGGCAGGCTGAAGAGGAAACGGCCAACAATACTGGCCACCGTCATTAGTGCCAGCCCCAGCAATACCAGTCCGCCACCGCTGGCGAACAGGTTGCTGAGGGTGTGCACAGCCCGGCCCAGTAAGGGCCGGGACTTGTTATCAGATTGCTTAGTCATAATCCCGGATAACGGTCATGCTGAATCTTATTGACTGTACTTGGTCACCAGGGCCTTGGCATCCTCATACATCTGCTGGCCATTGAGACCTTGCTCGTCCATGGCCTTGATCCAGTTATCAATCACTGGTTGCGAGGCCTGCTTCCAACGCTCCAGCTCTTCACCCTCAATGGTGTTGAACTGGTTACCGGCTTTTTTTGCGGCTTCCCGGCCAGGGTTGTCTGCCTGGTCCCAGATCGCACCGATCTGCTTGGCCAGTGCCAGTCCGGAGTTGTTGTCAATCACCTGCTTCAGGTCCGCCGGCAGGCTGTCATATTTGGCCTTGTTCATGCCGAAGAGGAATACGGTGGTGTAGATGCCCTGGTCTCCACCGAACTCGGTGTGGTACTTGACCAGCTCATGTACTTTCAGCGGCAGGGTCACTTCGTAAGGCAGCATGGCGCCATCCACAACGCCCTTGGAGAGGGCTTGGGGCACCGCCGGAACGGGCATGCCGACCGGTGTGGCACCCAGGATGTTCAGCGCCTCGTTGATGGTGCGAGTGGGTGCTCTGACCTTGGCGTTCTGCAGGTCGGCCAGGGTCTTGATCGGCTTGTCCCGCATGTGGAACTCACCCGGCGCGTGGGTGTGGATCAGGATAGGATGAACATCTTTATACTCATCCTGCATGTATTTCTGATAGAACTCCCAGGAGGCCTGACTGGTTGCCTCGGCAGTCCCCGCGACGAAGGGCAGCTCGAACACTTCAGTTAACGGGAAGCGGCCACGGGTATAGCCGGGCACTGTCCAGACAATATCGGCCACACCGTCGCGCACCTGGTCAAACAGCTGTGGCGGCTTGCCACCCAGTTGCATGGCCGGATAGATTTTGATGTCGATGCGCCCATTGGACTCTTTCATTACCTTGTCTGCCCAGGGCTGGATAAATTGCGAATGGGCGGTGGATGGGGGTGGCAGGAAGTGGTGTATCTTCAGTTCTACCTCTGCCGCGACGGCCGACAAGCTGGATAACGTCAGGGCCAGAAACGTTGACTGCAACACTTTTCTGATATGCATCTTTATTGTTCTCCTCTCTATTAGTAGAAAATTCCGGATCTGTTCTCTCAATGAAAAATCAGGATGCCGGGGTTGTCTCTTCAAGCAGTTGTTGTAGTTTGTATTTTTGAATCTTGCCGGTTGCTGTCCTCGGCACTTCATCGATAATGCGTACGTCCTGTGGACATTTGAAATGGGCCAACTGGTTGCGCAGTGCCTCACGCACCTGCTGGGTCATCGCCTGTTCATCCACGCCGGCATGCTGGGGTCGAAGAAACAGCACGATCCGTGACGGACCGTCGTCGCGCGGTGCCTCTACCACCGCCGCTTCGCTGACGCTGGGAACCGACAGGGCGCAGTACTCGATCTCGCTGGGGCTTACCCACTGACCGGATATCTTCAGCATGTGGTCGGCCCGACCCTGATGGTACCACCACCCCTCGGCGTCAAAACTGAAGATATCGCCGGTGCGATACCATACTCCGTTGAAGGCCTGGCGCGTCATATCCTGACGGTTCCAGTACCGGTCGCAGATTGAGGGCATGCGCAGCCAGGCGACCCCCGGGGTATCGGGCGTATTGATCGGATCGCCAATCTCGTTGATCAGGCGAACCTCGGCCCAGGGGACCACGCGTCCACTGGCCCCTGGCCGGTGTGCTTCGGGACTGTTGACGATATACAGGACCAGGGTTTCGGTGGTGCCGATTCCCTCGTAGATGGGTTTTCCTGTCAGCTGTTGCCAATCGTTATACAGCGTCTTGGGCAGTTGCTCTCCGGCGGATACGCAGCAGCGGATGGTGCGGAAGGCAGGACTGCCCGCCACGCCGTCGTCCAGCAGTTTTTGGTACAAGGTCGGGACACTGAACAGCAGGTCCGGATGGTGTTTCTCGACCAGTGCTCCGGTCCGCTCCGGGGTTGGCCAGCCGTCAAACAGGATCAGGGTGGCGCCACAGCGCAGACCGGCGAACATTCCGTGGGCCAGCGGGTAGGCAAAAAAGAACTTGGAGGTGCAGAGGATCTTTTCACCCGGTTGAACCTTCAGGTTTTCCCGCAAATGCAGATCGCTGACGATCAGGTCATGCTGCAGATGGACCGCTGCCTTGGGCTTTCCGGTAGTTCCCGATGTATAGATCCAGAAGGCCATGTCATCCGGGGACATGGGGGTTGAATCCAGTTCCTGACTGCTGTTGGCCAACAGTGCCTGGGTTGAGAGTTGACCATCCATCTCGCCATTGCGTACAACCAGTTTGAACGGGTGGTGGATCTGGGGAATAAGTTCAATGGCGGTGTCAACGAAATCCGCCTCTATAAACAGGAGTTGGGCCCGGCTTTCGTTAATGGTGAAGATCAGGTCACGCTGTACGGCCTTGCGATTGTAGGCGATGGCCACCGCGCCAATGCGCATCGTGCCGATATAGGCCGCCACCATATCGGCCGAATCTTCCAGCAGGAACATCACCCGCTCTTCGGGCTGCACTCCATGTGATCGCAGGGCGTTGCCAAACTGGTTTGCCCGCTGGTTCAGTTGCCGGTAGGTGAGGGATTCATGTTCGTCAACAATGGCGAGCTGATCGTCGAGTCCCCGGCTGAGGGCCGGGCTGAGAATCTCGTCGCCTGCGTTCATTGCGCTTTCAATATAGGACTGTTGAAGGGTCATTCCGTCTTCGCCTTTGTTGCTATATTTGCGTGAAATACTGCATGTCACTTGACTGGATGTGTGCAATATAGTGCAGATCCTGGGCCAAGAACCGGCCACAGAGCGAAAGGTGGTAGTAAGGCATTGAAATTTATACGGTTGTAACAGAAGGTAGGGTAGCGGCCGTCGTTTTTGGCTAACTGATAATCTGTTCAGAATATGAACACAATCAGGTCATGCTGAGATGGGCGTTCAATATTTTCCCTATTTAAAACAGGTTATTAAGAATTGCTTTGCAAATCTGGACAGACTGTTCAATATCTGGACGGTTTTTGGTCAGGGCGGGTTCTGCTCAAGGCTGGTTGACCGGCGAATTGATAATCCGGTAGATCGTGGTGCGGGAGACTCCCAAGGCCTTGGACGCCTTGCTGACATTGCCATCACACTGTTTCAGTACCCACTCGATATAGGCCTGTTCCAGATTGGCCAAGGGGACGATCCGATTGAATAGTGCCAGGGAATTACCGGTCGCCTGTGTGTTTTGGGGGGGGCGTGTCAACACCGAATCAATACTGCCCGCACTTATCTCCTCCTCACAATGCACCCGCAGCCGTTCGATGGTGTTTTTCAGTTCGCGCACATTGCCCGGCCAGTCATGCGCCATCAGCTGCTGCATGGCGCGGGGAGTGATGGTCGGTCGGGGGGCATTGCCCAGCGGCTGTTCAAGGAAATGGTCCACCAGCAGTGGGATATCCTCGGCCCGCTGATTGAGTGGCGGAATGTCGATGGTCAGCACGTTGAGCCGGTAGTAGAGGTCCTGGCGGAAACGCCCTTGAGAAATCATTTTCTCCAGATCGCGATGGGTTGCGGCGATGATGCGCGCGTTGGTGCGATGGATTTTGGTGCTGCCCAGCGGGCGATACTCGCCGGTTTCCAGCACCCGCAGCAGTTTGGACTGACAGGAGGCGGTCAGTTCGCCGATCTCATCCAGAAACAGGGTGCCGTCATTGGCCGCATGAAACAGGCCGTCATGGTCGTGGCTTGCCCCGGTAAATGCCCCCTTGCTATGGCCAAACAGCTCACTCTCCAGCAACTGATCCTGCAACAACCCGCAGTTCAACGGGATAAAGCTTTTACCCTCGCGTTCGCTCCAATGGTGCAGCACCTGGGCGATCACCTCTTTGCCGACACCACTCTGGCCGGTAATCAGAACCGGCATCTGCAGTGGCGCCATCTTCTTTGCCATGGCCATTGCACGGCACCAGGGGGCGCTACGACCGATGGCGGAAGGTGGTTTTGTGCTATTAGTTGCGTTGGTAAGCATACAAGCGTAATTCCAAGCCCCGGCAGTGATTTCCGGCTGTTCAGAATAGCAACAGAGAAGCATCTATTGCAAAGGTCCAGTGATATAGGTCACCGCCAAGGTGTTGATTGTAGGGTGGATAAGCCGGTAGGCGTATCCACCAGTTGCCACGGTGGATGCGTTGTCGCTTATCCGCCCTGCGGATTGGCTGCACTGACAATAATGCGGGCGTCCCCGAATCCGCTGGTGAGGTATTTGCAATAACCCATCATTCGCTTTCATGCTTTTTTTCCCTATATGGCTGAGTAAGATGGGTAATCAGCAAGGATTTTGTTCGCCATGCAATGTGTCACTGTTTCGCTTATGCTTTCGTCCATTGCCAGCCAAAAGGGTCCATCATGACACCAACAATTCTGATACTGCTGAGTGGACTGGGCCTGCTGCTGGTAGGGGTGGGGCTGCTGGGCACACTGCTGGGTGTACGGGCCACGCTTGCTGAATTCAGCAATATCGATATCGGTCTGATTATGGGCGGCTATTATGCCGGTTATATCGCCGGGACGCTGCTGGTTCCCCGGGTGATTCGCAATGTCGGCCATATCCGCTCGTTTGCCGCCTTCGCGGCTGTCGGCGCGTCAGCAAGTCTGGCGTTCGGGTTGCTGGTGCATCCCTGGGTATGGCTGCTGTTGCGCATGTTCAGTGGCCTTTGCGTGGTCGGACTCTATATGGTGGTTGAGAGCTGGCTCAATGAACAGAGTGCCGGCCCCGCCCGTGGACGGATATTCTCGATCTACATGATGAGTACCCTGGTGGCGCTGGGAGCCGGCCAGTCTCTGCTGTTGGCAGGCGATACATCGGAACTGACACTGTTTGCCCTGGCGGCTATTCTGATATCTCTCGGTGTGGTGCCGGTCGCCGTGACCCGGATACACGAACCGCGAATTGAAAATGAAGTGTCGGCAAAATTTACCGAACTGATACGGGCGACACCTTTCGGCTTTATCGGGGCACTGAGTGCGGGCCTGGTGAATGGAGCCTTCTGGGGTATGACGCCGGTATTTGGTCAACGGCTGGAGCTGGGGGACGGGCAGATCGCGATGCTGATGAGCGCCACCATTTTTGGTGGCGCCATCCTGCAGTGGCCGATCGGCCATCTCTCTGACCGGATGGATCGACGGACCGTCCTGATCCTGACCAGCTTCTGCACGGCGGCCGTGGCCGCGATCACCGCGCTTATCGTGATCAGGGACTACCCGGGACTGATCGTTTCCGCCTTCCTGCACGGCGGGCTGATGTTCTCGCTGTACGGTATCAGCGTGGCCTACTCCTATGATCATATGGAACCGGGGCATGCACTGGAGGCGACTCGGGGTCTGCTGCTGATCTACGGTGTCGGCGCCCTGTGCGGACCGCTGCTGGTGGGTATCGCCATGGATTTGATCGGGCCGGTCGGCTTGCCGGTAGTGTCGGCAACCACCACTGCCACACTGGCACTGTTCGGGCTCTATCGCATGTCCCGGCGCTCCGCGCTTCCGGTCGAAGAACAGACCGAATATGTACCCCTGGTGCGCACTTCGCCGGTGGTGCTGGAGATGCATCCGGATGTGGACCCGACGGTGGAGCCAGCGTCGGAACCAACTCGGGAGCCGGAGCTGGATCTGGCCGATCGGGAGTAATCCTGACCCATGCCAGGCCAGCCGACCCCGGGCCACGCGAGCGTGCCCGGGGGATGGTGCTCAATAGGCCGGTGCATCGGCCTCGTAATGCAATCCTTTCTTGCCTGCCTGCTCCTTCACTGTGCTGTAGAGCTTGTAGTCCAGCGAGGCCTCGGCGTCACCACGTGCTTCCACTCGCTGTTTGATGAAGTCGGCACGCTGCCCGGCCAGTTCATCGATCTGCCGCTCCAGTGATTTACGTGTTGCCGCCTTCTGGTCGATCAATGCCTGCTGCTCCGCTGGCGCCATCGCCTGCATCGGCGCGGGGAGTTTTTCCCGTTCAATAGTCGAGATATCGACCCGGCCGCTGGCAATGTCGTCAACCAGTTCACCCTTACCTAGAAAATTCGCTTTTCCACTCTTGGAGGCGTTAAAGGTGGCGCGGCGAGCGCGGGACTCGACGGAGGCATCCGCATGCAGCTTTTCGGTGGCGGCGAGCTTTTTCCGCTGCACCTGCTTCTCCTCCTCGCTGCCGTAATAGAGTCGTGTCTGATCCAGTTTTTCAGACAACTTGGCAATCTGTTCATCGAAGGGGGTGGAGATGGCCAGGGCACTACCGGTCTGTTCGACCTGGAAATAACTGCCGCTGCCCAGCTGGGCAATCCGGTTCCAGTTGCGCTGGGTGGTGCGGTCATCACCACACTGGATGGTATTGATGACGATGCCACGTTGTTTTGCCCGGTTGATGGTCTCGGGATATTTCACCTCATTCGGATAATCCATATGGGGCGGTGCATCGCCCACCAGGAACACCACTTTGTAGCTGTTGTCATCCTGGCTCCAGGAGATCCGGTTCACCGCATCGCTGAGCGCCTGGTTGACACTCTCCGGGCCATCGCCACCACCGGCTGCCTGGAATTCCATCAGTGCTGCGTACATGCTGTCCAGGTCACCTGACAGGTCCAGCACCCGGGTGACATAACTGTCGCCACGATCGCGATAGGCCACCAGTCCCATGCGGATTTCCGGGGCCGACTCGGCCGAGGCCATGGAGCTGGCAATGGACCAGATCTTCTCCTTGGCCGCCTCGATCATGCCGCCCATGCTGCCGGTGGTGTCCAGCGCGAATACCACCTCGATGCGCTGACGTTCCCGAGAGATCTGCTCGATTGCGTGCGGTTGAATCGGCTGAATGGCGAGGGGTGTCACTGCGCCGATACTCTGGTAGGCCGGGTAGAGGGCAATGGCGCCCGCAGTGGCGGTGAACAGTGAGATGGCGATGATTTTTGATTTCATGATTCTGCTCCTTGGGTACTAATGAATTGAGGAGAGCCGTCGCAGGGCGGCTTCGGCCGCACGCTCGGCCTGTTGGAAAGGGTCAGCTGTTTCCTGTGTTTTTTTGGCTATGCCGGAACGCTTTTTTAGATCCGCCGGAATGGTGCTGAACAGGGCCTGGAGCAGAAAAAAGCACCAGATACTGAGCAGCAGGCTGCCGGTATGCACGGCTGCCCAGATGGCCGCCGCCAGGCCCAGACCACTCAGGCCCAGGTCGGCAAGTGCGGAGACCAGGCTGCTGTAGAAATAGAGTGAACGGATCAGCCAGATGAGTCCGATATGCAGCAGCAAATGGAGCGTGAGCGGCGGGTCCAGCAGCCAGATAACCGCCGCACTGATCAGCCACACCGTGCCGGTGACTATCCGGCCAAGCCGTTCCCGGCTACGTCTGAACAGATACAGGGTGTAGGCAAGGCCGAGCCCGGCGATCAGCAGCTTCAACAGAGGCAGGTTCTGCATGGTGGGTGATAAGGCACTAAACAGGATCGAACCGGTCAGGCTGGCCGCCAGGGCGACTCCCACCCCTTCGAGAAATGTGGGCCGTTTCATGATCTGCTCCTGCGCTGTTTTTCCCGCAGAAAGGCGATCTCCACATCCGCCTCGTCAATGTGGATAGCAGCGGGTTCGCGAACATCGCTCTCGCTGCTGTCGGAAGAGTCGACAGCCAGCAGTTGTGCCTTCTGCCGCAGACTCTCCAGTTGGGTGCGGTTTTCATTCAGGCGCTGTGTCAGGTCGACCAGGGTCTGTTGCAGGCTGTTACGGCGAAGCTCCAGTTGGTCAGTGAACCGCACCAGCTCGAGCTTTTTTCGAATCAGATTTTTAGTCAGTTCCTCCTGGTCCGACTGAAAGCAGATGTCCAGTTCCTCATCCATGCCGGCCAGCTTGTTGTGACAAGTCTGCAACCGGTCGCTGAGTTGGGTGAGTTCGTGTTTCAGCAGCCGACTTCGCTGTTCATCGCCGGCGAAAGCCGCTTCCATTTCCCGGATCGCCTGTTTGAGCAGCAGATCCGGTTCTTCAATGCGGTCGAGTACCGCGTGCATGTCGGCACGAAAGAGTCGTGTTAGCCGGTTGATCAGTGCCATGGTCTATCTCCCGATAGCTGTTTTGGTGATTGCGTGGTTACAGTGTGGGATACAGCACCGATCGGTTGTAGACGGGGTTTTGTAAAATGATCCGCCTCTGGTTTACAAAAGTTTTACATGTCGTCGAGGGCTTAAACTGGTAGGCTTTTGTCCAGTTTCGAATACCATTGCAGTGAGTCAGAGAGGACATGTCACGCAAGATTCGCCTGTTGATAGTGGAAGACGAGATAGCCATACGCACGGGCCTGGTGGATCTGTTTGTGTTTCACGGTTATGCGGTGGAATCTGTCGATGATGGCCGGGAAGGGCTGAGGCTGGCGTTGAGTGGTCAGTATGATCTGGTCCTGCTGGATGTGATGCTGCCCGGTATCAATGGCTTCGATATCTGTGCGCGGATAAGAGCGCAGGACCGGGAGCAGCCGATCATCATGCTGACCGCCAAGAGTGGTGATGAGGATGTGATCCAGGGGCTCTCCCTGGGGGCGGACGATTATGTGGCCAAGCCGTTCTCCGTGGCCCAGTTGGTGCTGCGGGTGCAGGCGGTGCTGCGTCGTTCACGTATCGGCGTGGCGCAGGAGCAGTGTATCCGTTTGGGTGATGGGGTGGAGCTGGATTGCCGCAATCTCTCCGGTTGCTGCGGTGAGGAGGAACACACCTTTACCCGGCGAGAGATGGAGCTGCTGCAGTATCTGCATGCCAACGCCGATCGGCCGGTCTCCCGCGATGAATTGCTGACCCGGGTATGGGGCTATGCCAAAAACCTCGATCTGGAAACCCGTACGGTAGATATTCATATCGCCAAACTGCGGCGAAAAATCGAACCGGATGCCGCCAATCCACGTTACCTGGTGACGGTGCGTGGTGCGGGTTACCGGTTGCTGGTGGATTAGATATGGCTCATGGACAGCGGCTTGTCGGTCTTGGGCCGTCTCAATTGCGGCGCTGGTTGCTGCTGTTCTTCCTGACGTTACTAATCCCTTCCGGAGTGCTGATTCAGCAATCTTACAGCCAGCTGAAGTGGGAGGCCTTTCACCAGTACCGGGTGCAGGCTGAGGAGTTGAGTACGCGAATCAATGACCGGTTGATGCGGCTGATAACCGAAGAAGAGAAGCGCGCTTTTACCGACTACGCTTTTCTGGTGGTGGCGGGGGAAGCGACTGCCGGTTTTGTGCAGAGGTCCGTGTTGTCCAGCTATCCGGTCAATACATCCGTGCCTGGTGTTATCGGTTATTTTCAGGTGGATGATACGGGGCGTTTCAGCAGTCCGTTGTTGCCCGCCCCACAGGATCAGGCTGTTCGCTACGGCATTGCCGATGATGAGCTGAACCAGCGCTTGGCGCTGCATGTCCGGTTGCAGCAGATCCTCAGTGAGAACCGATTGGTCCAGAGCAGTGGGAGCGGGCGCGACAGGGATAGGCTCAAACAGAGGCCGGATGAATCGCCCCGGCGTGAATCCACCGCTGGCCTGTCCAGTTCCGGTAAGGGTGCGCGGATCGACTCAACCATGGAATCGGACAGTGCCGACCAGCCTCAGGCGGCATTTGACCAGCTCAACCAGGCCGATGCCAAACGTCAACTGGAGAAAAAATCCAGCGGTAGCAAACTACTCGGCAGGGTGGAGGATCTGAAGCTTGACCGGCGCTTTGAATCACGGCTTGCCGAGGAGCAGGCGGCCGCCTCGCCGGCGCAGAAGCTGCAACAGAACGAGCAGCGCAGTATCAGGAAGGAGCGCAGTGTGCTGCCCGCGCCTGCGTCGATCATGGCCGAGAACGAAACGGATGCAGGTGAGCCACTGACAAGTCAGGGCGGGGTGCGTATCCACACCTTTGAGAGTGAACTGGACCCGTTTGAATTCAGCCTGCTGGACAGCGGCCACCTGGTGCTGTTTCGCAAGGTGTGGCGTGATGGCCGCCGTTTTATCCAGGGCCTGCTGATCGAGCAGCAACCGTTTCTGCAGGCCACCATTGCGGACCTGTTCCGGGAGACGGCCCTGTCCGGCATGAGTGAGCTGACCCTTGCCTATCGGGGGGATCTGTTCAGTACTTTCAGTGGAAAGAGTCCGAAGAGTTATCAGAGTCGCGCCACGGAGCTGTCCGGAGCGCTGCTCTACCGCAATCGTCTTGCTGCCCCGTTGAGTGAGATGGAGCTGATCTACAGCGTCAGGCAGTTGCCGGCGGGTCCCGGTGGCCGGCTTGTTCTCTGGGTGGCAATCACCCTGATACTGGTGCTGTGCGGTGGATTCTATCTGCTGTACCGGCTGGGTCTGCGGCAGATTGAACTGGCGCGGCAGCAGCAGGATTTTGTCTCCGCCATCAGTCATGAACTGAAGACCCCCCTCACCTCGATTCGCATGTATGGCGAGATGTTGCGGGAGGGGTGGGCCAGCGAGGAGAAAAAACGCAGTTATTATGACTATATCCATGATGAGAGTGAACGCCTCACCCGCCTGATCAACAATGTGCTGCAGCTGGCCCGCATGACTCGTAACGGATTGGTAGTGGAGTGTAAACCGGTCGGTGTGACAGAACTGTTGGACGGTATCCGTTCAAAAATTGGCTCAGCGGTGGAGCGGGCGGGATTCGAACTCAACCTGCGGGCCGATGAGATGGCAGCGAAGACCGTGCTAATGCTGGATGGTGACAGTTTCAGCCAGATCATGATTAATCTGGTGGACAATGCGCTGAAGTTTTCCGCCCGGGCGGAGATCAGGCGAATCGATATCACGGCCACTCTGGAGCGGGGAAATCAACTGGTGTTTACAGTAAGGGATTATGGTCCCGGAGTGCCCCGGGACCAGATGAAAAAGATATTCCGCCTGTTCTATCGCTCGGAGAATGAACTCACCCGTGAAACCATCGGTACCGGTATCGGCCTGGCCCTGGTCAGTCAGCTTGCCACGGCCATGGGTGGCCGGGTGGATGTGATCAATCAACAGCCCGGTGCGGCCTTTCGGGTAATTTTTCCGGTTTCTGCAGCCAACGATCAGTGTGGCGAGTAATAGACCCCGTTGATGTAGTTGTACAGGTCGTCGATAACAATCTCCTGTTCACTGATGATGCTTTTGACCACGTCACCGATACTGATCAGGCCGATCAGCTGGTTGTTTTCCATGACCGGCAGATGGCGTATCCGTTTGTCCGACATGATGGCCAGACACTCATCCATGCGTTTCTTTTTGTCCACATAACAGACCTCGGTAGTCATCACCTCCTTGACCAGAGTCTCCTTGGATGATTTGCCCTTGATAATGATCTTGCGCGCGTAGTCCCGCTCCGAAAGAATGCCGATCAGCTTGTTCCCCTGCATCACCAGCAGGGCGCCGATATCCTTCTGATCCATCAGCACCAGTGCTTCATAGACTGTTGCATCCGGTGTGATGGACCAGATCTGGCCATCTTTTTCCGCCAACAGATTTTCCACAAACATGGCAGCACCTCTCTGTTCTGACCGCTGAATCTACCCTTGAGTATAGTAACCGGATGATTTGTGGTCTATCTAACCCATTGGAGATATTTGTCGGCGACCTGATAAATATGATTAATCGCCAGTAGCAGTAGGTTCACCTGTTTCCATAGCCTCCCCGGAGTGAGGGTTGAATCCGCATCAGCCCTGGTGGATTGACTCAAACAAATGATCTTGCCGGTATATTCTTGGCTATGTTCGGTAGCAAACAGACCCAGTCTACTCAAACGATTAGGCTTGTAACTTGATTACAGAACAGGAGTTTGAAATGAATCGCGATAGCATTGAAGGCAGTTGGAAGCAGTTCAAGGGCAAAGTGAAAGCACAGTGGGGTAAACTCACTGGCAATCAGCTTGATGAAGTTGACGGAAAACGTGTCGAGTTATCGGGCAAACTACAGGAGGGCTATGGCAATGCCAAGGATGCGGTGGAGGAGCAGAGCGAGCGCCTTCAAGAGAGCGCGAAAAAATAGCATATAAAGATTTGCCGCTTACCCCATTGATTCAGGCAAACGGTTGCTTTGCATGAACGATATCACCAGCACAGTGTTTCACATTACAGCCACTCCCGTCGAGGCCGGCCAGCTCCAGGTGGGGCTTGCGGGCGGGAGAGATGGTGCCTTCCGCATCGACTGGGTCAAGCGGCTTCCGATGCGCTTGAACGCCTGGCTGCTTTCTCGCCACAGTGGTCAAGACTCCGCTGGAGGTGTTGGCGGTGTATAATGGTCGACGCAAGTTACTATCTCACCTGCAAGGCCTAGTCCGAGCGTCTGGACGCCCCGTGGGATGACATCATCCATCGTTGGGGCGAGGAGCAGTACCGGTGCTTCCGCCTCTATCTCTGGGGATCGACCTTTGCCTACCTCAATCGGGACATGGAGGCTTAGAGGGTGATCCTGAAACGGCCTCGGAAGGTTTAGTCCTGCTGATACCCGGGCTGTCGCAGACTGCTTGAACCGCTGTCATTTCTTCACTGATAAATATAACGGACAGAATGACTTCGTTGTGTCAGATAGATCAGCGTTGAAAATTCACGGCGTACTCAAAATTTTGGAAGATCCGGGGTACTGCCGAATGAATACAGTGTACCGGTAAGCAGATGGGAGCAGGGATTCAGCCTGTAATGCAACACCAAGCCCCTGAATTGTGGTTGGTTGTGAGATCACTCATGGCTTGGTTAATCCAATTGTCTTACCTTTAACCATAATCCTGGTGTAGGTCGCTTTATCGGCTGCATAACAGTCGCAGGAAGCCGCCTCCAGACCATCGCGGTCAAGCACCGTGATATCCCCACGGCTATAGTGAATCAGTTTGCGATTCTGCAGTGAAGAGGCCGCTTTGGTGACACCGACACGGCGCACCCCCAGCATGTAAGCCAGGAATTCGTGGGTGATATGAAATGCATCCGAGTGTGCGCGGTCCTGCGTCATCAGCAGCCAGCGGGCGAGACGCGCCTCGACTACATGAAAGTGGGTGCAGGCGGCAGTTTGGGCGAGTTGGCCCATCATCACATAAAGGTAATGCTTCAGTTCCCGCTGCAGCGCAGGGCTCTGTTCGATTTCGCGCCGGAATGACGAGGCTTTGATGCGCAATGCAGCCCCTCCGCCCTGTACCACGGCGCGCAGCGGCGACACCTCTACGCCCAGTATGAGTGAAATTCCTAGCATACCCTCATTTCCGGCCAATCCAACTTCCAAATTGGCGTGGTTATTAATCGGCATTATCAGGGAAATGAAGCTTTCTGTGGGAAAGTAAATGTGGCGAATGCGTTCGCCGGGCTCGCTCAGGACCTCACCAAATACCAGCTCAACAGATTCACAGGCAGACACAAAACGCTCATGTTGTTTGCGTGGCAGTGCTGCGAGCAGACGGTTGGTAGGCAGGATGGATTTGTTAGACGGCGACATAAGGATTGACCTTTGGTCGGAAGCGCAGTGCGCGGTTCCGATATTGGATTTAGCCCCCATTTTGTCGGCTGAAACCGGAGGCCGTGTATTAGCCACTATGGGTCATAACCCCGGGGCACGTCTGGGCGCTAGCGAACATAAGCAACTTGTTTCGTGTGCGTCGTCGAGCATGACGTAGAGCAGTGAGATGATAGAAGTAGTGGTGAAGTAGACGTGTCGCAACTCGTTGCCGGACTCGTAAAGCACCTACCAGAGCGGCATCGGCAACAATTAAAGGAACGTGACAGACGCTGATAATCCTCAGATGGCAGAGCGGCGAGCAGGTGGTTCTGGCAAGGACTGTGCGAATCGTTCATGCAATCTGACCTACTGGATAGAGTCTGATATTGATTGTTGAACAGCATTGTATAGCTCATCAAGTGCGTGTATGTGCGATAGCGCACAGGTGCGACCGGGTAGCAGGTAGCAACGTGAGGGTTTGTTATGTACGCCAGCAGACAGACGGCGAGGGTGTTTCTCTCTTAGTATTTGGCATCGAAGCCAGTATGCTTGCAGTCTTCACCCTGGCGACGTGCGATGGCGTGAATCATGCCGAAGTAATCGCTGAAAGCATGAGGGTTGCCGCTCGTCGTGGCTGTGACGCTTCGTTAGTTGCGCACGCCTGATTTACGATGAGAGGAGTGTTTCCGCGCCAGAAGACCCCAAATATCAGGAGAAATAAAAATGTTGGAAACTATTGCGATCATCCTTATTGTCCTCTGGGCCTTTGGTTTGGTTTCGTCGTACACGATGGGCGGATTTATTCATATCCTCCTGGTCCTCGCGGTTGTTGTGGTCCTGTTGCGGTTTATTCAAGGTCGACGCATATAGCGATACGCAAATTATTCTACGGGATAAGTTGTTGGGCAAATCGAAAGACGAACGTCATACAGCATAATCTTGAAAACAGATCCGCCATCTTTTTACCGCCACAAGGAACTGTCGCGGTCATGTGATGTTGTCAGTTAACAAGACTATTGCCAATGTAATCCTCACGCAAATACGGTTAAAGGAAATCAGTCCATGAGCTACCACTTAAGTAAAGCCATTCAACGCCCGTTTGATGATGCTATCGCTACGGTTACGCAAGCATTGAAGAATGAAGGCTTTGGCATACTGACGGAAATAGATGTCCAGGAAACCCTGAAGAAAAAGATAAATGTGGATTTTAAAGGGTACAGGATCTTAGGTGCATGCAATCCTTCACTTGCCTACGAGGCACTCAAATTGGAGGAAAAAATCGGCACTATGCTACCGTGCAATGTCGTTATTCAAGAGCAAGCGGATGGCAAGGTCGAAGTTTCGGCTATCGATCCCGTGGCATCGATGGGCACGGTTGGAAACCCGGCACTCACGGTTATCGCTGAACAGGTCCAGGGAAAGCTTAGAAAGATGCTTGACAATCTGTAAGACAAGCTACAGGGCTCTGCATATACAGATCCCGCAGAGGTTTCATTACTTTTCAGGAGTACTGCAAAAATGGGCAAAGCACCTTCGCCTCTGATGTGGACCGCATCTTTAACAACGGAATTGAGCAGTAGTGTTGTTGCATCGTCCGGTTATCTGTCAACCGTTATGAGACGCTGTTACCTCGTCACTATTACCGTTGCCAACTCAGTTGCCGTTCCCTGGATACCCGATGTGCCGTCCGCCGCAGAGCCAGGTAAAGAGATAATGCCGGTTACTCAAGCAGCGACGCAGGATGACGACAACGCCAACGGCATTTCTCCGGCAGCCGCTATCCGGCTACCGGTGGACGCACACGGAGTGTCGCTGGGGACACTGTCGACAGTCGCCGTGGTTTTCGCGATACGGGGTTAATAGGTGTTGTCGCCCTGTGCGCTATCCTTGATGGCATCACCGGCTTTCTCGATTTGATCTCCGGCCTTCTCTACCGCATTGTCGATACTCTCGCCGGCTTGCTCTGCCGGGCCCTGTTTCTCGCAACCGGGGAGTGCTACAAGCAATGCACTCAAGACCAGTGCGGCACTGATGATCTGGAGTCGCTTCATAATTCGTTCCTCTTATTCATGGAATAAAGCGCAAAATCTTGCTGGCCATTCTTAATGCGGGGGTCAGGGCGCTGAGCGACCGGGACACCCGGACGACCGCACGGTTCCATCCTCATTTGTCCTTGCTGACCTCGTGGCCGATAACGCCGCCTACCGCAGCACCGCCGACGGTTCCGATAGTACTGCCGCCTGTAAGAATGGCCCCGCCGACAGCACCAACACCGGCGCCGATGGCGGTATTTTTATCCTGTGTCGACATGCCGGCACAACCACTCAGACTGAGCAGCATCACTGCAGCAACCATGTAGGGAGTGAATTTCTGTATTTTTTTCATGACGTTACCTTCTTATCCAATATTATGTTTGCGGTGCTTCAAAGTAGGTCGCGTGCGTCTTTCCGTCTTTCGACTTGGCAAAAACGCACTGCCCTTATCCACGCCGCGATTCCTGCTATCGGCCGTGTCGGCGGTCGCGGGTTTTCGCTGCCTTCACGCAAACACCCTTGCTGGTACTTTGTTTGTCTCCGATGACTGAAGGATACGCAGAAGCACCGTCGCCGTCTGTCTGCTGGCGTACAATAGCGGCAATCGACAGGTGTGTTGGGCGTTGATCCACCTTACGGAGTGAGCGCGTGCTGCCCCGCACGGAACCGTGCGCCGATCTCCCTGCTGCGCCTGCGCGCAGGCAATTACACACAGTATATATAATGGTCTATACTGGCGTAATATCAGACATCCGGATCTGTTTTGTCGGTAAGGCAATCTGATTAGAACCCAAGGACCGGAGTTTATGCATGCACGATCCACACGCCCCCAGCCAGAACCACTTGCTCGCCGCCCTGCCGAAGGAGGATATCGGACGCCTGCTTCCCCATCTTGAACTGGTCCCTATGCCGCTCGGCGATGTGCTTTATGAATCCGGCGTCGAGTTGCGTCACGTCTATTTTCCCACCACGTCCATTGTGTCCCTGCTCTACGTCATGCTCGACGGTGCATCGGCGGAAATCGCCGTGGTCGGCAACGAGGGCGTTATTGGTGTTGCCCTGTTCATGGGTGGCGAGACCATGCCTAATCGGGCCGTCGTACAGAGTGCCGGTCACGCCTACCGGTTGAAGGGGCAACTGTTGAAGCAGGAGTTCAATCGCTCCGGCGACTTGCAGCATCTGTTACTGCGCTACACCCAGGCTCTGTTGACCCAAATGGCACAGACCGCCGTGTGCAACCGGCACCATTCGCTCGACCAGCAACTTTGCCGCTGGCTGCTGCTGAGCCTCGACCGTCTCTCCTCCAATGAACTGGTTATGACCCAGGAGTTGATCGCCAACATGCTCGGTGTACGTCGTGAGAGCGTCACTGAGGCGGCCGGTAACCTGCAGAAGGCCGGCCTGATCAAGTATCAACGTGGCCACATCACGGCACTCGACCGCGCGGGACTGGAGGCGCGAGCCTGTGAGTGCTATGGGGTGGTCAAGAAGGAGTTTGATCGCCTGTTACCCGAAGTGAATATTCTGTAATCCGGGTTGATCGTTTGCAGCTGCCGGATTAATTGCTGCAGCGGCAAGCGGGAATCGTGTATTGCGCCGCTGTGCTCCCACTGTTTAAGCCATTAGGACTGCCACGTCGCCGAACATCGTTATGTCCGTGTAGACCATCAGGGGAAGGTTACTAGCGTAGGCACCCCCTTGTTCTACAGGCAAACGGGCCACAGGTTTTTGTAGACGCGGCGTTTGACAGTGATCAGCTGCTATCAGACATAGACCAGAATCGCCAGATAGTGGCTGACGCTACCCCCCAACACGAACAGATGCCACACCCCATGCATCCAGGGGTAACGCTGGTCGAGGGCATAAAACACAATTCCCGACGAATAGAGTATCCCGCCGGTTAACAGCCACACGAAGCCCGCGGGTGGCAGCGCTGCGAGTAGTGGCTTGATCGCCAGTACAATCAGCCAGCCCATGACAAAATAAATGATCATTGGCAGCACCCGCGCGCCGCGCCGTGGTAGCGCATCAAGTACCAACCCCAGTGCCGCCATGCCCCAGATCGCACCGAACATCCACCAACCCACGATACCCTCGAGCGAGATCAGCGTGAACGGGGTATAGCTGCCGGCGATCAGCAGATAAATGGCCTGGTGATCGAGTACACGAAACACCCGTTTCGCGCGACCTGGCGGCAGGCCGTGATAAACCGTGGAGATTACATAAAGCAGAAATAGCGTGGCGCCATAAATACTGAACGACACGATGCGGTATACATCGCCACCCCGTGATGCCATCACCACCAGCGCCACGGTGCCCGCCAGCGCCAGTGCGGCGCCGACCAGATGTGAAATGCTGTTGAAGCGTTCGCTCTTGTTCATGACGAGGACATACGGACTAAACAATACACACCGGTACTTCAAAAAATCCTATTGACAGTAAAATATGATAGGTTTATCCAAGCGAGAGGGAACGGGGGCAACCTGGTTTTCCTGGCCTGCAAATCTGCCCTGATCGATGGGAAGTCATGGGTGACCCTTCCCAAAGCTGAATCAGATCGTGGATGATGAGGCAGGCTGGCGGTATACGGGTGTATCCTCTTGCGATCTACGATTGCCTGTTGTCGCCCGTGTCGGATTAAGTCCCGCTGTCCCACATCACGTTGCATTTATCTTTTGCTGCCGCCTTGAGCAACTCGATCAAAGGCAATGCGCGATGGGTGAGGCTGATGACAGGCTCCTCGTCATCGTCCTCTGCCGGTACTTCCGTCGCCTTTGATGACTGCTTCTCAGCTTCGATCGCGGCCTCCAAGCGTGCCAGTACCGCCGGGACATCATCGGCAAGAAGTGCGCTGGGTACCGTACCGCTGTGCCCCATCATCTTGAGCAACTTGATGGCCACGTCGCCAAACAGGGTGATGTCCGCAAAGGCGGGACAGGAAAAGGTCACTAGCATAATCATTTCCTCTGTTGTTCTGTGCTGAGTCAGAGTAAGCGATTACATCATTGAATACGCTGTCAATCCCACAGGGTTTAAGTAAGCAATCCACGCTTACCTATCTATCATGGCATATCCATAGCGAGAGGGAAGGATGGCGTGCGGTATAAGCGAACGCCACCGGCCTAAGCCGGTGGTATTCATGTCATCTTGTGTATCCGATGATCCACAGATGCTCCTTAGGCATCAGCTTCAGTTTATTGCTGCGCTATAGTAAGGGTCTTGATTTCTACCACAACGCGACGGTTTGGTTTTAGGCAGTCAACCAGGTTCGTGTTTTTACTGTTATTTCTGCCAGTTATGTCTGCACAGGAAACAGCAGGATCGGATTCACCACTGCCGGCGGTTTCAGTGCGCGAACTTACAATACCTTGTCCAATCAGGTAATCTTTCACTGCATCCGCGCGGCGCTGTGACAGTTTTTGATTGTAGGCTTCCGAGCCGATTCGGTCGGCGTGTCCGGTGATCCGCACCATTTCAATTTGTGGATATTCATTCATCTTGGCGATGACCTGATTGTCCAGTTGTTGCTTACCTTCGGTACTGATAACCGACTTGTCAAATTCAAACAGCGTATCGGATTCCAGGGTAAGTACGATGGCCTCTGACTTCATCGGAGGTGGTGCAACTGGGGCCATTGGTGTCTCGGTAGCGGCTACCTTTACCAAGCTCGGGTCGCATTCTGCAATAGCCATGTCGGCTGTCCAGAATCCAGTTCTCCAGCAGTTATTAGAGCCGTTCATTACGATAGACTTATCGGGAGTACCGAGCGTATATCCCTCCTTGGTGTTTTGATCAGCGAAGGTGGCGTTAACCAAGGCTAAAGATGCCATGGCAAACAGTGTACGTGCATAGGATGAGGTTTTCATGTGCGTTATCCATTGTCTAGACTTGAGTATAAAACCGATATGTACTGGCCCGGTGCTCGACTGACTGCCGATACCGTCTCCGGTTATCCCTTCGGTGCTCTAAGGAGGTGTGCCTGATTGCTTCAATCGCCCAATGCATGGCGCCGAAATCGTACGGGTGACGCTACGGCTTCTGGGCAGGATTCGTGGTTGTAGCCTTGTTTCTCACGTCGGCCGCTGACTTCCTGATATCACCAACTGAACGTTACGCAAAAAATAGTTTAATCTCTGTGCGGTGGCGTACACAGAGCGCGGACTAAAGTATTGTTGACATGCTTTTCAAGGCCGACAATTTAATGGTTGGTATATCGTTTGCTTTTGGCACTGCAGGGCGCGTGCCTGCGAAACCTGTGCGGTGATTGATGACAGCGGGTTTTTAATTGTCGACCCCAAGAGAGTGGCCATCCACCTGACCAGCGCCGGGTTCGGAATCATGGGTTACTAGCCCTGGCCAGCACCGAACCTGAAAGGGGCCGGCACTGGCGAGGCTTAGTCAGCTTCACTTGAGCCGCATGGAGTTCTTGACGGAGGTTACGCCCTTGATACCTTGCGCAATCTCTACCGCCCTGTTGATATCGCTCTGGGAGTTGACGAAGCCACTCAGCTGTACCACACCCTTGAACGTCTCGACGTTAATCTCGGCGGATTTAAGCGTAGGCTCATTAAAAATGGCCGTCTTCACCTTGGTAGTAATAACGCTGTCATCTAAATACTCCCCGGTGCTCTCCTGTTTCGAGGTGGATGAACAACCGATGACCGATGCTAACGTAATAGCCAACAACAACACGGTAAGATAGTTGCGAAATTGTTTCATGATAGAACTCTCCAGATATCCATGATTCGGCTCTTACTGACACCGGTATTGAGTCGTTTCGATACGCTAAAACCCGGGTTATCGGTCTTCTGCAAAAACAGTGCGGTATCGAGCCGATCAAGGCTGTTTGTGCTTCCTTGTGAACGGTCAAAGAACCCGCGGGGTTTTACACGCGGTCTCTTAATCACAGAGGAAGCATAATCACCGGACGTGGCCATCGTCTGTACGCTATCGTACATTGCGATTGAATGAGAAGCGTCAGCTACCATGTTCACACGGGTAAATGAGCAGTGCAGGTGACGGTAGGATGGTTTGTTGGGTGGTCGTCTTGATTGGTAAGGGCTTCAATGCACGAATCTCAAACGCCAGTCGTCCGGCGGCTATGCAACGTGGCGAGAAAAATATCGACGAATTGTTCCAAGTCCTTAATGGATCGTTTCACCGATTACGCCAGAGTGGCATTGATGCGGAGCTGTTCGATGTGATCTCTGGCTTTGAGGCACTGAGCGCTGACGAGGAATAGGAGGGTACACTTCCAACGCGGACCTTACTTCGGCTCAGCCTGGATTCTGAAGATGGTGATGGTTGCGCCTGCCGATATCTCCAATCAATACCCTCAGCTAAACTGATCGGTGGCTAATTGTGGCGATATGTGCGTCACCGAACATACTACACCTGAACAGAGGTTTAGACTTTTTCTAACGCCCGGTATTTCCATGAAATGAGTCCAGGCTTTCTCTAGTAAGGAAACTTCACATGACGAATTCAATACTTGCAGCAGTGATTATCACCTTCACCTTAGCGCCTGCCGTGTCCGCGCAGGAAGGGCCCGCACCGGCCGGTCCGATGGGGGAGATGGGTTATCCGGGCACGATGGGTGGTCCGCAAGGCTATCCCCAGGGTGGTCCGGGGATGATGGGTGGCCGGCAAGGCTATCCCCAGGGTGGTCCGGGCATGATGGGTGGCCGGCAAGGTTATCCCCAGGGTGGTCCGGGCATGATGGGTGGCCGGCAAGGCTATCCCCAGGGTGGTCCGGGCATGATGGGTGGCCGGCAAGGCTATCCCCAGGGTGGTCCGGGCATGATGGGTGGCCGGCAGGCTATCCCCAGGGTGGTCCCGGGATGATGGGGGGTCCTCAAGGTTATCGCCAGGGTGGTCCCGGGATGATGGGGGGTCCGCAAGGTTATCCCCAGGGTGGTCCCGGGATGATGGGGGGTCCGCAAGGTTATCCCCAGGGTGGTCCCGGGATGATGGGGGGTCCGCAAGGTTATCGCCAGGGTGGTCCCGGGATGATGGGGGGTCCGCAAGGTTATCCCCAGGGTGGCCCGGGCATGATGGGTGGTCCGCAAGGTTATCCCCAGGGTGGTCCCGGGATGATGGGGGGTCCGCAAGGCTATCCCCAGGGTGGTCAAATGCCTGAGTGATTAAAAAGAAGGTACCCCGGCATGATGTGATGGGTTTCGCCAACAATCGGGTTCGCGAAACTTATTACAGCCTATCGCCGGTATCCATAATGTTAACCGCGATGTTTCCTTGGATTAGGGAGTTTGCAGGAATGACAAAATATTGCGACTTATCACTAATAAATTAACTATCGGCCGAATATCCTCGCTGCAAAATTAACTCAGGGCGGGTGACGATCGACTATTAGGGGCGAACGTGGTTTGGTTGAATGATGGATTGCTACGCCTGCTTTTCTGAGTCCGCCGTCGTTTGGCATGGCTTCAGCAGGAGGTGAGAGCGCCGGTGATCTTATCCCGTTGTGACCTTCACTTTGGCTTTAAACCGCTTCCAGTTGTTTTTTAAAATATCTCGGGTTATCACAATTCTACCGCTCAGTTCCCGACTGGCGATATTGCCAATCGGGAATCCTTCACTGTCACCGGAGGAGTAGGCCTGGTCTATTGCCTTTCCCTATACGCCGGCTTATTGCGGAAATACGGGCTAACCCGCTTTATTTGCCTTTCTTGGCATCTTTTCCAGGGACAGCCTGCGGTGGTTTCTGCTGCTGCGGTTTTTGCTGTTGCGGCTGTACTTGTTGCGTTTTTTGACTTGCAGGCTTGTCGTCATGCTTGGCAGCAGTTAATGGGCTGTCCTTGTCATCTGTAGATGAAACTTTTGAAAACGGTGCATTAAATTTCGTTACAGGCTTTTGCTCCTGTTGGGTACCCTTTTTCTCACTGTTTTTCCCACTGTAAAGTGAATCCTGTTGACGTGGTTTGTCCATAATAACCTCTGCTGATTTCCTCAACCCGCACATTTGCGAGCAGCCGGAACAGTCATGATGGGCGTATCTCACCGTTGCGTCTGTACGTTGCCACACACAGCATTTTCTGAGAGGGCAATACAGTAAATTCCGTTGGTCAATTTACTTGCCAAAATTGAAAGTGCTATACAACGGAAAATTCTTCAGCCGTGCAGTGCCCTTCCAAGCCAAGGATGGCTTTAGTAAGAGTTTTCCAGGGGCGCTTTTGCGCCCATTTTTGTATGCAGATGAATTGTTACTGCGGGGTAACCCAAAGTGGGTCTGGAGTCCGCGAGCCACTTCGCTAAGACCGATGCTGTCTGACTAAATGTGCAGAATTGATTATTCTTAAGGACGGCGCCGCATAATAACCCTACTCTGTGCCAGAATTATGCGCGTCACAGCGATCGGCTGATCATTGTGGTGCCCGTAACCCGGATTTAACTCACTGGAACTGTTGATCAATACCTGTCATGAAGCGCTTATGGCTGATGCTCTGTTTGCTGGCGGGGTGCCTGGTATCCACCCTGGGATATGCGCTGCCGCCACTGCAATTGTTTGTCGACATCACACCGCCGGGAGGCGTGCTGACCCTGCCGGCAGGGAGCTATGCCGGTCCGGTGGTGATCCGACGGCCGATCATTATTGACGGCAGGGGCGAGGTGACGGTGGACGGTGAAGGTGGCGGCACCGTAGTTACGGTCCTGGCGGACGGGGTGACAATCCGTGGCCTGCACCTGACCAACTCCGGCAATTCGCATGATCAGGTGGACGCCGCCCTGCTGCTGACGGCGAATGATGCGCTGGTGGAGAACAACCGCATGGATGATGTGTTGTTCGGGATTCATATTCGCCAGTCCAACGGCAATGTGGTCCGCAACAACCGGATTGAGTCCCGAGCGGAGGCGCCGAGCCTGCGCGGGGAGGGCATTCGCGTCTGGTACAGCAGCGACAACCTGATGGAAGGAAACCACATCACTCAGGTCCGGGATGTGGTGTTTACCAACTCGTCGGATAACCGCTTTATCGGCAACACTATCGAGAACAGCCGCATCGGCATGGAGCTGATCTTTTCGCCCGATAACGAAATAGCTGAAAATACCCTGATCAGAAACACCACGGGTATTGTGCTGATCTACTCCAACGGCGTGGTCATTCGGGAAAACCGGCTGCTGAATATGCCGGATGCCACCAGTTCCGCGCTGGCGGTGAAAGAGAGTTCCCAGGTGCGGCTGGAGGCCAACGATATTGTCCGCTGTGCCGTTGGCCTGACCGCCAACTCGCCCACCGATCCGGAGAATATCATTTATCTCATCAACAACCACTTTGCCTACAACGATGTGGCGATGTACTTCTATGGTGAAAAGGGCGGGCATATCATTCATGGCAACCGCTTTACCGGCAATATCATACCGATCGCGGTGAGTGCCGCCTCCAGCGCCCGGGACAACGACTGGCGGGGCAATGCCTGGGATACCTACGAAGGATTCGACCGGGATCTGGATGGTACCGGTGATACCCCGCACAATATCTATCTCTATTCCGACCGGCTCTGGATGGACCGCCCGATGGCGCGCTTCTTCCGCGCCTCCCCGGTACTGGAGATGGTGGATTTCATCGAGCGCCTGGCGCCCTTTTCCATGCCCGACCTGATCCTCTCTGACCCTTCACCACGCATGCACTGAAGCGTTGGGCGGGGTTTATCTCCGCGCCGCCTCGTGTCAGCATGGGCATCTGTTTTTCTAACGATGACTGTGCTTTATGACTACCCCCGAATCAACTGATCTGCGACAGGCAGAGGCGGCCCTTCAAGCTCTGATTGATTCGCACCAGACCCTGCTGCTCTCCACCGTGACGGCCACAGGTCAGCCGGCAATCAGCTATGCCCCCTATGTCCGGGATGGGTCGGGCCGTTTCTATATCTTTATCAGTGACCTGGCGGAGCATACGGGCAATCTGCAGCAGCAGGGCAGTGCCGCGATCCTGTTTGTCCGTCCGGAGGCGGAAACCCGCAACCCGTTCGCCCGGGAGCGGGTGATCCTGCAGTGCCGGGCGGGTGAGGTTCCCGAGACCGATACAAATCATGCCGCCATGCTGTCCCGGCTGGAGCAGCGTTTTGGCGATACTGTGGCCCTGTTGCGCCGCCTGCCGGACTTTCATCTGTTTGTCCTGACGCCACAGTCGGGTCGCTATGTGGCGGGCTTTGGCAAGGCGTATGATCTGGAGTTGCCGGCCGGTACTCTTCGTCCCGTCTCGCCACCGGACTGAGTGCGTGGTGTCGATTTTCCGCTTTCAGCGATTCAGCGTGCAGCAGGGTGAGAGCGCCATGAAGGTGTGCACTGACGCCACGCTGTTTGGCGCCATGGCGCCGGTTGCCGGCGGCGAGCGAGTGCTGGACATCGGTGCCGGCAGCGGGCTGCTGTCGCTGATGCTGATGCAGCTGGGGGCGGGCCATGTCACTGCCGTGGAATTGACCGAACAGGCGTGTCGGGACGCCGCCGTCAATTTCTCCGCCAGTCCCTGGTCTGAGCGGTTGGAACTGGTGTGGCAGTCGATACAGGACTATGCCGAATGCTGCGATCAACGTTATGACCTGATCATCAGCAACCCACCGTTTTTTGAGCGGCACAGTAAAAACAGCGTCAATCTGCGCCGCCTGGCCCGCCATGCCGATCTGCTGCCGCACCATGAACTGGTGCGGCTTGTAGCCCGGTTATTGGGTGAGGCCGGGCGCTTCTATCTGCTGATTCCGGCACATGAGGTGGCCCGGATTACCGATCTGGCGGCTGCTGCCGGCCTGTGGCTGACCGGGCGGGTCGACTATGCCGGGCATGTCCACAGCCGGGCCAAGGTGGCCGCGCTCACCTTCAGTCGCCGACCTGAAATGTTCGTCTACCGTCGGCTGGTCATCTATAATGCGCCGCGCGCCTACAGCGAAGAGAGTGCCCGTTATCTCTCCCCCTTTCTGTTACGATTTGCCGCCCCGGCCGACTGGCAGCAAGCGTAGCTGCAGAAACCTTGTTGGAGTAAGAAGTATGACCAATCTGGATGAATCATTACGCGACGATGTACGTATGCTCGGTGAGAGTCTGGGGCAGACCATCGAAAACCATCTGGGACCGGCGTTTCTGCAGAAGATCGAGCGCATACGTCATCTGGCCAAGGCGGGGCGGGAGGATGCCGGCTCCAATCATGACGCGCTGTTGCGGGAACTCTCCGGTCTGAGCGAAGCCGAGATGCTGCCGGTGGCGCGTGCCTTTACCCAGTTTCTCAACCTGGCCAATATCGCCGAGGAGTTTCATCGCGTGCGACTGCATCAGGACGTGTGCGAACTGGATGCGGAGGACTCCTTTGCCCGGCAACTGAAACAGTTGCAGGCGGATGGACTCACCGATGAGCAGATCCTGCAGGCGATCGGCCGCATGGAAGTGGATCTGGTACTCACCGCCCACCCCACCGAGGTGAACCGACGCACCCTGATCAAAAAATATAACGCCATCACCGACTGTCTGCGCAAACTGGAGCGGGGGGAGTACCGCCAGCGCCGCCTGAATGAGCTGGTCAGCCAGATCTGGCACACCAACGAGATTCGCCGGCAGCGCCCCACGCCGATCGACGAGGCGAAATGGGGCTTCGCCGTTATCGAGGGGTCACTCTGGCAGGCGGTGCCGAACTACCTGCGGCAGCTGGATGAGTCGATGCAGGCGGTGCTGCAAAAGCCGCTGCCACTCGACTGTTCGCCGGTTCGTTTCTCCTCCTGGATGGGCGGGGACCGGGATGGCAATCCCTATGTTACTGCTGCGGTGACCCGGGAGGTGCTGCTGCTGTCGCGCTGGATGGCTGCCGATCTGTATGACCGGGATCTGGATGAGCTGCGCTCGGAACTCTCCATGTATCAGTGTAATGACGAACTGCGGGAGCGGGTTGGGGATGCGGCCGAACCTTATCGGTATCTGTTGGCCGGTCTGCGCCGCCGCCTGGATCAGACCAAGACATTGATCCAACAGGGGCTGTCGGGGCAGGGCTTCAAGTCTGAGGTGCTGATGACCGCCGAAGATCTGCTGGAGCCGCTGATGCTTTGTCATCGCTCCCTCATCGAGTGCGGTATGCAGATCATCGCCGGTGGTCTGCTGGAGGATATCATCCGCCGCATCGCCTGCTTCGGCGTGACCCTGGTGCGGCTGGATATCCGGCAGAACGCCGACCGCCACGCGGCGGTATTCGACGCCCTGACCCGGTTCTACGATCTTGGCTCCTATCTGGCGTGGGACGAGGCGGAGAAACAGCGCTTTCTGTTACAGGAGCTGCAGAGCAAACGACCGCTGATACCGGTGGACTGGCAGCCCGATGAAGAGATCAGCGAGGTGCTGGAGACCTGCCGGGCGATCGCCCAGGCCGATCCCAATTCCCTGGGCTCCTATGTCATCTCCATGGCCAGCCGGCCATCCGATGTGCTCTCGGTCATTCTGCTTCTGCGGGAGATGGGAGTTGGGCACGACATGCGGGTGGTGCCGCTGTTCGAAACCCTGGCGGATCTGCAGGATGCCCATCACTGCATTGATCAGCTGCTCTCCATCGACTGGTACCGGGACTACACCCACGGACACCAGGAGGTGATGATCGGTTACTCCGACTCCTCCAAGGACGCCGGTCAACTGGCGGCGGTCTGGGCGCAGTACCAGGCCCAGGAGGCGTTGACCGCCACCTGCCGTGCCCGGGGGGTTCATCTGACCCTGTTTCATGGCCGTGGTGGTACGGTCGGCCGCGGCGGCGGCCCGACCCACCGGGCGATTCTGGCCCAGCCGCCCGGTTCGGTGGACCACACCCTGCGGGTGACCGAGCAGGGCGAGGTGATCCGCTTTAAATTCGGCATTCCGGAGATTGCCGAGCGCAATCTGGAACGCTATACCGGCGCCGTGCTGGCCGCCACCCTCTGTCCGTCACCGGCACCGCGCCCGGAGTGGCGGGCCATGATGGAGTCGCTGGCACGGGACGCCTTTCGTGAATATCGGGCAGTGGTGCGGGATGATCCGCGCTTCGTGCCGTTCTTTCGTGCCTCGACACCGGAACATGAACTGGGCAAGCTGCCGCTGGGATCGCGGCCGGCCAAGCGTCGTGCCGACGGCGGTGTCGAGAGCCTGCGGGCGATTCCCTGGGTGTTCGCCTGGACCCAGATCCGGCTCATGCTGCCGGCCTGGCTGGGATCAGACAGCGCCCTGGGGCAGGCGATCGAGTCCGGTGAGTTGGCCCGGCTGCACGAGATGTACGCGGCCTGGCCCTTCTTCGCCAGTTATGTGGATATGCTGGAGATGGTGCTGGCGAAGAGTGATCCGGTGATTGCGGAATACTACGCAGCCAGATTGGTGCCGGAGGAGTTACAGGCCCTGGGCGAGACGCTACGGGAACGCCTGAGCGGCACTTTCGATATGGTGCTGAAAATCAAACAGACGCGCAAACTGCTGGCGGATTTTCCCCTGATCCGGCGCTCCATCAATGTGCGTAACCCCTATATCGATCCGCTCCACTATCTGCAGGCGGAACTGCTCCATCGCGACCGCAATACACCGAAGGAACGCCTGGAGCAGGCGCTGATGGTGACCATGGCGGGGATTTCGGCCGGTATGCAGAATACCGGCTGAGGCTCGGGTAGCGGTTTCTAAATTATTGGGGCTCAGCCTGATTTCTTGACGAACTGGGTCAGGATGACAATCTGCTGGCCATTGACCCGGCCTTCTATCTGTCCCGGGTTATCGGCCACCAGCGAGATGCCGCGCACGGCGGTGCCGCGCTTGGCGGTAAAATTGGCGCCCTTGACGTTGAGATCCTTGGTCAGGGTGACGGTATCGCCTGCTTCGAGCCGCGCGCCGTTACAGTCCAGATGCTGCACTGAAGTGTCGTTGTCGCTGCCATCACCGGCAGCCTCCGCCCATGCCTGGGTCTGTTCGTCCAGATAGAGCATATCCAGCAGATCCTGCGGCCAGCCCTCCGCGCTGAGGCGCTTGAGCATGCGCCACGCCATCACCTGCACCGCCGGCACCGTGCTCCACATGCTGTCGTTGAGGCAACGCCAGTGATTGGGGTCGATCTTTTCCGGGTCTTCTATCTGTTCACGACAGGTGTCACAGAGCAGCAGGGATTGATCGGCACTGCCATCGGAAGTGGGTGGGACTTCGTAGGGCTGGAGGTTTTCCGTTGCCCTGCAGAGTTCACATTTGGATTCACTGCGCTCAAGTAACGCCTGTTCGGTACTCATAGTTGTGGATGCTCGCATGAAAAAGGCCGGGTATAACTGCAGGCAGGGGTTCTGCCTTGCAGTTATTGTCTGACGGTTGGGTCGGGCACACCATACCGGTCATCCTCTGTTCCGACAAGTCCGTTGTGAATGTGGCAGGATGCCGGCATCAAATGGAGAGGCTATTTGAAACGGCATCTGTTTCACCAGGGTCCGACTGGTCTTCGGATGAATTGCCGTCACTGCATTCCAGCGTTATTTCGGACAGCACGTCGGCAAGGGCAGCAGTCGCCGTGGTTTTATCCAGCCCGAGTTGGACAGCAAAGATCTCGAGCCGCTCACTACCCAGAATCAGCTCGATCTGCTCCGCGGCAAAAGACCGGTCGTCAACCTCTCCAAGCCATGCGCGGGTGAGGCGTTGCAGTTCGTTGTTCTGCGAGAGCATGCGGTTAAGCTCCGCAAAATTGATAGATTCCAGAGTCTCCGCCAGAGCCGCAGCCACTGTGCTGAAGTCCAGGATGGTACCAAGTCGGGTGATTAAACGGAGTGTTCCCCGTGTTATATAGTCCATCACCTCAATCCTGTTGCCCGGGCAGCTAAGCTTTGTGGGTCGGTCTGCTGTGGTGGTCGGGTGCTGTCGTTTCGCATATTTTGCATGGGGATTCACCGGGACAGATGTTACCCGTCCCGGTGGATGTCTTTTCAGACCCTGTTCAATAGTTGATTGCACGTGGCAGCTCTTTTGCCTGTGCAACCCACTTTTCGACCTCGGATGCCGAAGGTACACGGCGCACGACATTGCCCCGTGCTTCCGCAACCTCTTTTATCTTGGCATGAAGATTCGCTGCATTTCTCTGTGCCAGTTCGGGTACCGTATCGACGCCGGCGAGCTCCAGCAGATCGGCATACTCTTCCCCGATACCCTTGACCCGTGCCAGGTCGGCACGATTGATCCAGCCGAGGATCAGTTTTTCGCTGATGCCGGATTTTTCAGCCAAGGCTTTTCTGCCCTTAGTGGTACTGCCAGCTTCGAGCAGTTTTTCCTGTGTGCTGATGCCGGCTTCCTGAAGTTTTGCGCCGTACTTTTCGCCGATACCTTCGATCTGTGTCAGTTTTGTCATCTCTGTCTGCTCCGTGTAGTGGCTCTTTATCGATCCTGCGATGCCGGTGCCTGAATTATTGGCCCTCTGGTAAATTCGCTGAGTGCCGTTCTCGAAAGGGCTGGCCTCGAACAGTCGAGGTCAGGTAACTCCCTGCCTCCACTATAGTCCTGACGGTTTTTGGAATGAAGCCAAATCGCGATGAAAACGGGATGAATTACAATTGTTTACAATATTTGACCGAGGGTGGTGTCGAATCCACCATGGATGGGGAGTGGGAAGTGGCAGCATGACTCTGTGTCATGCTTGAAACTATGTCAGGTAATCCAGCGGTAATTCAGTCTTGTGGATGATCTGTTGCATGACGAAGCTCGACTGCACCCCCGAGACACCGGCGATGCGGGTGATCTTGCCCAGTAGAAACTCCTGGTAGGCGTCCATGTCGGGTACCACCACCTTGACCAGGTAGTCAGCGGCCTGTCCCGTGATCAGACTGCATTCAATTACCTCGGGAAACTCCGCCACCTTGGCCTGAAAATTCTCAAAGCGGTCGGGTGTGTGCCGGTCCATGCTGATCTGGATCAGTGCGGTGAGCTTCAGGTTCAGCCGCGCGGGGTCGAGCAGGGTGACATGTTTCGCGATAATACCGGCTTCCTCCAACTGCTTGACCCGGCGTGAGCAGGGTGTAGGGGAGAGTCCGACCCGTTCCGCCAGTTCCAGATTGCTGATCCGGCCATTCTGCTGCATTTCCGTGAGGATGCGTCGGTCTATACGGTCCAGTTTCATCATGGGGGTTGGAAAGTAGGGCTTGGTTTGGGTGATGTTAGAATAAAATGGATAATATCACTATATTTAATAAAAATAATAGTTGAATAATCCAAATATCAAGCAATCATGGGCTATATTTGCATACACTCACTCATCTTCTTTCCCTATACTGAGTTCACTGAACAAGCCTGACCCAGGTTGTCTCCCAGGTAAGACCCCACAAGGGTCTGTTGTCCGACCCGCTTCACAAGAGTGATAACGGCACAAGGTCCAGGAGAGCGGTCATTCAGGGAAAGGCTGATTGGTAGCAGGGAAAACCTGATCTGAGGTGGGCCGCACCCGGCCCACCGATTTCCCTCCCTTTTTGCGATTTACCTGCTTTTTCATCACTTAATCACCATCCCGCTGAGGTATAATTTCTGCCTGAATGATGGGCGTTGCGCCGATATTTATCAGGAGAATGAGCAGATGCAGAATAAAGTGGCTGTTGTAACCGGAGGGGCAAGTGGTATCGGGCGGGCGGTTGCCGAGAAACTGGCGAGCGTTGGCTGTAAGGTGGTGATTGCGGACTTTAATCCGGAAACCGGCAGCGTGGCGGCCGAGCAGATCGGTGCCAGTTTCGTGCAGGCGGACCTGTCCGATGCCGAGCAGTGCCGTTCCGTCATCGCCCAGGCCGCTGAATTGCACGGCAGCGTCGATATCCTGGTCAACAATGCCGGCTTCCAGCATATCTCCCCGATTGAGGAGTTTCCGGTGGAGCAGTGGAACAAGCTGATCGGCGTTATGCTCACCGCCCCCTTCCTGCTGATGCGCTACGCCTGGCCGATGATGAAACAGAATGGCTGGGGTCGGGTGATCAATATCGCCTCGGTTCACGCCATGGTGGCCTCGCCCTTCAAGGCCGGCTATATATCCGCCAAACATGGGGTGATCGGCCTGACCAAAACCGCGGCCCTGGAGGGGGGCGAGTTTGGTATCACGGTCAACGCCATCTGTCCGGCCTATGTACGGACCCCCCTGGTGGAGAACCAGATCGCCGATCAGGCCCGCACCCGGGGCATTCGCGAAGACCAGGTGGTCACCGATGTCATGCTGAAGAATGCCGCGATCAAAAAACTGATTGAGCCGGAAGAGGTGGCCAATCTGGTGGCCTTCCTGGCCAGTGATCAGGCGTCATCCATCACCGGTTCCTCCCTGACCATCGATTCGGGCTGGACGGCCCAGTAGATGGAGCGGAACTGCGGCACTCATGCAGCAACTGACTATCCTTAAAGATAGAGACAAGGTGGAAAAATAACATTCGGTCGAACAAGGAGTGGTCTTTTTGCGGGACGGCTGTGATGGCTCCCGCGGGCCGGCCGTTCTAATTCAGATCGACATTGATACTTAACAGGGATTAAGCGAAAAGAAAGAACAGGAGGGATCATGTGGAACCCAGCACAATTCCGGCTTGCCGGAATCGGCGTCGTTATTGGACTGATGGCCCTCTCCCCAACTGCCTATTCGGCCACATATCAATGTGAGCAGGATGGTGTGGTGGTCTATTCCGATACCCGCTGTGGACCCAATGCCCGGCAGAGTGGCGAGACACAAAATCTCTATCCCGGCGGCTTGCGTCCGGGGGAACAGCAGATGCTCAATGAAGCAGCTGCAGATAAGTCCGCACCGGCCGCCGGCGATACTTCAGGTGGTTATGGGGAGCGGATCAGGGAGCAGAATGAACGGCGGAAAATTGAAGGGGACAAACGGCGCATCCCTTCCAGTGCCACCAGTCCCTGGCGTTGAAGCGGGATCCTCCCGCAACTCGAACCCGTCCAACTGACGATGCCAGGTTGAGGCTATGAGAGAACAGAACGAGACGGAAGCGACTGACCCCTGGCCACTGGAGCAGCTGGTAGAGGGGCGGCACTACTACTGGGAAGACGGGCTGATGGTGTTTACCGAATGCTATCACCGCAGCCGGGGCAACTGCTGTGGTTCTGCCTGTCGCCACTGTCCCTTCGACCATATTAATGTGAAGCCGGCAAGATGAGGTTGATCTCGCTGATCCCGTCCATTACCGAAACCCTGATCGACTGCAACGCCAACCTCGTGGGGCGTTCCCGGTTCTGTATTCATCCCGAACCCGAGGTCGGACGGATTCCGGCGGTGGGGGGGACCAAGCGGGTGGATTGGGGATCGATGGCCGATCTACAGCCGGATCTGGTGATCCTCGACAAGGAGGAGAATACCCGGGAGATGGCCGAGAGCTGTCCTTATCCCTATCTCGCCCTGCATATTACCCGGGTGGAGGATGTTGGGCCGGAATTTTCACGCCTGGCCGAGCGGATCGGCAATATCGCACTGGGGAAGTTTGCACGACGTTGGGAGCAGGCCAGTCGGCTTGCCGGGAAGCAGTATGCTATCCGGTCTCTGCCGGGCATTATCGAGTGGTGGCGGCCGCCGACCATCCAGACGCGGGTGGAGTACCTGATCTGGCGTGATCCCTGGATGGCGATAGGCGAGGGCACTTTTATTCACTCCATGCTGGGTCGCATGGGGATGGGAGAGCTACTGACACCCCATGCGGAAAAATATCCCGAGATTGAGCTTGCTGCCCTGAACCCGCAGCAGACGGTGCTGCTGTTCTCCAGCGAACCTTTTCCCTTTCAGCGTTACCGGGATGAACTGCTGGAACTCGGATATGCATGTGGCCTGATCGATGGGGAGAGTTACTCATGGTACGGTACCCGTAGCCTGCGTTTTCTGGAAACCTGTTGCCAATGAGCAAATAACAACTATGACATCCGACACCCCTCCCTTCATGAACTATCGCGCCCTGCTGCTGGGTGCGCTGATGCTTACGGCAATCTCTCTGGGCATGATTATCCTGGCCCTGCTGCTGGATGTGCAGAAGGCGACCGCGCCACAACTGCTCACCCTCTCTGCACTCTGGATCGCACCGGGTATCTTCACTGGCCTGAAGGCGCGCGACGGCCGGCTGCTGCATGGAATGGTGACGGGACTTGCCGGTGCGCTGCTGTTGTCACTGCTGATCTACCTGATGCCACAGGTCGCTGTTCTGCAGCAACTGGCTGGAGACAAGTCAGTGGTGGTGATTATCCTGGGGGGGCTCTGGGGAGCTGTGGGTGGACTTTTTGCCGAAATAGTTCATCTGCGACGTGTCAGGAAGGGGCGTGGGCAAAACAGCCAAGTACGCCATTGACGGGGTATAGGCGGTTAAGTAGTATTTGGAGAGTTAAAATATTTTAGCGCTACGTTAATTGTAAGCCTGTCGTTTAGGCCCTGGGCAAGGGAAGCCTGGATGGACCATAGCTATTGGTTCCCATCCAAAAGTAACCCTGAAAAGCAGAGTATCCAAATGATGGTCACAAAAATCAGCGCCTTTCTGCGTAATCTATTTGCCTCATTGATTAACGATGTTCCAAAGGACAGTGCACGTTGCGAATTTATCTGCGACAGGCTGGATTGTCCGCCCGAGGTTTTTGAACATTGTAAAAAGAGAAGGGATTACCAGGTTTGGGACCGGGATAACTGAACTGACCACGGCAGGTAGACAGGGTCTGCCTGCTCCCGGGGACAGTGTTTCCCTTTCGCCTCCGCGGTCTGTCTTCGGTCCGTTTCCTGTTAAATTAATTGCGTTTGTAACCGATTGGTCGCTGTTGTGATGATGGTGGTGCAATAGCAGCCGCATCCGTCGGGTTTTTTCCTCCCACAACTCAGGCTATAGTGACGTAAACGTCAACTGGGATAATTCATGAACGCTGTAGCCTTTCCACCACTGCGCCTGGCCTGGATGATCTGGGGCCTCGGTGCCGCACTCTACCTGATCGGTTTTTATCAGCGGGTGGCTCCCGGCGTAATGACCACCGAGTTGATGACTGATTTCCAACTCAATGCGACCGCGTTGGGTAATCTGTCGGCGTTCTATTTTTACAGCTATGTGGCCATGCAGGTGCCGACCGGGCTGCTGGCGGATCATTGGGGGCCCCGGCGCCTGCTGGCTAGCGGGGCGTCCATTGCGGGGCTGGGGACGCTGCTGTTTGCCATGGCGCCAGATGCGTTGTGGGCCAATCTGGGCCGACTGTTGATTGGCGGTTCGGTGGCAGTGGCCTTCGTCGGCATGCTGAAGCTGGCGGGGCACTGGCTGCCGCCCAAGCAGTATTCGCTGGCTTCCGGCATGGCGCTGTTCTGTGGTGTGGTGGGCGCGGTGTTCGCCGGGGTGCCGCTGCGTCTGCTGGTGGATGCCTTTGGTTGGCGTCCGGTGATGCTGGTCTCTGCTGTGGTGGCCTTTATCGTCGCCCTGGCTATCTGGCTGCTGGTCCGGGATGACCCGACGGAGAAGGGTTATGCCAGTCATGCTATCGCCCATGATGATCAAGCCGGCCATCAAGACAAGGGCGTGATGGCCGGTATCCGGGCAGTGCTGGGGTATCGCAATACCTGGCTGCTCTATTTCATCCCGGGAGCCGGGGTTGGCAGTGTGCTGACCTTTGCCGGACTCTGGGGCGTGCCGTTTCTCACCACCCACTATGGGCTGGAGAAGACGACCGCCGCCGCCATCTGCTCGGCACTACTGGTCTCCTGGGCGATTGGCGGGCCGGTGTTCGGCTGGCTGTCGGATCATCTTGGGCATCGCAAACCGCTTTATCTGCTGGGCTGCGTGGTTCAACTGGCGGGTTGGTGTGTGGTGGTCCTGGTACCGGGCCTGCCGGTCTGGCTGCTGGTGTTGCTGTTGATTGTGGTCGGTTTCTTTAGCGGTAATATGATTATCGGCTTCGCCTTTGCCCGCGAGTCCGCGCCTGCCCGTCTTGCCGGAACTGCTTCGGGACTGGTCAATATGGGGGTGATGATCGGACCCATGCTGCTGCAACCGGCCGTGGGCTGGTTGCTGGATAGGAACTGGTCCGGGAGCATGGATAACGGGGCAAGGATTTATGGCCTGGAGGCGTACCGCAACGGCTTCAGCCTGATGCTGGCGTGGCTTGCACTGGCGCTGGTGCTGATCCTGTTTACCCGCGAGACCCACTGTAAACAGATCGCCTGATATGGCAGAAGTAAGGAGTGTCAGAGATGTCGAGTCTGGTAACAGGTTTTCATCACGTCAGCCTGATCGTGGCCGATACGGCGCGGGCGCTTGATTTTTACCAGGGGGTATTGGGGCTTACGCTTGATAATACACGTCCCGATCTGGGTTATCCGGGTGCCTGGCTGAATGTGGGAGAGCAACAGATTCATCTCCTGGAACTGCCTAACCCCGACCCGCTGAACGGCAGGCCGTCGCATGGCGGACGTGACCGCCATTTGGCATGCCGGGTGGAAAATCTGGACCTGTTGATCGAATCCCTGGACAGGATGGACATTGACTACAGCCTGAGTCGCTCCGGGCGAAGGGCGCTTTTTTGCCGTGATCCTGACCAGAACGCCCTGGAGTTTATCCAGCAGACTGCAATCTGATCATTCGGCGGTTTTCTGTTCTGTCTCGTTCAGCAGTTCGAACAGGGGCCCGGCCGACTCATTCGCCTGTCGTTCCAGTCTTCGGTAATGCTCAATGAGTGCCTCGGCAAAAGGTGTGAGCGATGCACCGCCACCGCCTTTGCCGCCAACGGTGGTGTTTACCAGTGACTGACCCAGCGCCTCCTGGACGGTCTCTATCAGTTGCCAGGCACGGCGGAAGGTCATACCACACGCCTTGCCGGCACCGGAGATGCTGCCGTTATCCGCCACCGACTGAAGCAGGGCGATCTTGCCCGGTCCGATGACTGTGTCATTAAAGCGGATCTGCAGTCGAAGTTTTGTTTTCATTGAGTCGCCCGGGCGAAAACCCTGCTGTTGATTGGTTAAATATCCATGTCTATCCTAATTCAGCCGAAAAGGTGCCACAACCGTGTCAGGTTGATCTCATCGTGTGTGGGTCATCTTGCCGCGGACCGCGCCGATACTCACGGGCAAACCAGATAATGGCGGATGCCTGTAGCAGCAGCGCAAAACCGAATGCCGCCTGGTAGGCGATCTGGGGGTAGTGGCCGGGAGATGTCTGTGGCCAGAGATTGATAATGGCGCCGATGGTGTACTGCAGAATAAAGATGGCGACGAATACCAGCAGGTTCATCGCCGTGTTGACCCTGCCGGCCAAGTGGCGCGGATAGTGTTGTGAAAGCACCGCGTACTGCACAATGCCGGTGGTGCCAAAGAATCCAAAGCCGATCCAGACCGGAAACAGCCACGCGGGCGAGGGACCGATAATAATCAGTAGCTGAATGCCTTGAAAGATCAGCATGCCGACGACCGAGAGCAGGATGGGCGGTACGCCGATTCTCGACAGCCGCTCCGCCAATGTACCCATCACCAGGAAGCCGGCCACCATGGCGGTGGCCACCAGAAACAGGCTGTCGGCCATGGCGGCACGCTCCAGTCCACCAATGTCCTGCAACCAGGGTCCGGCCCAGAGACTCTGGATAGAGATGAACGTGGCCTGCGACAGCATGGTCAGGGGGGCGATCATCCAGAAGAATCGGTCGGAAAATATGGCGCGCATGCCCTGCAATTGGGCTTTCAGCGTCTCCTGTTGCCTGACCTCGGTATGGTCCGGTACCAGCAGAAAAATGATAATCGATGAGAGAATCATCAGGGCGGCCAGTAATAGGAACACACCGCGCCAGTCGGTTATCGAGAGGGCGGCCTGGACTGGTGCTGTGGCTGTGATGGCCCCGACGCCGCCGGAAGCGAGAATGACCCCGTTGAGCAAGGGCAGTTTTTGTGGCTCGAACCAGAGGGTGAAGGTCTTGAAGGCGGCCATCAGGCAGGCCGAAACGCCCAGTCCGATTAACCCTCGTCCGATAATCAGATCGCCGGCACTGTCACCCAGGGCGAACAGCAGTGCGCCCGCCGCAGCCACCAGCAGCAGGAGGGATTCGATTTTTCGTGGACTGTAGCGGTCAAGCAGGATGCCCAGGGGAAGCTGGGCAGCGGCAAAGGTAAAAAAATAGGATGCCGTCAGCAGTCCCAGGGTGTCGGCCCCCAGTGAGAGTTCCGCCACCAGGTCCGGTGCCAGGACCGCATTCACTACACGGGCGAGATAGGAGAGGTAATAACCCAGCGCGAAGGGGAACAGGATGCTGAGAAACAGGTGGCGTCGGGTGAGATTGGGGTCCAAGGTTTGATGCCTTCCATTTGTCAGCAGATCAGCCGGACTATGCCATTGCCCGGTGAGTCAATACAAGCTGATGTTAAATGGGAACATCGGTTGCAATCGAAAATAATGCGCAATAATTGCGGGATGCGTTACCGTATTGCCAAACGGCAGTATCAGATGAAGGGCGGATATGTATGCTGGATTTCAATGAAATGGTGATCTTTGTGAAAGTGGTGGAGGCGCAGGGTTTTACCGCCGCCGCAACCAACCTGGGTCTGCCCAAATCGACCGTCAGCCGAAAGATCAGTGAGTTGGAAAGCCGGTTGGGCGCACGTCTGCTGCAACGAACCACACGCAGTGTCCGGCCCACGGAACTGGGTGCACTCTACTATGAGCGTTGTGCCCGGCTGGTGACGGAGGCGGAGGAGGCGGAACGCGCCATCAGCCAGTGTCAGGAGCAGCCGCGCGGTCTGTTGCGTATCACCCTGCCGGTGGATATCGGTATTTCCATTATGTCGGCCGTTACCCGCGAGTTTATGCAGCAGTATCCGGAGATCCGATTGCAAGTGGATATCTCCGACCGTTACGTGGACCTGGTGGGTGAGGGGTTTGACCTGGCCATTCGTGCCGGGATTCTGGAAGATTCCACCCTGGTGGCGCATCGGCTCTATACCGACCGGATGCTGGTCTGTGCAACACCGGGCTATTTTAAACAGAGGGGGATTCCCCGCTCCCCGGAGGATCTGAAGCAGCATGATTGCGTTGTGTTTTCCGCGCAGCGCAGCAGTGAAACACTCAAATTCAGTCGGCCGCGAGGAGAGGTGGTGGTGGAGATTAGCGGGCGTATTGGCATTAATAACCTGAATGCCATTCGTGGGGTCTGCCTGACGGGCGCAGGTATTGGCTTGCTACCGGAACTGCACTGCCAGGACTTGATTGCCACAGGCGAACTGGTCTCGGTGCTGGATGACTGGAGGGTCCGTGAGGGGGGGATTTATGCCGTCTATCCGTCACCCCGGCATCTGACCCCCAAGGTCAGGGCCTTCATCACTTTCCTGGACCGGCATTTCAGCAATCTTCCCCACTAATCAGGCGCTGTCCCTATGGTTCACTGGGCCCCATTTTGGGCTATTGTTCCATATATGGAACATAGTTTTTGAAAAAACCCATCTAATCATGAAATAGAGACAATGCTACGCTCTCCTCCAAGTTGACCAGTTCCCGAGAGAGGGCGTGACATGAACAGAAAACGGCTACTCCACATCGACACCAGTGCCCGTCTGACCGGCTCCGATTCACGCAGACTCAGCGCCCAGTTTGTCCGTCAGTGGGTGGACAACCATCCCGAATATCAGGTCATGGAACGGGACCTGGTCAGTAAACCACTGCCCCATCTGGATGACGCCATGTTGGCAGCCATGATGAGTCCCCCGGAACAACATACGCCCGAGATGACGCGGATCGCGGATCGAATCAATCTGCTGATTGATGAATTCCTATCGGCGGATGCAGTGGTACTGGGTGTGCCAATGTACAACCTGGGCATCCCGTCCACGCTGAAGGCTTACATCGACCATATCGTCATGGCTGGCCGCACTTTCGCCTATACGGACAAGGGCGCGGTCGGACTGGTGCCGGATAAACCGGTATTTATTATTACCGCACGCGGTGGCATGCACAGTGGCGCCAGCACTGATCAGCAGGCCCCCTACCTGCAGACCCTGTTCAATTTCCTTGGCATTAAGCAGGTGAACTTTATCCATTCGGAAGGGCTCAATATGGGGGATGAAATGCGTCGCCAGGGGATCGAAAGCGCCCAGGCAGAGATTGGCCGTTATGCCGCCTGAATCGGGCGTGTGCCTCGAAGGGATAAAGGAAGTGAGGATGAGGTTTGCTAACACCCGACAAGCTTATGGGGTAATCAGTATCGGACTGCACTGGTTGATAGCGCTACTGGTCATTGGTCTGTTCCTGCTAGGCCTCTACATGACCAGTCTCGATTACTACGATCCGTGGTATCAGGCGGCTCCGGATATGCACCGCAGCCTTGGGATTGTTATGGTGGTATTGCTGCTGTTTCGATTACTCTGGCGGCTCATCAGTCCGCTGCCGGAGCCGGTCGGCAACGATCCCCGAATACTGCGGCGCGCGGCTGAACTGGTCCATTGGGGGCTCTACCTGCTGCTGTTTGCCATTGCCATTAGCGGCTATCTCATCTCAACTGCTGACGGCCGCGGTATCGAGGTGTTCGGCTGGTTCACGCTACCGGCGCTGCTTCCGGCCATTGACAATATGGAGGATGTGGCAGGGGAGATTCACTGGGTGCTGGCGGTCGTCATGATGACGCTGGTCGGCGTACACAGCCTGGCCGCGCTCAAGCATCACTTCATTGATCGGGATGCTACCCTGATGCGAATGCTCGGCAGGCCGCGGCGCTCGTAATAATAAGAGTGATTTATTCAAAGACACGCATATTCAATTTCCAAGGAGACAACATGAAAAAACATCTGCTGGTTTCACTTCTGACGATCGCCGGGATCGCACTCGCCGCCCCGGTATCGGCCGAGCGCTATGTCATCGATACCCAAAAGGCCCATGCCTTTGTCCAGTTCAAGATCTCCCATCTGGGTTACAGCTGGGTGCTGGGACGCTTTAACGAGTTTGAGGGGAGCTTCAACTATGACGAGAACAATCCATCCGCATCAACGGTTTCAGTAACGGTCAATCCCGCCAGCGTGGACAGCAATTTTGCCGAACGGGACAAACATGTGCGCGGCAAGGATTTCCTGAAGGTTGATGAGTTCACGACGGCGACATTCAACAGCACCGGCTATGAAGTGACGGGCGAAAACACGGCGTTGTTGAAAGGCGATCTGACCCTGCGCGGGATCACCAAACCGATTGTTATCGATGTCACCCAGATTGGTGCCGGTAAGGACCCCTGGGGTGGCTACCGGCGGGGTTTTGAGGGGACCACCCGGTTGACCCTGGCGGATTTCGGGATACCAATGGATCTGGGCCCGGCCTCACGCGAGGTGGAACTGTTTCTTTCTGTTGAGGGGATTCGCCAGTAGCGACTGCTTTTACCGTGGTTTATGGGGCCGGCGTGACGAGTGACGCCGGCCCCTGTTCCTGTATTACCCCAAAAATCGGTGGGTTGATCCCCGAACGATTCAGCATCATCTGTAGTCGTATAGGGAACAGCAAGGGAGAGAAGGACAAACCATGCAGATGCGACAGCTTTTTGATAAGACCTCCAGCACCTACAGTTACCTGCTCTGGGACAAGCAGAGCCTGGAGGCGGTGATGATCGATCCGGTGCTGGATCAGTATGAGCGGGATATCCAATTAATAGAAGAGCTTGGATTGATTGTTCGATATTCGCTGGAGACCCATATCCATGCCGATCACATCACCGGTGGCGGCATGTTGCGGGAGCGTTTCAACTGCCATGTCGCGGTGCATGAGAACGGGCAGGTTTCCTGTGCCGATGTCTGGCTGAAACAGGGTGACCACGTGCTGTTTGGTGATAATACCCTGAAGGTGCTGTTTACTCCGGGCCATACCAATACCGATATCTGTTATCTGGCGGCTGATCGGGTGTTTACCGGTGACACGCTGCTGATTCGTGGTAGCGGCCGTACCGATTTTCAGTCCGGTGATGCCGGGCAGGCCTACGACTCGATCATGGGTAAGCTGTTTGTTCTGCCCGATAATATCCGGGTTTATCCGGCCCATGACTATAACGGCATGACCGCCTCCACCATCGGTGAAGAGAAACGGCACAATCCCCGTCTGGGCAACAATCAGACCCGCGAGGGCTATATCCGCATCATGGATAGTATGGACCTGGAAAAACCGCAAAAGATTGATGTTGCGGTGCCGGGGAATCAGCGCTGTGGTATCAGCGCAGCGCAGGGTATGCTCAATCAGGCCGGAGTCATCAGGGAGTGATTTAGTCTATCAGTCCGGGTCCAAATCCAGTTTGGCTACACGGTCGAGGTGCTCCTGCCAGTACTGCGCCTGGTTGACACCCAACTCATAAAGAAAACGCCAGTCATACAGCCCCGAGTTGTGGCCATCATCAAAATAGAGTTTCAGGGCGTAATTGCCGATCGGCTTGATCTCTTTGAGTATCACATCCTGCTTGTCCAGTACCAGAATCCGGTCTTTACCGAACCGGGCTCTCACCTCCTTGGACGGGGAGAAAACCCGCAGATACTCCCAGGGAAGATGGAAACGCTCGCCGGTGTCAAAAACCACTTCGAGCGTGCGTGATTGATTGTGCAGAATAATATCTGTCGGTTTGGTCTTTGTTTGCATGACGGATAAGCTATGGGTCAATTGAGTCAATGCAATAGTAGACCCATCGAGCGTAAACAGGAACCGGAGTGTGAAGATGGAAGAGCGAATTCCGAGCAGGGAAGAGGCATTTCAGTTGTTGGCTACCTACACCAAAACCGAAAGCCTGATCAGACATGGACTGGCGGTCGAAGCGGTGATGCGCTATTTCGCCCGTCACCGTGGTGGTGATGAGGAGCAGTGGGGCATCGTGGGATTGGTACATGATCTGGATTACGAGCAATTTCCCGAGCAGCACTGCATAAAAACCGAACAGATACTGCGGGAACAGCAGTGGCCGGAATCCTATATACGGGCCGTGATCAGTCATGGCTGGGGTATCTGCACCGATGTTGAACCCATCAGCGATATGGAAAAGGTGCTTTACGCCACGGATGAACTGACTGGATTGGTGACCACCACCGCCCTGGTGCGCCCCTCAAAAAGCGTTATGGATCTGGAGGCTAAATCGGTTATCAAGAAGTGGAAGGATAAAAGTTTTGCGGCCAAGGTGGATCGCGCCATTATCGATCGTGGGGCGGCCATGCTCGGAATGGAGAGGCGGGAGCTGATCACCCAGACCATCCTGGGCATGCGGGAGGTGGCTGAACAGATCAACCTGAAGGGATTGTCCTGATCAGCCGCTGAAGGGGGCTTCATACAGAGAAAGCGGTTTCTTTATCCAGATCAATTTCACAGGCCGACTCTTCCAATAGAATCGCCAAGAGAATGTGTGTCCATATCTCCTGAAGGCTTGGTTGGCTGATTCAGGGACGGAAGGTTGCCTGTCTAATATGAAATTTCTGGCCAATTCGCTTAAATCAATCTGCTCGGCATTTGGCGTCCACACCTGGGATCAGGCGTATGAGCTGCTTTGTGGTAATCGGCATACCCTGTCCATTCAGCAGCACCGGGGTGAGTTGCTCCTTAACCGCATCTTCTTTTTCGCCTCCACATTTGCTGTGCTGACACCGGCCTGGGTGCTGGTCGACTGGCTGATTTTTCCCTGGCCCCTGTGGGTGGAACTGGCAGTGTTGAGATTCTTTGCCGGAGCGGTTTTTCTGGCTATTGCCTGGCAGACCCGGCGTGATGCCAGCCTGATGCGGGCGCGGCTATTGTTGATAGCACTGCTGTTTCTGCCGTACATGTTCTACTTTGTCGCCGATTCCATGCTTTCCGGATATGAGCTGAGCGGCATACAGAGCGCAACGGCCGATATTTACCGCCTGTTGCCATTTGTTATTATTGCCGGCCTCAGCCTGTTTCCGCTGACCCTGATCGAGTTTGGATTCTACGCCCTGCCGCTGCTGGCTTTGACACTCTATTCCGTATTTGCCGTTACCGCGGTTGAGTTGAACGGGGCAATTTCAACAGTCTGGCTGTTCCTCCTGATACTGGGCGTGTCGCTGATTTCTTCACTTAACCAGCTTCGCTATATGATCTCCCTGACCAGTCAGGCGAGCTATGACGTGCTGACCGGTGCCCTGACCCGCCGGGCAGGCATTGAAGCCATGGAGCTTCAATTTCGCCTGGCCAGGATTCGCGGTGAAAATATCTCCCTGGCGTTTTTCGATCTGGATCATTTCAAATCCCTCAACGACTCCCATGGTCATCAGGCTGGCGACATGGCCTTGCGGAAGACCGGTGACAGGATCAGAGAGACATTGCGTAAAATCGATACCGTTATTCGCTGGGGTGGGGAAGAGTTTATTTTGATTTTTCCTGGAGCCGATTGCATCGAAGCCAGGGTGGTGCTTGGCAGGCTGATGCAAGCGGGGCTGGGTAAACGCCCGGATGGGTCGCCTTTGACGGCGAGCATCGGCGTGGCCGAGCTGCGCAAGGACAAGATACGTCACTGGAAGGAGCTGCTTGCCTTGGCGGATTCAAGGATGTACCGCGCCAAGGATGCCGGCCGGGCGTGCTGCCTGGACAGTCATGAGGATGAGCTGCGCTGGGACTGGTGTGCGGATACTGTGAATGAGACCGGCTGAGTATGATTATTTCCCGGACGAGGTCAGGATTGGCTCGGTCACCGCTTATGCAACGCCATCCGTCTGCTGTATCCTTGGATGACTAATTAACCGGGTCTTTCCAAGTGAATGGCCGCAGTTCCAGGCCATGACTTCTTCGCAAGTGGTTCTTACATGACACAACAAAAAATCAACGCAGAAGTTCACCCAAAATTTCACCGAATGAAACCGCTCTCCCGTCTTGGTAACAAATTCAGCCTGGTAATCCTCTCGCTGGTGCTTGGTGCGACGGCATTGATTGCCATGCTCTATGAGCAGACCCAGTATCAGAATGCGATGCAGCAGGCATCATCCACCCTGGAGAATGACGCCCGGCTCCTCAGTGATCATATATATCGCCAACTGGAGAATCTGCGACGCGATATTGACCTGATCAGTGAGACACCACCTGTCCAGGGTATCATACGTGGCGTTCAGGCCAATGGTGTGGACCCCGTGGATAGTTCCACCGTCGATATGTGGCTGGCGCGTCTTGGACAGATCTTCAGTGCCGTTATCAAGAAAAATCCGGAGTATGAACAGATACGTTTTATTGGGATTGCCCATCGGGGTCGGGAAATCGTTCGGGTGAACCGGCATGGTGACGGTGTGATGCTGGTAGCGGATGATCAGTTGCAGTCCAAGGAGGCGCGCGACTATTTTCAGGCCACGATTAAACTCGCCCCGAATCAGTTTTATCTGTCTGATATGGATCTCAATCGGGAGTTCGGGAAGATCACCCCTTTACATGTGCCGACCCTGCGTATCGCCAAACCGGTATTTGATAGCAATGGTGAGCTGTTTGGCATGCTGGTGATCAACCGGACGATGAACTCCCTGTTTGCTCGACTAAAGCAACAATTGCCGGATGGTGTGGGCTTTTACCTGACCAATGAGAAAGGGGATTATCTCTATCATCCTGATATCAATAAACGCTTCGGATTTGATACTGGGCGGCGTTATCGTCTGCAGGATGACTTCCCTTCGTTGAAGAGTCTGTTCAATGAGGAGCAATATATCAATGAGCATAAACTGGATATCACATCGGCAGATAACACCTGGAAAGTGCAATTTCTGCGTATTGCCTTTGATCCGCTGAACGAAGGTCGATATCTGGGACTGATGCTCACCATACCTCATGAACAGATAGTCGCCTTCCACAAAAGCAGTCGGGTGCAGAACATTCTACTCATCTGTGCGCTCGGATTCGTGGTGCTGTTGCTTACCGTGCATTTTTCGCAACGAATTACCCATCCGTTGAAAAGCCTGGCCAACAGTGCCAGACAGATCGCCAGCGGTGATTATGATATCCAGATTCCCGATACGGGCAGCATAGAGCTTGAAGTACTTGCAGATGCATTACGTCATGCGGCTAATGATGTCGGACAAAGGGAGCGTGCGCTGGCTCATCTGAATGAAGAGTTGGAGTTGCGCGTTCTGGAACGAACCGAGGCGCTTCGTCAACGTGAGAAAAGCCTGCTTGATGCACAACGCATTGCAAGCCTGGGGGGCTGGGAGTGGCAGACCGAAAAGGACAGGTTTGTCTGGTCAGATCAGATGTATCGCATCTTTGGCCTGTCACCCGAGGCGTTTACTCCCTCATACAGCGCTTTGCTGGAATATGTTCATGCCGATGATCGTGCTGCCGTGATGAATGCGGTCAATGAGCATAAAATCGGCCAGGCGAGATTTGATATCGAGTTTCGGCTGATCCGGTCAGACGGCGCTGAACGCGTGGTTCAGAGCGAAGGCGAGTTTATCCGTAATGGAGAGGGTGATGTTGTAATTGTCAGGGGAACCGCCCTGGATATCACCGAACGCAAGCAGGCAGAGAAACGTTTGCGCCTGTTGGCCAGCGTTTTCGAACACAGTCTCGAAGGTATAACGATCACCGATCCGCATTTGAAGATTCTTGAAGTCAATCCCGCTTTTACCAGCATCACGGGATACAGTGCGCAGGAGGTCGTCGGTAAAACACCAAAAGTACTCAGCTCCGGCTGGCATGATGCTGACTATTACAGTGAAATGTGGCGCAGTCTGAATGATACCGGTCATTGGCAGGGTGAGATGATCGACCGGCGCAAGAATGGGGAGTTGTTTACGGAGTGGCTGACTATCAGCACTGTGTATGATTATCAGGGTCAATTGATCAATTATGTCGGTGTGTTCTATGACACTACCGAGAAAAAAGAGGCGGAACAGCGTATTGCGCGTCTTGCCTATTATGATTCGTTGACCCAGTTGGCCAACCGTAGTCTGTTTGGAGATCGCCTGGAACAGGCCTTGCGTCAGTCCCGGCGGAACAACAGCAGCGTTTCCCTGATGTATATTGATCTGGACCGCTTTAAAACCGTAAATGACAGTCTTGGTCACAAGGCGGGTGATCTGCTGCTGAAACAGGTTGCCGGCAGATTGCAGGAGTGCGTCCGGGAGAGCGACACGGTGGCCCGGCTCGGCGGTGATGAGTTTGCCCTCATCCTGGAAAATATCGATCAGGTCCAGGCCAGCCATATTGCACAGAAACTGATTCAACGTCTGGGTCGCTCGTTCAGTCTTGAAGGAAGTGAAGCCTTTATTGGTGCAAGTATCGGAATCAGCATATATCCCAATGACGGCACAGACATCGCCTCGCTGATAAAGCATGCCGATATCGCCATGTACCGCGCAAAAGAGCGGGGCCGTAATAACTACCAGTTTTTCCTGCCGGAGATGAACGCCGGAGCTGATGAGCGGCTGTTCCTGGAAAACGGTCTGCGTTACGCTATCGAGCGAAATGAGCTGGAGGTCTACTACCAGCCCCAGGTGCGGCTGGAGGATGGCAAGATCATCGGCGTGGAGGCGTTATTGCGCTGGCATCATTCGGTGCTTGGTGCTGTCTCTCCGGTTCGCTTTATTCCGATTGCTGAAGAGAGCGGTCTGATCAATCAGATCGGTGAATGGGTGCTGGAGCAGGCCTGTCTACAATACCGGGCCTGGGGCGATGTGGTAGACAGCGAATTCCGTATGGCGGTCAATTTGTCGGCGCGTCAGTTTAACAGTAACATTGTGGCGATGGTCGCGTCGGTTCTGCAACGATCCGGGGTTGATGCAGCCAATCTGGAACTGGAGATTACCGAAAGCATGGTGATGCAGGATGCCGACAGTTCCATCCAGTTGCTGGCGTCCCTGAAAGAGCTTGGTGTCTACCTGGCCATCGATGATTTTGGAACCGGCTACTCATCACTCAGTTACCTGAAACGATTCCCTCTGGACAAGCTCAAGGTGGACCGGGCCTTCGTCTCGGATCTGCCGGATAATGAGGAAGATGCCGCCATTGCCAATGCTGTGATTGTGCTGGCCAAATCCCTGGGGCTCCAGGTGATTGCCGAGGGTGTCGAGACCCTGGAACAGATCCTTTTTCTGCATGACCAGGGGTGTGATGAGATTCAGGGTTATTACTGCAGTCGTCCGCTGCCGGCCGATGAAATTACGCCATTATTACGTCAAAAAAAGTGCGCCGTGACTCTTGACTCAAGCCTGGGGTAGTTCACTATCAACCACCCCTGTTTTTAGGTTCACCATTACCCAACCTTGCCGGGGGACGGGTTAACCTTCTTCTCCTGCTGGACCATCTGGTATCCACCGCTTCTGATTCCATCCATTAACAACTGCACATTGTCCTCGGAGGCACCGACCATTTTCAATGCCTCTGCACCGAGTCTGAGACTGGCCTCAATCGCCTCGGGAAATGCCTGGGTAGCCCCCGCCTTGAGCAGCTGGCCGCTGGCTTCCAGATCCCGGGCGCGGGCAATGACCGGTATGCGGGGATAGGTGTTTCGGAAGTGGGAAACCGCGCGCATCACAGTCGGACCATGGTCGATGGTGAGTACCACCAGGGATGAGCGTTCCGCATGGGCGGCTGCCAGAAGTTCGGGATCGGAGATGTCGCCATAGAGTACCGGGTGTCCATTGGCCGTCCCGCGCTTGACGTGTGCCGGATTGGTGTCAAAGGCGATAAAGGGTATACCGCTGGTTTGTAACAGCGTCGCCACTGTGTGACCGACGCGCCCATAGCCGCCAATCAGCACACTTCTCTCCTCAAGTTCCAACCCTTCCCTGGAGGGTACACTCGATCCGTGGGAGCTTTTCTCCAGATACCGGGCCAGCCAATCACCGAGACGGATCAACAGTGGGGTGAACATCATGCTGAGGGAGATCACCGCCACTGACATGATGAATATTTCCTCATCGATTACCTTGAGTGCCAGTGCCGAGCCGAACAGCACAAAACCGAATTCGCCGGCCTGGGCTAGCAGAAAGGTAATACGGGTGGCTTCTCCCCGGCTGTAGCCAAAGGCAATGGCCAGCGGGAACAGCACCAACAGCTTGATACTGATCAGAACCACTGTATGCCCGATAAACAGCAGCGGGCGTTCGGTCAGCGCTCCCAGATCAATGGACATGCCCACGGCGACGAAGAACAGACTCATCAGTAAGCCCTTGTAGGGCTCGATGAAGGCGCGTATCTGCATGTTGTAGCTGGAGCCGGAGAGCAGCATGCCCATGATAAAGGCGCCCAGCGCCATGGAGAGTCCGGCCCGGTGCATCATCCAGGCGGCAAAGAATACGGCGAGCAAGACAACCAGCAGGAAGGCTTCCCGGTTGTCGTGGCGCGCCAGCCACTCCAGTGCCATGGGCACGATCTTCAGGCCGAATATCCAGAGCACAGCAAAGATTCCGGCCAGAATCAGCAACTGCTGCCACAGCGGTATGCTGGATGAGATCGCCGTATTGTTCGACAGCAGTGCCACTAGGGCCAGCAGCGGTACCACCGCCAGATCCTGCATCAGCAGGATGGCAAAGGTGCCGCTGCCATGCTTACTGGCCAGTTCCCCCCGTTCCTGCAGCAGTTGCATCACAAAGGCGGTGGATGAGAGTGACAGGGTAAGGCCGATCAGCAGTGCGGTTTGCCATGACTTCACACCGATAGAGACATAGAGTGTAATCGCCAGGCCCACCAGCAGGATTTGCAGGGAACCGAGGCCGAACAGGTAGCGCCGCATCGACCAGAGCCGGGTAGGGCGCATCTCCAGGCCGATGACGAACATCAGCAGCACCACCCCCAGTTCGGTGAAATGGCGCACATCCTCTACATGGGCCGTGACATAGGGGCCGGGCGAGTGGGGCCCTACCACCACCCCTGCGATCAGCAGCCCCAGTATCGATCCCAGACCCAGATGGCGGAACAGTGTTACCGCTACCGATGTGACGGCCAGCAGCAACAGGGCGGAAAAAATGAAAGTATCCAGATGCACAAAATCACCGGTTCTTGAAAACAGACCCTGATGATACCGGTCAATGGGATTGCAGAGAAGGCGATGATCCGGTCAATTCTTTTGATGTTGCCTGTTTTTTTGAAAATTAATCGGCTGCAAGACCGGGTTCGCTCCAGGCTGCTTTGTGTCGTGCGGGGGCTTGCCGCCGGTCTGGGCGGGGTGCGGTCTGATCTGCCGGTGGTTGAACAAGCTGGTTATCTTATCAACTATCCAGGACCGGGTGGTCAATAGCAACACCCCGAATAGGATATCTTGATGTCGTTCTGCTCTGTGTTTTTCACGAATGCGGTAAACCACCAACAATACAGATCATTTCGCTTCCCGGAGTGAGTGACGCAAGTACGACCGTAAAACGGATATTGTGAGTTGCGATGCCTCCCGGTCGGCTTCGCTCGGGTATATCAGCAAAGTAATGTAATTAAACCCGTACCCGTCGCTGTAGTTAGACAGGCGGTTATCGCGGGTACGCGGCTGCATGAAGTGAGACCGTCCATCTGCCAGGCATTAGGTGAAGCCACTAATCCAGCTTGACCGGGGTCAAAAATCCTTCTGGCTTGATCGCAAGAACTGAGCAGGAGATCTGGCGTAGAACGGAATCTGCGGTATTGCCAATAAAAAAGCCGGGTATCCCCGTCCGACCCACGGTGCCGATTACTAACAAATCCGTTTCCATGGTATTCGCTATATCAGGGATCAATTTTTCCGCATCTCCTTTATGGAAATGTATCTGCACCTCTTCCTGCACCAAGCCATTTTTTGCAAGTGCATCATCCAGCCACTGGCGATGCTTTTGCTCCTCCTTTTGCGCCAGCCTGTCAACTGTATAGGCGGAAACCGACCTGCCGCGTAGTGTCGTTTCCCCATAGAGATCCCATATATGAACCACGTCAAGCGGGGCGCCGACCAGACCGGAGACGTGCTTGCCCCACTGGAGCACCCTGTCGGCAAGGGCGGTTTTTTCCGGGTCATCCGGCAGCAGATCGACAGCTACCATTATTTTTCGCAACTCCGTGTTGCTGGTCGGTTTGAATGCCCAGATGGGCTTGGGGCACATGCGGAAAAGCTGCATATCCGTACCCCCAAAGAGAATATTCTTAACCCTGCTCTCATACTCGGCGGGTTTTATTATCAGGTCATAATCCCCCCTGACCGCTTCACGAATGATCTCCTGGTAGGGTTTTCCACTACACTGCTTCATTGTTACCTGGACACCGCCTTGGGTGAGTTTCGCGGCGATCTCTTTCATCTGTTTCAGGTGATCTTCTTCCACCCACTGGTGTAGATCAACCGATTCTGCAGTGAGCGTATGATGGCCGGGTGGTGTGTCCAGAACACTCAGCAGCGTGACCTGTGCACCGGCGTCAGTGGCGACAGTGGTAACCTCGCCGACCAATGCCTCAGTATTGTATTTTCCGTCAACAACCAGGAGGATATTCCGAATTTCATTCATAGCGACGCACCTGCCTGTTTAGCCAGTCATCGAGACTGGTTTGAAATAGTCAATCGCGCAGTACATAGACGATGAGCCAACCCGCAATCAGGCTAAGTACGGCCTGTCGGGTATACGTTATATGCTGAAGCAGAAGATGCCCGGTGGACCATGACGCCGATCAACAGATGCTTCAGTGCCGCCAACTAATGATATGTAGTCCATGGTCAGGCTGGAATTGTCTCCTAGCGATGAAATTCGCCGGCTCTTTCGGGCTGGTAGATGACTTCCACGAGCTGTACCTTCATCATGCCACCTCCCGGTCGGGGCCATTCTATGTGTTCACCGACGGACAGCCCCAGCAACGCGCTGCCGACTGGTGCGAGTATGGAGATACGTTCGGCGCTGCCATCCATGTCCTTCGGATACACCAGTGTCAAACAGAACTCTTCTCCGGATTCCAGGGCAAAACGCACCTTGCTGTTCATGGTGACCACGTCTGGCGATACTGCCTCTGGTGAAACCACCTCGGCGCGATCGAGTTCCGCCTGTAGCTCGGATTTGCCCGGAAAGCTGCCTGCCGGCAGCGTATCAAGCAGCGCCTCCAGGCGGTCCAGGTCTTGAGATGTCAGAATAATTCTTGGTCGTTTATCCATCAGACTTTCTCGCTCATCGGTTCATTCCAGATAATCCAACGCGCTCTATTCACTAAAGTCCACGCGCACAAATACCCCACCGCCTCAGTGGCAGTAATAGCGTGGCGCCGATAGTGCGTTGGGTTAATCTCGCCAATCGGGACAGCGTATGGGATATCCAGCTCAATCCTCGATACGCCGTAGTGTTGTAGGCGTCCATGTTAAGCCTATTTGACAAAACTTAGAAGCCCCACCGGGGCCAGACAGGAAAGTGGGCATACGAACACATTGCAAACCCCAAAGGCCCTTATTTATTTGTACACCGGTGGGAACAAGTGTGGGCGGCGATGGTTTAGGGAATTGCCCTGGTTCCTAGTCTAGACCGGATTCTAAATATGTGCCGAACAATAGCGCATGTTGCTGGTGGCCTGCCCAGGAGTGCCGTTATGGATCGCTGGATGGGTAATCAGCCAGCGGCGGGTGAGCCCGTGCGGCCGCTCCCGAAAGTCGCCTGAATATTCAGTGGATATCGGTCAACTGGGGGCAGAGGCCGGCAAGCGATCGCCGTAACGCCCGTAGAACCACTCCATGACCAGAGGCGGAAACAGTGTCGTGAGCGCTATCACAATCACCATGCCTGCATAGACTTCATTATCGAATATACCGCTGATCCTGCCTAACTCGGCGAAGATCAGACCGACTTCGCCACGCGGTATCATCGCCATGCCGATTACCCAACGTACAGGCCAGGATTCCTTTATAAACAGGGCGCCAGCGAGCTTGCCGGTGATCGCCACCAGGAATAGCGACAACGAAAAAATCCAGATAAAGGGTGAACCCCAATCGATCTCGCGCAGATTGAGCGAAAGCCCCACAAACACAAAGAATATCGGCGTAAACAGATGAACAATCGGTTTCATCTGTTCCTCGATACGGTGTGCAAAACGCTCATCTTCGTGCAGAACAATGCCCAGAGGCAGAAAGAAGCGCCGCGATAGTGCCAGTCCCGCGGCAAAGCCGCCAAGTAACTCCGGCGCCCCAAGAACATGAGCCAGCCAGGCGAAGAACAACACCAGCGATACGATAGTGGTCGGCAGCAGACCGGGGATCTCGCTAACCGCGTCGAAGCGCCGGATAACCAGTGAGATCAACTTGGCGGCCATGGGTGCCAGTACGAAAAACGCCACCACAAATATCAACACCTTGCCGGCATTGATCAGGCTCACACCGCCTCCGATTGAGAACTCGTAGAGTAGGGCCAGCAGTACCACGCCCAATACGTCATCCAGTACCGCCGCCCCCAACACAATCTGTCCCTCCGGAGCGTGTTGTCGCTTGAGGTCGGCCAGTACCCGTATAGTGATCCCGATGCTGGTGGCAGTGAGCGTGCCGCCGATGAACAGGGACACCAGTGACGACAAGCCGAATACCCAGTAACCCAGCGCAAAACCCAACGCCAGCGGCAATGCGAAACCAATCAAGGCAACCACCAGGGATTTGGTGCCGGTCCGCACCAGGCGTTTGGCGTCGGTTTCCAGTCCCACCTCGAACAGCAGCAGAATAATGCCGATTTCCGCCATCAGCTTGATGATTTCAAACGGCTCAATCCAGCCCAGAATGCTGGGTCCGAGCACCACGCCTGCGAACAATTCACCTATGACGGAAGGTGCCTGCAGACGGGTCGCCAACTCTGCGAATATGCGTGCCGTCAGAAGAATGACCAGCAGGTAAAGAAAAAACTCATGCGTCTCCAAGTCAGCTCCTTTCAGGGTTTTTAGGTCTGGGCCACAGGGACATTATTACCGATTTTGGAGTGGTCCAAAAGGCAGGTGATGGAATCATCCAAGGCCTGGAGCTGGTGACCGTTGGATGGGCATCCTATCATGGTTTGTGGTACATTATTCGCGTCCATATTTTTTGAATCAATGCCAGAACAATCTGTGCGGGGGTCAAGATTCTGATGTGTTTTGACTGATTATTTATTCATGAAGACTGGCCTGAAGATCCTGCCAGTGATCTTGCTGCAGTCGATTTTTTTAGTCGCGGGCAAATCCAGTTAACCAATACCGATTGATGGAATAAGTGACATGAATATATTTAAAGATATTCTTTGTGTAGTGGACATCAGAGAAGATTGCGCGGCTGCTCTGGAACGTGCTGTCACACTGGCGGAGAATAATCAGGCCAGCCTCACCGTTCTTGATGTGGTTGACCGCATTACTGCCGGTATTGGTATGCCCGATGGAGGCCCTATTTCCGCTGATCTTCAGTCCGCGATAGTAGCTGCCGACATGCAGGCGTTGGAAGAGCTGGTCGATCCTTACCGCAAACGGGTTTCGATAAAAGTAGCGGTGCGGAAGGGTACCCGTTTTATGGAAACTATTCGCCAGGTGCTCACTAACGGACACGACCTGGTCATCAAGGTCCCCGAAAAGCTGGATTGGTTTGATCGGTTATTCGGCTGTGATGATATGAACCTGTTACGTGAGTGTCCGTGTCCGGTTTGGGTGGTCAAACCTCAGATTAAAAAGTCCTATCGCGTCATTCTGGCGGCGGTCGATACCGACGACGGATATCCTCGGGCAGAACTGAGTTCACGCGATGCGGTGAACCGGGAAATTCTTGAAATTGCGTGTTCACTTGCGCTGTCCGATTTTGCCGAGTTGCATGTTGTGCATGCCTGGCAAGCAATCGGCGAGAGCGCTATGCGCGGTGCGCTTATGCATACACCAGAAATAAAGATTATTAACTATGTAGAGCAAGTCAGGCGTCAGCGTGAAATTAAATTGAATAGGGTTGTGCACGAGGTTACCAGCCAATTGGGAAAGGGGGCTGCTGAATATCTCAATCCCCAGATCCATCTAATAAAGGGAGGGGCCCGTAAAGAGATTCCTGAACTGGCAGAACAGTTGAAGGCTGATGTTATTGTTATGGGAACCGTCGCGCGCACGGGTGTCCCGGGGTTCATCATGGGCAACACCGCCGAGACGATCCTGAATCAGATCAATTGTTCGGTGCTTGCCATCAAACCGTCCGAGTTTAAAACACCGGTTACACTGGAGGATTGAATAGCGATACCCATCCTTGAAAAAGGCGTTCGTTCATGTTGCTTGGGTGAAGCTCTTTTCGATACGGAACGATATTCGTGATCCTCATTGGTGCGCAATTGTGTCATCCACCGGGTGAGTCCTGCCCGAATCGCACCTGCTTTCTATTGTTAAGGAGTATTCAGCATGATGGATAATCTTGCACAAATCCTCATGCTTCTGGGGGTTGCGGTTGCCGTTGCCGTCACATTTCAACGTCTGCATATTCCAACCAGCCTCGGGTACCTACTGGTAGGATTGATTCTCGGACCGCATACCATTGGGCCCGTGGTCCATGTGCCGGAGTTTAAAGCGCTGGCCGAGTTTGGTGTGGTATTCCTGCTGTTCACGATTGGCCTCAATTACTCGTTACCCCAGTTGCACAGTCTACGCAACCAGGTTCTCGGACTTGGGACAGCGCAGGTCGTATTCACCACGCTGGTGGTCGGTGCGGTCGTCTGGCTGGCTGGGTTCCCGGTCACTGTGGCGTTTGTGATAGGCGCGGTGTTTGCCCAGTCATCATCCACTATTATTGGTAATCAATTGACAGAGCAGGGCGAGGAAAACAGCACCCACGGCAGGCTTGGACTAGCCATGTCCGTTTTTCAGGATGTCACGGCTGTCCCTTTTCTGGTGGTCATACCCGTGCTGGGCATGGCGGTTGGTATAGATGTATTGGCAGGTGCCCTTGGATGGGCCGTAATAAAAGCGCTGACGGCATTTGTACTGGTATTTGTTGTTGGACGCTGGTTGCTACGACCGTTTTTTCATCTGGTTACCAAACATCGAACGGCTGAGGTATTCACACTGGCAGTACTGCTGGTTGCCTTGCTTGCGGCCTGGGCAACAAACAGTCTTGGTCTGTCGTTGGCATTTGGCGCCTTTATTGCCGGTATGATGCTGGGTGAGACAGAGTTTCGGCACCAGGTGGAATCGAGCATACGCCCATTTCGCGATGTGCTGCTTGGGCTGTTTTTTGTTGGCATCGGTATGATGATCGACCCAACAGCCATACCGGGTATTTGGCATTGGGCCTTGATGGGCATGCTGCTCATATTGATCAGCAAGATTTTGATCGTCGCCGCGATGGTGCGTAAGAGTGGTATCGATATTTTGGCCACTTGGCGTACGGCGCTATTATTGGCGGTCGGCGGTGAGTTTGGTTTTGCCCTTCTTGCGATTTCAATTGATGCCGGCGTGATTGATGTGCATATTGGTCAGATAGCACTTACTTCTGTTCTTTTTTCAATGGTTGCGGGTTCGTTGCTGATCAAGTTCAATCATGCCATTGCCGGTAGGCTGGCCGGGCCTCAGCCTGGCAAGACACAAGGTGTAGCTGATTCACTATTGGGGGTATCCAAACCGCAAGTATTGATCGGTGGTTACGGGCGGGTGGGACATACAATAGCCGTGCTGCTGCAGTCGAGTGGTGTTTCGTTTGTGGCTTTTGATACCGATCCAAAACGGGTGGCACAGGGGCGGGTTGATGGCCATCCGGTAGTGTATGGTGATATTTCTGATCCTGAACTGCTGGCTGTTGCCCATGTGGAACATGCCTCACTGGTGGTGATTACCGTTGATCAGCCATCTACTGCATTACGGGCAATCTCAGTGCTGCGCAATAGTTGCCCCCAAGTACCGGTCATTGCGCGGGCACGTGATCTAGAGACCAGTACCCAACTTATTGATGCCGGTGCTACCCACGCCTATCCGGAAGCTATTGAAGCGAGCTTGCGTCTGGGCGCGATCGCGCTGCAAGTGCTGCAAATTCCAGATAAGGATGTTGATCTGATAATTCAGGGTGTGCGGGATTGGGATTATGACCCTGTACTGGAAGATGATCAGGAGAAATCCTGATTGTTGGCAGTACGTTCCGCCTTTTTGATCCCGCAAAAGTATCGTCCCTTTTTCTCCAGTGCCCCCTCACGGGGTATCCTCATGCCACAGGTAAAGCAGGGGACAAGTCCTTGCTCGGCCTCGCGGCCGGCCTGTTCTTTCTTCCGTTTGATCTGCTGCTGTTTCCGTATTCTGTGGTAGAGGAAGCCGATCAGAATCAGGGACAGTAAGAGCAGCAGCAGTAGAAGGGGGGCGGTCATTGATTGGTACCTTTCTGTCTCAGCGCAGTTCTACTGCGGGTTGCCCATGGCTATGCGGTAGGTGGCGTGGCAGCCGACACAGTTCTGCATTAGTTCACTTAGCTGGGTCAGGGTGTGGCTACCGTCTTCCATCTGTTCGGCATCCAGTGCAAGCTGGTCAAACTTCTGGTGGGTATCCAATCCCAGTTTCTTGAACTCCATGGGGAGTTTTGCTGCCAGTGATATCGGAACGCCGCCTTGTGCTGCCATGCCTGCGGTACGTGCGGCGCCGGCAGCCTGCGCCAGATCCTTCCTGGCGATGCCCTGGGTGATGCTCTGAAGCGTGGCAACGAAAGCACGCATCTCTGCCAGTACCAGATCCCGTTCGCTACTGTTCAACTGTATGGCGATCCGGCCGTCGCTCATCGGCTCGGTGTCACCCTGATAAACGAATTTGTAGCCAAAAAAGGCCGCGACCAGTAGCAGGGCGGTGAGCGAGCCCCAGCAGAATTTGCACATCTTTGTCTCCTTTTGCGATTACATAATCACAATTTGGTTAACTATCTTAGTTTGGTCTGACGGCCCGGGAGATGAACTCCCAGAGTGGCTGTGACTCCGAGTCCAGATCGAAATCAAAATCAAACACCGACCAGCGCATCAGCAACCCCTGGATCAGCATGACCAGGTGGCTTGCCGTGATGTCCGGGTCGAGCGAGCGGTCGAAGCAGTCGTTATCCATGCCCTCCTGCAGTAACTGAGAGACCCGGGAGGTGTAATTACGCATTACCCGCTGCACACTCTGTTTCAGTTCCGGTGATTCTATATGCAGTCTGTCCGAGAAAAGAATTCTTGGTAATCCCTTGTTATTACTGACATATTCAAGCTGTAGCCGAATCAGCTTGCAAAGCCGCTGATCGGCCGGCCCGGCACCGCTGAAGCAGGGTTCCAGGGTTTGCAGCATAGTGGCGCCAGTCCGGTTAACGGCGGCAGCGAAGATCTCGTCGCGGGATTTGAAGTGCCGGAAGATGGTCGACTGGGCAATGCCCACCTGGTCCGCGATAGCCTGGGTAGTGACCGTATTGACGCCCCGTTCGGCAGCAACCGCCAGGGCGCCCTCGATGATCTCGGCTCTTCTGGTTTCGGTCGGCTTGCCCATGCGGATTCATTTGTGATTAACCAATCGCAAATATATCGGGCTGATAGCGGGCCGTCAATCTCGTTGGTGGGAGAACAGATGTCAGGTGGTGAGTCTTCGATAGATGTCAGAAACCTTCACGGGCAGCGTGCGCACATCATCCACCACACTGTAGGCGGCGGGACCGTAGAGGTGGGGCAGGTAGTCCCGCGCCTCTTCGTCGATAGTGATGCAGTAGGGATGAATACCGGCCCGACGTGCCTCGATCAGGGCGCGTCGGGTATCCTCAATGCCGTACTGCCCCCGGTAGCTGTCGTAGTCATCCGGTTTGCCGTCGGAGAGGGTAATGAGAATACGTGTTCTGGCATCGGTGGTCTGCAGTATTTTACTCAGATGCCGGATAGCAAAGCCCATGCGGGTGTAGTCCTGGGGTTCGATACCGCTGATGCGTGCCTGGACAAGTTCATTGTAGGGCTCCTCGAAGTGCTTGATGTGGAACAGCTCGCAGCGCTTGCGGGTCATACCGGAGAAGCCATAGATGGCGTAGCGGTCGCCCAGACTCTCCAGCGCCTCGCACAGCAACAGCAGGGATTCCCGTTCTGCATCATTGATCCAGCCCTTGGTGGAGCCGCTCATGTCCACCATGAAGATGACGGCGATGTTACGCTCATTGCGCTGCATTCTGGTCAGCAGCCGGTCGGTCATCTCGAAACCGAGATGGGCGTCCGACAGCGCTTCCACCAGGGCGTCGATATCCACATCGTCCCCTTCGGGCTGGCGTTTCAGCAGCCGGTTTTCATGACGCATCGCCTCAAAGGTCTTGCGCAGATGTTTGATCAGGCCGTGGTATTTCTCCAGGGTGCGTTCGGTGAAGTCGTCATGGCGTGGAGTGACCTCGCGCTCCCTGACGGCGCACCACTGTTTGCGGTAGTGACGGCGCTGGAAGTCCCACTCATCATAGAGGTGTGCCCCCTCTTCGTGATAACTGCCGCGCCAGACATCGTCCGCGTCCCGGGTCTGATCCTGAAGCAGGGCCGGGTCGTACTCGCCAGGCCCGGCGGGTTGCAGGTAGTCATCCGGAATATCACCCAGATCGAGCAGAATGGAGCGTTGTAACGCCTGCACCTGATCGGGCAGGGGCGCCGGCATGTCATCCAGCAGGATTTGGATATTCAGACCTTCCGGTGTGGCAGGGTCTTCCTGCTGTTGTTTGCTGAACCGGCGCTCGGACTCCTGCTCTGTTGGGCTGGTGCGCTGTAGTTCTTCCAGCAGGGTATTCAGGGACACTCTGAACCGGGCCTTCTCTTTTTCAATTCGAGCGTTCATGCAATCCTGCACGGCGTCCAGCTCCAGGGAGACCTGATGACTGTATGGGGTGTAGGGGGTGATCAGGCCACGCTGTTGTAGCGCCAGTGCAATTACATCCTCTGCCCGGGTGTCCGCTGCCGAAAGTTGTGGCAGGAGCCGCTGCCACTCCGCCGGTAGCGGCGGCTCATCAAGCGTCTGTCTGATCTGCTCAAGTGCTCTGAATAGTCCAGGTAAAGCACGTTGCAGACAGGCTTCAAGTCGTAGCATCTCCATGGCGTGATAGAGCTGCAGGAGTTCCGGCTCTGGTGAAGATAATTGCAGCAATGGACGAAATGAGCCAAAGCGAATCTGTGCCCAGAGCAGGGCGCAGGTAACCTTGTAGTGTTGAAAGTTCTGTTCCGGGGTCGGCAGCAGTGAAAGCAGCGGCGGCAGGAACAGGGTTTCAGTGTCTGTGTAGATGCGGTCCGATGGGGCGAGTTTCAGTGGTCGTCCCGAGAGCCCCTGCAGAAAATGGCTCAGCACCCCTTCATGATCCTGCAGCAGGGCACCGCGCGCTCGTGCCTGCTGCTGCCCGGCAAACTGCCGGTACTGTTCGATGGCCAGTAGCGCCGGGCGCAGTCCCTCAGCATCGTAACAATCCATGCTGTGAAATATCCACGCCTCAAAGATATCCGGCTCCATCAGTGCCTGGGCGTCCACCCCTTTGCAGGCGACCTGATAGCCCAGTTCAACATGGGTGCTGGCTATCCGTTGAATCCAGTTGATCAGGCGTGCCTGACGCACGCCGGGGAGTTTGGCGATGGCGGCCGCGGGCGCGGAGGTGTCGCGGAAGGAGAACTCCACCTCCAGCAGCTCATCGAGCAGTTGCCGGACTTCGGGCAGGGAGCGCGAGGCGGAGGAGGCCATCTCAGAACAGCGAGGAGGAGAGCTCATTCACCGAGGCGAGCATCTCCGGGTCGTCGGTCAGGGCCTGGGCAATTGCCCCCTGACAGGCAGGGACCGGGTTGACACCGGCGGCCATCAGCTTGGCGGCGTGCACCAGCAGGCGGGTGCTGGCTCCCTCTTCGAGGCCGCCGCCCTTGAGATTGCGGGTCATGCCGGCGAATTTCACCAGGCGCCCGGCCAGTTGCCGTTCCAGGCCCGATTCACGAACCACGATCTCGGTCTCAAGTTCCGCCCCGGGATAGTCGAACTCCAGGGCGATAAAGCGCTGTCGGGTGCTCTGTTTCAGATCCTTGAGTACGCTCTGGTAGCCGGGATTATAGGAGATGGCGATGGCAAACTCCGGATCGGCCTCGATCAGCGTGCCCAGCTTCTCGATCGGTAATACCCGCCGGTCGTCGGCCAGGGGATGGATCACTACCATGGTGTCCTTGCGCGCCTCGACAATCTCATCCAGATAACAGATGCCACCCGCCTTGACCGCCTGGGTCAGGGGGCCGTCTATCCAGGTGGTTTCACCGCCCTTGATCAGGTAGCGTCCCACCAGATCGGAGGCGGTGAGATCATCATGGCAGGAGACGGTAATCAGCGGACGTTTGAGCCGCCATGCCATGTACTCCATGAAACGGGTCTTACCGCAACCGGTCGGTCCCTTCAGTAGCACCGGCAACTGGTTGTGATAGGCCGCTTCAAACAGCTCGATCTCATCACCAGTCGGCTGGTAATAAGGTTCATCCTCAATCCGGTACTCATCCAGTCTGAAGGTGCGCATCCTTGGGGTACTCCTGATTTACTGCAGTGCCCTGTAGTTTGCTGGGGAACAGAGGGGATATCAACAACCGGAAAGTAAGGATTTTTTTATGGCGTTATAGTCGGTAGGTCGGATTAGCGCAGCGTAATCCGACAGGCAGGGGACAATTGGCAGCCAGAGTGTGTTAGGTCCGGGATGCGTTCGCAGGTCATCTATGCTGGGCATACCCCGATGTCGGGTTACGCCCTGACGGGCTAACCCGACCTACGATTTATTCAGTCAACCATGGGATATCAACAGTCGGCAGGTCGGATTAGCGCAGCGTAATCCGACAGGCAGGGGTCGATTGGCAGCCAGAGTGTGTTAGGTCCGGGATGCGTTCGCAGGTCATCTATGCTGGGCATACCCCGATGTCGGGTTACGCCCTGACGGGCTAACCCGACCTACGATCTATTCAGTCAACCATGGGATATCAACAGTCGGTAGGTCGGATTAGCGCAGCGTAATCCGACAGGCAGGGGTCGATTGGCGGCCAGACTGTGTTAGGTCCGGGAAGCGCTCGCGGGTCATCTATGCTGTGCATGCCCCGATGTCGGGTTACGCCCTGACGGGCTAACCCGACCTACGATCTATTCAGTCAACCATGGGATATCAACAGTCGGTAGGTCGGATTAGCGCAGCGTAATCCGACAGGCAGGGGTCGATTGGCGGCCAGAGTGTGTTAGGTCCGGGAAGCGCTCGCAGGCCATCTATACAGTGCATACCCCGATGTCGGGTTACGCCCTGACGGTCTAACCCGACCTACGATCTATTCAGTCAACCATGGGATATCAACAGTCGGTAGGTCGGATTAGCGTAGCGTAATCCGACAGGCAGGGGTCGATTGGCAGCCAGAGTGTGTTAGGTCCGGGATGCGTTCGCAGGTCATCTATACAGTGCATACCCCGATGTCGGGTTACGCCCTGACGGTCTAACCCGACCTACGATCTATTCAGTCAACCATGGGATATCAACAGTCGGTAGGTCGGATTAGCGCAGCGTAATCCGACAGGCAGGGGTCGATTGGCGGCCAGAGTGTGTTAGGTCCGGGATGCGTTCGCAGGTCATCTATGCTGGGCATACCCCGATGTCGGGTTACGCCCTGACGGTCTAACCCGACCTACGATCTATTCAGTCAACCATGGGATCTCAAGAGGCCTGTCATACTGTTTTTACAGAAGCGAATCAGCCTCAAGCTGGTTGAAAAGTGTATGCATCTTCTTTACCTTGCAACGGATTTATCACAAAGCGCCAACAACATTCAGACAGGATCAGTCGTATGCAGGGGATCAGGTGAATAGTAGAGTCACAACGGATGATCTGCCGGATCGGCTGCGCATACTCACGCAGGCCACTCAGCAACTTCATGCGGGCATCGAATCTGATGAGGTTCTGCGTCTGCTGGTGCAGTTCGCGGTCGAACTGTCAGTGGCAGATGCCGGTGCGGCCGGCTTGCATCAGGATGGCGAAATATGCTTCAAGGCGATTTTAAACGACAACAACTGGCAGACGGTCGACAGGTGCTTTAGCCATGGAGAGGGGATTGCCGGGTGGCTGCTGGAGCAAACAGAGCTCTTCATTTGCCCCGGCTGTCAAGATGATCCGCGTGCCGCCTGGCAAAAACAGCAGGTGCCGGGAGTGAGGAGCCTGGTCGCTGTACCCATCATGGGTGGCCGGGAGGGAAGACTGCTGGGATGTCTCGAGCTCTACAACAAGCAGAGCGACACCGGGTTTAGTGCGCAGGCGATAGCCTTATTGCAGGCGTTGGTGGCCAGTGCCGCCGGTGCGTTGGAGAACCTTCGACGGCTTGAGGCCCATGTTGATAAGCAACGAGATATGGAGTCCTGCCTGGAACGGTTTATGCGCAGTCAGCAGTTTTCCGATATCGGTACCTGGGACTGGAATATACAGACCGGTGAACTCTACTGGAGTGAACGTATCGGGCCGCTGTTTGGTTATCCTCCCGGCGCCCTGGAGACCTCTTATGAAAATTTTCTGTCGGCGGTTCATCCGGATGACCGGCAAACGGTCATCGATGCAGTCAATGCCTGTATTGAACGGAGTGAACCCTATGAGGTTGAACACCGCGTAGTCTGGCCCGACGGTACCGTCCGCTGGGTTTTGGAGCGTGGCGATGTATCGCGTGATGCGGCCGGTTTGCCGCTGCGCATGCTCGGAGTTGTGAAGGATGTTACGCGGCGCAAGAGGGCGGAGGCGTCCCTGCGAGAACAGCGCGATTTTGCCGAAGTGGTGATTGAGACCGCGCAATCGATCGTCCTGGTGCTGGATACCAGTGGACGTATTGTCCTGTTCAATCCCTATCTGGAGGAGATCAGCGGCTATTCACTGGAAGAGGTCAAGGGACAAGACTGGTTTAAATGCTTTCTGCCGCTGAGCAAAGCCATAAAGTTCAGTGAACTTTACCAGGAGGGGATTGAAAATATTCTGTTGCGGGGGAAGGTTGGTCCCATCTTTACCAAGAGTGGTGAATTCCGTGAGATTGAGTGGTACTACAAGACCCTGAAGGATCAGCAAGGCAAGGTGATTGGTCTGTTGGCAACCGGACAGGACATTACCCATCGACGGGAAACGGAGTATGCGCTGCGTGAGAGTGAAGCGCGCTTTCGTGGGTTGGTGGAGAGCACCAGCGACTGGATCTGGGAAGTCGACCAGCAGGGCCTGTATACCTATGTCAGCCCGCAGGTGGAAAGCATGCTGGGCTATTCGCCTGATTCGCTGATCGGGAAAAGTCCGTTTGATCTGATGCCGCCGGCGGAGCGCAACCGTTTGCGAACGGAGTTTTTCTCCCTGGTTAAACATCAGCAGCCGATCAGTCGCCTGGTCAATACCAACATCGATGTTTCCGGCAAGGAGGTTATCCTGGAGACCAGCGGCGTTCCTTTTTATGACAGTTATGGCCGTTTTCTCGGTTATCGTGGAATTGACCGTGACATCTCGGATCGCATAGCGGCAGAACGGGCATTGAAGGTGCAAACCCTGCGTAACCGACTGATCCTGGAAAACAGTCATGACGGGTTGGTGATTCTGAATCTGGATGGTTCGATACGTGAAGTGAATGATGCTTACTGCAGGATGCTGGGTTATGACCGAAATGTCCTTGTAGGAAAGAGACTAAGCGATCTGAAAGTACCCGGATATGCTCCGGAAGTAGCGGCACGTATCAAAAGAATAATGGAATACGGATACGATCATTTTGAATCGAGTCATCGATGCCGAGATGGGCGTGTGATCGATCTGGATATCAGTGCCACCCTCGCAAAAATCGGTGATGATCAGTTTATCTTTTCATTTGTCCGGGACATTACCGAGCGCAGACTGAAAGAGCAAAAAAGACTTAAGGAGGTACAGGCGCAGCGCGATACCCTGGTGAAAGAGGTTCATCATCGGATCAAAAATCATCTGCAGGGTATTATCAATCTGCTGCGCAACCATATTCAGGATAAACCGGAACTGGCCGAAGTGATGGAGTCGGCCATCAGCCAGGTGGAGTCGATCGCGCTGGTGCATGGCCTGCAAAGTCGGCTAAGTCAAGGGATGGTCGAGTTGGCGGACCTGCTGGAGATGATTTGCAAGGCAGTCGGTCATCTGACTTCCGCCGGGATTCAACTGGAGATCGATTGCCCGGGGACAGATATAGTCATCAGACCAAATGACGCAGTGCCTCTGGCGCTGATTATCAATGAGCTGTTGCAGAATGCGGTGAAGCACGGTGGCCCGACAGGTACGTCCTCGTCTGCGATAACAGCCAGGCTCCTCACGGAAGATGAAAATGTGATTCTGCTGGTGAGCAACCCCAGTGCGGTAGCGCTGCCGGTGAATTTTAATCTACAGGAGGGGCTGGGGCTGGGTACCGGCCTGACGCTGGCAAGGGATCTGTTGCCACATCAGGGAGCGGAGCTTTCCCTGACATGTAAGGAGGGCCGGGTGATTGCCCGATTGATTCTGCAGACCCCGGTGATCAGTCTGGAACGGAAACGGCTCGCTCAGGATTTTTCTGTGCCGAACCGGTTAATGTAATCAGTGGCGTCCAGTATCTCACGGGCTATCTCCTTCACCTTGCGGCGTTCAGATCGAGCCTGATCACGAATCAGATCGAATGCCTTTTGCCGGTCAATCCGGTGCCGCTCGGAGATGATCCCGACGGCAAAGTTCACCACATTTGCCGTGTCCAGCGCCCGGTTCAGTCGTCCCTCGGTAGCCTGCAGTCTCTGCAGATCATTGGCCCGCTTAAGGGCCGTCTCGATAGTCGGTATCGCCTTGGCAACATCGATGGGCTTCACCAGATAACCCAGCGCGCCCTGTTCCAGTGCGCCCTGAAGCGTCTCTGGGTCGTCGTAAGCGGACAGATGCACGACAGGCACACCCAGTTCACCAAGGTGCCTCGACACATCGATACCCGAGAGCCCCGGCATGCGGATGTCCAGGATGACCAGGTCCGGATAGTCCTTGGCAACCATCTCCACGGCCTCCTCTCCGGTTGCCGCTACCAGCACGGTGTAGCCGGCATCGCGCAACCCCCGGCCGAATGTCGCGAGCACCAGTGCATCATCATCAACCAGAAGCAGTTTCTTCGTCATCAGACATTCTCCCAACCAGCTTATTATTCAAGGTAATTATTGTCTTACTGGTTTCCTGCAAGGGATAGATCAGCGTTAATCCGGCACGCTCGTTTCTGGATATTCATAAAGGATCAATTGGCCATGATTTTTTATGGAGTTTCATGATTCAGGAATCCAGTTAGTGTTGCGGCAAACCATGCCTTTATCGCAGCTCCAAGTTAACAGTCAGTGGGTTGAAAAAACATTGCCTTATATCAATTTTTACAAATAGTCACTAACTTCCATCGAAAGCGCTCGACCTAAGGCATCTTTTTGCTGTAATAAAACTGTAATATAACCAGGCACTTTTTATTTGTGCCGTATGGTGTTATAAAGTTTGCTAGACACTGTTTCATAGATCAATAAATTAGCTATTTAAGAATGCTGAGCGGCTATTCAAGCATTGCCGGACTCAGCAGGATTTGAAAGTCAGGCCCTTCCCCCGCCTTCAAAAAAATATACGCATTTTAAGATTCGATAGTCAGGCCGTTGATTGCCTTTCTATTGTTAAGGTTTCCTGCGGTCCTCTTTGCTGTCGAGCAACAAAGTGGGTCATGGGTGGCGTACGTTATGCATTTGGGTGGGGTGTAAAACATGTATACCAGCTTTGAGGGGTTTGATTTTGATGAGTGGGTGACCCTGGCAAAAGGTGACCCGGAGGCCTTTGAGAAGCGTCGTGCAAAATGGCTGGAGGCGGCAATTCAACGGGCTCCGGACCACAACAAGGATCGACTGCTGGGATTACAGTTCCAGATCGACATGATCAGACAAAAGAACCGGCATCCACTGGGTGCTTGCATGAAACTGAGCAGTATGATGCTTGAAAACTGGCTTGGTGAACTGCCCTCTGCAGTAGATGCAATCGAAGCAAAAAATGAGTCACCTGCCAAGGCTGAAGTAGTAGATTTGCACCATTTCATGCATTCCAAAAATAAACAAACAAGCCGGAGAGGTGGCGGTGAGTCATGATGAGCTCACATGCATGAAGAATAATCTGATGCTTTGTAGATCGGGAGAACTGCAAGAAGTGTCGGAGGCAAGTCCGAGAGCTCTCTACCTGGAGAGTATTCTCAACGCATCAGGGATAATGGCGATTATTGCCACGGATCTCGATTTCGCCATCAACTACTACAACCCATCCGCACAAAACCTGTTTGACTTCAAAGCGTCCGAACTGGAAGGGAAACGGTTCAATGAAATTCCCGCCTTGGGACTGACCGATGCCAAACGGCTCAAGGAGATGGTGGATACGGTCGGGAATGCCGAAGAGTACTACTATTCCCTGAAGCGTATTGTCCAGGGTGAGTGCCGGCTGATTGAGAGTGTCATATCCGGTATCTATGACAATCAGCGGCGGTTGATTGGCTATATTCTGAATGCCCGGGATGTCACCAGCCGTCAGGTGCAGCAGGAACGGATTACCCGAAAGGTCGCGGAAGAGCAGTGCCTGGGGATGCTGTTACGCCTCTCCCTGGATCGGATGGATGTCGACAGATTCCTGCAACAGTCGCTTGAATCACTCCTCACATCGATACCCTGGCTGAATCTGCTACCTAAAGGGGCGATCTTCCTGGCTGAACAACAGCAGCAGCAAGAGACCCTTCGGCTGGTAGCCAACTATCGGCTGGCAGATGCCGTGGCAGAGTCCTGCAAACAGATATCTTTTGGTTACTGTGTCTGCGGTCGAGCGGCGGCCCAGAGAGAGCTGCTCTATATCGCCGATAGCGACGATAACCGGCACGATGTCAGATACCCCGGCATGGAGCCGCATGGGCACTATTCAGTTCCGCTGCTGTTGAGTAATAAGATTCTCGGCGTGCTGACGCTCTATCTGCCACCGGGGCATCAGGAGAAAGAGAGTGACAAGGCCTTCCTGAAACGTGTTGCCGATGTGCTGAGCATGGGGATCTCTAAACGACGGGCGGAGACTGCCCTGGAATACGAGGCACAGTATGATGGCCTGACCACACTGCCCAACCGCAACCAGATAATTTTTCATATTGACCGGGCTCTTGCCAGGGCCCGACGTCATGGCCATATCGGTGCGGTGATGTTTATCGACCTGGACCATTTCAAGAACATCAATGACTCCCTGGGACACAATATTGGTGACGAGGTCTTGCGGCAGGTCTCCAGGCGTCTGGTTACCACCCTGCGCCAGGAGGATGTGGTCGCACGCCTGGGTGGTGATGAGTTTGTAGTGCTGCTCTCGGAAGAGGGTTGTCATCCCAGAGATGTGGCGCGACAGGCTCAACTGGTAGCGGAAAAGATACGTGATTCACTCTCCCTAACATACAACGTCGGCGGTTATTCACTGAATGTCACGCCAAGTATCGGCGTGGCCCTGTTTCCGGACAACAACGAAACCACCACCCAGGTGCTGCAACAGGCCGATACGGCAATGTACCGGGCGAAAGCGGAGGGGCGAAATTGTATTCGTTTCTTCCTGCCGGTCATGCAGATGCTGGCCAATGAACGGTTGGCGGTCGAGCAAGACCTGCGCTGGGCTCTGGATGAGCGAAAACTGCAGCTCCACTACCAGCCCCAGGTGGACGCCGCGGGGCGCATGGTCGGTGCCGAGGTGCTGTTGCGCTGTCCGGGACAGAAGGGGACCTTTAATCGCATTGACCTCTGTATTGATGTGGCCGAAACGACCGGCCTGATACTACCCATTGGTGAGTGGATTTTACGCGAAGCGTGCCAGAACCTGAAACGCTGGTCGGACAGCGGGATTGCCGGATCGTTGCGCCATCTCTGTATTAACATCAGTCCAAAACAGTTTCTGCAGGGCGACTTTGTTCCGCTGGTTCAGCGGGTGATTGAGGAAACCGGCGTTGATGCCCAACGTCTGGTACTTGAGATCACCGAGAGCACATTAATCGATGCTAAAGCAGATGCCATAGTGACCATGCAGGCACTGAAAGAGATTGGAATTCGTGTTGCTATGGATGATTTTGGTACCGGCTATTCATCGCTCTCCTATCTCACCCAGCTTCCCCTGGATATCCTCAAGATTGACCGCTCTTTTGTCTCGGGTATCAGTCTTGACCATAAAAATGCAGCAATTGTAGAAGCATTAATGACCATGGCCCGCCAACTTCACCTGTATGTGATTGCCGAGGGCGTTGAAACCAGTGACGATCTCGAATTCCTGGTTCAGAAGGGGTGTGAATATTTTCAGGGATTCCATTTCAGCCGGCCACAATCTGTCTCGGAATTTAACACCTACCTCGGACAGCAATCCCGCTGATCGCCATGGTGTGTCTACTGTGTCGCGCCAATACAGCTTCGGCCTGTCTCCTGGAATATACTTGATAAAGCTTTTCCAAGGCTTGCCGATATGATTGCCAGTGACAGATGCATCCCCAGATATCATGGCACTCATGTTTCTGTTATCAGTATCACCCTTCCCCTTGTGATACTGACTGGTTGCTGAACGGAGTATCAATCCGATCATCAATTGGAAAGCAATTAGTTCACACTATTTTCAGGCCCTTCCCCTGCCTTGCGATAGCGCATAGCTATCTCAGCGATTGTTGTTCCTGTTTTCACGGGATCGCGTGTGGCGGCGGGTATCTCCCGGGCCTGCGCATCTCCTGAAGAGACGGATCTGGCATATTGAGGATATCGGTCCGTTGGTCGGTGGCTGATCCTGCAGACAGGCATTTGTACATGAATAAAAAGAACTGTGACGAAACCAAATTGGAGATTGCGAGATGAAAGGTATTCTACTTCCAGCGATGTATCTGATGGAGCGGCTACGCTATCCGCTGAAGTTCGGGCTGATTTTTCTGGTTGTCCTGGTGCCCCTTGTGGTGCTCTCAATCAATCTGATATCCCAGATTAATGAAGGGGTTGAGATTGTCGAGCATGAGCGGCAGGGGCTGGCTTATATCAAGGCCATCCGCCAACCGATTGAACAGATACAGCAGCATCGTGGTTTAACCAGTGCGTTTCTGGCTGGCGCGGACAATTTCCGGGACCGTATCATGAGCAAGCGCGTCGAGGTGGATCAAAAGATGGCCGCGTTGCTGGCAGTGGATAAGGAGCTGGGGGCCGCGCTGGGTACCCAGGGTAAACTCAGCCTGCTGATACAGAAGTGGGAGACCATCAAGGCCTCTTCCATGAATCAGGACGCGGCCGTTGCAATCAAGGCGCATACCGAACTGCTGGCCGACATGATCGGATTGATGAGTCGCATCGCGGATGCCTCGGATATTACCCTGGACCCGAAACTGGATACCTATTACCTGGGTGACGCGGTGGTAAACAATCTGATTAATCTGACAGAGAATATGGGTCAGGCCCGTGCGGTGGGTTCCGGTGTGGCGGCGCAGGGAATGCATACCCAGCAATCATTTGTCAGGCTCTCCGTGCTGGCAAACAGTATCACTGCCTATGCGAAGCGCTCCGACGCGGGACTGGATGCCGCGATTAGCGCCAACAAGACAATTGGCGAGAAACTGAGTGTGGCGGTCGCTTCAAACAGTCGAGCTATTGCCGAGATGCAATCGCTCCTGGATAAGGTGCTGCAGGATCCGGATCGAATCAGCGTCGATGAGAAAACCGTATTTGATACGGCGACCGTGGCAATTTCCGGCTCTTACCAGCTCTATGATGCGATTGCCACTGAGTTGGACAGGCTGTTTGTCGAACGTATTGCGGCTGAAACCACAATCAAGAATGTGACACTGGCTATTGTGATTGCGGTGTTGGCGCTGGTGATCTACCTGTTTGCCGGCCTCTATTACTCGGTTGTTGGGAGCATTAATCAAATCGGAGAGGCAACCCGCCAGATGGCCCGGGGCGATCTGAATACCCGTTTGACCCTGAATACACGGGATGAACTGCAGCGGGTGGCCACTGATTTCAATGACATGGGCTCGGCATTCAAGGATGTGGTGATGCAAATTGCCCAAGCCACCGCCCAACTCGCCACCATGGCAGAACAGACCTCGGTGGTTACCGAACAGACCAACCAGGCGCTGCAGACCCAGTTGAGTGAGACCACTCAGGTGGCTACGGCAATGAATGAGATGAGTGCCACGGTGCAGGAGGTGGCCTCCAGCACCGGCAGGACTTCCCAGGCGGCCAATGAGGTAAACAGCCAGGCGTCGGAAGGGCAGCGGGCGATGCAGGATACCATTGCCCAGATCCAGCAACTCTCGGAAACCGTGGAGGGTGCCGGTTCGGTTATTCAGCAGCTGGAGCAGCACAGTGTTGAGATCGGCAGTATTCTGGACGTCATCAAGGGGATCGCCGAGCAGACCAATCTGTTGGCATTGAATGCCGCCATCGAAGCGGCCCGCGCCGGAGAGCAGGGCAGGGGATTTGCGGTTGTGGCGGACGAGGTGCGCAATCTGGCGAGCAAGACCCAGGTCTCAACGGAAGAGATCAACCAGATGATTGAGAAGTTGCAGTCCGGTTCCGCGCAGGCAGTGGCAGCGGTGAACAGCAGTCAGAAGCTGGCCCGTTCGGCCGTGGAACAGGCTTCCAAAACCGGCGATGCACTCACCAATATCAGCAGTTCGATCGAGCGGGTCAATGACATGAGCACCCAGATTGCCAGTGCCGCGGAAGAGCAGAGCGCGGTGACGGAGGAGATAAACCGGAATATCGTGCAGATCAACGAGATGACAGAACAGACGGCGGTTGGGGCCAAGCAGACATCGGCCGCCAATAGTGATCAGACTCGTCTGGCGGCGGAACTGCAGGGACTGGTGGGACGCTTTAAGGTCTAATCTGCCTGGAAGAGCTTTCCTTCTATCGTAATGCCCAGTCGTGTTACTTGGGTCAGCACCGGAAACGAAGTGATTCGTTTCCGGTGCTGACGTATGGGCCTGGTTAGTTCGGTTGACCGGCTACGTAGCGGTCACCGTTAAAGCTTCTGAATACCCTCGCAATGTCGGGATGTTCGATCGGTTCATGTAGCTCATCCGGTTCCAGGTTGCACTGGGCGACATAGGTTTCAACATCAGAACCATCCACCAGCACCCGGTACCAGGGTTCATCTTTCGGGGGGCGGCTTTTTGCCATCTGCTCATACCATTCATCAGTCAGCAGGAATTCAGCGTCCACGTCATAGATTACTCCGCGGTAACCAAACAGCCTATGTTGAACCAGTTGTCCGACGTTCCATTTTGCATATTTCATTCTGATCTCCCCGACATGGCAGGCATGCGGATAGCCTTGTGTTAATCCTTAAGACCCCGTCGGCGTCCATTCCGTTTCATGATTTTGTCATTTCTTGTTCTTATCACCTTCGTGAATACCACCCCGGGTGAGTAGAACGGGGTCCAGCAACCGCTCCAGTTCAGCGCGGCTGAGGCTGGTCTGCTCCTCGGCGACATCCACTACCGCGCGCCCCTCCCGGTACGCCTGTTTGCAGATATCTGCTGCCTTCAGATAACCGACGATCGGGTTAAGGGCGGTAACCAGAATCGGGTTCATGGCGAGGCGTTGTCGCAATTTCTCCTCATGGACCTTGAATCCGTCAATCGCTTTTTCCGCCAGCAGGCCGGATGCGTTGGCGAGCAGTTCAATGCTCTGCAGCAGGTTGTAGGCGATCAGGGGCAGCATGGTATTGAGCTGAAAGCTGCCCGACTGACCCGCCATGGCAATCGTGGCGTCATTACCGACCACCTGTGCCGAGACCATCATAACCGCCTCGGGAATAACCGGATTGATCTTTCCCGGCATGATACTGGAACCCGGTTGCAGGGCGGTCAGTTCAATTTCACCCAGTCCGGCAATCGGGCCGCTGTTCATCCAGCGCAGATCATTGGCGATCTTGTGCAGGCTGATGGCCGTGACCCGCAGTTGTCCCGAGAGCTCGACCGCGCTGTCCTGACTGCTCAGCCCCTCCATAAGCGATGGCTTGGGGGTCAGTGACAGGTTGGTGTCACTGCTCAGTCTCTGGATGATGCGCCGGGAAAACTCAGGGTGGGCGTTGATCCCGGTGCCCACCGCGGTTCCACCCAGCGGCAGTTGCTGAATTCGCCGCCGACACTCCTGTATACGGTCGATGTCGTGATCGATCTGACTGGCCCAGGCGGTAAGCTCCTGGCCCATGGTGATTGGCATGGCATCCATCAGGTGGGTGCGTCCGGTCTTGCAGACGGACTCCAGTACATTGGCGCGCTGCTTTATGGTGTCAGACAATTGCTGCAGGGCGGGCACCAGTTGCTGCTCCAGGGCGAGGGCGGCACTCAGGTGGATCATGCCGGGAATAACATCGTTACTGCTCTGGCACATGTTGACATGATCGTTCGGGTGGACCGCCGTGCCGCCCTGCTGACCGGCAAGCGTGGCAATGACTTCATTCAGGTTCATATTACTGCTGGTTCCTGACCCGGTCTGGAACACATCAACCGGAAACTGATCCATGGGTATGGCATCAAGCAATCGGTTGGTGGCCTTGATGATGGCTTCGGCAACAGTCGGCGCAAGCAGTCCCAGTTCCCGGTTGGTCTCCGCAGCCGCCCGCTTGATTAGTAATCCGGCCAGAATAAAACGCTGCGGCAGGCGGAGCCCGCTGACAGGGAAATTGTCTACGGCCCGCTGGGTCTGGGCGCCATACAGGGCAGTGGCAGGCACTTTCAGCTCGCCCATGCTGTCTTTTTCGATGCGATAGTCTGATTCTGCCACCCTTCTGCTCCTCGCTGTTAACTCACTGATTTGGTAAGCCGCTACCCGTCTACCCTATAGTATGAACCCTATTGCTGAAAAATCTGGTACAGCCCGGGAGGTGGGTTCTGATGCAATCCGTCGTGAATGTATTGTGACCGGACTGCCCAACCGTTTTGATCGGGATATGGGATGAAACATTCCCTTTGTGATCACCGGCTGACTTTAATATTCAATCCAAACCGACTATTCTCGAGCCCATTGACCACCAACAACAGGATAGAAAGATGAACGTAGAACAGTTTCAGCAGTTGTTAAAACCGATTACCGACCTGGTTTCCGGAATGCCGGTCGACAAGAACCTTGAGACCGCACTGGAGGAGAGGTTCCCCGCCGGAAGCGAGCTGTTTGATGCCATCGACAAGGCCTGTCACGAGGCGATTGCCGCCGGCTGGATGTGCGCCCAGGGCGGGGAGGGAAGACGCTTCGGCAGGGTAATCGAGGCCTCCGATGACACCGGACGCCTGAGTGTCGATGTGGTGGATCTGATTGATATTGCCGGTCCCCATCATCGCCACCCGCTGGGGGAAATCTGTATGGTACTGCCAGTGACGGAAGGCGCGCTGTTCGATGGCAGGTCGCGCGGCTGGTGTGTCTATGGACCGGATTCCCAACACCGGCCCACCGTGTCCCATGGTCAGGCGCTGGTCCTCTATCTGTTACCCGAGGGCCAGATTGAGTTCACCCGCAGTTGAAGCGATACGGGAATATGGGTTGGTCGGTTGACCCCGATGGGTCAGCCGAACACCGTCAGGCGGTTTCGCGGGGAATATCGTAGAGCGGATATAAATCTTCTTCCTCGGTCTTGATACGGGCAGCCAGGGCGCTGCCGATCTGCTCCAGTTCACCGAGGAATTGTGTTTCCATCCCTTCGTCCCAGGGCCAGACATCATAGTGATCAATAAACTGATTCACGGCCTTACCGATGTGGCGCATGTCGGTGCGCATTTTCTTCACGACCTTGTACTGTTCACTGTTGCTTTCCAGACAATGCGTCAGGTAGACATAGAGTTTCACGTTTTCAAGCAGGATGTGCTGGTGAAACAGGGTCTTGAAGTGATTGAGTTCTGCGCGTACTTCGCTGAAGTTTTGGGCCCGGGCGCTTTTTTCCACCTGCATGTAGTGCATCAGTAGCGTCTTGTGGTCTTCCTTCAGGTCGTCAATCAGATCGGCATCGTAAGAGATGGTGGTATCCGGTGCGGTTACTTCCGAGGTGGGTTCTAACGGCTTCCGCTTTCTCTTGAAAAAACTGAACATGTTTCCACCTGGCTATGCGTGATTTTCGGAACCGTCATCCCTGACCAAAAGTCGGTAGATTTTATACTACAGGCCGTCGGTACTGGAGATGATAGGGCTTATAATCAGCGGCTACAGCGTATTTATATGATCGATATCAAGTAATCTGTGGTTCCTGCTGATTGACGAGGATTGAGCCGCAGCGGGCTCGGGCTAGTCAATTAACAGTCGTGTGAGTTGCCGTTTATTGCTGATCAGGTCTGCCAGCGAATATTGATCAAGTACGGCATAAAATGCGTCTATCGCCTGGTTTAATACCCCTTTCATCCGACATGCAGGACTGATTCGGCAATCACACTCCTGATCCGAGAAACACTCGACCAGGGAAGAGCGTTGCTCGGTACAGCGTACCAGTGCACCGATATTGATCTCCTCGGGAGCGCGCGCAAGCAGAAATCCACCGCCTTTGCCGCGCAGGGTCTCTATATAGCCTGCCTGACCCAGGTGGTGCACCACCTTCATCAGGTGATTGCGTGAGATATGATAGACATCCGCCAGTTCACCGATGGTCGCCAGTTGTCCCGGTCGCAGGCCGATATAGATCAGTACGCGAATAGTATAATCTGTAAATGTAGTTAGACGCATATCTAGAAACAGTATATAAGATGTATTTAATATATTGATTATCCGTCAGGTGCGTGATATATAAAAGATGTATTTGAAATATTTTTTTAGCAGGCTGTCGATACTGGCCTGTTAAGCAGTGTGATGTGTCGACAGGAGGAGTGTTGAAATGGTCAGTCCCAGACATCCGGTGATTCTTAAAGAGAAGCGGGAGCTTGCGCCCAATACGCTTGAGCTGACCTATGTGCGTGAGGATGAGGCAGCGATCAGTTATCTCCCTGGACAGTTTTTTTCCATCGATTTCAGGCACCAGGGAGAGGAGAAGAGCCGCAGCTACAGTGCCGCCGGGCGGGTAGCCGATCTGAAAAACAATCGGGAGTTCCGCTTTGCCATTACCGCCGTGCCCAACGGAGCTGCCTCGAACTATTTTTTTAATGCCAATCCGGGTGACCGGGCGAAAATGAGCGGCCCGTTCGGTGCCCTGGTGCTACCGCGCGTGGATCCGGTCCGTTATCTCCTGATTGGCACCGGTACCGGCGTGGCGCCCTATCGGGCGATGTTACCCGAACTGGAACAGCGCATGTCGCGGAATCCGGATTTGCGGGTGGAATTGGTGATGGGCGTTCGAAACCCGCAAGAGCTGATTTATGGAACTGAATTCGCTACGTTGGCCAAGGATTATCCGGGCTTCAGCTTTCACGCCTGCTATAGTCGCCGGATGCCCGAGACACCCCAGGCCTATGAACACGACGGCCGGGTAAACAGCCTGTTTGAGCAACTGGGTGTCGATCCACAGCGGGATATGGCGTATCTGTGTGGAAATCCGGATATGGTGGATGAGTCGGCGGCCTGGTTCATGGAACGGGAATTCTCGGCGAAAAACCTGAAACGGGAAAAGTACAAGTTCTCGACCTTCTGATCGACCAAGGGTATGAGCCAACAAGCGGCGCTGTAGCGATGCCCTTGCAAGAGCTGCTTTAGCTGCGACCGGCGCCCGTCGGTGGGGACAATTTCGCGGCGAGGGCGTAGGGATTAGTACAGCGTAATCCGACAAAAGCGTACCCGGGGTGTAGGAGGCCCACCCTGGCCAGAATTCGCGGCTGAAGCCGCTCCTACCGGTACGATTGGCCGTTTGGGTGGGATTTATCAGTAGGAGGCCCGCCCCCGGGCCGAGTGCGCGGCGAGGACACCGCATTTACCGGTAGGGTTGACCATTCTCCTGGCCGCTGACACTGTTTTTTTCATCTTCCTTTCCACGCAGCAGCTTGATCTGGAACAGCACGTTGCGCTCCTCCTCCTCCAGCACCGACTCGATGTAACGGATGGTGTCCCGGTAGCGCGGGATGATGTTGTACTTCAGCGCATTGACCCGTTTCTGTGCCTTGCGCTGCTCGGCCATGAGGCGGCTCAGGGCCATCTCGGATTCACCCAAACGGGTCAGCAGCAGGGCGGTGTTGGTCAGCTCCTTGCGTGTCTCGTCAAAACTGGTGTCGGTACCCAGCAGCCCAACCGGCTCCATGGGTAGGCGTTCCGTGGAGATGGCGGGGTATTCGACACCCATGCTGCGTTTGGGAATGATGTTGATTTGTAGTGTGGGGGCAATACCCAGTCCCGCTTGCTGCAGGGCGCGGCTGCCCATGCGCAGGTGAGCCATGCCCAGCCAGTGGTAAGCGGATTTGATGGCGGCATGGGTCTTCGATCGCAGCTGTTGGTACTCACCGACCCGCTCATACACCAGACGTGTCAGCAGCTCCCGTTTCCGTTCCAGCAGGGCGTGACCATCCTCCAGGAAGCGGACCTGCTTTTTCAGTTCAAGCAGGGTGTTCTTGGTAGGTGGAACCTTGATCAGCTGGTGGTGGCTCATGTTGCTCGGTTGACTCCCTTGGCTATTTATCGGACCGGTGGTACTTGGCCAGGTCGGTCTCGCTGACCCGGGTCAACATGTCCTTGGGGAACATACTGAGCAGTTCCCAGGCGAGATTGAGGGTCTCGATAATCGACCGGTCCTCATCCTCTCCCTGACCGATGAACTGGCTGTCGAATGCCTCGGCAAACTTCAGGTAGCGGCGGTCCCGCTCCGACAGCTCCTCGGCACCGATAATGGCCGCCAGATTGCGGGTCTCCAGTGCCTTGGCATACATGGCATAGAGCTGGTTGGCCACCCGTGGATGGTCTTCCCGGGTGTCATCCTTGCCGATGCCGTCCTTCATCAGGCGTGACAGGGAAGGGGAGATAAAGACCGGTGGATAGACCCCCTGGTTGTGCAGTTCCCGGCTCAACACGATCTGCCCCTCGGTGATATACCCGGTCAGATCGGGTATCGGGTGGGTGATGTCATCGGAAGGCATGGTGACCACCGGCACCAGTGTGACGGAGCCGTGACGATCCTTGATCCGTCCGGAGCGCTCATAGATCTCCGCCAGGTCCGAGTAGAGATAGCCGGGATAGCCCTTGCGTGAAGGTACATCCCCCTTGGCCGTGGCCACTTCACGCAATGCCTCGGCATAGTTGGTCATGTCGGTGAGCACCACCAGCACATGCCGGTCCAGATCAAAGGCGAGATATTCGGCCGCGGTCAGCGCTACCCGCGGCAGTGCCAGGCGCTCCACCGGTGGGTCGTCGGCGAGGTTTATGTACATCACCACGTTGCCCAGTACCCCCGAGTCGGCAAACTCCTCCTGGAAGAAACGGGCGTCCGCATAGGAGACCCCCATGGCGGCAAACACCACCGAAAAGCTGCTCTCCTGATCCACCAGCTTGGCCTGTCGGACAATCTGTGCGGCGAGTCGGTTATGCGGCAGGCCGGAGGCGGAGAAGATCGGCAGCTTCTGTCCGCGTACCAGTGAGTTGAGTCCATCGATGGAGGAGATGCCGGTCTGGATGAATTCACGGGGGTAGGTGCGGGCCGCCGGATTGATGGCGGAACCGTTCACATTGCGCCGCACATTGGAGAGGATAGGCGGCCTGTTGTCCTTGGGTTTACCGATACCGTTGAAAATGCGGCCGAGGATCTCCGGTGACAGGTTGATCTCCAGTGGCTGATCAAGAAAACGGACCCAGGTGTTCTCCAGATCCAGATCGCCGGTGCCTTCAAAGACCTGAATCAGCGCCTCATCTTTATTGGTGCGAATGACCTGGCCATTCCGCAGATGGTTGAGGTGGTCGCGGATAAGTACCTGATCGCCGAAGGCGACGTTGGGGGCCTGTCGTACCACCAGCAGACTGCCCTGGGCGGACGAGGCGGTGCGATACTCTCTGGCGCTCATTGTGCGTGCTCCTTGAACTTGGCGTATTCAAGCCGGATCTTGGCGAAGGCCTGTTTGAACTCCTCCATGAGTGCGCGAATCTTGTCGCTCTGTTCGCTGCTGAAGGTCTGCTTGGCGCGTCGCGCCTTGGCCATCAGCGGCAGATCGGTCAACTCCTGTACCGAGATACCCAGTTCAATCAATTCCGCCCCCCGGTCATAGATCATCAGCACCATATCCAGTAGCAGAAACTGTTTCTCGGGTGACGAGAAGGTATCCACCGGGTCCAGGGCGCTCTGTTGCAGCACCCCTTCCTTGATCAGGCTTGCCCCCTCCAGCTCCCAGCGCTGGGCGGAGGAGAGTGCCTCCGGCCCCACCAGATTGACAATGCGGGAGAGTTCCGCATCCCGCGCCAGCAGTCCCAGCGCCTGCTTGCGCCGGTGCTGCCAGTCGGGGCTGATCTCCTCGTGCCACCATTCGGCGGCCGTGGCGACATGCTCAGAGAAGCTGCCGACCCAGTCGATGGCCGGGTAGTGGCGGGCATCTGCCAGCTCCTTGGAGAGCGCCCAGAAGGTCTGGATGATCTCCTTGGTGTGAGCTGTGACCGGTTCCGAGAAGTCACCACCGGGGGGTGAGACCGCACCGATCAGGGTGACTGAGCCCTTGCCACAACTCCGGGTCTCGACCCGTCCGGCCCGCTCGTAGAAGGCGGCGAGCCGGGAGGCGAGATAGGCCGGGTAGCCATCTTCCACCGGCATCTGGCCGAGACGACCGGATACTTCGCGCAATGCCTCGGCCCAGCGGCTGGTGGAGTCGGCCAGCATCACCACATCGTAACCCTGGTCGCGATAGTATTCCGCCATGGTAATGCCGACATAGATCGAGGCCTCCCGCGCCACTACCGGCATGTTGGAGGTGTTGGCCACCAGCAGGGTGCGTTCCATCAGCTTGTGCCCGGAGTAGGGGTCCTGCAGTTGCGGGAAGGTCTCCAGCACATCCACCAGTTCGTTACCCCGTTCACCACAGCCGACATAGATGACGATATCGGCATTGGACCAGCGGGCGATCTGCTGCTGTACCACGGTTTTGCCGGCGCCGAAGGGTCCGGGGACGGCGCTTTTGCCTCCCTTCAACAGCGGAAAGAAGGTGTCGAGTATGCGCTGGCCGGTAATCAGCGGCGAGAGGCCATGATCCCTGCGCAGATAGGGGCGGGGGGTGCGTACCGGCCAGTGCTGGTAGAGCATCAGCTTGTGGTTTTTGCCGTCGGACAGTTTCAGGCGGCCGATCGGATCATCCAGCCGGTACTCCCCTTCTGGGGCCAGTTCCAGCAGCTCTCCGGACAGATTGGGTGGTACCAGGATGCGATGCTGGATAATGGCGCTCTCCTGAACCCGGCCGAGAAGCTGTCCCGGCGAGAGGGTGCCGCCGATTTCAATATCCGGCTCCGGGGTGAAGTGCCAGTTTCGCTCCCGGTCCAGGGCGGGCAGATTGATACCCCTGCCGATATGGTCGCCCGATTCCAGAAACACCTTGTCCAGTGGCCGCTGCACACCATCGAAAATGCTGCCCAGCAGGCCAGGGCCCAGTTCGACCGAGAGCGGCCTGCCGAGGCCGGTCACCCGTTCACCCGGTCGTACCCCTTCGGTGGATTCATAGGACTGCACCAGCGCCGTCTCACCTTTCAGGGCGATGACCTCGCCGAACAGTCCCAGTTCGCCGATCTTGACCTGCTCACCGTTACGAATACCCGGGAGATGGATGGTGAGAATCGGGCCGTTGATTTCGCGGATCGTGCCCTGTTTGTCTGTTCTGTTCATCGCATACTGCTCAGGTTGTCTTGAAGAGTACCGGCGGGAAAGAGGCGTTCCAGAATCAGCTGATGCAGCCGGTCGGCCAGCCGTTCCTCGCGGCCCTCAAAGCTGTTGTCGAAGCGGATCAAGCCATCCTCGCTGCTGATGATCACGCCACCGGCACAGGTGATGGGGGTGGTGTTGAGGATGATCTGTTTATCCGCCGCGTCACTCCTGGCGAACTCATCCCATATCGGTTGCACCCGGCTCAGATCACGTGAGTTGAAGCTGGCCACCAGCTTTTGCCGCTCGAAATCCCGTGCCGCACTGATCATGAGTGATCGCAACAGTGGCAGATAGGTTTTTTCATCTTCAACCAGGGCACGGGTCCGCTCGCGCAGCTGGTTCTTTACCGTCATCACCAGGTTCCAGCGCAGATGATCCATCTCTTTCTGCAGTTTCAGCTCATGGGCCTGTACCTGTCTTCGGAAGGTGCGCTCCGCCTTGGATTTGGCCAATAGCACTTCGCGCTCTTCCCGCAGATGCAGCCGCTTGTGCGCCTCCTGCAGGATATTGTCGCGACTGCGTCCGGCCCGTTCGCGGTATTCGACCGCCAGCCGGTTTGCTCGCTCCAGTATGGCCGATTCAAGTTCATGTACCTGTTCCATGACTACTCCTGAGAGATCTGCAGTCCGCCGCCAAGCAGCACCTGCAGTCTGTCGTCTATCTCACACTGGAAGTTTTCCGGGTCAGCCAGGGCGGGGATCTGGGTGACGATGATGTGCCCTCCCTCTGAGCGTACCCGTTTCAACGTTGGGGAATTACTACTGGCCAGGGTATGACCCAGGATGATAAACGCTTTTTCACGCTGTTTAAGCAATTGCTCCAACTGTTGGTCCAGCATCTCGGCCGTGGGATCGGCCCAGGTCTCGAAACCGATCAGTTTGAAACCGTCAGTCAGTGATGCCTCACCCATGAATATCATGCGGGTCGGTGTACCTTGATCATCCACGCTGTTCATAGAAATCCCGGTTTACAGTTTGTCCAGCAGCAGAATACTCATCACCAGGCCATAAATGGCGATGCCTTCGGCCAGGCCGAGATAGATCAGGGTGCGGCCAAATATTTCCGGCTTCTCCGCCAGTACCGCCAGTGAGGCGGCTCCGATAGGGCCCACGGCAATACCGGCGGCTACCGTGCTGAATGCGGTAGGTATGCCGACGCCGATAAGCCCGAGGCCCATGCCGAGGGAGATCTCGCCGGCCTCGGCAACGGCCGGTGCAGCAGCGGCTTCCTGGATGCCGAAGAAGACCAGCAGTGCGTGGGCCCCGGCAAACAGCAGCAGATTGCTGCCGATGGCCGGTTTGAACCAGCGGCGGCCGCCAATCCCCCTGCTGGGGTGCAGTTCGATGAGTATCCCGGTGATGATGAGGCCCAGGATGCCAAGGGTCATCAGTGTGATCAGCCAATACATGTGCTACTCCTTGTGCTTGATATTAGATACGGTCGTGTTGTTGTTGTGGCGGACAGGGCCCGCCCTGGGTTTTTTCAACGGGGTTGATGGACATGCTTCGCTTCGCCCATCCTGCGGATTTCTGTGAAAATCTGCTCATTTTGCCCCCTGCAGTGAGAGCTTCAGCGGCTTGAACTCTTCGCCGTCTCCGGAAAAGAAGCGGGAGAATCCCTCGTAATATTCCAGTCGCAGTGCCTGGATGGTGACGATGGCACCCTCCAGAATGAGGATGAACAGATTACCGCCGATCACCATCAGCACGTGCCCGGTGCCCTCCATCATCTCGGCCAGCGTGAATACGGCAATGGCCAGTGCCACGTGGTTCAGGCTGAAGGCTGCGACACGCAGGAACGACAGGGTGTTGGAGACATATCCGGTGAGGGTCTCGAAGGTCTCGATGGTGGCTACCAGCATCCGCTCTCCCGGGGGGGCGTGAGTCTCGATCAATTTGAATCCCAGAAGGGTCAGCAGGGTGAAAATACTGAGCGCTGCAGGCAGCCAGCCAAAACTACCGGACTGGTAAAAATTGTAGGCACCACTCAGCACACTGAGGTAGAGGGTGATGCTGACCACGCCATTGGTGTCAAACAGTGCGTGGCTGATTTCGCCGGAAACCAGGCGGTTGTGAATATACAGCAGGCTGATCACCACCATGAAGCCGATGCCCCAGAACAGGGCCATGCTGAGCATATAGAGCGGATCGGACAGCGGCGCTATCCAGACCGCGTGAAACAGATGCTCATAGCCGAACAGACTGCCGTACAGCAAACCGAACAGCGTGGCCGAGAGACCGGCGCAGATGACAAAAGGGGTGAAACTTTTCAGCCGCTTTCTGCCCAGCCAGGCGGCTAATACGATGACTGCGCCATGTCCCACATCACCGAACATCATGCCGAACATGGCGATGAATGAGAGTGCGAAGATCAGGGTGGGATTGATCTCGCCATAGCGCGGCACGCCATACTGTTTGACCAGTGAGGAGAAGGCGCTGGTGAGCCAGTTGACCGGCAGATAGGTGGGTACCTCCCGGTGCTCTGCCCTGGACGGTGTGCTTGCGGTGATCTGGAAGGGACTGTCCAGCGTGGTGTGCAGGGCGGATTCGACCCGCTTCAATTCACGTTCGGGCACCCAGCCGGAGATGATCGCCAGATGGCCCAGATTGCGCGCGGCATCCTCCATCGCCACGAAGGGTTCGGCCAGGATCAGCAGATCCCGTGACTGTTCCAGTTGTGCGCGCAGCTCTTCTCCGCAGGCCTGCATTGCCTGCTGGCGCTCTGCCCGCTCCAGGGCGACGGCGTTTCTGCGCTGTTGCAGATCCGTTCTTATTCTTTCCGGCTTGTCATCCAGCTCCGGGGGGATCTCCAGGGCATGAAATCCGGCGGTATCCAGCACCGACCTCAACTCCTGTTCCCGAGCCCCCTTGGAGCCCATGATAATGACATGGGTGTTGTTGCTGTTCTCCAGATAGCTGAACAGCAGGTAGTCCGCCAGGGCGATGGCTTCACGCAACTTCGGGACATTAACGCTGGGTAGCATGCCGACATGGAGATCGAGAAACAGCCGCTCACCCTGCAACAGTGAGAGGTCGATATTCAACGAGGCAAAATTATCCAGGGTCTGCTCCAGCTGATTGAGCATGTGCTCCTCGTCCGTGAGTCGCCGGAAATGTTCCTCGAAAGAAGAGCAACGCTCCCACACCTCGCCCAGCCACTCATTGGTGGTGTTCAGCTCCTGCTCGCTGATGACGCGGGTCGGCGAGATTGACAGGACCGGCCTGAGCGTGATGTGGGACTCGATCTTCTGCAGCCGTGAACAGGCCTGGTGATAGAGCTCCCGGTAGTGCGCGCCTGGAATATTCGGGAAATGCTCGTTGAATTCCTTCTTGTTGCAGGGGCTGAAGACACCCAGCTCGGCCAGGGTGAGTGCGGCCCGCGGCAGGTCATCGGCCAGCAGTTGGATCAGTACCTGTTTCATCGGCAGGGGTCTAAACACCAGTCACCTCCCGATCAAGGTCGGCGGCCTGCCGGATCAGCCGTTCATCCAGCGTCAGTACCCGGCCCTGGATAATGGCGAACACCCGTCGCAGGTCCATCTCTCTCAGCATCATGTAAGCCAGCGAGCGAGTGACGGCCGACGGGCTAAACTGCAGGCATCTTCTGGCCTGATGATTCAGATCTTCAGTCATCGCCAGCTCCACAGCCATAATCGTATCGGAATCAGCCAGCCGGCTATCCAGTGGTGCCGGCAGCGCCTCCAGGATCTGCGGCATCCCCTGCATATTGACCAACTGTTTCAGCAGTTCGGAGTGGATATGACGTCCCGAGGGGATCATCAGGTAATAGGTTTCCGTGGGTGATAGTTGATAGTTGAGGCGATAGCGCAACAGCCACGGCAGATTCTGCCGGTCGATCAGTGACCCGATCAGTTTCAGCAGGGGTACCTGGTCTTCCGGGTCGCAACTTTGCGCATGCTTGAGCAGGCCGGCATGGTAACGAAGATCGATCGTCGCATCGAGAGAAAAGGACTCATTTTTCTCTTCATAGACCTGGCGTGCCTGCCGGGCAATAGCCTCATAGGGGGTACGTTCTAGCTGGCGCAGCAGCTCGGGGACATTTTCAGTGCGTAACAGGGCTTCATGGGGCAGACTGATCAGGGAAGGTAAAATATGCAGGCTCTCCCGGATCAGGTCATAAGGGAGGTTGTTCAACTTGCCGCGGATCAGCGCTTTCAGGTTGTACAGTTCGAATTTACGCGACCAGTAGATCAGACTATCTCTTGCCGCACCGTTGAGTGGCCGCAACAGAATCGACAGTTCATTCATCAGCTGGTTGATCAGGCCCCGCTCAATGGTGCGGTTCAGTTCCGCAGGACTCAAGCCACGGTCACTGATGCCTTCCAGTCCAAACTGCCCCTCCAACTGCGGCAGGGGTGCATGCAGCAGTGACTCAAATTCATCCTCGTCAATCAGCTGCCCCGACATCACGGAGGCGCGGGCTTTGAGATAACTCTGGCTGGACATGCTGATCATTCGTGTTGCCGGAATCCCTTTACCGATCAGCTTCAGGATCGGTCAACAGTTGATACGCGGCGTCCAGTGCCTCGGCTTCACGTTCTTCCGCGAGGTTGCGCAGCTGGACGTGATGCTCATCGTAGCGTTTCTTGAGCTCACTATTGGTCTGCCGGGCCCGCTGTTCCGCTTTTTCGATAAAGGCATTGTGCAGTTCCGGAATCCGTGTCTCGAATCGCTCCTCTTCAGCATGTGCCTCCTGCAATGCGCCCTGGATAATCCGGTCACGCTCTTGATCCGCCTCATGCACGATAGCTTCCGCCCTCTGTTCGGCGTTCAGCAGGCGTTGTAATGTCTGATCCATAGGATTCCCCGTTTTTATTCTGATTACTAGTTTAGCAAGTACTGATGTAATTAATATTGCGACAGATCAGATGGTGGAGTTGTTTTGTATCATTTCGTCCTGCTCCAGCTAACATGGAAACTTGAAACAGAATCCGTGGTCGTACTGCTGGTTGGGTCCGTTACCGCACTGCCTTGACAGTCGATCTTGAATAGAGGATTGTTCCGCGACATGAGTCACCTGCTGAAAAAACGGTTTGTAATCATGCTGATACTGTTTGTCAGCCTGCTGCCGTACAGTTTCAGTCATGGTTTTATGGCCGCCGCGACCAAGGCTCATCCGGTGTCCCAGCAGCACACCATGAAAGCCGATTGCGTGCAGTCCGCAACCGCTGCACATTGCATCTATATGACCCAGAACTCCCCAGCCGATGAGGATTGCTGCGGCGATCACTGTGACGGCTCTTTCGGGACACAACCGGGTGTTGCCGTTGAGTATGGCCTGCAGGTTTGCGCTGGACAACTGTTTCAGAACGCCAGCAGAATATGGACACCCGGCCCCATTCCAGCCACGCTGCTGCGACCACCTTCCCTACGCTCCTGATCTATCCTCTGGCTTAACCGCAGGCGCTAAACGCCAAGGTATCGATTTGTACGGCCCACGGGCCATGCTCTGGAGAGCGTATTTTGAAATTCCAACTAATTATTACGGGATTGCTGTCCCTGTTGCTTGTCGCCTGTTCCGATAAGCAGTCCGCCAACCCTGCCACTCCTGCCAATAAGGCAGCACAACCGGCTGCGGTGATCGTAAAACCCTGGTACGGATTTGAACAGGTCAGTGCCGGCGCCCGGGTATTCCAGGAGAATTGTGCCTCCTGCCATGGTAAACGGGCCGAGGGGGCGGACAACTGGCGTAAAGCCGGTCCCGACGGCAAGTATCCGGCACCACCGCTGAACGGCAGCGGGCATGCCTGGCATCATCCGCTGAATATCCTGTTCCACACCATCAAGAACGGCTCCCCTGGCGGCCAGGGCGATATGCCGGCCTGGGCGGGCAAGTTGACGGATGACGAGATTGTCGCCGTTATTGCCTGGTTCCAGTCCAAGTGGCCCCGGGAGATCTATCAGAACTGGGTGCAGCGTGATGCTGCAGCCAGGGCTAACCGGGGATAGACGCCATGAGCAGGGATCAATTTATCAAGATGCGTGGCGTCTGGGATACCCGGCACTGGATCGCTGTTCCCGGACTCTCCCACGAGGCGGATGGTCTTTTGCTGGAGCAATCCCTGTCCGCGCTGGACGGAATCCGTCTGGTACAGATCGTTCCGGGACGCAGGCGGATTCGGGTCACCTACGACCAGACCAGGATTGACTTCCGGCAGATCCTGGAGCGGTTGGAGTCGATCGGGTTTCCGGCCTCGGATAGCTGGTGGTCGGTCAGGAAGGCGGGGTGGTTTCAGTATCTGGATCGCAATGCCCGGGAGAACGCCCATGCGCCGGAGCCACCCTGTTGCAGTAATCCGAAGGGAATTGCCCCTGACCGGTCGCGAAAAAAATAATACGGGCCGGTTGTGCCGGGTCGTTACAGACAGGGGTTGATGGAACTGCCGTTAAATCCGTGGTTCCACCGACCCCGTTTACCTCCTTCCTCATGGACGGAGATCGTGCATCTGTTTTCGACAGCGCTCTTTGGGCCGGGCCGCTTTGATAATTTGTTCGCACGCAATCCCCTATTCTGGCGCTTGATTTGCAGCCATGCGGCCAATTATGTTATTCGCCCGGTGTCAATATAAGCCCCTGTTAAACCAGCTTGCATTAGCCGCTTTGGCTCCTCTAGAGTAGTCAGGGATGGCATGACGTCCAGGGCTCGCCCGTTGCTGCCGGAAGCATGATAGCGATTTATTTTCCCTGAATAACGTAAGGAAAGCGGATATGAGCACGATGAAAGAGATTGTTGTATTGAGTGCAGTACGAACCGCTGTGGGCAGTTATGGCGGCGGCTTGAAGGATGTTCCGGTGGCGGATCTGGCCGCTACCGTGGTGCGTGCCGCCGTAGAGCGTTCCGGTGTGGTGCCGGCTGATGTTGGGCATACGGTACTGGGGCATGTGATTCATACTGAACCGCGGGATATGTATATCTCGCGTTATGCCTCGGTTACCGGCGGGTTGCCGGTGGAGACCCCCGCATTCACCCTGAACCGGCTGTGTGGCAGTGGTCTGCAGGCGATTGTCTCTGCGGTTCAGCAGATTGAGACTGGTCACTGTGATGTTGCCGTGGCCGGCGGGGCGGAGAATATGAGCCGTGCGGGCTATCTTGCACCCAGCTTGCGCTGGGGGGCGCGCATGAGTGATGCACAGATCGTGGATATGATGGTCGGTGCGCTGACCGACCCGTTTGAAGGGGTCCACATGGGTGTGACGGCAGAAAATATCGCCGAGAAGTGGGGCATCAGCCGCGAAGAACAGGATGCGCTGGCAGTTGAGTCCCATCGTCGCGCCGCCCAGGCATGGGAGAAGGGCTATTTCAAGGATCAAATCGTTCCGGTCGAGCTAAAGAGTCGTAAGGGCACCACCCTGTTTGAGCGGGATGAGCATTTTCGTGCCGACGCCAATATGGCGGGAATGGCGAAACTGCGCCCGGTATTCAAGAAAGAGGGTAGTGTCACCGCCGGCAATGCCTCCGGCCTGAACGATGCAGCGTCGGCCGTCGTCGTGGCGACTGCGGAATATGCCGAGTCTAAAGGTCTCAAGCCGCTGGCCAGGCTGGTCGGCTACTCCCACGCCGGCTGTGAACCGGCCTATATGGGTATCGGGCCCGTACCCGCGGTGAAGCGTCTGCTGGATAGGACCGGTCTCAAAGTGGCGGACTTCGACGTGCTGGAGGTGAACGAGGCGTTCGCCGCCCAGGCAATTGCGGTCTGTCGTGATCTTGGTCTGCCCATGGACCGGACCAATCCCAATGGCAGTGGTATTTCGCTGGGCCATCCGATTGGCGCCACCGGCAGTATCGTGACCACCAAGGCGATACACGAACTGCATCGTAGCGGTGGCCGTTATGCCCTGGTGACCATGTGTATCGGCGGCGGGCAGGGGATTGCGGCCGCCTTCGAGCGGATCTGATCTGTCGCTCATCTGCCGCCATTTTGAGTGGATGAAATAGATGGGCCCACCGTCCCGAGGCGGTGCGGCCCAGGGTGCCATTCACTGAATCCGATGGGTAACCCGGTGGAATTATGAACAGGCGGACGCGGAATCCATGACCGGGTTGGACTTGGGCAGTATCATCAACTGGATAGGCCTGTTCGGTATTGCAGTTTTTGCTGTATCCGGTTCACTGGAAGCAGCCAGAAAGGAGATGGATATCCTCGGTTTCCTGTTGATCGGCAGTGTCACCGGGCTGGGCGGCGGTACACTGCGCGACCTGTTGCTGGGGGCAACCCCGGTGTACTGGGTGCAGCGGCCCGAAATGGTGATGATCTGTCTGGTCGCTGCGGTGGCCACCTATTTTCTGGCCCCTTACCTAACTTCCCGTTACCGGGCACTGATCTGGATGGATGCTATCGGACTATCCACTTTCTGTATCACCGGTACCGCCATCGCGCTTGCTCAGGGGGCATCACCGTTGATAGCCGTCTGTATGGGGGTGATGAGCGCCACTTTCGGTGGCATTATCCGCGATGTGCTCTGTTCCGAGTCCCTGATACTCTCTTCCCGTGAGCTCTATGTCACCACAGCGGTTGCCGGTGCCACCACTTATCTGCTACTGCAGATGGTGCATGTGGGTGAAACCCTCTCGACCATTGGCGCATTTATTGTCGGCTTTGGTCTGCGTGCGGCGGCCATTGTATTCGGGCTCAAACTGCCGCAATATCGGCGTCCCGATGGCTGAAAGCCGGACGGCGGGTTATGCCAGTCGTTTCGGCTCTTCGTCGCTCAGCTGATACAGTTTAGCGGCGATACCCATGCTGAAGATGGAAAAGTTTTCAATATCGCCCCACTCGTCGGCGGAACCCATCTCTTTCTCCTGTTCATCCAGCACTACCCGGATACGATAACGTCCCTGCTGGCGTTGTGCCGGCGGATTGACTTCGGCGGTTACGTAGAGGCAGGGTTCCTGTTCGCCTTCATCAATCAGCGCCATGATATAGCAGTATTCAACGGGATCATCGGTTTTGATATCGCTCAGAATATTGACCAGAAAGGAACCGAGTTGGTAGCGTCTCTGGGGTATGGCGGTCTGGATGTGGGGTGTTGTCATACAGCGACTCACTTGGCAGGTCGGAAACTGCCGTTCATTATGGCGGAAAATAGCGAATGTTGCATGTCAGGCTGGATAGGCCGCACGGTACGATAATTAGTAGTTGATGAAATAATTACCATGATATTCTGGTCCTTATTAAGTGACACCGGAAAATGTTGTAATCCTGTGCCAGGCGCTTGGCCGAAAACCCAGATGATTGACTATGAAAACCACAAATCGATTCCGCTGGATACTGCTGCTGCTTCTGATCCCTGGTGTCGGATGGGCTGATCGTATCGAGGGGCGCATGAATGGTCTGGGCTGCGCCTCAAAAGGCGAGATGTGCCCGACCGACAAGGATGATCCCCACGTGCTGATGGAGCGTGACTTTGTGGTGCAGACCGCGGATGGAAATTACTTCTATATCACGAATATGGACTGGCGAACCAAATTGAAGTTTGTGTTGCAACACGTCAGGGTCGAGGGCAAGTTTAGTGACAAACTGTCGGCGATTGCTGCGGATGAGTTCTGGGTGAAACAGGAGGGGGAATACCAGCTTGAATGGAGTCTGGAGATGGCGCGGGAAAAGCAGCGGAAGGCTCGACTTGAACAGCAGCGGCAGTGGCCACAGGAACTGCGATGAATCAATCGGTTGGAAAAAGTGATGGCACGACTGCGACGACTGATATATCCATCCGTTGGCAATGGTTGACCGGGTTCGTCCTGACTAGTTTGCTGGCGTTTTATGGCACGCTGCTTCAGGCCGGTCACCCAGCCGGCGATTCCATGCGTTTATTTCAGCTGGAACAGGCGACTCCCGTCGTTTCCGCACCCGGACTGGCTCTGCCCGGGCTTGATGGGACCATGCATCAGTTGAGCGACTATCAGGGTCAGGTGGTTGTGATCAACTTCTGGTCGACCTGGTGTGCCCCCTGCCGCAGGGAGATGCCGGCATTGGAAAAGGCCTGGCAAAGGCTCAAACCTGCCGGTGTGGTGGTGCTTGCGGTAGCGATGCAGGATGATCCAGAGATGGTTCGGCGCTTTCTCCAGGAGAGCGGGGTGACTTTTCCCATCTTGCTGGATCAGGATGGAAAAGCGTCACAACAGTGGTCATTTTCCGGTATACCGGCGACCTTTGTACTGGATAAGAGAAGTCGAATTATCTATCGTGCCATGGGGCTGCGTGAATGGGACAGCGATGAGATCATTCATCGGCTGATCGAATTGGCGGAAAGGGAATAACCTCCGGATAGACATACTCGGGTGCCGGGGCGGTGCCTCCCGGGATTTGCCGCGTCCCTGAAGCGAGTTTCGTCCTCAGGCGTCTGGCTGCAGATATCTCTCTTCCAGATAACGCATGATCTCGGATGATTCATACAACCACCGACTGCCACCCCGCTCATCCTCGATCCTCAGGCAGGGAACCTTGATCTCTCCACCGCCCGTCAGCAACGCCTCCCGATGTTGTGCGTCGCCCTTGGCATCACGGGTTTCGATGCGCAGTGTGTGCCGCTTGAGAAAACGGCGTACCTTGACACAGAACGGGCAGGCCTTGAACTGGTAGAGAGAGAGATTTGCTGTCTGCCTGTCCAGCGCCGCCTGATCTTCCGTTGAGCGTGTGACGCCGCGGGGGGTAGTGAGGGCGTCAATAAGCAGAATAAGACGTCCAAGAATCCAGCGAATAATTGCCATTCAGTACTCCGGTCATGATCAGGGAAGCGCGGAATCCTACCATGCGTGGAAAGCAAAAAAACCATGGATTATTCAGTACTTTTCCATTGCAGGCCATCTGTGTGAGGCGATGGCGACTCTGGCAATTAATACCGCTCTTCATGCAATTGCCAGCCGAGATATGGTCTGGAAAGCGTCGCTATCCAAAATATTATGAGTCCCTCTCGATGCCGGACCCGGCACAGAGTATTCGTACCTGTTGACATGTGGTGAGCAGCTGAAAGAGATTCCTTGTTTTTTGGAGAGATTTTATACAGTTCATGGTACGCTCTGTCCGACGCTCCGATTATGATAAGTAAAATCAGCGACAAGATAATATCTGGCTAAATGAGGTGGATTTATGCCACCCTCTACCATTATCCGAACAAAAGTCGTCGCCACGGAAGGCCTGAATAGAAACTTGGTTGGTTAGCGCATATTTATGACTCCTGTTTACCCTGCCTTAATCCATGCAATTTGAGAAAGAGACGGTCCTGCCACGGTCTGAGTTGACCAGCCTGAAATGGATCATACTGATCAGTGGCGTAATAGCCGTTTTCGCCGTGCTGGTCGTTTCCATCTATCTGCATATCGCGCTGGAAAGGGAAGCAGTTCAGAACTGGCGCGAACAGAATCTCCCGTTGGCCAAGGCGCTGGCCGGGCGGATTGACCAGAAAATAGAAAAAGCCGCCGCAACACTGCGCTTGGTAGCCGGATTGCCCCAGTTCCGGCAGCCCCTGAATCCTGACAACATTGAACAAGCTATCGGTGGTGTGGCCGAATCGTTTGAACAGGAGAAGCGTCAGATCCTGGAACGGTTGAGGAAAGAGAATGCCGATCTTTCCCTTCTCTTCCTGCTGACGGCCAATGGGGATCACTACCTGGCCCAGCCGTTCGATGCTCAGCGCGGGGTCAGAAAATACAACATGAGTGACCGGGCCTATTTCAGGGAGACCCTGCGCACCGGCAGTACAGTGGTCTCTGACAGCTTCGTTGGGGCCGATGGTCGGCTGATCGTGGTGATCAACACGCCGATAAAGAATTCCCGTGATGAGATCACTGCACATCTGGGAGGGGTATTTTACCTGGATCATGTCGCCAGGTTGATACAACGTATTGATATTGTTGCATTTGATGAGCTTTTTCTGCTTGATCGCAAAGGCGGACTGGTGGGGCATAGCAATCAGCAGTGGCTCATCCCCGACCAACGGGAAGCATTCCGGAAGCGGCCGGAAATGGGCGAACTGCTGGCAGTGTCTGCGCCCGATGATATTGTGGAGACCAGTTACCGGGTGATTAAAGACCCGGATGGGGGAGGCGTGCGTCACGCTTTTACGGTACCGCTGGCATCGGGGTGGCGTATGGTTGCGCTGCGTGATCGTAGTTCCCTGTTAAGCAGTGTCCAAGCCCGCTCCAATGCCATTACTGCCACTACCGCCCTGATTCTGCTTAATCTTGCCGGCTTTGGTCTGGCCTTTGTCAACTCTGTCGGTAAACGCTGGCGCCAGGCCGAGACTGCGCTGATAGCTGCCAAACGCCAGTTGGAAAATGAAGTGGAGGTGCGCACTCATGAGCTGATCGCATCGCATGAGCAAATCGAACTGCTACTGGCCTCTACCGGTGCCGGCATTTTTGGAATTGATCTGCAGGGAAGCTGTACTTTTTGCAACATAGCCTGTGTTGAGACTCTTGGATACCCGAGTGACCGGGATCTGTTGGGAAAACACCTGTTCGATATCATTCATCACTGTCACTCTGATGGCACACCCTACGAAAGAGACAGTTCTCCGATACTGGCAGCAGTCCACAGTGAAAAAAAGGTCTACAGGGAGCACGAGGTATTCTGTACCGCCGACGGTGAATGCATGCCGGTGGAATATCGTGCCTATCCCATGCGTCTCCATGACAAGGTGGTTGGAGCGGTGGTGACCTTCAACGATATCAGTGCCCGCATCAACGCCCAGCAGGCACAGGCCGACAGCGATGCCAGGTTCCATTCGCTGTTTACCCGGTCCAATGACGCTATTTTTCTGCTGAATCCGCAGACCGGTCACTATCTCGATGCCAATAAGGCCGCAGAAAAGCTGACCGGCCGTTCTGTCGACGAGTTGATTACCCTGACCACGTCCGACGTCTGCCCTGCGGGTGCCAGTGAGCGTCGCAATCGGGTGCAAGAGATAGAGGCTACATGTGACATGGGTGAGGTGATCTACCTCCGCCCGGACGGTACAGCAAGGACCGCTCAACTGAGCGTGGTGCCCTTGGCGGACGGTCTGGTGTTCGGAATCGCCCATGACATTACCGAGCAAATCGCCTCGAAACAGGCGCTCATGCAGCGCGAAGCACATCTTCGGGCGCTGTCTGAGGCGGCATTCGAGGCGATCTTCATCTCTGAGGAGGGAGTCTGTCTGGGACAGAATCCAGCTGCGGAAAAGCTCTTCGGCTATAGCCTGGCGGAGGTGCTTGGGCGGTCTATTCTGGAGTGGGTGGCCCGGCAGTCACGGGAGTTGGTAAGACAGAATATACTGGACGGTTGTACCGAGCCTTACGAGGTGCTGGCACTACGCAAGGACGGCTCCACTTTCCCGGCGGAGATCCGCGGCCGCTCCATGCCTTATCAGGATCGGACGGTCCGTGTCACTGCACTGCGGGATATTACCGACCGCCGGAACGCTGAACTCAGACTGCAACGGACCAATACCCTGTTGCACGCGGTGATCGATCAGGCGCCCTTTGCCATAACCCTGTGTGAAGGTTCGGCGCAGGACTGGTTTCTGACCCTGGCCAATCAGGAAGCACAGCGGATTACCGGTGCGACTGAGGCACAGCAGCACAAGATTCGCTTTATCGATGGGGAGCTGCTGAATCCGACTGTGCGTACCTGGGAGATGCTGCACCCCGACGGTACACCCATTGATGTGCGGGATACCCCGCTGGTGAGGGCGATGGTGGAGCAACGGGTTACGCGCAGCAAGGAGATGATAATCCGGCGGACGGATGGGGTGGAGACCTATGTGCTGGCAAATGCCTCCCCGATCTATGGTGACGATGGAAGCCACATCGCCGGTATCTTCACCTATCCCGATATTACCGAGAACAAGCGCACCGAGGAGACTATTCGCACTCTCTCCCAGGCGATGGAGCAGAGTCCGGTCTCTGTGGTGATTACCGGTCTGGACGGTGTGATCGAATACACCAACCGGGGCTTTGAGCGCTCTTCCGGCTATAGCTCTGAGGAGATGTGCGGCCAGCATACCCGGCTATTGGGCTCGGGCAATACACCGGCTGAAGTCTATAAGGAACTCTGGTCGACCATTACCAGTGGCAGATCCTGGCAGGGTGAGTTCCAGAACAAGCGCCGGGATGGCTCGTTGTTCTGGGAGTACGCGCATATCTCGCCCATTTTCGACAGCCAGGGCCGGATTCGTCATTATCTGGCGGTGAAGGAGGACATCACCCTGCGTAAGGTGCAGGAGGAGAAGATCCTGCATCAGGCACATTTTGACAGCCTGACCGGGCTGCCCAACCGGTTTCTGGCCCTGGATCGGCTTTCCCAGATTATTCGTACCGCCCATCGGGAACATCATCAGGCGGCAGTACTGTTCCTCGATCTGGATGACTTCAAGAAAGTGAACGACACCCTTGGTCATGAGGTGGGCGACCAGGTGATTGAAGAAGCGGCACGTCGGGTCAAATGGGCAGTACGGGAAGAGGATACCGTGGGTCGACTGGGTGGGGATGAGTTTATTGTGCTGCTCGCTCATCTGCATGACAAGAGTGATGCCATGCGGGTTGCGGAAAAGATCCTGGCGGCATTCCGGACGGTATTCCGTCTCGGTGACCGGGAGATTCTGTTGACCTCCAGTATCGGGATATCGATCTATCCCGATGATGGTGATACGGCCAAGATACTGCTGCGCAATGCGGATACGGCGATGTATTACTCAAAATCGATCGGACGTAATGTGTTCAATTTCTATACCGATGCGATGAACCAGGACGTGTCGCGTCGGGTGGAGCTTGAAGAGCAGTTGTATACGGCATTGGATAATGACGAGTTCTATCTCCACTTCCAACCAATTGTGAATATCTATAGCCAGGGTATTGTCGGTGCCGAGGCGCTGCTGCGCTGGAACAATCCCAGGCTCGGTCAGGTTGCACCAACCGAGTTTATCGAGATTGCCGAACGTACCGGGCGTATCGTACAGATCGGTGAGTACGTGTTGCGGCAGGCCGTGCAGCAGGCGCGCCATTGGCATGATCAGCACCATCAGACCTTCCGGGTGGCGGTGAACGTGTCGCCGGTACAGTTTAAGGATGGAAATTTCCTGACCATGGTCAAAACGATCCTCAAGGAGTACCAGCTGCCGGGTAAGTTTCTTGAGATTGAAGTGACCGAGAATGTGCTGCTGAGCGAGAAGATCAACTCAGTCGAGATACTCAATGGTCTGCGGGATCTCGGTATCTCCCTGTCCATGGATGATTTCGGCACCGGCTATTCATCGCTCAGCTACCTGCGTCACTACCACTTTGACACGTTGAAGATTGATCGTAGCTTTGTCCGTGACATCACCTCCGACCCGGACGACCGGGAACTGGTGGTGGCGACCATCTCCATGGCCCGCAGCCTGGGTCTTAAGGTGATCGCGGAAGGGGTTGAGAATGCGGAGCAGCTTACCATACTGCAGGCCGAGAAGTGCGACTTTGCCCAGGGCTACTATTTCAGCAAGCCGATAACCGCGAAGGCCCTGGAGCGGTTTTTTATGAGTTGACAATAGGCTCCGGCTTGTTCTTGTAGGGTCGGAGTGGGTGCATGGGTGAGGGTATCCTGGAGAAGCCAGGGTCTCGGAATGGATAGCAGTCTAAAGCCTTCTGCCCGCGTCCGACTGTCAGGAGATAAAGTGGTAGTATGATTGAAATTATTCAGGCCGATCTGTCACAAATCCGGCACGCCAGCGCGCTGGTTGAACTGCTGGATGCCTATGCCCGTGATCCGATGGGTGGCGGGCAGCCGCTGGCGGAGTCCACCCGCCGGAACCTGGCGGCCGAACTGCACAAGCGCCAGGATGCGGTGAGCTTTCTTGCCTTTGCCGGTGAGCGTCCGGTGGGGTTGGTGAACTGCTTTGAAGGATTCTCGACCTTCAACTGCCGGCCCTTGCTCAATATCCATGATGTGGTGGTAATGGATGGCTACCGGGGACAGGGTATTGCCCGGCAACTGTTGCAACAGGTGGAAGCCCATGCCCAGGCGCGCGGGTGCTGCAAACTGACCCTGGAAGTACTGGAGGGCAACCGGCCGGCCCAGGCGGCATATCTAAGCGCCGGCTTTGCCGGCTATGAACTGGACCCGGTGACGGGGCGGGCGCTGTTCTGGGAGAAGAAACTGGATTGAGGGTGTGTGGCGGTACCGGCTTGGATTTGATCCCATTTCGTAGGGGCAGGCCCCTGTGCCTGCCCGATTGTGATATGGGTGCATGGTTGGGCAACCACGGGGGGTGCCCCCACATTCCTCTTTGCGGCGAGGGCGCCGCTTACCCAAAAATCACCTGTAGGAGGCCCGCCCCGGGCCGATGGAAACCGGCTCATAGCCAAACCGGTCCCTTCGCGGCTTTACAGCCCGCTTCCCGCAGACCCGATCAATGCCGCAGCAGATCGAACGGCTGGACCTCCACCAGGTCTCCCGCCTGCACATTGCCGGTCTCATCGGATAGCCGGATGAGGCAATTTCCACTGCTCATGGAACTGAGCACGCCCGAGCCCTGGCGCCCGGAACTCTTCACCACCAGTTCGCCCGCGTCATCCAGGGACAGGATGCCGCGCTGGAATTCGGTGCGCCCCGGCAGTTTGCGCAGCGGTGATCCCGCCTTCACCCGGAGTGTGGGGGAGAGCCGTTCGCACTTGCCCTGCAAACGCTGGATCGCCGGCCGGGCGAACTGCAGGAAGGTGATCATCACCGCCACCGGATTGCCCGGCAGGCCGAAGAAGCAGGCGTTGCCGATATGGGCGAAGGTGAGCGGCCGCCCCGGCTTGATCGCCACCTTGGAGAAGTGCACTTCGCCCAGTTGCTGGATCGCTTCGGCGATAAAATCCGCCTCGCCCACCGAGATGCCGCCGGATGTGAGTACCAGGTCGGCCTCTCCGGCGGCCTGGGTCATGGCTTCCTGTATGGCGTCCGCCCGGTCGGGTATCACACCCATGTCTATAGCGTCGGCGCCCAGTTCGGTGAGCATGCCGAACAGGGTGTAGCGGTTGCTGTCGTAGATCTGTCCCTCTTCCAGTGGCTGGCCGATACTGCGGATCTCATCCCCGCTGGAGAAGAAGGCCACGCGTACGCGGCGGCGTACTGCAACTTCGGGGATGCCCAGCGAGGCCAGCAGTCCCAGCTGAGCCGGGCCGATCTCGTCACCCTCCCGCAGGATTACGGCATCGGCCTGGATATCCTCGCCGGCCTGCCGCACATTGGCGCCAGGCTTGGTGCGGGGATCGATAATCGCCGTGTCACCGTCCCGTTCCACCCACTCCTGCATGATCACGGTATCGGCCGCTTCCGGCACCTTGGCGCCGGTCATGATGCGGATGCACTCGCCCCGGTTGAGTTCTCCCTGATAGGGTTGACCGGCAAAGGCGCTACCGACCACCTTCAGCCGATGTGTGCCTTCGGTGGGTATATCCTTGCCGAACAGAGCGTAGCCATCCATGGCGGAGTTTCGATAGGCCGGCACATTGATCGGTGAGGCGATGGGGCGGCCCAGTACGCGTCCCAGGGCATTGCGCAATGGCGCCGCCTCGATGCCGTCAACCGGCCGGACCCTGGCCATTATCATTTTCAAGGCATCGCCGGCACTGATTGAACTGTCAGTCGCGTCCATGCAGCAGTCGCTGGGTTTGTTGCTATCGGTCATGGTCTCTGTCCATGGTCTTGTGAGTGAAAAAAGGCGTGGTCGGAACGGTAAATTACCGGATTATAAGGGTGAAAACCAATCCATTCCGATTAAATCAGGAATCCCTGAAAAAACGGTGTCATCCCTCATTGGGCGCTAAATTTTAATTCCCCTCCACTGCAGGAGCCGGGAGACAATGATCCCGCAGACAAAGGCGATGCTCATATTTGTTGTGGCCAGGCTGATGCCGGCGATCAGAAAGGCAATAAAGAGTTCTTGCCGCTCCGTGATATCCCTGATCAGCAGTGCCAGTTCCAGGCCGGCAAAGAGCAGCAGCACACCCAGAACCGCGTATGGGATGGCAGACAGCAGAGCGATGCCGATACCACCAAAACCGAGGGCGATCAGAACAAAGAGCAGGCCGATCATGATGTTTGAGCCACCGGTTCTGGCGCCAAATCGGTAATGGGCAGCCAGGCCGCCGGCACCGTGACAGAGGGGCATGGCGGCCATGAGTCCCGCGCATATGTTGGTCAATCCCATACCGAACGAAAAGCTGCGGTTCGACACCCTCTCAGTCTGCTTGCCGGTTCCAAACAGGTTCCTTGCGGTATCCGTGGTGCCGATGATGGCGTTGCCGATGGTGAGCGGCAGTTGTGGAAGAACCAGCAGGAAGAGGGCGGTGAAAAGGTCGTCCACATCCGGGGTAACAAGGCCCATGGTCGAGGGGCCGAAGCTCCACTCCAACCCCCTGAGGGAGCCAAATGGAATGCCGATGACTATTCCTGCAGCCACCACAACCAGGGCCGCCGGAAAACGCCGGCTGGCAATCAGGCACAGGACCAGGATCAACGCCGCCAGGCCGAGTAGCGGATTGACCGGAATGCCTCCCAGGGATGCGGTGTCGCCAGCACCCTGCATTAGAAGCTCCGGACTGCTGATGAAGTCGATTCCCTTGATCATGAGGATGAAACCCAGGCCAAGCTGGATACCGCGAACAATTGGCTTGGTGAAAAGTCTTGCCAGCCAGTCAATCAGGCCGGTAAAGGCCAGAAGGATCAGCGCACCGCCAAAAAGCAGGCCGGTAGCCGAAATTACCGGCAATGAAATTTTCTCTGGGAAAGCGATGGCGATAGCCGAGACCAGCTTGAGGGGTTGGACTGGTATGGGCAATTTATAATAGACACCGGAGAGCAGATAAAACAGACCGACCCACAGGAACACAGAGCTGAAACTCAGGCCATTGATCGTTACCAGTCCAATGGACAGGGGTATGAGCGTTCCCAGATCTCCCAGTGACCCGGCAAATTCGCTCCGGTCGAACCGGTAAGAACCTATCTGCATTCGTCTCCGTCCTGAACTCACTCTTGTGCGCGGATCATCCGCGAATCACTCCCGGGAAAACTACTTGCCGGCGCGCTCTTTCACCAGGTCAATGACGGTCGGCGGGTAGGTGGTCTGCAGTGGCTTGGTACTCAACTCGCCGTCATACAGATGGATATGCCGACTCAAATTGAGTTTTCCTGTCTGTGGTTCGTGGCTGGTATAGACTACGCCAATCTGTTGTTGCTGTAGCTGATTGATCAGATCGTAGCAGATTCCCCGCGAGCGCTTGTCCAGGTTGGAGACCGGCTCGTCCAGTAGCATCAACCGCGGGGAGAGCGCCCAGGCGCGTGCGATGGCCACCCGCTGTTTCTCCCCCCCGGAGAGTTCGTGGCAGTTGCGTTTTGCCAGGTGTTCCAGGGAGATAAGCTCCAGCGCCTCGGCAACCTTGGCCCCGATCGCCTGCCGGCCCAGTTTTTTCCGTTTCAGGCCATAGGCGATATTGTCATAGACCGAGCAGTCAAACAGATAGGGGTGCTGGTGCAGATAACAGATCTGCTCACGCAGATAACGGTAGCTCTGGCGCCAGTTCCGCTGATTGCCGGCGATCTCAAATCCCACCTGTCGGGGTTTTAGCAGCCCGGCCAGAATACGCAGCAGGGTGGTCTTTCCCGAACCGTTCTGGCCGGTGAGCAGAGTCAGTTCGCCGGCCCGGAAATCGAGTGAAAGATTGTTCAGAATGGTGCGTTCACCCCGATTAAAAGTGAGTTTCTGCAGCTTCAGCCAGGGACGGTTGTTATCAAGGGTCATTGGATCACTTCACCTTTTCCCTGTACCTGGCCAAGCAGGATATTCAGAAACAGCGCCATGAACAGTAGCACCATGCCGAGCGCAATGCCTTCGGCAAAGCTCCCCTTGCTGGTCTCCAGCGCGATGGCGGTGGGGATATTGCGCGTGTAATTAAGGATGTTGCCACCCAGCATCATGGAACTGCCGACTTCCGCAATGATGCGTCCAAAGCTGGCCACCAGAGCGCCGATCAGACCGAAGCGCGTCTCATGCAGGATGGTCAGGAGTGCCCGCAAGGGACTGGCGCCCAGAGTCAGGGCCGTCTCCCAGGCCCGCCGGTCCGACGCCTGCAGGGCGGAGTGGGCCATGGCCACCAGCAGGGGAAAGCAGAGGCACATCTGGCCCAGGATCATGGCGTCCTGGGTGAACAGCAGCCGCCATGCACCCAGCGGCCCCGCTTTGGAGAGCAGGATGTAGAGTGTCAGTCCGACCACTACGGCGGGGATGGAGAGGGCGGTATTGAATATGGACACCAGCAGTCGCCGGCCGGGAAACCGGAAGTAGGCCAGGACAAAAGCGGTCAGTATGCCGAATGGAGCGGCATACAGCAGGGCACGCACCGAGACGCTGAAAGAGATGCCTATGATGGTCCAGAGCGAACTATCCCCGGTGAACAGCAGATAGAGGGCCTGGTAACTTGCAGCGCTCAGTGATTCCATTATTGCCTATTTCAACAACAGTGGGATAAAAAGTGGCTCTCCATGCAGGCGGTAGTCCCGGATCAGCTCCTGCCCTTCCTGCGAACTGACCCAGTCGATCAGTTTTTTTGCATCCGCATAGTTGGTGTCGGGATGTTTTGCCGGATTGACCGCGATCACACCATAGGGATTGCTCAGTTGGTTGTCGCCCTCATTCAGCAACGACATGTCCACCTTGCCCTTGTAGGCGAGCCAGGTGCCCCGGTCGGTGAGGGTATAACCATCCAGTTCGCTGGCCATCTGCAATACCTTGCCCATGCCCTGACCGGCTTCGATATACCAGCTGCCATTCGGCTGGATATTAGCCGCTTTCCAGAGTGCCTGTTCTTTCTTGTGGGTGCCTGAGTCATCTCCGCGGGATATGAATTTGGACTGGCTGTCCTGGATTTTGGTCATGGCTTCGGTGACGGATTTGACGCCTTTGATAGCGGCGGGGTCATTGTTTGGGCCGACGATGACGAAATCATTGTACATGAACTGGACACGATCGGTGCCGAAACCCTCGGCAACAAACTTCTCTTCCGCGGCTACCGCGTGAACCATCACCACATCCACATCACCGTCGCGGCCCATTTTCAGCGCCTTACCGGTCCCCACGGCGATTACATGGACCTCGATACCGGTCTGTTTCTGAAAAGCGGGTAGCAGAATGTCCAGCAGGCCGGAATTCTGCGTGCTGGTGGTGGTGGCCATGCGGAGCGGCGCAGCCTGGACGGCGATTGCCAGTGACCAGAGCAGGCAGAGGGAGAATAGCAGGCGGATTTTCTTATACATGGGTACTGGTCCTTTTGATTGGGGTAAAAATACGGCGCTCGGGTCGCAGGTTTTATTGTGGGCGGTTTATCCGGTCGTTACCGGCCCTCATCGCTCCCGGTTGAAGATTGTTCCCGGGCAATCTTTTCAGTGCTTTTCGGGGCATGGGCAAGCGCCGATCTCGGGTCATTCAGTTGCAGTTGAAATAAATGAACGGCTCAACGTTATGCTTTATAGCACATAGCGCATATGGCCAACAATGTGTGTCAAATACAGTGTCGATACCAGGGTTTTGTATTGGAGGAAAAAAGCGACCGCCGGGTGATTGCTTGTGAATGTCGGATGCATGCGTTATGCGCAAAAAAACATAACGAAATAAATAGCTTAGTACACAAATACGGCTCGCCATTCAGGTTTTCTTCTTCTATATTCTTTTAATAATAAAAAGCAGGATTGAAATGGAACGGGTGAACAAGGAGGCGCGTCACTTAAATCACAATAAACAGAACAACAGATTTAAAACTGGCTGTTTGTCACGTGTGGAGGGCGCACAGGATGAAATCAGCAGAGGTAACACAGGATATCGACTGTGCCTCTTGCCAACTCACGGATATCCGTGGTTCAGCGCCCCGTGACCAGCGCCAGACAGGCTCACCAGATCGCAAAAAATACATAACCATTCAGAGGAGACAATGATGCAGAGGTCACTCTATATCTCGCCGGACAAATGCACGGGCTGTCTACAATGTGAAATGGCCTGCTCCTTCGAGCATGAAGGCAATTTCAATCCCGCCAAATCCCGTATCAAGGTGTTTACCTTCCATACCGAAGGGCGCTTCGTACCCTACACCTGCACCCAGTGTGATGAGGCCTGGTGCAAGAGCGCCTGCCCCACGGAAGCGATCACCCTTGATGTGGCCACTGGCGCCAAGATGGTCAATGACGGACTTTGTGTCGGCTGCAAGGTCTGCACCATTGCCTGTCCTTTCGGCACCATTAACTACAACACCACCACTGGCAAGGTTATGAAATGTGATCTGTGCGGCGGTGATCCCGCCTGTGCCAAGGCCTGTCCGACCCAGGCCATCACCTATATTGATGCGGAAGGCACCGGCTACGACAAAATGCGTACCTGGGCTTCCCGGACCGATACCCAAACCGCGGCACAAGCATAGAGAAGGGAGCAGATCATGAGCTGGCAGAAAAAAATCCTGCGTGTAAATTTGACTGAAGGCAGCTGTACCGCTGAACCCCTCAATATGCAATGGGCAGCGGATTATCTCGGGCAGCGGGGGCTGGGTTCAAAATATCTGGTGGAAGAGGTCGACCCGAAGGTTGACCCCCTGTCGCCGGACAACAAACTGATCTTCGCCACCGGTCCGCTCACCGGCACGGCATCGTCGACCAGTGCGCGTTACTCGGTAATCACCAAGGGGGCGCTGACCGGCGCCATTGCCTGTTCCAACTCGGGCGGCTATTTCGGAGCAGAGCTCAAGTTTGCCGGTTGGGACATGATTATCTTCGAGGGCAAGGCGCCGAAACCGGTTTATCTCTACATTAATGACGATCACGCCGAGCTGATCCCGGCCGATGAGATCTGGGGCAAGAGCGTGTGGGATACGGACAAGATCCTGCACGCCAAACATCAGGACCCGCAGCTGAAGATCTCCGCCATCGGCAAGGCCGGTGAAGAGGGAGTGATGTACGCCTGTATCGTCAACGATCTGCATCGGGCAGCCGGGCGCTCCGGCGTCGGCACCGTCATGGGTTCAAAAAACCTGAAAGCGGTGGCGGTGCGCGGTACAAAGGGGGTATCGGTCAAGGACCCCATGCGTTTCATGCAGACCGTGATGGAAAAGAAAAAGATCCTGGCGGAAAATCCGGTCACCGGACAGGGACTGCCGACTTACGGCACCCAGGTGTTGATGAATGTGATCAACGAGGTGGGCGCGCTGCCCACCAAGAACGCCTCGGTAGTTCAGTTCGACGGTGCTTCAAAAATCTCCGGCGAGGCGATGCACGAGCCGCGCGTCAGTGACGGCAAGGCCAACCTGGTGACCAACCAGGCCTGCTTCGGCTGCACTATCGCCTGCGGCCGGGTGGCGCGCATCGACAAGGAGCACTACACGGTAAAGAACCGTCCCGAATACTGGGGCGCCTCCGGCGGCCTGGAGTATGAGAACGCCTGGTCGCTGGGTGCCGATTGTGGGGTGGATGACCTGGAGGCACTGACCTTTGCCAACTTCATCTGCAACGAACAGGGATATGACCCGATCACCTTCGGCGCCACCCTGGCCGCCGCCATGGAGTTGTACGAGATGGGGGTCATTACCGATGAGGATACGGGAGGTGTCAAACTCAACTTTGGTTCAGCCGAGGCGCTGACCACCATGGCTGAGCAGGTGGGTAAGGGTGAGGGGTTCGGCATGATTCTTGGCCTCGGATCCAAGCGTCTGTGCGAAAAGTACGGCCATCCGGAGCTCTCCATGAGCGTCAAGGGCCAGGAGTTTCCGGCCTATGACCCGCGCGGTATCCAGGGCATGGGCCTCACCTACGCCACCAGTAACCGGGGGGCCTGCCACCTGCGCAGCTACACCGTGGCCTCCGAGATCCTGGGTATTCCGGAGAAGACCGATCCGCTGGTTACCGAGGGCAAGGCCGGGCTGGTCAAAGCGTTCCAGGATGCCACCGCGGCGGTCGATTCCAGCGGGCTCTGCGTCTTTACCACCTTTGCCTGGACCCTGGAGGATTTCTATCCCCAGATCGATGCCGCCTGTGAGGGCGAATGGACCCTGGAGCGCCTGGCCCAGACCGGGGAGCGCATCTGGAACATGGAGAGGCAGTTCAATATGGCTGCCGGCTTCACCGCCAAGGATGACACGCTGCCGAAACGATTGCTGACTGAACCGGCATCATCCGGTCCGGCCGCCGGCAAGGTGAATGGCCTGGACAAGATGCTGCCTGAATACTACGAACTGCGCGGCTGGAGCAAGGAAGGGGTGCCGACACCGGATACCCTGCGGAGTCTCGGTCTCTCATAATTGGCGGGGGTGGAGTAAGGGGAGAGCAGCGGTTGCTGCTCTCCTCTTTTCATCAATGCAAGGAGAAATGTTCCATGCAATACGTAGTGATCGGAGCAGGTCCGGCAGGCGTGACTGCCGCCGAGACGATACGAAAACAGGACCCGTCGGGCGAGGTGATACTGATTGGTGACGAGCCGGAACCCGCCTACTCCCGGATGGCCATCCCCTACTATCTGGCTGACAAGATTCCGGAGCAGGGCACCTACCTGCGCCACGATCCCAAACATCTGGATAGCCTGGGTGTCCGTCAGCTAAAGCAGCGGGTGACCCGGGTGGACAGTGCCGCCAGGCAGCTGCAACTGGCTGGAGGCGGAGCTCTCGGCTTTGACCGGTTGTTGCTGGCCACCGGCTCCGATCCGGTAAAACCACCCATAGATGGATTGGATCAGCCGGGGGTTCACCACTGCTGGACTCTGGAAGATGCCCGCAACATCGTGAAATATGCCCAGCCAGGCTCCCATGTGGTGCTGATGGGGGCCGGCTTTATCGGCTGTATCATCATGGAGGCGTTGGCCGAACGGGGTGTTGATCTCACCGTGGTGGAGATGGGCGACCGCATGGTGCCCCGAATGATGGACCAGGAGTCGGGTAATCTGATCAAGCAGTGGTGTATCGATAAAGGTGTCACGGTGCACACCTCGACCCGGGTGACGGGAGTAAAGGCGAACGCGTCGGGAGCTGCCCGTATCACCCTGAGCTGTGACCCGGTGGGGACCCTGGAGGCCGACCTGGTGGTGGTGGCAGCCGGGGTCAAGCCGGCGGTCGATTATCTGCGGGACAGTGGTATTGAGCTGGCACAGGGCGTAGTGGTGAACGAGTACATGGAGTCCTCGGTGCCTGGTATCTATGCCGCCGGTGACACCTGCGAGGGGATCGACTGGGGCAGCGATGGCCAGCATGCGGTCCATGCGATTCAGCCGGTGGCGGCAGAGACCGGTCGGATTGCCGCGCTCAATATGTGTGGAGAGGTGACTCCTTATCCTGGCAGCATGGCGATGAACGTGCTGGATACCCTGGGGTTGGTCTCGGTCTCTTACGGGCAGTGGATGGGGGTCCCCGGCGGTGATGAGGTGCATCGGCTGGACAGCGATGAGTATCGCTATATCAAGCTGCAGTTCAACGGGGACCGGCTGATCGGCGCGATCACCCTGGGCAGGACGGAACACGTCGGGGTGCTGCGTGGTCTGATCCAGAGCCGGACCAGGCTGGGCAAATGGAAGCAACACCTGATGGAGGATCCCACGCGTATCATGGAGGCCTACCTGGGTGCCACCCAGTTGACCCAGGGCTAACCGGCGGGCGCGGTTTCAGTCGAGTTTGGCTTCGGCTGCGTATGGCTGCAATCGACGGGGTGGTCCGATTGCCACTGTTCAGCTAAATATGGATGCAGGATGGGCAAAGCTTGCGTGCCCGTCAGTTTCAGGATTTATGTGATCGGTGTTGAACAGCATAGAATTTGTAGGAGCGGCTTCAGCCGCATAAACCAGCTTATGAAGGTTAATTTCAAACTGTACGCCTCCCTGGGGCAGTACCTGCCGGCCGGTGCGGAAGATCATCAGATTGCCCTGGATGTTGCTGAGGGGATGAGCCCGGCTCAACTGCTTGAGCTGCAGGGCGTACCCCGCGCGGAAGTGCATCTGGTACTGGTCAATGGGGTCTTTATCCCGCCCAGTCAGCGGGATAATCCTCTCATGGAGGGCGATCAACTGGCGGTCTGGCCGGCGGTGGCCGGTGGTTAGATGTTACTTTTTTTCCGGGTGAGGGAGGTGAATGAATAAAGCCATTCCCGCCCGCTTGTGCCGTGACATGGGGCTGACCCTGAACGATTTCATCCGTTCACTGCCCTCCGCTGTTGCCCCCCTGACCTATCGGGTTGAGGGGCGCGTGTTCAGCATCACTCATCCGAATGGTTCCATCACCATCGCCCTCGGGGAGACCGGGGAGCGGCGTATCGCTTCCCTCAGTCTGCCGGTGACGCCGGTCGAGTTTGAGTTTGTCGGACTGGATGAGGCAGCCCGAAGCCAGTTCATGCGGCGCTTCGACCAGTATTTTCAGCGCGGCGGGGGCTGATGGTGTTCGTCCTGTTTAAACGGACAGACCACCGAACCGTAAGAACAGAAGATGCAGCAATCCCCCGGCAGTGGCCGTAACAACCGTAGACATCCCTCGCATGTATAGAACCACTGACAGGCGTCGGTCGGCATCCGCTCCGTTTTCCGATGGCCGCACGCGGGGCAGGTGATGACCGATTCAGTTTTAATGGGGTGGCTGTTCAATGCGCATGCCCGTCTGTATGAAAAGAAAAACCACGTCGAGGTTGACCCCCGTTCTGCAGACCCGGATAATCCCCAGCTCGATTCCCCACCCTGTCGGTGGCGGCATCACTCAGGTAATGGCGGCTCGTATCGGTCCCCTCGCAACGAAAAACTGTTAACCCGGTCAGGCCTGGAAGGGAGCAGCCGCAGCAGTGGACTCGTGTGCCGGGGTGTGGCTGGTGCGGGCCGCCTCCATTTACCGGACAGTATAGTCCCTACGGCTTTCCCTTCGTATCCGTCCCCTCAACCGCCATAGCTCCAATCCGGGTGTGAATACCGCCGGTCATTGAGGTACACTTCCTGCACTTAGTTAACCCGACAGTGTAGAGATCGCAAGGAATCCATGTCATATCAGGTGCTAGCCCGCAAGTGGCGTCCGCGGATATTCAGTGAACTGGTGGGGCAGGCGCATGTCGTACGTGCGCTCGGCAATGCCCTGGACAACAACCGGTTGCACCACGCCTACCTGTTTACCGGCACCCGGGGGGTCGGCAAGACCACGCTGGCGCGAATCTTTGCCAAGTCCCTCAATTGTGAACATGGCGTCGGTTCCACCCCCTGCGGGCAGTGCAGTATCTGTCGGGAGATCGACGAGGGACGTTTTGTCGATCTGCTGGAAGTGGATGCCGCCTCCCGCACCAAGGTGGATCAAACGCGCGAGCTACTGGAGAACGTTCCCTATGCCCCGGTCAGAGGCCGCTACAAGGTCTATCTGATTGACGAGGTGCACATGTTCTCCGACAGCAGCTTCAACGCCCTGTTGAAGACCCTGGAGGAGCCGCCTCCCCATGTGAAATTCCTGCTTGCCACCACCGATCCCCAGAAGGTGCCGGTTACGGTGCTGTCGCGCTGTCTGCAGTTCAATCTGAAGCGGTTGCCGCTGGATCAGATTCAGGCGTACCTGCTGGAGCTGCTCAAGCGCGAGGGGCTGCAGTATGAGGAGCGAGCCCTGTTGTTGCTGGCCAAGGGGGCGGATGGCAGTATGCGGGATGCCCTGAGCCTGCTGGATCAGGCCATCGCCTTTGGTGCCGGAAAGGTGCTGGAAGCCGATGTGCAGGCGATGCTGGGCAGCATCGCCCAGGACCGGGTGCATGATCTGCTGGATGCGCTGGCCGACCTGGATGCCAACCGGGTGATCGGGCTGGTGAGTGAACTGGCCGAGATGGCGCCGGACTTTGCCGGGGTGTTGCAGGATCTGCTCTCGCTGCTGCACCGGATTGCCCTGGTGCAGGCGGTGCCGGAGGCTGTGGACAACAGCACCGGTGACCAGGAGCAGGTAGCTGCACTGGCTGACAAGTTATCACCTGGTGATGTGCAGCTTTTCTACCAGATTGGACTGATCGGCCAGCGGGATCTGCCGCTGGCACCGGACCCCCGTGCCGGGTTTGAGATGGTGTTGCTGCGCATGCTGGCATTTCGGCCGCAGGGCAGCGGGGAGAGACCGGCGGCCGGGAGTGACGGTAGCCAGGGGCCGGATAAAAAAAAACGCTCTGAAACGGCTGCGCCAGTCGCTGTAACCCCGGCTGCAAAACCCGCGATGAACACCGACCGCAAAGCTTTTGCGGCTCCGGTTGCGCCGCAATCTGCCCCGGAGAAAACGCCCCTCCAGGTCCCGGTGTCAGCCGCGCCGGATAATAGCGGAAAGCCGGTCGAGTTCCGCCACTGGCATCAGGTGGTCGATCAGCTCTCCCTGGGTGGTATTGCCAAACAGTTGGCCAATAATTGTGTCTATGATTACTGGGACGGCGTGACCCTGAGTCTGAAACTGGATCAGGCCCACCAGCACATGTTGGTGGGCAGTACGGAACAGCGCCTGCACGCGTCGCTGCAAGCCTACCTCGGTCGCGAGCTTAAGCTGAAGATAGCACCTGAAACGGTGCAGGCGGCGACACCGGCCAAGATCCAGGCCCAGGTCGTTGCCGACCGGCAACAGGCGGCCGAGGTGGCGATACTGGAAGATCCCATGGTGCTGGCCCTGGAAGCCCGGTTCGGGGCGGCCGTGATCCCGGGCTCGGTGCGCCCGGTGGATGAATGAGACTTTTAAACAGCTGCTTCATGAAGTCTCGCGCCGCATATTTGTAACTCATTGATTATTAGTGGTATTGCAAACAACAGCGAAGCACAAAGAGATGAAAACGCCAATATGTGGGTTCCTTCTCCCCCGGGAGAAGGACAGGATGAGGGCATGAATTAACAAACAGTTACCTCATCATAATCCCCTCACCCCAATCCTCTCCCTGAGGGAGAGGGAGTTCAACGGGACAGCAGTAAGACTTTTAAATACTATCGAGGAATACCTGAATGAAAGGCGGTTTAGGCAACATCATGAAACAGGCCCAGAAGATGCAGGCCGATCTGCAGAAGGCCCAGGAGCAACTGGCCAAAGAAGAGGTGACCGGTGAGTCCGGCGGCGGCCTGGTCAAAGTCACGCTCAACGGCAAGCATGAGGTACGCCGGGTCGAGATTGACGACTCTCTGGTCGGTGACGACAAGGAGATGCTGGAAGATCTGGTGGCGGCGGCGATGAACGACGCGGTACACAAAGTAGCGGAAAAGACCCAGAACAGCATGAGTGATGTCACCTCCGGCATGGGCCTGCCGCCCGGCTTCAAACTGCCGTTTTAGGGTCTGCTGTCACCATGTCTGATCGTCCACTGCTGGAGCAGTTGATGGAAGCCCTGCGCTGTTTGCCCGGGGTGGGGCCAAAATCGGCCCAGCGTATGGCGTTTTACCTGCTGGAGCGCGACCGGGAGGGCGGGCGGTTACTCTCCCGGGTGTTGGGTGAGTCGATGGAGCGCATCGGCCACTGCAGCCGTTGTCGTACCCTCAGCGAAACCGATATCTGCAACCTCTGCACCAATCCCCGCCGGGATGATGCCCAGATCTGCGTGGTGGAGACCCCGGCCGAGGTGGTTGCGATTGAACAGGCCACTGATTTTCGCGGGCGCTATTTCGTGCTCGGGGGGCATCTGTCGCCACTGGATGGCATCGGTCCCCGGGAGATTGGCCTGGATCTGTTTGACCGGCGTCTGGCCGAGGGTAATATCCAGGAGTTGATCCTGGCGACCAATCCGACAGTCGAAGGCGAGGCCACCGCCCACTATATTGGTGAGATGGCACGGGCGAGAGGAATCCGGGTCACCCGGATCGCGCACGGCGTCCCGCTGGGTGGCGATCTGGAATATGTGGACGGCGGCACACTTTCTCACGCCTTTAGCGGCCGGCGGGAGTTTTGAGCTATAGTGGTCCGTGGATGAGTATCAATTCGGAAGGAGGACAGATAGTGTCCCACATGTATCTGATGGGTAATCGCGGGATGGGCTGGCTGTCAGGCCGATAATCCGTCCCGAAGATTGATATCCGCGTGATTAATTCCCTCGGCAGCGCTTTTTTCGACCCATCCGTCGCCCGTTCCCTGGTACCGGTGCAACCGGCCAGTCAGGGTGATGATCCCTCGCGCCGTTTCGATCAATCCACCCCCGCAAAGGCGGCCATCCCTGCCGGAGAACAGCGTGCCGGTCTGGAGGTTCGCGCCGGCCTGATTTACCAGCAGAACCTTGCCGATGATGGCATCAATGCCAAAACCCGCCAGGCGCTGCGTGCCTACCGCATCCTGGAAGATGCCGAAGAGCGGGAAAAGGTGAGTCGCATGCTGGGTGTGGATGAGTACGCCTAGGACTCTTTTTTCTCCACAGCTTTCTTCGTGACGCGCGCTTTTCGTTTTCGGCCTTTCCCGCTGCTCTTTTTCCGCCAGAGACCAAACGCCAGCAAATAACCGACGCCCGCCACGATCAGATGTTCCAGGTTTGGTGTGGCCTGTCTTTCAAGGGTGTTGAGGTGAGGGAACAGCGGGAGATAGCGCACCTTCACCAGACCGGGTGCATGAAGGGTCGGAATGGAAAACGATGTGCCCAGCACGTAGGAAAATCCCTCAACAGACTGCCGATTGGGTAAGGTGAAGCGGTAGCTAATGACGTGGGTATAGCGATTAGGGATGGCTTCATTTCTTTCGCCCAGCTGCCTTCGAACGTGTATGACCCGGGCATCGGTTGTCTCTCCCAATAAACCGACCAGGGGCGTTATGACACCCCAGGCCATCAGAATCAGGCCAAGCAGGGTGAGGAGTATTCGGGGTAACTGCTGTTTCATCTTTGCGTCTCATCGGGTGGACGAATGATTGGCCCTGTTTTGACAGCGAGTCTTACTGCAAGGTTGAGGCGGCAATTTCATGATTAACCTACATTAGGGTTTGTTTTAAAACCCGTGAATATTATGATAATCCCTTGGTAGTTGCATTGAAATCGTCAGGTCACTGAGATCAACGCAGTACGCCTCCCGATGATCCTTCAGAGGATTAGCAGGGAAGCCAAATAAGAAGAATCAGTTTTGGGAGTATCGAAATGTTCCATCGGTTTCAGTGTCGTCTGGCGGCAGCCGTGCTGTTGCCACTGCTGTTCCTGTTTGCCCTGCCGGTCAAGGCCGATGACTTGGGCCAATTTATCCTCGACTCGGTCAAAAGCCATCCTGAACAGCCGTTGACGGAAGGGGCGATGCTGCTGCTGACCCGGGATCTTGACTGGTATGGCAAGCACATGGCCGAACTGCCTCAACAGATACAGGATGATGTGCAGAATCTCCGTATCCGGCTGGTGGGTGAGTCAGCCCGGCAGGCGGCTGAAGCCCTGGGGGAGCCGGCCGATGTCTTTCTGGCCAGTGGTTCATGCAAACCGGCCCGCGATATAGACGTGCTCTATGTGGGGGGGAATACCCGGGAGGCGCGGGCCAGGATAGAGCGTGCGATCCGTGACAAGACGGCAGCCATGTTGGCGGCGGCCGAGGGGGATCCGCTGTTCAAGGCTGCACGGAACAACGGACTGAAGATTCCCGCCAGCCTGACCAGTGATGCGATGGAAATTGTCACCTCGGATCTGCCCAATTTCGCCTACAAGGATCTCAATGACGCGGTTTCCAGTGCGAGAACCGCACTGAAGGCGGGTGATGCCAACGCCATCGACCAGTTCAAACAGGCCCTGAACAAGACCCTGCAACAGAACCTGGAGGCACAGGTGGCCGCCTCAGCCAAGGATATGTATCGCGGCGCCGCCGGTCAGCGTTTTTTCAATATTGATTACCTGGGTGACCCGGAAAAAGTGCGGCGCATCGTCTCCGAGTCGGGTAACTGGGTGCTCAAGCCCGGTGGCCCTGAAGCGATTTCAGAGTTGCTGCAGGAGCAGGTGATTGCCCTGATGCCTACCAGCAGACGGGCCAAGTTTGCCAAGGTGGCCACGGATTACGCGATGTTTTTCAAGCATGGTGAGGAGGGCGGACTATCGGGTACCGCCAAATATGTGAAACGCATCTGGGAGGATGTGGACAGCACCGCCCTGTTGATCCATATCGGCGACGCTGAAAACAAGGCGTTGCTGGTTGCCAGGGCCATTGCGGAAAAGCCAAACCAGGCCTCCACCATTCTCGCCTTGAACGGTCTCTCGGAACTGGATGTGGAAAATGGCGTGCAGCGCGCCATGCACCAATGGGTCGAGAATCAGCTGATTATTGATGTGGATAGTCTGGTTAAAGAACTGGATAGTGTGAAGCTTGCCCAGGCCGCCGGATCGGCCGATGAGCTGGAAGCCCTGTTTCGCAAGCAACTGGTCCAGTTTGACCTGAATGACCTGGCCAGCGGTCTCTCCGCCATGAGCCAGGTGCCGGGAAAAGGACCGGCCGAGATACTGGGCGTACTGGAGAAGGAGTTCAGCGGCAGTGATGCAGGCCAACTGGCCATCCGTTATATCCGCCAGCAGTTGGAGATCTTTGCGGATAACTCCGTCGACTCCGTGGGCATGCGGCTGATTCGTGCCCTGGTCAGCAGTGGCGAGATATCACCCGCCGATTATCATGAGCTGCGTTCACGGATGTTGAAGGGGCAGGAGTTGCCCGCGGAGGCGGCCAGGAAGTTACAGAAGGCACGCAGTGAAGTGCTGTTTCTCGGTTCAGTCAACATGCTTGAGCTGGACACCAGGCCCGGCTCGATTGATCAGCTGATTGACGACTGGAAACGCAGTCGCAGCAGTGCGCTGATCAGTGTGGCTGATGATGATGTGCGCAAAACCATCAGTGAGTTGTCACAGCTTCCGGCGGATGAACTGAAGAAACTCGGCTGGCTGGAGGCCGAACTGAAGTTGCCGATGGAGACCCGGCTGCGTATCAAGCTGCTGCCGGATCAGGCGGCGGACATGGCCGAGCGGCTGGGCAGGAATTTGTCAAAACAGGCGCTGACACTGAATCAGTGGCAGCGGCAGGCACGTAAATATATCTTCGATCTGACGCCTGCCGAGTTTGGCGAAGCGGGTGATCTAGGTGCCATGGATGTGGTCTTCTCGGTGGCCAATGGCCTGTATAAAACCTACTCCATTCTGAACAGTTCACCGCCGATGAAGCCGGCCGATGAAAACCTGGCGCTGGCCAATGCCTGGGTCACCGCACTGCCTATCGTGGGTGATTTTGCCGACGGCATCCTCAGTGGTATAGAGGCCGGGTTTACCGGCAACAAGGCCAAGGCGCTGGAGTCCGGACTGTTTGTCACCATCGGTGTGATGGGGGTAGTGCCGGGTGGACAGATTCCCGCCGTGGTGGCCAGTCTGATAGCGGCCTCGGCACCGATTGCCGGCGGTGTCTACGATGCCAGCCAGGCACAGGATCTGATTCAGGCCTGGATTGAGTCGGGTAACTGGGAAGGGGGCGGTGATCAGCCGATGGTGCTGGCCGGTCTGTTTGACCGGGCACAGGGACACCATGAGATCAGCTATGAGGAGCTGCTCACGACAAAAGGCAATGTACCCTATCAATCGGAACGGGCGGATGGGTTGTTGTCAGTACCTACCCTGAATGGCTCCATTCGGGACTATGCGGAAAAGTATGTCTTTCCCCAGTATCCCAAGATAAAAGAGTTGCGCGAATCACTGAAGGTGCTGTTTCCGACTTTCAATGACAAGATCTGGGAAGATGAGTTTGATGCCAAGCTGCGGATTGATCGTGAAGGCGGCAAGGCGGCGCTGTTCCTGTTCCGGGAGTATTACCAGATACGCACACAGGCACTCAATCAGACCCTGGCACAATTGAAAACCTGGGCAGAGGAGGAACGCCGCGTCGCCCAGGATTATGAAGCAGAGGTGGAAAAGGCCACACAGGCATTGATCAAGTTACAGGACGAGCTCAATGTCCACTCTCTGGTCTCTCATGCAAAACGCAGTGCCGATGCCTATACAAAGATCATCAAGAATGTCATGGAGCATGAGACGCTGCCGCTCTCGCGTTATCGAATCTACAAACACTATCTGCAAGAGTATCAACAGATCGCCAGGTTGGTCCGACAGATCAAGGCGAGGCTGGCGGTTGTCAAGGGTGGCTATCAACCCGCGAACTGGTTTCTGACCGGCTATCCCGAGTTTGATAAGCCACGGATCAGCAAGCTGGCGGCGATGATCGACAACGGTCACAAGAGTGTGGTCGAGAAAGTCACCGGGCTGATCAAGGACCTCGGTTTCCGCGCCAGGGGCGGCTATGACCCGAAAAACAGTTGCCACCAGGATGTCTACGCCATTCTGGCCGCCATACGGCACAAGATCTCATTCCTGGAAAATCTCGAGGAGTACTACAAGGAACTTGCCAGTAGTGAATCCGCCTGGAATGACGCCTATGAAACGGCGCGCAGTCGCTATCTTGATGTGCGCGACAGCCTTTCCGACAGCGCACTGACCAAGGCGCAGGCCGAGTCCAAGCAACTGGCGGATGCGGTGATTTCATTCATGGCGGCCATGCCCTATGCACTCGCCTCCAATGAGCGTGATCTCTACAAAAGCACGGCAAGCAATGTGGGCATACGTCTGCAGAAGGCGATGAGCGAGTTTGAGATGGCCGGTTATCTGACCGGAAAGGCGGGGGCCGCTCTGGAAGGCTGTCTGCTCAAGTCACTCAAGATTGATGTCGCACTCAAGCCCTATACCCCCAAGCTGGGCGAAACCACCATCGCCACGGCCAGGTTGAACAGCGCGACACCGCCCGCGGAATATTTCTGGCGCTGGAAAACCAGTGGGCCATTGAAAATTGATACTCCCTATGGTGAGAAGGTCAACGTCGTGGTTGATGGGGCAGGTGAACTGATTGTCGAGCTGACCAGTCACTACAATCCACAGATTGCCAAAGTGCTGGCGGAAAGCTATGTGAAAATAGCGCCACTCTCAGGTGAGGCGGAGCCAGAGGACGATGCCAAAAAGAGACAGGAGGAAGAGAAAAAGGCAGAGAAGGATCGCGCTGATACAGCGCCGGATTCAACAGCGGATTTCACTCCGCAGGGGCGTGACTGGAAACGTCTGGTCGATGCCGAGGAGGCGACGCGAAAAGATAAGGATATGCGCAACAATCGAACGGCCGAGTGGGACAAGCGGATGCAATCTATCCGTAGTGATCTGGCGCAGTTGCGAGATGTGACCAAGCAGTGGTTGCTGGCCTGGGAGCCCTATATCCGGGAACTGGAGAAGGTGGACAACAAGGTCTACCACGATCTCCGTGATGCGGTTGAAAAACAGCGTGAAGCCTATTTTGCACGTTGTTTCAATAATGGTGGAGAGTCCAATCCAGCGGTAGCCGATGCGTGCAAGAAAAAGTCATATGACTACGAGGAGAGTTGCCTGCCAAAAAGTCTACGGCTTGCACACTCGGATGAGCAGAAGCGTATCCGTATTGCGAAAACCGAGCTGCCGCAAGAGTTACATATAATGGCCAGTACCGGTTTTCCGGCATCCAAAACCTGGTTTGAAAAGGTCGATCAACTGGCTGAAAAACATGGTTTGCCTTTCCCTTATCCGCAAACGACAGTTCCGCGTGTCGACTACACCAGTCAGTGTGCATCGGTGGATATTGAAAAAGAGAAAAAGGAGCCACAAGAGTTTTTGAAGGTGAAACTGGCCGGGCCGAGTGCGGTGGTCTCCGTCGGTAAACCGGTCACCCTCTCTGCCGGAGTTACGGGTGGAAAGCCACCCTACCAATACGCCTGGTCAGGTGCCACTGGCTCCGGTACCACAGCATCGCTGACCCCTTCATGGGCCGGTGACTGGAGCGTCTCTGTCACGGTGACGGATGCCGAAGGTAACAGCGGAGAGGGAGTGACGACGGTTCGGGTAGCGCCTTCCGCGATCAAGATCAAAGGACTCAAGGGCAATGTGTTCTATGGCAGTACAGCGGCCCTGAACGCCTTTGATCAAGGCGTGCAAGCGCCGGAGATCGATCATTGTGCCAAGCCGGATAACCCTTTCTGTGTGGATACCTCGGTACATGCCACCATGGCGGCAAGCAGTGCGGCACCGAAAGAGATCCTGAGCGATAGCTACGTATCGCCACCCGATGAAGAGGAAGAAGCGCTGCCCCCGCCGATGGCCGAATATAAGGTGATCTGGCAGTCAGAGCCCGGGCTCACCTTTGACCCGCCGGACAGTTTTAATGGACAGACCACCGTTACCTATGACCGCATGGGTGAGGTAAAGATCTGGTGTGAACTGTTGCAGGCGATCGAGGGGAGTTACCAAACCGTCGGCGAGTGTGATCAGGAGACCGTGCAAGTTATTCCGCCGGCGTTTACCGTCACCTTTGAACCGCAGAATGGTCAGGCCTATGTCGGTCAGCAGGTGTTGGCGACACTGCATGCCAAACCGTCCGTGCCTGAACGGCTGATCGACTATCGCTGGTTTGACCCGGCCTCATCCAACCGTCTGGAAATTGGCCCCAACGGCAATCGAATCAGCTTCACGATCAAGGATACCCAACCCATCAAGCTGAAAGCCCTGGCACGCGTGCCGGTGCATGGTGACGAGATTGGTGAAATCGAATCGAGCTATACCGGTGTGGCCTACAGTGTCAAAGCCTGGGTTGTGCAATTGCCCAATCAACCGATGACCTGGGACCCGGCAAAAGGCGGATTGAAACCGATACCGCACGGGTCGCGTGCGGTGTTTGATCGCATCACCCTGAAGGCGGAACTACAGGGTGGCACAAAACCGGATGTCATACGCTGGCAGTGGGCGGTCAATGAGGGTACCAGTCTGAGCAATCCGGCATCCCAGTCTCCTACCGTATCCCGCAGTGAACCGGGTGACATCAACGCAACGGTGATCGCATTGGACAAGGATGGTCGGAAACTGGGTGAGGCGGAGGTTTCACTCACGGTGATCAAGCTGACCCCTGCGCCCACAGGAAAAGACAAGGCGAAAGATCCAAGAGGGAATAAGCCTGCCGACAAGCCTTTGCCTGATAAAAAGCCTGATACAGACAAACCTGCCGATGGACCAAGGGGCGATGGTCCCGAGGACAAGGCCAAAAAAGGGCTGGATGAGGCGAATCAGCAGGCCGCATCCGGCAATATGCCGGCGGCGGAACGCGCCGTGCGGGAAGCCGAAAAGTTTGCACCCAAGCTCGCGGCGCCGGCAGCGAAGCAGATTGCCCATAAGGCGAAACTCAGTGGCTGGGCGGCTACCTATGAAAGGGACTTCGATAAGGGCATGCAGGATCTGGAGGTCTCTGTGCGTCTGAACCCCGCAGACAAAGATGCGCAGGAAAAACTGGCAAAGGCGAAACGTTTTGCCAAGTCCTGGCCAGCGGTGGAAGCCAAGGCGGCTGAGTTTGACCGGCTGATTGCTGCGGATAAGGTCTGGTCCGCCCACAAGGCGCTGTTGCAGATGGAGAAACTGCACGCCGAAATGCCCGGGCAGATAGTCAACCTGCTTTCGCGACGTGTCAGTGATGAGTTCAATAAGGCGCTGCAGGCGTATAACAAGTTTATGGAGCAAGTGGATAAAATCAATTCCTGGAGTTTTAAAAAGAAGGATTGGCAGAAGATGCTGGAGAATGCCCGGCAGTCTCAACAACGAGAGTTGTCACCTTCCCACGCTAAAGAGGCAAACAGCCGCATAGCCTTCGCCGAAAAGATGCTGCGCGAACAGCAACAGAAAGATCCACCGCTAGCCGAGTTGACTGCGTCTGAAAGGGCGGCCCCGATGTCCGGTGTCTGGAAAACCACAGAAGGGGTTATGACACTGCTGCAACGTGGTGACCAGGTGGAAGGCAGTTACAATGCTGATGGCGGCAAGATCAAGGGAACCTATCAATCAGGTGTATTTGACGGCTACTGGAGCGAAAACAGTGCTTCAGTGCGCTGCAAGACTGCATTGGATGGTCGCTATCACTGGGGTCGTCTCCGCTTGGAGATCAAAGACGGCAAAATGAGCGGAATCTGGAGCTACTGTGATGCCGACCCTACGGACAAGTCGAAACCCTGGAGTGGGACTAAGGATCATGAGCTTCCCGGGAGCGCTGGTGGAATAGCAGAAGCTGCCAATGGTATCAATGGAATCTGGAAGTCCACGGAGGGGACCATCACCTTCACGCAAAACGGGGATCAGGTGAAGGGCACCTATCCGGTTGATGGCGGAACCCTCATCGGTACGATCAAATCCGGCGTGCTGGATGGGTACTGGATAGAGAACAACTCCTCCCACAAATGTAAAACCAAGAAGGATGGGCGCTATTACTGGGGACGTATCCATTGGACATTTAGTGGCAACAGCTTCAAGGGCCAGTGGAGTTATTGTGATGCCCCGGTGAATAAGAGTGCCTCCTGGAGTGGGTCAAGGCAGTGAAGGTTGAACGGGGCATGGATAACCAATCCCGCAGCGCTAACAGCAATCGTAGCAGAATGAGTGAGGTGTACCTTGTCCAACAATAATCCCGACCTCTCATGGGAGATACACTTTCCCTTGGTAACCAACCCACTGGTGCTAAAGGCCTGGTTCAAGGCAATGGGAGCCACCTATCTGATTGCCATGCTTATCATGGCGGCGATTTTCATCGGCACTGGTGAACCGGAAGCGTTACCGATGCTGGCAGTCGGATTTGCCCTGGCGATTACCGGTCTGACCCTGCTGGGGCTGCTGATCATGTTGCTGTTGTTTGGCAACCGCTTCCATGCCCGCTTCACCTTCACCGACAAGGGCATAGTCTATGAGAGTCTGGACAGCCGTGCCCGTACCCTGGCGCGCATGGCGGTGGTGGCCGGTGCCCTGGGCGCCAGTCCCCGCACGGCCGGCGCTGGACTCCTGGCAGTGAGCAATGAGCGGATCGACCTTGCCTGGAGCGGTGTCTGTGAGGCCCGCTACCATCCGAAGCAACGCACCATCGTTATCAGGAACCAGTGGCGTGATCTGCTGCAGCTCTACTGCAGCGAAGAGAACTATGAGGCGGTGAAGCGGCGCGTGGAAAGCCGGCTCGCCTCGCAAAATACCACGGCGAGCGCGGCTGCATCACGTTCACCACTGCCCGGAGCGCTGCTGGCGACCGCGCTGGTGGTGGCCGCCTGCCTGCCGCTGTTTGCCATGAATGATATTACCGGTCTGGATATCTTTGTCCCCCTGCTGATCCTGCTGTTCAGCCTGGCCACGGTATGGCTGATTCCCCTGTTCGGCTGGGTCGTGTTACCCCTGGAAGGTTATGTGCTACTCCATATCGGTGTCGCATTGGTCAAGTCGAGCGAGCTGAAGTTGGTCACCACCTATCGTTTCAGAAAGTATGAATTGCTCGACGCCGGCGAGTGGATTCTCCTGGTATTGGCCGTGGCCGGCATGACCTATCTGGCGCTGATTTCATGGCGTGCCGTGCATGGACGGCTGGTGCCGGTGCTGTTTCGGGACCGGGTCGGGGCGGGGCAATGAGCCTGGGTGAGTGTGGTTGTAACTGTTGGGCCAACAATCAGTAGAGATTGATAAAGATAGCTGTTCTTTTCTATTGATATATCTGGATAAAGTGCCTGCCCTGCGCTAAGTTTAAACTAAGCTGTGATAATAAAAACAGCGTCGGGTTATTGTCGGCCTCGATGCATGCAATCCGCCAACCGCATTGGAAATAGGAAATGACGAGACACAAGGGGAATACCCTGCTGCAGCAAATGATGGATAACCTCGCTGGCTATCCTGATTCCAGATTCAACAAAAAGGACCGCGCCCAGATCGAACAGATGCTGGGCTTTTATTATCGGCATATACCGGTATCAGACCTGGAATCAACGGCAATTGCCGATCTGGTGGGTGCGGTTATTGCTCACTGGCAACTGCTAAAGGTGCGGACGGGAGCCACGCCTTCGGTGCGGGTCTATAACCCCAGTTTTGAAGAGCATGGATGGCAGTCTCCCCATACCATCATCGAGATTGTCACCACCGATCGGGTTTTCCTGGTGGACTCACTATCCATGGGCCTCAATCGGGCTGGCTTGACCATCCATCTTACGATACATCCCCTGATCCGCACTGTTCGTGATCAACTCGGACATTTGCAGGAGATCAGGTCACTGGGCGACGAGGGTGGTGAAGTGGAGTCGTTGATCCATTTCCAGGTGGAAAAACAGCTCTCCGCCGATGTGCTTCATGCACTGGAAAAAATGATTCGCGATGTAATCCGTGATGTGACTTACGCCAATACCGACTGGGAACCGATGAAACAGCGGGCCACAGTGATACGGGAGATTCTGTCTAAAGAGAAACTGCCCGTAGATGCGGCCCGGCAAGCGGAATCCTGTGAGTTCCTCAAATGGATTGAAGACGACCACTTTACCTTTCTCGCCTATTGCGAGTTTGACCTTGTCGACAAGGCGGGTACACCGAGACTGCAACTGGATAAGTCCTCCCAGCTCGGCCTCTTTCAGGAGTCCTGTCTGAATGATCAACAGGCGGGGGCGGTGATACCGGTGGGGGGCGGTAAGGCTTATATCGCTACACAGGAATTCCTGGTGGTGACCAAGTCCAATGCCAGGTCCACAGTGCATCGGCCCGCCTACATGGATTTTATCGGCATCAAGCGTTTCAATAGTCAGGGTGAAGTGGATGGCCTCTATTGTCTACTGGGTCTCTTTACCTCGGTAGCCTACAACAGTCCGCCGAAGGATATTCCACTGTTGCGACAGAAGACCCGCGAGGTAATCAGTCGCTCCGGTCTCTCCGCTTCCAGCCATTCAGGTAAGGCCCTGGAAAATATTCTCACCACCTTTCCCCGTGATGCACTGTTCCAGACGCCGGTGGATGAATTGGAACGCTTGGCCATGGGCATTCTTGGTCTGCAGGAGCGGCAGCGCACACGCCTGTTTGTTTCCAGGGATCTGTTCAAGCGATTCTATTCCTGTCTGATTTATCTGCCCAGGGAGCGCTATTCGAGGGAGTTGAGATTACGTATCCAGAAGGTATTGGTGAGGGCCATGAACGGAATCGAGGTGGAGTTCAGCACCCTGTTCACCGAATCGACCCTGGCGCGTATTCACCTGATTATTCACACGTCACCAGACAGTGAAATGGAATGCAGTCTGGAAGAGCTGGAGCCACTGGTGATCAATGCAACCACCACCTGGCGGGATGAACTGCATACGGCACTGAATGAACAATTTGGCGAGGCGAAGGGTTCGGAGTATTACAAAGCCTATGCAAACGCCTTTCCAAGCGGATTTCGCGAGGATTTTTATCCACGTACTGCAGCGACAGATGTGGCCAGGATTGAACGGGCGCGCGAGAGTGGTCAGCTGGATCTTAATTTTTACCGGCCGATACTCGAATCCTCCGAGTATGTACATTGCCGGCTCTACTCCGCGACCAATCCGGTGCCGCTCTCGGATGTGATACCGATCCTGGAGAACATGGGGCTGACGGTATTCGGTGAACGGCCGTACCGCATACGCCACCCCTCCGGGCATGTCTGGATTCATGACTTCTCCATGAGTTATTCCGGCGGCCAGGAGCGATTGACAGAAGAGAGCAGTCGGCTGTTCCAGGAGGCGTTTCTCAAGGTATGGGAGGGTGAAGTCGACAATGACGGCTTCAATCAACTGGTGCTGGATGCCGGGCTGCAATGGAAAGAGGTGGTGCTGTTGCGTGCCTATGCGCGCTATTTCAAGCAGATAAAATTCCCCTTCAGCCGCTCCTACATTATTGAGAGCCTGACCCGCAATGCAGAGATCACCCGGCTGCTGGTGGACCTGTTTAACTTAAAGTTTAATCCGAAAAGCAAGGCCAAGGCGACGCAGATTGACTCTATCCTGCAGAAGATCGAGTCGCTGCTTGAGGCAGTGGCCAGCCTGGATCAGGACCGGATTTTGCGCAGTTATGTAAACATTATCCAATCCACCCTGCGCAGTAATTTTTTCCAGCAGGATGCTGATGGCGAGACCAAGTCCTATATTTCATTCAAGGTTGATCCGCGCCAGGTAAGCGGTATGCCCCTGCCGATGCCGATGTTCGAGATCTTCGTCTTCTCCTCTCGTATGGAAGGGGTGCATCTGCGCGGTGGCAAGGTGGCCCGTGGCGGGCTGCGCTGGTCTGACCGAATGGAGGACTTCCGTACCGAAGTGCTGGGTCTGATGAAGGCGCAGATGGTGAAGAATACGGTGATCGTGCCGGTTGGCTCCAAGGGTGGATTTATAGTCAAGCGCCCACTGGATGGCCTGGCGCGTGAACAGATGATGGAGGAGGTGGTGTTCTGTTATCGCACCCTGCTTAAGGGGATGCTGGATATCACCGACAATCTGAAGAGTGGAGCTGTCGTGCCGCCCGTTGATGTAGTGCGCTATGACGAGGATGATCCCTACCTGGTGGTGGCGGCGGACAAGGGCACCGCCACCTTCTCGGACATCGCCAACGGAGTGGCCGATGCCTATGGCTACTGGCTGGGCGATGCCTTTGCTTCCGGTGGTTCGGTCGGCTATGACCATAAAAAGATGGGTATCACCGCCCGTGGCGCCTGGGAGTCGGTCAAGCGCAATTTTCGTGAACTGGGGGTAAATATCCAGACTACGGACTTCCGGGTGCTGGGCATTGGCGACATGTCCGGGGATGTGTTCGGCAACGGCATGTTGCTTTCCCGGCATATCAAGCTGGTGGCGGCATTCAATCACATGCACATCTTCCTGGACCCGGATTCCGATCCGGAAGTCACTTTCAAGGAGCGGGAGCGATTATTCAAATTGCCGCGCTCCAGTTGGACCGATTACGACAAAAAGCTGATATCAAAAGGAGGTGGTATCTTCCCGCGCAGTGCCAAGTCCATCGCTCTGACCGATGAAGTGAAGGCGATGACCGGCGCCAAGGTCGACAAGATGACCCCCACAGAATTGATCAACCTGCTGCTCAAGTCGCCGGTTGACCTGATCTGGAATGGTGGTATCGGGACCTATATCAAATCCGAACTGGAGAGCCATGAGGATGTGGGTGACAAGGCCAACGATGCCCTGCGGGTGAATGGCAATGAGCTGCGTTGCAAGGTGGTAGGCGAGGGTGGCAACCTGGGCGTTACCCAACTGGGACGGGTTGAGTTTTCCATCAAGGGCGGCCTGATCTATACAGATGCCATCGACAACTCGGCCGGCGTCGACTGCTCCGACCATGAGGTCAATATCAAGATCCTGCTGGGCCAGATCGTCGCCAATGGCGACATGACCGAGAAACAGCGCAATAAGCTGCTGGCGGAGATGACCGACGAGGTGGCCGAGCTGGTACTGGCGGACAACTACGCCCAGACCCAAGCGATCAGCATGGTCGTATCCGAAGCGCCGGAACGTCTCAATGAGCACGCCCGCTTCATCGATTTTCTGGAGAGCGAGGGACGACTCAATCGTGAGCTGGAACACCTGCCCAGTAAAAAAGTAATCGCTGAACGGCAGGCCGCCAAGCGCGGCCTGACCAAGCCGGAAGTGGCGGTACTGCTTGCCTACAGCAAGATGACTTACTTCGAGGCCCTGATCCACTCGGATATTCCGGATGATGAATTTCTCGAAACCGAGTTGATCGAGTATTTCCCCGCAGTGCTGGGTGAGCGTTTCAGTAAAGAGATGCGAGCGCATCAGTTGAAGCGGGAGATCATCTCCACCCATCTGACCAACAGCATTGTGGAACACATCGGCCCCGGTTTCGGCTTTCGGGTGCGTGAAGAGGTCGGCACCAATATTGCCGGTGTGACCCGTTCCTATCTGGCTGCCAGCAAGATTTTTTCGACGGATGAATTATGGCGTGATATCGAAGCGCTGGATAATCAGGTAGCGACCTCGGTGCAGATGGAGATGATGCGCATGATCGCCCGCCTGATTGAGCAGAGCGTACTCTGGATACTGCGTGCGCGGCAGAACAGAATTGTGGTACGGGACCTGGTGGATTACTTCCAGGATGGCGTTCAGGAGTTGCTGGAACAGATGCCGAAACCACTGGCCTCCAAGGACCGGCTGGCACTCAATCGTCAGATCAAATATTACCTGAATGCCGGGGTTCCCCGGGAAGTGGCGCAGCAGGTGAGCCGTATTGTAATGCTTTCGTCGGCCATGGATCTGGTGGAGGTGGCGAAGCAGCGCAAGCGGGAGATTCAAGTCGTCGCGTCGCTCTATTACAATCTCGGGTCCACTCTGGAGTTTCACTGGGTGCGGGATCAGATCTCCAGGCTTGCCGTGCAGACCCATTGGCACAGTATGGCCAAGACCCGCCTGATCGACACCCTGAACAAGCATCAGCGGGATCTCACGGCACAGATACTGGTTACCGTAAAGAAACAGAAAAGCGCCAGGAAAATGATCGAGCAGTGGGCGGATGAATACCGCTTCGCCTATGACCGGCATCTGAAAATGATTGCCGATCTGAAGGCGCGGACTTCGGTGGACTTCGCCATGATGTCGGTGGTTGTGGCGGGTGTGGGGTCGCTGCTGAAGTCGGACGTGTGACGAACGGTCATCCGATCTCCCCGGTTTTTTGGTCGGCTCGAACTCCGTTGAAATTATCCCCGTAGAGCGGCTTCAGTCGCGAAGGGGGATCGCAGCTCAAGCAGCTCCTGCAGGCCGTTCGTCCACCAGCAATCCGTACCGCTCCGCAGGCGGCCTGTCCCAGGGCCGCCAGACCGGCGCACTACCCGCCGGTCGCGGCCACTGCCGATCCATCGGTTCAACTGTTATCAAATCGTTAGCTTTCCGTGATGTCGGCTGGATCTCTCCGCTGTTAAATAACCTCAAGCCAGCCGCAGGGACCAATGTTGCCCGTCATTGCTGGTGATTGTGCCGAAGGGCGAACAACACCTCTCAGGGAGAACGTTATGTTGAAGAAAACCACAGTACTGAAAATCTGTTCTATGGCTATGCTGATATCTGTCGTAAGTGCTGTCACTGCCGGCGGCATGGTCAAGGATGGCGCTGGTCATCCGGTCATGGGCGTCGCACAGCCCATGATGGCCGACACAATGGACAAGATGGATAAGAAGCCGATGATGGACGACAAAATGGATAAGAAGCCGATGATGGATGACAAGATGGATAAAATGGACAATAAGCCGATGATGGATGACAAGATGGACAAGATGGAAGAGAAACCGATGATGGATGACAAGATGAAAAAATAGTCCAGACTCCAATCGGACATTGTATGTGGAGCCCGGTAGGTTGGGTTACGCCCTTTGGGCTAACCCAACAAATAGGCTCGGGGGCGACAACGCTCAACCATTAGTCACCCGGCGGCAGGACATGTATCATGTTTCCAGCGCAAGCGGCAGAGTGAGCATTACCCATGACCCATCAAGTGCTGATTATCGAAGATGACCCGGATATCGCGCGCCTGGTGCAGCTCCATCTGAATGATATTGACTGCCAGGGTCACATTATCGGCAATGGCAATGAAGGGATCGCTGCATTTAAAAAAGATAATTATGATCTGGTGGTGTTGGATCTGATGTTGCCCGGCATGGATGGCCTTGCTGTCTGCCGTGAAATCCGCAAATCCGAAGGCTATGTGCCGATCCTGATGCTCACTGCAAAGTCTTCCGAACTGGACCGTGTTCTGGGTCTGGAGATGGGGGCGGATGATTACCTCACCAAACCATTCAGCGTGCTGGAACTGCAGGCCCGTATCAAGGCGTTGTTTCGAAGAACGGAAGCACTCACCGCATCGAAAGAGACCAAACCGGCGCAGGCGATCATCGACCGTGGCGATATCGTTATTGATGTAACGCGCCACCAGGTACAGGTGCGGGGGGAACCGGTGGAGCTGACCGCCCGTGAGTTCGATCTGCTGCTGCACTTTGCCAGCAACCCCGGCTCCGTCTACTCACGCATACAGCTGCTGGATTCGGTCTGGGGCTATAACCACGAAGGTTACGAGCATACCGTCAACACTCACATCAACCGATTGCGCACCAAGATCGAGGCCGACCCGGCCAATCCGAAATACATCCTGACGGTATGGGGTGTCGGCTACAAGTTTGCCGAAACATGCTGAGGACACTCTATGCAAAACTGGCAGTCGGATTGGTGGTGTTGTTTGTCACCATCGGACTGCTGTATGCCGTCATCAGTACTACCGCCACTAAGTATTACCTTCAGGAAGTCAATCAATCCTTTAACAAGGGACTGGCCAGAAACCTGGTGGCGGATCGCAATCTGGTGGCGGAGGGTAGACTCAACCAGGAGGCATTAAAAGAGACCTTCCATCAATACATGGTGATCAATCCCAGCATCGAGATCTATCTGCTGGACCTTGACGGGAAGATACTCTCCTACTCAGCCGACCCGGGTAAGGTGAAACGCAATCATGTTTCGCTGGGGCCGTTGCTGGCCTTCCTGGAGGGGGCCGAAGAGTATCCGCTACTGGGTGACGATCCACGCAGTCATGATGGCCAGAAGGCATTCTCCGTCACCCCGGTCCCCACGACCGATCATCCGGAAGGCTATCTCTACGTGGTGCTGCGAGGCGAGGAGTTCGACTCGGTCGACAAGATGATCAGGGAGAGCTATTTCCTGCGCCTTAGCGGTTGGGCGGTGGTGGTCAGCCTCGGCCTGGGCCTGCTGGTCGGGTTGATCGTACTCCGGCTGCTGACCCGCCGGCTGCACCGGCTCTCCAATCTGATGGCGAGCTTTCATCAGAGCAATTTTATCTCGCATCAACCCTATCTGCTGGCACAGGCACGACCGAGCGATGAAGTGGACCAGCTCGGTCTCACCTTTGACCAGATGGCGGAACATATTCAGCAACAGTTGGAACAACTGAAGGAGCAGGACAGCCTGCGACGCAAACTGGTGGCGCAGGTTTCACATGATCTGAGAACCCCGCTCGCCTCCATGCTGGGCTACATGGAATCGCTCGAGCTGAAAGGGGGCGAGATGGCCGAAGCCGAGCGACAGGAATATACCGCCATTGCGCTTCGCCAGGCACAACGACTCTCGAAACAGGTGGCCGAACTGTTTGAACTGGCCAGCCTGGATGCCCGCGAGACCCAACCCCATTGCGAACCATTTCAACCGGCTGAGCTGGTACAGGACGTCGTGCAGAAATATCAACTACGCGCCGAACAGCAACAGATTCAACTCGGCATGAACCCGCCCCCGGCGTTGCCGTTTGTCTATGCCGATATCGGCCTGACCGAGCGGGTGTTGGAAAACCTGATCGAAAACGCCTTCACCCACACCGGCAAGGGGGGCAGCATACGGCTCGACCTCCGGGCTGAAGAACATGGCGTCGCCATCGCCGTCAAGGATACCGGTTGCGGCATCAACCCCGAAGACCTGCCCCACATCTTCGACCCCTTCTACCAATCTGCCAAAAAGCGTACCTCCGGCGAACACGCCGGCCTCGGACTGGCCATCGCCAAGCGCATCATGAGCCTGCAGAAAGGTGAGATTCAAGTCGAGTCCATACCGGGTGGCGGTACCACCTTCACCTTCCTGCTGCCGCTGGCGGCGGTGCGGATGCCGGTGGGCTGAATGACCGGGCAACGCCAAAGAGAAAATATCTCACCTGTCGTCTGTTGTTTGGTAAGCGGCTGAGAACGTGGGGAATAACCGTTTGGCGGGATGTAAAATTTCCTATTTCTTCAATGTCCTACTGGGTTGGCTTGATCAAGCCGAGCAATTTACGGCTCCCCCCTGTTCATCTTGTGAAATGAACAAAAAATGAATAGCTTATACTCATGAGTGGCTTCGAGTTCTACGACGACAAGCGCAAGACCAACCTGGAATAACATGGAATTAACCTCCAGACTGCTCTGGCGCTCTGGAAAGGCCCTGATCTTTTGGAAATCCAGACCAATACCGGCAATGAACGCCGGTTTCTTGTCATAGGTTGTATGGTGAAAAGCACTGGTCTGCAGTCGTCACGTACCGAAACGAGAGAATTTGCCTGATTTCTGTCAGGCGATCCTGTAGGAGAGAGGTAGAGCTATCCAATGGAGATGCTACAAGCGGCGCTCACTAGCGGAGAGTTGGTCATGAAAGATGAGCAGTGGTGAAGACGAATATCGATCAGAAGATGATGGCCATTATGCCAGGTGTGCGTTGATCCAGAATAGGTGTGGGGCCTTAAAGGGCTTTGCCCCTCTTAACTTGGACTGTTATTGGAAAAAATTATGCGTATTACTTTACCTTTAGGGCTGTTGCTGTTGGTCTCCCTGTTGCTTTCCGGTTGTGCCGGTATGATGCCCGGTTATGAAAAGCCCCAGGTGAATATCACCTCGTTTGCCCTGGCGCCGGAATCCGCCGCCGGGCAAGCGCCCCGTTTTAACATCGGCATACAGGTGATCAATCCGAACCGAGAGACGTTGTCCCTGAGGGGCATGAGCTACTCGCTGGAGGTGGAGGGCAACCGGGTGTTGAGCGGCGCCACGGGCGATCTGCCCGAGGTGCCAAGTTACGGTATGGCGGACTTCGTGATCGAGGCCAGTCCCAACCTGTTTGGCAGCATCCGCCTGCTGAGCGACCTGTTTGCCCGCCAGCGCGACACGCTGGGTTTCAGCTTCAAGGCGCGGATTGATGCGGGTGGCATACTGCCCTATATCAACGTGGAGGAGTCGGGCAGTTTCAGTTTGTCTGAGCCTGGTCGGTGACAGGGGATTCGCGGATAAAGGGGTCATTGGTTTTACGAATAAGGGCACTTCACCAGCGGTTGGCTGTGCCTTCGACAACGTCACCGGAGGGCTAAACCCGCATTACGTCCTGAATACCCCCGGACCAATGACTCTGATTCCATTGATTTTCCTTATCACCCCATTTCAGCCTTCGTTGACAGAAAACAATATCACCTATCCCTTAAACAACACTCGTCCAGTGTCGTGAAGAAATTATTTCATCTGTCATGCTTTGTTTGGTAACTTGTTGAGAATTTAAAATATCCGATTGGTGGATGTTGAATATTGCCCTGATGCAGTATCCCGGAAGAGTCAAATTGATCAAGAAAGGCGGGGTAATGCATAGAACAATAAGTCCAGTATTGCAATTGGTTTTGCGAATTTGCTGGGTAATCAACTGTTAGGATACAAGAAGATAATATATGAGTGCTGACAGTTTGATCTTTGCATTTTACGGATTAATTCTTATTGTTGCGGGAATCGGCCTCATGTTTGTTAGGCTTGATCCCGCTTCTTATAAAAAAGACAATGAATGCTATGGCCCGCTATCCAGCATTAATATGGGCATGGCATACACAGTAATCAAAACAAAGAAAACAAAAAATATCATTTCGCTTGTTCTCACATCGGCGGGTATCGCGGTGATGATTTATGCAACACAACAATAATGAAAGTGCATGAAAACAAGCCATAAAATGAGATCAACGGGGTCAAGATAAAAGGGATCAGAGTGATTAATTATATTAATCATTAATTAGATCACCATTGCTCAGGACTAAAATCCATGCATGTACGAATAGCTACCGCTGAAGATTACTCGAGCATCGAGGGCTTACTGCGAGAGCTCAATGCGTTGCATTCTGAAATTGAACCGGAGCTGATCAGGCGAGTCGAGATATATCTGGGCAATGATCAATACCTGCAGATACTCAAAGATGAAAAACAGGAAATTCTTCTCCTTGAGGATGCGGGTACGGTAATCGGTTGTGCGTGGATCGCGGAACGCATGCACGAAGGTGGCCAGGCTATCGAATTGCCCGTCGCGTTTATCTATGAAATATGCATAAAGGAAGGTTGTCGGAGAGAAGGATTTGGGCGAACTTTAATACGGGCAATCGAAAATTGGGCGCTGGATCGGAAATTGGGAATACTGGAATTTAATGTATGGTCCCGAAATCAGGCAGCGCTACAGTTCTATGAAGAGCTTGGTTTCAGGTACGTACGTCATGAAATGTCGAAAAGGCTCGCTCAAAAAAACGCTGACCCCGAACCTACCTGACTTATCAGAAAAACTTCCTCTGAAAAACTTTAAACGGTGTTGCACCGATCCGTTGAATTCATCTCGATAATAAATGGGGTGTCGGGAATTGACTAACCCACGGAATCACTATTGTTACCTTTGTCGAGTTGATTTTGTTTAATGGATGCCGACAGGAGTGAGCAGGTGGATAACGTAGAGTTTAATGTGTAAATGCGTAAATTACTGAAGTAAGTTGGAGTCACTTATTTGCTATAGTTATCTGTTAAACAGCAGGCCGGTCTGGTTGGAAAGCTACGGATTTGGAGGGCAACATCAGAATGACAATCGCAGTAACCGCGGCCAGCGGGAAGCTTGGTTCTGAAATCATAAGAGCCGTGTCTCGCCTGGGAACCCACTCTGTCATTGGACTGGCGCGTACTCCGGCGAAGGCTGAACACCTTGGCGTCGAGATCAGGAAGGGTGACTACAATTCACAGGATGAACTTGAGGAATCCCTTCGTTCTGTCAGCACAGTCCTGCTAGTGTCAGGCATGGATGAACCCTCAAAGCGCATAGAACAACACCGCAATGTGATCCGTGCGGCCCAGAATGTCGGGGTTCGCAAGATCGTCTACACCAGCGTGCAGGGGGCAGAGACTGGAACTGCGTTCTCTCCGATTGTTCAGAGCAATCGTCAAACGGAGCAGGACGTTCTGGACAGTGGCCTGGAGTGGGTGATTGGTCGCAATGGTATCTATATCGAGCCTGATATTGAATATATTGAAGCCTACAAAAAATCGGGCGGAATTTTTAATTGTGCGGGTGTTGGTAAGTGTGGTTACACCACACGGCCAGAACTGGCTTATGCTTACGCACGAATGTTAACTGAAGACCTGCATAACACTCGAACCTACAACTTGCATGGCGAGGCTATCACCCAATACCAACTTGCCGAATATCTTAACAGTGTTTTTGGTACAGATTTGACCTATACGCCCATGACAGTGGAAGAATACCGTCAGGAGCGGATAGCTGAATTAGGTGAATTTATAGGCACTGTTATCGCTGGTATTTATCAGGGGATTCAAGAAGGAAAAGCCGACAACCCAAGCCATTACTATGAAGCAGCTGGTAGGGAGCATGTAAGCTGGCAGGCCTATTTTGATAGTATCAGGTTAAAAACATTTGGGGTCAAAACATTTGGGGTCAAAAACATTTGCAAAAACATTTGCAAAAACATTTGGGGTCAGATGAGAAACTTGATCTCGTACATGTAGGTTCAGATATACTGCCGCTCTATACTTCACTCACGATCAAGGATGATCTATGGCTCGCTTACCCAGGATACGCCTCCCAGGCATTCCGCAACACGTCATTCAGCGCGGCAACAACCGCCAGGCTTGTTTCGGCTCGGACGAGGACTTTGCCGCATATGCGCACTGGCTGGAGGAGTACGCCAGGCAATTTGATGTGGCGATACATGCATGGGTATTCATGACAAACCATGTTCACCTGCTGGTTACTCCGGCGACTGTTGACGGGGTCTCGTCATTGATGCAGTCACTTGGCCGACGTTATGTACGTTACTTCAACTACACTTACAGACGCAGTGGCACACTATGGGAGGGGCGCTTCAAATCCTGTGTGGTCGATTCTGAGGACTATTTGCTTCTCTGCCAGCGATATATTGAGTTGAACCCTGTGAGAGCCGGTATGGTGATGTTTCCGGGTGATTATCGCTGGTCAAGCTATGGATCAAATGGCCTTGGTCGTTCGGCAGCCTGCTGGACTCCACACCCGCTCTACCTGTCACTGGGTCAGACGCCGGCCGAGAGATCGGAGGCATATCGGGCACTCTTTCGTTATGAACTTGATGAGGAGGTTTTGACGGATATTCAGCGGAGCGCTGATCAGGGGATGGCGCTTGGAAGTGTGCGTTTTAAGGAAGAGATCGAGAGGTTGTCTGGTCGGCGTGTCGTTAATTTGAAACGTGGCCCGAAAGGCAAGGCTGGTGCCGGATAGTTTTTCATCTGACCCCAAACTCTTGGGTCCATTCTATTTGTTATGCAAAAAACGATGAACATTCGAGAAGCAATTGAAGAAGATGCAGCTCAATGGTCTGAGATGAGAACCGCACTCTGGCCAGAAACGAACGATGGCCATTTTTCGGAAATAAAAGAGTATTTTTCTGGGGCATCCATCGATATTGTTCAGGTTTATATTGCTGAAATCGGGTCTGAACAAATCGGATTTATGGAGTTAAATATAAGAAATTTTGCAGAAGGTAGTCGAAGCTCAAAACTGCCATATGTCGAGGCTTGGTACATCAAACCCCAGCATCAAGGTAATGGGTATGGCAAGCAATCGATGAGAACAGCAGAGCAATGGGCAATATCACAAGGTTACTTAGAATTAGCAAGTGATACGGAGATTGATAATTATCGAAGCATTGCAATGCACAAGCATTTAGGTTTCTTGGAAACGGAACGTATTGTTTGCTTTCTTAAGAGACTAAAAAATGCATAACAAGTGCATTATGTCGCCCGCAAAAAATGCTGGCTGGGACTTGCGTTTTGCTAAAACGGACACCCAACTCTAACAGGGGGGTGTCCAATGCCAAGATACAATCAACCATGGCGCTTGGAAATGAGTATTTTAAAGAAAAGATCGAGAGGTTGTCTGGTCGGCGCGTCGTTAATTTGAAACGTGGCCCGAAAGGCAAGATTGGCGCCGGATAGTTTTTCATCTGACCCCAAATTAGACAAAACTGCTGAATGGTTGAGTTTTGTAATCAGACTTTCACCGTAATACCTGACCACGCACTAGAGGAATATCACCGGCACCCGATGGTACCCACCCACGGGCGCCACTTCCCTCTCTGGTTGTTGGTCGGGCGCCAGCTTGATGGTCTGCACCGATGCCAGCAGTGCCTGCAAAGCAATGCGTAGTTCCCAGGTGGCCAGCAGCCGTCCCGGACAAACGTGTTTCCCAATCCCGTAGACAAGGTTTGCTGCCGCGTTCCTCTCGGGATCAAACCGGTTGTTGTCGAAGACCGCCTCATCGCGGTTGGCCGAGGTCCAGTTCAGCTTAACCCGGGCACCGCTCGGGATATCCTGACCCCCGATCTGCACCGGGCACGTGGTGATGCGCCGATTAGACACAAACGGGTCGTCGAGGCGCAAAACCTCATCGATGACCGCTTCCACTTCGTTGTCCGAGGCAGTACGTAACCGCTCTGCAAGTTCTGGTTGCTGAGCGACATGGGCCACGAGTACGCCGACACATAGCGCGATAGATCCCAGGTCGCCTCCGGTCCAGTTGCGCAGGATCGACACTAGTTCCGTCTCCGTCAGCAACCGCCCATCCACCACCTCGTGGCAAAGCCGGGTGGTCACGTCATCGGGAGCGTTGCCTTCCGTTGCACGGCGGGGCAGGATGACCGAGAGAATGATCTTTTCGAATTGTTCGGCAACGTTCACCATCCAGGCATGGTCCCCGGAGCGTGTCGCTGCGTGGTTCTCCGCCATCCACTCCAGCAGTCGTGGTTCCAACTCGGCAGGCCAACCCAGCCATTCACACTGGGCACGTACAGCGAACACGGCGCCGATGTCGCTTACGGCGTCCAGCACCGAGCCCCTGGGCAATTCTGCCATCAGTTGGGCTGCAACACTTTCGAAGACGGGTATAAACGGTTCCAGGGCGTCATGGCCAAGGTGCCGCTCGATAACTTCTCTATAGCGGGTGTGTTCCTCACCGTCAAATCCGTTGGGAACCTGCAGGTAGCGAGAGACTCTGCTGGAGAACCGCTCGTGATCCAGGGCCGCGGCGACGACGTCGGCATGCCTGAGTAACACCCATTCGCCGGCAACGTTTCTGATCACTGGATGCTTGGGTCTCAACTCGTCGGTGTAGGCGCGCAAGTCGCGGCCGGTAGCGGACAAGTCATCTGGCATGTGATCGGTCATGTTGGCTCCTTGACTATCAAAGTATACTACTTGCTTGGCAACAGCATCGTTGCTCGATTCTTACCTCCCCAGCATCGGTATCCAGTAGTGAAATACCTTCTGTCTTTTCATCTGCCCCGCTAGCTGCCGCCAATTCTGTTGGCTCTGAGTGTTTGGAGATATTTTTCTATTTATCACACAAATGGTTGAGACTGGTTGGCGCAAAGTTTCATACGAGCTTTTAATACTAACTGCGAGTTTTTAGTGTATCAAAATGCCATGCTTCGGCGAACGAACGGTTGTCTCCGGTTTTACCGGTTCACCGCGCCCGTAAAATCAATGGAGTCGCGCCGAGTCCCTTTATCACCTGTCAGGTTGATTGCATGCACTACAATTAAGTTAGCATGTTTTGTGCGGATGGGTGCTCTCAGGATCGGCAAGTGGAACAGCATAGCGACTATTCTGGACGGACTGCGCACCAAGGCCCGAGAGCTATCACGTGGCTCTCCAGAATCATCCCTACGGTAAGTCTGTTTATTTCAGGGGAGTTTCTATCCGATTCATCAATCTATAATCGGGTGTGGCGGCAATGTTTTTTTGGTCCTCAGTACAAGACCGTTTTTAATATGATGCCGCTGTTAGCGAAAGCAAGTTAAGATAGACGGCAAGATTTCTCCCTATGAATATCGTGGCAATTCCTTCTAAATATTTATGAATCGTATGAGCAATGAAATTAGCGAAAGCCAGGCACCTGACGCATTGATGTTGCTGAGCACACATTGCGCGCATTGTCCGTCGGTGTTGAACAGCCTTGCCGAACTGGTGAAACAGGGTGTGCTGGGGAAGCTTGAAGTGATTAATTTGGAGCAGCGCCCCGAGGTCGCACGGCAACTGGGTGTGCACTCGGTGCCCTGGGTGCGTATCGGTCCGTTTGAACTCACCGGGCAACGCAGTCTGGCGGAGTTTCGGCAGTGGGCACAAACGTCTGCGACACACGAGGGGGTTCGGGACTATATCGAGACCATGTTGGCCGAAGGCGAAGTGGAACGGGTATTGACCATGATTGCCAAGGACGCTGGCGTAATGGCGCGGGTAATCGAACTGCTGGACTTTGCAGACGAAAAACTCAATGTGCGCCTCGGGATCGGCGTGATTATGGAGGAGTATGAAGGCCGATCACTGTTGCAGGAATACATACCGCAACTGGGCAAGCTGACGCAACACGCCGACCCCAGGGTGCGTGGTGATGCCTGCCACTATCTGGCGCTGACTCATAGCAGCAACGCCCGGGAGTTCGTCCGGAAGCTGCTCCATGACGAGAACGCAGATGTTCGTGAAGTTGCCGAAGAGAGCCTGCCCACCTTGCGATAAGTGAAGTGGTGGGCGGTTCCCGGAAGGGTTTATATCAGGGTCAGACGCTCCCTTTCTGAATCGATGGAGTGAAGACAGGCGCCGGACTGTCTGAGGAGGTTGCTGGTGATACCCAATGCTCGTGTGTTCCTGTCTCACAGCTCCCAAGACAAGGCCTTCGCTCGCCGTCTTTCCGAGGATCTGAAGCGACATGGTGCGACAGTATGGTTAGACGAGGCTGCGCTCCAACCGGCTGTCCGCTGGAAACAACAACTCGATAATGCCATTTCCGATAACGACTTCGTGATCGTTGTGCTCACTCCCGACTCTGTTGACTCGAAATGGGTGCAGTACGAGATTAATCAGGCTCTTGCCCACGGTGAGCGGGAAGGTCGGTCCAAGCTTATCCCCCTGCTTAAAAAGGAGTGTGATGTACCCCGCGCGCTGCGCCATCTCCATCTAGTTGATTTTTCTGTACGGGGCTCGTATCGGCGCAGTCTCCGGCGACTCATAGAGATCTTCGAGCGATCTTGGACCCACCCGCGACACCAGAGGCGGCCGTGGACAAAAAAGAACCTGCGCCTGGCACTACGTGCCGGTATTCTTCGAGAATTCAATGGCCAGCTGGTGTTTGGGGCCAGGGTCGCCGAGCGATTGCGTACCTACGGAGCGCGTTGGCTCCGAGGACGCCCAATCTATTTCTCAGACCACGTATTCAACGACTGGCAAGAGTACTCCGGCATCTCTGTACTTCACTCGATAGATCAGAACGCCGACCTCACCGAGGAGGAAGAGATATCCCTCGCTCACGAGTCCCATCAGCACTTACTCGATTTTTTGCTCGATCTCGGCACGGGGATAGGGGTGCTCGAGGATGATCTGGAGGTAGTCAAGGTGAGTGAGGAGATGGGCACTGAGATGCAGGAATGGATCCCACGGCTAAACGAACTGGGCTTCAATGAGGACACTGCCGGCGAGATTCGGGCGGCCACCACGATGCTCTTTGTTGAACTGATTCGGGAGCGACTCGTCGAACGAATCCCCGAGATGACCTCCTTTGCCGAACCGTTAGGTATCGTTATTCACGATGCATTCGGGTTTTGGTCAGGGTGCGTTGAGCCGACAGAGCTGGACTCGCATGAAGCATAGACAGATACCGGCGACGAAAACAACGGTGTCAGGTTTTGACGTGATATTTATAAGAAAAGCAATTGGGATGAATGGAGACGAAAACACCGCAACTCGTCGTAACCGTTTTTTGGAGGGACACCCTACTGGCTCCATCCATCTTACGCTTCTACATTGACCCGATAATAAACTGTACGCCGTACAACGTTGCCATACCTGCGGCGATGGCACCGATCACGTTGTTCGACCAGACGCCGACGACCAGCACTGCCAATGCCGCAAGCAGGCGGGAGGGTTCGGGCTGACCACCGGTGGCATGTGGCCAGATCACCAGTGGGGTGATCAATGCGGGGAGGACGCCGACCGCGACATAACGTAGATGACGCAGCAGCCATTCCGGCAGCGGGCGCCCGCCGATCAGACCGAGAAAAGAGAAGCGGATAAGATAGGTGCCTATGCCGAGGCCGATGATGACGATCCAGATAGTACCACTGTCCGGGCTCATGTCTGGCGCTCCTTCAGCCACAGCTCGGTGCGCGCGCCGGCCAGGTGGGGAAGACTGCGTAACATCGGTGCGACCAGTGAGATAAAGCAGATCGGGATAGCAAAGTCGAGTGCATAGGACTCCGGGATCGCCTTGCCGATCAGTGCGCCCAGCAGGGAGAATCCGTACCAGAATGGGCAGATGCTGGTTGCAGCACCAAAATAGTAAGCCAGCTTCTCTTTTATCGGCCACTGGGGGGTGTGTTCGTACTGCCTGATCGAAACCGCAAACGTCTGGTCGACCATGAAATAGGATGCCAGCATGCGGGTTTTGAGCGGCGCTTTGCCGAGGTGGGGTACCAGTGCGGCGGAGTACATCGCCATGCGCAGGTTTACCACCAGAGAAACCAGAATGACGATGAAGGTTGGTGTGTGATCATCAATCAGTGCCAGCGCGGTAAATTGTGCGGCTCCGGCGATCACCAGGATGGTCATCGACATCGTCTGGATCAGATCAAGTCCGGTCTCTGCAGCCGCCACGCCAAACAGCAGACCGAAGGGGGCGACAACCAGGATAAATGGACTGCAATCCAGGAAGCCTCTCCAGAAGGTGCGATGGGTGTTGGACATGGTGGTTGAAAATTCCATTCAGGGTACGGTTGGCTATCCTGGCCAGTATGGCTCATCTGGTGGCGCTTGTGTGAGCAGATAAGGTGAGGCCATTACAAGCTGTATTCATCGACATGCGGTGTGAGCTGTTGCGCGAGTGGCAGTTGAGCAAAAAAGCGGATCACCCACACAAGAAAAAAATCATGGACCGCAACAGCATCGCTAATCCCCGCAGCCACCATCGCCGTCACAGGAATCGAAACCACATGAAGATCCACCATCACCCCCGCGAGATGAGCCAAAGTCAAATGGCAGTGTGGCGAGTCGATACCCCAAAATAATCATTAATGAAGGGATGGCTAATAGCCAGCTGAATGTTTTGAAACCGGCAATAAAAAAACAACCAAAACCTATCAGTCCCCAGCCGATCCAAATTCCAGTATCCGGCTGGTATGGTTGATACAGGGCGGTTAGACAGAAAGCAAAGACTGCTGTGGCAATACTGCTTGCGATACTAAATCCTAATGGTTCATTAATGTAATGATACCCTACAAGAATCAAGAGAATTACGCCGAACAGTCTTAACGCAGTAATCATGAACGAGTTGAATCCTGTAGCTCTGTTTGGGTGATTCTATCTAATCTTGCAGGCCAATCGCTACCGCTTAAAAGCGGATGAAGTGATTCCAACTACAGGCGTGGAGATCATGGTTCTTGCATCGGAAGATAAGAGTGATGGGAATCGTGTGCTGCCGCTGTTTTCTATAGCGTTCTGCATTGACCGATTACCCCGCTGTCATGTTGTCGAAACCCTGGCAATCGTGCCGTGTATTCGGTTACTCTGATGTCTCGAAAAGGAGACGCTGCATGTCCAATCCAATGTCCCAACCCAGTCAAAAACCCGAGGACTATCTGCAGGCCGGGGATTTAATTGACTCTGGCAATACACATGTCGTCGATTTCACAAACCGCCATCGGGTGAGTGGCGAGGCTCCCGTTGATGCCGCTGTCCGTCTCTACCTGGCGGTGCGCGACGAGATCACCTACGATCCCTACCGGGTGGGGCCCGACCCGCGCTACTTTCGTGCCAGTGACTGCCTGGCCACGGGGCGCGGCTTCTGTATTCCCAAGGCCGCTCTGCTGGCCGCCTGTGCGCGTGTCATCGGCATTCCCGCGCGGGTCGGATATGCCGACGTGCGCAACCACCTCTCGTCCAAGCGACTCGATGAACTGATCGGTGGCAACGTCTACACCTGGCACAGCTATACCGATCTCTATCTGGATGGTCAGTGGGTCAAGGCCACGCCGGCCTTCAACAAGGAGTTATGCGAGCGCTTCGGTGTGCATGTGCTGGAGTTTGACGGGCGAAATGACTCCCTGCTCCAGGAGTTCGACCAGTCGGGGAATCGTCACATGGAGTACGAGGGTCAACGCGGTGTCTTCAGTGACGTACCGTATGAGCTTATCCTCGCCGATTTCGAGAAGCATCATCCCAGGTGGCTGCATAACCGTGCCGACCTGGATGATGAACTTTTCGGGCATAAGGCTAAGGCCGGAAACGACATGGCGTGACCGATTCCGGTCACGCCGTTCCCTTGCAGGCTTTCAATTATTCACCAAGCGATTTCATCAACACCCCCAGGAAGCGGCCCGCCTCACCTCCGGTAACCGACCGGTGGTCGAAGGTGAGTGAGAGCGGCAGCAGTCTATGCACGGCCGGTTCTCCGTTTGCCGGGACCACGGCATCGTAGCTGTGTCCCGCGCCGAGAATAGCGACGGTGGGCGGCACCACAACGGGATTGGCATGCCGGCCGGCGATGGTGCCGAAGTTGGAGAGTGTGAAGGTGTTGCCGCGCAACTTGTCCGGGGCAATAGTGCGATCCTTGACCGCCTGTTTGATTCGGTTTAGCTCTTCTCTCAGTTGGCTGGTGGAATACTGTCCGACGTCCGGTATCACCGGGACAAACAGGCCGTCCGAGGTATCGGTGGCGATGCCCAGATGCACCTTTTTCAACAGGCGCCGCCCGATGGCGTGGGCGTCATACCAGGCGTTGAGCGAGGGCTCCGCCTCGCAGGCCGCCAGGATCGCCAGGATCAGTCGCACCGTGACGTCTTCGCCCGCCTTCCAGTGCTGGATGTCGACCACGTCAAACAGAGTCACCGGGACCACTTCGGCGTGGGCCTGCGCCATGCTGCGTGCCATGGAGCGCCTGACCCCGCGCAACAGCTCCATGGGTCCGACCTCGGCGAGGATTCTGGCCACCCGCTGCACGTCGGTGGCGGTGACCGTATCCTTGGGGCCGGTGGGGGTGACAATGGAGAGATCCACATCCAGTTGTTTGGCCAGGGCCCGCACGGCCGGGGTGGCCTTGATGCCGCTGCCGCCGCGGCTGGTGATTTCGCTGGCGCGCTCCCTGATCACCTCGCCGCCGGTCTTGACTTCACCGACCACGGTGCCGCTATCCTCCCTGGCCGGCTTGACCGGTTCTGCCGCCGGGGCCTCGCCTTCAACCCGGTATTCCACCAGTGGATCGCCTACCTGCACGATGTCGCCATCCTCGCCGTAGCATTTGGCGATGATGCCCGCTTCGGGTGAGGGGATCTCGACGATCGCCTTGGCGGTCTCCACCGAGAGCAGTAGCTGTCCCTGTTCCACCGTATCACCCGGTTTGACCTGCCAGGAGACGATTTCCGCCTCCTGAAGTCCTTCGCCCAGATCGGGTAGATTGAATAGTTTCATGCGGCACCTCCCTCGGCAACCGCTCCCTGCGTTGCTCTCGACCGCCTGTTCCCGACGCGGTCTACCTCCCCCATCCATGGGGTCGTACCTCCTGCATCCATGCAGTCGTGTGCCGCAGCCTGACGGGCGGCCTTTGGCCGTGAAAATTGACTCTCCTGACGATTTTTCATGCGAACTCCATGGTCTGTCTGACGGCCTGTACGATGCGCTCTGTGCCGGGCATGTAGTGCCCCTCCAGGCGGAACATCGGCATCACGGTGTCGAAACCGGTGACCCGGCGAATAGGGGCGAACAGGGACATCAATCCCTCCTCGGCCAGTCGGGCGGCGATCTCGGCACTGACACTGCAGGTACGGGCGGCCTCCTGCACGATGACACAGCGGCCGGTTCGCCCGACCGATTCGAGAATGGTCTGCATGTCGATCGGCTTGATGGTGGCCAGGTCGATCACCTCGGCATCGATGCCCTCACCGGCAAGCTGTTCGGCGGCCTGCTGGGTCTCATGCAGCATGGCGCCCCAACTGACCAGGGTGATGTCACTGCCCGGTCGCAGGACGAAACAGGTGTCCAGCGGCAGCGCCTCGCCGTTATCCTCCACTGCCTGTTTCATCAGGCGGTAGACCCGCTTCGGTTCCAGGAACACCACCGGGTCGGGATCGCGAATCGCCGCCAGCAGCAGGCCGTAGGCGCGGGTGGGGGAGGAGGGAATCACCACCCGGATACCGGGGATATGGGCAAACATCGCCTCGGTGCTCTCGGAGTGGTGCTCCGGGGCGTGAATCCCGCCGCCGTAAGGTGCGCGCAGCACCATCGGGCAGCTGAGGCGTCCGCGGGTGCGGTTGCGCATACGTGAGGCGTGGCTCACCATCTGGTCAATGGCCGGGTAGATGAAGCCCATGAACTGGATCTCCGCCACCGGGTGCAACCCCTGAACGGCCATGCCGACCGCCGTGCCGGCAATCATGTTCTCCGCCAGTGGCGTGTCCAGTACCCGCTCGTTACCGAATTTTTCCAGCAGACCAACGGTGGCGCGGAAAACGCCGCCGTTGACCCCGATATCCTGGCCCAGAACCACCATTTCCGGGTCATGCTCCATTTCATGCATCAGGGCCAGATTGACCGCTTCAACCAGGGTGATATCAGTCATTGCTCGACTCCCTGACCAGCAGTGATTGGCGCTGCTGGTGCAACTCCTGCGGCAGTTCAGCATAGAGCCAATCAAACATGCTCTCCGGTTTCGGTGGCGCGCTGTCGAGGTAGTGCTGCACCTCCTGCTCAATCTCCGCCTTGCAGTCCCGAATCAGCACGCTCTCCTGTTCATCCGACCAGAGTTGGCGTGCCTCCATGAACCGTTTCAGGCGCGGTACCGGGTCCAGCTTGCGATGCGCCTCCAGTTCCTCATCGCTGCGGTAGCGGGTAGCGTCGTCGGCGGTGGTGTGATGACAGAGGCGGTAGCTGATCGCTTCGATAACGGTCGGACCGCCGCCGCCGCGGGCCTTCTCGATCGCCTCGGCCACATGGTGGCGCACCGCAATCGGGTCGTTGCCGTCGATCTGGATGCCGGGAATACCGGCGGCAATTGCCTTCTGGGCCAGGGTCTCTGATTTTGTTTGCAGGCTGCGTGGTACCGAGATGGCCCATTGATTGTTGTTGATGACAAAAACCAGCGGCAGGTTCCATGCCCCGGCCAGGTTGATCGCCTCGTAGAAGTCCCCCTTGGAGGTGCCGCCGTCACCCAGCAGGCAGACCACCACCCGGGGCTGCTGGCGATATTTTATGGCGAACGCCACGCCGGCGGCCTGGGTGGTGTGGGTGGAGATGGGTACGCAGATGGGGAAGTCGTCTCCCAGATCGGGATTGGCCATGCCACGTTCATCACCACCCCAGTAGAGCAGCAGATCCCGGACCCGGAAGCGGCGAAACAGCAGGGCGCCATTCTCACGGAAACTGGGGATGATAATATCCTCGGGCTGCATGGCGTGTCCGACACCGGCGCCTATCGCCTCCTGTCCCAGGGAAGAGGCGAAGGTGCCGATCTGGCCGGTGCGTTGTAGGGCAATGGCGCGTTCATCATAGAGCCGGGTGAAAACCATATTTAGGTATAGGGCGTGGAGGACTTCGGTATCCTCGGCCAGCGGGGGCAGGTCGCCTTCCGGTTCGCCATCGGGTTGCAGGAACCGATGGTACTCCACACTGAATGTCGTGGTCTGATTCAAACTTGACCTCCTGTGCTGCAAGCACCCAAGCCGTGCCAAATGAAGATCTGTGGCATCCAGTGAAAGTTCTGTTTTCGCAACAGATCGCTTTGTTAACTCTTTCAGGCTCTATCGCTCTTGTCAGACGTTACGATAGGTTCGCAAGACTTGTGAGAGCAGTTATTGTTCAGATGCCTGAAAGCTGTATTCAAGTTTGTGTTTGTTATCACAGAGTTTAGTACATCTCTGATGGGGCAACGGGTAAGGCTGGATGGTCCGTCATGACCTGGACAAAGTGGAGGCAATAGAAGCTTACTTGAACAAAACGCTATAGAATGCTCGCACATCCGATCAATCTTCCTGAAAAAATCCTGTCTAACATCCTGCATTTCATGATGCCTCCTGAATCATTCACCGTATCACTCTCCACGTTCTCCCTGATTGCCCTGGCTGAACTCGGTGACAAGAGTCAGCTGGTCTGCATGACCCTGGCGGCGAGGCACCGTCACTGGCCGGTCATCCTGGGGGCTGCCGTGGCCTTTGTGATACTCAATCTGTTGGCGGTGCTGTTCGGCGCCGGTGTGGCCGCCTGGATGCCGGAGCGGGTAATGGCCGGTGTGGTGGCCGTACTGTTTGGCGGCTTTGGCATCCATGCCCTGTTGACCAGGGAAGAGGATAATGCGGTTGCCGTGCAAGAAAAACCGGGGCATGGCATTTTCCTCACGACGCTGGTGTTGATTCTGGTGGCCGAATTTGGTGACAAGACCCAGATTGCGGTGGCGGGCCTCGCCGGGAGTATGGCCCCGCTGCCGGTCTGGATTGGCGCCACCGGGGCGCTGGTGCTGGTCTCCGCCCTCGGCGTCTGGGCCGGTCGTACCCTGCTGCAGCGCCTGCCGCTGCACTGGTTGCACCGGGTCGGTGGTGTGATTTTCCTGCTGTTTGGGCTGCTGGCGGCCTGGCGTGCGGTGATGCCGGCTTCTGTGGCTTGAGCTTGCTCTCCATAGGGAGGGCGGTGCCCACGGGGCGCCCTATGGTCTGTATCGAAACAAACCGTAGGATTGGCGTAGCGTAATCCGACGAAGGGGTGGCGGGGATTTTGAACGGTGGCAATTCCCGGTTGTCGGGTTACGCCTTTGGCTAATGCGACCTACCATGGGTATAGCGATGGGTGAGTAGTGGGATGCCTTCATGGCAAACGCGACCTACAATGCTGTTTTATGCGCCATTACTGTGCCAGGTGAAGGGATATGAAAAAGCTGAAGAACGAAAAAGAACTCCTCAAAGAGGCTATCAGGGTGGGCATGATCTATGCCGAGAAACGGGGTGCCGCGGAGTTCGAGAAGACCGATTCACAACAGCTGAAGGTGGAGTATCTTTACCGTTTGCTGGTACATGACAAGCAGATACAACCGCTCGCCAAGGATCAGTTGGGCGATCCGGGTATGCGGCACAAGCTCGCTATCTGGATCTCCAAGCTGCTGCCGGACGATCATCCGCTTAACCAGTAGGATGAGCGGGTTACGAGTTTTGTCCAGCTGTGCCTTCTGTTTTTTGTACGGCTGATTGGTGGTGGAAAATCGAGTAGACGGCGGGGATCAATACCAGGGTGATCAGGGTGGATACGCTGAGTCCACCGATCACGGCCCGGGCCAGTGGCGCCTGGGCGTCAGCCCCTTCGCCGATGCCGAATGCCAGGGGCAGCAGTGCCAGGATGGTGGTCAGGGTGGTCATCAGTACCGGGCGCAGCCGGCGGCGTCCCGCCTCTGCCAGGGCGGTGTCGGTATCGAGCCCGGAGCGGCGTAGCTGTCCGGCCTGATCCACCAGCAGGATGGCGTTGTTGACCACGATGCCGCCGAGCATGATACAGCCGATGGCTGACTGCAGATTCAGGGTGGTTTCGGTCAGAAACAGGGTCACCAGAACACCGATGGCCGCCAGCGGCACCGACAGCATCACCACCAGCGGATCACCCAGTGATTCATACTGGGATGCCAGCACCATGTAGACCAGCAGCAGTGCCAGCAGCAGCGAGACCAGCAGTTCACCGAAGGCCTTCTGCTGCTCTTCGAAATTGCCCGATATCAGCAGGTCATAGCCCATGGGGCGCGGGATCTGGTTGAGCCGGGTCTGAATATCCGCTGCTACCGAACCGAGGTCCCGGTCGGCCACGTTGGCGGTGACGGTAATCAGGCGCTGCTGGTCCTTGCGCTCAATGGTGGCCGGACCCTCTCCCGGAGCACTATCCACCAGATTTCGCAGCACCACCATCTCGCCGCCAGGGGTACGCAGGGTCAGGTCAAGGATCTCATCCAGCGAACGTTTCTCCGCATCTTCCAGTTGCACCAGGATACGATAGGCGTTGCCCTCGACCCGGAACTCTCCCGCCTTGGAGCCGGCGACGGCGGTTTCGATCACCTCGGTCACGTCACGCACACTGAGTCCCAGATCGCTGATTTTGTCGCGTTTGACATGGATCTCCTGTTGCGGGATACCCGCCTCGCGACTCAGTTCAATGTCGGTAACACCGGTTACGTCGGCTATGGCGGTTGAGACCTGCTGTGCCAGCAGTACCAGTGTGTCAATGTCGTACCCGCGCACCTCGATGGTCACCCCTTCCACGCTCGCCAGCAGGCGCTCCAGCAGGAATTGTCCCTGAGGGGCGCGTACACGAATCTTCATGCCGGGAATCCGATTATCCAGCTTGCTGCGCAGGTCGTTGGCGATCTCCTGATTGGAACGGTTGCGCTGGGTGACCGGTAGCAGTGAGAGACTGATCTCACCGGTGGCCTTGGAACTGCCGCGGGAGCCGGAAGTCACCACGCTGACCACCGAAGAGACGCTTTCCGGCACCGCGCTATAGACGATCTCTTCCATCAGGCGGGTCTGCTGGTCAATCAGGTCCAGGCGGGTACCGACCTCCATCTCGCCGCTGATTCTGACCTCGCCTTCATCGCTGGGGGGCATGAACTCGGTGCCGATCAATGGCGCCAGGAACAGGCTGGCAGTGAAAATGATCAGGGCGGAGAGGATGGTGATAGAGCGCTGGTGAAGTACCGTCGTGAGCAGGGTGTGATAGCCGTTCTCCATTGCCTCGAAGCCGGCCCCGGCGCGGGCTGCCAGACGTGCCCGCCAACTGCTGCCGGTGGCCACGGGTTGCTGTTTGAGCAGGCGGGAGCCGAGCATCGGCACCAGGCTGAGGGAGACCAGCAGGGAACAGAACAGGGAGAACATGATGACGTAGGCGAGTTCCTTGAACAGTACCCCGGAGACACCCCGTACGAAGATCAACGGCAGGAATATAACCAGGGTGGTGACTGTGCCGGCGACGACCGCCGAGGCGACCTCGCCGGTCCCCTTGACTGCGGCGGTGGCGGGGGACTCCCCGGTCTCCTGCTGGCGTCTGAAGATGTTCTCCAGCACCACGACGGAGCTGTCCACCATCATGCCCACTCCCAGCGCCAGGCCGCCCAGGGTCATCAGGTTGAGCGTGAAACCACCGAAGTAGAGCAGGCCGAACGTGGCCAGCATGGAGATCGGGATTGCCAGTGAAATGACCAGGGTGCTGCGCAGATTGCGCAGGAAAAACAGCAGCACCAGCACCGCCAGTGAACCACCGTACAGCACCGAGCGGGCCACGTTGGCGATGGCGCGCTCAATAAAGTTGCCCTGATTGATCACCGGCGTGATGCGGATTTGGGGAAAGGCCTGGTTGACCTCCGCCACCTCGTCCAGCACCCGGCGTGCCACCTCCACGGTGTTGGCGCCGGACTGCTTGCGGATGGCGATGCGCACCCCTTGCTCCCCGTTGACCCGGATAATGCGGGTCAGTTTTTCATAAGTGTCGCGGATCTTGGCGATCTGGCCCAGGGTGATTACCGCGCCTTCGCGCTGACCCACGACGGTATTGCGAATCTGTTCCAGGTCGCTGAACTCGGCCGGGGCGCGCAGGGTGATCTGATAGCGGCCCTGTTCGAGCTTGCCGGCCGGAAGATCCAGATTGGCGTCCCGGATGGCTGACAGTATGTCATTCAGGGGCAGTCCCAGTGCATTCAGTTTGACCGGGTCCAGCTCTACCCGTACTTCGCGATTGAAGCCCCCCCAGGGGTCCACCTGGGCCACGCCGGGAACCCGGGCGAAACGGTAGCGGATCTGCTGTTCGATAATCTGGGTCAGCTCCACCGGGTCCAGCTTGCTGGAGATACCGAGGATTACCACCGGATAGCTGTCCACGTCGAATTTACTCACCCGGGGACCGACAATATCGTCCGGCAGTTCACTGACCTCGTCTTCCAGGGTGGCCTGTACGTCAATAGCAGCGGTATCGATATCACTGCCCCAGCCGAAACTGACCCGTACCCGGCTGTTGCCCTCGTAAGAGGTGGAGGTCATCTCCTCCACACCCGGCACGGTGGCGACGATCTCCTCGACAATCTGGGTGACCAGCCGCTCCATGACAATCGGATCGGCCCCTTCGTACTCGGTACGGACGGTGAGGGTGGGTAGCTCGATGCTGGGCAGCAGATCGATCTGCAGACGGCTCAGGGCAACCGCACCCAGCACTACCACGATCAGCGCCAGCATGCTGGTGAAGACCGGGCGGCGTACGCTTGTGCGGGCCAGGTTCATGGACGGATTCCCGCCTGTTTCTCTGCGACACGGATGGCTGAGCCATCGTCCAGCAGTTGCTGACCCAGAACCACCACCCGCCCGGTGAGCGGTTCTCCCATGACCTGCACCCGGCTGCCTTGCTGTATACCCAGCGTCACCGGCTGCCAGTTGACTGTTTTGCCGTCAGCGGAGACGACAAATACACCGCTCCTGCCATCCCGGGTAATCAGCGCCTGTTCGGGTACGATGGTGGCGTCGTGCGCCTGTTCCAGGGTCACCGTGACGCGCACAAACATGCCCGGTTTGAGTCTCAGCAGGGGATTTTTTACCCGCAATTCCACCTGCGCCTGGCGGGTGCTTTCACGAAATACCGGGGCGATGCGAACCACGGTGCCGCCAAAGGATTCTCCGGGATAGGCGTCGGTGGTCAGGCTGGCATTCTGTCCCTGTTGCAGCAGGGCGTAATCCCGTTCCGTGACAAAGAACACCACGGTGATCGGGTTGAGTTCCACGATGCGCAGCAGCGGTGTATTGGCGCTGACGGTTTCGCCTTCATCGACATAACGCTCCGCTACCACCCGCTGTTCACTGTCGCCCCGCCAACTGGCGGTGACGGTGGTGTAACCGAGCCGGATACGAGCGCTCTCCAGTGCCGACTCGGCACGGGTAACCTGTGCCCGTGTCACCTCGACATGGGCCTGTTTTGCCAGTTGATCGGCCTTGGCGGCATCCCGTTGGGATTCGGAACTGACGCCGCGCTGACGCAATTTTTCAACCCGCTCCAGCTCCCGTTCGGCAATCTTCAGAAGGCTCTGCGCCTCGACCAGATTGGCCCGGGCCACGGCCAGCTCCGCTTCCACCTGCCGGACATCCTGCACATATTCATCGTTGTCCAGCCTGGCCACCACCTGGTCACGGGAGACGATGTCGGCCAGATCCGCATCCAGCTGTTCGATGCGGCCGCTGACCTTGGGGGCCACCACTATCTCGGCCTGTGCCTGGAGGGTGCCGGAAAACGTGCGTTGGCGCTCAATATCGCCCTGTTCAACGGTCACCACCTCAACCGGAATCGGTTGGGTGTTTTTTGCCTGCCGGTCCGATGCTTGCCCGGTCTCCGCCAGTCGTTGGTAGATAAACCAACCCGGTACGGTAAAAATAACCAGTAAAATCAGTATGAAAACCCCGGTTCTTTGTCGCATTTGGGCGTTGCACCAGCAGTATGTGAGATGTGAAATAGATATCCTTGGCAGAGTTTATCGGAAAACGGCTGACCAGCGGTTAAAACTTAATTGTTCTTCAGTCAGTGCTCATTCAGTTCCGGGACTTCGATAATCGTCACCATGCCCCTGGCGGCCATGTTACCGGTGTTGTGGTAGCTGTGATTGATGTTGCCCCGAAAATGGGCGCTGTCGCCCTCTGTCAGTGGTATCTGCTCTCCGGCCACTTCCAGGGTGAGTTCACCATCAAGAATATAGAGATACTCCTCGCTTCCCGGCGGGTGAGGTTTGCCGACATAGGTGGATGCGGGTGCCAGGGTAAATGTCTGCTGGCTGTAGGCCGGGTTGCCCAGGGGAGAGACGGTGGTTGCCCGATAGTTGCCGTCGCCCGACTCGCTCCGCCCCATGTTTTCACGGCGGATCACCTCCACCCGGTTATGCTGCTTCTCCAGCAGGTCATCGATGGTGCAGTTGAGTGCCACGGCGATCTTGTAGACGGCGGCCAGGCTCGGGTTCGATTCATCCTTCTCGATGGTCGCCAGGGTGGCGCGGGGAATACTCGCGCTGTCTGCCAACTGCTGCTGGGTGATTTTGCGCCTGGCGCGCATCTCCCGGATACGATTTCCGACCAGATTGGTGATCATGGAATAGACCTCATTGTCCATAAAGACAATATGAAAACATTTGTGTTGTTATTTTGTTTTTTTTATTGACAGAAGGCAAGTGGATTGTCAAAATAACAACATAATTGATGGTGAAAGAGATATTTCATCTGCCCATAGAAGCTAAAAAAGTGGACTCAAGAGGAAAAAATCCATGCCAGTAGTTAATCGTTATATCGACATTGATCAGGTAGAGAAGGAGGCGAAGAAGGACTATATTGATCGTCACTCGCCCTTCATTCACTGTGCCGATAGTGCCGTCAAGGGTGAACTGTTCAAGGTGACCGTTCGCATGGGCAACGAATACGCCCACCCGGATGATCACGACCACTATATCCGCTCGGTGCAGCTCTACAACGGCCAGACACTGTTGGCCGAAGCCAGCTTTCCGCCCGGTACCCTGGGTGGTGAAGGGGCCAAAGGCAATGCCGAGGTCACTTTCAATGTAGTACCTTCAGGCGGCAAACTGAAACTGAGCGCCATGGCCTACTGCACCAAGCATGGCCTGTGGGAGAGTAACCCGGTTGAAGTGACTATCGCCTGATCACCCGTTAATTATGTGCGGTACGCCGAGCGTGCTGCTCGTCAATTTATCCGCGATTTAAAAAAACCAACCAATATCTGGAGAAAGCTACAATGAGTGTACTCGTCGCAAAACAAGCCCCTGACTTTACCGCCCAGGCCGTGATGCCGGACAACTCCTTTGCGGACCTCACCCTGTCCAGTTACCAGGGCAAGTACGTGGTGTTGTTCTTCTACCCGCTGGACTTCACCTTTGTCTGCCCGTCCGAGCTGATTGCCTTCAACCATCGGCTGGAGGAGTTCAAGAAACGTAATGTTGAGGTGATCGGTGTCTCCATCGATTCCCACTTCTCCCATCTGGCGTGGAAGAATACCCCGGTCAACAACGGCGGGATCGGCAATGTCCAGTATCCACTGGTGGCAGATATCTCCAAGGAAATCACCAACGCTTACGATCTGAATACTGGGCCAGGTATTGCCCTGCGTGGTTCGTTCCTGATTGACAGGGAGGGTGTGGTGCAGCACCAGGTGGTCAATAATCTGCCGCTGGGCCGCAACATTGATGAAATGCTGCGGATGGTGGATGCCCTGCAGTTCACTGAAGAGCATGGTGAGGTGTGTCCGGCAGGCTGGAAGCAGGGTGAAGCCGGTATGAAGGGTTCCACCGAAGGCGTGGCGGAGTACCTGGCTGAGCATGCCGAGACGCTGTAACCGATGTGGGCTATGCCAATAGCCAGAAGCGAGGAACGTCGCTTCTGTAGGGGCGGCAAAAGCCGCTCCTACGGGGCGATGCTCCAAGCCAAATCAACATCATTAAACAATTGGGGCAGAGCTGTGGTACTGCGCCTCTTGGTGGAGATGCTCGCAAGGCTTCCTTTCCCTATGGTCACGTCGAGCCCCCTCCAGGCGATGAATAAATCGCTGCAGATCCGAAACGGAGAGCTGATGATGTTTCCACCATCAAATTACCGGGCAAATTCCAGCGAGAGTGGGCAATGAAGCTTCCCGACCTGCTGGAGGGTCGACTGATCAGGCGCTACAAGCGCTTTCTGGCCGATGTGCGGCTTACTGACGGTTCCGAGGTGATCGCACACTGTCCCAATACCGGCTCGATGAAAAATTGCGCCGAGCCAGGCAGCCGGGTCTGGTTACAGGATGTCAACTCCCCGAAACGCAAGTTGAGATACCGCTGGGAACTGGTAGAGGTCGAGGGTCGCTATCTGGCTTGTATCAACACCGCCCGGGCCAATGATCTGGTCCGGGAGGCCATCATTGCGGAGCGCATTGAAGCACTCAATGGCTACTCCACGATTCAGAGCGAACGCCCCTACGGTAATGAGGGGAGTCGCATCGATCTGCTGCTGACCGAGCCTGGCTTGCCGGACTGTTTTGTCGAGGTGAAGAATGTGACGTTGCGAATTGGCGACGGTCTCGGCACTTTTCCGGATGCCGTTACCGACCGGGGACGGAAACATCTCCGGGAATTGACGGCTGTGGTGAAGGGAGGGGGCAGGGGGGTGCTGTTTTTTAATGTGGCCCATAGCGGTATTCAGCGGGTTGAACCGGCCTGGGATATCGACCCGGCCTATGCCGAAGCCCTGGTGGAGGCGGTGGAGGCCGGTGTGGAGGTGCTGGCGTATCAAGTCGAGTTCGCTCCCGGACAACTGAACCTGAGGCATTTATTGCCTTTTCGGCCGGGAACGCCGTTTTTATGTACATAACCAGGATTTAATATCATGCTGAAATAATATGCTGTTTGATTGATATAGGTCATTTCCCGTATATGGTCTATAAATGTGTTTTTAAACAGTAACTTAGAGCTTGTAAAATACTGATAAAGCGCAGATTGGAGCTTGACAAATATCACAGGTGGGTGTCTCATAGCCCCAATTTTTGCAAATAACCAGATGAATTGTCTGGTTTGAATATCAGAATCTGGTAATTCTTTTTTAACTTTGTAAATAAGGGGGGTTCATGGACGCCGTAGCTGAACAGAAGTACGACCTGGGTGTTGTACGCTGGTTCACCGTCATGGCTGCAGTCTACTTGTTGGTAGGCGCTCTCGTCGGGGTATATATCGCCTCGGAGTTGGCTTGGCCGGTGCTGAATTTTGATCTGCCGTACATAACCTTCGGACGTCTGCGTCCGTTGCATACCAACGCAGTGATTTTTGCCTTTGGCGGCTGCATCCTCATGGCCACGGCCTTCTATTCGGTACAACGCACCTGCGGTGTCCGTCTATGGAGCAACAAGCTGGCCTGGTTCACCTTCATCGGCTGGAACCTGATTATTCTTTCCGCCGTGATCACCCTGCCGCTGGGCATCACCCAGAGTAAGGAGTATGCCGAGCTGGAGTGGCCGATTGATATCGCCATTGCGGTGGTGTGGCTCTCCTACACCATTAACTTCATCATGACCATCGCGAATCGCAAGAGCTCGCACATCTATGTGTCGAACTGGTTCTTCCTCGGCATGATGATCATGATCACTTACCTGCATGTGGTTAACAGCCTGGCCATCCCGGTCGGCATGTTCAAGTCCTACTCCATATTCTCGGGTGTGCAGGACGCCATGATCCAGTGGTGGTGGGGCCATAACGCGGTCGGCTTCTATCTGACCGCCGGTTTCCTCGGCATTATGTATTACTTCGTTCCAAAGCAGGCAGGGCGTCCCGTTTACTCCTATCGCCTGTCGGTCATCCACTTCTGGGCGCTGATGTTCGGTTATGTCTGGCTGGGTGCGCATCACCTGCAGTATACCGCGCTGCCTGACTGGACCGGTTCACTGGGCGCGGCCATCTCCCTGGCCATGATCATCCCCTCCTGGGGCGGCGCGGTGAACGGCATGATGACCCTCTCCGGCGCCTGGGACAAACTGCGTACCGACTATGTGCTCCGCTTCCTGATCATGTCCCTGGCCTTCTACGCCATGTCCACCTTTGAAGGGCCGGTGATGTCGATCAAGACGGTTAACGCACTCTCTCACTACACCGACTGGACGGTTGGTCACGTACACTCCGGTGCATTGGGCTGGGTGGCAATGGTGGGTATTGGCGCCATCTACCATCTGATGGTCAACGTATTCCATGTGCAGATGTGGTCAACCAAGCTGATCAATGCCCACTTCTGGACTGCAACCATTGGTACGGTGATCTATATCGTCGCCATGTGGGTATCGGGCATCATGCAGGGTCTGATGTGGCGTGCCTACGATGAGTACGGCACCCTGGCTTACACCTTCGCTGAGTCTGTTGAGTCAATGCATCCCTACTATGCGATGCGCGCCATTGGCGGCATGGTCTTCCTGACAGGTGCGGCAATTATGGTGTTCAACGTCATTATGACCGTACTACAGGCCAATGCCCGGGGCACAGTGCAACAGGCGCGCTCCGCAACCGTTGCAGCGTCTGCCTAAGGGGAGTATTGAAAAATGGCTATGCAAGAAAAACTTGAAAAAAATATCTGGGCATTGGTGATCGTTACCGGATTGGTGCTCAGTGTGGGCGGTATTGTTGAGATCGTGCCGCTGTTTTATCTGGACAGCACCATGGAGCACAACAAGCATCCAGAGATTGTCTGGCAGCGTAAGGCTCAACAGGCGCTGTCCGATCACCAGCCGGGAGATGGCATGCGTCCCTATACAGCGCTTGAGCTGGCAGGTCGTGATGTCTATATCCGTGAAGGCTGCTATCTCTGTCACTCCCAGATGGTCCGCCCGTTCCGTGATGAAAAAGAGCGCTATGGCCACTACTCGCTGGCTTCCGAGTCGATGTACGACCACCCCTTCCAGTGGGGATCAAAGCGTACCGGCCCGGATATTGCCAGACTGGGTGGCAAGTACTCCGACGACTGGCACCGTAAACATCTGCGCGCACCCCGTTCAGTAGTACCCGAGTCGGTCATGCCCAATTATCCCTGGCTGCAGCATGCCGAACTGGATGGTGAAACCATGCAGTCCCATATGCGCGGTATGCAGCGACTCGGTGTTCCTTACACAGAAGCCGATATCGACGCGGCGCCGGAGCTGTTGAAGGGCAAGAACGAAGAGGATGCGGTGGTCGCGTTCCTGCAGGTGCTGGGTACCATGGTCAAGCTGGACGAAAGCAAGGTCTATCGTGAATAGTTTAAAAGACTATTTTTCGACCGATTTACAGGCGATGACCACCAACGATTGGGTGGGCACCATCCTCACCGTGGTCATCTTTCTGTTAATGCTTGGTCTGTATGTTTATGTCTTGCGTCCAAAAAAACGGGAGCACTTCGAAAAACAGAAGCATATCCCGATGGACGATGAACAGATAAATAGCGGAGATAAAAATGGCGGATAACAATCCATTTCCGGGTGAAAACAATACCGGACATATTTGGGACGATAATCTGCGGGAACTCGATAATCCGGCACCCCGCTGGTGGATGATCGCCTTCTGGGCATCCATTCTCTGGGTGATCGGTTATGCGATTCTCTATCCCATGATTCCCGGGCTCAGCGGTTACACCAAGGGCATCATGGGCTGGACCCAGATGGGCGAATACAAGGAAGGCCTTGATGAGGTTCAGATGGTTCGCGCGGAGTTCGAGACCAAACTGCAGGGGATGACGGCCAAGGAGATTCTGGCGGATGAGGGTCTCTCCAGTTACACCATCGCCTCGGCCAAGGTGCTGTTTGGTGACAACTGTGCAGCCTGTCATGGATCCAATGGTCAGGGTGGTCCCGGTTATCCGGTACTCGCCGATGACAACTGGATATACGGCGGTGCGGTGGAAACCATTGAGCAGACCATCACCAATGGCCGCATGGGTATCATGCCGGCCCAGGCAAATCTGCTGACCGATGAGGAGTTGGATAAACTGGCTGCTGCAGTGATGTCCGGAAACCCGGCGGCAGAACCCCTGTTCATGGAGAAGGCGTGTTTTGCCTGCCATGGCCCTGACGGCAAAGGTATGCAGGCACTGGGATCAGCTAACCTGACTGACGCTATCTGGCGCTTTAATGAGGCGGATCAACTGGCCAGTGTCAAACAGACCATCAAGCACGGCGTCAACGACACGTCCGACCCCCTGACCCGGGAGGCGGTTATGCCCAAGTTTGGAGATCGTCTGTCAAAAGATGAGATCAAAAAGCTGGCCGTATATGTGTATAAATTCGGTGGTGGCCAGTAAGCACGTGTTTTAATCCTTGTTGCATGGAGATTGAATCTCCATGCAGCAAAAACATTCAGGTTGTCTGTATCTGGGGAGGTATACGATGAATGTAGATGCTGTCGCTGTAGCGTCCTTTGCGGCTATCGCAATTTGCGTAGTGATTGTTGGTTATCTTGGCTTCAAGGTGAAGGGGCTGATCAACAAGGATGCAAAGGTCCACAAGGAGTAAAACCCTCGTTGACATAGGCGTATGAAAAAGGGGGGTGAACCCCCTTTTTTAATGGTGATATAATGCAGGTTAGTTATTGACAAATCGCATTTTTTTCAGCCCGCCCTTTCAGTAAACTGGTGCCCGGTACGTTGAGATTCATAACGGCATATTTATCCCCCATGGGCGCCAGTCTACAGCTGTTATTAGAGGAGTGATTTCGTTGAGCGTCAATCCACAATCAAAGCACGATGCGGTAGTCGATGAATTGTATGCGGAGGCGGGTCACTGGAAGATCAATACAGGTGAAGAGAAGATTCACGCCAAGCGCATTCCGGGGAAATGGCGCATCTGGAAGTGGCTGGCCAGCCTGGTCTGGCTGCCGTTCTTTCTGGTGCCCTATCTGCGTTGGGATGACCGCCAGGCAATCCTGTTCGATATTCCAAACCGCCAGTTCCATCTACTAGGCGTCACTATCCTGCCGCAGGATTTCTGGATGCTCTCCCTGCTGCTGCTTTTCTTTGCCATCCTGTTGGCGGTGGTGACGGCCCTGGCCGGGCGGGTGTGGTGCGGATTTTTCTGTTTCCAGACGGTCTGGACCGATATCTTCACCTGGTTTGAAGAGAAACTGGAGGGCTCACCGCAAAAACGCAAGAAACTGGATCAGGGCCCGCTTACTTTCACCAAGGTCCGGGTCAAGGCGACCAAGCATCTTATCTGGATTGTCATCTCCGCTTTGACCGGAATTTCGTTTGTTGCCTGGTTTATGGATGCCTATCAGCTCTGGGCCGACCTGGTTAGCTTCAATATCGGCATTACGGCGGGTGTTACCATTCTCCTTTTCATTGGCGGCACCTACGGACTTGCCGGATATCTGCGGGAACAGACCTGCTTCTGGCTCTGTCCCTACGCCCGTATTCAGGGTGTGATGGTGGATAATACAACGGCTGTTCCTACCTATGACTTTCATCGTGGAGAGCCACGTGGGCGGGTGAAGAAAGGGTCCAGCGAGGCGCAGCGGACGACCGGCGACTGTGTCGACTGTAACCAGTGCGTGGCGGTTTGTCCCACTGGAGTGGACATCCGGCATGGTCAGCAGGAGGGTTGTATTACCTGCGCCCTCTGTATCGATGCCTGTGATGCGGTGATGGAGAAGCTGGACCGACCCAAAGGTCTTATCCGCTATGAGTCGCTGGATGTGCTTAACGGCAAAGAAGAACGGCCGCTACTCAAGCGTCCGCGAGTCTGGGTCTACAGCTTGGTGCTGCTGTTGTCAGTAACCGGTATCGGTTACGGCATGGCGACGTTGGATGCCATTGAAATCAAGGTAATACATTCCAGGCAACCGCTCTATGTATTGCAAAGTGATGGCTCTATCCAGAACAAATACACCATCAAGGTGCTCAATAAACTGACTGAAGATTTACAGGTGACGATTAGTGCACCGGATATCGAGGGTCTGGTGCTGGTAGGTGCGGAGGAACCCGTGACGGCGCGTAAAGGGATGGTGACACCCCGCACCCTGTTTGTGCGCATCCCGCGTGACAAGCTGAAAGTTGAATCACAGCCACTGGTATTTTACGCGGAGACGACTGATAGCAACGGCAAACGGTTGAGTAGTAAGCGTGAGAGTGTGTTCATCGGTCCGAAGTAGGGTCGAGACGATAATTTTCGAAGAAAGCAATTAACAGACAGCCTCCCGATAGTCTATTTACCGGGCGCTGCAGCAAGAGGTTCACGTGACTGAGATGACCGATAAACAATCTCCCTGGCGAAACCCCTGGGTACAGGGATGGATCGGTTTGCTGGTGGTGTTTATTGCCGCCAACATGGTGATGATCTATCTGGCCGTCAGCCACAGTCCGGGATTGGTCGTGGATGACTATTATGAGCGTGGTCAGGACTATGAAAAGAACATGCTTAAACGTCAGGCTAAAAATCCTGGTTGGCAGATGAAGGTGATTGCTCCTGAACGCGTGGATGTCGCCATGCCGGCCCGTTACGGGGTGCGCATTGTCGGTAAGGATGGTTATCCGGTGTCGCCCGATTCGGTCACTTTTTACGCTTACCGTCCCGCCAATGCCAAACTGGACTTCTCCGTACCCATGGAGGCCACCGATTCCGGTATTTATGAAGCCGATATCAGCTTCCCCAGTCTGGGCGTGTGGGATATCCTTATCAGCGCAAAGCATGGGGATGATGAATATAATCTGTCACACAGGGTCAGCGCGGGCGTCAATTAAGTCAGTTACCGCTGGATGGTCTGGTCACACCAGTCGTCCAGCAGGACCACCGTCCAGTGTTATCCTATTCTCCCTGCCGGACAGCAATGTCCGGCTTATTCATTTTTAGTTGAAAAATTGCTGTCCTCTATCCGATGCTTTTTGGTTCGGTAGATGGGATGGTAACGTAGCGGGAGGAGAGTGGTCTCGGGTGGTTTCAGAAAGTCAGAAACAGTGTTTTCACTGCACACTGCCGGTGTCGCCAGACAATGAAGTGGTGTCGGCGATTAAAGGCGAATCTCGCAGCTTCTGCTGTATCGGCTGCAAATCGGTCTGTGAAGCGATCTATGCCGCCGGTCTTGACGGCTTTTATCGTCGCATGTACGACGGTACGGCCCTGGCACCACCACCTGAGCTCCCCAGGGAACTTGCACTGTATGACCTGGATGAAGTGCAGGAGGAGTTTGTTGATACCCTCGGAGAGACCCGGGAGATCCATCTGCTGGTGGAGGGCATCCACTGTGCCGCCTGTGTCTGGCTGATCGAACACTCACTATTGGGCCTCGCGGGCGTCAAGCAGGCGCGGGTCAATCTCTCCGGACGGCGGCTGCATGTGGTCTGGGACAACAGTCGCTTGAAACTATCCGATATTATCCGCCGGCTGGGGCGGATCGGTTACGCCGCAGTGCCCTACGATCCCGATGCGGCAGAGGATCGTCTGAAGCGAGAGAACCGGCACCTGCTTTATCGTATGGGGTTTGCCGGATTCACCATGATGAATCTGCTCTGGATCTCCATCGCGCTCTATAGCGGGGCTGATAAGGGTGAATTTCGAACGCTGTTTCAGTGGGTCGGTTTCGCCCTGGCGACGCCAACCCTGCTCTATTCGGGTTACCCGTTTTTTAAAGGGGCCTGGTCCGGTATCCGCCATCTCCATCTGGGTATGGATGTGCCGATTGCAATCGGCGCCGGTATCACCTACCTCTACTCGATCTATGTGATGCTGAGTGGATCGGTTACCGGCGAGGTTTACTATGACACGGTGGTCAATTTCATTTTTGTTATCCTGGTTGGACGCTATCTGGAGGCTATATCCAAACGTCAGGCGGTGGCTTCGACCCAGCGTCTGCTGGACCTGCAGCCGCGAGTGGCCACGCTGTTGTCGGATGCTGGAGAGAAGGTGGTACCGATTCGTTCGATCAAGCAGGGAGACCGTGTGCTGATCAGGCCCGGAGAGCGAATTCCGACGGACGGTGTGGTACTGGAGGGCCAAAGTGCGGTTGATGAGGCCATGTTGACCGGCGAGTCTGTCCCGGTGCAGAAATCGCCGCAGATGACCGTCTCGGCCGGCACGATCAATGGACATGGTGCGTTGCAGGTTGAAGTGACCGGGCTGCTGAAAGACAGCGCGCTTGGAAGAATTATCCGCCTGGTAGAGGAGGCGCAGGCGAGCAAGGCGCCAATCCAGTGCGTGGCGGACCGGATCGTGCCCTGGTTTGTCGCCATTACCATCGGTCTGGCAACGGCCACTTTCTTCTGGTGGCTGAATAGCGACTTCGAGACCGCTTTGATGGCGGCGACGGCCGTGCTGATCATTACCTGCCCCTGTGCCTTTGGCCTGGCCACACCCATGTCCATTGCCGTGGCTACCGGCCTGGGTGCACGCCACGGTATCCTGATCAGAAACGGTGATGTACTGGAACGATTTTCATCCATTGATCATTTTGTGTTTGATAAAACGGGTACCCTGACCGAAGGGGCGATGCGGGTTACCGTGATCCAGACCGGAAGTTCGCAATGGAGTCCCGGTGACCCGGTGAACGACGAGATCCGGGAACTGCTGGGAAAACTGCTGGCGGTTGAGCAGTTTTCCGAGCATCCGGTGGCTGCGGCCCTGACAGCCTGTGCCGAGTCAGCCGGCTGGAAGCGGCAGCAGTTGCAGGTAAAGGAGTTTGTTAATCGACCCGGCCAGGGTGTCTCGGCCATTGTGGAAGGTGTGGTTGTGGTGATTGGCAATGCCGCATGGATGCGGGCCAACGGTGTCGCGGCCGAGCCGGCTTTCCAGGCGCTGGCCGCGCACCTGGATCAGATCGGTACCGGTTCACTGTACTGCGCGGTGAACGGTATTGAGTATGCCCTGATGGGTGTGGAAGATCCTCTGAGAAAGGATGCGGCCGGCCTGGTGGCGGATCTCAAGGCTGCGGGTATGCAGCTGACCATGCTCAGCGGTGACCGCCAGCGGACCGCCGAGGCGATTGCCGCCCGCCTGGGCGGCATGCCGGTGATTGCCGAGGTGCTGCCGGAGCAAAAGGATCAGGTGATTGACAGTCTGCAAAAGAATGAGCACCGGGTGGCGATGGTGGGCGACGGGGTGAATGATGCTCCGGCGCTGGTGCGGGCGGATGTGGGGATTGCGCTGGGTTCGGGGACCGATGTTTCGATTGCCAGCGCCGATATCGTGCTGATGAGCAGTGAACTGGATAAGGTACGACTGGCTTCGGCGCTCTCCCGGCGAACCTTGCGTACCATCCGCCAGAATATCGGTATCTCGATAGCGTATAATTTGATCATGGTGCCGCTGGCAATGTCGGCGTTTGTAACGCCACTGGTTGCAGCAATCTCAATGCCAATCAGTTCACTGCTGGTGATCGGTAACGCAGCGCGCATTCGCACTCTGTTCAAAGGCGGGCAATAATGAGCGACTATGTGGAAATTGGAGTAGCCGGATGGACGTGATCTACGGTTTGATTCCCGGCATGTTGATTCTTGGCCTGGTGGGAGTGGTGGTGTTTTTCTGGGCCGCTAAAAGCGGTCAGTTCGAGGACCTGGAGGGCGAAGCCAGTCGCATCCTGATGGACGATGATCTGACGGAGAGCAGGTCCACACCACCCGATGAGGGTACAAAGGACGCTGCCGAGGATAACCCGGATAAAACCGGTTAGCGGCATTTGCTGCAATTAATTCCCCGGTGACCCTCCAGCCCGAGCATGCGCGAATAGCGCTTTTTATAGCCGCACCTGCACGGTAATTGACAAGAGGCTAAGTGATGGATAACCGGGTTACATCTTATAAATCAGCGGGCAGGTCGTATCAGTGAGCATGAATGATCCATTTGGACGGGTACGGCAGAAACAGCAGAGCAGCTATGACTCGCTAAGGCGTTCGCTGATAGAGGCAGGGGTCGGCACCCGTGGCGCCGCCGAATCGGTGTTGAAGAGCATGTTGCAGCGGGCGGCTGTTATCACACTGCTGGTTATGCTGGCGACAGCGGTGGTGGTGCTGTTTCTTCCGCAGATGCGGGCCGCTGCCTTGACCTTGGCGTTCATTATCCTGTTTTGGCTGCTAGTTACGACAATGAATGGTTACAGCTTTGTCAGGCGCTATATCAAGGAAGAGTTATCTGTTGAAAAGGAGTGTTGACGCGGCGGTTGGGCAATGATGTCGGGTTCCGTCTTTGGCTAACCCGACTTACCGGCGGCAGGATGGGCGAAGCTTGCATGCCCATCACCTCCCTGACTGAAACCCGGTTAGTTTTGTAGCGGTTTCAGTACCTGGTCGAAGTTGGCCGGATTGATATACTGGAACACCTCTTTACCTTCCGGGTTGACGGCGATATCCAGTCCCTTAGCCGGATAGAGCCAGTGCGTGGTCGGTGATTCCGTTTCTTTGATTTTCTGTTCGGGGTCACCAAAACGGCTGGCAATCAACGCCTCATCCAGATCAGCGGCAGGGATATAGGTGATGAACGCGATCTTTTCCTGCGCCAGCCTTTCCATATCGCTACTGGAAAGCTCCACCTTTCGGGTGTCATCGCCCAACTTGCTGATCCGCTCACCGCGTTCAAACATCTCTTTCGCCTGCTTCTCGGTAAGCTCAAGATTGAGCACAACATCGGCCTTCAGACCGCTGATATAGATGCGTTGGAAATAGACCTCCACCATATAGCGGTTTTCCGGGGTCAGAAAGAGGCTGGCCTTACCCTGTGACTGGAAACTTTGGCGGGCCTCACCCAGGTTGCTTTTCCCCAGGACTATGCCGAATACCGAGAGATTTCCCTGGCTGTCCAGCCGCAGATCCCAGGGAAGCCTGGGATTCTCTTCAACCGTGCGCCCGCCCGGTAACAGGATTGCGGCGGCCAGGGCGATCAGGGTGGCGGTCAGTATGCCGAGAAAGATTTTGCGTTCCACCAGTTTCACCTGCCTGCGGATGGGTTCTGTTGACTGAGTACTAATCTGAGAATCTGTGGGGTGTTGTGAATTGTCATGTCGGTCAATCACGTCGGACTGCTATTCTAACCGACAATGGATCTGGAGAATATGGTGCAACGGTTATGGGCAACACGCTTTGGTTTATCAATCTGCTGAAAGATCACCCCTGGATTGGTTTTCTGATTGGCCTTGCCTTTGTCACGGTCATGTTCGGATCAAAGAATCTGGTGATCTATTTCTACTCACGCCACAAGTCGAAACAGACCAATCAGTCAAGATGATGCTGCTCTGCTTTCCCAATTGATACTTGATGAGCTCCTATCCCCCCAGAAACAGCCGCTCCACCTCGGGATTTTCCAGCAATTCCTCGCCGTGACCGGCCATGGCGACCTGTCCGGAGACCAACACATAACCGATGTCGGCAAACTCAAGACCCTTGGTGGCGTTCTGCTCCACCAGCACGATGGTTTTGCCATCCTGATGTTGCAGGTCGTCGAGGATCTCAAACACCCTGTCGATATAGCGCGGTTCCAGCCCGATGGACGGCTCGTCCACCAGCAGTACTTCGGGTTGCATAATCAGTGCCCGTGAGATCTCCAACAAGCGTCGCTCGCCACCGGACAGCACCCCGGCTCGTTGCCGGCGCCGCTCTCCCAGTCGGGGATACTTTTCCAGCACCTGTTCAGTGGCTTCGTGCACTGCCTGGCGGTTGTTCAACAGATAGCCGCCCATGTTCAGGTTCTCTTCCACCGTCATGTCGGGAAAGACCGAGTTGTCCTGCAGGATGTAGGCGATGCGGGCGTGGCGCAGTTTATCCTTTGCGCTGAGGTGGGTGATCTCGCGCTCACCCATGTGTATGTGCCCGCCGGTGATGTTGGTGAAACCGTAGATCGAATGCAGCACAGTGGACTTGCCCGCGCCATTGGGACCGATCAGACAGAGCGATTGTCCCTGGCCTACGTAAAGATCGACCTGGTGCAGGATCTCCATGCGACCGTAGCCGGCCGTCAGGGATTCGATGTGCAGGCGGGGTGCTCCATCGGCCAACGCAACCAAGGCCTTACGGTCGGGGCCCTGGGCGGCGATGCGCCCGGCCTGACGTGCCACCTCATCGACGGACAGCGCAGTCTTCACGCTGCCCAGTCCATAGTCTTTTTTTGAACGTTGCTCGCTCATTGGGTCCCCAGATAGGCGTCGATAACCTGTTGATTGGTGCGGATCTGCTCCGGGGTCCCCGAGGCCAACAGCCGGCCGCGGGAGAGGCAATGCAGCTCCTGCGCCAGGTTCATGATGACTCGCATGTTATGTTCGATCACCAGCAGGGTAATGCCGAGTTGCTCGTTGACTCGCTGCAGCCGCTCGATAATACCGTTGATCAGGGTGGGATTGATCCCTGCGGTGGGTTCGTCGAGTAGCAGCAGTTTGGGCTCGTTCATCAATGCCATGGCAAACTCGAGCAGCTTCTGCTGACCAAACGAGAGATCGCCAGCCAGCAGGTGGCGTTTGCTGTGCAGGCCGACAAACTCGAGCAACGCCCCTGCCTTGTCCCGGTCTTCGCGTGGAGAACGCACCAGCATACTCCAGAGCCCTTCATGGCTGTGCGGTGTGCTGATGAGCATGTTTTGCACACAGTTCATCCCGCCGTAGATGCGAGTCTGCTGGAAGGTGCGCAACAGCCCGCGACGGGCGATTTGCGGCCCCCGCAGTTGGGTGATCTCCCGGCCTTCAAAGCGAATCGATCCAGCATCCACCGGGTAGTAACCGACGATAGTGTTAAACAGCGTAGTCTTGCCCGAGCCGTTGGGGCCGATCAGTCCGATGATACCGCCCTCGGGGACGCTCAGGCTGATCGCCTCATTGGCGATGATGCCGCCAAAGCGTTTACTGACCCCTTGCACCTCGAGCAGGGCCATCAGGAAGACTCCTCATTGTGCCGGGCTTCGCTGTCCACACGGTGTCCAAAACGTTCGGGCCAGCGTTCTTGTACCCAACCCAGGATCCCCTGGGGGAAGAACACCACGATCGCCACTATGAGGGCACCCAGGGCCACCCGCTGCCACCCGAACAGGAAATTCCAGAACAGCTCCTGGGTCAGGTGGAACAGGGCCGCGCCCAGCACCGGGCCCCAGACGGTACCCTTGCCGCCCAGAATGGCCATGAGAATCATCCAGACGCCAAAGGTGGCGCCGGAGAAGGCCACATCGCGCGGATCGATGAACCCGATCAGGTTGCCCACGGCGCCGCCGGTCAGGGCGAGGAAAAAGGCCGCCACGCCCCAGGCCACGGTCTTGTATCGGGTGGTGTGCAGTCCCATGGCCTCGGCCTTGTCCTCGTCGTCGCGGATGGCATTGATGGCCAGCCCAAAGCGGCTCTGGTACAAGCGACGCAACACGAAAAAACAAGACACAGTGAATGACAGTGCCAGGAAATAGTAAAACAGGTTACGCGCGCCGATCTCGCCCGGATATTGTGGGGTGACCATGCCTGAGCCGGCCCCGACATACTCCCAGCCCCCGGCAATCTCGCCGGCCGCCACTCCAAGTCCCAGGGTGCAGATGGCGAAATAGTGACCCCGCATGCCAAGTACCCCCGCACCCAGCAGCGTTGCCACGGCAGTGCTGACCAGGCCAGCGCAAACAAGCCCCAGCGCCAGGGCCACAAAATAATCCAGTCCGGAATCGCGCTGAACGATGGCGCAGGCGTAGGCGCCGATGCCAAAGAACAGGATGTTGCCAAAGGAGTTGTAGCCCATCTGGCCGCCCAGCAGGTCCCAGGTCAGGGCGAACAGGATCATGACCCAGAGAAAGGTGAACTGGGTGATGAAATTGGGCAGCAGCCAGGGGATGACCAGGGCTGCCAGACCGACCCCGATTATCAATAGGAGTTCGGGTGTCCGGTTCATTTCAGGTACTGCCGCTTGCGGCCCAGCAGGAGATTGCGCGCCAGCAGAATGATGACCAGCAGTGAGAATACGAAGGCGGCCTGGTACTCCACTCCCAGCACAAAACCGGCAAAATTTTCCGCCGCACCAAGCCCCAGACCGGCGCCGATAACCCCCAGCAGATTCCCCAGGCCGGCCACCACGACGATCATGAAGGCGCGAATGGTATAGACCAGGCCGAAATAGGGGTGAATGATCCAGGTCATGGCCACCAGGGCACCGGCGGCGCCGCAGATGGCGGCGTTCAGGGCAAAGGTGGTGGCATAGACCCGGTCGGTGTCGATGCCCATGATACGGGCCGCGCGGGCATTTTGCGCAGTTGCCCGAATGGCCTGTCCCAGGCGTGATTTTTTCAGAAACAGCCACAGCGCACCGCCGGTCAGTACCGCGATCAGCGCGGCGGCCAGCTTGATGTTGGCGATGGTCACCATGCCATCAAACAGAAAGCTGGTCCCCAGTGCGCCCTCGGCCGTGCGTACGTCGGCACCAAAGATCTGATTGGCCAGTTGCTGGAGCAGGATGCTGATGCCGAAGGTGGCCAGCAGTGAGATAAACAGGTCGCGGTCGACAATGCGAAAGATCACCAGTCGATAGATCAGCCAGCCGAGAATATACAGCAGCACCGCCGCCAGCGGCACGCCCAGCATGGGGTGGATACCGGCATCGGCCAGCAGCACCGCGACAAACCCGCCCAGCATGACATATTCGCCCTGGGACACATTGATGATGTTCATCACCCCCCAGACCAGGGCCATGCCGTAGGCAGCCAATGCAAAGATGGAGCCGGCCAGCAGACCATCCAGCAGGAGTTGCACCAGCAGGATAGGCGCTTCAAGCAGGATGGCAATGTTGTCCATGGCAGGGTCCCGATGATGACCGGGGCATCAGCCGATGCCGCGGCGTTGTTATGGCCCGGCTTCCCGCTTTCTGGATTAGCGCTCTGACCAGGGCGGTGTCGGGTGGCGCAGCTTGGACGAGGCCCATTGGGTGGGCGCGACCACGTTGTAGTTACCGTCCTGCACCTGATACAGCACCATGGGTTTGGCGATATTCTTGCCCGAATCGTCAAAGTCGATGTTGCCGTAGAAGGTCTGGCGGTTGGTAGCCGCCAGGGCGTCGCGTACCTGCTCCTTGTCGATGGAGCCGGCGCGCTGGAAGGCATCCACAAAGGTCAGCACCGTGGCGGTGCTCTCGGCGGCCTGGTAGGGCGGTGCATAGTCATATTCGCTTTCAAACAGCTGGGCGTATTCTTCGGCCGTGCCAAACCATTCGTCCCGGTAATTGAGATGGCGATCCCACTGGGAAGCGCACAGCGCGTACTCGGCGGCCTTGCCGAATTTTTCAATTACCTGGGCCGAATCACAATGGGTCAGGGCCAGCATCGGGACATCGACCTTCATCTCCGAAACCTGACGAATGGCCAAAGCCGCCCCCTTGGCATGTCCCGAGACCACCAGCAGATTGGGCTTGAGAGCGCGCACCTTGGTCAGGGAGGTGGACATGTCGTTGATCTCCGGGGGGAGTTTGTCGTCGATGACCATTTTCATGCCGTGACGTTTGGCGTCGTCCAGCACTCCGGCCCGGACGTCCTGAGAGAAGGGGTCGTTTTCAAACACACCGGCGATGCGTACGTCGGCCGGGTCCTTACCCATGGCACGTGCCTGCTCCGCAGCCAGATCAACGGCCGACTGGAGATACTGTTCGGAGGTGGAGAGAACCGCGAACAGGTAGCGGTAACCCTGGGTGAATAGTGCGCGCGAGGCGCCGTTGCCTTCAACCATCGGAACTTTGTACTTCTCGGTGACGGGTGCGATAGCCTTGGTGAGGCCGGAACTGTACGGTCCCAGGATAAAATTCACCTTGTCCTGGTTGATCAGTCGTTCGATCAACTGGGCTCCGCGCGCCGGTGTGGACTCGTCATCGTAATAGATGATCTGCAGGAGATAGGTGTTGTCGCCCACCTTGACACCGCCGTTCTCGTTGATGCGTTTGACGGCAAGGTCGTAGCCGTTCTTGGTGTGCTTGCCGTTAGTGGAGTACTTACCGGTAAAAGAGACGGCGGCACCCAGGGTAATCGTGTCCGCCGCATACACGGATATGGTGGCGAAAACAGACCACGCGAGGGTGAACGTGCATAGAATCAGCAGGGATTTGGTCATCCTCAAACTCATAACGTCCTCCTTTTCGATTTAGGCGGCTGGGCTGTATTTGACGAGTTATATGCATACCAGCGTTTCACGGTGGCATCCTCATGAGCCAGTCGCGCAGCAGGCGATAGAATATTGATCGGCATCCCACAGATGGTGCTTATACCTTCATAGTAGAACAGCCGGTTAGGAACGCAAGACTGTTCCATCAGCCGGTTCAATCATTCCCGATTTTGGATAAATCCGATAATTCAATGTGCTGGGGAGTATTTCTGAGATACCTGATCAGCTTAGACTTTGCTGGCCGGCGGCTCTGGAGATCTCGAGGCAGCAGTCGGTAAAAACTGCAATGGCCAATCGGGTCAGTCCTGCGCAGTCTGTAAGAGTAAACCGGAATATAAGAATATACCTTGCCACAGGATCGCAACCCTACTGGGGTATTTTGCTACTGTGGCGATCTGAGGAATACTTGCAGACAGTGTGACATCCTGTGCCAGATTTGGGATGGGATGGGTGATTTGTCAAGGTTCCTGTTCGACTTACCCGGTACATAGGCACATTTAATTTTTCTTCTTCCAAATTACCCCAAAAAAAAAATACCATATTTATCAGGATGTTTGAGTGCAGTTTGGTGTGTGCCTCGGTCGGTGAGCCGGAAATGGCACCAGGCGTTCCATAAAAGACGGCATATAAATTGCGTTATCTGCCGATTAAGATGGGTTTGCTCACGTTGTAAACAGACGTTTTGCGCAAAAGCCTATCAGGGATGACCTGAAAAAAGGGCATTCATAATTTAAGTTGATCGCTCAAGAATCAACAGGTTTGCAAGACCGTGAAACGCAGTAGTCATTTATAACATTCGCTATGAGGAGGGTATGTTTCATGCCATTAGCTTTGATGTTCGCAACTGAACCCGGATGACCGACGGCTTGTTTGATTTGTACTGTTCTCCAATAGCAGCAGCCATTAGCTCCGGTGGTATAGCGGCCTGTGGGAGATTCAGTTGTCCACCAATCATTGTAGAGGTATCAGAATATGCTTGATTTCCTATATCAAACGGGCTGGGGTGCATTTACCTTAATGCTCCTGTTTCAAATTCCTTTCCTGCTTGTATTTCCCTATATCGTCTATCGGAAGTGTTTTGTTAACCCAAAACCGAGTAATACCAATCCAAGAAAAATAACGCGCCTGGAAACGGTATGGATGATTATCGCGATTGCGCTTTTCGTGATCGTGAATCTGTTCAGCATAAGCTACATGCCGATGTCCAGAACCGCAGCGACAGAAAAAACAGCCGCGGTTATTCAGGATGTCGATGTGACTGCACGTTCCTGGAGCTACGAAATTTCCAATCGACAGTTTGAAGTTGGAAAGCCCGTTCGCTTCTCTGTAAAAAGCGTCGATACGATGCACGGTTTTACCGTCTATCACCCGAATGGAAAAATACTCTTCAACATGATGCTGATTCCCGGATTGGAGAAGCCTTCATCACTCGTCTACACATTTACCGAACCGGGTAAATATAAGGTGCGCTGTCTGGAGTATTGCGGAATCGCCCATCACGGAATGCAAGATGAACTGACGGTCGTAAAAAGCGACGGTTAAGTTCAGGCACAGTACAAGAGGATTTTAATATGCTAACTGCAACAATAAGACGTACCCCAATCCTGGGGAAAATGTTTGATGTCGATGAGAGCACCGGGCTGTCCGATATCAATACCTGGCCGGCCATGATGATTATGACATCGTTTGTCTGGTTGATCGTGGCGATTTTGCTGGGTGCGCTGATGCCGGTTATTCAGATGGCGGAATTGGATACCAATCTCTTCTATTCAGCAATCACGCTGCATGGTGCGGCATTGGCTTTCCCGTTCCTGTTTCAGTTCATGATGGGCATCAGTCTGCACCGGTCGGGTGGCTGTATGGGTAAGTCGGCGTCAGGAAAACTGACCACGTTGATTTACCTCTGTATGAATGGCGGTGCCGTGCTATTAACCCTGGCGGTGTTGGGCGGATTGAAAATCACCTACACCGTTATGTATCCGCTACCCCTGGTGGGTGCGCAGATGGGCGCGTGGAGCATGAACATGGTGGTGCTCGGGTTTACCGGTATCGCACTGGTTCTGACTTCTATTATCTTCCTCTATCCATTACAGATCATCCGCATGTCCTTCTTTGGCAAGCAGCGTGAAGAGTTGTTGCTGTCGGCGCGCACCCTTAAGGACCCCGGCATGCTCGGCATGGTGATGTCGGTCATGATCCTGCTTGTAACGGGGACACCGTTGATGATTGTTGCAGGTGCCTTGTTGCTGGCGCTTTATGGTATCGTTCCGCTGGAGGCGATAACCTGGGCCTCCGAGCCCGTGGTCTTTCAGTATGTGTTCTATATTTTTGCACACAATCTGATGGAAGCCATGGCCATCATGGTGATCAGTGCCGTTTACGCCACATTGCCGCTCTACCTGGCGGATGGAACCCGCAAACTGTACAGCGACAAGCTGGCCAACCTGGCTCTTTGGATACTGCTGGTTACCTCGGTTACCTCCTTCTTCCATCACTTCTATACCACTAACCCGGGGCTCCCTTCCGCGCTCGCCTATCACGGTAACTTCATGAGTTGGGCAACCGGTGTTGGTGCCGCGCTTTCGACATTCACTATTCTGGCGACTATCTGGAAACATGGCATAAAACCGGAACCTGGCCTGATGGCTATCCTGGCCGGATTTGTTGTCTATATCCTGGATGGTGTCAATGCCATGGTGGCGGGGAATATCGCCGTATCGTATCAGATACACGGTACCCTCTGGGTGGGTGGTCATGCGATGTCGGTTCTGATCGCCATGTGCCTGATGTGGATGGGTGTTCTATATCACCACTATCCGGTAATCACCGGCAAAAAGCTGGATAAAAAACTCGGCAGTCGTTTTGTAACGCTCTATTTTATTGGTGCGGTTGGCCTGCTGTACTCTTTTGCGGCAGGTGGTGCCATGGGTATGCCAAGACGCTTTGCCGATTGGGGTGCCGGTCCTGATGGTTGGATGATGGTAGGCATTGCTATCCTGATATTTGGTCTTTTCCTGATAGCCGGATTTGTCACCTACATGCAGAACTTCATGAGGTCGAGATCCATTTCATGAGGTTAATCGTGTTACCCAGGTGTAGGGGTGCGACACAATAGTGTGCCGCGCTTGTCGAGCGGGCAGGTAGATAGATACCTCCCGGAGCCTGCCCGCTTCGACATTTAACGCTATATATTCGACAACCGGCCAACAGAGTCGGATGTGAAGATTGAGGTGGGATGGCATGATTAAACAGCTGGTTAATCTATTTAAGCTGAGAATAGGCTTTATCATGATGCTGACAGCGCTCGTGGCGATGGCGGCCACGCCCGGGCGTTCGGTCACTTTGACTGAAATGATTGTTCTGGCGCTCACCGTGCTAGTCGCGGCCGCCAGTGCCGGCGCGTTCAATCAGTACTACGAGACAGATCTCGATGCACTGATGGCGCGTACCAGAAATCGACCTTTTGTGACCGGTGTGTTAACCAAGGGACCATTCTGGTTAATGGTGATCAATGGGTTGCTGTTCGTGAGCGTGGCGATTGCTGCTGTGGTTCTGAACGGCATGGCGGCACTCTACATTTTTCTCGGCGCCTTTTTTTATGCTGTGGTCTACACCGTCTGGTTAAAGCGGCGTACCTGGATGAATATTGTGATTGGCGGAGCCTCGGGCAGTTTTGCCGTGCTGGCTGGAGCCGCTGCCGTTGATCCGGTACTGACACCGGTTCCCATACAGCTGGCACTGGTCCTGTTTTTCTGGACACCTTCCCATTTCTGGAGTCTGGCGATTGCCCAGAACAAGGATTATGCCGCCGCTGGCGTGCCCATGCTGCCTGCCATAGCGGGCAACGAGTATGCAGCCAAGGTAGTACTGGGGAATACGCTGATCCTGGTCGCCATTTCCATAATGCCCTATTTTTACGGTATGGGATGGCTGTATCTTCTGGGGGCGGTGAGTGGTGGCGGATATTTTCTCTATCGAAACCTGAAAATGATTCAGGATGCGGGAAAGAAAAATGCCATGGCGAGCTTCTTTGCTTCACTGATACAGCTCTCGTTATTATTGATAGGAACAGTACTCGATGTGTTACTTTTGTCGTAAGCCGGGGTTAAGCGTTCGACAGTGAGAAGATAAGGATTACGAATGGATTGCAAACTGTGTGGTTTGCCAACACCCAATCCCCCTGTTCAGCAGGACGGCCATGTCTTCTGTTGCTATGGGTGCAGCACTGTCTATGAACACTTCGGTGAGGCGGTGTTGGATTCGTATAAACTGATTGAAGAGGTTGGGCCTGCTTTACCTCCTGAAGGTAAAGAGGCCTTTCTTCGAATCGAAGGGATGCACTGTGCTTCTTGCGAATTCATGCTCAAAAAATTGGGAGAGCGGGCGAAGGGTGTGCTCGATGTAACCGCCTGCTATGCAACATCCACCGCCAAGGTGACTTTTGATCCGGATATCATTGATGAGTCCGATCTACCCCGGGTGTTAAGTCATGCCGGTTACAGGGCGGGTTTCAGATCCGAGGTTATCGAGCAGCGCGATAATGATCTGTCACTACTCAGGCTGCTCACCGGGGTGAGTCTGTCTGCTATCGTCATGATGCTGTATCTGGCATTTTTTTATCCGAGCAATCTTGGGTTGGTGCCTGCGGAAGACCTTGAATCAATGCGTTGGCTGGCGTTCTATGCAGCGCCACGTGTGATGTTTCTCCTAACCACGGTTCTGATCTTCTACGTCGGTTTTCCCATACTGCGTGGAGCATGGATCGGGGTCAGGGCCGGCGCCTTGAATATGGATAACCTGCTTGCCATTGCTGTACTGGCCGCCTACGGGTACAGCATCCATCAGATGTGGATCGGATCCCATGATCTCTATTTCGATGTCGCCGCAGTTATTGTGACTGTGGTAACGGCCGGAAGATTCTTTGAAAAAAATGCCAAGCTCGATGCTACAGCGGAACTTTCCCGGATAATTTCCGCCTGGAATCCGAAGATAAGGGTGATTCAGGATGAGGGTTTTGTTGAAAAGAGTATGGATGCGCTTCACCCGGGTGACCGCTTTGTTGTAACACAGGGGGAGTTCATACCCGTTAACGGAACCATATTCCAGGGCGTTGGCGCGCTGGATGAGTCGCTCATGACAGGCGAGCCCCATCCGGTGACGCGAGGCGCAGGCGCAGAGGTTTTGGGTGGGACAACCCTGGTTGAGGGTGAACTGACTGTGACGGTAGGTGAGTCAGTTGAGAGTCAGATGGAGGCATTGACCCGTATTCTCTGGCGTGCCCAGAGTACGTCGGATGGTCTGCTTGGAATGGCCGACCGATTCGCCCGGGTGTTCGTGCCCCTGGTTCTGGTCCTGGCGGCCGGAATTACGTCAGGCTTGTTGCTGAATGGTGCTTCGACCGGTACAGCCCTGCTGGCCGGGTTGGCCACGCTGATTGTCTCCTGCCCCTGCACATTTGGATTGGCTGTACCGCTGACTACCGCTGCTGCCGTCAGCACGGCTCTCAAGCACGGCATCATCATCGGTCGCTCGGCGGCGTACGAAAAATCCGCGCACATAAAATCCATTGCACTTGATAAGACAGGCACCCTGTCGACGGGAAAAATGCAGGTTACAGCGGTTTACGGTCCACCTGAGGTTGAATGGTATTCCGCCGCCGTTGAACGCTTTTCACAACACCCGGTTGCCAATGCCATCGCGCGACTGGATGCCAGGTATGAGGCAATCAACCCGGTTATTCATCCCGGTAAGGGGGCCGAGGCTTTGGTTGATGGGAAACGGGTGGTGGTCGGTAGCCAGACACTTTTCAGATTGTTGAATTGGACCATTCCGGATCAGCTTCAAGCCCAGGTCAAGGGTGCACCCGCAGGTGGCGTGGTGTCCTATGTTGGCTGGGCAGGTATGGCGATAGGCGCTATCGTGACGGGTGACCAGCCTCGTCCCGGTTGGAAAAAATTTGTTGCTGAATTGCGGCAACAGTATCGGGTTGTCATGCTAACCGGTGCGGAGCGGACGGATGGGTATGAGTCCGCCGTGGATATGCATCATGCGGGCGTACCCCCTGAAACCAAGGCAGTCATTGTCAGGCAGCTGCGTGAGGAGGGGGGCGTTGTCATGATTGGCGACGGGAGTAATGATGGGCCGGCGTTGGCGGCAGCGAACCTGGGTATCGCTTTCGGTGTGCCCACATCATTGGCAGCCGATGCCGCTGATCTGATTATTCCGGGTGACAGGCTGGATCGCATTACCATTGCACTCGACCTGTTGGGCAGTGTACGTCGCCGGGTGCACCAGAACATAGGCTGGGCACTATTGTATAATGCCATAGCAATTCCTCTGGCTTTGTCGGGCATGTTGAATCCGCTATTTGCGGCACTGGCGATGGCATCAAGCAGTATTCTGGTGGTGTGGAACTCGTCCCGATCACTGGAACAGGATAGCTGGCATGTGCTACAGGATGAGGCTTGTCCGTCTGGACCTGATGATTGGTCCAGGCTGGGGAGTAAAGTCCCTCTTGAAACAGCAGGGACCTGATTGCTGGTGAATCCTCAGGTTTTCAGTGATTTGATCATTTCAATCATTGTTTGGTTCGCCTGGGCATTCGGCGCTTCCATGAAGTTAATGACATAACTGTCACTCATCTCACACACACCTATACTGCGTGGCCGCACTGCCAATACCTCTGGAGTTGGCAGTTCCATACCAAAGCAGAAGACGATATTCTTGGCCGCACATATGTGCGGGTTGATTTCCCCGTTCAGTTTCTTTGTGTGTTGATACTGATCAAAGATGTCAATATAAGCGATGACCGGATGATCCTGAATCATCTGCTTCAGATCGGCAATGATTTCATCAACACTGTTGTGTCGGATTTCGTCTTTAGCATAACTGATCTCATACAGTGAGTACTTTTCCTTAAAAATCTTCTGCTTCATCGTTTTCTCGTTTTATTAAATGGGAATGATAATAGGGGGCAGGATCAGATCAGCCGTTGCCTGAAATACTCTCTTAACCAGTAGCTGTAACAGTTTGCGGATCTGATCTGCTGGCGAATCGATTCCAGTCTATACCAGCCCCAGTCGTCCGCTTCGTCAGGGTCCGGGTTTACCGGGCCGGTATAGTTGCCAAAAAAGAGATGAACTATCTCGTTCTCAATCATCTCTCCGCCGACATTGGCTTCATAGTGGGTCACAGCCCGCCATGTCAGGTCGCAGCGGATACCCATCTCCTCAGCCAATCTTCGATGGGCGGCAGCCGGCAGACTTTCATCAGGTCGTGGATGCCCACAGGCTGCATTCGCCCATAAACCGGCGGAGTGATATTTTTTGCGACTTCTCCGCTGCAGTAGAATGTTAGAGCCGTTTAGTAATATAACCGAGAATGCCCGGTGTCTCAGGCCCTCACGGTGTGAGGCCATTTTTTCGCCCACGCCTATTTGCCGGTCATGGGCATCTACCAGTACAACGTATTCCTCCATATCCGACCTCTTTTAAAAAAGTGAACGGCCAGTGCCAAGGTTCAATCAGATTCCAAAGAGACGCCGAAGCAAACTCAAAAATCCGCTTCGTGGTGGTTCATTGTAATCTGATTGTGGCGCAGTTACCGCTGTTAGGGTATTGGCCGAATAGCCTATCGAAGTGCCGTTGTCCATATCCGCCCGCAGCGCATGCAGTTGTTGGTAATGTCGTAACAGGGTTGAGTCTGTAGGCGCTCTTTTCAGCGCTTCATACTGGCTCATTTTTTCTGCTGTCAGGGCATGTCTTCTGAGTACGCTATCTTCTGGATAGTTTGATAACACCAGGCACCTCCGATCGCTTTTGATGTTTAATGATCTGTTACACTCTGTTAGAGTTTCCTGATCCTTGATAAGGCAGCACGCTAACACTGTTGAAATCTAAATGGTTTTATCCTTGGTTATCAGCGCATAGGCTGAGTGATTGTGTATCGACTCGAAATTTTCTGACTCCACGCTATATGCTGAAATACGTTTCTCGGCGTTCAGTCGGTTTGCAATATCCCGCACGATATCTTCAACAAATTTGGGATTGTCATACGCCTTCTCCGTGACATATTTTTCATCGGGTCGTTTGAGGACGGAAAACAGATCGCAGGAAGCTTCTCCCTCGATCAACTCAATCAGCTCCTCAATCCAGATGAATCCGCCAATACGCGCAGTCACCGTGATCATGGATCGCTGGTTGTGGGCGCCATATTCCGAAATGCCCTTCGAGCAGGGGCAGAGGCTGGTGGCTGGAACCGCAACCCTGATACTTACAGCCAGTTCATTCTTATTCAATTCGCCAATAAAACTGATGTCATAGTCCATAAGACTTTTTACCCCGGAAACCGGTGCCGACTTTTCGATAAAGTAGGGGAAATGCATCTCTACATGGCTGGTCTCCGCCTCCAGCCGGTCGTTGATTTCAAACAGCATTTCGTGAAAGGAGCGCACGGTGATCTCTTTTTCATGTTCGTTGATAATTTCAATAAAGCGTGACATGTGCGTACCCTTGAAATGCTGGGGCAGGCTGACATAGAGGCTGAAGTCAGCAATTGTGCGCTGTTCACCACCGCTTCTGTCTTTCACCAGGGCGGGGTGACGAATGCCTTTGACACCCACTTTGTTGATGGGTATCTGTCGTTTGTCGGCTCTGTTTTGTACATCTTCCAGGGCGAGGGCAAGGTTGTTCATTCAGATTCTCCAGTGTTGAGAGCGGATTACCAGCCATGAGCCAGGCGCATGGCTCATGGGTCGCTCATCGGCGTCACGCAACAGGGTGCCCGGTTCATGCCGGTTCAACTTGAACAGCACAAAACTTGAATTCGGGTATTTTGCCATCCGGGTCCAGCGCCTCATTGGTTAACAGGTTTGCTGCTGCTTCGTAATAACAGAAAGGCAGAAATATCTGTCCCGGTTTGAGTCCGCGGTCGCTCCGTGCCTGCGTGATCACTTCTCCGCGTCTTGATCGCAAACGGATGGATTGTCCAGCATGCAAGCCTATCTGTTTCAGGTGATCGGGATGCAGCATGGCGACTGCTTGCGGTTCCAGGTTGTTAAGTACGCTTGCCCTGCGGGTCATCGCCCCGGTATGCCAGTGCTCCAGTTGTCTGCCGGTGATCAGAATGTTCGGATACTCCTTGTCAGGTAGTTCATCGGCCTGGCTGAAGGTGGCTGGAACCAACGCGGCCTTCCCGCCTGTGCGTGGGAACTGTTCCTGGAAGATGACTGGCTCCCCCGGGTCACCCTCCTGGCTACAGGGATAAGTGACCGCGCTCTCGGCCTCGACACGTTCCCAGGTTATACCGGCAATACTGGGCATGGCCTGGCGCATCTCATTGAATACATCACGCGGACCCGCGTAGTTCCAGTCCAGGTTCAACCGACTGGCCATCGACAGGATTATATCCAGATCCTGTCGCGCCTCTCCCGGGGGGGTGATGGCTTGTCGGCCCATCTGTACGCGTCTGTCTGTATTGGTAAAGGTACCGGTTTTTTCCGGAAAGGCCGAGGCGGGAAGAATGACATCCGCATAGTGTGCGGTCTCGGTCATGAAGATGTCCTGAACCACCAGATGCTTCAGGGAAGCCAATGCCTTTCTCGCATGATTCAGATTGGGGTCGGACATGGCGGGATTCTCTCCCATGATGTACATGCCGTTTATTTTTCCGTCATGTATGGCATGCATAATCTCAACTACGGTTAGCCCCGGATCAGGATCAAGCGCAGTTTTCCAAAGCGCCTCAAATTTCTCCCGTACCCCGATATCGTCGACACGTTGATAATCGGGGTAAACCATAGGTATCAAGCCAACATCTGAGGCACCCTGCACATTGTTCTGACCTCGCAGCGGGTGCAGGCCGCAACCGGGCCGGCCAATCTGTCCGGTAATCAATGCCAGGTTAATCAAACAGCGCGCATTATCAGTGCCATGCACATGCTGCGACACACCCATGCCCCAAAATATCATTGAGCCTTTTGAGCTGGCATAGATTCGGGCTATCTCATAGAGCGTATCGGCGGGTATGCCGCAGATCGGCGCCATTCTTTCCGGTGCAAACTCTTCCAGATGCCGCTTTAATGTTTCGTAGCCCTCTGTGCGTTGCTCAATAAATGTCTTGTCTACCAGATCCAGTTGAATGACTGCGTGCATGATGGCATTTAACATCGCCACATCGGTGTCGGGATTGAACTGCAAGACATGATCGGCATAACGAGCAATATCGGTTTTTCGCGGGTCCATCACGATGAGGGTTTTTCCCGCTCTGGCGGCATTCTTGAAAAAGGTGGCGGCAACGGGATGGTTGGAGGTGGGATTGGAGCCGATCAGCACAATCACTTCACATAAATCCACGTCCGAGACGGGATTGGTCACGGCACCTGAGCCGACCATCTGTAGCAGCGCCGCAACGGAAGAGGCGTGGCACAGGCGTGTACAGTGATCGATGTTGTTCGTATGTAAGCCGGTGCGGATCAGTTTTTGAAACAGGTAGGCCTCTTCGTTAGAGCCCTTGGCCGATCCGAACCCGGCCAGGCCTGCGGGACCCTGACTATCCAGAATCTCCTTCAACCCGTCGGCGGCGTACTGCAATGCCTCTTCCCAGCTCGCCTCGCGAAAGTCGCGTAATGGATGCTCATAATCCATATCCATTTCAACATGCTTTGGGGCATCGGTTTTGCGGATCAGTGGTTTGGTCAGGCGCTGGCGGTGATTCACATAGTCAAATCCATAACGCCCCTTGACACAGAGGCGGCCGCGGTTGGCCGGTCCATCGCGTCCCTCGACAAACTGTATACGGTTGTCTTTTATATGATAAGTGAGCTGACAGCCTACGCCACAATAGGGACAGACCGAGTGGACCTGCCGGTCAATAGCCTGCTTGCCCGCATCGCCGGCCGGCATCAGTGCACCGGTGGGGCAGGCCTGTACACACTCTCCGCAGCCGACACAGCTTGATTGACCCATCGGATCGTCCATGTCAAATATGATCTGTGCCTGGCTTCCCCGGCCGGAAAAACCGATCACATCATTGGCCTGTTCCTCCCGGCAGGCGCGCAGACAACGGCCACATTGAATACAGGCATCCAGGCTTACGCTTATGGCGGGATGAGATAGATCCTGTTCGGGTTGTCGGCGTGGCGGAAACCGGCGCTCGGTGACATGCAGTTTTTTGCACCAGTGGTCCAGTTCGCTGTTGGGGGTGAGTAAGGGTGTTTTCGGAATATCCGATTGCAGCAGCTCAAGAACCATCTTTTGTGCTGTTGTCGCACGAAGGGAGTTGCTTTCCACCGACATGCCTTCACTGGGATAACGACAGCAGGATGGCGCCAGCGTCCGCTCACCGGCAATCTCTACCACGCAGGCCCGGCAATTCCCGTCGGCACGCAGGGTATCGGTAAAACAGAGATGCGGTATCTCCACGTCATGTCGTTGGGCGACCTGCAGAATTGTTTCATTGGGCTGAGCAGTGACGGTCACACCATCCAGTGTGAACGAGATTGTGGTTCCATCGCTTTCCAGATTCGAGGCCATTTATGCAAACTCCTCTGGAAAATACTTCAGTACACAGCGGAGTGGATTTGGAGCGGCCTGGCCAAGACCACAGATGGAGGCGTCCGACATCACCTGGCAGAGCTCCTGTAACAGGGGCTGGTCCCATTCCTGTTCACCCATCAGGATGGCCGCTTTGCTTGTGCCCACACGACAGGGCGTGCATTGACCACAGGATTCGTGGGCGAAGAACTGCATAGCATTCAATGCCTGTTCACGCACGCTGTCCTGGTCGGACAGGACAATAATCGCCGCCGATCCGATGAAGCATCCATATTCATTTAACGTATCGAAGTCGAGCGGGACATTGCTCAGGGAAGCCGGCAGTATGCCGCCCGAGGCACCGCCCGGGAAATAGGCTTTTAGTTGGTGTCCGTCCTGCATGCCTTCACAATATTCGTCAATGAGTTGCTGCAGGGTGATCCCGGCAGGCGCAAGATACATACCGGGTCTTTTTACTCGCCCACTGACGGAAAAACTGCGCAACCCCTGTCGGCCATTACGACCATGTGCACTGAACCAGTCAGCCCCTTTCTCCAGCAACTCACGGACCCAGTAGAGGGTCTCCATGTTGTGTTCCAGTGTGGGTAATCCGAACAAGCCTTTCTCGGCAATATACGGCGGGCGCAACCGGGGAATACCCCGCTTGCCCTCTATGGATTCGATCATGGCGGACTCTTCACCGCAGATGTAGGCCCCGGCTCCCCGCCGTAGTTCGATTTCTGGAAGGTGACATGGTGGATCAAGATTGAGTGCTCGCAATTCACGTTGCAGTAGTGTACGAATACCGGCGTACTCGTCGCGCAGATAGATGTAAATCTTTTCAATACCCACTACAGTGGCGGCAATCAGCATTCCTTCCAGAAAACGATGCGGATCGCGCTCCAGGTAATACCTGTCCTTGAATGTGCCCGGTTCTCCTTCATCTATATTGACAGCCATCAGGCGCGGGGCAGCAAAGCCCCGCACAATGCGCCATTTCCTTCCGGCAGGAAAACCCGCGCCGCCAAGGCCACGCAGGTTTGCGTTCTCCAGTGTCTCAATGATTGATTCGCAGGTTGCTTCATCACCTTCATTGACCAGGTCTTTGAGTCGCCGATAGCCGCCCGATTCAAGATAAGATGAATAGGTGAGTGCTGCCTTGGGTATGGGTTCGTCATGGATACCCTGATCAACTGTCTTGCAGACGCGATCGGGGGTGGCAAACGGGATCGGATTGGTACCCACGACAGCTACAGGCGCGTTCTCACATCGTCCGATACAGGGAACCCGTTGCAGGCGAACAGCCTCACCCAGACCAGCCTGTAATTCAGTAATGAGGGTTTCGGCACCTGCCAGGTTACAGCTGATGGAGTCACATACCCGAATCGTCAGTGCCGGTGGCGGGGGGGCATTATCCTTGATGATATTAAAGTGATGATAAAAACTGGCCACTTCATACACTTCACCGGTCGAAAGCCGAAGTATCTCCGCCAGTGCGGTCAATATGCCGCTATCCAGGTAGCCCCGGTCATCCTGAATACGATGCAAGTATTCAATCAGCCGATCACGACTGGTGTTTCCAACATCCAGGTACTGCTTTACTGCCGTCAGGTCTGCAGGTGCGGCCTGCCGACCTCTTCTGCGGGGTTTCCTGCCTGTTGTTTTTACTTTCAACAACATATCCTCATTTTTTATTTCTGCCAGCTATGAGTAGATCTCAATAACCCAATAATAGGACCTGCCTTGACCCTGGCTTTATTCGGATGGTTGATTGATGGCATTCATCAGACTCTCGGCCAAGGCTTGGGGGGGGAGTCCGTGGGGTAGAACCGTCATCAGTTTTCCCTCTCGGTCTATTACGTAGAGGCTCGCGGTATGATCAATGGTGTAATTGGGCGTTTCACCCTTGCCTACGAACTGGAACCGAGCGTGATAGCGCCCGGCAATTTCCGCAATGTCTTCTGCATCACCCGTCAGACCAATCAGCCGCGGATGAAAATATTGCGTGTACTTACTTAGAAACTCAGGGGTATCCCTGTCCGGGTCTACAGATATAAAGAGTGGATCGACTTGTTGCGCAGCGTCGCCGATGCTGTCCAGGGCACTGCTGATGGTTGCCAGTGCTGTCGGGCAGATGTCGGGACAGAAGCTGTATCCAAATGAAAGTATGACAATATTGCCGCGCGAATCGGCCAGCGAATAAGGCTTGCCGTTGTGTGCGGTCAGGCTGAAATCACCACCCAATCCGAATGCCGTGCCGCCGGTGATTAGTAGTAGTGCTATGAATGAGTACTTAATTGATCTGCGCATGAAGTTCTCCAGATTATCCCCCCTACAATGCAGCTTTAGTGCCAACTTATGCAGGCCTGTCCTGCCTGATCAGAAACCCGATAAGTGTTGCAGACACTGTGCAACAGCGTGTGTATGTGTAACAGCGACGGCGCACCGGACAACTCTGCATGCGCATTGAACGCTTGTAAAAACTGATATTTGTCAGTTTGGCATCTATCTTGCGACATGTCCGCACACCGCTGGAGATCGCGGTGATGATCAGGCTGGCAAAGTATTCCCCAACTGCTTGGGGCTTTAACCCAGCAAACAACCAAATAGAGTGAAGAGTTGGAGGAAACCACCTTATGCAAAAGCAACACAAAGGGACATTCAGTCGTGTTCTTATGGCTGCCTCGTTGGCAGCAACGACACTGTTTACTGCGATGCCTGCCAGGACAGTCGCTGATGAAACCTGCCAGTCACCCTACATGGCGAAGATTGTCGGCCAGGAGGATTTTGTCTATGTCTGGACTCTGGGTGTCGATGGACTGGGGGATGGTCAGGACAAACTGGTCACGGTTGACGTGAATCCGAAATCCATGAATTACGGTAAGGTCATCAATAGCCTCTCTGTCGGGGGGCGCAACGAGGCCCATCACTCGGGATTTACCGATGACCGTCGCTATCTCTGGGCCGGAGGTCTGGATACCAATAAGCTGTTTATATTTGATGTTCATACAGATCCGGCCAAACCTCAGCTTCACAAGGTGGTTACAGACTTTGTCGCGAAGAGTGGGGGAGTTGTTGGCCCCCACACAACCTATGCCTTGCCGGGCCGTATGATGATCACCGGGCTGTCGAACAATCAGGATCACGGGGGGCGTACAGCATTGGTTGAATACACCAATGAAGGTGAATACGTGGCAACGCACTGGATTCCAACAGATCAAAACCTGCAGGGCGCCAAGAAGGGTGGTAATTTTGCCGATGGTTATGGCTATGATATTCGTGCATTGCCACGTCGCAATGTGATGGTGACTTCGTCATTTACCGGCTGGTCAAACTATATGATGGACTTTGGCAAGATGCTGCAGGACAAAGAGGCCATGAAGCGTTTTGGTAATACGGTAGTGGTATGGGATCTGCACACGCGCAAGCCCAAAAAGGTACTCGATGTCCCTGGAGCGCCGTTGGAAGTCCGCTGTGCATGGAAGTCTGAGAATAACTGGTGTCTGACAACGACTGCGCTGACTTCCAAAATCTGGATGATCTATGAGGATGAAACGGGCGAATGGCAGGCCAAGGAAATTGCCGATGTGGGTGATCCTTCCAAGGTGCCTCTCCCGGTTGATATCTCCTTGCTGGCTGATGACTCCGGTCTGTGGGTCAACACCTTCATGGATGGTACCAGTCGCTTTTTTGATCTGAGTGATCCGCACAATCCCAAGCAGACCTATGAAAAGAAGATAGCGGCACAGGTCAATATGGTGTCGGAGAGTTGGGATGGAAAACGCGCTTACTATACCAGTTCCTTGCTGGCTAACTGGGATAAAAAGGGGCAGGACAATGAGCAGTATTTCAAGGCCTATCACTGGGACGGCAAACAGTTGACCGAGCAGTTCTCCATAGACTTTTTAAAAGAGAAATTGGGACGCGCGCATCAGATGCGTTTCGGTGCCTACTCGCTATATGCCAATAACAGAAGTACAGAAAAGGGTCAGTCTGCCGTCGCTGCAAAATAGCAGGTTTTTCCCGACACCCCTGCCGGGTTCCACCGGCAGGGGATTCCTGCCCTCTTACCCCGGAGGGCATTTTTTTAATCTCTGGATGTGCGGAGTATTCTGTATGAGCGTAATCAAGCAGCGTGGGATATATGCCATAGCCGTCATTCTACTGAGCGCACTAATGACTCACAGTCCGCTTGTTGCGCCTGCACGAGAGCCGCCTGCAGTACTGGCGCCATTCTACACAAAGGCCGAGTACCCACCGCCGAAAGTGGGCAGCTACAAGCTACCACCGTTTGGAGTAGCAGCGGATGGCAGGGTGATCGATGCGGATGGCAAAGAGGGAAGATTGCACGATTTCTTTGGCCACGGGAAAATTATTCTGCTCAGCTTTATCTACAGTACCTGTAGCGATGTCAATGGCTGTCCGCTGGCAACGGCAGTCATGTATGACATCCAGCGTAAAATAAAAAATGATCCTGTTTTACGTGACCGCTTGCAGATGCTGAGTTTGAGCTTTGATCCGGTATATGACACGCCTGAAGTATTGTCTCTTTACGGTGGGGGGTACGCAGATGCCGGAAACTGGCGTTTTCTGACCACTGCGTCATGGAAGGAGCTGGAACCGATACTTGATAGTTACAACCAGCCGGTTATCAGGGATGTGGATGAGCAGGGTAGGGAGTTATCGACATTTTCACATATTCTCCGGGTGTTTCTGATCGATCCAGAGAAGCGCATCCGCAATATCTACAGTGTCTCTTTTCTCTATCCTGAACTCATTATCAATGATGCCAAGACGATACTGCAGGATAGCGTGCCTAAGTACGAACGGTATAGCCCAAACGAGTCAATAAAAGTATCCGAACTTTCCAGGCCAGGTGATTATAAGGGAGGATATGAAACATCTGGATACGTGACGCAGAGTCAGTCGGTTGCGGAACGTACCGGAGAAAAAGCCGACCTGTCTCACTACCTGGTACGACCCCCACTGGGTTTGCCTGCCATTCCTCAGCCCGAGGATAATCCGGTTACCCATGCCAAGGTGGAACTCGGAAGAAAGCTGTTCTTCGATCGCCGGTTATCGCTGAATGACACATTCTCTTGCGCTATGTGCCACATACCTGAACAAGGATTTACCAATCATGAACTGGCGATTGCGGTTGGTCTGGAAGGACGGAGTGGGCGTAGAAATTCCCCCACCATTTATAATACCGGTTACCTGTCCCGGTTGTTTCACGACGGCCGCGAAGAGTCGTTGGAACAGCAGGTGTGGGGGCCATTACTGGCCGTGAATGAGATGGCCAATCCCTCGGTCGGTGCGGTGATTGGGAAAATACGCAAAATTCCTGATTACGCCGGCATGTTTGAGGCTGCGTTTAATGGCCGAGGCGTCAGTATGGAAACATTGGGGATGGCCATCGCAAGCTATGAGCGTCTTCTTGTGTCGGGTAATTCACCCTTCGACCGCTGGCACTATGGTGGCGAAACCAACATTCTGAGTGAATCGGCAAAACGGGGGCATGCGCTTTTCACCGGTAAGGCCGGTTGTGTAAGCTGTCATCAAATTGGTACGGAGGCCGCACTTTTCACGGATGATGCCATGCATAACACGGGTGTGGGATACCGTGAATCGATGGGTATTAAACCCGAGAAAGAGAAGATACTGGTGGCACCCGGTGTTTATCTGGAAGTCGACAGGGAGATTATTGACGCAGTCGGCCATCCGCCACCCGCAGACGTGGGTCTCTATGAAGTGACCCAGAATCCCCATGACCGGTGGAAGTATCACACCCCATCATTGCGGAATATTGCATTAACGGCACCCTACATGCATAACGGCTCTTTAAGCACTTTGCGCGAGGTGGTTGATTTTTATAACGAGGGCGGTATTGAGAATGAACTGCTGGATGTAAGGATTAAACCACTGGGCCTGTCCGAAGGCGAGCGGGAAGACCTGGTGGCCTTTCTGAAAAGCCTGACCGGTGATAACGTGGATACTATTATCGCTGACGCATTCGCTGCCCCGATAGGCGATATTACCGAGGCGGATCCCAACTGGGCCAATCAGAAGGCAAGTCATGAGTAAACTACATTGTCTGGGTTTGATTCTCTGGATCTGTTATAGCAGCGTAGGCGCATCAGAGGGTATCGAGCGTGTAGACCCACCTCAAGATATTACTGATTTTTCTCTGGCCGGCATCGATGGGAAACAACACCGGTTCGAGGATTTCCGAGGAAAGTACCTGCTGGTCAACTTTTGGCAGTCTGGTGTGCGCCCTGTCGTGCTGAAATGCCCTCGTTACAACGCGCCTACGAAAAATTGAGTAATCCGGGATTTGAGTTGCTGGCCATTCATGCGGGTCCGAGTGTTGAAACTGCGCAGCAGTATGCCAATCAGTTAAACCTCGAATTTCCTATCCTGGTTGATCAGGAACTGGCACTGACCGGCTGGGGCATACGGGGATTACCGTCCACATTTTTGATCGATCCCCAGGGCCGCATAATTGCCGAGGCTGTGGGGGAGCGGGCATGGGATGCACCCGGCATGCTTAAAACGATTGCCGATTACATGAGAAAAAATAGAGCCGGTATCTGACCGGCTCGTTGCGATAATACCGCCTTTCCTGTCCCGGCAAGCAGCGCTTGTCGGGGTTGCTTATTCCGAGATCAAATCTTCATAGGAAGCCGCATCCAGCAGGCATTCGTAGGCGTCTGGGTCAAAGTCTGTCACGCGTAGCAGCCAACCCGCTTCGTAGGGATCGTCATTGATCATCTCGGGATCAATATCAGCGCTGTCATTTAATTCAACAACAGTTGCATTGAGCGGGGCAATCAGATCGGATGCGGTTTTCATCGACTCAACAGTGCCACAGCTGTCACCGGCAATAATGCATTGACCCTTTACGGGAAGATTCAGGCTAACCACGCTTCCCAGGGCGGACTGTGCATAATCGGTGATGCCTATCACCAGTTCACCCTTGTCCAAAAGTGCCCAGACATGCTCCGAGCTGTAACGACGATCATCAGGTAACTGCATAGCTAACTCCAAACAATGAAAAATGCCGTCGCTCCAAAGCGACGGCTGAAGGTAAAAATTCGATCAATCAAAGTGCCAAGTAAATGCGCCGCCAACCTGCCATGCCCCGGCGTCGACCCGGGTTTCGCCAATAGTCTCGGCCCGGTCCAGGGCCACGCTGGCATGGGCGTCCAGGGTCAGCATTTTGCTCATGTTCCAGCCAACACCGAGGGTGACCTGGTCCTCCCACACTACTTCGCCGTTTGTGGCCTGCACATAACGGGTTAGTGCCGGGTTAAGCGGAACCGTGGCGCCACCCACCAGTAGCGAGGTGATGCTGCCCACGTTTGAGCCGACATTTTTCTTGATCGGACTGTCCGCGTGGGAAAAGCCGACCCGCAGTTTATAGGGGCCGGTCGTATACTGGGCACCCAGGGCAAAGACGGTCTGGTTGTCATACAAATCGCGATAGCTGTCGGCGCTCTCCCAATCTTTCCAGACTACATCTGCGGCGATGAGCAGTTTTCCACCGGCGAGGCTCCCGTTCGCAATGCCGAATCCGACTTCCTGGGGCTGCTCGAAGGTGGGACTGTGGAAACCGGTGGTGGAATACTGAACCATGTTGTCGTATTCAATTGACAGCGGTGACCGGTAATAGAGCCCCAGCGTGTTGTAATCCATGCTGTAGTTGGCACCCAGCGTAGCGCGCAGACCGAAGTTGCTGGTGGATGAGGTATTGCTGTTCAGGCCCGCCTGGCCAAATCCCATGCCCATGGTCGCCACAGCGCCCAGAGACAGGTTGTCGTTGACCTGGTAGGCGGCACCGGCGTTGGCGCCGAACACCATGATCTCCGCCAAGGGACCCAGGCTGCCGGGCACCTTGCGGAAGTCGGAACCGATTCCGGCAACCACGCCCAGTCCCAGACCCAGGGTCACCCGGTTATTCAGTGACTGGGTAATGGCTATGCTTGGAATCAAGTAAGGCCCCGCATCCGAGTCTCCAGACCAGGCCGTACCTGTAGTGGTGCCATCATGCAGGGCATCCACGTCCTGCGCGTAGAATGTGGCGCCAAACATGAAGTGGGTGCCGTTGAACTGAGTAAGCGAAGCGGGATTCCCAAAAACCGCCGAGCCGGTATCCTGGGGGCGGGCAATGCCAACGCCCCCCATACCCCCCGACGCCGGCATCATGGTGAGATTAAGGTCAGTGCCATAATTGGCCGCATTCAGTTGAGTACATGTCATGGACAGACCGGTAACCAGGCCTGCATATTTGAGTTTGCTGCTGAATCGTGTCATCAAGAGTCTCCAGCAACATCAAGCCGCGCTTGAACTTAGTGCGGTGTGTGCTTGGCCATTGACTTTTACTTTTCCAGTCACGGATTGGGCCTGGACAAGAATGTCGAGAACAGGGCAGTGATTTTCTACTACATGAATCAGCTCGCTGATGTTTTTACTGTCTGCCGAGGTGGTGATTTCAGTGTCAAATGTGATGCGACTAAAACCGGGGGCTATCGATTCATCCAGACCAAACATTCCTTTCAGGTCCAGGTAGCCACGGACCTTAACAGATACTGCTTCCAACGGAATGTCCATGACCGAGGCATAAGCGGAGTACATGATCTCCTGGCAGGTGCCCAGGGCGACCAGCACCAGCTCAACAGGATTGGCGGCACTGTCCTGCCCGCCCAGCTCCAGTGGCTCATCGATGGTGAAGGGTGCAAAATCGCGGATCTTTGCACTGCATCTTACGTCCTCCTCCCATGCAGTATCTGCGCGAAAAACTACGCCCGACATGGCAGGATTGTTTTTGATGCCTTCGATTGTGTTTAGCAGTGCGGTTCTTACGCTTGCCTGGGACATGATATCTCCTCCAGATGGTTCCAGTAATGGTGCAGCACGGTTTCTGTGTTGCTGTCTGTGAGGATATGTTGCGGTGGACTTCGTGCCTATTCGCAAGACTACGATAGGTATCCGTAATACTACTTACACGTAAGAATTTGTTGGATATTATTGATCTGTTTCGCGAGGGCAGTGACAGAATCAACACGCATCTTTTTCAGAATACTGGCGCGATGGGATTCCACGGTGCGTGGACTGAGTGCAAGTTCACGAGCAATGATTTTGTTGCTTTTTCCATCCAGCAGGAGAGTTAGTGTTTGTTTTTCACGAGGCGTCAAAAGGCTGAGCCTTGACCTTAACTTATCGTCTTTGGCGTGCAGCTGACGCTGTTGTCGATCAATTTCAAGCGCCTCATGAATTCGTTGCAGCATGACATGATTGCGAAAAGGCTTCTCGATAAAGTCGATCGCATTACGGCGCACCATTCTTACCGCCATTGCAATATCACCATGGGCCGACATGGCGATCAGGGGCAGGTTGATTTTTCTCTCCAGCAACACCTGCTGTAGCTGAATTCCATCCATACCCGGCAGACAGATGTCTGTGATGAGGCAGCCTGGGGTCTCGTTGCTGTAGCTGGAGAGAAAATCATCAGCCGTTGCAAAGCGTTCGGCAGTCAGGCCGACCGACTCCACCAATGTCACCAGGGCATCCCGTACCGCAGGGTCGTCATCAATGATAAATACCCGTTGAATCATTATGCGTCCTGTACCCTGCAAGGTAGGGTGAGTGAGAACAGGCTGCCGGGATCTGCCGGTTGATACCGGAGTCTGCCACCGTGAGCCTCGGCAATGCTGTGACTCAGGGCCAATCCGATACCCAGGCCTTGCTCTTTAGTCGTAATAAATGGGGTAAACAGATTGGGTCGTATTTTGTCAGGAACACCGCCCGCATAGTCACGGATCATGATAGTGACATCAGAATCGGCTGCCATGATGTTGATAGATAACTTTCTGGGATTATCGGGGTTCAGAATGGTGGCCTGTATGGCATTGGTGATCAGGTTGAGTATGACCTGTTCTATCTGTACACGATCGACCCAGATGTAGGGCAGTGGGTCATCATGTGTCACATTGATGATTATTCCTTGCCGGCGTCTTTCCGGGTCAATGAATTCAAGCATATTTTCTATCAATGACAATGCCTGATTAGCCTGCGGCTTCGGTGTCTTCTTGCGTACAAAGTCACGCAAACGTTGCAGAATGCCGTTGGCGCGCTCAGTCTGACAGACGATCTTTTGCAGGATCTGATCGACTTTAGTCGGATCCTTGCCATAAGGACGTGCATTCAGGAGAACGGCCGATTCAGCATAACTGGATATCGCACAGAGCGGCTGGTTTAGTTCATGCGCCAGCCCGGTTGCCAGTTCACCAATGGTACTCAGACGGCAGACATGGGCCAGTTCTTCATGCTGGCGGCGCATCTTATCTTCGGACTGTTTTCGATCATCAATATCTCGGGTAATAGCCAGCAGTGCGGTGACTTTACCCGTATTATCCCAAAGTGGCGCGGCATGAGTTTCGAGCCAGCGGTGCGTGCCGCTGATTCCCGTCACTTCAAATTCCATGCATCCGGGATTTCCAGCAAAGACCTCCTGGGTGAGTGCCTGATAGGCTTCGTGATACTCGCTGTTCAGGAACTCATAGACCGATCGACCAATCACTTCAGTGGAGTGAGTGGCGTTCAGCAGGACAAGCCCAGCGGGGTTCATCTCCAGGATTGTACCGTACCGGTCCTGCAGTTTGACGCACTCGGGTTCGGATTCAATAATGGTTTGGAGACGATTTCGCTGTTCCTCCATCTGGTAACTCATCTGCTTACGCTCTTCAATATCCCGTGTGATCGCCAGAAGCGCTTTGATATCACCCTGGTCATTGCGTAAAGGTACTGCATGAGTTTCAAGCCAGCGTCGGCGTCCTTCAAAAGTAATCAGTTCAAACTCCATGCACTCGGTGTTACCCAAAAATACACTGTCAGTCAGTTTCTGATAGGCTTGATGATATTCTGGCGCAATAACGCTATAAACCGATTGACCAACAATGGTTGCCGGAGTATCGGTTTCCAGAAGCGATAGTCCGGTGGCATTAATGCGCACGATGGTGCCGTCCGCATTCTGCAGTTTGACGCATTCAGGTGCTGAATCGAACATGGTTCTGAACAGTTCTGCTTGTTCACTCAGCTGTTCATGCATTTCACTGCAGCGCTTGCGTGCAGCCATCAGCTTCTGTCTGACCAGGGTATTATGATTTTGTAGCCAGAACAGCCTCGCCAGGAGGGGAAAAAGTATAAGGCAGCCAATCAGAAGGTTAGATCCCATAATGGTGCCTAGGTAAGAATGATAATTTCACCCAGACCCTGACAGGCAAGATCACCGACATAACGGTCAACGTGATGTGCAAAAGTAGCTTCAGGTGTTTTGCCCACAAGGTAGTGACGAAGCTGCCGTATAACCAGGGTGAGCATGGTGAGGGGTAAAGAACCGTTGTGGTTCAGGGTAACGGGGAGTTGATCGGGCCGGTGATTGAGTAGAATAGTCCCGCGGCGCATGCCAAGGCCGGTATGTTCAGCAGTACGCCCGCCTACATAAATAGTGCCGGCAATCATGCGATACCCGGCGAGATCGCCCGCATCACCCTCGATGATCAGCAGGCCACGCCGCTGACACTCACCCGCACGATCACCGGCGTGGCCCTGTACATGTATGACACCGCCATTCTGTCCGCACAAACCGCCCGCGCTAGGGGCGCCGGTAGCGTTGCCGACATTGCCCTGCACAATGATTTCTCCACCCTGCATGGCACTGCCAGTGAAATCACCGCCATTGCCATTAACGAGCAGTCTGCCCCCCAGCATCCCGGACCCCGCATGGTTCCCGGCATCACCGGAGAGGGTTATCGTCCCCGAGGCCATTCGGGCGCCGATGTAATCCACCCGATTATTGCCGGGTATGATGATCAGTTCATCCATCGGGTCACCCTCCACACTGAAGAGCGACGATAATGGAACCATTTGGTGATCGGCTGTGATCCGCAACTGCTCGATGGCAGGTAGCTCAAGAGTGGCAAGTCGCTGCGGCGTGATTCCCCGGAGATCTATACGCCCCTTCTGTTCATTGATCTGGCGCAGTATCAGGCTCATGCCATTACCTCATGTAATTTGAAGTGAAACTGTCCCAGTTTGCCGCCATAGTTGCCCGCAGAGATGCGTCTTATTCCCCGCTCGCGGCCATGCCTGCAGACAGTTTCAATGCCGGCGCGCATTGCCAGCGTGATATCGTCCGGCGCGAGCCCATTGACAACGATTTCCAGCACTGCCCCGGTCTTGTCATCCAGTTGTGTCTCAACAAGTCCGCGCAGGGTAGGGCAGTAGGCCTGATTGGTGGATGCGACCAGTGCCTTGTACTTGGAGCCAACTTTTGATCCCGAGCGCACAATCCCGCCGGGAAAGGGCAAGATGACATTCGGTAGTTGCCGCATTGCTATTACCGCATCTTCGCAGGCCGTCAACGCTTCAGGCAGGGTATCAGCCAATACCAGGAAATTCCCGCCTCCCACGGCTGCACAGCGTCCGGTGTCCTGCTCTGCGATGAATTCTCCATCCATTACCGGAATTCGCCAGTAGCGTTTGCCATCAAGCAACTTGCTGATCTGATACCCATCACCGAAGTAGCGCAGGTTCTTTCCAAGCGGTAGTCGCTCACTGCCATCCATTCCGGCGTAGACCGCGGTTGTCGGGCAGGTGAGTATGCATTGCCCGGTTCGCCGTTCCAATGCCTTGGCAAGGTCGTTGGTTGACATGCCAAAAAGCAGAATGCTGACCCCGGGTCGACCATCGGGTGTCTGGTCGGCGGTCAGGTCGGATTCGATACCTGCCTCAACGCCGCAGCCGATTACCGAGGTGGCGAAGCCGGTCATGGTTTCTCCAGCCTGCCGGGCCCAGCGCAGATTGAGCGCGGTAATGATGATTCGGGTGGCCCGCATACCAAATGCTTCCGCAAACGTATCTTCGATTGTGACCCCATTAATCTGCATCAAGTTAACCATTTTACTAATTGATTGGACTCACCAAGGCAAAAGCTATGCCGGGATGGGCGGGGGTAGGGTTGGGCGCCACTGTGGCCTGCTGCAAAGCGCCATGGGGTGTCTGATTGTCATGGGTGCGCCGTAGGGTCGTGACACAGTGACTCATGACAGACGCACCCGTCAGCGTAAGACCCTACAAATCCGGCCGTTTTTATACGCTTGAGAAAACAGGCACGGGGTTTGCAATTGCAGCTCGTATGAGAGATCAGTGGTCATATCGTCAACAGCATCAGCGTGTCTTTGTCAGTACGGCAGCACGACTACATCTTGGTTTTCTCGATATCAGTGGAGCCCTGGGCAGGCGTTTCGGCAGTCTCGGACTTAGCATCGATGCCTTCAGGACATCCCTGCATATGCAGATTGCCCCCACGGTCAGTGCCTCCGGCCCCTCAGCAGAACGGGCTGTCGGCTATGCCAGGAAAATGCTTGGCCTCCTGGGCATCAGGGAAGGGGTGGAGATCGGTATTGATGAAGCGATTCCCGACCATGCCGGGTTGGGTTCAGGCACCCAGATGGCTCTGGCTGTCGGGCACGCTATCCACCTGCTGTTTGGTTTGTCCACAAACACGTCTCAGGTGGCGATCCAGATGCAGCGAGGTCGGCGCTCGGGCATTGGCATTGGTGGCTTTGATCATGGTGGTTTCATGGTTGATAGCGGAGTCAGTGAGCAGGATGGTCCGCCGCCGCTCACCGTGCAGATGCCATTTCCGGAAGCGTGGCGTGTGCTGTTGGTGATGGATAGAGGTGGCCAGGGTCTGCATGGCCAGCAGGAGGTAGAGGCGTTCAGGCGTCTACCCCCCTTTCCTGCAGATCAGGCGGCTCATCTCTGTCATTTGACGCTGATGCAGATATTGCCCGGAATCAGAGAACAGCGGCTGGGTCCGGTCGCTGCAGGAATTGCCGAGCTGCAGCGCAGCGTCGGAGATCATTTTGCTCCCGCGCAAGGGGGGCGTTATACCAGCCCGGCTGTGGCTGATCTTTTGAATTGGGCGGAGTTGCAGGGCTATGCCGGGGTCGGACAAAGTTCCTGGGGCCCCACGGGCTTTATTTTGCTGCCCGACCAGGCTTCTGCCATACAGCTCAAGGAGCAGGCACGCCAGCGTGTTGGCGAGTTCTCCCCGCTCTGTTTTGAAATAGCCGCAGCCTGTAATGAGGGGAGCCATGTGGCGATTGAATCGACCCGTCCGGTCACGAAGGAAGCCCGCTAACGTATGAATTACCAGACCATTCTGCACATGTTTACTGAAGTGCCTAACTTGAGCCCATTTGATGTCAATATGGCGATTGATGCGGGGTGGAATCATTGTATTCCGTACACCGGGTTGGGAGTAGGGCAGGTGGCGGACTTCACCCAGGACGCAATTTTTTCCCGCGGACCTAAAGGGGTAACGCGCACCGGTATCTTTATCGGTGGCCGTGATATCCACCGTGCGATGGATATGCTGAATGCCGCCCGGAAGGCGATGGTGCCGCCGTTTGAGGTCTCTGTGTTTGCCGATCCCAGCGGTGCATTTACCACGGCTGCGGCGATGGTGGCCTGTGGTGAAAAAGCCTATCGGCGGCGAACCGGCGATTCGCTCCAGGCCAAGAACGTGGTTGTGTTTGGCGGCACCGGACCCGTGGGTCTGACCTGTGCGATGCTTGCAGCACAGGCCGGTGCACATGCAATCATCGTCAGCCATGAGAGCAAGGAAAAGGCTGATGTGGCGGCGGCTTTCTGCGGTGAACGTTACGAGACCGCGATTACGGGTGCAGTAGGGAGCGGTGATGCAGAGATATGTGCGCTCCTGTCAGAGGCAGATCTGGTGTTCGGTGCCGCCAAGGCGGGTGTTCAGATATTGAATGATCGGCACCTGGCGTCTGCACTATCGGTAAAGGTGTTCTGTGATGTCAATGCGGTGCCGCCTGAAGGTATAGCCGGCCTTGGCGTTATGGATAATGGTGTTGAATTGGCATCAACGCCGGCAGGTGCTCTGGGCATCGGTGCGCTGGCGGTGGGTAATGTGAAGTATCAGACCCAGCGCGCCTTGCTGCAGCAGATGATTGATACCGATAAGCCGGTCTATCTGGACTTCTCACAGGCACTGGTTGTGGCCCGGAGCAAGGTGTGAGATGAACCGGCCAGAGTCTCTCCTCATTGTGGGTAACAGTGTGCGCTATCTTGCGCAGTCCGCCTCGCGTGGCGGTTATGCGGTGACCGGCGTGGACCTGTTTTCGGATGAGGATACGCAGGCCGCCTGTCACACCGCTGTCAAAACAGTACGGCAGGATGTCGAGGGACTTATAGATGTCTGTCTCGGTCAGGACATGGTGGCGAACACCGCCTGGATATATGGTGCGGGTTTCGAGGCCGAACCAGAGCGGTTGCAGCAGTTGGAATCACTGGGCTGCTGTCTGGGTAACAGTCCGCGGACGCTGATGCTGTTGTCTCAGCCTGCCAGCTTTTTTCCCCTGCTGGATGATCTGGCGATTAGTTACCCGCGGGTGTCATTCAGGCGGCCGCGCAAGCCGTGTGGCTGGTTAAGAAAAGTCGCCGGCAGTTATGGTGGCCTGGGTGTCCGGTATGCCCAGACGGATGCCCCCGATAACCGGGTACATTATTTTCAGCGTCTGATTCCGGGCCCTGTCTGTTCGCTCACTTTTCTTGCAGATGGTAGTGAAATAGAGGTGCTGGGGATTAACGAGTTGCATGCAGTGGATCCCGGTCTGGGTGATTTTCGTTTTTCTGGCGTGTACTCCAGGTTCAATCCGGGTGATGGGCACAGGCGGCAGATGATTGACATGGCGCGGAAGTTGACGGGGTCCCTGCAGTTGTGTGGTGCAAACGGTATCGATTGCGTGTTCGAGGGTGATCAGGTGCTCCTATTGGAGCTGAATGCCCGCCCACCGGCCACGCTTGAACTCTATGAGCAGGCGCTTCCGGATGGTGGCGTGGCGGCGCATATCGCTGCCTGTAACGGCACGCTCAGTGAACTGTCCCTGGAAGGCCAGGCTCAGGGGTACCGGGTCTACTATGCGGAACAGGATCAACGGGTCGGCCGGGTATCCTGGCCGGATTGGTGTAGTGATCGTCCGCCAGCCGGTACCTATTGCCTGAAGGGGGCACCGGTCTGTGGCTTGCATGCGACGGGTAACTCCAGCATCGAGGTGGCTGGACTTCTGCAGGAGAGGCTTGAACAGATCCGCTCCCTCGTCGCCTTGTCGAATCAGGAGGCGGCCTGATATGGCATTGCAAAATAACCCCGCTTCGATGAATCGGCATACCCGTAGTCTGGTTGATTCCCTGTTGCTGGATTCAGCGTCGCTCAGACTGTTGCCGCAACAGCTGGAGAATGGCGTTACGGTTATCGATGCCGGTATTAAATGTCATGGCGGTCTGGAAGCGGGTAGACGGATTGCCGAGATCTGCATGGGTGGGCAGGGACACGTATCACTGCAGGCGGCGGGTACGGTGTCGGGCTGGACCTCCAATATTACCGTGCACAGCAACCAGCCGGTGCTGGCCTGTCTGGGGAGTCAATATGCAGGCTGGAGTCTGTCGCATGGCGAGGGCAAGTCGGCATTTCACGCCCTGGGCTCCGGTCCGGGCCGCATCCTTGCGCGTAAGGAAAAACTCTACGATCACCTGGGCATTGAAGATAGCGCGGATTGTGCCACGCTGGTGCTGGAAGTTGATCAACCGCCCCCCCTTGAACTGACCGAACGTATTGCGCTGGATTGCGGTGTATTACCGGAGCAACTGCGTCTGATACTGACGCCGACCCGCAGTTTGGCCGGTACTACCCAGGTGGTTGCGCGGGTGCTGGAGGTCGCGCTGCACAAGGCGCATGAACTGGGTTTTGAACTGAGGCACATCGTGGATGGACTGGCGACCGCGCCGCTACCACCGCCTGCGCCGGATTTCCTGCAGGCGATGGGCCGAACCAATGATGCCATTCTGTTTGCCGGACAGATACATCTGTTTGTTACCGGTGAGGACAGCGCGGCACAGGCCCTTGCGGAGGCGCTGCCCAGTAGCACTTCAAGTGACTACGGACGACCCTTTGCGGAGATCTTCAAATCCTGCGAGTACGACTTCTTCAAGATTGATCCGCTGCTGTTCAGCCCGGCACGTATCACCGTAAGCAACCTTGATTCAGGACGCAGTTTTACCCATGGCGTGATTGATCATGAGCAGTTGCTGGTCTCTTTCGGGGTCTCGCTATGACGCTACAGGTTGCGGTCGTGACGGATGATCCGGGCTGGCATGGCAAGCGGCTGCATGAAGCCTTTATGGCGCGGGGAGTAACCTGTCTGTTTAGCTCGCTGACACATGCGCGTATCGAGATGGATCGGCAGATCCAGGTAGTGCTTCCCGGTTTTGAGTCGGGCCTGCCGGATGCGGTTTTTGTGCGGGGTATTCCCGGGGGCACGTTGCAACAGGTGGTATTCCATTTAAATGTACTGCATGTCCTGCAGGTACTGGGTGTGCGGGTCTATAACGATGGTCGCGCCATTGAGCGGTCGGTTGACAAGGGTCTGACGACGGCGCGGTTGTCTCAAAAGGGTATTCCTACACCGGCCACCTGGGTCTGTGCCGAACGGCCGATGGCTGAAGCCATAACCGAACGGGAAACGGCGTGTGGACATCAATTGATTTGCAAACCCCTGTTCGGATCACAGGGCAAGGGGATCGTTCTGGTTAAAAACCGTGCCGATCTTCCTGATGCCGATGCGATACACCACGTCTGGTATCTGCAACGATTTATTGAACAGTCGGATGATCTGGCCTGCGACTGGCGGGTGTTTGTCATTTCAGGCGTGGCGGTGGCTGCCATGCGCAGGAGTACTTCGGGTTGGTTGGCAAATGTAGCGCAAGGTGGTATCTGCCATGCCGCGGTACCGGAAGGGGAACTGAAACACCTGGCGGAACAGGCTGTTGCCTGCGTTGATATGGACTATGCCGGGGTGGATCTGATGCGTGATGCCCTGGGCAACTGGTGGGTGATTGAAATTAACAGTGTTCCCGCCTGGCGCGGCTTGCAGCGTGTTACCTCGGTAAACATCGCCTCCGTGCTGGCAGACGACCTGTTGATGAAGTGTCGCCATTCGCAGGCATGCGAGGCGCTTCAATGAACCCGATGACCACAGAACTTCTTGCAAAGTGGTACCTGGAGGCCTGTGCATTGGATGTGGCTGCACTGAAGCCAGGAAATGTATCGATTCATTCGGCCGGTCATGGAATGGATGCCGAGCTGTTTGTACAGAGCGCTCTGGCCAGTGCGGAGATGATTACGGAACCCGGCCAGGTACTCGGAAATCGCATTTATGGTGCGGTAAAGGCCACTCAGGATGCGGTTCGGTGTAATACCAATCTGGGCATCATTCTACTCTGCGCACCGATTATTCAGGCGGCTATTGATTATCCTGAAGAGAGATTGGAGACAGCGCTTCTCAAGGTGTTGTCCGCTGTTCGTGCAGAAGAGACGAATAGAGTGTTCGCGGCAATACGGTTGGCTAATCCGGGTGGGCTCGGTCGGACAGAATCCCATGATGTGGCCGGTCCCGCTACCAGTCCCCTGGTGGAAGTGATGGCTCTGGCGGCTGACAGGGATTTGATCGCCCGGCAATATGCCAACGGTTTCCATGAGCTATCCAGCGTAATTCTGCCTTATCTGATCGACGCTTTTCAACGCCATGCCGATGAAGAGACTGCTGTCACTGATCTGTTTCTTTATCTGCTGGAGAGTTATCAGGACAGCCACATTCAACGAAAGCAGGGAACGGCACGAGCGATCGCGGTTTCCCGGTGGGCTGCTGACGTGCATCAAAAATATCTCACTGCTGCTGATGACTCGGCACGACATCTGTTGTTGATCGAAATGGACCGGCAACTCAAACAGCAAGGTATAAATCCTGGTACGACGGCAGACTTCTGTGTTGCTGGCGTATTCATCCATCGTTTGCAAAGGCAGACGATAAACAGCGCCGGGGTTGCCCGGAATTATCCGCGGATGATGAGGCCGATTCAGGCCAAAACACCGCTAATACTATAAGCCAACAATCTGAGGAGATCCGATATGGCAGTTATTAACAAGACTATGGTAGGTGAATCACTGGTCGGCGACGGCAATGAAGTGGCACACATCGATCTGATCATGGGGCCACGCGGCTCTGCAGCAGAGACGGCTTTCTGTAATGGTCTGGTCAACAATAAAGATGGCTTTACATCACTGCTGGCTGTTGTGGCACCGAACCTGCCCTGTAAGCCACACACGATGATGTTCAATAAGGTGACCATCAAGGGTGCGGCGCAGGCCGTTCAGATGTTTGGGCCGGCACAGCGTGGCGTGGCCATGGCTGTCGCCGATTGCCTTGAGGATGGCACCATTCCTGCCGATGAGGCGGATGATGTGTTTATCTGCGTGGGGGTGTTTATTCACTGGGAGGCGGCGGATGACGACAAGATCCAGGACTACAACTACGAGGCAACCAAGCAGTCAATCAAGCGGGCTGTTGCTGGTACGCCTACTCCTGCAGAGGTGATTGCGGGTAAGTCGACTAACGAGCATCCGTTTGCTGCACACGCCTAAGTGATCGTTGTGGGGTCCATTGGGCCCCACACTTTTTCTCCTCGTCAGGAGCAGGTTATGCACTGTTTGGAATGTGGCGAAACAGTATCTCAATTGGATAACGGGCATTTGCTCGAATGCAGCAACCTGACAATCCAGGAGTATGCAATACGTCACCAGCTGCCACTGGATTTGATTCTGCATAGTGATCAGATTAACCAGCCTGATCATATTGAAAATTATGCCCGCCCTGTTGCCAGACCGACAGAGGCGGCGCGACAGGCCCTGTTGGGGCTGCGCTGGGCGGGATTGCTACAGGAAAATGATGGTTTCGTCGATGTGGCTGGTGAAGTACGCCGCCTGGACCTGCTGTTGTGGACTCTGAATCATCTGGTTGATTACGGTTTTCAGTTTCATCAGATTTATGAATACCGCTCGGATACACATCGTGTAGTGGCGAAAAATCTTCTCCGGGCACCGTTGCGAAATCTGGTTCATGACTGGGCAATGCCTGAACCACCACCTGCCTTTTTGGGCGCTCTGGCAGTGTACATGGCCCACCGTGCGGAGTGGCATGCGGGTTACCTGTTTATGCTCTTCAGCCGACCGATTTATGCCGAGGCCGTTCGTGAACATTTGGCCTGTAATTTTCACATCCATTGTCAGGTGCTGGATGCATCCGGTGAATCAGATGCAACAGGTGGTTCACTGTTACGCACGCTGACACTGGCTGATGGTGACAAACTGCTTGAGTTGATGAAGGATCGCCTGATGACCATGCCGACGGCCTGGGAACGTTTTCAGGCCATTACACCACAGGCAAGTGTGACCAAGGAGCTGGTTTTTGATTCCGCCCATTTTATTACTGACCATCCGGCCAAATGCTCCAACCTGCATGGAGGGCGTTATGTCCTGCAGGTGGAAGTGACCGGGCGTATCGATCCGGTAACCGGATGCGTGGTGGATTATGGCTATCTGAAACGTGTGGTAAACCGGCTGATCATCGAACGTTTTGATCATCATCATCTGAACTATGCAGCGGAGGAGTTGGCCTGGCGGTCCAGCACCGAAATGCTATGCGTCTATATCTGGGAACAGTTGATTGAATATCTCCCCGGATTGAGTGGCATACGTCTGTATGAGACGACTAATTCATGGTGTGACTATCAGGGAAGATCACTGGCTGAACAGCAGGTACAGGGTTCCGAATCATTGTTATATCCATTTCGTGCCAAAAGCGATTATACAGAACTTAGACGACGCCTGATTCAGCAACCGGGCAAACCCAGGATGACGGCATGCTCGGTCAGCTGAAATGCCGGATATCCGCCGCGGTCAACGCGCCATTGTGCAGCGCGCTTGCCAATAATACTCCGGCGGCGCCGGCTGATTGCAGTTTTTCGATATCAGAACGGTTGCGCACTCCACCGGCCATGTACAGGGTCGCGTCAGGCGCGACCGACTGCCAGCAGGTGAGTCGTTCCATGTCGGGACCCTGCAATGATCCCACGCGGGAGAGGTTCATCAGAATTAGGGTGTCCGGACGGCGTGCACTATCGCGCGTGATACCTGAAGGATCGCGCAGATTATCGTCGACCGAATCGATAGAGAGAATCGTCTGGTCGACTGGGAACCAACGGTTGAATTGCCAACTTTCAGAGCCGATGACCGGTCGGAATGCGAGTTGAGATTGCAATGCCTGGATTGCTGCAGGAGAGGAAAAGCCCGCATCTACCCAGAGAATCAGTTGGGGAAAGGTGTGAGCGATTGTTTGCAGGGTCAGGAGATTATTGCCCATTCCCTGGATGGCATCCAGGTCTGCCAGGTAAAGCTGCTGCATGCCTAAGTCATCGTAAAGTCTTGCTATCAACGGCATGACTTCACCCTGGCGGCATAACGGTGAGTCAACTGGTCGATACCCGGCGCGACGCCCTCGAATGGCGTGAACCGCCTGGCCTTGCAGAAGATCAATGACAGGGATGATATTCAAGGAGTTTGTATGCGGATCTTTGTATTTGAATACATAACCGGTGGTGGTTGTGTGAACGAGGAGATGATACCAAGTCTGAAGGCGGAAGGCGATATGATGCTTAACGCCATTGTCCGTGACCTGACGGAACTGGAATCAATTGATGTGCTGATCAGTCGTGACGTGCGCCTGGATTCGCTCTCCCTGCCAACCAACATCCACTGGGTAGAGGATGACTGGTGGAGCGCCTGGCTTACCTGTGTCAATGAAGTCGATGCGGTGTTGCCCATTGCTCCGGAAACCAACGGCGTCCTGGAGTCACTGTGTCGTGCCGTTGAAGCGTCTGGAAAACTGTTGCTCAATAGCAGTGCCGAGGCGGTGTCTATAGCATCCAGCAAAAAGGCGACCGTGGACTGTCTGGCCATGCAGGGAGTTCCGGTGATACCCACCTGGCGGTTTGGGGCCCATCCCCGCTTTAATAATCAGCCACTGGTGGTGAAACCTGATCAGGGCGTGGGTTGTCAGGATATTCACATCATTGCGGATGAAGCAGCACTGATTGAGTATGTAAAAAGTCGTGACCCGATTATTGAGTGGGTGGTACAGCCCTACATGGCGGGCCAGTCGATCAGCATGTCGATTATGGTGGGTCACAGTTGTGTCTGTCTGGTCGGCACAAATATTCAGCGGGTGGTGCAGATGAACGACGGCTTTTACCTGCTGGGGTGTGTTGTCAACGGACTCAAGAGCCACCAGGTGGAACTGCTTGAATTGGCGAAGGGGATCTGCGCGGCGATTCCAGGGCTGTGGGGCTATGTTGGCGTGGATCTGATTCTTACCGAGCAGGGCCCGGTTGTCCTGGAGATTAACCCCCGGTTAACCACCGCATATGTCGGATTGAGTCAATCGACCGGCAGGAATCTGGCGGCGATGATCATGCAACTCGCCGAGTGCCCAGGCGCACTGCCGACGGGATTGATCACCGGTGAGTGTGTACATATCGACCTGGAGCTGGGCCGTGTTGCCTGAGCAGGGAGTGATTGGCTGGGATGTCGGTGGTGCCCACCTGAAGGTGGCGTGGCAGGACCGGCGCGGTACTTTGCGGCGCGTGGAGATCCGGGCGACACCCTTGTGGCAAGGATTGGAATCGCTGGATCTGGCGATACGGGAGCTTGCGCAGGAGTTGCCGCTACAAATGTGCGAGCACCGTGTCACCATGACGGCGGAGCTGGTTGACCTGTTTGACGACCGCCGGTCGGGTGTCTGTGAACTGGTTGACTGGCTGAGCGTCAGGTTGCCGCCACAGCAGCTCTTTTTTTTCGCAGGCCAGAAGGGATTTGTTCCCGCCGCTGTGGCCTCTAATTTCTATGAGCAGATTGCCTCAGCCAATTGGCTGGCGACAACCAGCTTTGCAGCTTCGGTGATTGCCTCTGGTGTGATGATCGATGTCGGGAGTACCACCAGTGACCTGCTGCCATTCGATAAGCACCAGCTACAAAACAGGGGTTTCACTGATCGTGAACGTCTTTTGCATGGAGAGATGATCTATGCGGGCATCGTGCGTACGCCGCTGATGGCGATTACCGATCGGGTTCCGTTTAAAGGTGATTGGTTGACCCTCGCCAATGAACATTTCGCCACTACAGCGGATATCTACCGCATCCTGGGTGATCTGCCGGAACATGCCGACCTCTATCCGGCTGCTGATGGCAAGGCCCACTCAATAACGGCCAGCATGCGACGATTGTCGCGCATGATCGGAGCGGACCTGGGCGACGGCTCCGATGCCGACTGGTATCGATTGGCGGCTTTTTTTGCGGATCGTCAACTGGATGCGCTCTCATTGACGTGCCAGCGGCAGTTGAGTCTCGGATTGGCTGATTCCGCGACCCTGGTCGGAGCCGGAGTTGGACGGTTTCTGGTCCAACGTGTGGCGGATCGGCTTGGGTGCCCCTATATCGATATTGGACAACTGCTCACGCAGGGGGAATACGGTGCAAAGGCCGCGGATTGCGCCCCGGCAGTCGCACTACTGCGTCTGCAGCAATGCCGGAGTGCCGTATGTGCCTGAGAGTGCGAATACCCTACCAGCCCGATAGCGCCGCGCTGTTTGCGCGTATTGCCGAGAAATCCTGGGCGGTGTTTCTGGATAGCGGATATCCCCGCACCAGCGCCGGTCGCTACGACATCCTGGCGGCCGACCCTTATCTGACCCTGACCACGCGGGCCAATATTACCGAGATACGCGGTGAAGCTAGCATACGCCTGAGTCCGGATGATCCTTTTGCACTCTTGCAAGAAGTGTTGGGTGCGCATACAGAGAGTGCTGCGGATTTACCCTTTGGCGGTGGCGCAATCGGCTGGTTCTCCTATGATCTGGCATGGCGCATTGAACAGCTGCCGGAACAGCCGGACAATCGGGATCAAGTTCCCGAAATGGTAATCGGCCTTTATGACTGGGCTGTCGTGGTGGATCATAAACTATGCCGCAGCTGGCTGGTTGCTGAGGGGAGGGACCAGCGTACCCGTGAGCGCTGGTGGTCGCTGATAAAGCTTTTCTGCACCCCGTCAAGGCCGCGGATAAAACGTCCGTTCCATATTACGGGTCCGATCCGAAGCAATATGGATCGCGCCACTTATGTGGCGGCGTTTCAGCGTATTAAGCAGTACATTCTGGATGGCGACTGTTATCAGGTGAATTTTGCGCAACGCTTTTCAGCGCCGGCGGAAGGTGATGGCTGGAGTGCCTACCAGGAGTTGCGGCGAATGAATCCCGCTCCATTTTCCGCCTATCTCAAAACACCTCATGCAGAGATACTCGGCTCATCACCCGAACGTTTTTTAAAGCTTAAGGGCAAACAGGTGGAAACCAAGCCGATTAAAGGAACACGACCCCGGGGTGATACGCCGGAAGGCGACTCCGCCATGGCCAGAGAGTTGGCATCAAGCTCCAAGGATCGCGCCGAAAATCTGATGATAGTGGATCTGCTGCGCAATGACCTGGGCCGGGTTTGTAATGCCGGAACAGTAAAGGTGCCGGAAATATTTTCTGTTGAGAGTTATGCCACCGTACATCACCTGGTCAGCACGGTAACCGGAGAGCTGAGGGAAGATCAGGATGCGATTGGACTGCTGCGTGCCTGTTTCCCCGGTGGTTCTATTACAGGCGCACCCAAGATTCGCGCCATGGAGATCATTGCGGAACTGGAGCCGGATTGCCGCGGGCCCTATTGCGGCTCGATAGCCTATATCGGTTTTGATGGCCGGATGGATAGCAACATCGTGATACGCACCCTGGTCTACAACCAGGGGGAGATATGCTGCTGGGCGGGCGGCGGTATCGTGCATGATTCCGAAGTCAATGCCGAATACCAGGAGACCTTTGACAAGGCATCTGCCCTGTTGTGTTTACTCAAAGAGAGCCAATGGTCCAATGTGGGTAGTTAAGATCGGCGGCAGTCTGTATGACAGTCCACAACTCGAGGCTTGGCTGCGGGTGATCGCGGCGGGTGAACACCCGGTCATTCTAGTGCCAGGAGGTGGGCCGTTCGCGGATCAGGTACGTGTGGCGCAACAGCGCTGGCAATTTGATGATGCCACAGCCCACAGCATGGCGCTCTGCGCAATGGATCAGTACGGTCTGCTGATGTCAGGCATCGAAGAACGACTGCAAACGGCAGCTGATCCGCAACAGTTGAAACAGATAGTGGCAGATGGTCGCAGTGCCGTCTGGCTGCCTGCCGCGGCAGACCCTGACGTGGAGCCTAGTTGGCGGGTGACTGCTGATAGCCTGGCACTCTGGCTTGCTGCAAAAGTAGGGGCGGAAGGTGTATTGCTGGTCAAGTCGGCCCCGTTGACAACAGCGGGTTCGGATCTGCTGGATGCGGCGTTCGATGAGTTTCAGCGGCAGTGGGGCGGCAAGGTCAGGCTGGCGCATCGTGATGGGAGCAGTGACTGGCTGGCTTTGTCGGGTTATGCCTTCGGCTAACCCGACCTACTGCGCGGATTGTTCGCCTCGAATGCAGGTCGGATTGGCGCAGCCTAATCCGACAACTATTCTACTTAAAGTTTTACCTCCGCTTGGGACCGCTCAGTTTACTCGGCGGTCCATTTTTTTACCTGGACGATAGGTCACGCCACTCAATGATCTCCACGCGTAATATGTCTTCGAGCTGTTGAATACATTTTGTTGCCGAAAATGGTTTGCAGGAGTAGAGATCCAGGGTGAACAGTTTCTGCTCCCGCCAGGTGTAGAATGAGCAGCCTGACTCAGCCCAGGCCTGAAAGCCGCCGATGCCATGATGCAACTCACTGACTTGGTCAGGGGAGAAGATCAGCAGCTTGGCTATCGGCGTCATGCCCAGTGTCTCTGTCATGATCTGGAGTACCTGCCTGACCGTCTGTTCGGTGATCTCCTCGACGCCATAGAGTCCTTCGATGACGGCGCGCTGGCGATAGATCTCGGGACAGATGGTCACTAACGAGTGGCCCGGTGGGGCGTAAGGGTGGTCGTGGTGTCATGGCGTAACGGCAGGGCATCCCTGGCCCGCAGCATGGCCTCACGGTCTACTCGGCTGGTTCGACCGGCGACGCAGAGTGCACTGCGAAATCCCAGGTAGTCGGCATTCAACGGCAGCAGGGAAGGGATGTCGTCAAGCGTCAGGCGACCGGCCAGTCCGCAGACCAGCCCGAGCCGTTGTGCCTGATCGACAAAGCGGCCCAGTCGGTCCAGGGTCCAGAGATCGGTCAGGCGTCCATTTTGTTTTTCCGCGGTATCGATCATGACCCCATGAAAACCTTGTGTGGAGAGTAGCGGAAGCAGGGGTGTGGGATCAAAGCGGTCGGCAAAGCAGACAGCGATCAACTGATTGTGCCGGCACTCCTCTTCCAGAGCCCTGATGCAGGAGGCTGCTGTTGGTTCATCGAACAGGCCGAGTTTGATGTAGTCAACACCACAGTCTGCGGTGTTCCTGACGGCGGCCTGGATGCGCTTTGGATCGGGAGGAAGATCGCCCAGGGTCGCACTGACAGGCCGCTCGCCATTGACATAGTCTACGATGGCTGCGATCCGGTCGAGGTCGAGTGCGCCCAGGGCGCCCCGGGAGGGATCTTTGCAATCAATAATGTCGGCGCCGGCGTGCAGGGCAATAGCCGCCTCTTCAACCGAGCAGATGCTGGCCAGCAGACCGGTCATGCACATTGCCTCTTGCGATAGTCGTGGACCTTTCGCATCAGCCAGTCCCAGGCCTCCTGTTCTTCACTGCCCGCGGTCTTGTCGATGGCGATTTGCAGATAAGCGATCTCGCTTGCCAGTTTTTCGGGCGTAAGCAGATGAAGCCGGCTGACCAGTATGGCCAGCTCCAGCACGGCCGCCTGTGCACGGTTATAACCGCTGAATGGGCGATGATTGACCTGGTGAATGCGCTCGCATGAGAGCTCGGGCCGCTGGGTATCCTCTTTGACCTGCTGAACGCGGATCTCTTCATGACTGAGGGCGTCACGCAGGCGCAGTCCCTCGATCTTTTCACACGCTAGCAGGGGCCAGTCATAGTGCTGGGTCAGGCAACCGGCATAGATCCGCACATCGTCGGTGGTGTTGATACTGGCGGCGCCATCCCGCAGCAGGTTATCCAGTGTCCGCGAGGGACGAAAGGGTGCAATCAACCAGCTGTTGCCCCGCTGCCGAATGCCCATGGGTGCCATATGCGGTGATCCATCAGGGTTACGGGTGATCAGGATAACTTCATGAATACGTTCACTCATAGACGCCTCAATGCAGTACCAGTTCACTGCCCAGTGTCTCAAGCAGATGCTGTGGATCCAGTTTGTAGTGATCCATTTTCATCAAGTGATAGCGATCAAAATAGTCGCTGATGGATGATTCAATCCCCCTGTCAAAGCCGGGTGCAACGGCATGGGTCTTGCCCTGGATGGAGCGTATTACCTGGCCCTTTTCAACCACCGCGATACCGTTCTTGAACACCAGTTCTGCCTTGCCAAACATGGCGGCCTTATCGGCCTGTGGCTGGTAAACGGCAATGTCTGCAATGGCCCCAACGGAGAGATGACCCCGGTCACCGAGGCCCAATAGTCTGGCCGGTGCGGCCCGGGTCATGATGGCAATATCATTCAGGTCATATTCACGCTCCAGATGGCGCAACAGGGAGATATCCGCCGATTTCGCATTGATTCGGTCCAGCCACTGGTTTCTGTAGTCTCGGTCCATCAGCAGTCTGAACAGTTCCGGATAAGCGGTAAAGGGCGCGCCATTGGGATGATCGGTGGTGAAGAAGACCCGCCAGGGATCATCAATCAGCATGAAAAGCTCCAGGCCGATCGCCCACTGCAGGGCATTGACATAGTTTTTCGGACGATAGCGGAACGGCACAATGCCGCCACCGCCATCTTCGCCTTCCCAAACCACCCACTTTTTCGGATTGGCAATATGGCGTGCATCAAACTGGCGCATTACATCACCGGAAATGGTGACGGTCTGACCAAACAGCACTTGTCCGATATCCACGGTAATATTGGGATTCGCCATGATGGCATCGGCCAGTGCGCTGGCCCCGGAGGAAAAGCCAGAATCCCCGTTGTCCCCGTAACCATAGAACTGCACATGGGCCAGGTGCATGGGCAGGCCATCCGCCGCCTTGATGGTATCGAGTGCGGTGTTCACATTGCCGGGAATACCCAGGTTATTGCAGTGAACATGCACCGGATGCGGGATGCCCAGTTGCACAACCGCGCGCTGCACCGCGCTCAGGATTGCGCGCGATGTCATGCCGTACATCGGCACCTCGTCATCCAGGTTCAGTTGTCGCTGGTTGAACTTGAAGGCGGTGGCACCCCCCGCGTTGATCACCTTGACCCCCAGGCACCGGGTGGCGTGCAGGGTCCAGGCAATATAGTCATTGATACGGGCCTGTTCCGCGCCATCCCGCAGCATACGCAGCAGGAAATCATCATTGCCGACAATGGCCAGACCGGCGGTATCAATGATCGGTATGTCGGCCAGTTCAGCATGCGCCTGGTGGGCATTGATCGGCAGGACGGCGGGCTCGACGACCGTGGTAAAGCCCATCTCCGCATAGCGGTAGCCGGTGTCACAAGCCGACCATTTGGCACCGGAGAAGGGGAATTGTGGAAGGCGGGCGCGCTCGGCCAGGTGCTGTTCGGGTAACAACAAGCGGGCGTTGTTGACATTGCCGCCGGCGATGTGACTGTGAATGTCAATTGCACCGGCCATCAGGATCTTGCCTTCCAGGTCAATGGTCCTATCCGCCTCCGCCATGTTGTCTGGTGCCTCGCAGATACGTGCATCCCTGATCCAGATGTCACCACATGTCCCGTTGAGCTGATTGACCGGGTCGTGTATTCGAGCGCCTTTAAGTCTTATCAGCATGTGCGTGGTTCCTGTGAAATCAGCTGCTCACAAAGTGTGGCACTGCCGGGCAGCGGGTTGTCGATCAGTCTCTTGAGAGGAACCAGTCTCAGTCCATCGGCACGATGCAGATAACCCGAACGGTGTATACCAGGAACGCCGACCGGCAAAAAAATGGCGGGTTCTGACTGTGTGAATGACATCGCTGGATGTCCAATAACAATGGTGTTTTGGGCTACATCGGGTGGGGGTGCACAACTGAGACTACTGATCCAGACCAGCAGATCGGTTTCACCGGATTGCATTAGCCGGTTACCGGCATACCTCTGCAGATCCTGTTCCGGATAACCCTTTGCATGACAGGTGCGAATACCAAAACCGTTATGCCAGGCGGCGCTCAGTTGTGCGGTCGTATCGCCTTCCCCCGCGCCCAGCATCAGCAATGCGCTACGTCGGGTTTCATTGATATCACGCACCAGCCCTACACAGGTGCGGATGATCAGCTCAGCGTTCTTCCCCGGCAGGCGGCCAATGATAAACACCGGGTAATTCGCACCCGTGATCTGCGTCAGCAGTTCATCGCTCCCGGCGGTATCGGCTTGTACCGGCTTGCCGGCAAGACGTGCACGTGTGATTGATAGTAAATCGAGGCAGTCATGGTTGAGTGGATGGATAATCGGTGGTGAGTCGGCATGCAGCCGCTCCGTGCTGTCGAGCAGCTTCTCGTGCAGTCGCGGGTAGGTCTCTTGCGGGTCATGGCCAATCAATACAACCAGGTCGGCACGATTGCGTACCTCACCCATGCTGCTGACCTGCCAGCCGCCTTGCTGGTAGATCTGCAGATTGCGGGCAATTGCATCGCCATGCAGATGGTCGATGGCACCGCCAAAGTGATCCGCCATTTTGACTGCAGCCTTGCTGTCCAGCAGATCGCCAATCAATCCGTGAAACAGGGGTAGTCTGGCTTCTCGCAACATTTTGCCCGCCTGCTGCAACGCCTGCTTCCAGGTGGCCTCTTTCCCATGGATGAGGGGTGTTTCCCGGGTCGCCTGGAATGCACTGGTAAATCCCGTGCGGGCCTTCTCGCAAGGTATCTGCTGCGCGGTCAGGGCTTCGTTGTGTACTGGCAGTGACAGATCGTCACAAACCATGGCACAGAAGGGGCAGCTAACAAACGCCAAAGTGTCCAGCCTGTCGTGTCTGTTCATAATAGGCAGACGGGAGCAAAAGCTGGGCCAATCTCACTTGGTGCCTTTTTTTGTCAACGGTTTTCGACCCTGCTTGGTACTGCCGGGTTTGGCATATTCCAACAGATTCTCTTCCGTTGGCGGGGTCGCCACGCCCCAGTCGAGCATCTGGTCCTGGGTATAGCGTTTACCCAGTTGCAGGGCAATCTGGGCACGCGCCAGCTCAACGCCGAGGTAAAAGGCGTGACTGCCATCCTCTTCCACTCCCAGGTGGGGAAACAGGTCAAACGGATCAACGGCCTGGTGCAATGCATCCCGATTGTAGATGTGTATGCCTTGCTGGTTGACCTGTATGCGAAAGTTACGGTCTTTAACCCGATTGGCCGCACTGCTGATTTCCGCCGAATCATAGGGAAACGGATTACGTTCATGTCGGTTACTGAGCCCGCCATGCAGGCGTTTCGGCAAGGTGCGGTCTGCCCTGGACCGATACATGATGCGCCGTGAGAGGTCGGCCTCGCGTATCGCCGATCTGCAATGGGGGCTTACTGCGGTGGTCAGCACGGCCCCGACATGCAACTCGGATATGATGCCAAACAGCAGGGCATTGATGCCGCTGGTGTCCGCTTCGGTAAGCTCGGTCAGATTGCCTACACCCATCATCATGGGTGCGTCGGGGAGACGTCTTCGTGCCTCGTGATAGCGCACAACGGATTCGGTGAATCCAAAGTGGATGGGGTCGAGTATAGGGTCAATGAAGCAGCTTCTTCCTTTCGAATCGAGCGTCTCCCATGCGCGCTGCAGGCTCTCCAGATCGCCCGCGGTATAGGGGATCAGAATGGGTGTGGCAGCCACTTCATCGGCAATCCACAGCGTCTGTTCGGTCAAGCTGAGCAGATAGTCGGCACCTGCCTGGCCACCGGCCAGCAGTTCCTCGTCCCGGTGGGAGTCTACGCTTACCCTGAATCCTTCCGACTTGAGCAGTCGCACACTCTCCGCCAGATGCGGAAACGGCTGGTCAGGAAGACAGCCCAGATCAATGATATCGGCGCCATCCTGGCGAAACAGTTCAGCCTGATGGAGTATGGAGGCCGGAGTCAGGTTGGGGGCATCCACGATCTCGGCAAAAATCAATACATCGTGCTGACTCAGATCGGCCGGTTGGCCTGCCTGTCCCAGCCATTCCGGCAGATCGCGCAATTCATCCGGTCCACGCTGAAATGGGGTGCCATAGTGTTCACTCAGTCCTTCCAGGTCGCCGCGACAGCGACCAGGGATCACCACCCGGCTGGCGTTTCCGGTATCTGCCAACTGGCGTTTGATCATCTCACCGGTCAACAGCGCCGCTACCTTGATTTTGAGTGGCCGTACTTCCCAGGTTACGGGGGTTGGTGCCATCGCGTGCAGCACCTGCCTCAGGCTGGCCTCGGCCAGTGACCCGGTCAGAAAGAGGAGATGTTCTGACATGGCGCGGGTAGGTCGAGGGCATCCTCGAGTGACTGTAGACCGGTTACCACCCGGGTATATTCGAAATCCATCAGCCGGCGAGTGTTTTCCAGGTCGATGCGGCGTGGATAGACCATGACGGTTCCGCCGGGTGCCTCTGTCTCCATTTCCGGCGCCGCATCACAGGCAAATACGATGCTGGGTATACGGCATTTGCCGGCCTGGGCATAGACATTGGTAACCAGTGAGTCGGATATGCCGTAAACCATCTTCGCCACGCTGTTGGAAGTGGCTGGTGCCACGATCAGTTGCTTGTATACCCCTTCATAGAAAAGCCCCACCGGCGATGCACTGGCTGTGTTGTCGTGAAAAATGCGGAAGCGCTGTTTCAGTTGCTTGACCGGAAGGCCGTAGACCTGGAGTACTTCGGCGGCCGCTTTACTGAGAAACAGATCGACCGCCGGGAGTCGCTCCGCCAGCTGCAGACACTCTTTAAGATAATGTCCCGAGCCGGTAATGGCCCAGGCCGTGCGGCCGGTATCAGTCATGGATGATCTCCCGCTGATAGATGCCCCATTGTTGATCGGCCTCTTCGACGGCCACTTCCAGTGTCTGCAGATTGCCAAGCCCCTGGTGCGCATGCAGGGCGTCGATGAGGCGGTTGCTGATATGGTAAGCAAGCATCTCTGCCGTGGTATTGGTTATCGGCAGCAGAATGCAGCTTGCGCGGCTCAGGATAAAGCGCTTGTCATAGCTGCGGATTTCCAGCATGTCGTCTTCCCGTTCAGTCAGCGTAATCTCGTCGCTTTCGGTTGGTATCAACACGCCGTCATGCAGTTCCGCGCAGATCCTGGCAGCCAGCTTGTTCAGCAGAACAAAATCGATGACGAAGGCATCCCGGGTGTTCTCCCCGCGCGCCTCCAGTTGCAGATGGAAGTTGTGGCCGTGGATATTTTCGCAGCTCCCATTGAAGGTGATGAAGTGCGCGGCGTTGAAATGGAGTTCGCCTGGGTGTACGCGCACTGCAAAATGGCTCATGTCCCGGTATCCTGCGTGTTGACTCGTTGCCTGCAGACTGCAAGGCTCGGGCCAACCGGGGAGTTGTCGGCTAGCGGGGCGGTTTTATATCGTAGCGCTTCATTTTCCGGTACAGAGTGTTACGGCTGATGTTCAATTTCGTGGCAACCCGCGTGACATTCCAGTGGGCCGCCTCCAGTTCCCGGATGATGGCATCACGCTCGGCGATATCCAGTGGGTTACTGGGCCGCGCGCGCTGTCTTGGTTCACCTGCATCGTCTCCGCAGTCGCAGAATATCTCTTCTGGCAGGTCGTCCAGTCCGATGCTGTTGTTGTCACAAAGGCCAATGAGTGTGCGCATGATATTGCGCAGCTGTCGCATATTCCCCGGCCACTCATAGTGTTCCAGCGCATCCAGTGCCTCGTCCGCAATGATGACGGTATCCTGACCCGCTGATTCCAGCTTCATGATATGTTGAATCAGGGCGCGTCGATCTTCCCGGTCACGCAGGGGTGGCATCTGCAGGCTGATACCGTTCAGCCGGTAGAAAAGATCTTCGCGGAAACTGCCGTCCTCAATCTGCAGCTGAAGATTCTGGTGGGTTGCGCTGATCAGACGTATATCCACCTTGATAGGGGTTTCGCTACCCAGCGGTATGACTTCCCGCTCCTCCAGCACCCGCAGCAGACGCGCCTGCAGATGTAACGGCATGTCGCCGATCTCATCAAGAAACAGCGTGCCACCGTGGGCTTGTGCGATCTTGCCTCGGGAACCCTCTTTGCTCGCCCCGGTAAATGCACCGGGCCGGTAACCAAACAGCTCGCTCTCGATCAGTGTCTCTGGCAGCGAGGCACAGTTGACCGCCACAAACGGCTTGCTTGCCCGGCTGCTGGTTTTATGTACCGCGTTAGCGAAGACATCCTTGCCGGTGCCTGTCTCTCCAAGCAGAATGAAGGGGATGTCGAGTTCGAGCAGTTTTTTCGCCCGTTCGATATTGTGACGCATGCGATTGTCGCCAAACTCCAGCCCTTCCAGTGTCGGTGCTTCAGTAACCGCTTCCGGTACAAAGGCCCGCGCTGATCGGGCTGGCTGACGTTTAGCGCTTATATCAGGGTTCGGTGGCTGGAAACTCGCGTAGAAGCGTCTACCCTGGCTGGCATCCCGCAGTGGCAGCGGCACCATGGCCTGATTGTGCGCATTGCCGAGTGCGTTGTTGGTGCGCAGGTTAAACAGTTCTTCAAAGGGGCGGCCGATAATGTCTTTCATGTCGAGTTGGAACAGGGCACTGCGATTGGCCGCCTGAATGCGACCTGTTTCGTCGAAGGCGATAACCCCTTCACCGAGGGTGCTGATGAACTCCGGACGGCTGTGAAAACGCAGGATATAGTTATCGCGCATTTTGCAGAGAAATATCCGGTTCTCAATCAGTTGCGCGGACATGTTGACCAGCACCATGGTGTGCTGTTGCGCCTGCCTTGATTCACCCGAGGCGTCCAGTACCGCCACCAGTTCGCCGGTGGGATCAAAGATGGGTGCGGCAGAGCAGGTGAGGCGCGTGTTCTTGGTAAAAAAGTGTTCGTCCTGGTGGATAATCAGCGGGCGCTTCTCCACCAGGCAGGTTCCCATACCATTAGTACCCTGGGTCTTTTCACTCCAGACCGCGCCCGTTTGCAGGGCAGTCTTGACCGCGGTGCTGGTGAACATGGGGTCACCCACATAATTAAGAACAACACCGTCGTGGTCGGTCAGCAGGATCGAATGTCCCGACCCGGCGACCTGCTGATAGAGATTGGTCATCTCTGAGCGGGCGATCTCCACCAGTCGGCAGGATTTTTCCTGTCGTTCCTTGAGGTCTGACCGGTCGACAAGCACGGGTTCCGGGCGTCGTTCCGGATCAAGGTCATACTCATCCAGACAGCGTTTCCAGGATTGGACAATGCAATCAGTGACGGGTGTCGCGTGTGTTCCGCATCCGCGAACGGTTGACGTGACCAGACCACCGTGTGCTTTATTCGTGCTGAATTCCATCCAAATATATCCCGTGGCCGTAGAAAAAATGTGGATACTGCACTGCCTGTTAATTAGCATAGAATGAATGTTCATTGCAAATGCTGTTTGAAGATGGGTTTATTGCACAGGGGTCTTTTTTCTGTACGCCAGACCAAGAATTACCCATATCAGAGGATGTGCTTTAAATTATGCGGTGGTCATATTCGAATCGGTAAATTTGCCAGTCTATTTCCACTCAAACTACATGGGGAAACACACCGGTGAGACGACATGGCGCTAATGCATTCTGTTCCTACAAGTGCTATTTTGTGACGCTTGAAAACGGGAGTGGTTATGAAGTTTGAGGTCAGTGATCAGGAGAGTAAAAAGGCCAAGGTGCCGCATGAGATTTTTCTCACCAATCTCGTGGGCAATCACATCCTCTGGTTTATCGCCTCTCTGGGGCTGGTGCGTTCCTACTGGCAGCCGCTCGCCCTGGTGCCTGTCGTTTCCATTCTCCTGCTTGGCTATACCTTGTGGCGGGCCAGGCGTTCAAAAGCCATCGATTCCTGGTTCGTGATGTGCCACTGGCAACTCTGTGCGGGGCGCAGCCGCGCCTTTATCCTGACCTTGTCGGTATTTGGTTTTATCGCCTTCCTCGGCTGGGTGGGATTTACCTATTTCGGCATGAAAGAGGTGGCGGTGATGGCCATGATAGGTGGGGCTGGTGTACTGCCGGTGATGGTGACCGTGCTGGTGTTGATCCTGATGGAATCGGATGCCCTGCACCAGGCAACCCAGCACAAGCTGCCAAATAAGATGATCGAGCGCTATCCCAATCCCGATATTCGAGTGATCGAGGAGTAGCCGTAGGTTGGGGTGAGCTTGCGAACCCCAGCGTATTTCCATCCAACCATGATGTGGGTTCGTCCCTCACCCCAATCGAATCGCACTCCACAGGGTGTAGATCCCGAACAGCATGACCGTGATGCCGGCCACTCGGCGGGCCGTTTGCGAACGGGCCAGTCGCGCGGCGGCGCCAGCCAGCAAGCCGATTGCCAAAAGATTGGGCAGGGTGCCGAGGGCAAAGGCGAACATCAGTCCCGCTCCCTGCAATGCGCCACCCGATGAGACCGCGTTGATCAGCATGGTATAGACCAGTCCGCACGGTACCCAGCCCCAGAGCATGCCGATGGCAAAAGCCCGGGTCGGTGAACGTACCGGCATCAACTGGCGACTCATCGGTTCAAGCCGGCGCCATAACACGCCGCCGAGCCGTTCAACCCGGTTCAGCACCATCCACCAACCGGCCAGATAGAACCCCAGCAGGATCATGAACAGCCCGGCCAGCATCAGCAGTGCCTGTTGTGCCATCTGCATGGGTAGCATGCCGGCCAGTAACACACCCAGGCCACCCATGATGGCGCCGGCAATGACATAACTGATCAGGCGTCCCAGGTTATAGGCGAGCTGGAACGGGAGCTGTGCTGTGACCGATCCGCGACTCGTCTCTGGCAGCCCGAAGGTGAGGGCGCTGACAATGCCGCCGCACATGCCGATGCAGTGGACGCCGCCGAGCAGACCGACAATAAAGGCGCTGAAATAGGGGAGTAGTGATTCCATACGTGGGTCAGAAGGATACCAGATTCGCAGCGGTTTTTAGCGGTATTACTGTCCTGTTAATTTCCGCCCCGTCCAGTAGGAGCGGCGCCCTCGCCGCGAATTCGGCCCGGGGCGGGCCTCTACAGATTAAATCCTCTCCGGGTGTGGTGGAATGAAACAAATTCAGAAATAGGTGCGGAAACGCAGCGTCAGGCTGGTGGGCAAGTGGCCGAACTCGGATCGGGGATCGGCCTGCTGATCCAGCCCCCTGCCGCTGGCATACTGCAGTGACAATAACAGGTCCGACTCGTTGCTCACCGAGTAGGTGAGATTGACCTGGTGCAGGGTGGAGTTGCCCAGTTGCACATCGCTCTCGCCGAGTGGACTGAACAGCAGCAGGTAACTGCCTCGCAACAGCGGCGTGATATCCCGCTCCAGGGTGATGCCGAGTACACGTCGCCCGAGTTGCGGCTGCAACCCGTAGGCCACCAGCCGTTCGGAGGGCAGTGCGGAGAGTGTGGCCTGATGGGTGGCTCCCAACCCGTGGTCATACCATTCGATCCCGAGGAAGGTGCCTTCCTCGAACTGGTAGTCGACACCGGCAATCCAGAAAACGGCCGTTTTACCGCTCTGCTCCAGGTGGTAGTGTGCCGCCTCGACGCGCCAGCCCAGCCCGGCCCAGTCACTTTCGAAGGATGCGCCGACAATCTCGTTGCCGATGACATGGCCGGCCAGCAGCGCGAACTCGGAGCGCTCGCCGATCTGGCTGCGCAGATAGAGTGCACTGCTGTCCTTGATCCCGTCACTGCCGTTGGGGGAGAAGGCATGCACCGCCGTCAGTGAGGAGAAGGGGGAGGGATACCACTCCAGCACGGCCGCATCGATGCCCGGCTTGAAGTCGGTGTCCAGGTCGGTGGGGGCGAAGGCGCCGAACACATTCAGCGGCTGCCAGAATCGGCCGCTGCCCCAGTCCACCGGCTGACGCCCGATTCCCAGGGTCAGATCGTCGAAGCGCAGCTTGTAGGCGGCGCGGTCCAGGGTGTAGCCGATCCGCGTGGTGTGGTCGCCGTCGGTTTCATGATGCCAGTCGCCGGCGAGTTCGCGATAACGGAACAGATCGCTGGAGTGTCGTCCGCCGAGCGCCATGCCGCTGGCGTGCTGGCGGGCGGTTTTCAGATGCAGCGACCACTCGCGGTTGCCGTTGGCGCCCTCCAGCATCAGGCGCAGGCTCTGCTGGTCAGTGGTCAGGGTGTCGTTGTCCAGCGGGTTATAACCGGCATCGCCCCGTTCCGCCCGCGCGGCGCTGCCGAGCAGGGAGAGGCGCCCGGTCAGCTCCACCGCGTGCGTGGCGCTGAGCGGCAGCAACAGCGCCGTCAGCAGGCAAGTGCTAGGCCATCTGCTCATGGGACTCCTGCCCGATATGCTTGTCGCTGACAATTTTCCCATCACGCAGGGTGATGATGCGCTCGGCCCGCTCCATCACCCGCCGGTCGTGGGTGGAGAAGATAAAGGTGGTTTTTTCCTCGTGGGAGAGACGATGCATGATGTCGAGCAGCGCGGTGGCGTTCTCCGAATCGAGATTGGCGGTCGGCTCGTCGGCCAGTACCAGGCGGGGCCCTGCTGCCAAGGCGCGGGCCACGGCCACCCGCTGCTGCTGGCCGCCACTGAGCGCCGCGGGGCGGCGCTGCAGCACTTTTTCCAACCCTACCAGCTTCAGGTAGTGTTCGGCGCGCTCCCGGCGCTCCCGCACATCGCGGCCCTGAAGCACCATCACCAGCTCGACGTTTTCCAGGGCGCTCAGGACCGGCACCAGGTTGTAGGCCTGAAACACAAAGCCGAGCTGAAACAGGCGAAAGTCTGACAACTCGGCCTCCTTCAGGGTGGTGATTGAGGTGCCATTGAGCTGGATGCTGCCATGACTGGGCGCGTCCAGTCCGCCGATGATATTCAGCAGGGTGGTTTTGCCGGAACCGGAGGGACCGACCAGTGCGGCAAACTCGCCTTCCCGCACGGTCAGGTCGATCTCCTGCAGTGCCCGCACTTCCAGTTCGCCCTGACGATAGATCTTGTCCACGCCTTGCAGCGTCAGTAGTGCCACAGCCGTTTTCCCGGCGCTGTCGTTGTCAATTGTTGTCATGTGCGCAGTGCCTCCACCGGCGTCACCCGGGACGCCTTGATGGCCGGATAGATACCGCTGCCCAGGGTGGCGGCAAAAATCAGCAGGGTGAGTTGAAGCACGCGCTCACCGGAGAGTTCGGTATAGATCACCGGGTCCATGAAGGTGCCCATCATTTCGGTACTGCCACCCATCAGGGCGGCCATGTCGATGCCGTGGCTGGCAAACCAGAGATGCACGGCGCCGGCCACTATCCAGCCAATGCCCACCGCCAGCAGGCTGAGCAGCAGGGACTCGCAGAACACCAGCCACAGCAGGTGATAGCGGCTGATGCCGAGCGCCCGCAGCAGGCCGAACTCGCGGGTGCGCTCCAGCACGCTCATCAGCACAGTATTGAGAATACCGAACACCACCATGATCAGTATCAGCACCAGAAAGATGTAGTTGCCGGTATCGTCGACCATGATGAACTGCACCAGTTGCGGCATCATCTCGCGCCAGTCCAGTACCACTACCTGGTCGTTTTCAACCGCCGCTTTCAACTCTGCCTTCCACTCCGGCAGGCTGTCCGGGTCGTCCAGGAACAGGGCGAAACGGGTGATCGGCTGGAGGGCCGGATCGGCCCCTTCACCTTCCAGGAAGCGCCGGGCAAGCTGAATATCACTGAGTATCAGGTAATCATCCAGCTCATCCACCCTGGAGTCAAAAATGCCCCGCACCCGGCCCAGTTGCGCCTGGGAGTCGCCCCCCTGTTTGCCGGCCATCAGCACCACCTTGCTGCCGATCTTGGCCTTGAGCTTACCCGCCATGCCGTCGCCGATGAGGATGCCGCGCTGGTCGCCCGGCTCGATCCAGGTGCCGTCCACCAGTTGTGGTCGCAGCAGGTCGGCGCGCTGATCACCCAGCGGACTGAGTCCTTCCAGCCCGGCGCCCACCGAGTTGCTGGCGGTGCTGGCCAGGATCTGCAGCGAGATCCGCGGCTCTATCCGTCCCGCGACATCGAGACTGCCGATCTTCTCCTGCAGCGTCGTCCCATCGGTCAGGTATTTGTGGTTCGCCGGGGCCTCGATATAACCGCGCGGCTGCACCGTCAGATGACCCTCACCCAGCTTGATGGCATTGCGGATCATCGAGTTGTGGGCGCCGTCATTGAGGCCGATCATCAGTACGGCCAGGGCGAAGCCGATGGCGATGGAGCTGAGGGTGATCAGGGTGCGCCTTCGGTGACGCCAGATATTGCGCCACGACAGCATCACCAGCATGCCGAGCGGCAGATGGCTGTGTAGCCGGTTCATCGCATCACCTCGGCCGGTCTGAGACGTACCGTGCGCCAGGCCGGGAGCAGCGAGGCGAGCAGGGTGATCACCAGCATCAGCAGACAGGCCAGCAGCAGGTCCAGCGGTTCCAGGTGGAGTTTCATGTAGGGTTCAAACACGATGCCGCCCCAGTCGTAGCCGTCGGGCAGCATGCCACTGAAGTCGATACCGCGTTCACCGAACAGCCCGATCACGCCGATACCCAGCAGTACGCCGGTCAGCGCCGAAACCAGACCCAGGAAAAACGACTCCAGCAGCACCATCAGCAGCAGCCAGCGCCGTTTCATGCCGATCGCCAGCAGGATGCCGAACTCGTGGGTCCGCTCATGCACCGCCATCAGCATGGTATTGAGCATGCCCATTGAGGCCAGGGCGATGACAATGAATCCGACAAAGAAGGTGATGGTCTTGCTGATCTCCAGCATGTCGGCCACCATCGGCGTCAGCTGGCGCCAGTTGCGCACCACGGGGGTGCCGCCCAGCTCATCCAGCGGCTGCTCGCTGACCAGCTTTTTCAGTTCAGCATCCAGTTCCGCCTGCATCACCCCGAGATCAGTGGCGTCATCAAGCCGGATCACTAGTTCATGGAAACCATCTGTGAGATACATCAACTGCTGGTAGGCCGCGATCGACATCAGTACACCCATGCGGTCGAAGTTCGGCTCCAGTGGCTTGAGTATCGCCGCCACCCGGTACAGGGCGTTGCCGATGCTGCCGTCGGCGGCCTGGGTGACCAGCACCAGTTCGCTGCCCGGTTGCAGCTTCATGTTTTTCGCCAGCTGGGCACCGATCACCAGGTTGTTGCGGGGAAGGCCATCCTGGCTGTCGTCGGCGGGCCCCAGGTCCATCTTACCCTGGCGTACCTGTTGCAGCATCCGGGTGACCTGCGGTTCACGCGCCGGATCGACCGCCTTGATCAGCACCCCGGTGGAGGTCTCCGCCGTACTGGCCAGGCCGGAGGCGTAAAGGCGGGGCGCCAGGCTGATTTCGGGGAACACCCCGGCGATTGTGTCCAGGTAGGACCAGGGCAGGGTGGCATACAGGTCCTGATCGTCCACATAGGCCTGGCGATGTATCTGCAGATGGCCGATCGAGATCGCCGTGGCCTGGTGTACCATCTGGCGGATCATCCCCTCCATCATCGCGGCGTAGAGGATCACCATCACCAGCCCGCCGGCCAGTGCGCCAATGGTCAGGATGCTGCGCACCGGACTGCGCCAGATATTGCGCCAGGCGATGAACAGCAGCATGGGCAGGCGGCTGGCGTCAGCGTGCAGTTGGTCTGAATGCTTCATGGCGGCTGTCTAGCGGCGTCGCTTGAGGGTCTGCAGGGAGAAGAAGGACGTTTCCAGCGGTACACCGAAGGTAATCTCCTGGTAGACGATTTCCGTCGATTCTTCCGGCTTGTCTTCCGGTTGCAGACGCATACGCATGGGAATGGTGCGGCCATCGATCAATTGTGTCTGATCCATGGTCATGGTGCGAATCAACAGACCCTCTTCGTCATAGTAGAGCGCCTTGTAGGGGGCCAGGGAGGTCTGCTCGATCATCATCATCACCTTGCCCCAGACCACGGCGGCATCCGGTTTGGGTATGAAGGTCAACTCATAGATCTGTTGTCCGTCGCGTTCGCCCTCGAAACTGATGCTGGCATCGTAATCGTCTTCAAAGGTGCTCTCCTTGACCAGGTCATCGTTGGTGAAGTGGCTGCCCATCCAGGAGCCGGACATCATGCTGGAGGGGACCTTGGTGACCCGGTTGATCTTCGGCAGGTAGTTCCAGATGTTGTCCTCCACTTTCAGGGTGGCGATGCCGCGGTCCTTGACCGGTTCACGGATGATCACCAGCGAGTAATCCTTCCCCCGTGACCAGGCCTCCATGGTCATGGTGCGCGCATAGCGCTCGGTCCTGACCGCCATGGACATGGTTGCCTGGGAGGTCTCGCCACGCCATAGCCGGTCAATGTGCCGGATCAGTTCATCCACCTCGATGGCCGTTGCCGGGGTGGCTGTAAAAATGAATAGCAGTAGTATGAAGGTCCGGAGCAGGTTCCGGTGCTTCACCGGGTGAATTCGGCCGACCCGATGGTAGTGCATGAGCTTAATCATTGTCGCATCACCTCTTTACAAAATGGACGGGGACGTTCATCACCGGTGAATTGCGCCTATCCGCGTGGTAAACGGAAGTGTTGCCGCCCCTGATTATCTCCATGCCATCATACTGTCTGTTGATTCCTGAGCATAATAGATGACCGGAATTAATCCCGACTAATCAAAATCTGCAGATTTCCAGGCTACACTGCGGCTTTTGATATATTTTATGGCGGTCTACCGGTGACTGTCCGAGCCAAAGCAATAACAGCTTGAATGGATAAACCGACCAGCCTGGGCTACTGTTTCATAGGTATTGAAAGGAGAGGGGGAATCAGTGAGAAACGTGCCAAAGATGCCTGTTGGACTATCCGGGAGCGGGATTGTATTCCGACTGATTTATCTGATGACCCTGGTTTTTATCGGTTTGGTGTCATCTGGCGCAGAAGCCGCCACGCCTCTTGAAAAACTGAAAGATGGCGGTTTCTGGAGTATCCAGTTCGAGAATGACCTCTGGGGCAGTGGTGATGACCGGTTTTACAGTCACGGCACCGAGATCTCCTATCTCTCCCTGAAGCGTCCTCCGGGCTGGTTGACCCGGCTGGGTCAGGGACTGCCTTTCTTCCACACTGGTGATGTCAGTGCCGTGCAGTATTCCGTCGGTCAGAAGATCTTCACCCCGCAGGATACCGAGCGCAGTACATTGATCACCGACGACCGGCCATACGCCGGCTGGCTGTACGGTAGTGCCAACCTGATGTCTCGCTATGTGGATGAACCCAATCTGCAGGTGGGTAACATACTGGGCATCACCGTGGGCATCGTCGGACCCAGTTCCCAGGCAGAAGATATTCAGCGGGGATTTCATGACCTGATCGGTGTTGATAAACCCAACGGTTGGGACAATCAGCTCCAGGATGAACTCGGGATTCTGCTGACCTACACCCGTCGCTGGCAATATTTCCACCCAGTGGGTGGCGGCCTGGAGTTTGAAACCTCACCCCATCTGGTGGGCACCCTGGGTAATGTCTATACCTATGCCGGTGGTGGCATGATGCTGCGTCTGGGCAAGGGACTGCGCAACGATATCGCGCCGCCGAATATTCGACCCGGTTTCCCCGGGGTTCCCTACATCCGGCCGTCTGACAAGGCCAACTGGTATTTTTTTGCCGGGGTTGAGGGGCGTGCCGTGGCCCGCAACATCTTCCTCGATGGCAACACCTTCAGGGACAGTCACAGCGTGAACAAAAAACCTTTGGTGGCCGATGTGCAGTTTGGTTTCGCCTATCATATCCAGAATATCCGCTTTGCCATCAGCAATGTCTGGCGCAGCCGGGAGTTCAAGGGACAGGACGATAACGTACAGTTCGGGGCCATCAATGTATCATTTTTTGTACCGTACTGAATGGGACTCTGTCCGGGCTACCCATTGCAGAGGTGACAGCTTAATCCTTGTCAGCTATTCAACCAGTTGCAAGCCTCCTGCTCATTGTCAAATACCCGGGCTTGAAAGCCTTTTTTGACTGCCATGGTTTCGCTGAACAGCACGGCCTTGTGACTCTTGGGGTCCAGGTTAACGTAGGCCATTTTCCACTCCTTCGGAATCCCCAGCTGCTCCAGGGCAGTTACCACCTGGAAGTTTGCAAAAGGTGGATAGGCTCCCGTGAGGTGGGAGACCAGCATGATCCGGGTGTATCCGGCCTCCCTGCATTTCATGGCCACTCTGTCCACAATAGCCCTGCCGTTTTTGACCGGATCACCTGTGGTTCTGTCTCCTCTCCCCTCTACTCGAAGATAGCCATCCCTTTCCTGAAAAGTGAGCGAATAAGGCACGATTCACTCCTCCTGAGTCTATTGCTTTCATGATTCTCTATAGTTGAGAATAGCTGAATAATAAACAACAGTCTGGTTGGGTGTTTATCAGGATTACTGGCGGACAGGAGGCGTGACATCACCGGGTGATGAGGCGAATCAGGTCCTGAGCCATGGCCTCAACTTCGTGTGGCGCACCAAACAAGGCCTGGAATTCACCTGCTGGATTGGTCAGGATAATGCTGGTGGAGTGGTCCATGAGATAGCCCATGCCGCTCTGTTCAGTATCCACGCGGGCGTACAGTACACCCAGTTGTCCGGTGAGTTTATCCAGCGCCTGCCGGTCTCCGGTAACACCGAGAAATGCGCTGTCGAAATAGGGCACATAGCTGGCGAGTACGGTTTGTGTGTCCCGTTCCGGATCGATGGTAATAAAGGCGGTTTTAATTTCTGCGTTGAGCGATTCCTGTCGCATCCGGTCAGCCAGTCGTGCCAACATGGCCAGCGTGGTTGGACAGATATCGGGACAATGGGTATAGCCAAACGAAAGGAGATGCCAGCTGCCCTTGATCGATTCCTGGGAAAACTCGCCACCGTTGTGGTCTGTCAGGCGGAAGGGGGTCAATGGGCGAGGATCAGGGATCAGCGTACCGCTGATCAGAGGGGTGGATTGAGTACTTTCCAATGGCTCGTTGGCCTGCCTGAGTATTAGGTTGAAACTGACGCCGAAAACAATCATGAATACGGCGACTGGAATCAACCAGCGTCGTCTGGGTTTGTGGTCTGTTGATTGTTGCATCATGGACTCTGCCTCATTCCATCCGGTAGGCGCGTTTCAATTGCCAGTTCAGTGTCAGTAGCGTCAGCAGCAGCAGCACGGCAATTCCATTATGCGCGGCCGCTACCGGTAGTGGTAGATGACTCACTGCATTGGTAATACCCAGCCCCAGTTGCAATATCAGCAATATACCCACGGCCCAGGCGAGTTGCCGGGTGATAACCGACCTGCCGGTGCGGCAGAGGTAAATGCTGAGGAACAACAGGTAAGCTGCCGTTATCAACGCTCCAATACGGTGAGTCATGTGAATGGCGGTGCGTGCCTCCGCGCTGAGAATCCCGTATTCGTAGTTGATCCCGGTCCCATGCCAGAGGGTGAACGCCTGGCTGAAATCCATGTTCGGCCACCAGCTGCCGGAGTGGCAGGTGGGGAACTCGGTACAGCCGATGGTGGCATAGTTGGTGCTGGTCCAGCCACCCAGGAGGATCTGTAGCAGCAGGACAACCAGGCCGATCCTGGAAAACCACAGCAGCCGGCCGGCGCGGCTGACAACATAACGATTGAGTGTTGGGCTGTACAGGCGCAGGGTCAGAGTCCAGAGCAGGGCCGCGACGATAAAACCACCCAGCAGATGAGAGGTGACGATGGCCGGCTTAACCAGTAGAGTGACAGTCCACATGCCCAGCACGGCCTGCAGGGCGACGACCAGTACCAGGAGCCAGATCAGTAGATGGGGTTGCCCGGTCAGGTTTCGATTACGGATTGATAACACTGCCAGAAACAAAGTTGCCAATCCCAACACTCCGGCCAGATAGCGATGTACCATCTCTTTCCAGGCCTTCTCTACCTCAACCGGATGTGCAGGGTAGGCGCTGTTGGCAGAGGCGATTTGCACTTCACTGGTAGGGGCGATGAGATTGCCGTAACAGCCTGGCCAGTCAGGGCAGCCGAGCCCCGCGTCGGAGAGCCGGACATAGGCCCCCAGTACGATAACCAGCAGTGCCAGCAGCGTGAGAGTCAGGGCAAACCGGGCATGAGTCAGTGAGATATTCTGCATCGCAATGTTTGTTGTCCGGGCTTTGATAAAATTATTGATAGATTGTTTATATAGATCAAAGGGGTGGGAGACAAGTGCTTGAACCGTTGAGTCCGACACAGCAGCATGAAGCGCGGCGCTGGCTGCAACTGGGGGTGTTGGCACTGGCCATTGCCGGTCTGTTCGCCATTCTGCTGGTGCTCTCCCGTTCTCCCGGTATGGAACGCTTTTTCCCCTGGATCGATTTTTTTCGCACCGCACTGGTGGTGCATGTGGATCAGTCGGTGTTGATCTGGTCGCTCGCCATGGCCGGTGTGATCTGGTCCCTGGCCGGTGTGCCGCAGGGACCAGTCGGGTTGAGGCGTGTTGCGTTGGGACTGACCCTGACAGGTACCCTGGGCATCGCGCTTTCTGCCTTCATCGGTGAGGGTATGCCGCTGATGAATAACTATGTCCCGGTTCTGCAGCGGCCGCTGTTCTTTATCAGCCTGGGTCTGGTGGGCATCGGTGTGGCTCTGCGCCTGGCGCTGCTGCTGTTGCGGATTCGACCGGCCGACCTGTCTGCTGATCAGACCGGTCTGGTGAATGTTGTCGCCCTGACCGTCGCGGTGGCCTGTGCCATGGCGATAGGGGTGCTGTTCTACACCTGGTTGCATCTGCCCGCCGAGCTGGATGGTGTAGCCTATTACGAGTATCTGTTCTGGGGCGCGGGGCATGTGCTGCAGTTTGCCTATACCCAGATGCTGCTGCTGGCCTGGCTGCTGTTGCTGGCAGCTGGTGGCGTGCGTATCCCGTTGTCGCCGCGCCTGCTGAATGGTCTGCTGTTGCTGGGGCTGTTGCCGATACTCTGGACCTTTGTCATCTATCTGAATCACGCGCCGGTCTCCGCCGGTATGCGCATCGCCCACACCCGCCTGATGCAGTATGGCGGCGGCATTCCCGCCATCCCGGTTGGTCTGCTGGTGCTGTATGCGCTGTTCAAAAACCGCCAGGCGGCGGCTCCGGCGCAACGTCCGTTGCGTCTGGCGCTCTGGTTCTCGTTGCTGCTGTTTGCCTCCGGCGGTTTGCTGGCCATGCTGATTCGCGGCGTGAATACAGTGATACCAGCCCATTATCACGGCTCCATTGTGGGTGTGACTCTGGCCCTGATGGGGTTTGCCTACCTGCTGCTGCCGGCCCTGGGTTATGCCAGGGTGGAAGGCAGGCTGGCCACGGCTCAACCGATTGTCTATGGAGTGGGGCAGATGCTGCATATAGGTGGTCTGGCGTTTTCCGGGTTTCTGGGTATACAGCGAAAAACCGCGGGTGCCGCCCAGGGGCTGGAGAGCATCCAGGCCAAGCTGGCCATGGGCGTTGTGGGCATCGGCGGATTGCTGGCGGTTATTGGCGGCATTCTGTTCGTCTGGATCATGTTGCGCGCCTTCTGGGAAGGTCCCGATGTGCAGACACTGGATGATCAGGTGCCCAGTCCCGGCAGCAGCAGCGCCAGATAATGGTCAGCCAGCAGCAGTGCGAACAGCAGGCTCAGATAGACAATCGAGTAGCCGAACGTCTTCATGGCATGGTGGTTGTCATCGCTGCGCCAGAGTACAAAGGCGTGATAAACGAATCCCACCCCCAGTGCAAAGGCGCCCGCCAGATAGAGATAGCCACTCATGTGGATCACGAACGGCATCAGTGAAACGGCCAGCAGCATCAGGCTGTAAAGCAGTATCTGTTGTTTGGTGAAGTCGACGCCGTGGGTCACCGGCAGCATCGGAATACTGGCGCGGGCATACTCCTGTCGGCGGTGGATGGCGAGCGGCCAGAAGTGGGGCGGTGTCCAGATAAATACAATCAGCAGTAGCAGAAACGCCTCCAGCGGCACGCTGTTGGTAATGGCGCACCAGCCAAGCAGGGGCGGCGCGGCGCCGGCCAGGCCACCCCAGACGATATTCTGCGGGGTGGTGCGCTTCAGGTAGAGGGTGTAGATGAAGGCGTAGCCGATCAGGGCCAGAAAGGTAAGTCCCGCGGTCAGCAGATTTACCTGGGTGGCCAGCATCAGCATGGAAATTATCCCCAGCAGCAACGCGAAACCGACTGCGTGGCGCGTATCCATCCGGCCACTGGGGATGGGGCGTCGACTGGTTCGCTCCATCAGTGCATCGATACGCTGGTCGAGGATGTGATTGATCACCGCGCCGCAGGCGGCTGCCAGCGAAATTCCGGCCAGCCCGAACAGCAGCAGTTTCAGCGGCACCGCACCGGGGGTTGACAGGAGCATCCCCACCAGGGCGGTAAAGGCGATCAACAGAACCACCTTGGGCTTGGTCATCTCATAATAACGGCGCCAGGTGATGGTGCCCTGGTTCAGGATTGATAGTTCACCCGTCGTGGCCATTGTTTACTCCTGTTGTCCAGTTGCGAGACGCCTTGAGCAGCGTCTCGAGATCTTTAAGGATGTCTTTCTTCGGGCTGCTCGCGGTGTAACCCATCATCAGCATGCCATTGGGATCCGCCAGGTAAGTAGCCCTGCCCGGATCGATGCCGGAAACTGAAAAGAGTCTTTCGAACTCTGTTAGTTGATCCGGGTCCAGGTAAAGGATGTTCAGGTCTTCGGCGTGTGTGTCCGATGTGTCGGTAAAGAGTTCGGCCACGGGCGCTTCCTGAATCAGCAGCTGCTCAACCCGTATCCGCTCCGCGCCGACTGCTCGCCTTATCTGTCGCAGTGCCTGTAACTGTTGCCGGCAGTCGTCAGCACAGACACCGCGATTGCGGGAGATCAGAAGCCAGCGACCGGAGAGGGTACTCCAGTCAAAATTCCGGTTATTGCCATCCTTCAGGTGCAGTGACTGCAATGGTCTGGGGGGGGATACCAGAGTCCCATTGTTTTTATGTTTGTCCGGCAGCCATTGCGGATTCATGACGTAGAGCCAGCCGGCTGTAGGTGGCAGACCAAACAGCAGTATCAGCACCAGAAGTGGTATGTAGGACCGGCCGTTGGTGATGGATTGCATCAGCGGTTCTCCTTTGCTGTTACCAGAGAGGATAGTCGCGTCAGCGAAAGTCTCAACCAGAGTGCCAGCGATAGCAATCCAAAGGCAAACCACTGTATCGCGTAGCCAAGATGCATCCCCTCGCCAGGTCTGGCGCTGGCCCAGGCGCGCACAAAGCCGTGCGGGGAGTCAGGTGACTGCAGGATAACAAAGGGAAAGATATCGAGTCCGGACCATGCCCGGTAGTTTTCCAGGGTCAGGAAGGGCCAGAGGATGGAGTTGTGCAGATCAAACTCAAGCTCAATCGCCGGGGGTGAAGGGATGTTGGTTTCGCCGCTCAGGGTGATGGGTCCGGTAGGTGTCTCGATGGCGGGCGGGTGGTTGTTCACGGCGGCTACCCAGCCCCGGTTCACCAGCAGATGCCGGTTGCTGCCCTGGAGGCGCAGCGGTGTGATGACATGATAACCCGGCTTGCCGAGATGCTTGCGATTGGTGATCAACAACTGCCCGGCCGGGACAAATTGGCCGCTGACCGAGAGCGTGCGAAACTCAATCTCTTCTGCCGTTAGCGGTTGTTCCGACACGATCAGGGGTGGGAGCTTGCGCCGTGTTTCCATGGTGTTGGCAGTGGTGCGTTTCTGCTGGGCGCGATCCAGTTGCCAGAAACCGAGCGAGAGAAACAGCGGTAGCAGGATCAACAACAGAAACAGTGTTGGAATCGGACGCGGTTGAAACTGCAATGTCGAGATCTGCATGGCGGTCTATAGTATGTGCATGGGCATGCGCTGTTGTTTCTCGCCTCCGGTTAATTCCCATGGGAGAAGGGAGGACGTCGTGGATATTTTTATCAAGCTGCCGGTCATTCTGGTTCTCATTTTTATATTGGTCTCACTCTTTCAGGGTATGTACTACCTTGCCAAGGATGATGGAAAAAACGACAAGACCCGGGTGGTCAAGGCGCTGACCGTTCGTATTGTGCTCTCTTTCGTGCTCTTTTCACTGTTGATCCTGGGTTATCTGACCGGTCTGTTACAGCCGCACGGAATCTGATTCCGGGCGATTAAAACCAGTAAACGAAAATAAACAGACCGAGCCAGACCACGTCCACAAAATGCCAGTACCAGGCTACGGCCTCGAAGGCGAAGTGATTATGGGTGCTGAAATGGCCCTTCATACTTCTGCCCAGGATCGCCATAAGCATGATGGCGCCCATGGTGACATGAAAACCGTGGAAGCCGGTCAACATGTAGAAGGTTGAGCCGTAGACTCCCGACTGCAGGGTCAGATTCAGCTCGCCGTAGGCATGAATATATTCGTATGCCTGAAAACCCACAAACAGCAGGCCCAGTCCGATGGTGGCCATCAGTCCCCGTACCAGGGTTTTCTGATTATCCTGTTTTAGACCCCAGTGCGCCCAGGTAATGGTAGCGCCACTGGAGAGCAGCAGAAGGGTGTTGATTGCTGGTATCCCCCAGGCGCCCATTGCTTTGAAATCACCACCCAGTGCGCCCGGACCATGACTGGGCCAGGCCGGGTCGAACTGGCTGTAGAGGATCTCGCGGGTAGCACCAAGATAGCCGTCGCCGCCCAACCAGGGGAGCGCAATGTTGCGGATATAGAACAGGGCGCCAAAGAAGGCGAGGAAAAAGAACACCTCCGAGGCAATGAACCAGAACATACCCATGCGGAATGAACGATCCACCTGCTGGTTGTAGCGGTCGGCGAGGTTCTCGGATATCACGTCGCGGAACCAACCAAACAACAAGTAGGCGAAAAGCAGCAGTCCACCCATGACGATAAACTTTCCGACCACGACACCGTTCATCGCCAGGACGGCACCAATCAGCGTGGTCAGCAGCGAGACCATGCCGACGATTGGCCAGGGGCTGGGCTCAGGGATGAAGTAAGCGGTGCGTTGCTCTGACGATGACATAGGTCTCAATCCTGATGTTGGTGTATGAGGCTAACCCTTCTCTCGTTTGTTTGGTTCAGGCGGTGCGTTTTCCAGTTTCATCAGGCTGTAGGAGAGCGTTAATGAGCGGATCTCCTGCGGAAGCTCGGGAGAGATCATGAAACGCAACGGCATATCAACAGACTGTCGACCTGCCAGGGTCTGCTGATTGAAGCAGAAGCACTCCAGCTTGTTCAGAAAGGCGGTTGCCTGCCAGGGTGCCACGCTGGGTATAGCCTGCCCGGTGACCGGTTCGCTACTACGATTGCGGGCGGCAAAATCAACCTGATACAACTTGCCAGGATGCACCTGCAGATTGCGCTCGACCGGACTGAAATCCCAAGGCAGATTGGGATGAACCGAGGTGTCGAACTTGATGGTGATCAGTCGTGAATCTTCCTGTTCGGAAGCCGGGTTGGCGATCTCTCCCGCACTGCGTAGGCTGACGGACTGGATGCCGGTTATCTGGCAAAGCACGTCATAGAGTGGCACCAGGGCAAAGCCGAATCCGAACATGCCCAGCACCAGCAGTGACAGCAGCCAGATGGTGCGGCGCTTGTTACGGACCCGAGCTTCGGTATTCATTTTGCCGCCTCTCCCAACATCTTGAAGATGTTCTGCCAGAAGGGGAATGAGGTGATCAGCACCAGCAGGGCGAAGCCGCCCAGAATCCATGCCAAGCGTCTGTTTTTGTGTCTCAGTTGATCGTCACGCGGGTTCATGAAGTCTGCTCCTGCCGGATCAGCGGGGGCGTTTCCCAGGTATGGAAGGGTGGTGGGGAGGCGACTTCCCACTCCAGGCCCTTGGCGCCCTCCCAGACCCGGTTGGTGGCTGGTTCGCCGCCGCGTATGGTTTTGATAATGATGTAAAGCAGCAGCAGATGGCTGAAGCCGAAAATCATCGCCCCGACACTGGAGATGGCATTGAACTCGGTGAACATGACGTTGTAGTCGATGATCCGGCGTGGCATGCCGGCCAGGCCGAGAAAATGCTGCGGGAAGAAGGTGAGATTGAAGCCGGTCACGTTGATCCAGAAAAATATCTTGCCCAACCGTTCGTCATACATGTGACCGGTCCATTTCGGCAGCCAGTAGAACACGCCGGCAAACAGACCGAATACCGCACCCGGCATCAGTACATAGTGGAAGTGGGCCACCACAAACATGCTGTCGTGGTATTGCATGTCTGCCGGCACCACCGCCAGCATCACCCCGCTGAGACCGCCGAACGTGAACATCAGGATAATGGCTACCGCAAACAGCATGGGCGTCTCAAAAGTCATGGCGCCCCGCCACATGGTGGCGATGAAATTGAAAATCATCAGGCCGACCGGTATGGAGATGATGATGGTGCCGATCATGAAATAACTGACCGCGCCCAGTGACATGCCAATGGTGTACTGGTGATGCGCCCAGACCACCATGCCGATGGTGCCGACGGCGATCATGGCACCGACCATGGATTTGTAGCCGAACAGCGGTTTGCGCGCGAAGGTGGGTATGATGTGGGAGAGCACACCGATGGAGGGCAGTAGCAGTACATAGACTTCGGGATGACCGAAGAACCAGAACAGGTGCTGGAACAGCACCGGGTCACCACCACCGGCGGCATCAAAAAAACTGGTGCCGAAATGGCGATCGAACAGCAACATGGTGACGCCACCGGCGAGTACCGGCACCACCAGGATCAGCAGGAACGCGGTCACCAGCCAGGTCCAGCAAAAGATCGGCATCTGCATCAGGCTCATGCCGGGAGCGCGCATGTTCAGCAGGGTGACAATAATATTGATGGAGGCCAGTACCGATGAGATGCCCAGCAGGTGAATGGCGAAGATCAGGAAGTCCATGGACATACCCACCTGCACCGAGAGGGGCGGATAGAGGGTCCAGCCGGTATTGATCTGGCTGCCACCACCGGGGAAGAAGGGGACGACGAACGAGAGTATCAGCATGGTGCCGGCCGCGGGCAGAATCCAGAAGCTGAGATTGTTCATGCGCGGCAACGCCATGTCCGGTGCGCCGATCATCAGCGGAATCATCCAGTTGGCCAGACCGGCAGCCGCCGGCATCACGGCACCAAAGATCATCAGCAGGGCGTGGTTGGTCACCAGATTGTTATACAGGTCGGGGTCCAGTAACTGGATGCCCGGTTGAAACAGTTCGGCGCGGATCAGCATGGCGCTGGCGCCGCCCATGAACAGCATGGTCAGGGCGAACAACAGGTAGAGGGTGCCGATGTCCTTGTGATTGGTGCTGAACAGCCAGCGTCGCCATCCGGTCGGGTTGGCGTGATGGTGAGCTTCATCATGCAGGGCGTTGGTATAGCTCATGTTCCTCAACTCCTTCAGCGGGCCAGGGCGACGTCTGTCGGCTGTACCGTATCCCCGGTCTTGTTGTCCCAGGTGTTACGTTCGTAAGTGACAATGGCGGCGATTTCAAGATCATTCAGTGATCCCCATGCCTGCATGGCGGTACCCGGTTTGCCATTGATTACCATGTTGAGATGGCCTTCGACCGGGCCATTGACGATGGGCGAGCCGTTCAGGGGCGGAAAGGCGGGTGGCAGACCCAGACCGGTCACCTGGTGGCAGGCGGCGCATTTGGTCTCATAGAGCGCCTTGCCTTTGGTCATCAGTTCGTTTTTGCTCCAGGTTTTTGTCGAGGCCGCCTCGGCCGCCGTCGCCACCTTGATTGCCTGTTGCTCGTTCACCCACTCCTGGAATTTTTCCGGTGAAACGGATTCCACCACCAGGGGCATGCGTGAGTGCCAGGTGCCGCACAGCTCGGCACACTGGCCGCGAAACACCCCTTCACGGTTTATTTCAGACCAGGTTTCGGTGACATAGCCGGGAATGGCGTCCTTTTTGAAAGCCAGTTCCGGTACCCAGAAGGCGTGCAGTACATCGGCCGAGGTATGCAGAAAGCGGATCTTGGTGTCGGTCGGCAGGACCAGCCGGTTATCCACCTCCCTGAGATAGAGGTCGCCGGCCTTCTCCTCGGGTATGTAACGGCTCTCCACCTTGATGCCGTGATCGAGATAGTCGAACTCCCACCACCACTGGTGCCCGGTCACCTTGACGTCCATGAGCTTTTCATCCTTCGGCACATCCCAGACTTTTTTCAGTACCGTGTCGGCATTACTGGCGATGGTTAGGTCGACTCCCAGCACCAGGGCCGGCACGATGACCCAGGACCAGTTGCCGAACCAGGTGTTGTGAAAGTTCTGGTCGGCCTGATAGCCACGGCTTTTTCTATGGAAGTAGAGTGAGTAGATGACGAAGGAGAAAACAACAAGCAGCAGGAAGGTCGCAATCCGCATGGTCAGCATGTGGATGTCGTAGATCTCCTGTGCGACATCCGCGGCCGGGGGAGGGAAGTTAATGCCGTACTCTGCCTGGGTCGATTGGAATCCCGCCAACCCGGCGGTTAGCAGAAGGAGGCTGCTAACAGTGGTGAATCTCCTGCACATAACTACTCTTCCCCTCTTTATCACGTGTGAATGACTGCGGGTCAGATATTAAGCTGCATATCCTGTTATTAATTTATGCGTTATGAATCCGTGTAATTGTTGGTTTGAAATAGCCAAGGTTTTCTGAATCAGGAAGCAACCCCGGGTTCAGGTTCAGTTCTGAAATAGTTGCAGACGCATCTAACCAGGTGGAATCACGGGTTATTGTTGATGCCTGGGTTTATTATTGATACGCCCTCAGTATCCGGTCTGTATCAGTTGCTGGCAACCCCATGAGATTCAGGGGAACCCGCCGGTTTTTCAATCACAGAGCGTAAATACTTAAAGTCAGTATGGCCCATTCTTCCCGAAACGCAATGTCTTCCCTGGAACCGATGGCATGGAAATATCGCTGGGGAATCGTTTTGGATTGGGATGTTGGCACGGTTGGGTCCGGGTGCCGCAGGACTGATTCGCTGTATCTACGATTACCATTCAGTTTCTGGGCTTGAAGATTGATGTTGGGCTGATTATAAGTGGGTCATGGCGCATTAACCGATGCGGTTTCAGAATCAGCAGGATGTTGAAATGACGCTCAATCAGAATACGGCCCTCGATGTGGATCTGCCGGTCAGTCTACCGCAAGTTAATGTTATAACTCTCGATCATCCATGGCAGTGGATCGCGGCAGGATGGCGTGATCTCAAGGCGGCACCATGGATCAGTCTTTCATACGGCGCGGTTTTCTTGTCGTCGAGTTATCTGCTGGTGACGCTGTTAATCTCAATCGGCATGATCTTTTTTATTCCTGCATTGGCAGCCGGGTTTTTTTTGATATCGCCACTGCTTGCCTTCGGATTGTACGATGTCAGTCGCTCACTCGCCCTGGGCGACCAGCCGACATTCCTGGGTAGCCTGATGTCCTGGCGGAGAGCGCCTTTCAGTCTTCTGGCCATGGGGCTGATCCTGATGCTGGCGTTCCTGGTCTGGATGATGCTGGCCAACATGGTGTTCGCCATTTTCTTTTTTGGGATAACTCCCGATTTTGCATCCGCGCTTGATGTGCTGTTTTTCTCCGGAGACAGCCCCGCCTTCATGGCTGCGGGTATACTCTCAGGCAGTATTATTGCCTTCGCTGTTTTCTGCATCAGCGTGATTTCGGTGCCCATGATCATGGACAGGAATGCGGATGTGATGAGTGCAGTGATCACCAGTATCCGCTGTGTTTCAACCAATCCCAGACCGTTGCTGCTGTGGGCGGCGCTGATTGTCATGTTTGTCGGACTCGGGCTGGTCACCCTGTTTATCGGCCTGGTTATCTTTATGCCACTGATCGGCCATGCCAGTTGGCACGCCTATCATGATTTGGTGCAACCGCAGGTTGGGTCTGACTGAGCGTCAGTCCGCAGCCATACGTTCTCCTGGCGTGTCCCGTTTCTGATCCATCGTCAGTACAATGGTGTCTCCCCCCCTCCCCACCCGGAGGAGCCTCTGATATGGCCTGGATGAAGCGGATATCCTATACTACGCGGTTTGCAACTGGCGGATGCTGATTGAGCCGGACAGTAGGGGCTGGAAAGCCTCTATGGTACGGATCAGTATTCCGCTGGTGAATTGTATTCCCCCAGGCGTTAAGCGCGGTGAACCAAGGTGTCCAGATGATCAAGATTAATGAAAACTACCAGAAGCTACAGGCTTCATATCTCTTTTCGAATATTGCCAAGCGCGTCAACGCATTTCAGCAATCCAATCAGGACAAGAAGCTGATTAAACTGGGTATTGGTGATGTGACCCGGGCGCTGCCTGACGCCTGTGTCAAGGCGTTCCACCTGGCAGTTGATGAGATGGCCAATGATGCCACGTTCCATGGCTACGGTCCGGAGCAGGGTTATGACTTCTTGCGTGAAGCGATTGCCAAAAATGATTTTCAGGCACGCGGTGCACAGGTTGACGCGGATGAGGTGTTCGTCAGTGACGGGGCCAAATGCGACAGCGGCAATTTCCAGGAGATTTTCTCCACCGATATCACTGTAGCCATCCCGGACCCGGTCTACCCGGTGTACGTGGATACCAATGTCATGGCCGGGCGCAGTGGTAGCTGGGATGCTGAACTGGGTCGTTACGAAAATCTGGTCTATCTGGATGGCAACCGGGACAATGGATTCATTCCTGATCTACCGGATCGACCGGTAGACCTGATCTATCTCTGTTTCCCCAATAATCCAGCCGGTTCGACCGCAACCAGGGAGCAGTTGAAACAGTGGGTGGATTATGCCAAGGCCAATAAGTCGCTGATCCTGTTTGATGCCGCCTACGAGGCGTTTGTGCAGGATGCGGGTCTGCCTCGTTCGATTTATGAGGTGGAGGGTGCCCGGGAAGTGGCAGTTGAGTTCCGCAGTTTCTCTAAGACCGCCGGCTTTACCGGGACCCGCTGCGCCTATACGGTCGTCCCAAAGGAGTGTATGGCCTATACCGAAGCGGGTCAGGCGGTTTCGGTGCATTCGCTGTGGAATCGCCGCCATACCACCAAGTTCAACAGTGTCTCCTACCCGGTGCAGCGTGCCGCCGAGGCGGTCTATTCCGCGGAGGGCCAGGCGCAGATCAAGGAGCTGATCGCCTACTATCTGAACAATGCGAAATATATCCGTGAAAAGATGGAGGCGTTGGGCTATGAGTGCATTGGTGGTGTCAACTCCCCCTATATCTGGATTGACAGCAAATGTGACTCCTGGGAGTTTTTCGATCGCCTGCTGAATGAGGCGGCGGTGGTCTGCACCCCCGGCGCGGGTTTCGGCAAGTGCGGGGAAGGCTATATACGTATCAGTGCATTCAACAGCTATGAGAATGTCACCGAGGCGATGGAGCGGATCAGCAAAATCCTCTGATTTACCGGACCATAATTAACTTAACCCAGTATATAGCCCCGTACCATTTCACGATGGGCGGGGTTATTCACCCGACCTGGTGTCGGCGTGTTATTGACAGCAGCGAGTGATCGGAAACAGACCATGCCCATTTCCAGTGATTTTGAACAGCGCCTCTACCCCCACATCGAAGAAATCGCACGGCACTTCGGCACCCCGTTCCATCTCTATGACGAACAGGGCATCCGCGAGACGGGTGAGACGCTGAATCGGCTGTTTGCCGGTATTGAGGGATTCAGGGAGTACTATGCGGTCAAGGCGCTGCCCAATCCCCGCATTCTGGAAATCATGCGCTCCCTCGGCTTCGGTTTTGACTGCAGTTCGACCGCGGAACTGCAACTGAGCCGTGCTGCCGGCGCCCGGGGTGAGGATATTATGTTCACCTCCAATAACACCAGCCAGACCGACTTCAAGGCGGCGGCAGCGGAAGGCGGCTGCGTGTTGAATCTGGACGATATCAGTCTGGTGGACAAGGTGCCGGAGATGCCGGAACTGATCTGCTTCCGTTATAACCCGGGTGAGCGGCGTACCGGCAACAGCATTATCGGCACCCCGGTGGAGGCCAAGTACGGGGTGTCCCACGATCAACTGCTGGATGCCTACCGCAAGGCCCAGGCGCGCGGCGCAAAGCGTTTTGGCCTGCACACCATGCTGGCCTCCAATGAGCTCAACTACAGCTATATGGTGGAGACCGCCCGGATGCTGCTGGAGAGCGTGGAGTGGATTTCCGGTGAACTGGGCATTCAGTTTGAATTTGTCAATATCGGTGGTGGTCTGGGTATTCCCTACCGCCCCGAGGACCAGCCCCTGGATATCGCCGCGATGGCACGCGAGATCACCGCGCTGTTTGACGGTTTCAAGCAACGGCACGGCTATGCGCCGCGCATGTATGTGGAGAGTGGCCGCTATATCACCGGTCCCCATGGAGTGCTGGTGACACAGGCGATCAACCGCAAGGAGATCTACCGCACATATATCGGGGTCGACGCCTGCATGTCGGCGTTGATGCGTCCCGGCATGTACGGGGCCTACCACCATATTACCGTGCCCGGCAGATCGGGCGGGGATGAGGTGGTGGATGTGGCCGGTTCCCTGTGTGAAAACAATGACAAGTTCGCCATCCAGCGCAGCCTGCCGAAAATCAGTGACGGTGACCTCATCTGCATCCACGACACGGGCGCCCACGGCCACGCCATGGGCTTTAACTACAACGGCAAGGCGCGACCGAAGGAGCTGCTGCTGTGCTGTGACGGCACGGTCGAACTGATCAGGCGGGAGGAGACCCTGGAGGATCTGTTTGCCACCCTGCGGTTTGAACCGGACAGTTTTAGGCCGTAACAGGTTCATAATCGTATCGGGGTTGGAGTTGGTAGGTTGGGGTGAGGAACGAACCCCAACGTCGAACTTTAGCCGCGAGTGAACGCGAATAAACGAAAATAGTGTGCGACTATTCAGCTATTCCGGTAAACAGGGGATGCAGGGCGTGCTGAGTGCAGCGATGCGCATCCACCGCATCCGGGCTTTGTCGGGTTACGCCTTCGGCTAACGCGACCTACAGCTACTTGTGACGCCCAGGCGAGGGGCGTGCCCATCAGTCATCTTAATCCCGATCCCAATATGATCCGCGTGTATTTGTAGGGGCCAAAGGCCGCATTCAATCTACAGCCAATCGCTAATGTTCAAAGCGCAATCCAGATCAACAGGCCACCCAGCAGCAGCCGGTAAATGACGAACGGCAGCATGCCGATCCGCCCGATCAGCTGCAGAAACAGGTGAATGCAGAGGTAGGCGGAGACAAAGGAGAGCAGGGCGCCGAAAAGCATCGCCGACCAGTCCACCGCTGTCCGGGCAGTAATCAGTTCCAGTGTCACCAAGCTGCCGGACATCAGGATGGTCGGTATCGAGAGCAGAAAGGAGAAGCGTGATGCGGCCTCTCTGGTCAGTCCCAGCATCATGCCGGCGGTCATGGTGATGCCCGATCGGGATGTGCCGGGTATCAGAGCCAGCACCTGAAACAGCCCGATAGTCAGGGCGTCACGCCAGTCGGTTGAATATTCATCCCGCAACTGGGTGCCTTTCCTGTCATACCAGAACAGCAGCAGGCCGAACAGGATGGTGGTTGCGGCGATCACCCAGATCGATCGCAGATCGTGTTCAACCAGGGAGATAAACAGCTCGCCGGCAATCATGATGGGCAGGGTTGCCAGGATCAGCAGCCATACCATTTGCGAGTTTTGTGTCTGGGGTGCCCCCCGGATCAGTGAGCGAAAAAAATCACCAGCCATATCCAGCAGTTCATGCCTGAAGAAGGTGGTAACCGCCAGCAGTGATCCCAGGTGAACCGCCACATCAAAGGCCAGCCCCTGATCCTGATAGCCGAAAAGCATTGGCGTAAGGATAAGATGGGCGGAACTGGAAATCGGCAAGAACTCGGTCAGTCCCTGAACTATGGCGAGTAGGAAAATCTGCAGGCTATCCATGTCAATTGGCGGGTGAATTATAAAGGAGTAGTGGAGAGCAGGCTGCCAGGGCTATATTGATGCTTCGTTATGACACTCCGCTGGCTGTCTTGTCCATCTACCGCATCTGTTCCGGATCTCACGCCAATACGTCCTGGGTCGATTCTGCTGGCGTGCCATCATACCGTTTTGCCCGGTTGTTTTCATGTGACATTTCACTGTTTGTCCGCATGGAGGTACCGCTTGCGCGTCGTGGCCTCATCACCTGGTCGTCAACGCGGCGCAAAATGCTATAGACTTATGGAAACAGTGATCCAGGGGAGTTGAAATGATACCGGTGATTCTTTCGGGTGGTTCAGGCACGCGGCTGTGGCCTCTGTCGCGCAGTCAATATCCCAAGCAATTCCTGCCGTTGGTAACGGACAATACCATGCTCCAGGAGACCCTTATCCGCCTGGATGGTCTGCAGGGGATCGCCGCACCCATCGTGGTATGTAATGAGGATCATCGCTTTATGGTGGCTGAGCAGTTGCGCGAGATGGGTGTCACCGCCCAGGCCATCTTGCTGGAACCGGTAGGGCGCAATACCGCGCCTGCGGTGGCACTGGCCGCCCTGGCGGCGGAATCACCGGATGAACTGTTGCTGGTGCTCGCCGCGGATCATGTCATCGTGGACATGCCGGCTTTCCATGCGGCGATCGCCAGGGCGGCTGAGGCGGCGACGGCAGACAGGCTGGTAACCTTTGGTGTGGTGCCGACCGGACCCGAGACCGGTTATGGATATATCCGGCGGGGAGAAGCGGGCGCTTGGGATAATATCTATACCGTTGACTCCTTTGTCGAAAAGCCGGATCTGGCAACGGCTCGAGGCTATGTCAGTTCTTCCGACTATTACTGGAACAGCGGCATGTTCGTGTTCAAGGCCTCACAATATCTGCAAGCACTGGAACGGCATCACCCGGAGATGCTTGCCGCCTGCAAGCATGCCTATGCGAGCAGCAGGCGGTCGCCTGATTTTGTCCGACTGGACAAGGATGCCTTTACCGCCTGTCCGGCGGATTCCATAGATTACGCCGTGATGGAGAAGACCGACCGGGCAGTCGTGGTGCCTCTGGATGCCGGGTGGAATGATGTGGGGTCGTGGTCGGCGCTATGGGAAGTGACGACCAAGGATGGTCAGGGCAATTCACTGAAGGGGGACGTGCTGAGTGTCGATACCCACAACTCCTATATCCAGTCCGAGAACAAACTGGTGGCCGTGGTTGGCCTGGACGACATGGTGGTGGTGGAGACGGATGATGCGGTGATGGTATCGCCCAAGTCCCGGGTGCAGGAAGTGAAGCAGATTGTCGATCTGTTGCGGGTTGCCGGGCGTAGTGAGAGCGAACTGCATCGCAAGGTGTATCGCCCCTGGGGCTACTACGACTCCATCGATCTGGGGGAACGGCACCAGGCGAAACGGATCGTGGTCAATCCGGGCGCCAAGCTGTCTTTGCAGATGCACCACCACCGGGCCGAGCACTGGATCGTGGTCAAGGGCACCGCCAGTGTCACCCGGGGTGAAGAGGTGCTGCTGCTGACCGAAAATCAGTCCACCTATATCCCGATCGGCACCACCCACAGCCTGGAGAATCGGGGGGTCATACCGCTGGAGATGGTGGAGGTCCAGACCGGCAGTTACCTGGGTGAGGATGATATCGTCCGCTTTGAAGACCTGTATGGCAGGACAGAATCCTAAACTGAATTATACCTGCAACTCCTGTAGCTGACCGGGCAACACGCCGGGTGAATTCACGGCGCTGTCAGCGCAGGCGCTCCTGTATCTCTTTCTCCAGCGCCTCGAACTGCTCGCGGCTGGCGAGCGGTTTGTCATTTCTATCAGTGATGAAAAAGGTGTCTTCCGCCTCGGCGCCGATGGTGGCGATCTTGGCGTTGATCAGTTTTATTTTGCATTTTGCGAAGGCATAGCCGACCTGAGAGAGCAGGCCGGGGCGATCATCGGTCAGCAGTTTCATGATGGTGCGCTGATTGCCGTAGTCCTGCACAAAGTCGATGCGGGTTGGGGTGGAGAAGTGTTTCAGCCGCCTGGGGATACGGCGGGATACGACGAGATTGGCAGATTCCGGATCGATCAGGGTGTCTCTCAGCAGGTCGCAGATCTCGTCTCTTCTGCCGGCCTCTTCGACCGGGCTGCCGTCCTGTTCCAGTACCAGGAAACTGTTCAGCGTAAGGTTGGTATGGGTGGTTTCGATACGGGCGCTGACAATGTTCAGGCCCAGCTGATCGAGCAGGCTGGTGATGATGGCGAACAGGTCATCCCGGTCCGCTGCATAGAGGAAAATCTCGCTACCGCCGCGGGTGCTGGATTTACGTAACAGCACTAACGGCAGCTGCTCCGGTGTGCTGGCGAGGATCATCCGGGTCTGCCAGGCGATCTCCTCCCAGGTATGGTAGAGAAAGTAATCGAGACTGAGAGTCGTCCAGTGTGCAATCGCGCTGTCCGGGTCCAACCCTTCCGATTTCAGCAGATGCAGGGCGCCGGCCTGCTTGTTCTGCACAATCTCATCCCGCTCCTGGGGGTTCTGCAGGCCGCGCAGCAGCGCCTGTTTGGTGGCGATGTAGAGTTCCCGGAGCAGGGAGTTTTTCCAGCTGTTCCACTTTTTTGGGTCGGTTGCGCGGATATCCGCCATGGTGAGCAGGTAGAGATAGTCCAGATGCACGGGGTTTTTCACCATCTGGGCAAAATCGCGGATCACGTCCGGATCACTGGTGTCCTTGCGTTGAGCGGTGATGGACATCAGCAGATGCTTTTCCACCAGCCAGGAGACCAGGCGACTGTCATAGTCGCTCAGGCCGTGCAGTTTGCAGAAGTCCCAGGCATCCTTGGCACCCAGTTCGGAGTGGTCGCCGCCGCGGCCCTTGGCGATATCGTGGAAGATAGCGGCGATGTAGATCAGTTCGGGTTTCGGCAGTTTCTCCATGATATCGCTGCAGAGCGGGAATTCGCCACGGTACTGCGGCACCGTCAGACGCCGCAGATTACGCACGACAAACAGGGTGTGCTTGTCCACGGTGAATACATGGAACAGGTCGTACTGCATTCTGCCGACGATATTCAGGAAGGCGGGAATGTAGCGGGCCAGAATGCCATAGCGGTTCATGCGCCGCAGTTCGTGGGTGATGCCGACGGGTTGACGGAGGATCTCCATGAACAGGCTGCGCGCGCGGATGTCGGCGCGGAAATCGTCGTCGATCAAGTGCCGGTGCTTGCGAATCAGCCGGATGGTGCTCGCCCTGACGCCGTTCAGTTCCGGATGCTGTTCCATGACCAGAAACAGTTCCAGAAGCGCCAGCGGATACTGGGTAAATATGTCCTTGTGCACCACCTCCAGAAAACCGCTTCTGGACTGGAACCGACGGTTGATCGGCTTCGGCTCATCGAGGTGGCATTTCAGCAGAATCACCTCCTGGAACAGCTGCAACAGCAGTTCGTTCATCCGCCGCAGACGCAATGCGGTACGATAATACTGCTGCATGAATTTCTCGACTCCCAGCTCCTGTTTATCGTCTTCGTAGCCGAACTGGGAGGCCAGGGTGCGTTGATAGTCAAACAGAATGCGATCCTCCCGGCGCCCGGTCAGGAGGTGGAGCGCGAAGCGGATGCGCCAGAGATAGTCCTGGCAGTCCATCAGATCCAGGTACTCCTCTTCGGTCAGGAAACCGTGCACCACCAGATCGTGCATGGTCTTGGCGCCATAGTGGCGCTTAACCACCCACCCAATCATCTGGATATCGCGCAGGCCACCCGGACTCTCCTTGATATTGGGCTCCAGATTGCTGATGGTCTCCTCATACCGGAGATAGCGCTGTTTCTGCTCCTCCCACTTGGCGGTAAAAAACCGCTCGCTCGGCCAGATACTGTCCGGACCGGTGGAAGCCTGCATCTGCTGGAACAAGGCCTCCTGCCCGGCCAGCAGTCGGGCCTCCATGATATTGGTGGCGATGGTAATGTCCTGTTTTGCCTCGCTGACGCACTCGGCAACTGTGCGGACACTGTGGCCCACTTCGAGTCCAATATCCCAGAAGAAGGTCAGCAGTTCGGCCAGGGTTTCGGAATGGCGATCCGGGTCCTGTTCATCCAGTAGAATCATCAAGTCGATGTCGGAACCGGGGTGGAGTTCCATGCGGCCATAACCACCGACCGCAATCATGGCTGCTTCCGCATCGGCAGGCATTTTCAACTTCCAGGCCTGGAGCAGCAGGTTGTCGATCATCTGGGCGCGCATCGGCACCAATGCGGTAATCGGGTCGCCCTGTTCAAAGCGGGTCTTGAGTACCTGATAGACCTGTTTGATGGCGTTACGGAATATCGGTAGCGGGTTGGTTGCCCCTTCAAGCTGACTGGCAAACTGGCCAGGGTCGAAACTTATTTCGGAGGTCATTGGCGGGAACCGGAGTCAGGCAATGGACTGGGCAGGCTGTTCCCGCTCCTCGTCTCGCAGGGTGAGTACCTCATAACCCGTTTCGGTTACCAGAATGGTGTGTTCCCATTGGGCGGACAGACTGCGATCCTTGGTGACCACTGTCCAGCCATCCGGCAGCATCTTGACCTGGCGTTTGCCGGCATTGATCATGGGTTCGATGGTAAAGCACATCCCGGGAAGCAGCTTGATACCGGTTCCTGGTGATCCATAATGGAGCACCTGGGGGTCCTCATGAAAACCGCGACCGATCCCATGTCCGCAATATTCATGCACCACCGAGTAGTTATGGGATTCGGCATATTGCTGGATGATGTGGCCGATATCTCCCAGGTGGGCGCCCGGTTTTACCTGGTTGATGCCGAGCCAGAGTGCCTCGTAGGTCACCTTGGTCAGTCTCCTGGCAAGAATTGAGGCGTCACCGACCAGGAACATCTTGCTGGTATCGCCATGAAAGCCATCCTTGATAGTGGTGATATCAATATTGATAATATCGCCGTTCTTAAGCTTTTTATTCCCTGGTATTCCATGGCAGACCTGATGATTTACCGAGGTGCAGATGGACTTGGGAAAGCCGCGATAGTTGAGCGGGGCGGGAATGGCGTTCTGTACGTTGATGATATAGTCATGGCACCGCTGATCCAGTTCATCCGTGGTGATACCGGGTTGCACATAAGGAGCAATCATCTCCAGCACCTCGGCCGCCAGCCGGCCGGATACCCGCATCTTTTCGATCTCTTCGGGGGTTTTGACGATTACACTCATACTCGTTGCGTATCCTGTGGTTTCTGAAAGGCGCTGTTACCTGACTATCGGTTCAATTTTCAGGCTTAATGCTATAAATACCTATTGTAAAGGTTAATTTTGCCACATTCATCTCTGCTTGCCATGGGGTTGAATTTATTTCCGTGACTGTGATGTCGGAGTGTGTCAGGCGCTGTTTTCCGGCCGATGCCGATTGTCGCACTGCGGCTTCTGTGGTATAAAACGCGCCCTTGGTCCGTCAACCGCAACTTGTGGAGGGCCAGGGACGGCAGGATAGCATCCGCCGAACTACTTCACACACGTACCGGCACAGCTGTCGGGGTGCCCGGGAAACCGGGTCGCCAGTTGGGGTACGTGGAGGACTAACCCGTACAATTCGGAGCAATACATGAGCAACATCTCGATGCGTCAGATGCTTGAGGCTGGCGTGCACTTCGGTCATCAGACCCGCTATTGGAACCCCAAAATGGGGGCCTACATCTTCGGTCATCGCAACAAGATTCATATTATGAATCTTGACAAGACCCTTCCACTGTACAAAGAAGCCATGAATTTCATGGGTTCGCTGGCTGCAAATGGCGGCAAGATTCTATTTGTCGGTACCAAGCGCGCTGCCAGCGAAACCATCAAGGAAGAGGCGACACGCTGTGGCATGCCCTATGTGAACCACCGCTGGCTGGGCGGCATGCTGACCAACTTCAAGACCATCAAACAGCGCATCAAGCGCTTGAAGGATCTTGAAGCGATGTTTGAAGACGGCACCATTGAGCGTTTCAACAAGAAAGAGGCCCTTGGCCTGCGTCGCGAAATGGAAAAGCTTGATCGCAGCCTGGGCGGCATCAAGGAGATGAACAGCCTGCCGGACGTGCTGTTCGTGATCGATACCGGACACGAGGATATTGCCGTCGCTGAAGCCCGCAAGTTGGGTATTCCCGTGGTTGGTGTGGTGGATACCAACAACAACCCCGACAACATTGACTACGTGATCCCGGGCAACGATGACGCCATCCGTGCGATTCAGCTCTATGTGCAGGGCGCCGCGGCGGCAGTTCTGGAAGGACGTGCCAGTGCGGCCCATCTGGGTGGCAAAGAGGGCAGCGTTGACGAGTTCGTCGAAGTCCCTGAAGAGAAGGCCAAGGCAGCAGAATAACAACTGCCTGCCGGCTTTGTCGGAAAACCAGGCGGGCCCTGCTCATCAGGCGCCCGCCCACTTTAACTGATAGCGACTACTCCGTTAGCTTAACAAAACCGCTGAGGTGCCTATCCGGACACGGCGATGCGCATATCACATCATCCGATTTAGCATTGCACGACTGTTCGGGTTTCAAGCCGCTATCTACTTACTAGCTTTAAATAAGCGAGGAATTACGAATCATGGCGATTACAGCCTCTCTGGTAAAGGAACTGCGTGAACGGACCGGTTCCGGCATGATGGAATGCAAGAAGGCATTGGTCGAGACCAATGGCGATATCGATGCGGCCATCGAAAACATGCGTAAATCAGGACAGGCAAAGGCTGCCAAAAAGGCAGGGCGCACCGCTGCTGACGGCCTGATAGTCATCCAGATGACCGATGACAACAAAAAGGGTGTCATGGTTGAAGTCAACTGTGAAACCGATTTTGTTGCCAAGGATGAGAATTTCACCTCTTTTGCCAACGCCGTGGCACAGCGTGCCCTGGCATCGGAAGTGGCCACCGTTGAAGAGCTGCTGAATGCCCCGCTGCACGATGGGGAAGAGACCACGGTAAATACCGCTCGTGAAGCACTCATCGTAAAGATTGGCGAGAATATGAATGTTCGCCGGTTTGAGCGCTTCGAGTCCGCCAATGGCCGCCTGGCCAGCTACAGTCACGGCTCGCGCATCGGCGTGGTGGTGGATATCGAAGGCGGGGACGACGATTTGGCGAAGGACATTGCCATGCATGTGGCCGCGAGCAATCCAACCTGCGTCTCCGAGGAGCAGGTGCCCGCTGATCTGGTGGAAAAAGAGCGCGAAATCTTCAAGGTACAGGCGCTGGAAAGCGGCAAGCCGGAAAATATCGTGGACAAGATCGTTGACGGTCGGGTGCGCAAGTACTTGTCCGAGATCACCCTGTTGGGTCAGGCTTTTATCAAGGACCCGGATACCACTGTGGAAAAACTGCTCGCCGGTGTCGGTGCCACCGTCAACGGCTTCAAGCGGTTTGAGGTAGGCGAGGGAATCGAAAAGAAGCAGGAAAACTTCGCCGACGAGGTAATGGCGCAGGTCCGCGGTGAATAAGTGAAGTGAAAACAGTCCCGGTCTCCCGGGACTGTTTTTATCTTTACCTTTCCTTGAACAGAATATTTTAGAGAATCCGTATGTCTGAGTTGATCTGCCGGCGCATCCTGCTCAAATTGAGTGGTGAAGCGTTAATGGGTGCGGGAGCTTTCGGTATTGACCCTGAAGTGATTGCCAGGGTGGCTGAAGATATCAAAGGACTTGTTGACTCCGGCATTCAGGTTGGCCTGGTGATTGGCGGCGGGAACATTTTTCGTGGTGAAGGGCTCGCCAAAGCCGGTATGGACCGGGTTTCCGGTGATCATATGGGTATGCTGGCGACGGTGATGAACGCCCTGGCCATGCAGAATTCACTGTTGAAGCTGGGTGTTGCTGCCCGTACCATGTCCGCCATCAGTATGGAGCAGGTGTGTGAGACGTACGTACGCAGGAAGGCAGTGGAATACCTGGAAGATGGCGTAGTCGTGCTGTTTGCCGCCGGTACGGGCAATCCGTTCTTTACCACCGATTCGGCTGCCAGTCTGCGGGCAATCGAAATCGATGCCGACCTGATGATCAAGGCAACCAAGGTCGACGGGGTATATTCGGCCGACCCGATGAAAGATCCCAAGGCCGAATTTTACCCCCGCATCAGCTATGATAAGGCGCTGGCTGATGACCTGAAGGTGATGGATGCGACGGCAATAGTATTGTGTCGCGATAACGGTATGCCATTGCGGATAATGAATATCAATACCCCGGGTGCCTTGCTGCGTCTGGTGAAAGGCGAAGAAATCGGTTCCCTTGTGGAGAGTGGAAATGATCGATGACATAAAAAAAGACGCGACTACGCGCATGGGAAAAAGTGTAGATGCACTGGATCATGAACTGGCAAAGGTGCGGACGGGCCGGGCACACCCCAGTCTGCTGGACCACCTCACGGTCTCATACTATGGTTCCGATGTACCGCTCAGCCAGGTAGCCAATGTCACGGTGGATGATGCCCGTACCCTGGCTATCACCCCGTGGGAAAAGAATATGGTGCAAACCATCGAGAAGGCGATCATGAATTCCGATCTCGGTCTGAATCCGAATTCCGCCGGAACGGTTATCCGGGTGCCGCTGCCGCCGCTGACCGAAGAGCGCAGAAAAGATCTGATCCGGGTTGTGCGTGGAGAAGCCGAACAGGCCCGGGTTGCGGTGCGGAATATTCGGCGTGATGCCAACAGTGAACTGAAAAACCTGGTAAAAGAGAAGCTGATCTCTGAGGATGACGAGCGGCGCGGCCAGGAGATAATTCAGAAACTGACCGACCAGCACATCAAAGAGATTGATGAGCATCTTGCGGTCAAAGAGAAGGATCTGATGTCGATCTGACCTGATACATCGGATTGCTGACGGGTATGGCCCGCTCTATATCCAGGGCGCACTATGCCGACGAGGTACCCGGGGTCAAAGTCGAATTTGCGATCAGTTCCCGGAATGGAATCCGGGGAGGTTGTGCAAATCTGGCTCTGACCCCTTAAAGTTAGATAACAGACAATCTACACAATGCAGCAGCGGACAGAGGATTCTGGGTTTAATGGAGGTTGATGGAGTGACCCGGTTGCCACGGCATGTCGCCATAGTAATGGATGGCAACGGCCGGTGGGCAGCGCAGCGAAAGCTGCCTCGCCATGCCGGACATCAGGCGGGTGTCAAATCGGTCCGTACCAGCGTGGAGCAGTCGGTAAAGCACGGTATTGAGGTGCTTACACTATTCGCCTTCAGCAGCGAAAACTGGAAACGGCCACAAAAAGAGGTCACCCTGCTGATGGATCTTTTTATGGTGGCCTTACAGCGTGAAGTAAAGCGTTTAAATCGTAACAATGTCCAGCTGCGGGTCATCGGCGATCGCAGTGCATTTTCCGGGAAACTTCAGCAGCGTATCGCTTCTGCCGAAGCTGACACGGCCGGCAACGATGGCCTGGTGCTGCAAATTGCCGCCAATTATGGTGGTCGCTGGGATATCGTTCAGGCGGTCAGGCATCTGGCCAAAAGAGTGGAGTCTGGTGAATTGTCGGCGGATCAGATCACCGAGTCTGCCATAGCCTCCGCGCTCTCCTTTTCTGATTTGCCCGATCCGGATCTGTTTATCAGGACCGGGGGTGAACAGCGCATCAGCAATTTCATGCTTTGGCAATCCGCTTATACCGAACTCTATTTTACCGATGACTACTGGCCGGATTTTGATGCTGGAGCTTTCGATAACGCACTTCACTATTATGCCGGCCGCCAACGGCGTTTCGGTATGACCGGGGAGCAGGTGCCAACCCACACATCCCCTGATCCGACAGACTGATTATGCTACTGCATCGGATTTTAACCGCACTGGTTCTGTTGCCACTGGTGATTGGAGGGGTGCTCTACCTGCCGACCACGGGCTTCGCCCTTTTGTTGGCCGCAGTGATTCTCCTGGGGACGGATGAATGGACGCGGCTGGCTGAGTTTACGAAATTCCCTGAACGAATTTTCTATCTGCTGACCATGGCGCTGGCCATGGCAGTACTCTACGTTGTCTTGCCTAACCAGTGGGTGAGTTTGGGATTGTTTGCGGGTGCCGCCTTCGGCTGGTTTGTGATCAGCTTGATAATTATCCGTTATCGGCCGGAGAAACCGCTTGAGCCAGGCCGACCAGTCAAACTGCTGATCGGTTATTTTGTGCTGTTGCCCACCTGGGCGGCACTGGTCTATCTGCATAACTATGGTCCCCAGGGACCTGCTCTGGTGCTATTTGCCCTGTCGCTCTCCTGGGTGGCCGATACCGGCGCCTACTTTGCCGGCAGACAGTGGGGAAAGATCAAGCTGTCCCCCCATATCAGCCCGAAAAAGACCCGCGAGGGTGTCTACGGTGCCCTGGCTGCAGTCGCGTTGTGGAGCGGGCTGTTGATCTGGTTGCGCCCGGAAACGGGTACCGTATCCCAGGTTGTAACGCTCTGCCTGCTGGTTTGCCTGGTGTCGGTGGTTGGCGATCTGTTCGAAAGTCTGCTGAAACGACAGGCCGGTATTAAGGACAGCGGTAATCTACTGCCCGGTCATGGGGGTATACTGGATAGAATTGACAGTCTGACAGCGGTGGCGCCGGTGTTTACCCTGGGACTGTTGTTACTTGGGGGTGGCAGGTGATCGGCTTGACAGTATTGGGCTCGACCGGTTCTATCGGTATCAGCACGCTGGATGTGGTTGCGCGACACCCGGACCGGTATCGTATCGTTGCCCTGACTGCCAACCGGGATGTGGATGGGCTCTACCGGCAGTGCCTGCAGTTTCGGCCGGATTATGCAGTCATGGCGCATCGAGATGCGGCGCTCAGCCTGGAGCAACGGCTCAAGGAGGCGGGATCGTCGATCAATGTGCTGGCCGGCGTGGAGGGACTGGAACATGTCGCCTCTATTTCCGATGCCCACTATGTCATGGCGGCCATTGTCGGTGCTGCCGGTCTGTTGCCGACACTGGCGGCGGCCAGGGCGGGCAAGCGGGTGTTGCTGGCCAATAAAGAGGCGCTGGTAGTGGCTGGTGAGCTGTTCATGCAGGCCGTTGAGCAGGGCGGGGCGGAAATCCTGCCGATCGACAGCGAGCATAATGCGGTATTTCAGTGCATGCCGGCCGATTTCTCGCACGGGTTGGACCAGGTGGGTGTTTCCCGCATCCTGTTGACGGCATCCGGAGGGCCTTTTCGCACACTCTCGCTGGATCAGCTTCAGGACGTGACACCGGATCAGGCCTGTGCCCACCCCAACTGGGATATGGGGCGCAAGATATCGGTGGATTCCGCCACCATGATGAACAAGGGTCTGGAGGTGATTGAGGCCTGCTGGCTGTTCCATACGACGCCGGACCGGATCAAGGTGGTGTTGCATCCGCAAAGCGTTATTCACTCCATGGTTGCCTATACGGATGGCTCGGTGCTCGCGCAACTGGGCAATCCCGATATGCGTACCCCGATCGCCCATGCTCTGGCGTGGCCGGAGCGCATCGAATCCGGGGTGGCCCCTCTGGATCTGTTTGATGTGGCTCGACTCGATTTTGAGCCGCCCAGTCTGGAGCGGTTTGCCTGTCTCCGGCTTGCCTATGAAGCGATCGAGGCGGGCGGTACCAGCCCGGCTATCCTGAATGCGGCCAATGAGATGGCTGTGGATGCTTTTCTTTCCGGAAAACTGCGATTTACCGATATCCCCGGGGTGATTGGTTCGGTACTCGATACCCTGCCGGGAGAGCATGGTGCCGATCTGGATACCCTGCTTGCGATTGATGAGTCGGCCCGCCGGCGGGCGGAACAATTGATCCGTAACAGGGTCTGAGCTAATCGCCATGTCTTCATTTCTATTTACAGTTGCATCGTTCGTTGTTGCCCTCGGAATCCTGATCGCGGTTCACGAGTTCGGGCACTTCTGGGTCGCCAGAAAACTGGGTGTCAAGGTGTTACGGTTTTCCATCGGATTCGGAAAACCGTTGCTGACATTCCGTGGGCGGGCGTCATCACCTGATGCGTCGGAAGGTGTTCGACTCTCCGAGGCGGATCTGGGGACCGAGTATGTGGTGGCGGCGATACCCTTGGGCGGCTATGTGAAAATGCTCGATGAGCGCGAGGGGGATGTCCCCCCGCGTTATCTGAGCCAGGCCTTCAACAGACAATCAGTTGCGGTTCGTTCGGCGATTGTTGCGGCCGGGCCACTGTTCAATTTTGCCTTTGCCCTGCTGGCCTTCTGGTTTATCGGTGTGTATGGGGATACCGGTTCTCGCCCCTGGATCGGTCAGGTGACCGAGGCGACCATCGCCGCCGAGGCGGGATTCAGCGCCGATGATGAGATTCTTTCCGTGGGTGATACCTTGACCCCCACCTGGGAAGCCGCCGTTTACACGCTGCTGACGGATGCCACCTCGGGCGATGATGTGGTCGTCAAGGTGCGGGATGTTGCCGGTCTTGAGCAGTTGCGCATATTGCCGGGTGGTCGTCTGCTGGGATTGGCTGAGGACGGCCGGTTACTGGAGCGTATTGGCCTGTCGCCAAAACGACCGGTGATTGAGCCGGTTATCGGCCAGGTTGTGGCGGGGGAGGCGGCCGAATCCGCCGGCATTGAAGTCGGTGATCGGGTTATTTCGGTCGACAATCAGGAGGTGAACTCCTGGTCCGAACTGGTCGACTACATCCAGAAACACCCGGCATCACTGGTTGAAATGGAGATTTCCCGCGCAGGTGCGGAGCATCGGATCAAGCTCATTGTCGGCCAGATGACACGTGGTGACCAGACTGTCGGGCGGATAGGTGCGGGACCCCATGTGCCTGAGGGGCTGTTCGATGACTACCGGGTGGAGGTGCGGTATGGCCCTCTGGATGCGGTGGCCATGGCCGCAGTCAAGACCGGAGATATGTCACTGTTTATGCTGAAAATGCTCGGCAGGATGTTGACTGGAGAGATCTCTGTCAGAAACCTCAGCGGGCCTATTTCGATAGCCCAGACCGCAGGTCGGACGGCGAGTTTCGGGCTTACCCAGTTCCTCAAGTTTTTGGCTCTGGTCAGTATCAGTCTGGGCGTGCTTAATCTACTGCCGGTTCCGATACTGGATGGCGGGCACCTGTTCTACTTCCTGGTAGAGGCGATCAAGGGGAGTCCGGTTTCCGAGGCCGCACAGGCCTTCGGACAGCGAATCGGGTTGGCGATTCTGCTGGGCCTGATGACCCTGGCGTTCTATGTGGATATCACGCGCCTGTTCAATTCGTAATTAATTTGGTCTGCCCCTTGGGCGTGGTGGAAAGATTATTTATACTAGGGCACTTTTCCTGTTCGCGGGTCCTCTAGTCGGATGCGTGTAATTTGTAAAGGTTATTATTATCAGTGCCTTACGATCATCTTTTTGGTTTGTCTTAAAGAGATCATATTTCGCGGCCGCCATCTACCCTGGAGTTAACAGGATCAGCAATGGTTAATCCAGATTCCGGTATGATGAGAGGCTCTGTTGTCATGGACAGACTTAAAATAACAAAATCTTATAAAGACAATATGAATCTGGTTACTCAGTCTCGATTTTTGCTGCTCCTTGTCATCCTGCTGCTTCCTCAATTGGTTCTTGGTGAAACCTTTGTGGTGAAGGATATTCGGGTTGATGGACTCCAGCGTATCTCACCGGGAACGGTCTTTAACTATTTACCGGTAAAGATTGGTCAACAGATCGAGTCCGATGAGACGGGAGAGATCATCCGTGTGCTCTATAAGACCGGTTTTTTCAAGGATGTAAAGCTGGAGCGGCAAGGGGATGTGCTGATCGTCTTTGTGACCGAACGCCCCGCGATCGCCAAAATCGAGATTGAAGGAAACAAATCACTTGAGACTGAACCGCTGCTGCTGGCGCTGAAGGATATCGGTCTCGCGGAAGGCCGGGTGTTCAATCGTTCGGTATTGGATAAGATTGAGCAGGAATTGCAGCGGCAGTATTTCAATCTTGGTAAATATGCCGTCAAGCTTTCATCTACCGTGACGCCGCTTGAACGTAACCGGGTGGCGATCAATATTGATATTTCGGAAGGTGGAACGGCCAGAATCAAGAAAATCAACATCATCGGCAACAGTGCCTTTGATGAAGAGGATCTGCTGGATGAGTTCTCCCTGAACACGACAGGCTTCCTTTCCTCCTTTACCAAGGATGACCAGTACTCCCGGCAGAAGCTCTCGGGCGATCTGGAGAAGCTGCGCTCGTTCTACCTGGACCGCGGCTATATCAATTTCAAGATCACCTCGACACAGGTCTCCATTACCCCGGACAAAAAGGATATCTATGTCACGGTCAATATCGAAGAGGGTGATGTATACACCATTAACGATATCCTCCTGACCGGCGATCTGGTATTGCCCAAGGAAGCCTTTTTTCCCATGATTCATCTGGTTCGGGGCGAAGTGTTCTCCAGAAAACAGGTGATTGGCAGCGCGGAGCGCATCAATACCCTGCTGGGTAATAACGGCTATGCATTCGCCAATGTAAACAGCATCCCGGATATTGACGAAGAGAAGAAACAGGTGGCTGTCACCTACTTTGTTGATCCCGGAAAGCGGGTCTATGTCCGCCGCATCAACATGAAGGGCAACAGCGATACCCGTGATGAAGTCTTGCGTCGTGAAATGCGCCAGCTCGAGTCCGCCTGGTACTCTGCAGAGCAGGTGACCCGTTCGCGTGAACGTCTGCAGCGGCTGGGGTTTTTCGACGAGGTTAACGTGGAGACTCCCGCCGTGCCGGGTTCCACCGATCAGGTGGATGTGAATCTCACAGTGGTGGAAAAGCCGATGGGCAATCTGATGGCGGGCATCGGTTTCTCCCAGTCCGACGGTTTTATTTTCAGCACCAGCCTTACCCAAAGGAACTTCCTGGGAACGGGCAAGCAGGTCTCCCTGGCATTTGATAACAGTGACTCCAGTACTCACTACCGGATCGGTTATGTCAATCCCTACTATACCGTGGATGGCATCAGCCGCGGGTTTAACCTGAGTTATCAGAAAACCGACTTTGACGAGGTGGATACGGCCAGATACCTGACCGATACAGGTGTGGCCGGCGTGGTGTTCGGTGTACCAATCACCGAGACGGACCGGGTGAATTTCACCATGGATCTGATGCACACCACCTACAAGCCGGCGGATGACGCATCGACTGAAGTGGTTGCATTCGAGACCGAAAACGGCGATACCTTCCTCGATTTCAAGCTCGGTACCAGCTGGAGTCGGGATTCCCGTGACTCCTCCCTGATGCCCACCAAAGGGGGGATGCAGAGCCTGAGCGCGTCAGCGACCATGCCGGGCAGTGATCTGGAGTACTATAAAATCGCCTATCGACATAAACGCTATTTCCCTTTGAATAGCGCCTTTACCCTGGCGCTCAACGGGGATCTCGCCTATGGTGACGTCTACGGCGACACCTCACAGTTGCCCTTGTGGGAGAACTTCTTTGCCGGCGGCATCAAGACGGTCAGGGGCTACAAGGACTACAGCTTGGGTCCCCGTGACACACCAAATAACGACGCGCTTGGCGGCAACGTCAAGGTTGTCGGTAATGCCGAACTGTTCTTCCCGGCACCCTTCAAGCTGATGGAGAAAACTATCCGGCTGGGGCTGTTTTTTGATGCGGGTAATGTATTTTCCACCAATGGCGGGAACGATATAGATCTGGGTGAGCTGAGGTACTCTGCCGGGGCCTCGGCCTTCTGGCTCTCTCCCATGGGTGCGCTGGGCGTGAGCCTGGGTGTTCCACTCAATGAAAAACCGGGTGATGAGACTGAGATATTCCAGTTCACCTTCGGCACCGCATTTTAAGCATCAGGAGATAAAATTGAAGAAGTCAGTCCTAAGTATTCTTGCGATTTTACTGTTCAGTCTGATTTCGGTCGCGAACGCAGCCGATTTTAAGGTTGGCGTTGTTGATCTGAATAAGGTGATGGAAAAATCGCCACAGTCTGAGGCAATCAGCAATTCGCTGAAAAAAGAGTTTCAGGCGCGGGATCAGGACCTGATTGCCAAGGCGAAACAGCTGAAACAGCTTGAGGACAAGCTGGCCCGCGATGCTGCGGTGATGAGTGCGGAAGAGGCCAAAAGGCTTGAGAACGATATCCGTTCACGCCGTCGTCAACTGACCACATCACGGGCGGAATTTCGTGAAGATGCCAATCTGCGTCGAAATGAAGCGGTCAATCGCCTGTTGCGCAAGGTTGGCGAAGTGGTCAGCCAGATTGGCGAAGAGGAAAAGGTTGACGTAATCCTGACCGACGGAGTGGCCTATTTCAATAAACGTGTTGATCTTACAACTAAAGTTTTACAACGCCTTGAAGAGCTCCACAAAACGTCCAAATAGGGTAGGCCAGTGAACGGAGTGGTGTTTCGCCTGGCGGATCTGGCTGCACATGCAGGGGTTGAGTTACTGGGTGACGGCGAGGTGCGCATTACCCATGCCGATACCATACAGGATGCAACCAAAGGTGCGATCTGTTTTCTGGCTAACAGCAAATATCGCCACTACTTATCGAAAACAGAAGCATCCGCGGTAATTCTGTCCCGGGAAGATGCGGCATACTCCCGGACTGCCGGACTGATCTCCGATAATCCCTATCTCACCTACGCCCGGGTGGCCTCTCTGCTTTATCCCGTGTCGGATGTGGCGGGGGGTGTTCACATATCGGCCGTTATCTCCGCTAGTGCGAATGTTGATCCTGACGCCTGGGTGGGACCCTGCGCCGTCATTGGGGAAAATGTGCAGATTCGGTCGGGTGTCAGGATTGGTCCGGGTTGCGTGGTCGATGACGATAGCTTCATTGGTGAAAACAGCCGTCTGGTTGCCAATGTAACCATCTGCTCCGGCACGGTAATCGGCAAAAGGGTGCTGATACACCCCGGGGCGGTCATCGGCAGTGATGGATTTGGCAATGCCAATGACCAAGGTGCATGGGTAAAAGTGCCGCAGATCGGTATTGCCAGGATTGGCGATGATGTAGAGATTGGCGCCAATACCACGATTGATCGGGGTTCCTTGCGGGATACCGTGATCGCCGATGGCGTCAGATTGGATAACCAGATCCAGATTGCCCATAACGTTCGCATTGGCGAACACACGGCAATTGCTGGATGTGCCGGCGTGGCCGGTTCCACCTCGATTGGTAGATACTGTACCTTGGGCGGGGGGGTCGGTCTCTCAGGCCATCTGGAGATTGGGGATAATGTGCATTTCTCCGGCCAGACGCTGGTTACCCGTTCATTTAAGGAGCCGGGATATTACAGCGGGAACCTGCCTGCGGTTCCGAATGGTGAATGGCGAAAAACCATTGCCCGAATCAGGCGCCTGGAAAATGTTATGCAGCGGTTAAGCGCGCTGGAAAAGCAGGTCTTGGCCGATAAGTCTGAAAACAATAGTGATGATCAGGCTTAGGCCGGTCGTCATGAAGTTGATTCGATAACTGTTTTGTCTTGATCGCTGGCAGTGTTACTGCAGCGGCAGGGGGAGTCATTTGAGTACGATGGATATTAATAAGGTGCTGACCCTGTTGCCGCACCGCTACCCGTTTCTCCTGATAGATCGGGTGCTTGATTTTGAGAAGGACACCAGGCTGCTGGCGTTGAAAAATGTTACCTATAACGAGCCCTTTTTCAACGGTCATTTTCCCATCCGGCCGGTAATGCCCGGTGTCCTGATCGTTGAGGCGATGGCACAGGCAACCGGTCTGCTGGCGATGGAATCAAACCCGGAAACGGTAACCGATACCACGGTCTACCTGTTCGTGGGAATCGACAAGGCGCGTTTCAGGCGTCCCGTGGAACCCGGTGATCAGTTGATGATCGAGGTGAACCAGAATTCAATCAAGCGCGGTATTGGTATATTCTCATGTACCGCCAAGGTGGATGGTCAGGTCGCCGCTACTGCGGAAATCATGTGTACTGCCCGGGATTTTGCTCCTTGATTGATCCAAAAGCCGCCATTGACCCCTCAGCCGAGCTGGGTGAAGGGGTTTCAGTAGGACCTTTTAGCGTAATAGGTGCCGGTGTCCGTATCGGCAAGGGCACGCGCATTGGGCCTCACGCCGTGATTAAGGGGCCAACCACTATTGGTGAGGATAATCAAATCTACCAGTTTGCCTCGGTTGGTGAGGACCCTCAGGACAAGAAATACGCAGGTGAGGAGACTCGGCTGGAGATTGGCGACCGCAATGTGATCCGTGAATTTACCACCATCAATCGGGGTACCGCGCAGGATGCGGTGGCAACCCGTATCGGTAATGACAATCTGTTGATGGCTTATACCCACGTGGCGCATGACTGCCAGTTGGGTGATCACATTATCATGGCCAATGCCGCATCACTCGGCGGGCATGTAGTCATTGGCGACTGGGCGATTCTGGGCGGTTTTACCATGGCGCATCAGTTTTCCCATATCGGTGCACACAGCTTCTGCGCCATGGGGTCGGTCATTAACAAGGATATCCCTCCCTATGTCACAGTAAGCGGGCATCCGGCCAGGACCTGCGGTATTAACTCGGAAGGTTTACGCCGGCGGAATTTTGCCAGCCAGACGATTCAACAAATCAAACGTGGTTACAAAATCATCTACAAGCAGCAGCACACTATTGAAGCGGCTCTGGAAAGTCTGCGTCTGCTCGAGCAGGACTGTCCGGAAATCAGGCTCTATATCGACTTTCTGGAGCAGAGCGAGCGCGGCATCGCCCGGTGAGCCGGACAGTCTTGAGAATTAACGGCGGGGTTGAATTCGAACTCCTCAGCCAGCGGTAGACGTGGGGTGATGAGAGGGTTTCATCCCCATTTGCAAAGCACCAACCCGTAGGTTGGGGTGAGGAACTAACCCCAACATCATGGCGCACATACATGAAATCCCCCTGGGGTTCGCAAGCTCACCCCAACCTACGAACTTTGATTAAGTAACCGGCTATGCTGAAAGTTGGAATTGTTGCCAATGAACCGTCTGGCGACCTGTTGGGCGCCGGGGTGATTCGGGAGATCAAAAAGCGCTATCCGGACGCCCGCTTCGAGGGCGTGGGCGGTCCGCTAATGATAAGGGAGGGCTGCCGAAGCCTGTTCTCCATGGATCGGCTGTCGGTCATGGGGTTGATCGAGGTGCTGAAACATCTCCCTGAGTTGCTGTCGATACGCAAAAAGTTGCTCACCCATTTCCTGCAGGCCCCACCGGATGTGTTCATCGGTATCGATGCGCCGGATTTTAATCTTGGCCTGGAAACGGCCTTGAAAAAGTCGGGAATTCCCACAGTTCACTATGTCAGCCCGACGGTCTGGGCCTGGCGCCCCGGCCGGGTCAAGAAAATCCGGGCAGCGGTTGACCTGATGCTGAGCATTTTTCCTTTTGAAGCGGAATTTCTTCAACAACACCAGGTGCCGGTCCAGTATGTCGGACATCCCCTGGCCGATGAAATCCCGCTGCAGAACGATCGACCAGCCGCCCGGGCGGTGCTGGGCGTGACCGACCGGCCCCATGTGGTTGCCATGCTCCCGGGTAGCCGGGTGGGGGAGATCGAGTCGCTGTCGGCAACCTTTATCCGGGCGGCCCTGCAACTCACGGAGCGTTATCCCGATGCCCATTTTCTGGTGCCGCTGATCAATGAGCGCACTCGAGCGGCATTCGAGTCTGTGCTCAATCGTGAGGCGCCGGATCTGCCGGTCACCCTGGTGGACGGGCAGGCAAGAACCGTGATGATTGCAGCCGATGTGGTGCTCACCGCCTCGGGTACCGCCACCCTCGAGGCGATGTTGCTGCGGCGCGCCATGGTGGTGGCCTACCGGCTTAATCCACTCACTTACTGGATCGTCAATCGCTTCAATCTGGTCAAGATACCCTATGTCGCGATGGCCAACCTGCTTGCGAATGAGGCACTGGCCCCGGAATTCATTCAGGATGCTGCCACGCCCGAGGCGCTGGCGGACGCCCTGAGTGAATTGCTGGAGTCTCCAGAGCGGCTAAGGTATATCCAGCAGCGTTACGGGGAGTTGCACGAGACTCTGCAGCAGGACTCGAGTCGCAAGGCGGCGGAGGCGGTGCTTTCTCTGATAGGACGAAACAGGAGTGCGGAATAATGTCTGATCTGATCTGGATTGCCGGGGTGGATGAGGTCGGCAGGGGCCCCTTGGCCGGACCCGTGGTGGCGGCTGCGGTGATATTGCATCCGGATAGGCCCATTACAGGACTCGCCGACTCGAAAAAACTGAGCGAGAAGCGTCGGGAGCAGCTTGCGCACGAGATCAGGGATAAGGCCCTCTGCTGGGCGCTGGGGCGGGCTGAAGTGGAAGAGATCGATCGGCTCAACATACTCCATGCCAGTCTGCTGGCGATGAAAAGGGCGGTTGAGGCACTCACTACCCGGCCAGGCCATGCGCTGATCGATGGCAATCGCTGTCCGGATCTCCGGTGCAGTGCCGAGGCCGTCGTTGGTGGTGACGACAGTGAACCGGCAATCAGCGCCGCATCAATCCTGGCCAAGGTGTCACGGGACCGGGAGATGGTGTTGCTGGATCAGCAGTATCCGGGCTATGGCCTGGCGAAGCACAAGGGCTATCCGACCAAGCTCCATGTGGCGGCGCTGCAGGAGCTTGGCGTCAGCCCGATCCACCGTCGCTCCTTCGGTCCGGTAAAAAGGCTCCTGTCGGGTAGTTAAGGATGCTCCATTGGCGCGTCGTCGGGTGCCGGTGAAAGAAATACAACCGCAATGTGCGCGAAGTATGCAAAGCCATAAAGGTATACACTTTGCGCCCTTGGCGGTTTCTCATTTTATGTGTGAGATCTGTGCCATTCCACGGACAGGAAATGTCGGGCCGGGTATGATTTCAATCTGAAAATCCGTTAACGACTGGGTTACAATATCGCCACTATGCATCCAGCCTTCATCCATCTGCGTGTCCATTCCGAATACTCCCTGGTTGATGGGTTGGTGCGGATCAAGCCGCTGGTTGCCCGGGTAGCCGAACTCGGCATGCCGGCAGTGGCGGTAACGGACCAGTCAAACCTGTTCTCCCTGGTAAAGTTCTACAAGGCATCCATTGCCGCCGGGGTGAAGCCGGTCAGCGGTGTGGATGTCTGGGTACGGGATCCGGAAGATCCCAACAACCCCTTTCGACTGCTGCTGCTGGTGCAGAATTCCCGGGGCTATCGAAATCTCACCTGCCTGGTGTCCAGAAGCTACCGGGAAGGTCAGCACCTGGGCAAGGCGATGCTTGAAGGCGACTGGTTCTCGCGCGAGAGCTGCGAAGGGCTGATCGCCCTTTCCGGCGGCCGTGCCGGAGATATTGGCCGGGCGTTGCTGGCGGGGAACCCGGCCCAGGCGGAACAGCGTCTGCGACATTGGCTCGATCTGTTTGGTGATCGCTTCTACCTGGAACTGCACCGCACCGGGCGCGAAGGTGAAGAGCGTTGCCTCCATGCCAGTATCGACCTGGCCACCCGTCTGGACGTGCCGGTGGTGGCCACCAACGATGTGCGTTTTCTTACCCCGGATGATTTTGAGGCCCATGAGGTGCGGGTCTGTATTCATGAGGGTCGTACCCTGGATGACGCCCGTAGACCCAAACACTACAGCCGGGAACAGTATCTGCGCACGCCGGAGGAGATGGTGGCGCTGTTCGCAGATATTCCGGAAGCGCTGGAAAACAGCGTGGAGATCGCGCGACGCTGTAATATCGAGCTGACTCTGGGACAAAATTTCCTGCCCGATTTTCCCATTCCCGAAGGCATGACCATTGAGGAGTTTTTCTCCCGGGAGTCGATGCGCGGACTGGAGCAGCGGCTGGAGATTATCCTGGACCGGGCCGATCCTGCGTACGCCGAGAAACGCAAGGTCTACGATGATCGCCTGCAGGTTGAACTGGATGTGATCAACCAGATGGGTTTCCCCGGCTACTTCCTGATCGTGGCTGATTTTATCCAGTGGGCCAAGGATAACGGCATTCCGGTCGGACCGGGACGTGGATCGGGTGCCGGCTCCATTGTCGCCTACGCGCTGAAGATCACCGACCTCGATCCGATCGAGCACGAACTGCTGTTCGAGCGCTTCCTCAATCCCGAGCGCGTCTCCATGCCCGATTTCGATGTCGACTTCTGCATGGATAACCGGGATCGGGTGATCGACTATGTGGCGCGTAAATACGGCCGCGACTCGGTCTCCCAGATCATCACCTATGGCTCGATGGCGGCCAAGGCGGTAGTCAGGGATGTGGGGCGCGTACTGGGTCACCCCTACGGCTTTACAGACCGCATCGCCAAGATGATCCCGTTTGAGATCGGTATGACCCTGAACAAGGCGCTGGAGGAGAGCGAGGATCTGGCGGCCGCCTTCCGCGATGAGGAGGAGGTGACCCAGCTGATCGAAATGGCGAAAAAGCTCGAGGGTGTGGCGCGCAATGCCGGCAAGCACGCCGGCGGCGTGGTGATCGCGCCGGGTCTGCTGACCGATTTCACGCCGCTCTATTGTGAGCCGGGAGGCGCCAACCTGGTTACCCAGTTCGACAAGGACGATGTGGAGCAGGTGGGGCTGGTGAAGTTCGACTTTCTGGGTCTGCGGACCCTCACCATCGTCGACTGGGCCTTGAAGACGGTCAACCGCAAGCGCCAGGAACAGGGTCAGGAACCGGTGGATATTACCCTGATCCCGATGGATGACACCGAAGCCTTTGCCCTGTTGAAAAAGTGCGAGACCACGGCGGTGTTCCAGCTCGAATCCCGCGGCATGAAGGAGCTGATCAAAAAGCTGCGGCCGGACTGTTTCGATGACATCACCGCGCTGGTGGCCCTGTTCCGCCCCGGTCCGCTGCAGTCGGGCATGGTGGATGACTTCATCGCCCGTAAGCACGGGGAACAAAAAGTGGTCTACCCGCACCCGGATCTGGAACCGATCCTTCGCTCCACCTATGGCGTGATCCTGTATCAGGAGCAGGTGATGCAGATCGCCCAGGTGCTGGCCGGCTACTCCCTCGGGGGCGCCGACCTGCTGCGGCGTGCCATGGGCAAGAAAAAGCCCGAGGAGATGAAAAAACAGGGAGAGATCTTCCGTGCAGGCGCCGTGGCGCGCGGTGTGGATGAGGAAGTGGCTACCTATATTTTCGACCTGATGGAGAAGTTCGCCGGTTACGGCTTCAACAAATCCCACTCCGCCGCCTATGCCCTGGTCTCCTACCAGACCATGTGGTTGAAGGCGCACTACCCCTCGGCATTCATGGCGGCGGTGCTGTCGGCGGATATGGATACCACCGATAAGGTGGTGACGTTGATCGATGAGTGCCGCAGCATGAATCTGGTGGTCAACCCACCCCACGTCAATCATTCCGAATATATGTTCACGGTGGGTGACGGGAGTGAGGTGATCTATGGGCTGGGCGCCATCAAGGGGGTGGGTGAGTCGGCCATCGAGAGTATCATCGAGGCACGGAAGTCGGGTGGCCGGTTCAAGGATATCTTTGAATTCTGTCGCCGCATCGACCAGCGCAAGGTTAACCGAAGGGTGCTCGAATCCCTGCTCAGGGCCGGGGCGCTGGATGAGTTGGGGGCCAATCGCGCCAGCCTGATGGCTCAACTCCCCCTGGCATTGAAGATGGCCGAGCAGCATCATGCCAGCCTGGCGGCGGGGCAGGAGGATCTGTTTGGTATCGCCGCCCCTCAACCGCAGGCGGCGATTGATGGGCAGATGATCCCGGATGATAGCGAGGAGTGGGAGGATGAAATCCGCTTGCAGGGTGAGAAGGAGACCCTGGGTCTCTATCTGACCGGTCATCCGATTGATCGCTATGTGCCGGAGATGGGCGGATTGGGCGTGACCCGGATCGGCAATCTTTCCCTGGATGGGGGTGTGGGTGGAGATGGCGGTGGGTATCAGAAGCGTTCCAAGCAGCGGGTCATGGTGGCGGGGCTGGCGCTCTCAGTAAGTCATCGCCAGACCCAGCGCGGCCGCATGGGTACGGTGGTGCTGGATGACCGTAGCGGCAGGATCGAGATCACGCTGTTTTCCGACGCGTACGAGGCGTTTAAGGATCTGCTGGTGAGTGACCGGATTCTTTTGGTGGCGGGCAATCTGAACTATGACGAGTACCGGGGGGGGCTGAGTATCCGGGTTGATCAGGTAATGGAGTTCCAGCAGGCGCGGGAGTTGAATGCCACGGCCCTGCGACTCACCTGGAATCATCGTCTGCTGTCGCGGAGGCAATTGACAGCTAAAGATTTTGCCGAAGAGCTGAGTAGCGTGCTGACACCGTATCAGGGGGGGGTGTGTGATCTTCAAATTTGCTATCAGGGGGACACTGCCGCCGCTGCGCTGCGCTGCGACGAGAGCTGGCGGGTGCATCCGGCCGATGAGCTGTTACGGCAACTCTCCCGTCTGCTGAATATGGAGTCGGTCGAGGTAATCTACTCTCGTGGTCGAGTCATGGAGCGGGCCGAAGCAGTCACGCCTGCCTGATACAGAAAACAGTTCGTGGGTTGGACTGAGGACCGAACCCCAACATTAGGGAGCACAAAGATGAAAACTTGTTGGGGTTCCCAAGCTCATCCCAACCTGTAAGTTGAGCCTGACCCCCATCCCCAACGACTGTCGTTATTGCTGATCACCTGGATGGCCCGATGATCTGTTCTATCCCAACCTAATCCGGTATATTTCGCCCATGGACATGAACTTTCTTGAATTTGAACAACCGATTGCCGAACTCGAGGCGAAGATCGAAGAGTTGCGCCTGGTCGGCAATGATAACGAGATCAATATCCAGGACGAGATTACCCGTCTGGAAACCAAGAGCCGGTCACTTACAGAATCGCTCTATCAGAACCTGAAGCCGTGGCAGGTCGCCCAGGTGGCCAGACATCCGCTGCGCCCCTATATGCTCAACTATATCGAGTATATTTTTGACGATTTCCATGAGATGCACGGCGATCGTGCATTCGCTGACGACCATGCCATTGTCGGCGGTGTCGCCCGCATCGATGGTCGTCCGGTCATGCTGATCGGTCAGCAGAAGGGGCGGGATACCAAGGAAAAACTGTTCCGCAACTTCGGCATGCCGCGTCCCGAAGGGTATCGCAAGGCATTGCGCCTGATGGAGACGGCAGAGCGCTTTAAACTGCCTGTCCTGACCTTTATCGATACGCCAGGGGCCTATCCCGGCATAGGAGCGGAGGAGCGGGGCCAGAGCGAGGCAATCGCGAAAAACCTGCTGGTGATGGCCGGCCTGAAAACGCCCATCATCTGTACCGTCATGGGAGAAGGGGGCTCTGGTGGCGCACTGGCCATCGGCGTGGGGGATCGGGTGATGATGCTGGAATACAGCACCTATTCGGTTATTTCACCTGAAGGTTGTGCCTCGATCCTGTGGAAGAGCGCCGACAAGGCGCCGCTGGCAGCCGAGGCGATGGCGATCACCTCAGACCGGCTCAAGGAACTGGACCTGATTGATGCCATCATTCCGGAACCATCGGGTGGTGCCCATCGTGATCCGGAGGGTGCGGCTAAATACCTGAAAAGCGCGCTGCTGGAATCATTGCAACTGCTCGACGCGAAACCCATGGAGCAACTGCTGGAGGAGCGGTATCAGCGACTGATGGGATATGGCGCTTTCCAGAGCTGATTATTCTGATTTTGTGCGCATCGGGGTTAAATGACTGCAATGCATCCTGGGATCAGCTTCAGTTGCGATAAAACTTTGGTGCATCGCGGCTGAAACCGTTCCTATGCCCCTCCGGAGTTCAATCCAGCCATGTCATTCAGCCCCGATCATCTGCTGAATACCCTGTCAAAATTTTCTCTGCCAACCGGCTATCTGATCGGCTTCAGTGGCGGGATGGATTCACATGTCCTGCTTTATGCGATGGTGGTTTTGGGGGAGCGCCTGCCGGCCCCACTCAGAGCGATCCACGTAGACCATGGCCTGCAGTCCCAGTCGACCACCTGGGCCGGGCACTGCCAGTCGGTCTGCCGGAAACTGAATATCCCGCTGGAAACCTTTTCCCTGCAACTGAAGCCGATCAAGGGCGAGAGCCTGGAGGCTGTGGCACGTGAGGCGCGCTATGGTGTGTTGGCCCGGGAGATCCGGCCGGGGGAGATGCTGCTGACGGCGCATCACCAGGATGATCAGGCAGAGACCCTGTTGCTGCAGCTGTTGCGCGGTGCCGGTTTGAGCGGTCTGGCGGCGATGCCGGAGCTGACCCGCTTCGATAAGGGGATACATGCCAGACCCTTGCTGGATAGCACGCGCGATGAACTGACCCGGTATGCGACCGATGTCGGGTTGCACTGGATCGAGGATGCCAGTAACCAGAACATTGAATTCGACCGGAATTACCTGAGACATCAGGTGGTCCCGCTGCTGAAAGCACGCTGGCCGGCCATGTCCCGAACCCTGTCGCGCAGTGCCGGCCACTGTGCCGAGGCGGACCGGCTGATAGAAGCCCTGCTTTCCCGGGAACTGGAACAGATCCATGATCCTGCGGATGGCACACTTTGCGTATCGTTACTGAACGCCCTTCCGGCGGGCCAATTGGCAGCACTGCTGAGGCTCTGGATCGGGCGAAGTGGGTACGCGTTGCCCGGATCAGCAATCCTGGAACGGATCATTACCGAGGTGTTAGGGTCGCGGCTGGACGGCAATCCGCTGGTAAGCTGGCGCGGCGCGGAAATACGACGGTACCGGGACCGTCTCTACCTGATGTCACCGCTGCCGTCGTTCGATCCTTGCCATTCCCTGGTCTGGCGCGGCGAGTCCGAGCTGTCGCTTCCGGCCGGCTTGGGTACGCTCCGATTTCAGGATAACCAGGGTGTGGCGGGAGTTTCGCCTGAGCCTGGACGTTACCGGATTCGCTTCCGCCAGGGCGGTGAAACCTGCCGGCCATTGGGGCGGGGAATCAATAAAAAAATCAAACATCTGCTGCAGGAGGCCGGGGTGCTCCCCTGGATGCGGGAACGGGTGCCACTGCTGGAGGTCGACGGGGAGATCGCCGAGATTATCGGCGTCTGCCGCTGTGAACCGGATGGGCAGGCCCCCATATTCCGCCATCTGAAAATCACCTGGAACTGCCCGTTGCCCTGGCGTCGGCAACCTCCAGTTAAGAAACCGGATTAAATTCCATTAAAAATATTAAAGTTTCCGATGGCTTGGGCGAAATACTTGGGTAGTGGGATTAAATGAGGCGCGCCAGAGGGTCGGGGTCAAATTCTGGAAGGAGTCTAACCGCAAAGTGCGCGAAGCACGCAAAGTTATAAAGATATTCACTTCGCGACCTTTGCGCACTTAGCGGTTTCCATTTTATTAATTTGACCGCCGTGCCGACCCAGGATATGCAGGATGGCAAAGCACGGCGTGCCCATCAAGCCTGCGTTTGCAATCAGACGTTTGCTGGCATGTCCCCGCAACAAGATTGGTAACAAAAATATGTGCAACAACGGGAGCGGAAGATGAAACAACAGGCAGGTTTTACTCTCATTGAGTTGGTCGTGGTGATCCTGATTCTCAGTGTGCTGGCGGCGACGGCGCTGCCCCGGTTTATGGATGTGCAACAGGATGCCCATATCGCTGCAGTGAAGGGTGCCGGGGGCGGATTGGGTTCGGCCATATCACTGGCCCATGCCCAGTGGGTGGCAAATGGGCATACTGGAGCGGTGGATAATCTTGTCGGCTTTGGCGATGGCACGGTGGATATGCATGCCAACGGCTGGCCAACTTCAACCAACGGCGTCAATACCAACCCAGATGCGAATCGTTGCGTACAGATCTGGAATGGTGTCATGCAGAATCCCCCTCCGGCTGGAACAGCGGCTGGCACGGTAGATTACGTGGCGAGTGCGTCTGGCAGTATTTGCACCTATGATTACCAGCCGGCCGGCAACATGAGTATCACCTATGACGTCAGTAATGGTGCAGTGACGGTCGATTCAGTATTCTAATCTGCAACTGGGATTGCATGCGGGGTCTGGAGTGGAGTCGAATTCAATAAATGCCACATCGACCCGTTGTTTCCTCGGCGTCGTTTCTTGGTATTACTTGAGTACTGTATACGGTGACTTACCGATCGCCAACTGAAAAACGGGCACCTTCCAGGTGCCCGTTTTGCTTATTGGAAAGGGGTCGACCCGGTCAGGCCGGCTTTACCCTGGTGGAACTGGTGGTTGTATTGCTGCTGGTAGGGGTGCTGATGGCGGTGGGTATGCCGCGTTTCTTCAATCAACTCACCTTCCTGGAGTGGGGTTTCAGCGATGAACTGGGGGAGGCGGTGCGATTCGGCCAGAAACTGGCAGTTGCCACCGGTTGCGACACCCAGGTGTCCATCAGTTCCACCGGCTACCAGCTGAATCAGCGTGCCAGTTGCAACAGCGGCGCCTTTACTACCGCGGTCCGCCTGCCCGGTAGTGACAGTGCCGGCTATAGCGGTACAGCTCCGAGCGGGGTCACCCTGAGTGCCACTGCACTCTATTTCGATACGCTCGGGCGACCACGCAACAGCGCGACCAATACTCTGCTGACAACCGCTACCCCAATCACCATTGGCAGCCGGAACATCACTGTCGAACCACAGACCGGGTATGTCCACTGATTATGGTGAGCCCAACAGACATCCAGCTGTGGAAAATCCACCCCCATTGGGCGGGCCGTGTCCGCCGTAAAACAGATCAGGAAGCATCAGCGCCCAGCGAACACCAGGTTCCGGTGCGGGTTTGCATGTCCCGCTCCAGACAGCGCGGTGTCACCCTGATCGAGTTGGTGGTCTCTATTGTGATTCTGTCGGTGGCGGCGACAGGTATTCTGATGGTGATGACCCAGACCATTCTCTCCAGCGCCGATCCCATGCTTCGTGAACAGGCGACCGCCATCGCCCAGTCCTACATGGAGGAGATACTGACCCAGCCGCTGTCCGACCCGGACGGGGTCGAGACGAACGGGCCTGAAGGCGGTGAGATCCGTGCCACCTATGATGATGTGTGGGATTATCACGGCCTTAACAACAGTGCCGGTGCCCTGGATCAGAATGGTGCCACGGTGTCCGGTCTGGAGGGCTACAACATCGCGGTGTCCGTGACGGGGACCACGCTGGGACCTGGGGCTGGCAGTCCGGCGCTGCGCATTGCCATCACCGTGACCCACGATGGACAGGCTGGTATCAATGTGCCTGTCGTGGCCTACAGGCTGAACTGACATGACGATAGAGTCAGGAAATCAGCTATTGACCCGGAGCGGCCCCCTTTCGGTCTGCCGCGCGACCGGTAGGAGGCTCGCCCTCGGGCCGAATCGCGGCGTGGCGCCGCTCCTACAGGCGGTTGTTTCAAGATTCAAGGTGTCGGAGTCGGGCCGGGTTGGTGTCCCGGCCTGCAGTAGGGGGCTTGTCTGGCCCAACTCACACGCCGGGGGCAGCGGTCAATGCGGCTTTACCCTGATCGAACTGGTGGTGGTGATCGTGATCAGCGGTGTTATTGCCGTGGCCGCTTCCCAGTTGATCCAGCGACCGGTGGAGATGTATCAGTCACAGGCCAGCCGCGCACGGCTGGTGGATCGGGCGGACACGGCGCTGGTGCGGATGACCCGGGAGCTGCGGGACGCCCTGCCCAACAGTGTGCGTATCGGCTGTTCCGGTGCCTGCCTGGAGTTTCTGCACGTAGTGACAGGGGGGCTTTACCGTGCCGCGCCCGAGGCGGATTCTCTGCGCCTCAGTTTCAACCCGGCGGATGCTGATATGCAATTTGAGGTAATGGGGCTGCTCGCCGACAGCGCACTGGTCCAGGCGGGGAGCAATGTCAATGACTGCGCTAGCATGAACGCCTCCTGTCTGGTGATCTACAACACCGGACTGTCGGGAAGTAACGCCTACAACCGGGATAACGCGGCTACCATCAGTGCGGTCAATGCCGGTCCACCAATCACACTGAACTTTTTCAATAACGGATTTTCCAGTCTACAGACGGCCTTTCCGGCCAGTTCACCGGACCAGCGGTTCTATATTGTCGATACACCCATCACCTATCTCTGTGATCCCGGCGGCGGGACTATTCGACGCTATCAGGGCTACAACCTGCAGGCTGCCCAGAATGCCGTAGACAGTCATGCGGAACTGTTGGCTCAGAGCAATCCGGCAGAACATGCCTTACTGGTGGATCAGGTCAGCGCCTGCAATTTCACTTATACCCCGGGCACCCCATCCCGCAATGGGCTGGTGACCCTGGAGCTCACAGTGCAGGAGCAGAGTGAATCCATTACCCTGCTGCAGCAGGCGCATCTGGTGAATATGCCATGAACGGAGCTGTCGGCGGGGTGGTAAAGGTAACACCAGGGCAGCACGGATTCTCCCTGATCAGCACCCTGTTCATGCTGGTGGTGCTGGCGGCACTGGGGAGTTACATGGTGCGGTTGAATATGTCCCAGCAGACCACCACCACCCTGTCATTGCAATCCGTACGCGCCTGGTATGCGGCATCCAGTGGGCTGGAATGGGCGGTGTATCAGATCAATACCAATAACAGCTGCCCCAGCGTACCCAGCAGTTTCAGCACCGATGGATTTATTATTACGCTGTCCGGCTGCACTGCCTATCCGGTGACCGAAGGGGCATCCAGTTACACGCTCTACGATGTTCAGGTGAATGCCAGTCGCGGTGTATTCGGTACGCCCGATTACGTTGCACGACGCTTGCGCGCCACGGTGAGAGGATGAAAATTCAGGCCATGAAAGCTGTCAGTCATATTCTCACAGCAACAGTTGTGTTGGCTTGTAACGGTGGGGCATATGCGGCGGATAATCTTCTCGATCCGGCTGCTGGTGGCGTGATCACCCACTACAGTTCACAGCTTGGCAGCTATCCGGCATCCAGGCTCAACGACCAAAGCACGACAGCGCAGTGGTTGTCGTCATCGGGACAATTCACCAATGATATTATTTTCCGTTTCGGTGCCGCTTATCCGCAGCGCCGATTTGATGGGTTTCGATTAAGCAATCACGGTGGTAACCGGTCTATTGAGGATTTTCTACTGCTTTATGCCGACGATTCCGGTCTCGCTGCCGATACGGGGCGGGACGGATGGACCCGGATTCCGGCCGATACCAATCCTGTGGATGCCATCAATTACCTGCATTGGGGAGAGGGCGGTACCCTGGTATCCACCACTTCACAGCACGGCAGTTATCCGGCCAGTCGCCTGCATGATGGTACAGCCAACAATTATTGGCTGAGTCAGAGTGGGATCTACGGCAATCTACTCACCTTTGCCTTCGACACGGATTGGAACGGCGCGACGGGGGACGCGATCAGTTTTGAAAAATTCCGCCTCTACAATCATGGTGGCAGCCGCAGCGTGCAGGATTTTCAGGTCGAGTATGAGCTGGGGAACAGTGGCAGCTGGCAAAAGCTGCCGGCCCCCGGCGGTCCGTTCGCCGAGTTCAATTATGCGCTCGAATTCGAGGGTGGCACGGTGTCGACCAGCTCGCAGCACGGCAGCTACCCGGCCAGCCGCCTGAATGATGGCACGGCCAACACCTACTGGCTCAGTCAGAGCGGCAGCTACAACAATACCCTGAGCTTCGCCTTCGATACCGATCAGGATGGTGCCACCGGTGATGCCATCATCTTCGATAAACTTCGCCTCAATAATCATAACGGCAGCCGCAGCGTGCAGGATTTTCAGCTGGAATATGAGCTGGGGAACAGTGGCAGCTGGCAAAAGCTGCCGGCCCCCGGCGGTCCGTTCGCCGAGTTCAATTATGCGCTCGAATTCGAGGGTGGCACGGTGTCGGCCAGCTCGCAGCACGGCAGCTACCCGGCCAGCCGCCTGAACGATGGCACCGCCAACACCTACTGGCTTAGTCAGAGCGGCAGCTACAACAATACCCTGAGCTTCGCCTTCGACACTGATCAGGACGGTGCCACCGGTGATGCCATCACCTTCGACAAACTCCGCCTCAATAACCATAGCGGTACCCGCAGCGTGCAGGATTTTCAGGTGGAATATGAGCAGGGAAACAGCGGCACCTGGCAGAAGCTGCCGGCGCCCGGCGGTCCGTTCGCCGAGTTCAACTATGCGCTCGAATTCGAGGGTGGCACGGTGTCGGCCAGCTCGCAGCTCGGTAGCTACCCGGCCAGCCGCCTGAATGATGGTACAAGCAACACCTTCTGGCTCAGTCAGAGTGGGGTCCACAACAATATCCTGAGCTTTACCTTCGATACCGATCAGGACGGTGCCACCGGTGATGCCATCACCTTCGACAAATTCCGTCTCAATAACTACAACGGAAGTCGCAGTGTGCAGGACTTTGAGATCTGGTATCGGATCGGCGCCGGGGGCTGGACCAAACTGGCCGACTACACTGCCGTCAATTCGGCCGCCACGCAGGAGTGGACGGTCGGTGGTATCGCCAATGTCACCGGGGTGCAACTGCGCACGGTGAATAATTATGGTGACAGTTACACCGGTATTCGGGAGATTGAGATTGTCGGCCCGAACAATGGCACCACTTACACCTACACGGCGGCCGCTTCGAGTACTGACCAGGTATGGACCGTGGCTGCTGTCATGGGCAGTGCCATCGCTAATGTCACCGGTGTGAGATTGCGTACCGTCAACAACTATGGCGACAGCTACACCGGTATTCGCGAGATCGAGATTGTCGGCCCAAACAGTGGCACCACCTACACCTACACGGCGGCCGCTTCGAGTGCCGATCAGGTATGGTCTGTTGCCGCCGTCATGGGTAGTGCCATTGCCAATGTCACTGGAGTTCGGCTGCTTACTGTTAACAACTATGGTGACAGCTACACGGGGATTCGCGAGATCGAGATTGTCGGCCCGTTCAATGGCCCGGTGTATACCTATACCGCCGCCAACACATCAACCATGCAGGAGTGGACAGTTGCGGCGGTCAATGGTGGAGTGCCGATAGCTGATGTTACCGGCTTCCGGCTGAGAACCATCTCCAATTATGGCGACAGTTACACCGGCCTCCGCGAGATTGACGTGTATGGTGAGCCGGTCGGTCCGGCGCATCTCTTTTCCGCCACCGCTGTCAGCACCACTTGGCAGGAATTTCCGTTTACCGCAGTCTCCGGCCGTCTGTTGCGGGTACGTATTTTCGACAACCATGGCGACAGCTACACCGGTGCCCGGGAATTTGAACTGAATGCCAGCCCGCTCAGTCCACTGGCCGAGTGGCGCATGGATGAAGCGAGTTGGGGGCAAGTGCAGGATGTCACTGGCAATGGCTATCATGGGGCCGGGATTAATGATGCCACGACCGCTGCCACGGACCCGGTCGTTTCAGGTAGCCCGGGAACCTGCCGTTATGGAGTCTTTGATGGCAGCGATGACTATGTGGATCTGGCAGGACTGCCCAATCTGACCGACAGCTTTACCATTACCGCCTGGATCAAGGCGGACGATCTGGGTAACGACCAGCGGATCTTTGCCGATGATCAGACCAACAACGGTGGCTTCGCCCTCAGTCTGGGCGATGGTGGCAATGGAAAATTGCGCTTTTTCTCCCGCAGCGTGAATCCCATAATCGTTGATACCCAGAACCCGGTGATTTCCGCAGGTACCTGGCACCATGTGGCGGCGGTACATGATGTCACGGCCAAGACTCGTACGATCTATGTCGACGGGATTGCCGTGATGCTCAATACCGGTGGTACCAGCTCGGTCTATACCGGTACTTGGGGCAGCGACCCCGGGGCTGCCAGTATCGGCGGGGAAAACAATGCGGCCGGGGGGGAGGCGGTTCCGCGCTGGCGATTCAAGGGCAGTCTGGATGAAGTACGGGTCTACACGGAGGCGCTCAGCCAGAGTCAGATACAGGCGGTCAGGGATGAGATCCATCCTTGTGTCGCAACCGGGCTTGATCATATCCGCCTCGAACATGATGGGCAGGGGCTCACCTGCATGGGGGAGACCGTCACGGTCAGTGCCTGTGCCGATGCGACCTGCAGCAATTTGTACATGGGTCAGGTAACACTCGATTTCAGTTCTCCCGCCGGCGGCTGGAACCCGGACCCGGTCACCTTTACCGGTGGTACTGCAAGCGTCAGTCTGAGCCACACCACGGCAGGAAGTGTCGTGCTGGACGCGACAGCCAGTTCACCGGTGACGGCCAGTAGCGTGGAATGCATCAACAGTAGTGGCGGGAATGCCTGTGAAATGATATTTGCCGAAACCGGCATTCTGCTGGATGGAGATGATGGTGATGGCTCGCCCGAAAGTGCGGTGCCGACCCAGATCGCCGGCAAGCCCTCGCAAACCGGTTACGGCGCCACGACTCAGCGGGTCCGGGTGGTAAGAACCGATAACGCGACGGGTGCCTGTGTTCCGGGTGTTGGCAACCAGACCCTTGATGCCATGTTCAGCTATCTGCTGCCGGTTGCCGGTGAGGGGCTGAATGACGACAGCCTTTCGGTTGTCGCGGCGAGCAGCGCGACCCTGACCGCTGCTGGCAGCGGTCAGATGCTCCAGCTCGCCTTCGATGGGAACGGCACTGCCCCCTTCAGTTTCACCTCACAGGACGCGGGTCGCTACCAGTTGCGGGTGGAAATGGCGATACCGGCAGTCGACCCGGACGGTGTGCCGACAGGCACAACGATTGCGGCCAGTGACACCAGCAACGGCTTCGTTATCCGGCCCCTGGCGGTGTACGCCGATGCGACGGGTAATACCCGGGCGCAGGATGCCGACGGGAATCCCTTCAAGAGTGCGGGCGAGCCGTTTACCCTCGGTTACAAGAGCCTGCGCTGGGCGCCGGGTCGGGACAATGACAATGACGGTTTGTGGGACAGCTGCGCCAGTTCAACCCTCACGGACCCCGGCCTCTACGCCCGGGTGCCGGCCTGGAACATTGGTCAGCCCGGTGCCGATCTGCAGCAACCCGCTGGTGGCAATCCCGGCAGTCTGGTGCACGGAGGCGGTGATGCCGCTTTTACCGTCGCCGCCACCGGTGTTGACAAGGGCGGTGTCAGCTACAGCGAGGTGGGCATTATCCAACTCCAGCAGAATAGCCTGAACCCCTTCCTGGGTGAGGGCGTGCCGCTCTGTTCCCCCTATATCGGGCGCTTCATACCGGCCGATTTCTCCTTCGCGATCACCGATCACGGGGCACTGCTCAACAGCTGTACCGGGAGTGGTTTCAGCTATGCGGGAACCCCAATAGGCTACGCTGCGCCGCAACTGCCTGCGGCCATCATCACCGCCAGAAACAGCAGTGGAGTAACCACGCAGAACTACACGGGCGCCTACAATAAACTCCCGCTGAGCGGTATCAACATGCCCAATATCACCAGTGATGGGACTCAGTTGGGTGCGGATGGCGTGACCAAGGTAGGTTTGAACTGGAGCATCGGTATGCCCGGCCTGATCGACAACGGGAACGGTACGCTGGATTTCGGGCTCTCGGGTGACACCTTCACCTATGATCGAACCGCCAACGACCGGGTGGCACCCTTTACCAGCGACCTGGTGCTGTCGGTGCAAAGTATCACGGATGATGACGGTGTCACGGCAGCTGGAATGCCGCAAAGTTTCACGCCGGCGGGCGTGGAAATCCGTTATGGCCGCATGGCGATGCAGAATGCCCAAGGATCTGAGCTGCTGCCACTCCACGTGCCGTTGCAGGTGGAATACTACGCGGGTAGTGCCAATGGATTCGTGGCCAATGGCGCTGATCTTTGCACTGCCGGATTGACCGCAGGATTAAAAAGCCCGGTCGGCCAGGTGGTCATCGCCGGGGGCAGCCGCAATACCGCGATCTACACGTCGGCTGCCGTGGCAGGGGCATATGCGGCGGATGACCTGAGCGATTCTTCACTGTTGTTTGTACAGCCACCGGTGGCGGGTGAATTCAATCTGAATCTACAGCCGCCAGGGCAGGGCAATACCGGCAGTACTGACGTTGAGGTAGTGGTTCCGTCCTGGCTGAAATACATTTGGAGCGGGTCGGCTATGGACAACCCGTCGGCCAAGGCCACCTTCGGTGTGTTCAGTCGACCCGGCGGACTAATCTATCAGCGGGAAGCCTATTAGCCTTTTTCAAATCTCGATTTGGGGCGCCCAGTGGGCGCCGTGAGTTGCCGTATTGGAGCGACGACGGGCACGGCCCGCCCTATGGACATCAAGCGCGGATAGCGGAGAGCCCGCCTTCCAGTACATAGACATCGAATCCCTGCTGACTCAGCAGAAATGCACAAGTGGCGCTGCGCTGCCCCGAGTCACAATAGACAATATATTTCTTGCCCTTGTCCAGGTCGGGAATCGCTGCCCGCAACTGGTTCTGGGGGATGTTGATACTACCCCTGAGCCCGTTGTGCTCGAACTCGCGGCGGAATCTCACATCAATACGGACGGCTCCGTCGGCGGCCATCTTGATAAGGGTCGGGTAGTTGATCCACTGCAGCAGGGGGGCTTCCAACAGCTGCAGGAAATCCGCCTTGGCCAGGCGCATCAGTTTTCCATTGGTCAGCATCGATACATCGGCATTGCGCACCGAGTCGGTGATCAACGCCTCCTCGCCGAAGCTGCTGCACGGGCCGAGGTCGGCCAACACCACCTCGCCCGTGTCCGAAGGCAGGGTGACCCGACAACGTCCCTGCTTGATCACGTAGTAGTAATCGCCGGGTTCGCCGGTCTTGACGATCAGATCTCCCGCCTTGGCCTCGATCTCTTCCATGTGGGAAAACAAATTCTGGATATTTGCCGCGGGAAGGCGAGTGAATGCGGTTGTCTGCATCATCGACATCATCCATTCGCTCTCTTCGGCGTTGGGACCCTCTTCAGACTCGGTTTTGTCGTTAACGGTAAACTCCGGGGAGAAGTGTCCCCAGGCCAGCAGCCGTTCCAGCAGTGTCGAGTCGAAACGAACGATGGTTGCCGCCGGTGATACCACCACGCCACGATAGTGTCGTGGTTTGCGGCTGGCCAACGCATGCAGTCCCCGGTCGGAGCCGGCTGAAACCAGAATCTCCTCACCCTCGGCCGAGGTGAGACAGACCTCCCCGGACATCAGGAAGATGTTATCCGGATCATTGTCTCCAATATTGAAGACTTGCTCGCCGACCAGATAACGTTCGACGCTGGCGTGTTCCGCCAGGTAGAGCAGATTGTCCTCATAGAGGGCATTAATCGGAATCAGCGTGCGAAATTTATTGAGATCCAGATCCATAAGCTATCCAGAAAGGGTTCATCGGAATGCAGTTTACACTACGAGAATCGCGCTCTTGGGGCAAGTGGAATGATTGCGCATTGAGCAGTCCCGACGGTTTCCGTTGATCCCCTTTCTGGTGTAATATTCGCCCTCCGTTTCGTTCGAGGTAGACCATGCAGGATCTCAATCCCATCACTAATAAAATCAGTGAATTACGAGGGCGCTCCGAGTCCCTTAGGGGGTATCTTTGACTATGACAGCAAGCAGGAGCGCCTGACCGAGGTCCTGCGCGAGCTGGAAGATCCCGGCATCTGGGGCGATCCCGAGTATGCCCAGTCGCTGGGCAAGGAACGCGCCACGCTGGAGACGATCGTGGTCACCCTGGATCAACTGTTCAATGGCTTGAACGATGCCGCTGACCTGCTGGATATGGCCGTGGAGGAGGGTGATGCCGAGACCGTGGACTCGGTCGTGGCCGACCTTCAGACGTATGAGCAACAGGTCGCTGAGCTGGAATTCCGGCGTATGTTCTCGGGTGAGATGGATGCCTCCAATGCCTTCCTGGATATCCAGGCTGGCTCCGGTGGCACCGAGGCACAGGACTGGGCGGAGATGCTGCTACGCATGTATCTGCGCTGGGGCGAACACAGGGGATTCAAGACCGACCTGATGGAGGTATCGCCCGGTGAGGTGGCCGGTATCAAGTCGGCTACGATCCACTTCGAGGGTGAGTTCGCGTTTGGTTGGTTGCGCACCGAGATCGGCGTACACCGGCTGGTGCGGAAATCACCCTTCGATTCCGGCAACCGACGCCACACCTCTTTTGCCGCTGTATTCGTGGCCCCGGAGATCGACGACTCTATCGAGATCGATATCAATCCTGCCGACCTGCGTATCGATGTCTATCGTGCCAGCGGGGCGGGTGGACAGCATGTGAACCGGACCGAGTCGGCCGTGCGCATCACCCACAACCCCACCGGCACCGTGGTGCAGTGTCAGAACGACCGCTCCCAGCACAAGAACAAGGACCAGGCGATGAAACAGCTCAAGGCCAAGCTGTATGAGCTGGAGATCCAGAAGCGCAATGCCGATCAGCAGGTGCTGGAAGAGAGCAAGTCCGATATCGGTTGGGGCAGCCAGATCCGCTCCTACGTACTGGACCAGTCCCGTATCAAGGATCTGCGTACCGGGGTTGAAACCGGCAATACCCAGGCGGTACTGGATGGCGGTCTGGATCTCTTCCTTGAGGCGAGCCTGAAAAGCGGCCTCTGACCGATTATTTTTTCACGCGTTTGGTCTGATACTCCCTGTAGCCTTCTCTGACGCAACAACCAACGAGTTTTTAACATGAGTGAACAGATCCAGGACGAAAACAAGCTGATTGCCCAGCGCCGTGAAAAGCTGGCGCAGATTCGCGAGCGGGGCATCGCCTTTCCCAACGACTTCCGTCGTAACGTGGTGGCCGGTGAACTGCATGCCGAATATGGCGAGAAGAGCGCGGAACAGCTTGAAGAACTGGCTGTGCGGGTGCGGGTGGCCGGACGCATGATGAGCCGCCGGGTAATGGGCAAGGCCAGCTTCTCCCATCTGCAAGATATGTCCGGCAAAATCCAACTGTTTATTCAACGCGATTCCCTGCCGGAAGGCTTCTATAACGACACCTACAAGAAAGAGTGGGACGTGGGTGACATCATCGGCGCCGAGGGGCAGTTGTTCAAGACCAAGACCGGCGAACTCTCGGTACGCTGCGACGAGTTGACCCTGTTGACCAAGTCGCTGCGTCCGCTGCCGGAGAAGTTCCACGGCCTGACCGATCAGGAGCAGCGCTATCGCCAGCGCTACCTGGATCTGATCATGAGCGAATCCTCGCGGGATACCTTCCGCATGCGCACCCGCATGATCCAGTATATCCGTGACTATCTGAATCAGAAGGATTTCATGGAGGTGGAGACCCCCATGATGCAGGCCATACCCGGCGGTGCCACTGCCAGACCATTTATGACGCATCACAATGCCCTGGATATGCAGCTGTTTCTGCGTATCGCCCCGGAGCTGTATCTGAAAAGGCTAGTGGTGGGGGGCTTTGAGCGGGTTTACGAGATCAATCGCAACTTCCGTAACGAGGGGCTATCCACCCGCCACAATCCTGAATTCACCATGCTGGAGTTCTATCAGGCCTATGCCGATTACAATGACCTGATGGACCTGACCGAGGATATGTTGCGTGGCCTGGCCCAAGCGACCCTGGGCGACACGGTGATTCAATATCAGGGCGAGTCCTATGACTTCGGCCAGCCGTTTGTCCGCTTGTCGGTCAAGGAGTCGATACTCCAGTTCAATCCCCAGATCCGCGCCGAGCAGCTGGATGACCTGGAGCAGGCGCGAGCGCTGGCGGAGTCCCTCGGTATCCCGCTGAAGGCTAGCTATGGCCTCGGCAAGGTGCAGATCGAGATCTTTGAGAAGACGGTGGAGCATCGGTTGATGAACCCCACCTTCATTACCGCCTATCCGACCGAGGTGTCACCCCTGGCACGCCGCAACGACAATGATCCCTTCGTTACCGATCGCTTCGAGTTTTTCGTCGGCGGGCGCGAAATTGCCAACGGTTTCTCCGAGCTCAATGATGCCGAGGATCAGGCCGAGCGCTTCCGTATGCAGGTCGAGGAGAAAGAGGCGGGGGATGATGAGGCGATGCATTTCGATGCCGATTACGTGCGCGCCCTGGAGCACGGCCTGCCGCCTACTGCCGGTGAGGGCATCGGCATTGACCGGTTGGTGATGCTGTTTACCGACTCACCCTCAATCCGGGATGTATTGTTGTTCCCGCATATGCGTGCGGAGTAATAAGGGTCTGGAGATTAGAGATTATTTATTAACCGCAAAGTACGCCAAGAGCGCAAAGTTTAAAATTCAAATTGCCCTTCGTGTCCACGCTCTGCGTGGAAATGTGGGGTGGCGTCCATAAATCGCGCTGGGATTCTACCAACCGTATGCGTTCCCACGCGGAGCGTGGGAACGAGGGTCTTGCAGGCTCCTCACCCCACAAAAATTCGAGGAGCAAGGAAGAGGCGAGTGGTTAGAGAAAAAACGCCTGAACCGATTCGATATCCTCGGCTACACCCTCGATTTCGATCATCTCCACTTCCGGATCAAGACCCACCTTCAGGAAGGCCGGTACGTTGATCCAGCTGGCCATGTCGCCAACTTTGTCGGCGGGCAGGGCCTGTAGCCGGGCGACAATGACCACGTCCACATAATCGGCCTGGGGGCCGCTGTCATAGCTCAGGTTCTGCGCCTCGGCCGCCACCTTGACCAGGCTCTCGGGAAAACCCCAGAATTCCAGTATCTGGGTGCCGATCGCCGGGGTTAGTTCCGCCACCAGTTTATCCAGTTCCGCTTCGTCTTCCATCAGTTCCGGATAGGACTCCGCCCAGGTGAGTATAGGCAGGGAGCCAATGTTGTGGATCAGACCGGCCAGCATCGCCTGCTCCTTGTCCAGGTGACGCAGGTTTTGCGACAGTACGCGACTGATGGCGGCAATCTCCACGCTCTGTTCCCACATGCTGCGCAACCGCACATCCAGGGTATCGTTGGTTGCCTGAAAGATCTGTTTCATGGCCAGACTGACCACCAGGCTGCGAACCAGCTTGTAGCCCAGCCGGGTAACGGCCATCTGAATGCTCTCGATCGGTACCCGACCACGATAGAGAGGGCTGTTGGCCACCTGTAGCAGTCGCGCGGAGAGCGCAGCGTCGGTAGCAACCATGTCGGCAATCTGATGTGCTGTGACGTTCTCCTGCTCGACTGCATCCCGTACCTTCAGGGCGACTTCCGGAAGCGTCGGCAGGGTGATTTTGTTCTCTTTGATGGCTGTCTGGAGTGATTCAAAAAATGCAGCTTTGCCAATCATATCGGTTATTCGGTCCCAATAGGCGGATGCGGAATATGGCCCGCCGGATAGTTCAAGATCCGGTCAGGCCCGAGAGATGCATCCGGCGTTGTTATTATCTCTGTATCGGACTACGCCGCTGATTCTTGAGCCGCTCCCGGCACAATCAAGTCTCATCAAATCCATAGGGCAGGGAACCAGGCGTCAGTTTCGGTCCGTTATCACCTTGCAGGTGTAGATTGTTCTCTTCAAAACTTTTAATCTCCGCCACCGCCAGCAGCTCGAAACCACCTCCAGGCGAAGGCCTTGCGTCCACTACCCTACCTGCACCCTGTCCGGAGTCGCTACCGGGCGCAAAGAGTTCATCGCCCGGCATCGGTCTGGCTTCTGTCTCCACCGAAGCGAGGTACATGCGCCGCTTCAGCTTGCCCAGATATTTCATGCGGGCCACCACCTCCTGTCCGGTGTAGCATCCCTTGGTGAAGCTGACGCCATCAATCTGCTGCATATTGGTCATCTGAGGTACGAAGGCGTCCGCGGTCTCCCGATAGATGGTGGGTATACCGGCACGGATATCCAGCAGTGACCAGAAATCCCGGTTGCCCGGTTGTGCCTCTTTGGATAGTTGGCTCCAGAGTGCAGACACCGCATCTGCTGCGCCGCTGATCTGAAAACGGGCAGGTTCGCCGGGAATCCGTATCAGTGTGACCTCCCCGTGCTGAACCACCTCGCCCGGCTTGCCGGGGATCGAGGTAAGCTGCTGTTGCAACAGGGACTCGGCGCATTCGCCGGCAACACCGATGGAGACAATCTCATCACTGGCGTCTGTCACTTTGACTTTTGACATCAATACAAACATCGGCAAGCGTTTCAGGATGGTTTCATAGGTGTCCCGCGGCATCTGCAGGAAGTAGTCGCCCTGGTGCAGGAATATTCTGAAATTGGCCAGCATCCGTCCCTTCGGTGAACAGTAGGCGCTCAGCTGGCTGTGGCGCTCGGTCACTTCGCGGGTGTCGTTGGTGAACTGCCCCTGCAAAAAACTTTGGGCATCTTCACCCGATACCCTGATCAGCCCCAGATGGGACAAGTCGAACAGGGCGCAGGCGGGAAATGGGTCATCGCAGACGAAACTAACCTCATTTTCCGCTGATATTAGCGCTGATTGGGATTCAAGAAAGCGTTTCCACTGGCTATTCATGATGCTGGATCCTCGGATGCCCTTATGGCGGTTTTACCCATCGGGCAGCTGTATTTCATTCGGGTGAATATATGCCTACCGAATCAGCCGTGCAAACCGATTCGGAGGACGAGTCAACTGGTTAGTTTATATCCTGCTGAGCAGAATCTTCTGCATCAAAGAGTAACATACCGACTGCATCGGGTCGCCACTCTGGATCTATGGATTTATCATTGTCTGCACTCTGTAGCGGTCAATTGGAGTTTCTGGGTTTATACTCAGCAGCCGACAGATACAGATAGGAAGCGCATGTCAGTTTTCAGAGCAGCATCAGGCAGTCTGGCACTCTACAAGGTCCGCCCGGCCCGGGTCATCCAGGTCAGTGACAAGATCGACATTGACCTGGGTGATGGTAAAGGCAAACGAGTCCGCCCCAAGGATATCGTGATTCTCCATCCCGGTCCGCTAAACCGGTTGGAGGATCTGGTCGAATTGAACGGCGAACTGACCGAAGCCTGGGAGTTGCTGAGCGGTGAGGAAACCAACCTGGAGGAGCTCTCTTCCCTGATCTATGGTGACTTCACCCCGGCTAGCGCCTGGGCGACCTGGGAACTGGTGGCGGAGGGTCTCTACTTCGAAGGGACGCCGGAACAGATCCGGGTAAGAAGCCAGGCACAGGTGGCGGCGGACCAACAGGCCCAGGAGGCCAAGGCGGCTGCGGAACAGGCGTGGGCGGATTTTATGGCACGGCTGGAGCGACGGGCGATTGAACCGCAAGACCGGGAGCGGTTGGTGGAAGTGGAGAAGCTGGCCCTGGGTCTGAGCGAAAACAGTCGCATCCTGCAGCTGTTGGGCCATCAGGAGACGCCAGTCAATGCCCATCGCATGCTGGTGGGCGTGGGTTATTGGCCTGATGACCACAACCCGTTTCCGCGACGCCAGCAGTTGCCCTGCGAGGACCCGTTGCTGGACCTGCCGGAATTGCCACAAGAGACGCGGGAGGATCTGACCGCTCTGCCCGCGTTCGCCATTGATGATGAGGGCAGCGAGGACCCGGACGATGCCCTCTCCCTGGAGGGCGACCGCCTGTGGGTGCACGTGGCGGATGTGGCTGCGCTGGTCACCGCAGATTCCGCTATTGACCGGGAGGCGCGTAGCCGCGCGGCCAACCTCTACCTGCCGGAAAAGATCGTGCATATGCTGCCTCCGCAGATTACGCACCGACTGGCCCTCGGTCTGCAGCCCGTTTCACCGGCGCTGTCCATCGGCATGCGATTGGATGAGGCGGCGCAGATTACCGATGTGGTGATCTGCAAGAGTCTGGTCAGGGTGACCCGCCACACCTATGGTGAAATAAATCAGCGGATGGATGATGCACCGTTTGCTGTCATGAAGGCCATCACGAACCGGTTCAGGGCACGCCGTCTGGCTAACGGTGCAGCCACCATCGACCTGCCGGAGGCCAGTGTCCGGGTGCATGACGGGGAGGTGCGTATCCGGCCGCTGGTGCGCATGGAGAGTCGCGATATGGTGACGGAGGCGATGGTCATGGCCGGTGAGGCCATCGCAAATTACGCACTTGAGCAGAATATTGCCGTTCCTTTTGCCATTCAGCCGGCTCCCGATAAAGCGGAAACCCCCATTGGGCTGGCGGCTATGTACGCCTATCGCCGCAAGATGAAACCATCCCTCTCCAGAACACAGGAGGGGGCGCATTCAGGTTTGGGGCTGGCCTGCTATACCCGAACCACCAGCCCGCTTCGACGCTATCTTGATCTGGTGGTTCATCAGCAGCTGCGTGCCCATCTGGATGGTCGGGAGCCGTTGTCATTGCAGCAGATCAGCGAGCGTATTACCGCGGTAGAACCGCTGAACGGGGCGATTCGTCGTGCCGAGCGACTCTCCAATACCCACTGGAAGCTGATCCATCTGAAGCGGAATCCGGCCTGGCAAGGTGAGGCGGTTGTAGTGGAAGTAGACAATAACAAGGCGACATTGCTGATTCCCGAATTCGCCATGGAGACAAAACTCAGGGTGCGCCGGGAGCTTGTACTCGATTCCTGCATTCGCATTGCCGTTCGGGAGGTGGATGTGGAGGACCAGACGGCCTGGTTTCGCCCGCTCGGTTAGTCGCGAACGGGCGGATGGTTCGCGTGGGTGTCGCTTTTCTTCGTACGAACCCACTATCTCGCATTTTTAACTGCTACTCCCTATACTGGAATGCCAAGTCCGTTCGCTGCCAGGTGACGTCACATCCAGAATGGTTTCAGGCGGCGACAAATTATAACAATATCAGGCCGAAGTCGGAGAGCCAGTATGTCGGGAGAAGAACAAATCAGCCAAACCGGACCCATCCGGGTACAGCGACCCTCCGAGGCGTTCAGCGCCTATTGCAATGCCGAATTTGAACGCCGGCGAAATAGTGATGAGCCCTTTGATGAGGCAACTTATCATGAAGCGATGCAGCTGACCTTGCGGAAAATCCGTCAGCTGGAAGAGGAGGGTTACGCATGATTCTAACCGATATCATCGCGGAGAATTTCCTCAAATACGCACGTCTGGAGTTGCGTGACCTGCCCGCACAGGGCGTGATTGCTATTGCAGGCGCCAACGAATCCGGCAAGAGTTCGATTGGTGAGGTGATCTGTTTCGCGCTGTTCGGTCGAACCTTCTCCCTGGGGCAGGATGATCTGCAGAAACTGATCCGTTGGGGTGAACCGTCATGCAGCATCACGATCCGCTTTCTGGTGAATGACCAGACCCATTACCAGATCAACCGCATGCTGGATCGGGATGGCAATCACGGAGTCCGGCTCTCACTGGTGGAGACGCAGGAGAGTCCCCTCGCTCGTGGCCATGCGGAGGTTGACGAGGCGGTCTATGATCTACTGGGTTATGGCTACGATGAATTTATCGAGTCCTACTATCTGGCCCAACGGGAGATTATCGCACCCCAACCACACAGCCAGGCGGTCAAGAGTATGGCCGGCCTCTCCACCCTGGAGTACGTGGCCTATGAACATGAGCAGGAGATCGAACAGGAGCGTGACGAGATCGCCCGTCTGCAGACCCGGATAGAACAGCAGGATGAGGCGCTGAGGGAGTTGGATCTCGATCCTGCCGCGTTTGGTGAGCTGGAGTCGGAGCAGCATGCCCTGCAGGCCAATCAGGTCCTGCTAGAGGAGAAAGGCCAGACCCTGGAAACCGCCTTCAGGGGCTATCGGACGATGTTGCCGAAGCGCTTTTCCGCCCGCAGGGCGAGGGGGCGGGCACGTTTTTTTCGTTTCCTCTGCCTGATCGGTGCCCTGCTGAGCGCCGTCAGCTGGGGGATGCTGGCCCGTCTGCCCGATCACCCCTACAGCGGTGTCATCGAATCTGCCCTGAAAGCGGCTATACCCCAGTGGGATTCCGTGCAGCACTTGCCCTGGCTGCTCTATGCGGCCGGGCTGTTCGCCCTGCTGTTTATACTGCTGTGGATACGGGTAGCCACCCGACAGATGAAAGTTAATCGCCTCAGTGAAGAGGCTGAAGGGCTGTCGGTGGCGCTGGAGAGCGCCTTGCTGAGCCCACTGAATGGCTTGGCTGACAAGTTATCGGCGGGTGATGAAGCATCAGCCGATGAGACCCTGCCGGCCCGTATCCAGGCCGAGACCATCTCTATCAGCGAGCTGGAGCCTGCGGTGGAGCGGATAGTTGGTGCGATGCGGGAGCAGCGGGAGATACTGCAGCAGCAGGGTATCCGGCTTGGCATGGCGATGCAGAAAGAGCAGGGACGCCTGACAAAGGGTGAACAGATTGAATCCGTCCGCCAGGATTTGCTGCAGCAACGTGCCGGCCATGAAAGACGTATCGAACTCCGGGAGTATGCCCTGGAACTGTTAACCGGCGCCACCAGGACGCTCTCGCAGCGCTTCAATCGTGATCTGGGGGAGTCGGTCAGCAGGACATTGCCGATTTTCACCGATAATAACTACCAGCATCTGCAGATCGAGGATGATCTCACGGTGCGGGTATTCTCCAGCCAGAAACGGGACTTCATGGATCTGGAGGAGATCTCCAGCGGTACCCAGCGTCAGATCATGCTGGCGCTGCGGCTGGCGTTGGCCCAGGCGCTGAATCAGCGGACCGAGGGGGGGCGACAGTTTATTTTCCTGGATGAGCCCTTCGCCTTCTTTGATCAGGAACGGACCCGGAATACCCTGCGAGCCTTGCCAGAACTGGATGAACGGCTCAGCCAGATCTGGATTGTGGCGCAGGATTTTCCGACTGGAGAGGCGTTTGATCTCTCCCTGGCCTGTGACCGGGCACGCGCGGATCTGGTGGCGTAGATTATGCCCAGTAGCAATCCGTCCTGCGCGGTGTGCCGCTTTATGCGCAGTCTTGCCTTCAGTGCTATCGGTGGTGGCATTGCCGGTTATACGGCGTTGGGGTTTGGTCTGAGCCAGGGCAATGCCATTGTCGCCGCTTTCTTTGGTGCCCTGGGACTGGTGGTGTTGACCAGTCGTAAATCCAACAATCCCCGCTAACCGGTAGCATGTCACCACGTCTACTGTATGGCAGAGACCGGGGTGGGATTGAGTACCCGCTGCAAATCATCCGGTGACATGGAGATCAGATAGCCTCTTTTGCCCCCGTTGATGTAGATGCGATCCAACCCAAGGATGCCCTCCTCGCAGTAGACCGGCATGGGCTTCCGGGTACCGAAAGGGGAAGTACCGCCCACTTGATAGCCGGAATGGCGATCCGCCACGGCTGGTGTGCAAGGGGTGATCGATTTCACTCCGATCAAGCGCGCCAGGGCCTTGGTGGAAACCTCGCAATCCCCATGCATCAATACAATCAGTGGATTTCTGTTTTCATCTTCCATGATCAAAGTCTTGATCACCTGATGCTCGTCAACTCCCAGTTCCCGGGCAGAGATCCTGGTACCGCCGCCCGCCTCATAGCGATAGGGGTGATCTGAAAAGTTGACCTGATGTTGGCGTAACAGCCGGATAGCGGCTGTAACCGGTGTCTTGTTCTTTGTCACGGTGAGTGTACTGTTGTTCGTCTACGGATTGGGGCTATGATAGTAGATCGTCAGCTGTGCTGAAATGCCGGCATTGCCCTGATCAGACCCAGACCACTCATCCGATGTCGCAACTCCCGGTTACCCAACTGCTGCCTGAACTCTGTGAGACCCTCGCCGAATCCCGTCGTGCGGTTGTTGCCGCGCCGCCGGGCTCTGGCAAGACCACCCTGATTCCACTGGAGTTGATCAGACAGCCCTGGCTTGCCGGCAAAAAAATTCTCATGCTGGAACCTCGGCGGCTGGCTACCCGCGCCGCGGCACGTCGCATGGCACAACTACTCGGTGAACCGGTGGGCCAACAGGTGGGATACCAGGTCCGTTTTGAGAGGGAAATCTCCGTCGATACCCGTATCGAGGTGGTCACCGAGGGGATTCTGACCCGGCGGCTGCAGCAGGACCCGGAACTTCAGGAGATCGGGCTGATCATCTTCGATGAGTTTCATGAACGCAGTCTGCACGCCGATCTGGCGCTGGCGCTCTGTCTGGATGTGGTGGAAAACCTGCGGGATGATCTGCGGCTGCTGGTCATGTCCGCCACCCTGGACACCGGTGCAGTGGCTGATTTGCTTGACGGGGCGCCGGTGATTGTCGGTGAAGGGCGCAGCCATCCGGTGGAGCTTCGCTATCTGGAGCGTCCGGCGGCGGCCGATATCAACCACTCGGTGGTCCGGGGGGTTCTGCGCGCGAGCGCAGAAACAACGGGAGATATCCTGGTCTTCCTGCCCGGCACCGCAGAGATCCGGCGGGCCGAGGCCAGCCTCAGGCAACAGTTGCCGGCCGGGGTTGCCCTGTTTCCACTTTATGGCGATCTGAGTCGGGCTGATCAGGATGCCGCCCTGACGCCTCAGGCGAATGGCCGGCGGATAGTGCTGGCGACCTCCATTGCCGAGACCAGTCTGACCATAGAGGGCATCGGGGCGGTGGTGGACGCCGGTTGGTCAAGGCGTCCCCGGTTTGACCCGAACAGCGGGTTATCCCGTCTCCAGACGGTACGTGTCTCGGCCGCCTCCGCCGATCAGCGCGCCGGACGGGCGGGGCGGCTTGGTCCGGGTGTCTGTTACCGATTGTGGACCGTTGCCGAACAGGCCCGCCTGGTACCGCATCAGGTGCCGGAACTGCTGGATGCGGATCTGGCTCCACTGATCCTGGAACTGGCGCTCTGGGGGGTGACAGCGCCGGAAGAATTACGCTGGCTGGACCAGCCTCCGGCCGGAGCCTGTGCCCAGGCGCGCGAACTGTTGCAACGCCTGGATGCCCTGGACGCGCAAGGCCGGATTACCGCGGTCGGCCGGCGCATGGCTGGGCTCGCCCTGCACCCGAGGCTCGCGCATCTGTTGTTGAATGCCGACGGGCAGGAGGAGGTGGCGCTGGATCTCGCCGGTTTGCTGAGCGAGCGGGATATCCTGAAGCGCCGTCAGGGGATTAGTCACTCTATTGATATCGAAGAGCGTCTTCAGCGGCTGGCCGCCTGGCGCCAGGGACGGCGGAACGGCGATGCTGAAGGGCTCCTGGATCGGTCCATCTGCCATCAGGTTGAGCGGGCGGTAAAACAGTGGCGTCGGCTGCTCGGTCCGGAAAAGGGTTGTAATAAAAAGCATCTGAGCGTCGGGGGGTTATTATCACTTGCCTTTCCAGACCGCATTGCACAACGCCGTCCCGGATCGGACAGCCGCTACCTGTTGGCTTCCGGACGTGCCCTGCTGGTGCCGGAGGGAGATCCGCTGTCGCGCTATGAGTATCTGGTCGTGGCTTCCCTGGATGCCGGGCGACGGGAGGGCCGGGCCTATCTGGCGGCACCGATAACCCTTGATCAGATTCGTAGCCTCCAGGTGCGGCACATCAAGACCACCCACCGGGTGGAGTGGGAGGCTGCCAGCCAGACAGTGGTGGCCCGGGAAGAGGAGCGGCTCGGGAATTTGCTGCTGTCCACACGTCCACTGGTCCAGGTCGATCCGGAGGAGAGTAGCCAGGCGATGCTTGCCGGTATAAGACAGATGGGGTTGGCGGCGTTACCCTGGAGCGACCAACTGCGGCAGTGGCGCCAACGGGTGATGTCAACGCAATTATGGCTTGAAGAGACAACCTGGCCAGACTTGTCGGACGCGGCGCTGCTGGATACGCTGGAGGAGTGGCTGGCCCCCTGGTTGAACGGTATCAGTCGCAGAGAACATCTCAAGCAGCTGGAACTGGATACCATTCTCAACAGTCGGCTCTCCTGGGAGCAACAACAGCAGCTGGAAAGACTGGCCCCCGCCAGCCTGGTCATGCCCAGTGGGAGTCGCCGCCAATTGACCTATCAGGTCGGTGAACCGCCAGTGCTGGCGGTGAAGCTGCAGGAGTTGTTTGGCCTGCGGCAGACACCGACGGTATGTCAGGGGGCGGTCAATGTCATGCTGCATCTGTTGTCGCCGGCGCAGCGCCCGATCCAGGTGACCCAGGACCTGGCAGGCTTCTGGGAGCGGACTTACGCGGAAGTAAAAAAAGAGCTGAAAGGGCGCTATCCAAAACACTACTGGCCCGATGATCCCTATTCGGCCGCTCCCACTGCACGGGTAAGGCCGGGAAAAAAGGCCTGATATCCGTTCATAGTCCCGGATTACTATTCAATATTCCTGATTGCCCATCACACAGCCGCATATGGAATACAGCATGGCAGCGAATGATTGGTTATTGCACATGCCTCATCAGTGCAGCCAATCTGCCGGGGGCGCCTTGGCGGTGGCCCGTATCCGGTCGTGGCTGAGTCCGGTGGTTAATCAGGCCAACTTTACGACCCTTGAAAACTATCTCCAGGGGGGCAATGACAATTCTGTGACACAGGTTGCTGCCGCCATCTTTGTGATTGGGCTTGAATACCCAGTGAATAACTGAGGATTGTTTGGCTGGACAGAGCGCAATGATGATTGCATGTTGGTTGGACTGAACCGTTGGATAGCCTTTACCACATGTTTGTGGCCTGATGATGTGAGTGACAAGGGTTTGGTGATCCACCGCCCATTTACTGTAACAACTGAATTGGAGTAGATATGTTATGTGATTGAAGTAGGAGCAGTCGCTGAGCGGGTTTTCAATAATACGGCACCTGTTGCGGGGACATAGTGGATTAACTCTATGCTTGGGCATAGGAATTGTAGATTTGCATTGGGATTCTGTTTGTAAGGCCGACCTTATCAGATGGTCAATATGCCAGTCAGAGCAATGCCGGAGGAGGGTGAAGTTGTGCTGTGAGAATCCCCTGTTTAACTTTTGTACATTGAGGAGAGGGAGAAATGAAACAGCAAAAAATCAAAGTGGCAAATCCCCGGGGATTGACACATGTGGAAGTGGAATTTGATCCGGCCTACCATGCCGTTTGGGCCAGGTTAAACTTTCCTGACCGCCCCTGTATCAGCACCGGACTCATCAGGGACCTGCAACAGGTCCAGGCGCTGGTCTCATCCATTGCCAGGAAAGGCTATGAGTCCGATGATCCCAATAGACTGCGATATCAGATACTGAGTTCGAGCCTTCCGGGAGTATTCTGTCTGGGTGGCGATCTGGAGCTGTTTATTCAGCTGATCCGGGAGAATGACCGGGCCAGGCTTGCCGCCTATGCCAAGGATTGTATTGATATTCTCTACGCTTCGTTTAGTGGATATGGATTGCCGTTTACTACCATTGCCCTAGTTCAGGGGGAGACGCTCGGTGGCGGTTTTGAGGCGGCACTCGCAGCGAATGTGCTGATTGCTGAAAAAAGTGCAAAATTCGGTTTTCCTGAAACCGTATTCGGCATGTTTCCAGGAATGGGGGCGTTCAGCTTCCTGGCGCGGCGTATTGCTCCGGCTATCGCCAAGCGCATCATTGCCAGTGGCAAGGTCTATACGGCCGACGAGCTGTTTGAATTAGGCGTCGTGGATAAGGTAGTGAGTGATGGCAAGGGGGTTGAGGCAGTGCATGAATTCATTCGCCATCAGCAGGTACGCAGCACCGGTTTCGAGGGATTGGAACGGGTGGTGGAGCAGTTTAACCCCCTCTCCTACAACGAGTTGATGGATGTGGTCAATATCTGGGTGGAGACTGCCATGCAGCTGTCGGAGAAAAATCTGCGTTTAATGGAGTATCTGGTGAATGCTCAGAACAAACGCTGGACACCGCCGCGCAGGTCAGCCCGCGAATTCAGACAGGCGAATTTTGGATGAGCCTGGCAGGTGGCCTGCATTGTTTTCGATGACCCCGTCCCAGTAATATGGGGATGTTGAACTGGCTGGGAGCCTGTCGGACTTAACACTGATCTACTGCGGAAAAGCCGGATTTGGCCATATTTTCCGATCTTCCTCGTTGAATAGGCCCACTATTCGCCTCGAAAGATTAAAAAATCTGTCTCAAATCGGCTTTCCCTCGCTACGATCGGTCAAGCCCGACAGACTCCTAGTGGATCATCCTGCAGGAGCGGTTTCGGCCGTAAAATTTGCGGATCAAGCCGCTCCTGCAATTGTGTTCCCTGCTGGGGTAGCCTGTAACCGGGACACAGCCTTTTTATTGGGCGTTGTGGAGAGGTTTGTCAGGCGTGGCCGTTTAACGTTGTGGACCGAGATGGGGTGGTGGATTCTCAAGCAGTCGTGTGAATTCGCTGACCCCCTGGTGGAATGCCGTCCGCAGGCAATCTACCTGCACCAGTCCCTGTCCGGGTAGCTCATCTTCCGGAAGCTGTTCTGCACAGAGCGCCTGTGCCTGTAGTCTGATGAGACCAAGATTGGCTGCTGAGCCCTTGAGCGCGTGTGCGGATGTACTGAATTGTTTTGGGTTATTGGAGGCAGCTGCCTCTGACATGGTGTTAATAAGTTGCTCACCGTCCAGTTTCAACTTGTTAAGCAGGCGTTCCAGAAAGCCCTGGTCCGGGGCAAGCAGATAGAGTTCCTCAATGGTTTCAAGGTCCAGTATGGATTCAGCATCCGCTGCTTTAGGTAATTCATTCGCGGGTTGTACGGGTAGTTGCGACTGACTGTCCGTCACGGATAGCTGAATTACCTGATACAGACGTTGAGCTGAAACAGGCTTGGTAAGAAACCATTTTATTCCCGCCTCCTCACACTGTTTACGACTTTCGATAGTGGCATTTGCAGTGAGTATAATAAATGGCGTTGTATTGTCAGGATGGGCAAAACGGAACATCTTAAATGCATCAAGTCCACCCAGGTGAGGCATCTGCATATCGACGATTACCAGGTCATAGCGGCGGGTTTCCAGCGCATCCAGTAATTCCTGACCGTCTTCCACCTGTTGATATTGGTGGCCCGCCTGCTGGAGCATGCGGCCCAGTACCAGTCGGTTGATGGCATTGTCCTCTGCAACCAGTATTTCCAGGGCAGTTTGTGACGGCGCATGGACCGGAGCGCTGGAATCGACAGTGTGAATGTCATTGCCCTCGAAATCCGCTACCTGTGCTGCGTGCAGTATGTTGAACAGATGGACTTTATCCAGAGGATTTTGCAGGATCTGTACGCGTTTTTTGATTGCGTATGGCATCAGGTTCAGCTGCTGCCTGTCGCCATTATGCAGTAACAGGATAGATGTTCCGTGATATTCCCGGCCGTGCAAAATATGGTCGATACAATCGATCGTATGCTGATCGTAAGATGCCTCTTCAAACAGCAATAAATGATAGGGGCGGGACTCCTTGGCGGCGATTTTTAGTTTGCCGACTGCATCGTTGATGTCAGGGCTGTGGTCAACCGGTACGCCCCAGCCGCGCAGACTGTGTGTGGCACTGGTTTCGATGGACTCATCCAGGGTTGTAATGCGCAACACCCGGCAGGCCTGCATTGACCGCATTTCATCGTCTGTTACGATTTTTTTCTGTGCCTGGAATTCGAGCTCGAACCAGAACAGGCTGCCTCTGCCAGGATCGCTTTTCAGGCCGATATTACCGCCCATCAGCTCGACCAGTTGCTTGGCGATGGTGGTTCCCAACCCTGTCCCGCCAAAGCGACGAGTGGTACTGCCATCCGCTTGTGTGAACTTCTCGAAGATTTTTTCCTGCATCTCCTCGGGTATTCCGATCCCGGTATCGATAACCTCAAAACGGACAACTTTTCCAGTACCTTCTTCCCGTATCCTGGTGCAGCGAAGTTCGATATGTCCGGTATCGGTAAATTTAATGGCATTTCCAATCAGGTTAATCAATACTTGGCGGAGATGAAGCGGATCTCCGGTAACACGAAACGGAATTGCCGGATCAATATGGGAGTACAGTTGTACTTTTCTTGTGTTGACCTGCGGTGAGAGCATTTTAATTGTACTGTTGATCAAGGCATAGAGATCGAATGCCGTGTTTTCAATTTCCAGTTTTCCGGCTTCTATTTTGGAGATATCAAGAATGTCTTCTATCAGGCGCAGCAAGGTGTGTCCGGAGGTATATATGGTATCGACATATTCCCGCTCCATCTGATTCAGGTCACATGTCTTGAGCAGCTCGCCGGTGCCGATAATTCCATTCAGCGGTGTTCTGATCTCATGGCTCATGCGTGCAAGAAATTCACTTTTGGCATGATTGGCGGCTTCTGCGCGTCGACGCTCCTGATGAATACGTTTGGTCAACTTTGCCGCATAGCCTGGCAGGACAATCAATGAGACAAGTAACCCAATCCCCAAGGGCAGATTTTCCCGCCAGTAGGGCGTGAAGGCGATAACCATGCTGAAGCCGATAACCGACAGTGCCCCGGAAAGATAGAGGTATTTTTCACCATAACGAAAGCCATTACCAAACGTAACCCAGAGATACACGGCATACCAGGGAGCGCCCAGTTCACCGGTGATCGCAAGTCCGAAGCTGAAGGCGGATACATCCGCGACAATTCCGATTATTCTGCGAACCGGAGATTTGTCCGGCCAGGCCAGTATCGATATGAACAGGGAGGAGGAGAGAATGATAAAAAGTGAAATGAAAGTGAGTGTAAAATACCAGTCTTGTACTGCCTCGGAAGTGGAAGGGCCAGAGGCCAGGATATAGACCAGCAGAACGACCTGGATAATAATCCGTACCGCGGCCTGCTCGTGCTCACTGTCCGGCCGGCTGTTCAACCTATGGGCGAGATTACGAAATCCAGTCTCTATCGCACCATGGATGGATGTGGGATTGCTATTCATAATTGGGTGATGATACAGTGGCTTGAAGTGTCACCGACAGCAAATCCAGCCTATTTCAAAAATCTAAACGGAAGCATATCTCATGGCCATGGACATTGAAACAATAGTTAAAACAGCGATCGCAAATCAAAAAATGATTGATGTAGACTCGATCGCATTGGAGACGTCTTTGCAGGATCTTGGCGTTACCTCACTGGATGCGATCACCATTGTCTATGAGGTGGAAGAGATTTGCGATATTGAAGTGCCCAATGATGAGCTGGAGAGCCTCAGAAGTGTTCAGGATATTGTTGCAGGCGTTCATTCTCTATTGAATAAGAAAGCCGGGGCATGAATGATCGGGTAGTGATCACCGGTCTCGGATCGGTGTCAGCGCTGGGTCTCAATACAGACCAGTTCTGGTCCTCTGTAAAAGAGGGGCGGAGCGGCATTTTGCCATTAACAGGATTTGATAACGCAGGGCTGAAAATCAACCTGGGGGCTCAGGTTCGGGCATTTGATCCGACTGTCCACTTTTTCAGCAAGGATGTTCCTCTCCTCGACCGCTACAGTCAGTTTGCTCTCGTGGCATGCCGGGAGGCTATTGATCAGGCCGGCTTGGCAGCGGCCTCCCTGGGCGGTGCGGCCGCGGTTATAGGTACCGGTTGTGGCGGTAAAGAGACGGATGAGGCCACATATGATCATCTCTACAGACAACAGAAAACCCGCGCCCATCCATTTACTATCCCCAAGGGGATGCCCAGCGCGGCGGCAAGCCAGGTAAGCATGCAGTTGTCCATTGCCGGGCCGGTATTTACGGTCTCCAGCGCTTGTTCATCAGCCAATCATGCCATTGCCCAGGCTGCGCTGCTGATCCGTGCCGGCGTTGTGGATGTTGCCATAGCCGGTGGCACGGATGCACCATTCACCTATGGATTATTGAAGGCTTGGGAAGCGTTGCGGGTAGTCTCCAGCGACAACTGTCGGCCATTCTCGGCGGACCGTAGTGGTCTGGTGTTGGGAGAAGGGGCTGGTATGGTGGTGCTTGAGTCGGAGCGACATGCAAAAGGTCGTGGCGCATCTATTCTTGCGCGGCTCGCAGGCTCGGGTATGTCGGCGGATGCAGGCCATATTACTGACCCGTCTGCCGAGGGGGCGGCACGTGCCATTCAGGCTGCACTCAAGGATGCAGGACTGAACAGTCAGGATGTGGATTATGTGAATGCGCATGGCACCGGTACCATGGCTAATGATCGTACTGAAACCGAGGCGCTGCATCGGGTGTTCGGTTCGGATGCAAAATCCCTGATGGTTTCATCCACCAAGTCGATGCACGGACATGCGCTGGGCGCTTCGGGTGGTCTGGAGTTTGTCGCGACCGTACTGGCACTCTGTGAAGGGGTTATTCCCCCGACTATCAATTTTACCCGGCCAGGTGAGGGTTGCGATCTGGATTATGTGCCGAATACCGCAAGAGAGAAAGATATCCACGTGGCGATCTCAAACTCTTTTGCGTTTGGCGGGCTCAACGCGGTTCAAGTGCTTCAAGCGGTATAAGCTGGGTTTGCAGGCAAGCAGCACAGGGCACCCCGCACCTGTGTCGTGCTGTTTGGTCTGGAGGGGGCGCTACGTATTCACCTTTTCACTGCTTGCGATACAGGTAGTGGCCATTACCGAAGAACTCTCCCGACTGGGGTGCAAAGAGTACAACCTTGCAGACGCTGAAGTAGTTGTTCCAGTAGCGGATATCCTCTTCTGAAAGAAGTGACTCATGTAGCTGTTCAATCTGTTCCCAGAATCGACGGTGCCATTCGTCGATGGTGCGCCAGTAGTTCATGCCATTGATATATACGCCGAGTTCTGGCGTGAGATGCCGATGCTGATTCAACATTTCCTGATGAGGCCAGACTCGTCCGCCGGGAAAGTAGGCCCCCACCGGGGTTTCCCTGGCATTGAAATATTGTGGAAAAACCGGCTGTGAGACAATCAGGTGCAGAAATACCCGGCCGCCCGGTTTTAACAGGGATGCCATGAGGTTAAAAATGGCATCCAGATTGTTCACCTGCTCAAATACCGCGATCGAGATCACCAGGTCGTAGGCTGCAAGGCCCAGCTCTTCCGGCGGGATATTGCTGATGTCGTTTTCAATCAGTGTAAGATTTGCCTTGCTAAAAAGATGGTCGCCATCCTGCTGCTTGCTGCGTATATAGTCCGCCTGTGTCTTGCTGGCGGTAATGGTCACCACCTCAACATTCGGAAAGTGTTTGAACAGATAGGCTTCAAAGGAGCCAAATCCACAACCGATGTTGAGTATCCTTTCATTCCCGCGGATCTGGGCCCGCTCGCAAATCAGTCGGAACTTCTCCTCCTGTGCCTGTTCCAGGGTGGCGCTGCTTCGCAGGACCTGGTGGGACGTCTCGCCATAGTAGGCCATGGAATAGGCCATGTAGTCATGATCGAGAAAGGACTGGAAAAACTCCAGGGGCTGGTCGTAGTGTACCGACATGAGTTCGTCGGTTTCTTCCCAGGTCGGTCCCTGGTCGGTAGTGATCCCAAATGCCGCAAGCGTGTGTTTTTTGTCCGCTTCGCGTCGATATTCCTGCGTGAAGTATCGGGTCAATCTCTCTTCGTAGAGCCGCAGTTCATTTGAGCCGTATGGGTGTATGCCGGATTTTTGAAGCTTTCGACTAAGCGGATTCATGATTTAGCCCTAAGAAATTTATTCCTTTCTGTAGGCTGAATTATTACCGTGAAAGAGGTGGTCGTGCAAGGCTTCTATGGTCGCAATGCGACAATTTTCTATCTCGTTTACCAAAGTATCCAGTTCGAAGCCAAATTCCATATCCTTGATTTTGGTAAGTCGGACTGCCATGCGATAAAGGTTGAGCGCACCCAGGTTGCCTGCTGTGTCTTTCAGCTTATGGCCATAATCCTGGATTGATTTTATGTCATGGTTGGTGGCTGCCAGTTGAAGGCCCTTAATCAATGCAACGGTCTCCTTGTCAAACTGGTTGACCAGCTGCAACAGGAAGTCTTTCTCTTTTCCAAGTCGCTTCAGTTCATTAAGCTGGTGGGTGTCAAGGGTCAGGCTGTTGTCATGATAATGGGTTGAACCGGAGATAGTTGGATAGTCAAAAATCCCATCATTATGGCCCTGGCTTGTCAGGTCGGTTGCCCGGGCGACTGTTTCCAACAGTCGCTGGGTTGAAATCGGCTTAACAATCAGGTGCTCAATGTCCGCGGCTTCACAGGCCTGGATGGTCTGGGAGTTGGGTGAATCAAGCAGCAGAATGAAAGGTATCCACGGTTGATTAAGATGTGCAAAGCGGTAAAGCTTTATCGCTTCTATGCCAGATATCTCGGGCATGTCAGCATCCAGAATAGCGAGATCGAAATGATGATTATCGAGCGCCTCCAGGATCTCCGTCGAGTCGCTGACAATAAATGCCTGATGCCCGGCGTTGCCGAGAATTCTGTGGATTTTTCTGCATTCATTATGGCTGCCGCCGGCAATCAGGATATCAAGCGGTTGCTGTCCTTTTTCGGTTTCATAATGATCAAGCAGCTGAACCACATTGTGGTGATGTATGGCGGTCTCACGAGCGTTATGAAGTGCCTTGAAGAGCAGGGTCTTGTCCAGTGGCGCGGATAGCATTCCGGAGTATCCCGCCATGTATAACTGCTCGGTCCGCGGTGGTAGAGTACTGCCGCCATAATAAATCAGGTACAGCGACTGTAATGAGGGCTCTGCCCGAAGGGCAGTAGCGAACTGGCACTCTTCCATGTCCAGGCTGCTCTGGTCGACAAGTACCGTCTGAAAAGGTTTGCCTGTATCCGCTGATTCGATGAGCATGGCAAATGCCCGGGCGCTGCTACCAGCTTCAACAAAATTCACGCCCCATCCATTGAGATGATCGGATATTTCCCGTTTTGCCTTGTTACTTCCGGATAGCAGTAGTAGGCGAATGTTACCCAATTTGTCAGGTATGGACGTTTCCTGTCTATCTTGAAGAATCTCTGCGGGGGAGGCTGTTTTATATTTTTTGACGTTGTCCTCGCTATCCGTGCTCTTTTTCTGCTCGGAAACATGCGTTGGATTGCCGCCATTTATCTGTACAGTTATTACGCGGTATATAATGACAATGCTGACCACGATAGCAGGCACCAGCATCCCTGGTGGGAGTTTTCCCAATACCATGAACAGGTCAAGGCATAGGACTCCCGCGATAATGCTGTAACGCTGTGTGCCTTCATTTTTCATGGCAGTTCGCCGACATGTGATTTTTTGGCTATCCATAGCACCGGTTTATTTGCTGAGACTTTCGCGACCGCCTGGAGAGCTATCGTGAATAGCAAGTATTTTGTCCAGATTTTCCATAAATACATCCACGCAATCCGGGTCGAAGTGACTACCCCTTTGTGCTTCCAGATAACCGAGGGTTCGATCCAGTGACCAGGCGCTTTTATAGGGCCGTTCGGACCGCAGAGCATCAAACACGTCCGCGACCGCGACCACGCGTGCTTCAATAGGGATGTTGTCGCCGGCCAGTCCCTGAGGGTAGCCTTTGCCATCGAATCGCTCATGATGACCGTAGGCGATGACTGCCCCGGCTTGTATGTAACAGGAGGTGCTGTCACGTAGAATGTCATACCCAATACGGGTATGCCTCTGCATGATGCTCCACTCCTGACTGGTCAGCTTTCCGGGTTTAAGCAAAATATGATCCGGTATGCCGATTTTACCAATATCGTGCATGGGGGCAGCCAGGCGGATGACTTCGCACAGGTTGTCATCCAGGTTGAGTGACCGGGCAATCAGGCAGGCATAGTCAGACATGCGTATGACATGGTCACCCGTCTCTTCATCACGAAATTCCCCGGCTTTCGCCAGGCGCAGCAGTGTCTCCTTTTCACGCAGTTGCAGCTCTTCGGTTTTTCTTGAAATCTCCTGCTCCAGCCAGCGCGCCCGATCTTTAATAATGACCTGCTGTTTTCTCAGTTGCAGCAGATTGCGGCATCGAGCGCGACACTCGTAATGATCGATAGGCTTGGAGAGGAAATCCGTAGCACCGGCCTCAAGGGCCTGGTAGCGAATCGATTTATCGTCGATACAGGTAATGATAACCAGAGGTATATCGGTACAGGAGGGGATCTTGCGAAACCAGTGGGTAAACTCGACCCCATCCATATTGGGCATTTTATAATCTGTGATGACCAGATCATGGTTGTTGTGTTTCGCCCACTCCAGCGCCTTTACCGGATCAGTGAAACACTCGACATGGATGCTGTCATCGATAGAGTGTATCAACTCTTCAAGGATCATCAGACTGATAGTCTGGTCATCAAGAATCAGTACGGTTGGCATAACCCAATCCTCAGGCATCCGGTTGGTAAAGTGAGCTATATTCCGCCCTCAATCCGCGATCAAAGCGGATGCCTCTCACTCATGGTTAGTATGAAGTAAAAACATACTAGGTTATTCAAAAACAAAAAGATAGTTGTGTATTTATTCCGAAATTCCTGACTAATTTTCACGGAATAATCGCTACAGAATCGGTTGGGCATCGCCCTGCAAAACAGTAGTCACAAAATGCCGGAACCCTGGCCTGTTCCATGCCGGCCAAATGGCTCCCCCGTTCTTCGCAGGTCTCCATGAAAACCGGAGCAGCGGACCGGCTGCGCTGATCTGGCTGTAATTGAGCAGATTGCCGCAATAGTGTGTACCAGGCCGTCTGTGGATGGCCGAAGGATGAGCCTGTTTGACTATTGGATCACTGGGCGCTTGCAACATCTTTTGCGCCGGTTGGTATCCTTATAATCGGTAACGGCTGAAAATGCATATTCTTTAGCTTCAGCTATCTCTGCAGACCTTTATCTACAGGTTTTCGGTCATCGGTCGATGGCATATTGCCGAGACGAGAATGTTCCCCGGCGATATTTTTTCCTTGCGGTTAAAGGGCGCGATTGCTGGCCTGCTTAAAGGCGTCGCGGAAAGCGGCGTAATCGGTCACTACCGGGAACTGGGGGAATTCGTCAATGACATTCTGTGGAGGACGGAACAGAATTCCCTTGTCGGCTTCTGCGAGCATGGTTGTGTCATTGTAGGAGTCGCCAGCAGCAATAACCCGGAAGTTCAGGTTGTGGAATGCCTTAACTGCTTGACGTTTCGGGTCTTTTTGCCGGATATGGTAATCCTCAACCATGCCGTTTTTATCGACAGCAAGTTTGTGGCATAGCAGGGTGGGGTGTCCAAGCTGCCGCATCATGGGTGCGGCAAACTCATAGAAGGTGTCGGAAAGTATCACTACCTGGAAATGCTCCCGCAACCAGTCAAGAAATTCCCGTGCCCCTTCCAGTGGTGACATGCCATCGATCACCGCCTGGATATCCGCCAGCCCAAGGTTGTGCTGTTTGAGAATCCGCAGGCGCTGCCTCATCAGGACATCGTAATCGGGAATGTCACGCGTGGTTGCCTTGAGTTCATCGATCCCGGTTCGTTCAGCAAAGTTGATCCAGATTTCAGGTATCAGTACCCCTTCGAGGTCGAGACAGGCCATTTCCACGCGCTTATTCTCCTGCAGTTAAAGCATTGGGAAGCGTTATTCCCCTATAAAAAATGCCGCTAGGATACACCATGCCTCAGGGGAAGGGCAGCACCGATGTATCATATTACGCATTAGTTATTATACTATCCTTATAGTAAGTAGATTGACGTATACGTAAACCTTCTCTATATTGTGTTGCCGAGGAGTAGAGAATGGAAAAGTTGCTGACAGTTACTGAATTGGCCGAAGCGTTCGATGTGACACCAAGGACCATCCGGTTTTACGAGACAAAAGGGCTGATCAGCCCGCAACGTGTGGGCTCCACCAGGGTCTACACTTATCGTGATCACGCCCGACTGAAGCTGATTCTGCGCGCCAAGCGCCTTGGTTTCTCGCTGACGGATATTCGGGAATATCTGAACCTGTATAACGTCGACCCGGAACAGATTGAGCAGCAGCAACTGCTGCTAACCAAGATTAGTCGTCGTATCGAGGACCTTGAACAACAGCAGGAAGATCTGGTGGCGACCCTTGTTGAACTGCGGGATATCGAGCAGCAGGCATTGTCCAATATTAAGAAGAAAGCTGCCGCCACCGGCTTCACGGAGTAGCCGCTATAGCGAAATTTCAGCGCATCATGCGCGCAACAATCTAAAGTAATAACTGGCACCTACAATGACGGAGAACGTAATGAAGAATATCGTGATCGCAGGCTATGCCCGCACCCCGTTTACCCAATCCAATAAAGGCGCGCTGGTTAAAGTGCGCCCCGATGATCTGGCGGCGGCCGCTGTGCGTGGGCTTGTCGAGCGGACCGGGGTCGCCGTAGACGATATCGAGGATCTGGTTCTTGGATGTGCCTTCCCGGAAGGGGAGCAGGGTTTCAACATGGCCCGTCTGGTAGTGTTTCTCAGCGGTCTGCCTGTATCGATTGGCGGTGTGACGGTCAACCGTTTCTGTGGTTCCTCCATGCAGGCCATTCACCAGGCGGCCGGGGCGATCGCCCTGGGTGCCGGTGAGGTCTATATCTGCGCCGGGGTCGAGTCCATGACCCGGGTGCCGATGGCCGGTTTCAACCCCATGCCCAATCCGCAACTGGCCGCCGCCATGCCGGGGGCCTATGTGAGTATGGGAGAGACGGCCGAGAACCTGTCGCGGCAGTATGATATTTCGCGCGCCGAACAGGAGGCGTTTGCCGTTGCCAGCCATCAGAAAGCCGCGGCTGCCCAGGCCGCCGGAAAACTGAGTGCTGAAATTGTACCGGTCAGCGGGGTGGAGCAGGATGGTTGTATCCGGCCTGAAACCACGGCCGAGAGTCTGGCGGGTCTCAAACTTGCCTTTGATGAGAGCGGCAGCGTGACTGCTGGTACCTCTTCACCCTTGACCGACGGCGCGTCGGCCGTGCTGGTCTGCAGCGAAGAGTACGCCCGTAGCCACGGTCTGGATATCCTGGCCAGGATTCGCAGCTTTGCCATCTCCGGATGTGCGCCGGAAATCATGGGCATCGGGCCGGTCATCTCCAGTCGCAAGGCGCTGAAGCGTGCCGGCTTGAGCATGGCGGATATAGACATTATCGAGCTCAATGAAGCGTTTGCTTCTCAATCGCTGGCCTGTGTGCGTGACCTGGAGGTGGATCTCGCAAAAACCAATCTGGATGGTGGCGCTGTCGCCCTGGGGCACCCACTTGGCGCCACGGGAGCGCGCATAACCGGCAAGGCGGCTGCGCTGCTCAAGCGCGAGGACAAACAGTTTGCGTTGGCCACCCAATGCATCGGCGGCGGTCAGGGTATTGCGACCATTCTGGAGGCGGTCTGATGGAAATTAAGAAAGTCGCCGTCATTGGTGCAGGCGTGATGGGGGCGGGTATTGCCGCCCACATAAGCAACGCCGGGATTCCCGTAGTATTGCTGGATATCGTTCCCAAGGGTGTTGATAACCGTAACGCAATAGCCGAAGGCGCGGTACAGAAAATGCTCAAGGTCCAGCCCGCACCCTTTATGCATAAGCGCAATGCCCGCCTGGTCACCACCGGCAATATTGAAGACCATATGGAACTGCTGGCAGAGTGTGACTGGATTATTGAGGCGGTGATTGAGCGGCTGGATATCAAGCAGGATCTCTATCGCAAAATTGATTCGGTACGCAAGCCCGGATCTGTCGTCTCTTCCAATACCTCGACTATCCCGTTGCGGGACCTGGTGGCGGAGCAGACAGATGCCTTTGTTGGCGATTTCATGATCACCCACTTTTTCAATCCCCCCCGCTATATGCGGCTGCTGGAGATTACCGCGGGAGAAAAAACCCGGGCGGATGCGGTAATGGGTATTCGTGATTTCTGTGACCGCTCGCTTGGTAAAGGTGTCGTTGATTGCAACGATACCCCGGGGTTTATCGCCAACCGTATCGGCATTTTCTGGATTCAAGTGGCGATCCTGGAGGCCATGGCCCTGGGGCTCAGTGTGGAAGAGGCGGATGCGGTGATGGGGCGCCCGTTGGGCATTCCCAAGACCGGCGTGTTCGGACTCTCCGATCTGGTCGGTATCGATCTGATGCCGCACCTGATGGAGAGTATGCAGCGCACCCTGTCGAAAGATGATCCGTTCCTGGCGAAGAGCACTATACCTGAGCTGGTGAGCAGGATGATTGCTGACGGCTATACCGGGCGCAAAGGCAAGGGCGGTTTCTACCGGATCAACCGGACAGCAGGCGGCAAGGTCAAGGAGAGTATTGATCTGGTGTCTGGTGAGTACAATCCCTCACGCAAGGCACAACTGGACTCACTTCAAGCATCGCGGCAAGGGGGGCTGAAGGCCCTGGTGAATCATCCTGACAAGGGCGGGCAGTACGCCCGCCGGGTGCTGGCACAGGTGCTCGGTTATGCCGCCAGTCTGATTCCCGAGATTGCAGAGAATATCCTGGCAGTCGATGAGGCGATGAAGCTGGGATATGCCTGGAAATATGGTCCGTTTGAACTGATCGATCGACTGGGTGGTTCTCTATTCGGGCAGTTGTTGGAGAGTGAAGGATTATCTCTGCCTCCGTTGATTCAACTCGCTGCTGAACAGAGCTTCTACCGGGTACAAGATGGCCAGTTGCAGTATCTGGATACCAGCGGTATCTATCAGGATGTAGTCCGTCCTGAGGGTGTGCTGCTTCTGTCGGATATCAAGCGGCGCAGCGAACCCTTGGCGAAGAATGGCTCGGCGGCGCTCTGGGATATCGGAGATGGGGTGGTCTGTCTCGAATACACCAGCAAGATGAACGCCATGGATCCGGATATCCTCGCCCTGATGCGTGAGGCGATCGGTATTGTTTCCAAAGAATATAAGGCGCTCGTTCTTCATAATGAAGGCGAAAACTACTCGGTCGGTGCCAATCTGGGACTGCTGCTGTTTGCGGCCAATATCGGCACCTGGGACCAGATCGAAGAGATGGTAGAGGGCGGTCAGCAGACCTATAAGGCCCTGAAATACGCGCCGTTTCCGGTGATTGGTGCGCCAGCCGGCATGGCGCTGGGCGGAGGCTGTGAAACCCTGTTGCATTGTGATGCGGTGCAGGCCCATGCCGAGACCTATATCGGCTTGGTTGAGGTGGGTGTTGGTCTGATTCCCGGCTGGGGCGGCTGCAAGGAGATGCTGCAGCGCTGGATGATCAACAAACGACGTCCCGGTGGCCCCATGCCGGCGGTGATCAAGTGCTTTGAAACCATCAGTACCGCAACGGTAGCCAAGTCCGCTGCTGAAGCAAAAGATTATCTGTTTTTCCGTCCCGATGACGGCGTGACCATGAACCGAGACCGCTTACTGGCGGATGCCAAGTCCCGAGCGCTGGCGCTGGCGGATGGCTATCAGCCACCACAGCCGATTGAGATCAGCCTTCCGGGACCCACCGCCAAGGCGGCGATGGAGATGGCGGTGAAAGGGTTTCATCTGGCGGGCAAGGCGACGGACCATGACGTTGTAGTTGCAATGGCGCTGGCGGAGATGCTCAGTGGTGGTGATACCGATATTACCGAGAGCCTGACCGAGGATGATCTGTTGGGGCTGGAACGGGAGGTGTTCATGTCGCTGATCCGGCACCCCGACACCCTGGATCGCATGGAACACATGCTGGAAACCGGCAAACCGCTGAGGAATTAAGAGAATGGCTAGTTACAAGACACCACTGCGCGATATGCACTTTGTGTATAGCGAACTGTTTGATGCCGAGGCGATTCAGGCGCTGCCGGGCTGTGAAGAGGTGACCCCCGATCTGGTGGATGCAATTCTGCAAGAGGCCGGTAAATTCTGTGAAGAGCGTCTGCTCCCGCTGAATCGCTCAGGCGATGAAGAGGGATGCCATTTTGAAAATGGCAAGGTAACTACTCCCGCCGGTCTGAAAGAGGCCTACCATGATTTCAATGAGATGGGTTGGGGTGCACTGGCAGCCGACCCTGAATACGGTGGGCAGGGGTTGCCAAACTCGGTCAGCATGATGGTGGAAGAGATCATGTGCAGCACCAATTTTGCCTTTGGCCTCTATCCCGGTCTGACCCACGGCGCCTATAACGCACTGGTTGCAAGAGCGAGTGATGAGCTGAAACAGACCTATCTGCCCAATATGGTCTCCGGTAAATGGAGTGGCTCCATGTGTCTGACAGAGCCGCAATGTGGCACTGATCTGGGCATGATACGTACCAAGGCGGTACCGCAGGAAGATGGCAGTTATCACATCACCGGTAGCAAGATGTTCATCACCGCCGGTGAACATGACTTGACGGAAAATATCATTCATCTGGTATTGGCACGTACCCCGGATGCCCCGAATGGCATCAAGGGCATCAGCCTGTTCCTGGTGCCAAAGATACAAGTCAATCCCGATGGTTTGCTGGGGGCGCCGAATGGTGTCAGTTGCGGCTCAATTGAGCACAAGATGGGCATTAATGCGTCCGCTACCTGTGTGATCAACCTTGATGATGCGAAGGGGTTCCTTGTCGGCGAACTGAACAAAGGCATGGAGGCGATGTTCATCATGATGAACACAGAGCGCCTGGCAGTTGGTATCCAGGGGTTGGGGATTGGTGAGGCCTCCTACCAGGGGGCTGTGGCATACGCACGTGAACGGCTGCAGGGGCGCGCTCTGACAGGCCCCAAGTCACCGGAAAAACCGGCGGATTCCCTGTTGGTGCATCCCGATGTCCGCCGTATGCTGCTGACTCAGCGCGCCTATGTGGAAGGCAATCGTGCACTGGCCGGTTGGGTCGCGACTGAAATGGATCATGCCCATCGTAACCCCGATCCATCTCGACGTCAGGAAGCGAAAGATTTCGTCGCTCTGATGACACCCGTGGTCAAGGCGTTCATGACCGATACCGGTTCTGAAGTGGCCAATCTGGGCATGCAGGTATTTGGTGGCCATGGTTATATTCGTGAGCACGGTATGGAACAGTACGTGCGCGATGCCCGTATAGCCCAGATCTACGAAGGGACCAATGGCATTCAGGCGATGGACCTGGTCGGCCGTAAGCTGCCGGCACATATGGGGCGTTATCTGCGGCGCTTCTTCCATCCGGTGCGGGATTATCTTGAATCGAAAGAGCACGATTTCTCCATGCATGCCTACCTGATGCCGTTGGCCAAGGCTTTCGGACGGTTGCAGAAGGCGACCGCCGTTATTGCACAGAAAGGGATGGCGAATCCGGATGAGGCCGGTGCGGCAGCGGCGGAATATCTGCGGCTGTTCGCACTGGTTGCCCTGGGCTATCTCTGGATGCGCATGGCGGATATCGGCAAACAGAAACGGGATGAAGATAACCTGTTCTATCAGGCCAAGGTGGATACAGCCCGTTTCTACTTCGAGCGTATACTCCCCCAGAGTAGTGCCTTGTTTGCCAATATCATGGCGGGTTCAAAAGGGATGATGAAGTTCAATGATGAAGCCTTTTAAGGCTGGCTGTTCGGGCAGTGGAACTGGGTTGTAATCGATGAATCTGATCTTTCGTCTGATCCTTCAGCTGATTACTTCCTGCCTTCGTCCGCATCAATCCCTGATGGAATCTGCAACGTTGCGGATGCGGGTATGGCCGGCAGATTTGGATATTAATCTGCATCTGACCAATTCCCGCTATCTGGCCCTGATGGATCTGGGGCGTATTGAGTTGATGTTGCGTACCGGCATGATGCTCAAAGTGATGAAGCGGCGCTGGTTACCGGTTGTCTCGATTGCCAGTATACGTTTTCGTCGTGAGATCAGTCCGTTTGAACGTTTTACGCTGCATACCCGTATTCTGGGATGGGATGAGAAATGGTTTTACATGGAACAACGTTTCGAAACCACACGGGGCGTTGCCGCGATTGGCATTGTCAAAGGGTTGTTCCGTGGTCCGAACGGCAATGTGCCCAGTCGGGCGCTGATTGATCTGGTGGAGTATGAGGATGTGGCGGAGAAATCAGAATTTCTCAAGACATTGGATGCATTCGAACAGCAATTGAAAGTCACAGATCCAACGGAATGATACCGTAACCGGTTATGTGGGAGCGGATTGGCCGCTGCGAGCAGGGGGCATCCGTATCGTAGTACTAAAGCTGCCGCTTCCACTTTTTATTTTAATAGGTACCAACGAGGATAGGCCATGGGTGAGACAGTCCGGATTGAACAGCAAGGTGCGGTGGCTGTTGTATCGCTGAATCGTCCTGCATCCCTCAATGCTCTCGACAGTGAGATGTCTTACCAGTTGCGGGATGGTTTCCAGCGATTGGCTGATTCTCCCGGCGTGCGTGCTATCGTATTGCGGGGTGAGGGTGATCACTTCATGGCTGGTGGCGATATTGCTTATTTTCATCAGAGTCTGGAACTCTCACTTGATGCGCGCAAACAGAAGGTGACGGAGTTAATTGGCGTGGTGCATGAATTTATCACCATCCTGCGCACCATGCCCCAACCCGTTATTGCCAGTGTGCGGGGTAATGTGGCTGGCTTTGGCATGAGTCTGGTAGCGGCTTCTGACCTGGCTGTTGCGGCGGACAATGCCAGGTTTACCCAGGCCTATTGTCAGATCGGTACCAGCCCCGATGGAGGCAATACCTTCTTTCTGCCGCGGGCCATCGGTACCAAGCGCGCTATGGCGATGACCTTGCTGAATGAACCCGTGTCTGCAGAACAGGCGCAGGCCACGGGATTAATTAATCAGGTGGTTACAGATGCAGAGCTGGAAGCGGCCACTCTGAAGTTGGCGGCACGACTCGCACAGGGGCCGACCCAGGCCTATGCCCGGGCTAAGCAACTTATCAACAGCACCATGAGTAACACCCTGCAGCAGCAGTTGGATGCGGAACAGGAGCGCTTTGCACTCTGCTCTGTGAGTCATGACTTTGCTGAAGGAGTCATTGCCTTCATGGAGAAGCGCAAGGCAGAATTTACCGGTGAATGAGTCTGCAGCAATTCGTGACATTCCAATAGCAACCGTAAGAGAGACGGCAGCCAAACCAATCGAAGGTGGTGTATGAAAGTACTGGTCGCAGTAAAGCGCGTTGTGGATTACAACGTAAAGGTCCGCGTGAAGGCGGATGAGACGGGGGTGGAGTTAGCCAACGTGAAGATGTCGATGAACCCGTTTGACGAGATCGCGGTGGAAGAGGCGGTACGGATCAAGGAAGCGGGGAAGGCGGAAGAGATTGTGGTGGTGTCGTTGGGTGCGAAGCAGTGCCAGGAGACGATCCGCAACGCGCTGGCGCTGGGAGCGGACCGGGGCGTGCTGGTGGAGAGTGAGGCGGAGCTGCAGCCGCTGGCGGTGGCGAAGTTGCTCAAGGCGGTGGTCGACAAGGAGCAGCCGGAACTGGTGATTCTGGGCAAGCAGGCGATTGATGACGACAGCAACCAGGTGGGACAGATGCTGGCGGCGCTGCTGGGCTGGCCGCAGGGCACCTTTGCCTCCAAGGTGGTGTTGGAGGACGGTGCAGTGGCGGTGACGCGGGAGATCGATGGGGGTCTGGAGACGGTCAAGCTGCAGTTGCCGGCGGTGGTCAGTACCGACCTGCGCCTGAACGAGCCGCGCTATGCGAAGTTGCCGAACATCATGAAGGCGAAGAAGAAGCCGCTGGAAGTGATACCGGTGGCGGAGCTGGGGGTGGACATTGCGCCGCGGCTGACGGTGCTGAAGGTGAGTGAGCCGGGCCAGCGCCAGGCGGGAGTGAAGGTTGAGAGCGTGGCCGAGCTGGTGGATAAGCTGCGTAACGAAGCGAAGGTGATAGCATGAGTATTCTGGTCATAGCGGAACACGACAATGCCCAACTGAAAGGGGCGACGCTGAACACGGTGACGGCGGCGGGCCAACTGGGGGATGAGATTGACCTGCTGGTGGCGGGCTCGAACTGTGCAGCGGTAGCCGAAGCGGCGGCGCAGATTGCCGGTATCAGCAAGGTGCTGGTGGCGGATGATGCGGTGTATGAACACCCGCTGGCGGAAGGCTTGTCGCTGCTGGTGACGCGACTGGCGGAGGGTTACAGTCACGTACTGGCGCCGGCGACGACGTTTGGCAAGAACGTCCTGCCGCGGGTGGCGGCGCTGCTGGATGTGGCGCAGCTGTCGGATATTACGGCGATCGAGAGTGCCGACACCTTTGTGCGGCCGATCTATGCGGGCAACGCGCTGGCGACGGTGCAGAGCAGTGACCGGATCAAGCTGATCACGGTGCGGGGAACGGCATTTGATGCGGCCGGAGAGGGTGGCAGTGCGACGCTCGAGAACATCCCGGCGGGTGAGGGCTATGGTCAATCGAGTTATGTGGGTGCTGAGCTGACGAAATCGGAGCGGCCGGAGCTGACGAGTGCGAAGATCGTGGTCTCGGGCGGTCGGGGCATGGGCAGTGGCGAGAACTTCAAGCTGATCGAGGCGGTGGCGGACAAGCTGAACGCGGCGATAGGCGCGTCACGTGCGGCGGTGGATGCGGGCTATGTGCCGAATGACTACCAGGTTGGGCAGACGGGCAAGATCGTGGCGCCGGAGCTGTACATAGCGGTGGGCATCTCGGGGGCGATCCAGCACTTGGCGGGGATGAAGGAGAGCAAGGTGATCGTGGCGATCAACAAGGACGAGGAGGCGCCGATCTTCCAGGTGGCCGACTACGGTCTGGTAGCGGACCTGTTCCAGGCCCTGCCGGAGTTGGTGGATCAATTGTAACCGCTCCAACGGTGGGGCAAGAAGGGGGCAACGAACCAGAATCTGTTTGAAAGTGAAGCGTACTGTGGCCAGGAGAAGCCAATGAAAAAGATGCTAAGAGGTGTGTTCGGATTACTCTGTCTGCTCACGATTTTTCCCTTGGGCGCGGCAGAGCTCGCCAAGGTGACTATACCCGATCGGATCACCCTGGACGGGAGTGACAATGCGCTGGTATTGAATGGGGCGGGTATACGCTACAAGTTCATTTTCAAGATCTATATCGGAGCACTCTATCTGCCGGAGAAAACATCGGCGTCCGAGGAGATCATCAACTCTACCGGTCCAAAGCGGATCCTGATGCATTTTCTCTACGATAAGGTTGAGAAACAGGATCTGGACAAGGCTTGGCGAGAGGGTTTTTTGGCCAACCAGGATGAGCAGGCCATGGCCCAACTGGATCAGCGGATAAACCGGTTTTCAGCGCTGTTCACTGATGCGGTCAGAGGGGATGAAATCTGGCTCGACAATATCCCTGATGCCGGAACCCGGGTGTATATCAATGGTGAATTGAAGGACACCATACCCGGGAGTGATTTCTATCCGGCGCTGCTAAGTATTTGGATAGGCAGCGATCCGGTCACAACCGCTTTAAAGCGCGCCATGTTGGGGCAGGAGTAGCTAGACCGGCGAAACTGACGCGTTTGATGGGTTCACTCAATCCCCCGGCTATGGGGGATCTTTCTACCTGTTTTTTGACCCAATCCCCACTTTTCAGTCTGGTTGGCGGTTGCGGTCGCCGCCATATCGCATGAAATTACTGATTTAATTCGAACACCTGATATGATGCGGCACGAAACCTATAGAATACCGGGCAGAAAAAATGGTTTTAACCGACTACTTTACGGAAGATGGTGATGGTCTTCGGTTTACCCGACAGCAGGCCAGTCGATTTGCAAAAGAGATTGCGGATGATTTCAATCCCTTGCACCACCAGGATGCAAAGTTGTTTTGCGTGCCTGGGGATCTCTTGTTCGCAGTGACGCTGGCCAGATATGGTTTAAGCCAGCAGATGTGCTTCACTTTTTCCGGCATGGTGAGTGACGGGATAAACTTGCACTATCAGGAACTGAATGAGAGTGAGCTTGTTCTGGTAGACGAACAGAAGAAAAACTGTCTCGAGATTGAGCGGCATGGGCATATATCCCATGACGCCGGTCTGATCAACGACTTTACCCACCGCTACGTCGAGTTTTCGGGGAAGAACTTCCTGAATGTACTGGTACCCCTGATGTCACGGGAAGGGGTAATGATTAATCCGGACAGACCGTTGGTGATCTATCAGCAGATGTCTATTGATTTGCAACGTTTGGATATTGAGAAGCCTTCCCTGGAGTTGACGGATACGGTTATTGAGGTGGATGGAAAAAAGGGGGACGTACGTATGCTGTTTTGCCTGAAGTCAGCCAATGAGATTGTTGGGGAAGGCGAAAAGCGTATGGCATTAAGAGGTTTAAGGAATTTTGAGCAGACCGGTATGAACCGCATGGTTGAATCTTATGTTGGTTACCGCAGGGCACATACGGCCTGAGACAGTATGTTGTTTTCCGTTGTCACCGCCCCTTTAGAATCGATTGCAAAATACCCCCCATTCCTGCCCGTTCCAGATAATCAAACACCTGCACAACCACTTTCGCTGATACCCCGCCAATAGGTTGTACCGGTATCAAACAAAAAACAGTAACGAGAGTAGGGCGCCAAGTCCGATAAGCACGTAGGAGGCAGGGGATATACCCTGGTCTTTTAAGCGCATTCCGATGAAGCCTTCAAACCGGTCTTTGGTTACGATACTGAGAACCCCTAACAGGATAAAAAAAGTTCCAGTGTAAGCCCCTATCTGTTTTAGTATGCTGAGTTTTTCATCGCTTACCCCGCTAACGCCTCCGCCTATGGTGGCAAATTTATTCGCCAACGATACTTCCGGTAGGATTAGAGCAGCGATCGACACAAAAAGTAGTGTGATGACAGGTTTATTCATGCCGGTTTTATCCAGTGCCTCAGATACATAGCTCGAAATTGGGGGTGTCGCAGGTAGATGTATAGCACGAATTAGAATTGCCCTCAATCCAGAAAGGTTTATCGGTTGATTACCAGTGTTGGATAACAGACCGGCGCTGTGGTTACTTTAAGAACCTAATAATCTTAAGGTTTTTGGATTCACCCAAGCCACTGTTGATGGACAGTTGTAAACGTTATGATGGGTGTCAATTCAGCTTGTGAACTTATGGGCCGGTGAGAACAGGGTGCTCCGGGTACAATATCTCAGTCAGGGCATGTTGCGAAGCTGGTCTATTGAGGGTTTTATGAAGTATGACATTGTAATTATAGGTGGTGGACCGGCGGGTCTCAGTTTTGCCCGTTCTCTCAAGGACAGTGGGTTGCGCGCGCTGATTATTGAACGGTCCGGGATCACTGACCTGGAATCGCCGGCAATGGATGGAAGGGAGATCGCGTTAACCCATTTGTCGAAAAAAATCCTTACCGAGATGGGGGCGTTGGCGCGTATTCCACAGAATGAAATTGCCCCGATCAGACAGGCCAGGGTGATTAATGGAAACTCATCCTACTGTCTGGAAATTGACAGCAGGAAGGAGGATGTGGATGCGCTCGGTTATCTGGTACCGAATTATCTGATCCGGAAGGCATTGTATGAAGAGGTGGTCACCAGTGAAAATGTTGAAGTGCTTACCGGTACCACGGTTCTTGACGTTCAAATAGTGCCGCAGCAGGCGACGGTGGCACTCTCCAATGGTGATTCGATTGTTGCTTCATTGGTGGTGGCTGCTGACAGCCGATTTTCTGAAACCCGGCGCAAGGCAGGCATCTCTGCATCCATGCAGGATTTTGGGCGGGTGGCCATTGTCAGTCGCATGGCCCATGAAAAACCCCATGATCAGATTGCCTACGAGTGTTTCCATTATGGGCGGACATTGGCTGTGTTGCCGTTGAATGGCAATATCTCCTCCACCGTGGTGACGGTTTCATCGGACGTCGCCAGTCAGATCCAGGCGCTTGGTGATGAAGCCTATGCGGCGGAGGTACAGGCTCAATTCAATCATCGGCTGGGCGATATGCGACTGGTGGGAAAGCGGCATGCCTACCCGCTGGTGGCCGTGCACGCCAACAAGTTCGTCAAGTCACGTTATGCCCTGATTGGTGATGCGGCGGTTGGAATGCATCCGGTCACGGCCCACGGCTTTAATCTGGGCCTGCGTGGACAGGATACCTTGTTCAGGGTGATCAGGGCGGCCCAGCTACAGGGCCAGGACATCGGTGCCCTCGATGTGCTGGAAAAATACCAGAGCAAACAGATGCGCGTCTCCTGGCCACTATATACTGGCACCAATGAAATCGTCAGTCTCTATACCAACGATTCGGTGCCGGCGAAAATTCTGCGTGGTCTGGTGTTGCGCTTGAGTAACAATTTTCCGCCGGTCAAGCAGATGATCAGCAAAAAACTGACCGAACTTGGTGGCCATGAGGAGGCTGGTCTGCCATTTCTATAATCGTTCGGCTATTCAGCACGACTGATGATCAGCTCTTCCAGCGTTCTGGATTTGAACTCGCGTCGATAAAGCACCCAGACAATGCCACTGCTCAATGCAATGAACAGCCACGGGTTGATGAACCAGCCGAGTACCGCCAGACTGAAATAGTAGGTGCGTAGTCCCAGGTTGAAGTTGTTTGCCGCCAGTGACGCAACATGGGCGATGCGGATGGCGAAGGCCTTGCGTTCACGCCCGGAGACCTGGGCATCCATGGTGGGTGCACCACCCAGCATTACCGCACAGAAACCGTATTGCCGAAGGCTCCAGGTGAACTTGAAAAAGGCATACATAAACAGGCCGACAAGCAGTAGCAGCTTGATCTCCCATTCCGAACGGCTGGCGTCAATGGCAAAGGGCACATCGGCTACCATGTCGATGACCTTGTCAGTGGATCCCATAACGGTAACCAATCCGGCCAGTATCAGCATGGTGGATGAGGCAAAAAATGCCACACTGCGCTCCAGGTTGGCCAATGCCGTGGTGTCCGCAACCCGTACATCCCGAGTCAACATCTGCTCCATCCACGCCTGGCGATACTGGTGCAGCACACTGGAGAGGCAATGCGTGGTGCGAGCCATGCGTTGTGAGTAGATCATGTAGCCGTAGAAGCAGACCATGAACCAGACAAAGGCGACGATGCTCTCCCAATGTGTTTGGGCGAATTTAGCGATTTCATTCATAGGTATGCGGCCGTTTTGTGCTGTGGGATTGGAACAGCGCCAACTATAGCAGGGCCCGGGAGGTTAAATCATGATGTTCCGGGGTTGGGCGGTGTAAGGCATGGCGCCCTGAATGGTCAGGTCACCATGCCTTGCGCCGGGTTAATGCCCGTCATAGATGTCTCGGATGAGTTCGTCGCAGTGTTCGATAATCAACTTTCGCTTGGTTTTCAGCGTAGGGGTCAGATAGCCGTTCTCCACGCTCCAGGATTCCCCCAACAGCACCGCCTTGCGTATCTGTGCATAGCCAGGAAATTCGCGCAACTGCTCACTGATCCGCCGATAGACATGGTCCATTACCTTTTTGTCCTGTAGTGAGGCGGAATTTTCGGGATCTAGACCCAGTCCTTCTGCCAGACTTTTCCAGTGTCCCGGTTCCGGAACGATCAATGCTGACAGGAAGGGGCGGCCCTCGCCGATGATTAGAACCTGCTCAAACAGGGCGTCCATGGCAAGGGCGATCTCCATGTCGGCGGGCGATACCTTTTCACCATTTGCCAACACGATAATGTCCTTGATCCGCCCGGTAATATAGACGTGCCCGGTGGAGTCGATTCTGGCCACATCTCCCGTGTGAAGCCAGCCCTCCTCATCAATGACCCGGGCGGTCTCCTGTGGATTGTTCCAGAAGCCGAGCATCACGGCATCACCCCTTGCCAACAGTTCCCCATTCTCTGCTACTGATAGTTGGGTGCCGGGAAGCGCAAGCCCCACGCTTTCGGGAACATTGTCATCGATACGGTTCACCGCCAATACAGGGCTGGTTTCGGTCAGGCCGTATCCCTGTAATACCGGTACCCCAAGTGCCAGGAAGGTACGAGCCACATCCGGCGGCAGCGGGGCGCCGCCGCTGATGGCGGTGCGCAGGCGGCCGCCCAGTTTTTCCGTGACCTTGCTGGCTACCAGTTTGTTCAGCAGTGGCCAGAGGAGCAGCGACGGTGACCAGCTTCCTCTTCCCTGCTGGTGCTCAAAACGTTTCCAGCCGACATTGACCGCCAGGTTGAACAGCTTGCGCGCAATTGGGGGTTTCTCATCCAGCCCCTCCTGAATCTTGGCATAAATACGCTCATAGATACGTGGCACACTGATCATGAAGGTGGGGCGAATGCTCAGCAGGTCCTCGGCCAACAGCAGAATGGAACGTGCATAGGCCACGGTGATGCCGGCCATCAGCGGGAGGTAATAGCCGCCGGTTCGTTCCAGCATGTGTGAAAGTGGCAGGAATGAGAGCATGATGTCATTGTCATTGACGGTGGTGGTCTGTAATGCTTCGTATGTGTTGCTGAGGATGTTGTGATGACTCAGCATCACACCCTTTGGATGGCCTGTAGTTCCCGAGGTATAGACGATGGAGCAGAGGCTGTGTGGATCGAGATCGTGTACCATCTGGTACTCTCCGGCGGTTGCCGGCAACCACTTTTCCAGGTGTCGGATTCGATCATCATGTGCCATGCCATCCAGTGACTCCAGGGAGACGATACGCCGAATGGTCGGCAGCTCATCCCTGACCGGTTGCAGGCTTTTCCACTGCTCCTGGCCGTGGATAACCAGCAGCTTGATTGCCGAAGCTTCGGCAATATAGGCTACGTTACCGCCGCGATCGTTATAAAACAGGGGAACGCTGACCAGCCCGAGGCCCAGGGCGGCCTGATCGAACATGACCCATTCGCGACGGTTGGGCATCATAATGCCCACCCGGTCCCCGCGTTTCAGACCCTCTTGCAAAAATGCCGCCTGCCAGCGGGCGGTTTCGCTGCGCATTTCCGACCAGGTACTGTTTTTCCATGTGGCCTGTTCCGGGTCGTAATAACGATAGGCAATTCGTTCGGGGGTACGACTGGTGCGCTCCTTAAACAGTCCTGCCAATGTGATGGCCTCGTCCAGGGAGATGATTTCCTGGTTGGCTTTCATAATGCTCTCCTCTCTTGAGACTGGCTGGTATCACCTTGTTAATTTGGTGTGATGCACAGCCAGCTTCATTGCAACCTGGGTGGTCGATTTTCCCGGTTGTCGTGGCGGGGGGCTTTATCACCTACTGCGCCGGGTGAATAAAAATTCAGATTATTATTTTTTATAGCATGGTGTCGGTACCAGTGCCGGTTTGTTGTTGTTTGATATTCCATCGGGTGGTTGATAGGTACTCCTCTTGTTCAATCTATCTGGTTCGGGTTCGATATGTCTTAGTTTGAATGGTCTGGCAGGGCCGAAGGGGCACTGAGCCCTCCTTTCAAGAAGGGTAGTAGACGCTGAATAATGCCTTCAATATCTGCCGGATCACAGTAGCGGCAGGACTCGATCATCTCCAGTGCATCGGTCCCTGCCAGGGTGAATGCGATGGTGCCAATGACAAAGTGAACACGCCAGGATAGTTCCTCCTGGGAGAGATCCGGGAGCGCTTTGGCCAAGGCATTGCGATAACGCTTTTTTACCTCGTCATACATCAGCGGCAGGAAATCGTGCACCTCCGGTCCCGGTTCTGCATGTGTTCTTCCCAGTAATCGGATGAAATTGATGCCTCCCTGTTTGGGGTTCATGCTTGCCTTCAGTGCCGGTTCCACAAAGGACCTCAGGATGTCATCCAGTTCCAGAGGAGTATCACCCGCCTTCCGCTCCAGTGATTCGAGCGCCCGAATACGCTCCCTGTTCATCGGCGCAACACGCCGCTGAAAAACTGCCTGATAGAGCTGTGCCTTGGATCCGAAATGGTAGTTGACCGCGGCCAGATTGACATTGGCCCGGGATGTGATGGTTCGCATGGAGGTGGCGGAGTAGCCCTTTTCGGCAAATATCTCCTCGGCGACGTCGAGTATTCTGTCTTTCGTATCCAGAGGAACTTTCAGATCACGGGTGCCGATGTCGTATGTGGCAATGTCATTTGCTCTGAATGGGTTCATTGGTCCATGCTACTCTTTTAATTCTACTACCTTGGCGTTTCAGTTAAACGTTCGTTTTATTTTTTGTCAAGCCTATTTTTTCCCGCTAAGCTGTCAGTAGATTATTACCGTGCCCGAATTCTTAATGTATCTGATCAGATGATCCCGGGAGGTTGTGTTGACTGAGACTATTGAAGCACTCAAGTGCGACCGGCAGTTGGATGTCAGCGGGCTTATCTGCCCGTTACCGGTACTGAAGACCAAGGCGACACTCTCGCACATGGCGGTAGGCGAGGTGTTGAAGGTGACGGTCACCCATCCTGATTCACGCCGGGAATTTCCGGTGCTCTGCCGTCTTCCTGAATTCGAGCTGTTGGAGAGCAGGGAGGAGGACGGGCATTTTCTCTACTGGATTAAAAAAGTGTCCGGCAGAACGGTCTGATCCAGTTCCCTGAATGGGCACATGCCGGCAAAGTTCCGGTATACTCACCCATCTTGTCAACCGATCAGAAAATGGTTTCGTATGAAATTTACCGTGATTCCTGTTACTCCATTTGAGCAGAACTGTACACTGGTTACCTGTGAAGAGACCCGGCGGGCAGCTGTTGTAGACCCCGGGGGTGATATTGAGCGTATCCTGCAGGAGGCGGAAGCCCAAGGGCTGACCCTTGAAAAAATCCTGATCACTCATGCCCACATTGATCATGCCGGTGCCGCGGGAGAGTTATCCAGGCGACTCGGGATACCCATTGAGGGACCGCACCGGGAAGATAAGTTCTGGATTGATGATCTCTCTGAACAGGCAAAGATGTTTGGCTTCCCGCCTGCGGAAAGTTTTGAGCCGGAGCGTTGGCTGGACCAGGGGGATGTGGTTCAGGTCGGCAATCAGCAACTGGAGGTGCGACACTGTCCGGGACATACTCCGGGGCATGTGGTTTTCTTCAATCCCGCTGAGAAAGTCGCCATTGTGGGCGATGTGCTGTTCAATGGATCAATCGGTCGAACCGATTTTCCCAAGGGGGATCATGCCACGCTGTTGCGTTCCATTCGTGAACAGTTGTGGAGTATGGGCGATGATGTGGAGTTTATTTCCGGGCATGGGCCGGTCTCCACCATTGGCCATGAACGGGCCACCAACCCCTTCCTGAACTGAGTGGTGGTGCGGTGAAGCGCAGTGAACAGCTTAAAAAACTCTCCTGGGAGCATCACGACGCGCTGAAGTTTGCGCGACGAATCAAGAAAGGTATGAACAATGGCACAACACCGGAGCGAATTGCCCGTTACGTGATCTTCATTGTTGAGGCGCTGTTGCAGCCCCATTTCAAGTTGGAAGAAGAGTCACTGATCAAGCGCCTGAGCAGTGCCCAGGCGCAGGACATTGTCGTTACCCAGGTTATTGCGGACCATCGGGAGTTCAACCGGCTTGTGGCGGCGATAAAGGACGGGGAAGGGGACCTTGGACGGCTACTTGAGTCCTTTATCGATCTGCTGAAAGGTCATGTGAAATGGGAAGAGCAGCGATTCTTCCCTTATTGTGAACGGGTGCTGTCGGATACCGACCTCGATCAGATCCGCGTTGAGCTGGATCAGGGGCATCTGCCGGATGAGGTTACCTGGGATGAACCGTTCTGGGCTTGAGCCACTCAGCATCAGGGCGGGGTTAGTAGGCCAGGGCTGAGGCCGTGGTCTCCCGTCGGCTGCTGTCATTGATCAGTGTGGCCAGACGCCTGACTCCCTCCTCAATCATCGCGCTACTGCTATTGGAAAAATTCAGGCGCATGCTGTTGTCCGATTCGCCATTGACATAGAACGCCTCGCCGGGAACAAAGGCGACCCCCTCGGCGACGGCGGCCCGGAACAGTTCCAGCGTGCTTTCATTACTGGTCAACGTGGCCCAGATGAACATGCCACCCCGGGGCTTGGTGAAATGCAGGCTGTCGGACAGGTTGCGGGTAAGCGCCGTTGCCATCGCTTCCAGTCGCTCGCCGTAGGCGCTGCGGATCTGCTCCAGATGGGGTTCAAGGGCGCCGCTTTGCAGGAAACTCAGCACCAGTTGCTGGTCATAGCCACTGGAGTGCAGGTCGGCCGCCTGTTTCAGCTTCTCTACCACCTTGATGACCTCGCGGGGTGCGCTGATCCAGCCCATTCGCAGGGCCGGGGCAATGATCTTGGAAAAAGATCCGAAATGGATCACCCGCTCCGGCAGCAATGACTGCAATGAGGGCAGGGGATCGCCTGAATAGCGCAGCGCGGAGTAGGGGGCGTCTTCCAGAATCCAGAAATTATACCGCTCAGCCAAGGCCGTGAGGCCTTTTCTGCGCTCCAGCGAGTAGCTCGCACCGGTTGGATTCTGGAAATCGGTAACCGTATAAAAACAGCGAATCGGTTCCCGCTGGACTATGGCTTCCAGGGCTTCCAGGTCGGGGCCCTGCTCATCGGAGGGTATGGAGATCAGGGTTGCCTGATTGGCCCTCAATACTTGCAGCGCCCCCAGATAGGTCGGAGCCTCGACCAGTACCTTGTCGCCCGGGTCGATCAGACAGCGTACCACCAGGTCCAGCCCCTGTTGCGAGCCGGTGGTGATAATGATCTGTTCCGCATGCACCTCAGGATCGGCCAATTGCTCGGCAATGTGGCGGCGAAGCGGAAGCAGTCCCGGGGTCTCACTGTATTGGTAGAGTCGGTTGCCCAGTTGTTGTTGCATGCGCATGGAGGCCTGCTGCAGGGCGGCCACCGGAAACAGTTCTGGATCCGGCAGACCGCCGGCAAAGGAGATCATGTCCGGCTGTTGGGTGACCGCCAGGATATCGCGTATGAAGGAGCTGTTCAGGTTTATTGTGCGCTGTGCAAACATCCACCTAATCCCTGTTGTTTTAATATACCGCCAGCATAAGGCAAACCGATCAGGCTAATTTTGATGGTATGGGGTAATTCTTTTGTCTAAATGTGCTATTTTTTTGCCATGAGCTTGCGCCGGAACACCGCCTATGAACATCAGACCCGTATAAACGAGGCGCTTTACCGCATCCATGCGAAACTTTCGGATTCTCTGGAAATTAGTGGACTGGCTCAAAGTGCCTGCTACTCCCCCTACCATTTTCAACGTATTTTCAAACAGATCACCGGGGAGAGCGTGCATGACTATATCCGGCGCTGCCGTCTTGAATGGGCGGCCAATTTACTGATTTATAACCCGAACATGGCCATAGTCGACATCGCGGCAGAGTGCGGCTTTCACTCCAATGCGGCGTTCAACCATGCCTTCAAATCCTGCTTCAACTGTTCCCCCACGCTGTGGCGCCGTGAAGGCTACGAAACCAGAAGCCGGACATTGAAAACAGCCTGGTCTGCATCCGCGATGAATCCGCACCGCCAGTATTATCGGGATACCCTGGATAGCCACAACCAGTCTGTTCAGCGACAAGTAGAGATTAAACGCCTGCCGAGTCAGCCGGTTGCCTATATACGGCATGTCGGTTATGACCAGCGTATCAGTGAGGTATGGGCCCGCCTGCTGGATTGGGGAGGTGCCCACGGGGTCGATGTGAAAGCCCAGCAGATGATTGCACTCCACCACAGTAATCCGGATCTGATTCCGTTCGATCAATGCCGCTATGTCGCTTGTCTGACCCTGCCGAAACGTATCTATCCCGGGGATGGTGTCGGGGTGATGGAGATACCCGGTGGTCTGCACGCCTGTTGTCAGGCGGAAGGCATGTTCGGCGACCTGCTCTACCTGATGCGTGACCTTTATATGCACTGGTTGCCGGCCAGTGATTATCAGGCTCGAAGCATCCCGCCACACGCCCTTTACCACGACAATCATTTCATTAATCAAAGCGGCCGTTTCAGCCTGGAATTTCGCATTCCGGTGGCCAGGAATGCTGCCGGCCCCGACCGTTTTTAAGTCTGACAAATATCATCATAATCAATGGTTTAATTGTGCGGTTGGCTACTGTTTCCGCCGCTCACTGACCCATGTCACAAACTGTGCCGGAAGCGGTTGGAATCTCTGGACAACATAATTTCCCGATCTTATGCTGAAGGCATGATGAGATCCCTTAACGCCTTGTTGCTTAGTGTGATTCTCTTCCTCCTTTCCGGCGGCATGGCTGCATTTGTTCTTGTTCCTCAGGAACAGTGGGTCCACATCCCGTTGCACGTTTTTGGTGAAACACTGGGTGCCTTTACCGCGTTGTTGATTGCGGCGTTGATTATCATGTTGAGGGTGTACGAGCGGCTCCCCGCGCGCTATATCTGGATTGTGGCCGCACTTGTGGGTATGGGAGTGCTGGATGGTTTTCACGCCTTGTCGGAGAGTCCGCAACATTTTGTCTGGTTTCACTCCATTGCAATGCTAACGGGTGGCCTGATGGCTGCCCTGATATGGTTGCCCGAGTCGATGGCCCGACAGGCGTCCGGTTATCGTCTGCCATTGCTGGTAATCGCCCTGGCGATGCTGATTGGTGCCGGCACACTGATTCATGACCCCGTGCTGCCGATGCTGACCGGGGATAACCGGTTTACCCTGCAGGCAAACCTTATCAATAGCGTAGCGGGAGTACTGTTTCTGGTTGCTGCGGCCAATTTCTTCTGTGTGAATTGTGGTGAAAACAATAAGGACAGCACGATTTTTGCCAGTCATTACCTGCTGCTTGGTGTTTCCGGGCTGATGTTTCAGTTTTCCGTGCTGTGGGATGTCACTTGGTGGCATTGGCATCTGTTACGCTTCGCCGCTTATATTATGGTGCTTCTTTATCTCTTTCTGCTCTCCCGATCGGAAGAGCGGCAACTGCATGTACTCAATACCGAGCTGGAGGCGCGGGTCGATCGGCGTACCAGTCAGCTGAACAACCAACTCAAAGCGCGCAAACAAATTGAGAAAAGGCTTAAGCATCAGGCGACACATGATCCGCTGACCGGACTCTATAATCGCAACGCGCTGGAGCGGCGGATTACCGATGATATTGAACGCGCCACCCGCTACAAACATTCGCTCTCGATCTTTATGGTGGATATCGATCACTTCAAGGAGGTCAATGATCAATATGGTCATGCCAATGGCGACCGGGTGCTGCGCAGTATTGCCTTTGAGCTTGAGCGATCGTTACGAAAGACGGACTACGTGGCCAGATTCGGCGGTGAAGAGTTTCTGGTGGTTCTGCCGGAGACGCCACTGGCCATGGCGGTCGATCTGGGTGAACGGTTACTGAGGCTGGTGGCCAACCATCAGATCAAGCTGGGGGATGATTCGGTGAGTCTGACCGTCAGTATTGGTGTGGCCAGCTTTCCGGAGATTGCCAGCGACTGGCATGCGTTGCTGGATGCGGCGGATATGGCCATGTATCAGGCAAAGCATGATGGACGTAATTGCCTGCGAACCGCCAGGGCTCCGGTAGATTCATAGATCATCAGGGCATACCAGTCAGCTTTCTGGCGAGCGACTCACGTTTCATCCGGTTTCTCGAATCCAGGGTAAAGATTGCCAGACCCGCCCAGATCAGGATAAAGGTATTCAGATGATGTGCCGAGAAGGGCTCGTTGAACAGAAACACTGCCAATAGAAACTGACAAGTGGGATTGAGATACTGCAACAGGCCCACCGTGCCCAGACGCAGTCGCTTCGATGCCGACGTGAACAGTATCAGGGGCAGGGCAGTCATCAGACCGGAGCCAATCAGCAACAGGTCAAAGCCGATTTCCCGACTGCCAAACACCAGCGTCTCCTGGTGATTGAGAAACAGCAGATAAACCAGTGCCAGGGGGGCCAGGAACAGGCACTCCATGGTCAGTCCCACCAACGCATTGACGGCCACTTTCTTGCGCACCAGGCTATAGAAACCGAACGAAATGGCGAGTAACAGGGCGATCCAGGGTAGCTGCCGGATGGCGACCAGCAGATTCAGCACGCCCAGGCAGACCAGCAGCAGTGAAATGATCTGGTTCCGGTTCAGCCGTTCATCAAGAAACAGCCGCCCCAGCAGCACCATGACAATCGGCATAATGAAATAGCCCATGCTGGCTTCCAGTGCCTTGCCGTTGTTGACCGCCCAGATGAAGCCGAGCCAGTTAACCGAGACCAACAGAGAGCTGAGCAACAGAATTAACTGGATTTTATAATCGCGGAATAGCGAGATGAATACCCGGATCTGCCCACTGAAACCGACCATCAACAGGGTAAACAGCAGAGACCAGATGGCACGATGGGCAATGATCTCAAGGGCTGGCGCCTCGCCGATGGCCCGGTAGTAGAGTGGTGACAAGCCCCAGATAATAAAGGCACCCAAGGCGCTCAGGACGCCGACTTTTACTTCACGATCTGACTCTGTTGGCTGGTTCATGGATGACGGTGATTCCGGGCAAATTTTCCGTTACGGATGCGACAGTCAGCCAAAGGGCGGGTGGACCCAATCCCTGAGTCGGGGTGCGAGGGCAGGAACCTGTCGGACTCAACGCCGTCTGGCTGCAAACGGTCAAGCCCGACAGACTCCTAGAGTTTAACTGCAGTCTCGAATTTTACCCGATCGAGTGAAATCAGACTGCGAAATTTTCGCAGATTCGATTGCTTGTATAACACCTTTTGGGTGAAGGCGTCATAGGCCTGCATGTCGGGCACCGAGACCACCAGAATGAAATCGACCTCACCGGTTACCGCGTAACATTGGGTGACCTCCGGGGAAGCCTGGATCGCTTTGCGGAACTGGGCTGACAGTTCCAGATGATCGCGCTCCATCTCCACTTCCACAATGATATTTATGTTGTGTCCGGCTATCTGGGGGTCAATCAGGGAGACATCCGACATGATGACGCCCTCGGCACGCAGACGATTCACCCGACGCAGGCAGGCGGGAGGCGATAACCCGACCTGCTCAGCAAGGTTCAGGTTGCTGATTTTATTGTCCTTTTGTAACTGATTGAGGATGCGGCGATCGATTCGGTCCAGTTTCCGGGTTTTCATAATTAATAAAATTATAAAATCAATATTTAATATGAAATATTAAGTGCAAATCGTATATAAATACAAAATTAAATTAACTCAAATATGGCTTTTAAAAAACTATGATTTCTCACCTTTGGTTACAATATTTCATCGAAAGAATCCATTTGAGAGCAAGCATGTGAAACAGTGGTTCAGGGAACTGTTGCTGGAGATCTATCAGGTGGCCAGCACGCTGTTCAAAATCATGATACCGGCGCTGTTGCTGGTGAAACTTCTGGAAGAACTGGGGGGCGTTGAGATTATTGCCGCCCTGCTTGGCCCGGTTATGGTGCTGGTCGGACTGCCCGAGTCAATGGCGCTGGTCTGGGCTACCACCCTGCTGACCAACATCTACACCGGCATGGTGATCTTCTTCAATCAGGCTCCGCTTGAACAGTTGAGCGTGGCCCAGGTGACGGTTCTGGGCACCATGATGCTGATCGCCCACACCCTGCCGATCGAGGCTCGCATCGCCCAGAAGGCCGGGGTGAGGCTGGGGGTCACCTTGTTGATACGACTGCTCAGCGCCGTGTTGCTCGGTTTCGTATTGCACCATGTCTATGCCTGGGGTGGGTGGCTGCAGCAGCCCAGTCAAATGATCTGGCAGCCGGGTGAGGTACCGGCCGGCCTGATCGCCTGGGGGGTTGCCCAGCTTAAAAGTCTCGGCGTGATCCTGGTGATTATCTCGCTGCTTTTGACCACCTTGAAGCTGTTGCGTCTGCTGGGTATTGAGCGCTTGCTCCAATGGCTGTTACAGCCGTTGCTGAGAATGTTGGGCATCGGTCGCGCTGCCACCACTATCACCATCGTTGGCTTTACCCTGGGTCTTGCCTTCGGTGGCGGACTGCTGATCAAGGAGGCGCAGGCCGGGCATGTGCCCTATCGAGATGTGTTCAGTGCCATGACCCTGCTGGCACTCTGTCATAGCATGATTGAAGACACCTTGCTAATACTATTGCTGGGCGCGGATATCAGCGGCATTTTCTGGATGCGTCTGGTCTACGGATTTGTTGCCGTGGCGCTGATCAGTCGGCTAATGGAGTCAAGCAGCGAACGCTTTCATCGTCGCTATCTGATCCATTCCCCGGAGACGGCAGGATCATGAGCCAACCTGCAAGCAGCGAAAACAGTCTGTGAGCCGGACTGGTGACGACGCTTCCTCTGGTCTGTTTTGCCGCAGCGGCCAACCGTTTGCCCCTCAGCAGGATCGGCGTCCTGCATTATCTGGCACCCAGCATCACGTTTCTCCTGGCGATCTGTGTCTATAATGAGCCGTTTGGCAGTCACCAAATGGCTACCCTCGGATTCGTCTGGCTGGCCCTGGCGCTATCCTCATGAGAGGGATGGCGACACCAGCGAAAAACGTAGCCCGCACCTGCAGGGGGGAGCTTCCTTCCCGGGTACAATTCGTTGGTTAAAAATGGCGTCGTTGGGCGCCATTTTTTTATTAAACTCACCACCCAGTGCTGCCGATAGGGTTATAGCGATAACGATAAGGAGAAGTAATGGTTCAATCGGATGGTGAGTGGAAGAAGAAGTATTTCGACAGTCTGGGGGATCTGGAACGCAAGGAGAAACACTGGCAGTCGGTTGAATCAACGCTCAGACGCTGTATTTCCCGACTCTCCTTTGTTGGGGATGGAATGACTCCGCAACTGGATGATCGCTTGGAGCAGTTGCGCAACCGGGTACGGGGCGAGCAGGATACCCGTGCGCTGTTACGTCTGGTGGAGGATATCGCCGGTCGTGCCGGCCAAGTAAATGCCACACAGAATGGAGTGGCGGCATCCGCATCGGCTGAGTCGTTCTTGTCCCAGCTTCTCGAAGAAGCAACCCTGCCCAAAGCACTTGCCAAACGGGCATCCAAGCTCATCCGGGAACTCAAGCGGTCTCCCGCACCACCTGAATCGGTAAAGGCCGCCAAGGCGTTGCTTTTGGAGGCGTTGCAGTCTGTGACAACCGGGAAACCGGGGCTGATGGGTAAACTGTTTGCCAAGGATAAAGAGAGCAGTAGCCAGGCAGATACAAAATCCAGGCCTGCCGGGATGTCCCCCGTGGATGGATTGCCGGAAGCACGGGATGTTTTTGTCTCCCTGGTTGATCAGCTTGCGTCTGCCGGTTGCGGACCGCTGGAACTGCGCAAGCTTGCGGATCAGGCGGGTCGGGCCGAGAATCAGCAGGCGCTTGATGATCTGGTCACGGAACTGGTCAAGGTGCTGTCCGATACCGGGGAGACTGCAGTTCAAGTGGCCGCCTCCCTCCCACCGGTTGACCAGGTGCTGTTGCAACTGGTGCAGCGCATGGATATTTCAACGGATCAGGAACCGAGGATTCAGTCGCTTAAAACCCGTCTGTCGGGTGGCATTGCCGAAGTGGATATTCCGCCGATTCTGACCGAACTGTTGCAGCTGTTCGAGCATGCCAGGATTCAGGCCGAAGAGGAGCGCCAGGAGGTGGAGCGTTTCCTGTTGCAGATGACTGAGCAGCTACAGAAGCTCGATCAGGAGGTAAACGGCATCGGTTCCGTCGGCACTCAACTGGCGGACGGACAACGTCGCATGGACAGCGAGATGCAGAGTCAGGTCTCCCATTTGCACGCGACTGTCCAGCAGGCCACGGATCTGGATGAGTTGAAGTCGACAATTGCCGAACGTCTGAATCTGATCCAGGACCGGCTGCGTGGGCACAAAAATGAAACCGAGCAGCTGGTACAGGGTTTTGAACAGCGTATCGATCTGCTGACTACCCGGCTGGGTGATATGGAACAGGAGACCGCCACGCTGCGGGAGCACGTGGAGCAGGCCAGAGTCGAGGCATTTACCGATGCCCTGACCGGACTGAATAATCGTCATGCGTTCGATTGCCGTCTGGAGGAGGAGTATGCGCGCTGGAATCGTTATGAATATCCGTTGAGCATGATCGTTGTCGATGTGGATCATTTCAAGAAAGTGAATGATACCTACGGCCATCTGGCGGGGGACAAGGTATTGCACGTGATTGGCGCGCACCTCAGGCGGGCAACTCGAAAGGTTGATTTTCCCGCCCGCTATGGCGGTGAGGAGTTTGTGATACTGTTGCCGGAGGTGGATCTGCAAGGGGCCAGAACCGTAGCTGAAAAAATTCGTCAGGCCGTGGAAGAGAAGCCATTTCATTCGGGTGAGAGTCGGGTCAATATCACAGTCTCCTGCGGCGTGGCTTCATTCCGCAAGGGAGATGGCCGTAAAACCCCGTTCGAGAGGGCGGATGAAGCACTCTATCTGGCCAAGCGTGAGGGACGGAACCGCTGCCGCACCGAGGAACAGATAGAACTACAGGCATGACTCTGTCAATGGGATCGCTCATTCGTGCCCACATAGTCAAGTCCGGCACTGGGAGTTTGTCGGGCTTTTCCGCAGTAAGTCCGTGTTAAGTCCGACAGACTCCTAGGCTGAAGGCGAATGTTATTATCTGGGGTACGAGTGGTATGAGAAGAGTCGAATGGCATCGAAAATAGAGCAGTTAAGTTTTTTGATCGTGGATGACTATGGCGATATGCGCGGCGTTTTGCGCAACATGCTGCAGTCATTTGGGGTAACGGATATCGACTCGGTCGCCAATGGACGCGAGGCTATCTCGCATATTGAGTCCAAGCGCTATGATGTCATCCTGTGTGATTACAATCTGGGCGAGGGCCGGGACGGACAGCAGGTTCTGGAGGAAATACGCGCCAGGAAACTGATCGGTGTCAGTTCGATCTTTGTTATGATCACTGCCGAGAATACCCGTCTGATGGTCATGGGCGCCGTGGAGTACGAGCCGGATTCATATCTGACCAAGCCCTTCACCAAGGATCTGCTGGCGCAACGGATTGAACGGTTGCTGAACAAAAAGGCCGACCTGCTGGAGATAGAACAGGCTATTGATCGGCGCGAATACGAACTGGCCAATGATCTGTTGGACAGGCGTATTGCCGAAAACCCAAGAAATCTCAACGAATTTGTCAAGATCAAGGCTGACCTTGCACTCAAGGCAGGTGCCTACGATCAGGCAGAAGCGATCTATTCCGGCGTGTTGTCTCAACGTGAAATTGCCTGGGCCAGGGTAGGTATCGGAAAGTCCTACTATGGCAACAAGCGATACCAAGAGGCCAAGCAGGTTTTCCAAGGCCTTATCGACGGCAACGAACGTTTTATGGCGGCGTATGACTGGTTGGCCAGGACACACCAGGCCATGGATGAGCCGGAAGAGGCTCAGAAAGTGCTGGAGACAGCTACCGCTCACTCTGCCAAAGCCATTGTGCGGCAACGTGCTCTGGGGGAGCTGGCATTGCGTAATCATGACGAAAAGGTCGCGGAGCGTGCCTTCGGTCAGGCGATTCGCCTTGGTAAACACTCCATCTATAAACACCCCTCCATCTACGCCAATCTGGCCAGGGCCAAGGCGGTTACTGCCAGTGGCGATGCTGCCTTGATGGTGCTGCGTGATCTGAAAAAAGCCTACAAGGGAGATACGGAAGCCAAGCTTTACTCATCCATGACCGAAGCCACCATTCAGGAGGATATGAATAACGGAGCACGTGCCCGTCAATGTATGATTGAGGCTCATGAGCTCTATAAGGAACTTGGCACCCAGGCCGCACCGGAACTTGCGCTGGATATGGCGCGCACCTGTAACAGGATGGGCGAGACGGAGCGCGCCAGCGAACTGCTTCATCAAGCGGTGAAAAACAATCACTCCGATGAACTGTTTTTGAAAGCGGTGGGCGAGACCATGGGTGACCTCGGCCTCTCCGAAGATCCCGGTGCAATGATTGCCGGAATAAAGAAAGAGATCGTCAGACTGAACAATCGTGGTGTGGAACTGGCCAAACTTGGCAAGCTGGATGAAGCCATGCTGCTGTTTGAAGAGGCGGTAGCGGGTATGCCTGGTAACAAGGTGGTGAATCTCAATGCGGCGCGGATTTTTATGCTGCACATGAATGAGTCCGGCATTGATACCGATCTGCTTGCCAAGGTACGTGAATACCTGGAAAGGGTACGTCAGATGGATTCCGAGGACCGTACCCTGCATAAAATGCAAAGCATGCTGAAGCAGTTGTTAAGGAATTCAGCCAACCCTGAGAAGAGGGAAAATGGATGAAGTTTTATGACGTGCTCGCATCGTTGATTCATGACATGAAGAACTCACTCAGTATGGTGATTCATACCCTTGATGAGATCACTGCCGATGCCGCGGTCGATTTTGATAAGCCGGCACGTATGACCGTGCTGCAAAATGAAGCAAAACGGCTCAATAACAACCTGATCGAACTGCTTACCCTCTACAATATCGAGAATGAACGTATCTCACCCTCCATCGAGGAGGTGGATGTGGCCATTTTTATCGCGGAAATAATGGCAGAGAACCGCTCATCCGCCGAGGCCAATCATATTGAACTTGTCAGTGATTGTGATCCGGAGCTGTTCGGTTATTTTGATGAAAACCTGATCCGCAACGTACTGAACAATCTGGTGGGCAACGGTATCCGCTACACCCGCGACCGGCTGCTGATTTCCGCTGCCCAGGAAGCGGGGTATCTGGTGTTTCGGGTGGAGGATAACGGGAGCGGGTATCCGGAGCAGATGCTGTCAAAACAATCGGCGGAGGATGATCATGGTGCGCTTGCCGAAGGCAGGACCAAGTTGGGCCTCTATTTCGCCACCATGATTGCCGAGATGCATCGCAATGGAGAACAGCAGGGCTTTATCCGTCTGGAGAACAGCCACCAGCTCAGTGGGGGCTGTTTTTCAATCTGGTTGCCTTGAATTTTCTGCCATGCCTGGCGTAGTGGCGTCTGTTATCTCCGCACCAGGTTTTCCGGCTGGAGAGGAAAGCTGGTGAGCAAAGTCTGCTTCAGACGGTAATCAACTACTCTAATGATTCGGGCGTGGCGACTCTTTTTGGTCCCGATCGGGGACGACTCCACCATGCTGAAGGAAAGTTTTATGGCTTGGGTGACACTGGTGATAGCGGGCCTGTTTGAGGTCGGTTGGGCGATAGGTTTGAAGTATACGGAGGGATTCAGCCGGTTTTGGCCAAGCTTCTGGACCGTGCTATCCATGATCATCAGCCTGTGGCTGCTGGGTATCGCCATGCGTACTCTGCCGGTGGGTACCGCATATCCTGTCTGGGTTGGCGTGGGTGCGGTCGGTACCGTGATTCTTGGGATCACCCTCCTGGGCGAATCTGTGAACACTGTTCGCCTGTTCAGCGTGTTGCTGATTATTATCGGGATTGCCGGCCTGAAAATGTCCAGTCTCTCCTGAAGGTTTTTAAAACAGGGTTAATCGAAGATGCGGTACAAAGGGCGACGAAAAAGTGGCCAGGCTGTGTCTGGCGGTCACCGTGTGGAAGCTGATAATCTCTCGGCATCCTGATTTTAACAACGGTTGGCCATGTTATTTGAAGCGCTGTTCCTTTTCCTGGCCGGATTCTTTGGCGGCGTGGTCAACTCCATCGCCGGTGGAGGCAGTTTTATCACCTTTCCGGCTCTGCTGTTTGTCGGGGTTTCGCCGATCAGCGCCAATGCCACCAATACCTTCTCTTCCTGTTCCGGCTATATGAGTGGCGCCTACGCCTTCCGCAACGAGCTGTCCGCGCACCGGAATGAACTGCCGCGATTTATTCTCCTCAGCCTGTTGGGGGGTATTGTCGGTGCCTGGCTACTGTTGCAGACACCGGAGACGCTGTTTCGCGAGGCGATTCCCTGGCTGCTGCTGTTTGCCACGCTGCTTTTTATCTTCGGAGGCTGGATCAACCGGACACTGAAGCGGATGGCCTCTGCTCACCGTCATGCCTCCAGTATCGGTAAACTGCTGCTTCTGCTGTTTCTGCTTGGGATCTGCATCTATGGGGGGTTTTTCAACGCCGGGCTGGGGATCGTTATCCTCAGCTATCTGGCGCTGGCGGGACATACGGATATCAATGCCATGAATGGCCTTAAACTGCTGGTTTCCACTGTAGTCTCACTGATCGCCATAGCGCTGTTTATTTTCGATGGCGTGATCGCCTGGTATGAGGGCACCCTGGTCTTGCTGGGCACTCTGGCCGGCGGTTATGTGGCCGCCCATGCGGCGCGCCGGCTGCCACAGCGGCTGGTTCGGCAGTTCGTCATCCTCGCCAGTGTGCTCATCACCGGCTACTTTTTCTATGATATCTACGGGGCGTGACCCGTGAGTTCACGGGTGGTGCAGCCTAACTGCCATAGGATGGCCTAATCGCTCTTCTTGCTGTAAGCGCTCATCATGCCGGCCACCATCTTCTGGAAGCTTTCCATTGAATTGGCCGACTGGGCAAAGAACGGCTGCATCAGGCTGAGCGGGTCGTAGCCTTCGGCGCCGGCATTCATCTGCTCGCGGATCTTGTCGATCATCTCCTCCTGCAATCCCTGCACATCCGGCCAGCCCATCAGTTTTCGCATCTCTTCCGGTGTCACATCGATGGAGATTTTCATGCTGCCTCCTGATCTATTATGGTTGTCGCATCCACCTGCTATGCTTGCGGGTACGTTACCAGTGTTTAAGGTGTTTGGACAATGTTGAAGTCTCTCTTGTTGTGTGGCTGGCTGTCACTCCTGTTGCTGTTCGGCGGCGCGGCTGCGGCCGAGTCTGAGGGTCGTTTTCTCGGGGCCAGGGAGACGGTTTATCCGGACTGGTTCAAGGAGAGCTTTTTGGACATTCGGGAGGATGTGGCAGAGGCATCGGCGGAAGGCCGGCGAGTGTTGCTGTTTTTTCACCAGAATGGGTGTCCCTATTGCAATCTGATGGTGGAGCGCAACCTCGCCCAACGGGATATCGAGGAGCAGATGCGCCGTGAACTGGATGTCATCAGTGTCAACATGTGGGGTGACCGTCCGGTAATGGATATGGATGGTCAGGAGCAGACGGAAAAGACCTTTGCCGCCTCGCTGCGGGTGCAATTTACCCCGACCCTGCTGTTTCTGAATGAAGCGGGGCAGGTGATTCTCCGGCTCAATGGCTATATTCCCCCGGCTACCTTCAAGCTGGCGCTGGATTATATCGGTGGCCGGCTCGAACAGCAGCAAGCCTATCGCGATTATCTGGCGTCCCGTCAAACGACGGTGTCGGCGGGCAGACAACTCCAGTCACAGCCGTTTTTTATTGCCGCGCCCCATGATCTCAGTCTGGTTCGGGAGCCGCTGGCTGTCTTCTTCGAGCAGGGAGATTGCCCGGCCTGCAGCCGCATGCATCAGGAACTGCTGAGTGACCCGGAGATCCGTCAGTTGGTCGGGCGCACGCACGCCATCCAACTGGACATGTGGTCCAACACGCCGATTATCACCCCGGACGGAAAACGCACCACGGCGCGGGAGTGGGCTCAGGCGTTGGCGATCAACTATGCCCCCTCCGTGGTGCTGTTTGATCCGGAGGCAGGGGAGGTGATCCGTTCCGAGGCGTTTTTTAAACAGTTTCACACGGCCTCAATCTTTGACTATCTGCTCTCGGACGCTTATAAAACGGAACCCAGTTTTCAGCGCTACATCTCCGCCAGGGCAGAACAGATACGCGAGCAGGGCAGGGATGTGGATATCTGGCGATAATGACGGCTGATAAATTGGGATAATTTGCCTATATCGGACTGAGTCGTTTCGCAGGATCATTTGTGCCAGAACAATCGTCAGTTATCGGTGTGGCCGCCGCCTCATCCGAACAGCAGCCTGCGGCAGAGCGGCTGGCCGCTGCATTGTCGCTCCCGTGTTATTCATTGGATCAGATCGAACAGGGTCTGCTGTTGCTGCTACAGGCGGATCGCCTGGTGTTGCGGCAGCTCGGGCCGGATGCCCCCGGGCCTGTAATGGTGGATTTTGTCGACGGCAAGGCTGCGCATAGAAGAAAGTTCGGCGGTGGCCGGGGACAACCGCTGGCCCGGGCCATCGGTCTCAAGAACGGCTGGACTCCCCGGGTGCTGGATACGACCGCCGGTCTCGGGCGCGATGCCTTCGTGCTGGCAACCCTAGGCTGCAGCGTGGAGATGATCGAGCGCTCCGCCGTGGTCCATGCCCTGCTGTCGGATGGCCTGCGGCGTGCCCTGGCGGACCCGGAAGTGGAGTCGATCGCGGCACGCATGCGGCTGCACTGTCTGGATGGTCGTGACTATGTCGCACCGCCAGATGAAAGACCCGATGTGGTCTATCTCGACCCCATGTACCCGCATCGGGAGAAATCGGCCAAGGTGAAAAAGGAGATGCGCCTGTTCCAGCTGCTGCTGGGGGAGGACCAGGATAGTGCCGAACTGCTGGAGACCGCGCTTGGCATCGCCGGCCACCGGGTGGTGGTGAAGCGGCCGGTCAAGGCGCCGCCACTGACTGAGCGTGTCCCGTCGCTCTCCATCGGCAGCCCCAATACCCGTTACGATATCTACCTGACCGGCCCACGCCATGCAGACGCTTGATACGCCCGCCGGCAGTTTCATTCTGCGGCGTTATCCATTGCGCAAGCAGGAGACGCTGCGCGCCTGGGATGCGGCGGATGAGTATCTGCTGGCCCATCTCGGGAATGAGATCAGCGGCCGGATTCTGATTATCAATGATGGTTTTGGCGCACTGAGCTGCGCGCTTGCCCGGTATGGGCCGACCCGGCAGAGTGACTCCTACCTGGCTGACTGGTCGGCGCGGGAGAATCTCAAAGCCAACGGCCTTGACGAAAGTGGCGTTGACTTTATCGGTTCCCTGGATGAACCCCAGGGCGCCTATGACCTGGTGCTGATTCGTGTCACCAAGACCCTGGCGCTGCTGGAACATGAACTGATCCGGCTCCGGCCTCATCTCAAACCGGAGAGTCGGGTGATCGGCTGTGGCATGTCGAAACAGATCCATACCTCGACCCTGCAACTGTTCGAGCGCATTATCGGTCCGACCACCACCTCATTGGCACATAAAAAAGCCCGGCTGATCTTCGCCGCCGTTGGTGCGGATCTGGAGATTCCCGCCTCTTCCTATCCTGTCTGCTACCCACTGGAGGGGACGGATTTTCAGTTGATCAATCACGCCAATGTCTTTTCCCGGGATCAGTTGGATATCGGTACCCGGCTGTTGCTGGCGCATATACCCGCCAGTGATGGCTATCGGGATATTATCGACCTGGGTTGCGGCAACGGCGTGGTGGGTCTGATGGCCGCGCAACAGAATCCCGCCGCCACGCTGCATTTTGTCGATGAGTCGGCGATGGCCGTGGCCAGTGCCCAGGCGACCTTCGCGGGTTCCGGTCTGGCGAATCCGGCCCGCTTCAGTCAAGGGGATGCACTGAGTGGATTTCCCCCCGCCAGCGCCGACCTGATCCTGTGCAATCCACCCTTTCACCAGGGCAGTGTGGTGGGTGACGAGATTGCCTGGCGCATGTTCAATCAGGCGCGCCGGGTGCTGCGGACAGGTGGCGAGTTGCGCATTATCGGCAATCGCCATCTCAATTATCACGTCAAGCTCAAACGGCTGTACGGCAATGTACGGCAGGTGGCGGCGGATCGGAAGTTTGTGGTGCTGAAGAGTTTTAAGGCGGGCTGAAGGCCGATCGTGGGCATGGCCCGCCTTCATCGATTGATCAGGGCAACCACGGGGGGCTACGCCGATCCCTGGCCCGTGCCGCATCAGGTCATCTCTGGCAAAGCCGCTCTCGGCCATCCTTGGCCTACGCGGCATAAGGCCTTCCATGGCAAAGCCGCTCTCGGCCATCCCTGGCCTACGCGGCATAAGGCCTTCCATGGCAAAAAAAAACGGATTCCAGAAGGAATCCGTTTTTCATCAATAGTGGCGGAGCGGACGGGGCTCGAACCCGCGACCCCCGGCGTGACAGGCCGGTATTCTAACCAACTGAACTACCGCTCCGCAGAGGCTCAAATCAGTTGCCGGCAAGGCAGACAACCAACGTTGGAGCGCGGTAGTTTAATGATTCCTGACAAAAGGTCAACCGCTTTTCTTTCTTGATTGCCGGGTTACCGTTGCAGGGCATAAAGCTGGCGGATCTCATCGGCCCAGAGCGTGTCGTCGATGGTCTCCAGCACCATGGGAATCTCCTCAAAACGGGGATCGTTCATGATGTACTCGAACACCGGCCAGCCCAGTTTTCCCTTGCCCAGGCTCTCATGCCGGTCGACCCGTGAGCCCAGGTCCGGTTTGCTGTCGTTCAGGTGCACGCCCCGCAGGTAGTCGAAGCCGACAATTCGCTCAAATTCGGCAAACGTCTGCTCGCAGGCTTCGGCCGTGCGCAGGTCATAACCGGCGGTAAAGGTATGACAGGTGTCCAGGCAGACACCCACGCGGGATTTGTCTTCCACCCGTTCGATAATGCTGGCCAGGTGTTCAAAGCGGTGTCCCAAATTGGTGCCCTGGCCGGCTGTGTTTTCGATCACGGCGGTGACACCCGTGGTCTGCTCCAAAGCCCAGTTGATCGAGTCGGCCACCAGGGCAAGACTCGCCGCTTCGGTGATCTTTTTCAGATGACTGCCGGGATGGAAATTGAGCAGACTGAGTCCAAGCTGCTCGCAGCGTCGCATCTCGTCCAGGAAGGCGTCCCGGGACTTTTGCAGCGCCTCCGGTTCCGGATGCCCCAGGTTGATCAGGTAGCTGTCGTGGGGGAGCACGAATTGCGGGTCAATCGCGACGCTCTCGAGGTTTTCTCGAAACCGGGCGATACTGTTGTCCGTTAGTGGCTTGGCCTTCCACTGCCGCTGGTTCTTGGTAAACAGGGCAAAGGCGGTTGCGCCGATGGCCCGGGCATTGAGCGGGGCGTTCTCCACGCCGCCACTGGCGCTGACATGGGCACCGATATGCTTCATTTTGGTCTCCACCGCAAAACACCCCATATTAGCCGAAACCGGTGGTGGCTCACAGTCGCCTAAACCATCCGGTTTTCCGGGTTTCCGCGGCTGAGATGATCCCTGATCATCCTGTCCCGGAACTATCGCCCACACTCAGCCGTTCCCGCACTGCTCAGACCGGATACATCAGCGACACTTTGTGGAGATTTCTTTCAACCAGCGGTGCGGAGTCAGCCACTGCATGCAGGGCGGTCAGCTCCCGGATACCGCCGAGCTTGTTCAACTGGGTCACCAGCCGCTCCTGTGGACGATCACTCTCAACCGTCAGATGAATCTTGAGCAGCCGTTCGGTATCACAGCTTTTGACATCCATGGAGCGGATGGAAAAGCCACGAACGCGGGTGGTCTGGAGTATCTTCTCCAGCATGGCCGGATTGGAACGGGCTTGAATGTGCAGACTGAATATCATGGGTTTGCTCCTGTTATTATTTGATCATTGGCATCGCCCGGCTTCACCATCGGCCAGACATTGTGCTCTGTTGCGATGGCGACATGCAGCAGGGCAGGGCCCGGTGTCTCCAGCAGTTTGTTGATGGCGTAAGCCATGTCATCGGGATCCGATATGGATTGGGCCGGAATGCCGAAGGCTCGGGCCAGGGTGCAGAAGTCCGGATTGTCGGAGAGATCAATCTCGCTGTAGCGTCCCTGGTAGCAGACGGACTGCTGTTGCCGCACCATGCCCAGAGCCTGGTTGTCCAGGATGATGATCTTGGTCGGCAGCCGGTAACGGCCGATCGTGGCCAGTTCCTGCGCATTCATCATGAAAGAGCCGTCACCGGCCACATTGATCACCGGGATCTCCGGATTTGCCAACTGGGCGCCGATGGCGGCCGGCAGGCCGAACCCCATGGCGCCCAGTCCGCCGCTGGTAAGGTGTTTGCGTGGATGGTCGAAGGCGTAGTGTTGTGCCACCCACATCTGGTGCTGGCCCACATCGCAGCTGATGATGGCTTGGCCCCGGGTCGTCTGTGACAATAGACGCATGAAATGGGGGCCGGTGATGCCATCCTGCGCTGGCAGGGCAAAGCCGTCCTGCTCCAGTCGTTCGAGACACTGTGACTGCCAGTCCAACAGATTCAGCTTGATAGTGAGTGCCTTCAGGCTCTGCTTGATATCACCCGGCAGGGCACAAACCGCCTGGTGAAGCTTGCCGATCTCTGCCGGATCTATGTCCAGATGAATGACCTGGGCGTGGGGGGCAAAGCGGCTCAGCTTGCCGGTCACCCGGTCATCGAAGCGGACGCCGACTGCAATCAGCAGATCGGCCTCCTGAACAACCTGGTTGGCCGCCACAGAGCCGTGCATGCCGAGCATGCCCATGTTAAGGGGATGATCGCCCGGCAGCGCCCCCAGCCCTTTCAGACTGAATACTGCCGGGATACCGGTGGTTTCGACGAACTGGCGGAACGGGCTGACGGCGTCGCCAAGCAGAATACCACCGCCGCCATAGATGATTGGCCTGCGGCTCGTATTCATCAGCTCGATCGCCTGCTGCCACTGCGCCGGGGTGGTGGTGTTGCTGATCCGTTCCCCACTGAGGTGGGGTATTGTTGGTTCCGACAGTGTGGCCAGCTGGATATCCTTGGGCAGGTCGACCAGTACCGGACCCGGGCGACCCTCCAGGGCAATCCGGAATGCCTGATCCAATATTTCTGGCAGCTCATCGATCGCCTGAACCAGGAAACTCTGCTTGGTGATCGGCAGGCTCATGCCAAGCACATCAATCTCCTGGAAGGCGTCGGTGCCAATCAGCGCTGTCGGCACCTGTCCGGTTATGGCCACCATCGGCACTGAATCCATGTAGGCATCGGCGAGGCCGGTCATCAGGTTGGTGGCGCCGGGTCCGGAGGTGGCGAGACAGACGCCGATGCGGCCACTGGAACGTGCGTAGCCATTCGCGGCAAAGGCCGTGCCCTGTTCATGCCGGCAGAGGATGTGCCTGATCGGGCTCTCCAGCAGGGCGTCATAGAGCGGCATGACACAGCCGCCGGGATAGCCGAACAGGGTGTCGACTCCCTCTGATATCAGTTTTCTAACAATATATTCAGCACCATTCATCTCTCTGCTGGCTCCTGCTTCAAAGGCTGGGTCGCTCCCGGCCATCCATGGCCTCCGCGGCATATACCCCATCCCTGGGCAAAGCCGCTCCCGGCCATCCATGGCCGCCGCGGCATAAGCCCGTCCCTGGGCAAAAAAAAACCCCCGGATCTTTCGATGCGGAGGTTTTTCGGATTTGGGTGAAAAATGCTAGCCGATAGTCTCTCCGCGCAGTCGATTTACGACTACCACTACCAGAGATACCACTACCATCAGCGAACGAATTTTCATGAGTTGTCTGTTACTTTTTCCGTTTTCGGTCTGTTGTCTCAATTCAGGTTTGATGGGGAGGCGAGCCTTGTCCATCCGATTGACGCACGGCACCGCGAGGTGCTGGGCGTATTTGACTGGGGATTATTTCTACACCATCGGTTCCCGGGATGCAAGCCTGGATTGAAATCCGCACATGCCCAGGGTGCCGCCGTTGTACAGGATCAGTTGTGGACCGTCCGGCGCTTGCCGTTCCATTTCGCGCTTCACGGTATAAAAGTGCTTGACCGAGTAGACCGGGTCCATCAACAGGCCAGTCTCCCGGGCGATGGCCCAGCTCTCTCGCAGGATGGTTTGATTGACGCTGCCGTAGGAGGCCGCGGTGGCCGGCTGGATAAACCGGACTTGCGGCCGCGCTCCCGGCAGCGGTTGTTGCGTCAGCTGTTCCAGCCAGCGTTCAAACTGTACATAGCGCTGCTGGAACTCGTCTGGATTACCGGCAATGTGGGTGATATGCACACGGGGCTTTGTTATCCCAAGCAACCGCATGCCAAGTAGCAGACCAATGGCACTGATCCCGGTGCCACTGTCGGTCCAGATATCCTGGAATTCCACGCCCAGCTCTTTGCCGTTGCGCTGCAGGTCGGCGGCCAGGGTGAGGATGCCCGGCAGTACCGCTTCGCTATAGCCACCTTCAGGTATCACCATGGCAGAGATGCCCTGCGGTTTCAGTCGGGCAACCAGTTGTTCCGCGATCTCTTCCACCCGCGGCCAGTCCGGATGGCTGACATAATGCATTCTGTCATGCGGCAACAGCATGGTGAGGAGTAAGTGATTTCCAACTAACTGTTTGTTGCCAGGCGCTTTTATCAGGGCGGAGACATCAATGCCACGACTCCGAAGCAGCTGAGCGAGCCCAACCACATTATTGGAATGTGCACTACCTATCAAGATTATCCGCTCGTTGCCGCTATGCTCTAGGGCCGGGATCAGGCTGAGGTATTTTCGATACTTGGTTCCGACCGCATTGGCGTTGAGTTCATCCTCACGCTTGATGAACAGCGGGGTGGAAGAGTACCGCGGCAGATACCCGTACAGGGGATGGCAGCGGCTTTTCCAGTTCAGCTCCCGATCCAGTCGGTTGCCGATAAACTGTTGGAGAGGCTCGGGAAAACTCATGGGGGACCAGTTTTATCGGGGTTATGTAGCCATTCGGCGGAGTCCGGATTGGATCCACCCTGTACTGGTCATAGAGTTTATTTGGTTTATTGCTCCCGCAAAACAGGCATAACAACAATATTGACCTTTTAGTGAAGGTCAAACAATAACCGCACAAATTATAGAGAGGGACGGAATAGCGATTCGGATCTCCGGGGTTTAACAACGATAATGTGGCAGGCCGTTGATTTCCAGTAAAGGAGTCAATGGCCTGCCATGTTCCTATGCTATGGATAACCCCTGGGATCAGAGAATCTGACCGGACCTGTCAGATGAGGGAAGCGCGTGTCTGAATTGGATATGACAGATGACGGCAGTGTCGCGCCGGATCTCCGGAGTGAACTGGAGGTTCTGGGCGACAGAATGGATGAACTGGATACACTGATTTCCAGGTCGGTCTCCCGTGACTCGGACAGCCTGGAGAATGTCCGATCCACTACCCATGTTGAGGGCCTCTGGCCTCTGGCCACCACCGAGCAGGCGGATGTGCATCAGTTGCAGGAGATCATCTCCCTGCTGAAGGCGACCCTCAACTCCACCACCGATGGTATTCTGGTGCTCGACAATGATCTGCGAGTGGTGATTTATAACACCAAGTTCGTGACCCTTTGGGAGATACCCCAGACGCTTGACCGGGATGATAAAAAGGGCTGGTTGCGCGCTTTCACCGCACCTCTGATGGAGAATGGGGAACGGTTTATTCATCGCATCCGTGATCAGTTGTCCCATACCGATGAGGCGACAAGGGATATCCTGCGCTTTACCGACGGACGGATCTTCGAGAGCCGCTCACACCCGCAGTTGATCGAAGGGGAGATCGTGGGAAGGGTCTGGAGTTTTCGTGACGTCACCAAACAGCGGCAGGCCCAGGAACTGGTGGAGTATCAGGCGACCTATGATCCCCTGACCGATCTGCCCAATCGGCGTCTGCTGCTGGACCGGCTGAATCAGATGCTGGCTCGCTGCCGGCGTCATGACCGTATCGGCGCACTGTTGTTTCTCGACCTGGATAATTTCAAGACCATCAACGACACACTGGGTCACCCCATCGGTGATGCCTTGCTGCAACAAGTGGCGAGACGCCTTACCGATTGTCTGCGCAGGGAGGATACAGCGGCTCGCCTGGGCGGCGATGAGTTTGTCCTGCTGCTGGCGGAGGAGAGTGCCGTGCTCGACGAGTTTACCCATCAGGTGGATATAGCGGCGAACAAGGTGCTGGCGGCGCTCTCGGAACCCTACGAAGTGCACGGCCATCGCCTCTATGCCACCACCAGCATCGGTGTCTCGCTGTTCCCTCAGAATGGTGAGACCGCAGATGATGTCCTGATGCAGGCGGATACCGCCATGTATCGAGCCAAGGAGGCCGGGCGCAACACCGTGCGTTTCTTCCTGCCCAGTATGCGCAAGAGTTCCGAAGAGCAGTTGCAGATGCAGAACGATCTGCGTCAGGCCCTGGAACGCAACGAACTGAAGATCCTCTGGCAACCGAAGCATGACTTCTCCGGCAACACCCTGGGTGCCGAGGCGCTGTTGCGTTGGGAGCATCCGACCCGTGGCCTGATCATGCCGGCCGAGTTCATTCCGGTGGCGGAGGATATCGGTATTATTACCTCGCTCGGTAACCGGGTGCTGGAAGTCTCCTGCAATCTGCTGCGCAAAATTGCCGACGAGTATGCTGAGGCGGGACCTATTCATCTCTCGGTTAATATCAGCCCCCAGCAGTTCCAGCAGGCCGACTTCGCCATGCAGGTGGCGCACTTCCTGAAAATCAGTGGTGCCAATCCCACGCGCCTGACCCTGGAGTTGACCGAGAACATGCTGGTGACCAACCTCGACGAGGTGATGGCGAAAATGCTTGATCTGAAAAGCCTGGGTGTGCGCTTCTCGATTGATGATTTCGGTACCGGCTACTCCTCCATGGCCTACCTGAAACGACTGCCGTTGGATGAGATCAAGATCGACCGCTCATTCGTCAACGACATCATCCGCGATCCGGAGACAGTGAGTATTGTCGAGGCGATCATCACCATGGCCTCCAAACTCGGGTTGAGCGTGGTGGCCGAGGGGGTTGAGAACAGCCGTGAATTTGATTTTCTGCGCAAGCGCGGTTGCCACTGTTTTCAGGGCTACATGTTGTGTCAGCCACTGGATGAAGCGGAGTTCCTCGACTTCATCATGGATGGCAATGTCAGCGATGCAAGGAAAAACGGTACCCAGAGTGTGTTTGAGGGGTTCTGACTGCTCCGGCCCGTCCTGCTACGAACGGCGGTGTCACGGTGAATCGGCCCGCGGGCGGGCCTCCTACAGGTCAATCGTCTCGAGTTGAAGACTTACCGGCGGTCCCATGGCCCGAATCTCAACTGATCAGGCACGCATCCGGCGGTTGCGGGGTGAGCAGCAGCCGGATCTGCTCAGCCTGCTCCTGATCCAGCCCGCCTTTCTCCAGGGCCAGCTCCACGGTCTCTTTTCCGAGCATGCGATAGATCGCCTGATAGGCCGGCTGGATCTCCCGCAAACTGTCGATATGTTGTGTGATGGTTGCCGTGTCGCCCCGGCTGATCGGTCCGGTCAACGCGTCGGGTAGGCCGGAGTGGACCAGGTTTTCCACACTGCCGGCGATTAGCGGCAGTATTGCCTTGAGGCCGGCTTGCCGTTCAATGCCGATCTGCTCCAGCAGGGTGACGGCAATGGACTCGATGGTGACCAGGTAGTTGGCGGCGACACAGAGGGCCGCGTGATAGAGTGCCTTCTTTTCAGCCGGTATGACGAGGGTTTCCCCCTGCAGGGCCTTGACCAGGGCTTCACCCCGGGTGATGGCCGGTGTGGTTCCCTCCAGACAGAACCAGCTCCCCCGCAACAGTTCCGCTCCTTTCTGCGGGTCGGCCAGCGCCTGGATCGGGTGCAGGGAGAGCACTTCGGCGCCTTTGTGCCGTGCCGGTTCGAGGACATTGGAGGTGAGTGCGCCACTGAGATGGAGAAACAGCTGGCCGGGCCGGATGACGCCCTGGTCGGCAATGGCGTGGCAGGCCGGTTCAATCTGGCCGTCCGGGGTGGCGAGTATGATGATGTCGGCGTTGACCACGGCCGGTGCCGGGTCGCTGGTGGCGGGCGGGTCGCCGATTAGTGCGGCGCAGCGTCGTGCCGACTCCAGTGTCCGGCTGGCCACACCGGCAATGGGGTAGCCGGCCCGATGCAGCGCCAGCAGTAGTGCGCTACCCGCTGCACCTGCGCCGACCAGTGCAATCCGCTCTTTTGACATTTTCGCTCCTGCTCAACTCGCGGCGGCGGTCTCGATCAGGTCCCGCGATGCCTTGGTCAAAATTTCATTGCCCGCACTGCTGATCAGCACGGTATCCTCTATTTTGACCACGCCGGCGCGCTTGTCCAGCATGTGCATCTCAATGGCCAGTACACAGCTGTCGGGAATGGTGGCCCGGTTGTTGGCAATCAGCACCGGTGGCTCGTTCACTTCGATACCGACCCCATGACCGATCAGCCGGCAGTGGCTGTCACCGGTAAATCTGAGGAACTGCTCCTCGACCCGCATCTCGGCTGCCTTTTCCACTGCCAGATCATAGACCTGATCACAGCCCATACCCGGTTTTATTGTGTCGATGACATAGTCGGAAATCTCGCGCAGATCGGCATACAATCCCTTCAATCGGGGAGTTGCCCTGCCGGCGACATAGGTGCGGGACTGGTCGGCATGGTAGCCGTTCACCATGCTCGGGATATCCACCACCACCGGGTCACCATCATCAATAATCCGGTTGGAGGGGCCAATCGGCAGGGCGGTGCTCAGTCCAACGCCGGAGACAGAGTAGACCAGGCCGGTGAAATCACCCAGGTTGGCCCCGGAACTGATTGGTCCCATGCCCAATGGCAAGTCGGGATGGCGCAGAAAGATTCCCCCCTCATGCCCGGCCAGACGATGGCTGTTCTCGATTACGGCGGAGAGTTCCAGTTCGGTGATACCGGGTCTCAGCCCCTGCTGTATCGCCTGCTGACCCGTTTCGACCACCCTGCAGGCGCGGCGGATCTGCTCGATTTCATAGGGCGTCTTGACAGTCCGTTGCTTAAGGATCAGCGGGGATACGTCCTGCAGTTCGAAACCCTGGAATAACTTCTGGTAGGCCAGGTAGTTGTTGGCCGGTAACAGGTCCAGTTCAATGCCCAGGCGCTTGTTCCAGAGATAGGAGAAGTACTCCTGGTAGATGAAGTCGAGGCGGCGTTCCTCACTGATGTGAGAAGCCTCGATACCGGCGGTCTGTACGGCATAGGGATAGCCGCTACGTACAAACAGTCGGTAGTCGTCTGGAAATACGGCGAGAAAGGCCGGTTGGGCAATGCCGGTATAGTAGAAGATATCCCGCGAGTAGAAGAGCAGGGCGGCTCCAAGGCCCTGATTGATCAGCTCGCGCTGGAATATTTTAATACGCTCCAGATGTCGACTCATGGCAATGTCCTGTCAGCAAATATCTCTGTTAATCGCGGCCTGTTCAGGCGCGCCGCGTGTTCTGTATAAAATAAACCGAAAGGTATATTTTGATTGTATCTCTCGCTTTAGCTGTCGATGGAATCAGGCTTCCAGTTGTCGGACGTAACGATGAAGCTGCGAGGTCGTCTGTTTAAGCACGCTGTCGTCCCGGGTGACGGCGTAGAGGGCGGCCGCGCCATTCAGCGAGATAAAGATAAAATTGGCAATTTCACGATGATTCAGGCCGGACTGGATCTGCCCCTGCGACTCCGCTTGCACCAGCCACTGCTGCAGCAGTTTGGAAAAGCCGATGAATCCGCGCAGCATGTGACGGCTCATCTCCGGTGACTGACCCGAGAGCTCCACCAGGGCATTCAGGAAGAAGCACCCCCCCTCAAAGATATCCTTGCCCAGATAGTTCATCAGGTCGTTTTCAATCACCTTTTCGATCCGCCGGAGTGGGTCGGTAATGTCGTGAACCCCGTCAAACACTACGCGGCGCCAGCGCCTTACCGCCTCGTCATAGATGGCATACCAGATCGCCTCTTTGCTTTCGAAGTGACCATACAGCCCCCCTTTGGTCAGGCCTGTCGCGTCCAAAATATTTGAAATAGATGTGCTGTGATAACCCTTTACGGAGAAAAGTTGTAGTGATTTCTCGATAATGAGTTGTCGTGTGCGTTCGCCTTTGGTTTCCATAGACTAGAAAAATATACCGTTCGGTATATTTACCATATCCCAGGGCGTGAAGCCGGGTCAATCAGTTGTTGGGATATTGTGTCAGGCCACTTAGAATGGGCCCCTCGACCGGGCCTGGAGAAACCAATGACCGGCGTGATGATTAATCAGTCAGGTAGCCGATGGATTACGCAAGACGATTTGGTGGTATAGCAAGACTCTATGGCGAGGCGGGACTCCGCGGTTTTGCCGAGTCGCATGTCTGCGTCGTGGGCATCGGCGGAGTCGGCTCCTGGGTAGCGGAAGCGCTGGCCCGCAGTGGGGTGGGGACCCTGACCTTGATCGATCTGGACAATGTGGCGGAATCCAATGTCAATCGACAGATCCATGCCCTGGAGGGTCAGTTTGGCCGCGCCAAGGTGGATGCAATGGCTGAGCGTATTCAGGGAATCAATCCTGAATGCAGGATTATCACCTGGGAAGAGTTTGTTGAGATTGACAATCTGGAGCGCTTGATCGGCAACCAATACGACTATCTGGTGGATTGCATTGATGCTTTTAAGACCAAGGCCGCGCTGATTGCCCATTGTCGCAGAAACAAGATCCGTATCATCACCGTGGGCGGCGCAGGTGGTCAGACCGAGCCGCTGAAGATCCGTCTGACCGATCTCTACAAGACCCAGCATGATCCGTTGCTGGCCAAGACCCGGAAGTTATTGCGCAAGGAGTATGACTTCCCAAAAAATCCTAAGCGGCGGTTCGATGTCCCCTGTGTCTACTCGGACGAGCAGCAGGTCTACCCGGATGGCAGGGGGGAGGTATGTAGTATAAAGCCGGAAGGAGGGAGTGTTGGCGCGGGTCTGCACTGCGGCGGTTTTGGTTCGGCCATGACGGTTACGACGACTTTTGCCATGGTGGCCACCGCACATGTGTTGAAGAGATTGGCGAATCGCTCCCGGTCTTGAGTTCTGGGGCTGATCAACCGGCGTTCGCTACTTGTTCTCGGGTGTAGAAACGCCCAGCCCGCAGGAAGCCGGATATCACGCCTGGGCGCAGGGCAGCTACATGACCCTCTGCGTCATAGTCTGAAACCCACTCGACTGGAACGCCGTCCAGCAGATGAATGGGTGCCGGGCTGCCGTCGGGGTAACGGGAAATAACACTGCAATCCGACAGGGTGTCATAAAAGGCCGGGACAAATCCTCCGCTCTGACAGTTTTTGCTTACACCCGCCGTGGCCGCATATGCATGGTTTTCCCGTGCCAGCGCTCGCTGACTCAATAGCCCATGGCGCTTGATCTTCCGTTTACCGTCCACCTCTGTTGGGGATGGCAATTCGGTCAATTGTTCGGTGATCTGTTTCATGGTCCATGCTCCTTTCTGCCTAAATAACAGCACGGTGCATGCCAATAATAAAATAACCAATAAAAACAGTCAGGTATAAGGAGTGCCGGATTTGAACTGGTTGCAGAATTGAACAAACTGTAAAGTTTCTTTAACAGTTCGTGCCACTAGGTGCCCGGCGACAATAGGCGGAAATCGGGGTTAAACCGCTGGTAGTGAGCTGTTTGGCCCTGCCCCTGATCAACGGGGATTACTCGTAGGCACTGGGTACCATGCACATGAACACCAGCGGGCTATCGCCGGTATTGCGATACTGGTGTACCTCGTGGGGTTTCACCAGCAGGTAGTCGCCTTTCTGTATCGGATGTCCTGTATCACCCTCCATGGCCACGCCATTTCCTTCCAGGATGTAGTTCACATGCTCACTCTCATGGGAGTGGTGCGGCGTATGGCCACCCGGTTCCAGGGTAAATACGCGAATGGAGAAGTTGGGGGCGCCGTCCGCCTTGCCGATAGGCACTTGCTTGGTTACTCCCTTGATGCCCTCCATGTTGACCGGGGTGGTCTCGCACTCATTCAGTCGGGTGATCTTCATTGGTCGGTTCCTGCACTTGGTGTTAACGATCAGGCATCCAGGTCGGGGATCAACTCATCTTCGAGCTTGGCGATGGCATCCTTCAGCAGCAGCTTGCGTTTTTTCAGGCGTTTCAGTTGCAGCTCGTTTTTATAGGCCGCCTCGGTAAGGGCGGCGATGGCCACATCCAGATCCCGGTGTTCCTGCCGGATTTCGAACAGTCGGTTTCTCAACTCTTCATGTTGCGCGTCGATGGAGATCATAGGCCGGTTCTTAAAGGCTCATACTGGTTAAAGTGTAGTGGCCACGGACTGATGTGCAATTCTTTCCGGCATCCAGTCCGCGGCCGTCATAGGCTTAATTACAGCGCCTGGATCTTTTTCAGCTGCTGCTCCAGCTTTTCCAGCGCGGCGATTTCGTCCGCCAGTTTGTCGCGCTCTTTCTGTACCACGGCTTCGGGGGCCTTATCAACAAACTTCGGATTGTTCAGCTTGCCTTCGAGGCGGGTGATATTTTCCCTCAGCTTGCCGATCTCCTTGTTCAGGCGGCCCAGTTCCGCCTCCTTGTCAATCAGGCCGGCCATCGGGATCAGCAGTTTCATCCCGCCCACCAGGGCCATGGCCGACTCGGGTGCCTGGTCATCGCTGCCCAGCAGGGTGGCCGATTCGAGCCGCGCCAGAAAATCCAGGTAGTGCCGGTTGCGAATCAGGCGGGCCTGATCCTCGGGGTTGGCATTCTGCAGCAGCACCGGCAGCGGTTTGCTCGGGGCGATATTCATCTCGCCCTTGATCTTGCGGATGCCGAGGATGAACTGCATCACCCAATCCATCTCTGCCACCGCTGCCTGATCCATTAGGGCATCGTCGCGTACCGGGAAAGGCTGGGTCATGATAGTCTCGCCACCGCGGCCTGCCAGCGGGGCAACACGCTGCCAGATCTCCTCGGTGATGTAGGGCATGATCGGGTGGGCCACGCGCAGCAGCGTCTCCAATACCTTGACCAGGGTATGCCGGGTGCCACGTCGGGCCGCTTCACTGGCGCTGTCACCGGTCAGTACCGGTTTGGAGAGCTCCAGGTACCAGTCGCAGTATTCGTTCCAGGTGAACTCGTAGATCGCCTTGGCGGCGTGATCAAACCGGTAGCCGTCGGTGGCCTCGCTGACGGTGCTGATGGTGGATTGCAGGCGTGACAGGATCCAGCGATCCGCCATGCTCAACGCCATCTCGCCACCGGACTGGCCGCAATCCTGATTTTCGGTGTTCATCAGTACGTAGCGGGCAGCGTTCCACAGCTTGTTGCAGAAGTTGCGGTAACCCTCGATGCGTCCCATGTCGAACTTGATGTCGCGGCCGGTGGTGGCCTGGGAGGCAAAGGTAAAGCGCAGCGCATCGGTGCCAAAACTGGGGATGCCGTCGGGGAACTCCTTGCGGGTCGCCTTCTCGATCTTCTTTGCCAGTTGTGGCTGCATCATGCCGCTGGTGCGCTTGCTGACCAGCGCTTCCAGGTCGATGCCGTCGATCAGGTCGATCGGATCCAGCACATTGCCCTTGGACTTGGACATCTTGTCGCCATGGCTGTCCCGCACCAGGCCGTGCACATAGACCTCCTTGAACGGCACATCATCCATGAACTTGATGCCCATCATGATCATGCGGGCGACCCAGAAGAAGATGATGTCGAAACCGGTCACCAGCACGCTGGTGGGGTAGAAGGTCTTGACCCGCTCGGTCTGTTCCGGCCAGCCCAGGGTGGAGAAGGGCCAGAGGGCGGAGCTGAACCAGGTGTCCAGCACGTCCTCGTCCTGGGTCAGGGTATAGTCCGCTGCCAGCTTGTGCTTCTGGCGCACCTCGGCTTCGGAGCGACCGACGTAGACGTTACCTTCGTCGTCGTACCAGGCGGGGATACGGTGTCCCCACCAGATCTGGCGACTGATGCACCAGTCCTCGATGTTGCGCATCCACTCGTAATAGGTGTTCTTCCAGTTGTCCGGCACAAACTTGATGCTGCCATTCTCCACCGCCTCGATGGCCGGTTTGGCCAAAGGCTCCACCTTGACGTACCACTGGTCGGTGAGGAAGGGTTCGATCACCGAGCCGGAACGGTCGCCGCGCGGCACCATCAGCTTGTGATCGTCGATTTTCTCCAGCAGACCCTGTGCTTCCAGGTCGGTCACCACTTTTTTACGGGCCTCGAACCGGTCCATACCGATAAAGGCGGCCGGGATAATGGCATCTTCATCGACCTCGTGGTTACGGATTGCCGCATCGCTGGTGAAGATGTTGATCAGGCCGCCATGGGGCTGCTCGGCGATTGCCTTCTCGTCCCGGTGCCTGAGCCATACCTGGTAGTCATTGAAGTCGTGGGCCGGGGTAATCTTGACGCAGCCGGTGCCGAACTCCGGATCCACATAATCATCGGCAATGATGGGAATACGTCGGCCGGTCAGGGGCAGTTCCACGAACTCGCCCAGCAGGTGTTTGTAGCGATCGTCGCCGGGATGTACCGCCACCGCGCAGTCGCCCAGCATGGTCTCGGGGCGAGTGGTGGCGACCACCAGATGGCCCTGGCCATTGGTCAGGGGATAGCGCATATGCCAGAGGAAGCCATTCTCCTCTTCGGAGAGTACTTCCAGGTCGGAGACGGCAGTGTGCAGTTTCGGGTCCCAGTTGACCAGCCGTTTGCCACGATAGATCAGTCCCTCTTCGAACAGCCGGACAAACACCTCCTTCACGGCATCGGAGAGACCTTCATCCATGGTGAAGCGTTCGTTCTCCCAGTCGAGCGAGGCGCCCATGCGGCGTAGCTGGCTGGTGATGGTGCCGCCGGACTGGCCTTTCCACTCCCACACCTTCTCGAGGAATTTTTCGCGACCGTAGTCGTGCCGGGTCTTACCCTCGGCGTTGATCAGCCGCTCCACCACCATTTGGGTGGCGATGCCGGCATGGTCGGAACCGGCCTGCCACAGGGTCTTGTCACCCTTCATACGATGGTAGCGGGTCAGCGCATCCATGATGGTGTCCTGGAAGGCGTGGCCCATGTGCAGGCTGCCGGTGACGTTGGGCGGCGGGATCATGATGCAGTAGGGATGCTGGCTGTCGGCATCAGCGGAAGGGGCGAAATAACCGCGCTCCTCCCAAGTCTGGTACCAACGCTTTTCCAGGCTGTGGGGGTCGTAAGTCTTTTCCATGGATCGTCAGGCTGTCTTGTGTCAGGTTAATCGTCAGGGATAAAACGGGATATTATAACGCAAGCGATCCGGTTGAATTGAATATTTATCCCCGTCGAGAGGTTATGCAGGGAATCTCCTGAGCCATCGGGCGCCCATGACCCCGGGCTGGAAGGGTGAATGTTCGCTAAGATTGGGGCAGGGCGAAAGAAAAAGAGTCGTAGCGCGGTCAACTGCCATAAGAAATGTTGATAAGTCAGGGGAGTAAGATGAGCCGCAACCGGGTAGTGATGCTAATCGTGCTGGTGATAGTGATCGCCGGCTTTTTTATTTTTGATCTGGGACAGTACTTCAGCCTGGAGTTTCTCAAATCGCAGCAGGCCGCGTTGGAAGATTATCGGCAGGCCCATCCCCTGCAGACCGCCGCCGTGATGTTCGTGGTTTATGTGCTGGTGACGGCACTCTCCCTGCCGGGCGCGGCGGTGATGACGCTGGCGGTCGGTGCTATTTTCGGCCTGTTCTGGGGTACCGTGCTGGTCTCCTTCGCCTCCACCCTGGGTGCCACGCTGGCTTTTCTGATTTCACGCTTTCTGCTGCGTGATATGGTCCAGAACCGCTTCGGCGACAAGCTGAAGACGATCAATGCGGGTATCGAGAAAGACGGTGCCTTCTATCTGTTCGGGTTGCGCCTGGTGCCCCTGTTTCCATTTTTCGTGATCAATCTGGCCATGGGCCTTACCAGCCTCAAGACATTCACTTTTGCCTGGGTCAGCCAGGTGGGCATGCTGCTGGGGACCCTTGTTTATGTGAATGCCGGCACCCAACTCGGTAAAATTGAATCGCTGTCGGGCATTCTTTCGCCGGGTTTGATCCTCTCCTTCGTGCTACTGGGTATCTTTCCGCTTATGGCCCGCAAGATCCTGGACGGTGTCAAGGCGCGCAAGGTGTTCAAGGCCTATCACAAGCCGGCCACTTTTGATCGCAACCTGGTGGTGATCGGGGCCGGTTCGGGGGGGCTGGTTTCGGCCTATATCGCGGCCGCGGTCAAGGCCAAAGTCACCCTGATTGAAAAGCACAAGATGGGTGGTGACTGTCTCAATACCGGTTGTGTTCCGTCCAAGGCGCTGATCCGCTCGGCGCGCTTTCTGGAGCAGACCCGCCGGGCGCAGGAGTATGGCTTCGAGTCGGCGACTGCGGAGTTTGATTTTTCACAAGTGATGGAGCGGGTACAGCGGGTGGTGAAAACCGTCGAGCCCCATGACTCGGTGGAGCGCTACACCGGACTCGGCGTGGAGGTCATTGAAGGGGAGGCGATGATCAGGTCCCCTTATGAAGTCGAGGTGAACGGCCAGACCCTGACGACCCGTAACATTATCGTTGCGACCGGTGCGCGGCCCTTTGTGCCACCTATTCCAGGGCTTGATCAGGTCCAGTATCTCACGTCTGATGATCTGTGGACGCTGCGTGAGTTGCCGAAGCGGCTGTTGGTGCTGGGCGGTGGCCCGATCGGCTGCGAACTGGCCCAGTGCTTTGCCCGTTTCGGTTCACAAGTGACCATTGTGGAGATGGCTCCCCGCCTGATGATCCGTGAGGATGAGGATGTTGTGGAACTGGTCACCGCGCGGTTCGAGGCGGAGGGGATCGAAGTCCTTGCCGGACATACCGCCAAATCGTTTGAAGTGGTGGAGGGGGAAAACAGGCTGACGGCGGAATATCAGCAGGAGTCCATCTCAATCCCCTTCGATCAGGTATTGGTCGCGGTTGGCCGAATGGCCAATACCACCGGCTTCGGCCTGGAGGAGCTGGGCGTGCGGGTCAGTGACCGGCGTACCGTGGAAGCCAATGAATTTCTTCAGACCAATTTCCCCAACATCTATGTCTGTGGCGATGTGACCGGCCCTTATCAGTTTACCCATACCGCCGCCCACCAGGCCTGGTATGCCGCGGTCAACGCCCTGTTTGGAGTGTTCCGTAAATTCAAGGTGGACTACTCGGTCATACCCTTTGCCACTTTTACCGATCCGGAAGTGGGACGGGTGGGGCTGAATGAGTTGGAGGCGAAGGAGCGGGGCGTGGCTTATGAGATCACCACCTACGGGCTGGATGATCTGGACCGCGCGATTGCCGATGGTGAGGCGCAGGGTTTTGTCAAGGTGTTGACGGTGCCCGGTAAAGACAAGATTTTGGGCGCAACCATCGTCGGTGAGCATGCGGGAGACCTGGTTGCCGAGTTTGTCACCGCCATGCGTCACGGTCTGGGGCTGAACAAGATCCTCGGCACCATCCACATCTATCCCACCTGGACCGAGGCGAACAAATTTGCCGCCGGTAACTGGAAGCGCGCCCATGCCCCGGTGCGGTTGCTGCGATGGGTGGAGCGTTTCCATGCCTGGCGGCGCGGTGCGTGAGCCGGTTATTGGCTGTGTGATCGTTTGGGATGAACAACAAAGGGTTGGCAGTTTCCTGCCAACCCTTTGTTTTCTCACGAATTTGGTACTCCCTAGGGGACTCGAACCCCTGTTGCCGCCGTGAGAGAACTCTAAACGGCAAATATAATCAATCACTTAAATATAACATAACTTGTTGATAATAAAGAGCTATGCGTGTAATGTTGTATCATGTAGTTGTGCCAGATTGACTCCCGTATATAACACATATTTACACGAAATCGGCTTTTTGGCCCCGTTGCCGCCGTGAACCAGGAGCAACATCATGCCCCGCGCCTCTCGCTCTTACACACTGGAAACCCGCACTGCCCGGGGACGCCTCAAGCAGCGCAGCGCCCCTTATTGGATAACCATCGGCAAGGACCTGGCCCTGGGTTATCGCAAAAACCGCAAGGGGAGCGCTTGGGTGGTGCGCCTGACCACCGGTGCCCGGCGGGACAACGGCCAACCGGTCTATCAGGTGGTGACACTGAAAGGAGTCAAGCCGGATGACCACGAAACCGCCGATGGCTCCTTTGTGCTGGACTATTTCCAGGCCCAGGCCCGGGCCCGTGAGTTCGCCAAGGGCGAACGGCAAAAGGAGGCGGCCGGGGCCAATCCGACCACCTACACCGTAGGCGAGGCCTTCGACGACTACCTGAGGGACTACCAGGCGCGCAGCGGCAAGCAGACCGAAGGGCTGCGCCAGCGCTACAAGAAGCATATCCGCCGACGCTTTGGCCACGTGCGCCTGTCCGAGCTGAGCGCGGCCCGGATTCGCACCTGGCTGAACAGCCTGGTCCAAGTCGATGAGCAGGACCCCGATCGGTTGCGGGCGCAGCGTTCGACGGCCAATACCCAGCTGACGCTGTTGAAGGCGATCTGCAATCATGCGTTCCGTCAGGGCCTGACGATCGAGGATCGCGCTTGGCGCATGGTGCGCCCCTTCCAGAATGTGGATGCCCCCCGGATCCGTTTCTTGGACCCGGAAGAGACCCGCAAGCTCTCGCACGGCTGCGAGGCCGATTTCCGTTCGTTGGTCCAGGCCGCTTTGCTTACCGGATGCCGCTATGGCGAGCTCATTCGGTTGCGGGCCGAGGACTATGACGCGGCCAATGGGTCTATCCATATTCGCTACAGCAAGTCCGGCAAGGCGCGTCACATTCCGCTGACCGATGAGGGGCAAGCCTTTTTCGATCGCTTGGTGGTGGATCTCGAGGCGGAACAGTGGATCTTTCGCCGGGCGGACGGTGAACCCTGGAGGCGCGCGCACCAGACCCGCCGCATGCGCCAGGCCAGCGCGGCGGCCGGGATCAATCCACCGGTCTCTTTTCACATTTTACGCCATACGTATGGCGCCTCACTGGCAAAAGCCGGGGTGCCGCTGCAGGTGATTGCCGCCGTCCTGGGCCATGCCGATACCCGCATTACCGAGAAGCACTATGCACACCTGTGCCCCAACTACGTAAAAGACACCATTCGCGCCAATCTTCCAACGGTTGGCGTTGCGGAGGATAATGTGGTGGTACTTAAAACGATCAGGAGAGATACATGAACAAGCGCCCGGTCATTGGAAGCCTTATTATCGAACGGGTTGAGCCAGATACCCGAGAGTCTGAATGGATAGATGGTCGTTTGTTCGACTTTATGCCGGATATCGATGATGGTGTGGAGGAATTCTTCCTGGCGGTTGATGGTTTGGCCCGACGCATCCTGCGTGAATTCGAGGTTACCGAGAACACCATCAACACGCCGTTTCATCGTGCATACGAATATGGAGCGAGTCCGGAGGCGACCGAAACACTCCGGAGCTACCCGGGGGAGACGGTTCCGGCAGAGCTGACCACCGCGGTGGAGCTGCTGGGCTTGGCAGATATGGCGTTGCAGTGCCTGGTCGATGGGAATGCCGCGGAAGCCGTTATCTGTGCCGTAAAGACTCAAAAACTGTTGGATCTGCCTCATACGGTTACCATCAGAAACAAGATCATTGCCAACAAACGATCACCCAATCATAGGCAGGCGAAAGCGGTGGCCAAGGCGTTTTTCGATCAGCAAAAGCAGGCTGGGGAAAAGGAAAATTGGAAGATTATCAGTCGCCACCTGGAATCGAAAGGGTTACCGATAGCCGACGGGACGATAAGAAACTGGCTGGTTGAGTTCCGAAAATCGCTCCCGTAAACGGTTACGGGAGCGATTTAACGGTGCCGTGAATTTCACTCACTCCCGCACCGGTGCGGGAAAATGATTAATTGTATCGCCCATAATCCTGCTTAAAGATATCCACACTATGCTGGATTACAAAAGATGGTTATGGATATGGAAAAACAAAAACTCGCCTACTCGGTAAATGAAGTCCTGCAAACAACTGGGCTTTCACGCACCGCTTTCTACAAGTTGATACGGGAAGGAAAAATCCGTTCCTACACCGTCGGTGAACGACGGTTCGTATCCCATCAGGCAATTCTGGATTTTCAGCTGGCGCATGAAGAAGTAGCGCCTGAATTGGTACCCAAGCGTCCAATAAAAAAACATCGCGCATCGAATAACACCAGCGGCCAATCTGGCAATTGCGCCTAACTCTTCGATGAAAATCAGACTCCGTGTGCTGATTGATGAGCCAGAAAATTTTCACTGTGTTGAAAGAAAAAGCAGGATTCATATCTATCTGGATATGGGTGTTTGTAGGTGCCTTGGGGATACAGAACAACAATGATTGACAACATTCGTTCAACTATAAAATGCCCAACATGTAGATTCGTTTTGTTCGATGGAATCGTTATAAAAAGTCGTGTGGTGCGGCTCACCCCGAATGGGGGTGAGGCAAAATTCCGGTGCAAGCGATGGGTGCCGGTGCCTATAGCTTATTCACCCATTGGAAGACTAATTCACACCCTGAAAATTCTGCAGGGGGATGGAAAATGAGTCCATTGACCGAGTCAATCGAAAAGTCAGGCTCTAATTTGTGCGCCCTGGTGACAGATAATGATATGCCCAATATCATTCCGTTATCCGCAGACCTGCCCGAAGTGCCAGAATTCAATTACCGATTACTGCCAAGTGATTTGATTGACTGGGTACGCGATATAGCGGAGCGTGTGCATTGCCCGCCTGATTTTGTGGCGGTTACCGCCATGACTGCGCTTGCATCCTTGCTGGGGCGAAGGGCTGCGATTCATCCTAAACAAAACGATGACTGGTTGGTTATATGCAATCTGTGGGGGGCATTGATCGGCAGGCCATCGGCTATGAAGACTCCAGCCATGAGTGAAGGGATGAGACCGATTAAGCAGTTGATTATCGCGGCACGAAAACAGTTTGAGGAAGATCAGTGTGAGTGCTGGGTGGATGAAGCCATAAGTAAGTCGAATGAAGAGTTAGCCAGGTCTGCAATAAAAAAAGCGCTAAAAACTAAAGATTCGACAAAGATTGAGGCGGCCCGGGCCGATTATGCACGTTTACAGCAACAGTCGCAGTCGGTTACGGAAAAGCGGTATATCGTAAATGATCCAACCTCGGAGAAGTTGGGCGAGTTGCTAAACGAGAATCCTGCCGGTCTATTACTGGAACGCGATGAGCTCACCGGGTGGTTGCGAAGTCTTGACCGGGAAGACCGATCGAGTGATCGAGCGTTTTATCTGGAATGCTTCAACGGCGACGGCAGTTATACGTATGATCGAATTGGGCGCGGTACTATACACATTAATAACTTGACCCTATCTGTTATCGGAGGCATTCAGCCATCCAAGCTGCGACCGTATGTCCATAGCGCCATCAGGCAGGATACATGTGATGATGGATTGATCCAGCGTCTTCAATTGGCCGTATGGCCGGACAATACAGGCGAGTGGAAGAATGTCGATCGTCGTCCAGATGCGAATGCTAAGGAGCGTGCATTTGCCCTGTTTCAACGACTGGATGACTTACCCTTACTGGAGCCAGATGAAGAGGGCCGTATTTCCGGTGTTCACTTTGATGATGAGGGACAGGAGGTCTTTGATCAGTGGCGCCATGAACTTGAAAATAAAATCAGAGCTCCGGATATTCACCCTGCAATCGAGTCCCACCTAACCAAGTACCGAAGTCTCATGCCCTCCTTAGCGCTTATTTTGAATGAGTGTGATGAAGGCCACCTTAAACCTGTAACGAAGCCGTCTGCCCGGAAAGCAGCGGCCTGGTGCACTTATCTGGAAAAGCACGCTTATCGTATCTATGGTGCGTCCATAGATTCAGGGGCTCAGAACGCCATCACCATACTGGAACGGCGAGACAAACTACCCGATGAATTCACAGCGCGGGATGTCCACCGAAAACAATGGGCTGGGCTAGCTGCTGCGGATGATGTTAGGGCGGCTATTAGCGAGTTGATAGCAACCGGTCGTTTGATCGAGCGACCAGTTAAAAATGAGAACGGCGGGAGGCCATCGTTCAGCTACTACTGGAATCCAAATCTTCAGATCAACGATAATGGGAAATCCTGAAATTATACTAGTCATGGTACTGACAAAACTGACAAAACCATTGGCTTTAGGTGTTTTTTGCAGTTTTGTCAGTTTTGTCAGTTCGCTGGGTGGTGGTTTTGAACTATTTTTTTCGTGGGGGCGTCATGACTGACTGGCTGGCCGAGCTGGATCAAATTGAACCGGAAACTTCACGTATGACGGGGAAACAGGAACGGGCTATCAGGGAGTGGCTGGATTTCATCGAAGAGATAGACCCGATCACTATCACCGAAATTCTGGACAAATGTGACAACGTCCTGGATGCCAGGAGTTATTTCCTCGAAAGATCGAAGAAAGTTTCTCCTGGCGGTTCTTGATAGTTAATTGACCATAAACAGTGCAGATTCCGGAGTGGTAGAATTGATCTGCCAAGACAACACCGACCGGGAGGCGACAGAATGGCTGGTCGTATCACGGGCTACATGGTCGAACTGCTGAGGGTCCGGCCTTATATTTATGTGACAACCCGGTCACTGTGCAAGACCGCACTGGTGCGATTTCCAGAGATTGGTGGGCTTCGCCTGGCGATTACCAAAACCGTGCCGAGGATAGCGCTGCTCGCGGCCCCGTGCGGATTAGCAAGCTAAACGCCCCCAGCCTCCACTGATCCGGTCATATTCCGCTGTCGAAACCTGAACTTTGTTTACCCTGTGGGTGCTCTTGGCCTTCCTCAGTCGCTTTTGTACAGCCGTCCCAAGATCGCCAGCAATCAGTTCTGTAGAGTGACTATGGATCAACTCGCCTAGCACCTCCCACCTGATGGGGATAGATATCTGCACGCAAAATCTGCCATCGGGTGCGGTAATCACGTCGATGGTGTGATCCTCCTCGGAGAGCAGTAAATCAATCTTTTCTGCGCCGTTTTCATCGTCAACTATCCAGACCGGATAGGATGAGCCTGTTCCCTTCAAAATCCATGATGGGCTGAGTCCGCATATCCAGGACGCCTTGGCCATGAAGTCACCATCTGGATAGCAGCCGTCACCTACCTGTTTAATTGTCGACTCAATCATCCCAGTGGGCTCCAGGGCAGTGAGTGCGCCGTCTTGGGCCAGTAGCTGGATGCGGGAAAGGATGTCATTGGAAAAGTTATTAGCGTGGAGCATTTTTGAGCCCTCGATAGAGGACTATGCATGGAGCGGACGCCCACGACACCTTGACCTTTGCCTCGGCGGGTGTCTAAACTTCGTTGTGCGTTCACTATGTTTTGCATAGTCTCATGGTCAGAATTGCGGCGGCACACCCATATTGAGCGTTATGCCTTAGAAATAGGGTCCCCTGTTGGTCCAGGGGACCCGCTTTAAGGCAAGTTCAGCGTTCTTCATTCCTCTAGTACAGAATCTCACCTTAAGCCCTAGTTTCGCTTTTTTTTAACGAATTACAAGGGCTTACAAGACGTTATATTGCTTGCAGGTGCGTGAAACTAACAAAAAATAGTTTCCAACATCAGGGCAATGCCTGCCAATCAATAACTTAGTCGGGCTCCAGGTACCAGAAACAGGGGAAAATTTTTTTACATGAGCACATCAAAACCGATAGAAGGTGGACTTTATAGGGATCCAGTTGCCGGCAAGTTCAAAGTGCTGGCCATTGGAGAGGTGCACAATAAAGCCGGTTTTATCCTGAAAATTGAAGATGAGCTGTGTATCTTCAATTTAAAAGCCTGGCCCCTGATGTTCGCCGCGGCAGAACGGGTCAGCCTGGATGAACGCACCGGCCAATATAAAGGTACTGGCATTCACTACGGCGTTCCGCGCCAAGTATTCCGGCGTGGAAATTCAATTTTGCTATTGGATGATGGATCACTCAATCGTGCATGATAATCAAGACAAGGGCCTGATAGACGATTTCCTGATTTTTCTTGAAATAGGCAAAGGCCGGACTGTTGGAACAGTCGATGGTTACAGGCGCCACCTTATCAGGTTGGTGGATTTTCTCGCACAGTCTGGACAACGCCTGTTAACCGCAAGTCGGGGTGATCTGGAACGTTTCACCGGTTTATACCTTCACCAGCAGGGTATCCTGCCTCGATCACGAAAACCGGCCATTGCGGCGGTTAAAGGTTTTTATCGGTGGATGTTTGCCCAGGGCCTTGTGAGTGAAGATCCAGCAAAGGCAATCTTTTATCCAAGTGTGGGTAGGAAGATTCCCGATTTCATATCACTGCAGCATGTGGAGCGCCTCTTTGCTCAGATAAACCTCGATGACTTCAAAGGCGTTCGCGATGCGGCCTTGATTGCCTGCTTGGCTGGCTGTGGTCTTCGTGTTTCAGGGGTGACTGGACTCAACCAGGGCGATTTAATTTTCGGCGCTGATGATGTTGGCCGCCAGATAGTCTTTTTAAAGGTCAAAGAAAAAGGGGAGCATGAGCGCCTGGTCCCGGCACCACCAGAGACGCTGTTGCTTATCAGGGCCTATCTTGGTCATCCGGAGCTCGCGGACATTGATCGAACGCTCTCTGATGGCGACCAGGTACTGTTTGTGAACACCAGGAACCCCACGGTGAAGCACTTTAACAACTGTGGAGAACACCGTCGGTTTTCAGCACGAAGCGTTCGCCGCATGATTGTGGCCTATGGGGCCAAGGCTGGCATTCCCCTGAAGTTCTGTCATCCACATGCGCTACGGCATCTGTACGGGACGGAATTGGTTGAGTCAGATACCGACCTGACTACGGTTCAGCAACTGATGGGGCATGCCACACTGGAGTCGACAAAGCTCTACATACACACGGCAACAAAACGGCTTCAAGATGCGGTGCGAAAGGGCAACCCGCTTGCCAAGATCAATACGCCTGTCAGTGGCCTGACCCATGTCTTGGATAAATGACCGTCCTAAAACTCATATTGCAGGGCGCTGTGGTTGGTAGTGATTGCAGTATTAGCGGGTGTTGCAGGATGGGGCTGGGGGTGGCGGAAAATGACCCAAAAAACAGGCAATAGCAAAATAAGAATAAAACATCACAAAACGGCAATTCTCAGGGGCGTTTAAAAAATGGTTTTTTCAATGGCAGGCGCCGCTCTCTCTGAGGCATTCCGTTGCCTCTTCTATGGTGGCTTTCACTTCGGTAATTTGTTCCAGGTCCCGGGGTTCTGCTATCCAGTCCTGGATGTTGTTCGCCAATAGCCTTGTGGATCCGCTTGAACAGCCTGGGCTCATCTTTGCAGGCAATTGGCTGTTGGGTCTCCATGCCGTTTTAATACGCTTTACGGCAATCTGTTGACTTTACTGCTGGTGGATCAATCAGGTGGTACATGGGTATCAGTAGAGGCGGGCTTGGTGCAGGCCTCCACGATCTCTTCTTTGAATAACGTAGCAAAGAGTTTGGCTGGGGCTCGTATCTGGTGGCCTTCAGGTATGTTATCTGTGAGTTTGGTGATTCCCCGCTTGGTCAGAAAGTCGGGGATTTCAGTTTTTGTATCGATGGGATCATCAGTCATTCCAGAATCCTTTAAAGCGGTCGGGTGACATTTCAGTATAGTGGACGGTATGTTGGATGTTTCGGTGACCGAGGTAGTGCTGCAGGGATCGGGTATCGTGGCCGTCATTGGCCAGCCTATAGCCGCAGGCATGCCGGAGCATGTGCGGATGGATGGGGAAGGGTAGGTCAGCAATCTTTCCGGCCCGGGTGATCATTTTTCGCACGGTTGAGGCTGTCATGGGGCCGCCACGCTCTGTTGTAAAGACATAGGGGGAAGTCTGCTGCTCTCGCTTCAATCGCCTCAGAGAACGCATTTCATTTCCTCGATCGCTGGTATTAATCATGAAGTGAGAGCTGGGTGTACCATTTTTCAATCGTGTTACATAAATAAGGCCTCGCTCAAAATTTATTTGATCCCAACAAAGAGATATGGCCTCTGAAACTCTTAGGCCATGGTGATACATCAGTGTGATCAAAGTGGCATCGCGGTGTTGATGGCGCCCCGTTTTCTTTGCTGCTTTGATCAGAGCATTGACCTCTTTCTCTGTAAGATGCTCACGGGTTCTTACTGCTGCATTGGTAGGCCTACCGATCCCTCGGTTGCCGGCTTTCTTTATCTTTCCCGTTTTCGATGTTTGGGGTGATGCTTTGGCCTTGCCTGTACGCTGCATGGTTGCTGCTCCTGTGTTGGGTAACTTTCCCTTAAACAATTCAAATTAAGGAAAGTCTAGACCGCCATCGATGCAGACACAAGCACACCGAGGGGGTGGGGGCTCGGCACAGGATCAAGGCATCTTCCAGCAGGGGGGAGGGTACCTGGATATCTGCACTATTTTTCGATTCGGCGTTATGGCGCCGCCGGCGGTTTCACGTGCGTGATACGCCAGAAAAAACGGCCGTGATTTATGCGCGTGTGTCGTCCAAGCGCCAGGCCGATCCCCCTTGGGGGGGGGTGCCTGGATGTCTGCACCAATTCTAAAATTGGTGTTATAGCCACCGATAAACCGCCGTCCACCGTGGTTGCAGTGGTAAAAGAAATGATCTATTGTTCGAGCAGTAAGATAATTCAAGGGGCGTCACCTACGACGGCTCCCACTAAGGCAATAACGCGATCAAGCGATAAGCCGGCACTCCATTCATGGAGGCCGGCTTTTTTTATGGAGTAAACATAATGAAAGACAACCTGGCATTTGAAGCATTTCCCGACATCAAACGGTTACAGGAGACCATCGATAAGCGACTGGGATTCCATGAGGAATGTTCGGGCAGCAAAAGAAACAGAGTTAACGTGTCCGAGGCTGGGAGGAAGGCGGCAAACAAAATCCTGAATTGCTTTGACGCCGAAAATCTTCCACGTCTTCTCCGGGAGGCGCGGCAGCTTTCTGCCGGTTCCGGCATGGTGTCCGATGCTGCGGTACCTGCCGTCTATGAGCGAACCGTGATCCGGGAAGCACTCTATGCAATGAAGGGGCTTGAGTTTGTCGATGCGGGTGAGCAGGCGTATGGGCCTACAGTGAGTATTCCGTTTTCATATCGTGATCCCAGCGCGGCCGACCGGTCAAATACTCGTGTTTATGAGGGGCAGGAAATTCAGCGTTCCGGAGTGATTCAGAGTGCAGAAGAGACCTACCCGATTCCTCAAAAGCTATCCTTCTCTGTCTCGGATGAAATGCGTCACCTTACCTCTGCGTCACACATCAATTGGGATACCATGCGTGAAAATGCGCTTAATGCATCTCGGATAGTCAGTGAGGATACGGACCACCTGATCCTAAATGAAATGCTTCATTCCTCTGATGAGTATGCCGCCGTGGCGGTGGCCGGGGAGGATTTGGAGCCCCAGGCTGATGGAGTTAAATCCACTTTTGTACTGGCCAAATTTCCCGTTGTGCGGCCTCGAAAGGCCTACGATATTCAGGGCAACCAGGTTGGCGTGACAACAAACCCAATATCGGTCATTTACAATGCGGTGGCGCTGAGTGAATACAATGGATCGGGTTTACAAACACCTGGAACCTATTACCGTCTGGATTATAACCAGGGTGAGATACAACTGGTCGATGAACTGGGAGATCTGCAAATCCCTGCCGACGGGACATCCTACACTATCAGCTACAGTTACAGCCCCAACGTTTATGCGTTCGATACCGATGTTGGATCTCTTGATGTTGATGAGCATTGGGACCAATTTCTTTATCGCTACGGCCTGCGAAAGGCGGCGCTCGAAGATGATCGTCGGTACACACCTGATTTTGGTTTGATGTCGGGAACGGCAATGTCCCATGTCGAGCAGGCTAAGAAATTCAGCGCCAACTTTAAGGTTCCGGGAACGGATCTCTCTCTTGATGGGGATCTCGGGCGTATAAAGGATGTACCAAATTACAAGACAGCCGGCCCGGGGCTCTGGTACGGCGATCAGCGGATTCTTATCGGTCAAAAAGGGATCACCCGGTACCGCATGCTCAAACCCTGGGTGATGAACGGCATCGAGAATCAACGCGGGCCAAATGGGCGGTATACCGGCCAGAAAGAAGCTTATGGCGATCAGTTCATTGCCGTCCACACACCCACGCCACTCAAGGGTGCATTTACTAGTCTGGTTTTGTACTCATCGTCTGGCAGGGTCGCGCGGTAATCGTTGAGCATCCAGTTCCGTGTGTTCCGGACTGGGGGGATCACTCGGCCTAGTGCCCCAGTAAAACCCCGAGAGCCTGTGGTCTAAGTCCTCATTACTTCGAGACGTGACAGGCACCGGCAGGCTGTGGATACGGCCTGCCGCACTAACTACACACTGCGCTCCTACGTGAAATCTGAGTTGGTGATAAGGAGCCAGTCAGCTGGATTTGGATCTGATGAAGGTCAGGGCTTGACTTGTGGTAATACCACGGTTATAAAATACTTGGTATTACCACACTGGTGCAGAAGTATGGTTGAGAATAGAAAAGAAGACCGGACTGCCCGATACCGGGACCGGAAGAAAGCCGAGGGGCTTCGGAAGGTTTGTGTTTGGGTTCCGGAAAAGCTTGCTGATGAAGTGAAAGCCTACGCAGCCAGGCTTAGGAAAAAGGCTGTAAAGTAGCGAACCCTCAACAGGCGGCAACCTGATGAGGGCTCTGACCACAACTGACTTATAGGAGTCAACTATGGGTAAGAATATTATTTCATATCAGGTGTGTCTTAGCACGCAGGAGGTGGGCCATGATGAATGAAGATCCTCATAGCCTTACATACAAGGCGCGGACACAGATTCGTGGTCTTGCCAATTTAGTGGTAGACCAAACGGATTCGCTGGTGCTCACGGGCTGGGAGTTATATTGTTTGCTACAGTCTGTTGACGATCAACTAACTGAGGTATTAAAGAATAGCGGTGGTGACCCTGACCAGACAAGCAAAAAGGTGTTTGTCACTCGAGGTTGACCTGCAGCACATAGCTTACGGTGGCATCGAACGATAGGGCAGTTCCATTTTGCTTAATTCGATAATCGATGGCCACCCACTAAGGCAATAACGCGCTGACTGTAAATGACAGCAGCAACCAAGCGAAAAAGCCGGTACTCCATTATTAGGAGTACCGGCTTTTTTTATGAGGCATAGGATATGGATACATTAAATTATGACGAAACCAGAGTATTAGTTGCAGCCCAAGAAGCCACGCTTGCTGCATTGGTAGAAGTACACGCAAATCTAATGATGGAGAATGCTTACCTAAAGGCGAAAGACGTGGAAAACAGAAAAAAAATAAAGGAAATGTCTACAGATCTTACTGCCAAAGATAGGCACATTGTTTTACTGCAAAGCGAACTACAACTGTCAGGTCGGAGAATAGTGTCATGAAAAAAATAATGAATGAAATTAAAGACGCCTTTGAAGAACTCTTGGTTCAGATAGACGGTATCCATCAGATTCTTATGGATCATAATAATGGCATGACCATTACTGAACAGGAACTCAGAGCCGTAACTTGTCAGTTACATGAGAAAATCGCCATGATCCAAGCACTTCGAAACCAGCCGATACATCGAAAGAATCCGGAGTTAGATCATATGTTTTCAACGGTAGAAGAGCATTTGAGCAAAGCATTAAATCTTACTCATGAAGATAACCGGGAAGTTATCCGCCAACACTAAAATATTTCTACGCCCACAGGTAAAACGTTTTAAGCGAAAAGCCGGGCTCCTATTAGCTGATCGAAGCTTATTGAGGCTTTTCTATGACCAGGAATAACAAAGAGTTTCTGATACGGGTTAGTGCAGATATTGCCAAGGCGCAGGCTGATATGCGCCGAATGTCTGATGAGATTGCCAAAACAGGTGGCGCTGCAAGAAGCGCCAGTAAACCCATTAATAATCTAGGGCTTGCCTTCAGTACGATGGGTGCCGCCGCTGCCGCCTATCTTGTTATTGCTTCAGCCATAAAAGCCCTGCATATGGCCGATGAATTCCGCACACTGGAACAGCGCATAAAAACCGCCACCAAACAAACTGGCGATTTTGTAAAAGTTAATAAACAACTGTTTGAAAGCGCCCAGGAAACCGGCACAGCCATGGCCGACACTGTGGCCACCTTTCAACGGTTGTCGTTGGCGCGTAAAGAGTTAGGTGCCACCAATGACCAGATTATAACGGTCACAAAAACCGTTCAGCAGTTGGGCGTAATGTCCGGGGCCAGTGGAACGGCCATGCAGGCGGGCCTGTTGCAGTTTGGCCAAGCCATGAGCGGAGTGGTTGTTCGTGCTGAAGAATTCAACTCATGGGTAGAGAACATTCCCGCTGTTGTTGACCGTATTGCTATCGGCTTAGGTAAGTCAAAAGGTGAGCTTCGCCAGATGGTGCTGGACGGCAAGCTACTTTCGAAAGATGCCTTTGGAGCGTTGCTGGATCAGTCTGGTGAAGTCTCAAAAGAATTTGCCGAAATTCCCGTCAACTTGCAGCGTGCCACCAAAATACTTGATGAAGCGATGAAGAAGTTCCTGGCGGATCTGGATCATGCGACTAATGCCACTACAGGTATTGCCTGGGTTATGAATCGTATCGCTAACAACCTGGCGGCCGCCGGAACCTACGTTAATCCCACCGGCATGAATAAATTCAACCTGTTGTTTAAAGAGCGGATAAGGCTGACTAAAGAGATTCAGCGGCTTGAAAAAGATGTTGCTGACAACACAAAGTCGCCCTATGTGGATTATGTCGCTGAACTGAAAAATCTAAAATCCGAACTGGAGTCAGTCAACAAAGAACTGAAAGCCATGCAGGATGAAAACGTCAGGGCCATCCAGTCCGGAAAGCAGCATACCGAACAAGCCGATGCCGCTGAGGACTATGAAGCAAGCCTGAAGGATGTCAACCAGCAGTTAAAAACCGCCATCATCCTGCAGAAAGAGCAGGCGCAAAAAGTGGACGAATACGTCGCCCGTATTAAAAAAGTAAAAGAAGCCTATGCCGATATTCGCAGTGGCATAGGTAATAAAGGGGGTGCGCCTGACATTATTGATATTTCCGGCCAGTCTAAAAAATCAGAACAGCTATTTGATAAGGGTGATTACGAAGGTGCCGCAAAGGCAGCAGAAAAAGCCCGCAACATGATCAAAGAGTTGGGTGATGCTGGCGGAGAAAGTGACATTGTACTGCGCGGGTTACTGAAACGCGCCGAAGATGCGGAGCTGAATGCATTAGGCAGCATTAAGACAAGCAGTGATGCGTCCCTGCAACAGACCAACCAGGTGATTACCGACCTGCTGACCCGTGCCGAAGAGCTGAAGGCGCTGAAAGTGGGCCTGGACAGTGCCGCCGCCCAGGCGCAGGCCACCTCACTGATGGCCGCCTTACAAGCCCAGTTTTCCGCCAACCCGCTGGTGATCCCGGTGGTGTTGAGCCAGAGCGGTGATATCAACGTTCCCACCGAACAGGCGGTGCAGGGTGTGGCCGAGCCCATGCCCATCAAACGCGCCGGCGGCGGGCCGATTGTGGGCCCGGGTACCGGAACCAGCGACAGCGTGTTGATGTGGGGCTCAAACGGTGAGTTCATGCAGCCTGAAGCCAGCGTACAGTATTACGGCCGGGGGTTTATGGAACTGATCCGCCGCCGGCAACTGCCGCGTTTTGCCGATGGCGGCCTGATCGGTGCGCCTGCTTTGCCCTCATTCAAATATACGGCCCCTAATACCAACACTGGTACCCCCATCAACCTCTATTTAGATGGCCAAAAATTCCCGGTGCAAGCAGATCAAGATGTGGCTAATGCTATCCAAAGGGTGTTCCATCAGGAGGCGTTAAAGCGAGGCAGATAGAGGGAATGAAAAGTGAGTAATAGGTACCTCATAGGGTGAGACTAAATCACCCTTGCAGTGATGTCCGGGAATTGCGTTTTTATTTAAAAGAAGGGATATTTATAAGCTATAGAATGATGTATTACAGGGAGAAGAACATGAAAGGGATCGTGTTATTAATTTTGGCTTTAATCTGTACTCAGACAACTCTTCTTGAGGCAGGTGTATATAAATGTGTTCTTGATGGTAAAACAACTTACAGCCAAAAGCCCTGTGAAGGCGAGATGTCCGAGGTGGAGATTAAGGCGGCTCCACCTCCATCTGGAGATCCCCGTAACGCTAATGACTATAAGAAAGCAAATAAGGAGCTAGATGCGGCGATCAATGAGCGTCGAGGAGAGCGGAAGCTTAGAAGCCTTAAGCAGGATCTGACAATCCTAAAAAACAAGAGGGATAGAGAGATGGCACGCTATCGCTCCTTAATGCGGCGCGCAGTAACAAAGGCGGATGTGATGATAATCCAGCAGGAGATTGCCAATCGGCGCAGCGAGTACGCGGAAGCAATCAAGAGCAAGGAGGATGAAATCCGTAACGCTAGTGCCTCGATTGGCCCAGGAGGGCAATAATTATGGGGCAGCTCCACATTGGTTTGATATTTTGAATGATCGGGCGTGAAAACTCGTGAATAAACACGATAGGCTCTAGATGTACCACCTGATTGACCCTATAGGGATATATGTGGTGGCAAAAGGCGTTACCCACACATATCTAGCCACCATCCATGCGCCGATACCCAATGGGTAACACCCTGTAAACCAGGCTTCAGTTGACGTTATTGGTGGGGTGAATATATTACTCGCCCACAATTCGCCACCATTCATGCGTCAATACCTAACGGGTAATATCCTTGAGCCGGTCTTTCATCCGTGAAATGGGGGGGGGAGTATCCGTGATGACCTCTTTATTGATCCACAGGCAGTAAAGCCAGCAGATTGCCGTGAAGCGTTTAAAAAACGGCAGGGAGACCCAACCGCCTATCCATCATAGAAGAGGCAACGGAATGCCTCTGGGACCTGACCGGCTTTTACCAACGTACCTCCTACGCGTTCCGGCTCACAGAAAGGTAGTTGGTAAAATTTGAAAACGTAGCATAAGTAGAGCTGAACGCCAATCTCCGACAGACACCAGAAATAGACCGGCACCCCATTGAAAAAACCAGTTTTCGAACGTCCTTGAGAATTGCCGTACAGGGGGGGGCACCGAAAATGACGAAGTTCCGTGATTTCTTTTGCCGATTTTTCTCTGAGATTGCATGCCTTTACGGATGCCGGTGGGTGTGTGGCAATGGAGGGCGAATTGGCGATGATTTGATACAGGTCTGATACAGTTGCTTAGAATAATAGGATGCTGATTCTAAATGTTTTTTTCCGACCTGGTGTCGCATCCGGAACTGAAGATGGAACGCCGATATTGGTTCGATAGTTTGACCAGCCGGGTGAGGGCGGACTAAATTGCGGGACAAGGCTCAAAAATCAAGTTTTCTCTATAACACAAACTATACACAAACGGTATTTTTGGCATAAAAAAAGAGGTTGCTTTATATCGCAACCTCTTGATTTTTAAGTGGTACTCCCTAGGGGACTCGAACCCCTGTTGCCGCCGTGAGAGGGCGGAGTCCTAGGCCACTAGACGAAGGGAGCAGTGCGCTCAGGCGTGGCGTATTATACCCACAGTTTGTTTTGGCTCAAGCTGTAATGACCATTTTTTTTAGTGGCATGATTCTGTACACTCTGGGCGCCGCAATCTTTTTGAAGTGTATAAGGAATATTTAAAATAGCCACGCCCCATATCATTCCCCGTCCTGAGCACAACATCTCCAGGGCGAATATCAGCGAACATGCCACCAAGGTACTCTATCGCCTGAAGGCGGCAGGGTTTCAATCCTATCTGGTCGGCGGTGGTGTGCGCGACCTGCTACTGGGCCGGGAACCCAAGGATTTCGATGTGGCGACAGACGCCACCCCGGAGGAGGTCAAAGCGGTGTTTCGCAACTGTCGCCTGATCGGCCGCCGGTTCCGCCTCGCCCACGTCCACTTCGGGCGGGAAATTATCGAAGTTGCCACCTTCAGAAGTATGCAGGATGCCTCCGAACCGGGAGACCGGGAGACTGAGAATGGCATGCTGGTGCGGGACAATATCTATGGCTCCATCGAAGAGGACGCCCTGCGCCGCGATTTCACGATTAATGCCCTCTATTACAATATAGAGGACTTCTCGGTGGTGGATTATGCCGGCGGCATGGCGGATCTGCAGTCAGGGGTTCTGCGGCTGCTGGGTGATCCCGATATCCGCTACCGGGAAGACCCGGTGCGCATGTTGCGGGCCGTCCGCTTCGCCGCCAAGCTTGGGTTTGTGATCAATCCGGCATGCGAACAGCCTCTGTTTGAAATGGGTTCCCTGTTGCAGAGTGTGCCGGCGGCACGCCTGTTTGAGGAGGTGCTGAAACTGTTCATGGCGGGCGTGGCGTTACAGAGTTTTGAAAAGCTGCGTCACTATGGCCTGTTTGGTGAGCTGTTTCCGGAGACGGAGGAGTGTCTGGCCCACGAAGATCACGAATTCCCCATCACTTTCGTTATCCGCGGGATGCAGAATACCGATAGCCGTATCCGCGAGGGAAAGCCGGTAACGCCGGCCTTCCTGTTTGCGGTACTGCTGTGGGAACCGGTCAGGCTGTTGGCAGAACGTCTGCGGGAGAACGGCGAAGCGCCCTTGCCGGCCATGCAGCAGGCGGGCAGTGATATCCTGATGACCCAGCTTGAGCGGGTATCGATACCTAAGCGGTTCAGTATCCCGATGCGCGAGATCTGGAATCTGCAGCACCGCTTTGAGCAGCGAGCGGGAAAACGTCCCCACCGACTGCTAACCCATCCCCGTTTCCGTGCGGCCTATGATTTTCTGTTGTTGCGCGCAGAAGCGGGAGAGGTCGACCAGGAGTTGGCCGACTGGTGGACCCATTTTCAGGAGCAGGACGGCGATGAACGCAACCAGATGGTTCGGCAGGCGAACAGCAGTGGCGATAGACCCCGCCGCCGCCGGCGCCGGCGCAAGCGTCCCGCCAAACCGGCCGACCCGAGCTAGCCAGACGACTGATGCGAAGCAGTGCAAATAAGCCCATGGTAACCGCCTACATAGGGCTGGGCAGTAATCTGGCTGAACCGGTGTTGCAGGTCAGACGTGCCTGTGAGGCCCTGACACAGCTGCCGGAAACCCGCCTGCTTGAATGTTCCAGTCTCTATCTCAGTCCCCCCATGGGGCCGGCGGATCAGCCGGACTACGTCAATGCGGTGGCGGCCCTTGAAACCACCCTTTTACCCTATGATCTGCTGGCCGGTATCCAGGCCATAGAGCAGGCCCAGGGACGTACCCGTGAGGTGCGTTGGGGCGCCCGCACGCTGGACCTGGATCTGCTGGTCTACGGGGACCAGATCATTAGCGACAAGGCGCTGACCGTGCCCCATCCCGGCATGCCGGAGAGGGCATTCGTGCTTTATCCGCTACAGGAGATTGCCCCCATGCTGAATATACCGGGGCTGGGACCTCTGGCGGCACTGGTAGCCAATTGCCCGAAAAATGGCTTGAAGCGCCATGCATGAGTCACTCGCAACACCGCCCGGTTATATCGTGGTGGAGGGACCCATCGGCGTCGGCAAGACCAGCCTGGTGAACCGGTTGGCGCAGAGCTTTGCGGCTGAAACCCTGCTGGAAGAGGCGGAAGAGAATCCATTCCTGGAGCGCTTTTATAATGATGGCCGCCAGGCCGCCTTTCCCACCCAGCTGTTTTTCCTGTTTCAGCGCAGCCGACAACTGGCGGGGCTGCGTCAGCAGGATCTGTTTCGTCGAGCCCTGGTGGCGGACTATATGCTGGAAAAAGACCGGCTGTTTGCCGGAATCAACCTGGATGCACAAGAGCTGAATCTCTACGAGCAGGTCTACGAGCGACTCTCCATGGAGGCGCCATCTCCGGATCTGGTGGTCTATCTCCAGGCGCCGGTGGATGTGCTGATGACGCGAATTCAGAAGCGAGGCCGGGTCCAGGAACGGCGTATGGAAGCCGCTTATCTGCAACGCCTGAGCAACGCCTATACCGATTTCTTCTACCATTATGAGAAATCGCCTCTGCTGATTGTCAATGCAGCGGAGATCAATCCGATTGAGCGGGAGAGTGACTACCGGCTGCTGCTGGAGCGGATCTGCAGCGTACGCAGCGGAAAACATTATTTCAATCCTGCACCACTCTTGTTGTAATATTGCACTGCACAATGCGGGTTATCCGATTCCGACTAACAGTGGAAAGAGAGAAAACGGGGTAAAAAAATCATGTCCCATGTGACAACCGCAACACTGATACAGATGAAGCAACAGCATGAAAAAATTGCTGTGTTAACCAGTTACGATGCCAGTTTCACCAGCCTGATCGAAGATGCGGGTGTGGAGGTGATCCTGGTCGGTGATTCGCTTGGGATGGTGATTCAGGGACAGGAGAGCACGCTGCCGGTGGACGTGGAGGAGATGGTCTATCACACCCAGTGTGTGGCCCGTGGCCGCCGCAAGGCGTTGCTGATTGCCGATATGCCGTTCATGAGTTACAGCTCGGCCGAGCAGGCGCTGGGGACTGCCGGGCGGCTGATGAAGGATGGCGGCGCCCACATGGTGAAACTGGAAGGCGGTGCCACCCAGTTGGAGACCGTGCGTCAGCTGACCGCCAACGGCATTCCGGTCTGTGCCCACCTGGGACTACTGCCCCAGTCGGTGCACAAACTGGGCGGTTACCGGGTACAGGGACGGGATGACGAGTCGGCCCGGATCATGAAAGAGGATGCCCTGGCGCTGGAAGCGGCCGGTGCCCAGATGCTGGTGCTGGAGTGTGTCCCCACCGGGCTGGCACGGGAGATCAGCGAGGCGCTGGAGATTCCGGTGATCGGTATCGGGGCCGGGCCCGGCTGCGATGGCCAGGTACTGGTAATCTACGACATGCTTGGCATCACCCCGCGCCAGCTGCCGCGCTTCGTGAAAAATTTCCTGCCGAGCGCCCACTCCATTTCCGAGGCGATCGCTAATTATGTCAAGGCAGTCAAGGACGGCAGCTTCCCCGGTGAGGAGCACAGCTTTAAATGATTACCGTTGAAACTGTTGCTGACCTTCGGCATACCGTATCCCGCTGGCGTGCGGCCGGAGAACGGGTGGCGCTGGTTCCCACCATGGGCAATCTGCATGAAGGCCATCTGGATCTGGTGCGAAAGGCGCGATCCCTGGCAGATCGGGTGGTGGTCTCCATCTTTGTCAATCCGCTTCAGTTTGGCGAGGGCGAGGATTTCGCCACTTATCCGCGAACCCTGATTGATGACTCGGATAAGTTGAGTGCGGCAGCCACCGATTTACTGTTTACGCCGCAGGTCGCCGAAATGTACGCCCGACCCCAGCAGGAGCAGACCCGGGTCGAAGTGCCGGGATTGTCAGGTCTGTTCTGTGGCGCCTCGCGTCCCGGCCATTTTGTGGGTGTCGCCACCGTGGTCTGCAAGCTGTTCAACATGGTTCAGCCGGATCTGGCACTGTTTGGCGAGAAGGATTTCCAACAACTGCTGGTGATTCGGCAGATGGTTCAGGATCTCTCGATTCCCGTCACCATCCATGGACTGCCGACGGTACGCGAGGTGGATGGGCTGGCGCGCAGTTCCAGAAACGGTTACCTGAGCGATACCGAACGTACCATAGCGCCGGCTCTTTATCGGCAATTGCAACAGACGGTGGTCGGGATAAAACGCGGCAAGCACGATTATGCGGCGCTGGAGCGTCAGGCGATCAACCGGTTGGAGTCGGAAGGTTTTACGCCCGATTACTATGCCATTCGCCGTGCGGCTGATCTGGCAGAGCCGGGTGCGGATGATACATCTCTGGTTATTCTCGCAGCGGCTTATCTGGGTAAGGCCCGGTTGATCGATAACATTCAGTTGACCCTCGAATAGAGACCCCTAACCGGTCGATTCACCATTCACCTGCCCAAATTCCGGTTCCATCTCCATAGGGCGCCGCGTCGGCGCCGTGATCCGTCGTGCTGCTGTGATGGCGACCCCACCTCATGGCCGACAATGGGGACAAAGTTGCAGTGACTTGCCTGTGAAACGAAGATTCTGCCCAGTGTTTTAGACACTCCCGGGCCGGACGGGTAGACTGCACCCCAGTTTATGTGAGCGGAAGTGAAGGAGTCGTTTGATCATGTGGCGTCTGTTGCTACCGATGTTATTGCTGTTGTCGGGGTTGTCCCAATCGATTTATAGCCAGGAGGGGGTGACGGGGACGGAGAGTGCAGCTGTCAAGGCGGCGGCACCGCCCGATACTCTCATTTCCCCCCGGGCCACCATGGAGACCTTTCTCCATGCCATGAACGATATCAAACGGGGGGAACCGCAGCGGATAGACGATGCGGTAACCACACTGGACTTGTCCGATGTCAGTCCTTTGGTGCGCCGGGAGCGTGGGCGTGATTTGGCCTGGATGCTGCTGGAGGTGATGGACCGGACCCGCTTGATCGATACCGGACGGATTCCGGCCAACCCCACCGGTGAGCCCTACCTGTTTGCCCGTTATAAAAGCGGTGTTATCCGCATTGCGCCGATGGAAGATGGGCGCTGGCTGTTCGACCGGGAGGGCGTCAGCCGGTTGCCGATGATACTGGATGAACTGGCGGCGACCAAGCGGGTAAAGGGGGATGATGATGCGCAATATCTCCCGTGGCATCTGCGTCTGAGGCAACAGATACCCGAACGTCTCAAACAGAAAGACTTTCTGCTTGAGAACTGGCAGTGGATCGGTATTTTCATCATTATTCTGGTGGGTGTGGTTGCCGATAAGCTGGTCTCCCTGGTGCTGCGCAGTTTGGTGCGGCGGTGGAAGAACCGCAGTAGCGGTGACGAATTCCAGGCCCTGTCCGACCAGGTCCTGCGACCGCTTGGCCTGATGGTGATGGCGGTTATCTGGTGGGTCGGCATCATCTCCTCGGACTGGGCGAGGATTCCCTGCTGGTACTGCTTGTCGCGGTGAAATTTCTCGCCAGCCTGTCCGGTGTCTGGGCCGCCTACCGACTGGTGGATATCGTCGCGATCTATCTGCTGCGTCGCGCACTCAGGACCGAAAGCAAGCTGGACGACGCCCTGGTTCCGCTGATTCCGCGCACCCTGAAGATTTTTGTCACTGTCATCGGTTTTGTCTTCATTGCCGATAATATCAATGTGGACATATCGAGTCTCCTTGCGGGCCTGGGACTGGGCGGCTTGGCCTTTGCCCTGGCGGCCAAGGATATGGTGCAGAACCTGTTCGGTTCCGTCACCGTGCTGATGGACCGCACCTTTAGTGTGGGTGACTGGATTATTGTGGGTGGGGTGGAAGGCTCGGTGGAGCGGATCGGTTTCCGGAGTACCCGAATCCGCACTTTCTACAACTCGGTGGTTACCGTGCCCAATTCCAAGTTCATCACCGCCGATGTCGACAACATGGGGGAGCGGCGCTACCGCCGCCTCTCCTGCAAACTCTCACTGACCTATGATACGCCGCCAGACCGGATCGAGGCCTTCTGTGAGGGTGTGCGGGAGCTGATTCGACAGCATCCCTATATGCGCAAGGACTATTATCAGGTCTACCTCAACGAATTCGCCGCCTCTTCGCTGAATGTACTGCTGTATGTGTTCTGGGAGACGCCGGAATGGAATACCGAGCTGCGTGAACGCCACCGTTTTATGCTGGATATCCTGCGCCTGGCCAAGCGGTTGGGTGTTGAGTTCGCCTTTCCCACCCAGACGCTGTATATGCGAACGGAAGACATCCCTGCTCAACCGGGGGAGACAGTGCCGCAGACCCAGGCTTTCGAGTTGGGTCGTCAGGAGGCGGTGGCGGTGGTCGCCGAGTCCACCGGAATCGGTGTCAAACCCCCGCCAGTGATATTCCCGCCCGCATGATGAAGCGAACCCTGTCGGGTAAACTGCTGTTGATTGCAGGACTGCTGTGGGGTACCCAGTGCGCGGCCGCCGTTGATCCGGTACAGGCCGGCTATCGTGCCTTTGAACAGCAGCAGTGGCGCGATGCCTACGAGTACTGGGTGCCCGAGGCTGACCGGGGCAATGCCGAAGCACAGTTTTATCTCAGCAGGTTGTTTCGTGATGGCCTGGGAGTCGAACCCAGTGAGGTGACGGCGTTGACCCTGTTGATGCTGGCCGCCGAGGGTGGGCATGCCGCGGCAGCGTATCGATTGGGTAATCTCTATCATACCGGTGAGTTGATCGAACAGGATGGGGAACGGGCGCTTTATTGGTGGCGTCGGGCGGCCGGGCAGGGCGATGTGGCGGCACAGCTTCGGTTGGCTGCACTTCACTACCTGGGGTGGATGGTCGAGCCGGATCATGAAAAGACGCTCGAATGGTATCGGCGCGCGGCGGATAACGGATCGCAACGGGCATTGGTCATGCTGGACCATTTGGAGTTTGCCGATTCGCCAATCTACAGCGGGTCGGTGGATGTCATGCAGGTCGCCGTCAGTGACGCCGCGTTGCGACTGATGGCCACCGGCGTGGCGGCATCCGGAACCGGTTCGGATGCGGTCACTTTGGTTGCATCACGGCAGAGTGCCCGCCTGCTGGGGCAGACCGTCACTCCGGCGGACCTGGCGGTTGATGAATCGGCACTGCTGTCGGCGACACCGACCGGTGATGTGGCGGTCGTAGCCAGTCAGAATGATCTGGCCTGGATAGAGGACCAGCCGGAAGACAATTTTACCTTGCAGCTTTTCAGCAGCGACAAGCGGGAGAGCGCCGAACGTGTGGCGCGTATGTTGAAGAGTTCATGGCGTGTCGCTATTTTCCCTTTCGATCGTTTCGGTTACCGCTGGTTCGGGGTGCTCGCTGGCAGTTTCGACAGTATGCAGCAGGCGACGCAGGCGAAAGACCGGCTGCTGGCCGACAACCCCATCGAGTCTCCCTGGATCCGACGGTTTCAGAATGTCCGCAAGCGGGATTGATATATCCGATGGTGACCAGCGGGTGGTCTATAGGGATCGCCCGGGCCGAGTCAACGGAATCCTTTACGCCTGACCGAGACCACCCATGCAGAGATATTTCATCTCGATGAAGTCATCCATGCCGTAGCGCGAACCCTCGCGGCCGATTCCTGACTCCTTGATACCGCCGAATGGTGCGACCGCAGTGGAGATAATGCCTTCGTTAATCCCGATCATACCGGTCTCCAGGGCCTCGGCCACGCGCCAGACCCGGCCAATGTCGCGGGCATAGAAATAGGCGGCCAGTCCGAAGGGTGTGTCATTGGCCAGGTCGATCGCCTCCTGCTCGGTCTTGAAGCTGAACAGGGGGGCGACGGGGCCGAAGGTCTCCTCGCAGGCAATGTGCATTTCACGCGTGACGCCGGCCAGGATAGTTGGTTGGTAAAAGGTGCCACCCAGGGTATGGCGCTGCCCCCCGGTCATCAGCCGGGCGCCTTTTGCCACGGCGTCATCCACATGACGCTGCACCTTCTCCACGGCGGCCTGATTGATCAACGGTCCCTGCTGGGAATCACTGGTCAGTGCTGGCCCTACCTGCAGTGCGTCGACCGCCCGGGTCAGCTTTTCGGCAAACTCGTCATAGATACTCTCCTGGATCAGGAAGCGGTTGGTGCAGACGCAGGTCTGGCCGCTATTGCGGTATTTTGATGCCAGCGCACCAGCCACGGCAGCGTCGATATCGGCATCATCAAACACCAGGAAGGGGGCATTGCCACCCAACTCCAGGGAGACCTTTTTAACCGTACCGGCGCACTGGGACATGAGCAGCTTCCCGACAGCGGTGGAACCGGTGAAGGAGAGTTTGCGAACGATCGGGTTGCTGGTCAGTTCGCCACCCACCGCCACGGCATTTTCCGTGGGCAGGACGTTGAACACACCGGGCGGTATGCCGGCCTCATCCGCCAGGGCCGCCAATGCCAGTGCGGAGAGCGGGGTGTCCGGTGCCGGCTTGATTACCACGGTACAGCCGGCCGCCATGGCCGGTGCACATTTGCGGGTGATCATGGCGTTGGGAAAGTTCCAGGGGGTGATGGCGGCTACTACCCCGATCGGCTGCTTGATCACTACAAAACGCCTGTCCGCCGCGTGGGCCGGGATCACGTCACCGTATACCCGTTTCGCCTCTTCGGCGAACCACTCGATAAAGCTGGCGCCGTAGGCGATTTCGCCGCGACTTTCCGCCAGCGGTTTACCCTGCTCCAGACTGAGCAGTTGAGCCAGCGCCTCCTGATTGGCCATGATCAGTTCAAACCAGCGGCGCAGCAGATTGCTGCGCTCCTGCGCAGTACGCTTGCGCCAGCTTCGAAAGGCCAGATCAGCCTGCTCGATGGCGCGTCTCGTCTCTGCCGCACCGAGTGAGGGCACCCGGGTGATCTCGCTGTTGTCTGCGGGATTGGTGACCGCAAAGGTGTGGCCGTTGTCGGCGGAAATCCACTCGCCGTTGATATAGGCCTGGTTTTTAAGGAGGTTGGAAATGGTCATCTGCTGGTGCCGCCCCGGTTTTGCTATTGCTGTGTCAATTGCGTTTCATGTTGACACCATTACAGATGGGGATCAATGCAGGGTTCGTGGGGTAAACCGGGATGCTCAGTGAGCGGGCGTGGCTACCGGATTGTCTATTGCCGATTGGTAGCACTGCAGATACCTGTTGGTGGTCTCGGCGGCATGAAAACTCTGGGCCATGCCCTGTAGTGCCAGCTTCTGCCACCAGATCGCCGGCTTTGCACGAAATGTGCTTGCCCTGCTGATTGCGTCGGCCAGTTGCTCGGGTGTTGTCTTGTAATAGAGAAAACCGCTGGCGCTGCCATGCAGCAGATTGGCCGGGGTGGCGTCAGTTACGATCTCCCGTATTGAAGTCGAGGCGTGGGCAATGGGAACCGTTCCATAGCTGAGCGCACATTGCGCCTGAAGTGCCGATGGGTAGTGTCGGGCGGGCATGAGCAGGCAGTCGCTGCCGGCCAGGATTCTGTGCCAGCGAGCCTCATCGGTTGCATGCCGCACACTGAGTCGTTGTGGAAATCGTTCGGCGCTGTCGAGCAACGGCTGAAGTGCGGGATCGTTTTCTCCGGCGGCAGCCAGTATGTGAATGGGCGTGTCGGGTGCAATGGTTTGCAGCAGGGAGGCAATCTGCTCAGGCTCGCTAGTGTCGCGACCAGTGGCGAGATAGCCGATCAGCAGGTCATGTTCATCCAGGGGCAGGTTCAGTTCCGATTGCAAGCGTTGCCGGTTGAGTCCTTTTAGCTCGAATGATGAGCTGTCAAAGTGCTGTTCTATATGCACATCGGTGGTTGGGCTCCAGCGCTGATAGTCGATGCCGGACGGGATGCCGGTCAGCCGGTCAGTGCGTTTTTTCAGCAGGGGCGCCAGTGGGTGTAAGGTGTGATCATTCAGCAGCTCCTGGCGATAACCGGGGCTCGGCAGGATCAGTTGATCAGCCATCAGGATCGCCCCTTTTTCGAACGAGAAGCGCCCCTGCATCTCCAGAGCACCGGATTTCAGCAGTTCAACTGGTATGGAGAGCGCGTTGATCTGCTCGGTGTGGCAATACTGGTGTTTCGCCTCATGCATGGAGTAGATCGTTGCGGGACGACTCCATGCGCCCCCGAGCAGTGGAATGGCCAGTGCTGTCTGCCAGCCGCTGCAGTGCAGCAGGTCCGGTTGCCAGTTGATTCCTGCCTGATTGATTGCCATTAATGAGACGATGCGACTGAACAGTCCGAAGCGGATGGCATCTTCTGGACCACGATTGTCCGGCCGGTCGAATTGTCCTGGTATGTCTACCAGATAGAGGGGGATGCTCTGTCCTGCTTGCCCTTGCAGAATTCGTGCTTCCCGATTATCGCCGGGCAATCTGATTCTGGATGTCTGGATAACGGCGTCTGTCTGTGACAGCAGCCAGGAGTAGGCAGGTACTATCAGGCGTACATCATGCTCCATCGCACTGAGTGTCGAGGTCAGGGTGGTGATGAATTCGGCTTGCTCACTGAAGCCGTTCAGCGATGCGATCTCGCTCGATGCAAATAGAACTCTTTGTGGTGTCAGTGGCAGCTCTCTGTTCATAAAGTACGACGTGGCGGTTTTTGATCATCCTGTGTAGTAGCCGCTTGGCGATTATTTATTATTGTGAGTTTGACCTGATGGGTCTGGTGGAGCTGTGGAGAGTATATATCTATTTTAGGAACCAGGCGAGTTTTCGGCTGTTCCTGTTAATAACCCACGAATTGTCTGCAGCCATGCCGTGGCGATGTTCGCCCGGTTATAACCGCCACCTCCCAGTGCCAGAACCCGTCCATTGCAGACGGTCCGTGCGTATTCGCCGATCCGCTTTGCCGTCTGGTAATGCACTTCCGGGCTGAACTGCAGGTGGGTGATGGGATCACCGGCAAGACTGTCCGCACCACACTGCAGGATAATGAACTCAGGTGGATGCTGCTCCATGAATTCGGCTATTTTCGGCCAGTAGTTGAAAAAAATCTCATCCGTTGCGCCGGGCGGCATCGGGATATTCAGTTTTGTGCCTCGTGCCGGACCGCTGCCACATTCGGTTGCACTACCGGTACCTGGATAGAGGTAGCGGCCGTCTTCATGCACATCAATAAACAGCAGATCAGGGTCCTGCTCAAAGGCGTAGAAGACTCCGTCGGCATGGTGCGCGTCGATATCGATATAGAGTATCCGGTGAATCCGGTGTCGTCTGCGCAGAGCTTCAATGGCAATACCACAGTCGTTGAATACACAGAATCCGGCAGAGGATGTTCGACTGGCATGATGCAGGCCGGCGATGGGCACGAATGCCTGGGAGGCATGCTCCGACATGATCTCATTCACAGCATCCAGCACGCTGCCGACCACTACCAGCGCGGTTTCGAATATACCGGGGAACACCGGTGTGTCCATGTCCAGCATCCCCACGCCCAGATCGGACAGTTGCTGAACCCGGTGTACATATTCGGCGCTGTGGAATAGCCGTGCATCTTCGGCAGTGCCCTGAACCGGAGCCTTGACGGTGCTGAGCTTCAGCAGTGCCGATCGCTGGAAGGCTTGCCAGAAGGCGTTGAAACGGTCGGGGCCCAGTGGGTGACCTTCACCGAAACCGTATCGTGCGAGGGCTTCACCCGCGTAGACCAACATGATCGCACGTCCCGGTTAACAGTGTGGAAAGTGATTTGATGGAGAGCGTAGTAGACATTATGAAAACAGACGGCCGAGCCAAGAGCGTTTTCGCGCCTCTGGTACGGTTTCGCTTTTATGTTGTCGCAATAGTACGGGCCGCTTGATCACGCCCTTGAGGCATTGATTGCATATTTCATTGTACAGGGCACGGGACTCCTTCAGCAGCGCCTCCTTGTCGCGTACGAAATAGTCGCTGACACCGGAATTGAAGGCATCGACAATATCCTGAAATCCGGCGAAGGTCTCGGCGATCACGAACTGGGCTGATTCGTTGTTCAGAAAAACCAGTTCATCGATCATCTCCCGGAGTGATTTCTCCTTCTGCCTTTCCTGATCCATCAGTCCTTGCAGTTTAATTCTAAGAATATCGCTGAACTGTTTGAATTGAGCGATCTTCTCGTCATCAGGCACCAGGATGGATCGATCCACCACCACTTTCAGCTGGGCAATATTCTGTATCAGGTGATAGGTGGTGAGATCGGAAATCAGGCTGCGCATCTTTTCCAGTTCTATTGCACGCTCTTTGGCAACAATGGCCTTGCCGTGTGACAACAGGTTGGCGTTGGAAAAGAGAATGGAATATATCTTGATCCAACTGGCCAGTTGGGTCGGGCTCAAGGCGGTGGAGATACTGAGAGCGGACCGTTCCAGTTCAGCAAAGGGCTTGCTGGCCGCATTCTGCATTTGTCTGGTGGAGAGTTCAAACACCTCTTTCAGGCAAATCAGTTTCTCCAGGGCAATCTTGACTTTTGCCTCATGTTCTCCCGACAGCTGGTCGGCACTGGGTGCAATCTGTTTCAGGAATTCATTGGTGAAGGCCAGTTCGCCTTCGATCATGCGGTGGCGGATACGCATCTGCTCCTCTGCACAGAGGTACTCATCGACGAAGGTGGCCGCCAGTTTGCGAAGAATCGCCGGTTCATCATTGTTAATCTGTTCCAGCAGATCACTGAATATTTTTCTCGCTTTTGGCGACAATGTGTCAGAACTTTTGTATTGAAGAACATGTGAGATCTGGCTGGCAATCTTGTGATGGATTTCGTCCGGTAATAGCTGATGTTTTTTTATATATTTCAGCAGATTGATGAATGCCAGATGTAACGACACCTGAGTCGCTATGGTGGGCTCGATACCACTCGACCGGTAGTCCCAGAACAGATTGAATTCGGACGGCTCCCCTTCAGTCTCCGGGCCATTTACCTGGCTGGGCTGTTTCTCCAGCATTAACTGGACGATCTTCATCAGGTAGGGCTTGACCGAGAGGTATTTGTAATCGGTCTTCAGAAGATTATAGAGCTGGTTGAATTGGGCGTTGAGAAGCGCGGCATTTTTCAGTGGAAAATTGCTGTAAGGTTGCAGCAGGTCAGAAATGGTTCTGCGACCCTTTTCTATACGGATGAGGGCACTCTTGTATTCATCCACCAGGTCGTCAGACAGTTTCTTGTTGTCGCCATGGTCCGGGTTCTGCCGTATAGCCGTGAGGAAGTCGTCCGGCATTTTGGATGCCAGGTAGACGTCGGCGGCATCCGGGCCAAATTTTTTCCTGATCTGTTCGCCGACCTCGAAATAGTTGGCCTGGATGGATCGTTCGGCGCTGGCATTCAGGATATCTTCCAGCTCGCTGATCAGCGCGGCGGCCAGCTGCTCCTGTTTTATCGATGAGGATGACAGCTTTCCCGCGGCGAGCAGACGCCGATAGGTGGCCATATAGTCTGGGGCATTCCTGATCTGATCGACCAGGCGGATCAGCCCCAATATGTCCTGGCGGTCATACTTCTCCAGCAGTGCTGCTTGCTGTACCGATAGCTCCATAAATCTGGAATCCTCAGTTAACTGTTGTATGGCACATATAGTTTCAAGAATGTCCGATCTACCCGGCCGGAGTGTCGCTTTTTCCCGTCTAGGAGTTTGTCGGGCTTTTCCGCACCAGATCAGTGTTAAGCCCGAGAGGCGCCTGGCCTACTGTGCCCGGGGCAGCCGTGCTGACGGTAAAGAGCAATGATCCTGTATACATAGGATAGCCAGATAACGGCAATTCCCGGTTAATATTTAACGCACTGGTTCTCAATTGTTGGCCAGATAGTCCACCAACTCCAATGTCGATATGTTCATGACTGAACCTGGCCAACCCTCTATCCCGCAATGCAAGGTGTCGATGAAATAAGATGGATTGTCTTTATGTATACGAATTTAAAGGTGATCCAGATAGTTTTTATTCCTCGAATATAGGATTAATTGTTATTCAAAACAATTGATTAGAAGAAATATTTGTCGTGGTATGTATTTGACTAAAGCAATCTTCTGAGCGGCCGCTATCTTACTCAACTGGAGTTAGAACCGGGCCCTTCAGGCACAACATAACAAAGCACTTCAACCCATTGATTGGCGGTAGGTAATGGCAAATTTCATCGATTCTGTAGACAGTCGCACACAATTGGCAGGCACCAACAGGCTGGAGGTGCTGCTGTTCAGTTTGGGTCGCGACTCCGTGACTGGAAGAGAAGAGACTTTCGGCGTCAATGTCTTCAAGGTGCGGGAGGTGATGCATATCCCGGAGATTACACGTGCACCGGACATGCCCGCCTCGGTGGAGGGAATGGTCAGCCTGCGCGGCAGCATGATACCGATCATTAACCTGCCCAAATTCTGCGGAGTCAACTCCGAGCAAAAACCCAGTATTCTCATTGTCACGGAATATAACAAGAATGTGCAGGGCTTTCTGGTGCACTCGGTGGACAATATAGTGCGGCTTGCCTGGGAGGATGTGAAGGTTCCACCCAACATGATGGCCCAGCAGCACGGTGGACTGGTGACGGCTGTGACCGAGTTGACCGACAAACGCATCGTGATGATCATGGATGTCGAGATGGTACTGGCCAAGACCTCAGGGTTCGGTGAAGGTGAAGAGCTGTTTGAAGGTATCGAGAAGCTTGATCGTGATGATGTAACGGTACTTTTTGCCGATGATTCCGCCGTGGCCCGGGATCAGATTGTCAGAACCCTGAACCATATCGGCGTTAAACACCTGAGTGCGTCAAACGGCTCCGAAGCGTGGGAGAAGATCAAGGATCTGGCGGACCGGGCAGAGGCGACCGGTCATAACGTGAGTGACTATGTCCAGGTGATTCTAACCGATGTGGAGATGCCTGAAATGGATGGTTATGTATTGACCAAGAATATCAAGCAGGATCCACGACTGGCCGGTATTCCGGTCATCATGCACTCGTCACTATCCGCGGATGCCAATCAGGAGTTGGGAAAAGGTGTGGGTGCCGATGCCTATGTGCCGAAATTCCAGCCGGTCGAGCTGGCGGCCAAACTACAGGAGATTCTGAGCGGTCATCCCTGATGATGAAGGGCGGGTTGACCGCCTGGCAATTTCATCCGGACGTGGCCGGTAATTTTTGTTGGCGTATCAACGATGTTGGATTTGATTCCTGATCATCTGCGCCTGTTCGCGGTAATTGGCGGGCTGCTGCTTCTGTTGCTGCTGGTTGGCAGTCTGGCACAAAAATATGAACAGTATATGGCCGCCAAGCGTCTTGCGGTGCAACGTTTGATGGTCGGTGTTCAGCAGATCGAGGAGGCGCTGGAGAAGAGCCGGGGAGGTGGTCTGCCTTCCGGTGTTGGAAAATTACTGCGCAATGAACTCCTCGCCAGATATATTACCATTCGCCAGGTGTTCCCCAGGAAACCACACATCAGTCAGCAGGTTGTGCAGGCGGAAGAACGGGCCCGGACAGAACCGGACGGATCCACATCGGTTAATTCTGCCGCCATCACATCGGTTGATTCGCTTAATCGCTATGTCATCGGTCTGAACGAAATTTATGGGCTGCTGGATAGCCAGACCTTCGGACGTAAGTTGGCAGTTTCCGAGCGAGCCGCCTTACAGTTAAAATTAATCGACTTTCAGCTCACCGCCGCCAGCCGATATTACACCAAGGTTGCACTCGATTATGCGCAGACGGGCGAGTGGCAAAACGCCGCCAGGGCGGCGCGTGCACTGGACTCCTTTCTTCTGACAAGACCTCGAAGTAGTGCGTTGGCCTCACAGTTGCGGAATGAATCCCGGGAGCTGTTGCAGGCGATGCATGATCAACGTCTGCCAAATGAACAGCCTGCCGAAGCGGGTCGCTAGCTGGATGCCTGATACCAGCGGAACCGTATCGTCTGCTGTTTGAATTGCCGACCTTTTTTCCACCGATGTCTCCCGTCAAACTACCATGTATAATTCCGGAATCCTCTCCGGTTGGATGAACCGGTGGTACACCAGGCGCTTGTTCGTTTGCCAGGCAGCCCCCGCTGAGGTCTCTCGGGATAATACGCCCAGAACATTCGGATGATTAGCATGCACAATCGTGATATCAAATTCCTGCTCTCCGGTGGCACCGCCATCGGAAATGAAGTAACTGTTCGTGGCTGGGTGCGTTCCCGGCGGGACTCCAAGGCCGGCATCTCTTTTATCAATGTCTATGACGGCTCCTGCTTCGATACCATCCAGGCGGTGGTGCCCAGCTCCCTGCCAAATTACAGTAGTGATGTGTTGAAAATCACCACTGGCTGCGCCGTGGAAATCAGCGGGCTGCTGAGCGAGTCGGCCGGCAAGGGTCAATCCTGTGAAATCCAGGCGAGCGCGCTGTCAGTTATCGGTTGGGTGGATGATCCAGATACCTATCCCATTGCCAAGAAGCGCCACACCTTCGAATACCTGCGTCAGGTGGCCCATCTTCGCCCCCGCACCAACGCTTTTGGCGCCATCTCACGCGTACGCACGACCCTTTCAAGCGCGATCCATCGGTATTTCCATGAACGGGGATATCATTGGGTCAACACCCCGATCATCACCGCCAGTGATTGTGAAGGGGCCGGTGAGTTGTTCCGGGTCAGTACTCTGGACTTGAACAACCTGCCGCGATCCGCGGGTGGTGCAATTGACTTTGAAGGTGATTTCTTCGGCCGTGAGGCGTTCCTGACCGTCTCTGGTCAGTTGAATGCGGAGGCCTACGCACTTGCGCTGAGCAAGGTTTACACTTTCGGCCCCACCTTCCGTGCGGAAAATTCCAATACCAGCCGGCACCTGGCCGAGTTTTGGATGGTCGAGCCGGAGGTTGCCTTTGCCGATCTGAACGACAATGCCGGATTGGCCGAGGATTTCCTCAAATATATCTTCACGGCGGTGCTGGACGAGCGGCAGGACGATATGGCTTTCTTTGCCGAGCGGATCGACAAGGAGGCGATTGAACGGCTGGAGACGGTAATTCGAAGTGATTTTGAATATATGGAATACACCGATGCGATCAATATCTTGCGCAGCTGTGGAGAGTCATTCGTGTTTCCGGTCGAATGGGGGCTGGATCTTCAGTCGGAACACGAACAGTACCTGGCGGAACAGCATGTCGGGCGTCCGGTAATCCTGATGAACTATCCGGCATCCATCAAGGCCTTTTACATGCGGCTCAATGATGATGGGAAAACGGTGGCGGCCATGGATGTATTGGTGCCTGGTATTGGTGAAATTATTGGCGGCAGTCAGCGTGAGGAGCGGTTGGATGTACTGGACCGGCGAATCACCCAACTTGGCATCCAGGGGGATATGAGCTGGTATCGGGACTTGCGCCGTTACGGGACTGTCCCGCATGCCGGTTTCGGTATGGGTTTTGAGCGAGTAGTGAACTACGTGACCGGGATGGAGAATATCCGTGATGCCATTCCGTTCCCCCGCACACCCAAACATGCGCCATTCTAGCCGGTTGTGCCCTGAAGCAGTGGTCGGACTCGAAAAAGCAGGACAGGTCTTCCTTCGGTTGACCCGTCCCGGTAGTTTGTCCGGCTTTTCCGCAGTAGATCAGTGTTAAGTCCGACGGACTCCTAGCGTTCGGTCTGGTCGTTATTTGGCCCCTCACGGGCAGCGACTTGGTTTACCCATTGCTGCATAAAGATCAGCAGGACCGTGTGCAGAACCGCGAGGATGACGCCAATACTGGCGGCGATGGCCAGCGGTGGAAACGGCAGCAGGCTGGCGAACAGCAGAGAGGCGATGAAGCACCCCACCACCAGTTGACCCGAGCGGAATATGTAGCGTCGCATGAAGGGCTGCAGGTTGAGCATGTTAATCCGATGAACCCGCTCCCGTTCGCCCCGGCTGGCATGCTTCCCGGGAGCCATGCGGGGAAGTGCAAAGGGTGAAAAATAGCTGGCGACGAGCCGTATCGTCGTGCAGTCCGTCTGGTCCTTAATCACACCTGTCACGATAACTCTCCAGGAGGCGAAGACCTCCTTTCTGATTTAACTATAGTTCCGCTGGCTTCGGTTTGTCGGTGGATTGAGACTAATCGGCCCGTGACTGCGCTAGGTCAATCCGCATCAGCGGTTGTCAGCCAGCCAGCCGTCGATTGCCCCCTTCGACGGGATACCGCCGGCGTGCACCACCTGGCCATCCAGCACCACGCCCGGCGTGCTCATGACGCCGTATTTCATGATCTCACTGAGTTCCTCCACCTTCTCCAGGGTGACCTCCACCCCTGCAGCCTGGGCGGCCTCTTCAATCAACCGGAGGGTGGTCTTGCAGTTGGCACAACCGGTGCCGAGTACTTTGATTGTCTTCATTGAGATTCTCCTAATGGAAAAATTAAACGGAAACGTAGTGATCCTTGTCAGATCAGCAGATTGAACAGGTAGCCGACCACCAGGATGCCAAACGCGACCACGCCAACGAAGGTGGCGATCAGTGGCAACCTGAGCACCTTGCGCAGGATCAGCACCTCTGGTAGCGAAAGGGCGATCACGCTCATCATGAAGGCCAGGGTAGTCCCAAGGGCGGCGCCCTTGCCGATCAGTGCCTCGACCACCGGGATGATACCGGCGGCGTTGGTGTACATGGGCACGCCCATGACCACGGCGGCGGGCACCGACCACCAGGCCTCCTTGCCCATGAATGTCGCCATGAAATCCTCCGGCACGTAGCCGTGGATTGCCGCGCCGACCGCGATACCGATCAGGATATAGGGCCAGACCTTGCCCACAATCTCTTTGACATGCTGCCAGCCGGCCTGGAATCGAGCCTCCCAGCGCATGCCGGCGGTGTTAACCGGCACGTTGTTACCGGCCTGAATATCCCGCACCCAATCCTGCAGGTATCGCTCCATGCCCAACCTGCCGATCAGCAGCCCGGCAAAGATCGCCACTGCCAGTCCCAGGCCGAGATAGAGCGCGGCGACTTGCCAGCCAAACAGGCCCAGCAGCAGTGCCAGGGCAATCTCATTGACCATGGGTGCCGCAATCAGGAATGAGAAGGTGATACCCAGTGGTACGCCGGCAGAGAGAAAACCGATGAACAGTGGTACCGCCGAACAGGAGCAAAACGGGGTGACGATACCGAGTAGTGCCGCCAGCGTATTGCCCAGCCCAAGACGCCTGCCCGCCAGCAGCGCACGGGTCCGCTCGGGGGCGAAAAAAGTCTGGATGATGCCCATAAGGAAGACAATACCGATCAGCAGCAACAGTACCTTGGGGGTGTCATAGAAGAAGAAATGGATCGCCTCACCGAGATGGCTGCTGCGTGTATAGCCGGTCAGGGAGAGGATGAAATCGGCGAAGTCGGTGAGGTGGAAATAGACCAGAAACCAGAGCGGCACGGTAACCGCCAGCCCCGTCAGCCAGAAAAAAGTTCTGGATAATGGGCTTTTACGGAGTGTTTCCTGGACTGTATCGTTCACTAGCAAGGTCTCCAGACAGTATTGTCACCACAGTGGTCTTTAGCCTGAAGACGATGGCAGCGGCAGAAGGATGCAGTTTTTTTTACTATCCACCCGGGGAGGATCCTGTACCGCGAAGCACACGACTCCACGGATGGAGGAGGTAAGGCAAAGCAGGAGGCCGGATTCAAGCCGCTTGCGGGGAGACGCGGGGTTATGGCTTTGGCGTGGAGTCGGGTGGGCGCGGGGTGAAGCAGCAAACCTTGCCGTTCTCGTCGTAGCGAACCTGACAGGCAGCTTTCAAGTGTAATTTGAGACGTTTTCGCGCCCGCTGGATGCGGGACTTGGCCCCGGCGGGTGAGAGGCCCTTCAGTCGGGCATATTCGGCCTGGCTGATGCCTTCTATATCGCACAACCTGATCACTTCACTGTCCGCCGGCGACAACTCGGTGAGCGCACGTGGCAGGCACTGGCTGAGATCATCCACCACCGGTGCTTCATTGGCAGGTGATTCCGGCAGATCACCGACAATGGTTTCGTGTGCCTTGTGGGTGCGGTGGTAGTCGATCAGGCGGTTTTTTGCCACCCGGAACAGCCAGGCACGCCTGTTCTCCAGTTGGCAGAAACGGCTACCCTCTGCCAGTGCCTTGAGGAACGTATCCTGCAACAGATCCTCGGCCAAGGCCGAATCCTGCAATTGTCTGCGCAGATAGTGTCGGAGCTCAGCTTCGTGGCTGGCCCATGCGGTTATGACGCAGTTCATGCGAATTGTCACTTCTCCAGTTTCCGGCGGGAGCTCTCGAGGGAGTTGCCGGGGCAGTTAGATTATAGTCGCCGGCATCAGATCAACAGGAGACCCAGAACCCCGGTCAGGATGGTGTAGATCCAACTGTTGTCCGGTGTCGGATCAATCCGTTGTGTCGCCCCCCAGGGCCCCTCAAATCCGTCCGGCTCCACGTAGCGCACCCGGAAGTAGCGCACCTGCCCTGATACCGGTTGCAATATGAATTGCGGCTCCTGCAATGAAGCTTCCTGTAGCAGCGTCGTGAAATCGGCATCCGTCGCCAGTTGAACCTGGTAACTCTGGCCGGCAATCCCCGGACGCCAGGAGGTGGTGATGCCCGATTCAGAAATGGCCAGGCTGGTTTCAGGCTTGTCGGGTATCAGCTTGATCTCCCAGCTCCTGCTGTCGCTGACGGGCCCCTGTTCCTGATCGGTGCCGATTGAAAACAGGCGCCAGTAGTATTGGCCTGGCGCCTTGAACTCAGCTGTATCAAAAACCGTGCTGGTAATGTTCTCCCGGTCGATCAGCAGATGGTCAAATGCCGGAGTGTCGGAAATCTGCAGACGATATGCGACGGCGTCGGAGGAGTCGCTCCACTTCAGATCGGGCTGCTCTCCCCTGAATAGCTGGCCGCTGTTTGGCGACAGCGGGATCGGCGGTTGTGGCCGGGCATCCAGATTGAACTGTTGAACCTGGTTGATCCCTTCAAGGCCGATATCATCAATGCCCCGGAGCCGGAAATAGTAGCGCCCATCCGGCAGATCGGGCAGGGGGACGCGTGCGGCCGTTACCTGCTGTTGCCAGAGTGGCGAGATGAAATCCGCCTGTTGTGATATTTCCGCCCGATAACCCGCGGCGTTATCCAGGGCCTGCCAGGTGATCGGCCAGTTCAGCTGTTCAATCTTTGCCGGCAGTTCGTCGATGGTCGGGGGAGGGAGCAGTTTGCGCGGCGGCAGGGGTGGTTTGCCGGCCTCCACCCGGGTGCCGAAACTGGCCGGCAACAGCTTGGTCTGCTGTTCACCCGAGACAGCTACCTTTCCCTTCAACACTTCAAAGGTGGAAGCCTGGACCTGCTGGCTGTTGGAAAGCCGGTATTCGGTACCACGCACCGCGCTGATGGCAGAGGGCGTGTGGATCTCGAACCGGCTGCCCGGTCCGCTGGCCGGGGTAATGCGGGTATCGCTCCGGCCGTCAATCAGATGCAGGCGTGAGTCCACCATGCCGGTGTCGCCATAGGCCGAGAGGTGATCGAAGCGGATATTGCTCTCCGCGTGCAGGGTAATCAGCGACTGGTCGGCAAAACGGACCGCGACATTGCTCTCCGGTCCCGTCTCGAGCCGGTCCCCCAGGGTGATGCGGGTGCCGGGTGTGATGTCATTTTGGCGGGTTCCGTCCGGCTTGATCAGTATCGCTTCTCCTCGTACCGCAACGACCTCGGCATGCGCGGCGTTCACCCTGATCCACTTCATTGGGACCTTGACCCGGGTGCCGGGTTGCATGCGCTTGGGATTCTTGATGTTGTTGATCTGCTGGATCTGTTTCCAGTAGCCGACCTTGTACAGGTACTTCTGGCAGAAGTTCCACAGGTTATCCCCCGGCACCACGGTATAGACCCAATCCTGGGCGGAAACGCTGCCGGCGGATAACAGCAGGCAGATAAAGATCAGTCTGATCCACCCTGGATTACGTTGCCTGTCATGCTGCATGCCCATCTCCCCGGTTGCTGCTGCATCCATTAAAAAATTATTGACCTTGTTGCAATACGGACGATTTTACCTTTGGTTCTGGAAAATTACCCCCCATGACTGGAAATTTACACCTGCCATGATGTATCGAACCATCGGTCACTCAGTCACCGGTCTACCGATCCTGACCGGTGAGAACTCCGCCCGGTCCGGAGAACCATCGGCATAGAGCCAGATGGGGCGATCCTGATCCGGTGATCGGGGGAGTGCGATCAGCGAACAGGAGACCGTGGCGAATCCCATCGGCAAGTCCATGTTCATGGCGGCATGGGGATTGGCAAAATCGGTATTCATTCGCCCCGCAAGCAGCGATATCCATTCGTTCCAGGTCTGCTGTTCCGGCACGGGGGGGGCGGCTGACTGAAACAGTGGAAGCCAGAACTGGATGCGCGGATGGCTGGTGTCATCCAGCTCCCGGGAGGTGAGCATGTGCAGTCCCGGGTGAATGGTGAAATGTTCCAGTCCGCTCTCATCATCCCGGTTGCGTAGCCAGTAAGCGTTTTCTCTGTCGCCAATAAACAGGTTGAAAGCACGATAATCGCCGGTCGGCAGGGCAAGCACGGCATGCAGTGCCGCCTCTGCCGTGGGATGTTGCAGTGCCTGCAGTACCAGGTCCCCGCGACTCTTTTTATCCCTGGCCGGTCCCAGGGTCCCCTCTCGGTTCATTACCGTAGCCACCACAGCTTGCCGGTTCATGCCCAACCAGGTGCCGCCGCCCAGATGATCCAGGCCGGCCGTCACCTCCGGCTGTGCCGGCCAGTGCTGGCCGGGCGGCGAGGAAGGGCGGTCGCGCATCTCGTCGCGATTGCCGGCCAGTATCAGGGGCCAGCGATGTCCGGGTTGAAACAGGATAACCAGGGTGCACATTGTTGCATTTTCCGCATCAGGTAGGGATCTGGAGTGAAAGTATGGATAATGACGCCATGCATAACAACCCGCTGATTCCACCCATCCTTTCACTGTTGCGAATGTCACCCTCGGGGTTGAGCGAGCATGAGTTGATTAAACGGCTGCAGCAGCAGGCTGAATGCTTTTCCGGGACGGCACAAGGCGGTGATCTGGCGCTGTTTCAAAAACACTTTCTGGTGATGAATGCGCTCTATCAATTGCAGGATAAACTGCTGGAAGAGGGGCTTCTGCTGCTGATAGATCCCCTGTTAATCCGGTTTGTGGAAAGCGGGGAGGGCACCGACAGGCATGCGGCAGAGATCGCCCGGGATGAGCCGCTGCGTCGCTACTATCTGGAGTGGGACAACCTGCACCGGACTTCCGAATCCGATGTGGCTGATCTGTTGCAGGGTTTCTGGGAGCGCTATTATGCGGTGGATCGTCAGGCCGAGGCGTTGACCCTGCTCGGACTGGCCGGGTGCGAAGCGCCGTCATGGTCCACGATACAGCGCAGATACCGTCAAATGATTGCCCTTCATCATCCCGACAAGGGGGGTGATCAGGAACGCTTCATTGAGATCCGCGAGGCCTATGAACTGCTCCGACAACTCCACGCTGGCTCCGGCTAGTCCATCTTTAGCGGTGCAGGAGGCCTGTCCGTGGGCCGAATACGCAGCGACATGACTGTTACGGATGTGGCACTCACCGGGTGATCCGCCCGGTGTCGACACATCGTCGCCAATCAGATCCCCATTTCCCACTTAACCCGGCTGAAGGCCTCAATGGCGAACGCCAGGTCTTCAGGCGTGTGGGCCGCCGAGATCTGGGTACGGATACGCGCCCGCCCTTGGGGTACCACCGGATAGGAGAAGGCCACGACGTAGATCCCCTGGTCCAGCATGCGTCGGGCAAACTCAACCGCTTTTGGCGCATCATAGAGCATGATCGGGACAATCGGGTGGCTGCCTGGCAACAGGTCGAAACCGGCCTGTTCCAGGCCGTTGCGAAACAGATGGGTATTCTGCTCCAGCCGCTCACGCAGTTCACCGGAAGCTTCCAGCAGATCAAGGGCGGCGATGGCACCGGCCACCACCGGCGGCGCGACGGTATTGGAGAAGAGGTAGGGGCGTGAGCGCTGGCGCAGCAGTTCCACTATCTCCCGACGGCCGCTGGTGTAGCCGCCGCTGGCCCCGCCGAGGGCCTTGCCCAGGGTGCCGGTGGTGATATCCACCCGATCCATGCAATCGCAATGTTCATGGGTGCCGCGTCCGGTTGCGCCCACAAAACCGACGGCATGACTGTCATCGAAATGGACCAGTGCGTTGTACTGCTCTGCCAGGTCGCAAATCCGGTCCAGCTGGGCGTAATAGCCGTCCATGGAGAAGACGCCATCGGTGGTGATGAGTTTGAAGCGGGCGCCGGCGGCATCCGCCTGTCGCAGCTGCCGCTCCAGATCGGCCATGTCACTGTTTTTATAACGGTAACGCCGGGCGGGACAGAGCCGTATGCCGTCGATAATGGAGGCATGGTTGAGCTCGTCGGAGATGACTGCATCCTCATCTCCCAGCAGGGTCTCGAACAGGCCGCCGTTGGCGTCGAAGCAGGAGGGGTAGAGGATGGTGTCCTGCATGCCGAGGAACCGGCTGAGGCGTGTCTCCAGGGTCTTGTGGATGGCCTGGGTGCCACAGATGAAGCGTACAGAGGCGAGTCCATAGCCCCAGGTTTCCAGTCCCCGCGCCGCTGCATTACGGATGGCCGGATGTTGTGCGAGTCCCAGATAGTTGTTGGCGCAGAGGTTGAGGATCTCTGCGCCGCTGTTTACCGAGACATGGGTTCCCTGTGGAGAGGAGATGACCCGTTCATCCTTATACAGCCCGGCTTTATGGATCGCGTCGAGCTGCTGCTGCAAATGTTGCTGAAATTGTCCGTACATTACGCTTCCCAGTTCAATATCACTTTACCGGCCTGTCCCGACAGCATGGCGTCGAAGCCGGCCCGAAATTCGGTATAGTGGTAGTGGTGGGTGATGATGGGGGCGATATCCAGGCCTGCCTCGATCAGCACCGACATCTTGTACCAGGTCTCGTACATCTCCCGGCCATAGACTCCCTTGATGGTGAGCATGTTGAAGATCACCGTGTTCCAGTCGATCCTTGTCTCTTCGCCGACAATGCCGAGCAGGGCGATTTTGCCGCCATGGCACATGTGGCTGATCATCTGGTTGAAAGCGTCGGCATTGCCGGACATCTCCAGCCCCACATCGAAACCCTCGGTCATGTGCAGCTCCCGTTTCACATCCTCCAGGCTCTCCTTGCGCACATCCACCGTGCGATCCGCGCCCAGCCGTTGAGCCAGCTCCAATCGCCAGGGATTGACGTCGGTAATCACCACATGCCGGGCCCCGGCATGCTTGCAGACCGCCGCGGCCATGGCGCCAATCGGCCCGGCACCGGTAATCAGCACATCCTCCCCCAGCAGATCGAACTGCAGGGCGGTGTGTACCGCATTACCGAAGGGATCAAAGATGGCCGCCACATCCAGGTCGATGCCCGGGCGATGCTCCCAGACGTTGGACATGGGCAGTGCCAGGTACTCGGCGAAGGCGCCGGTTCGGTTGACGCCGATGCCGCTGGTGTGGGCGCAGAGGTGACGCCGGCCGGCCATGCAGTTGCGGCAGCGTCCGCACACCACATGACCCTCCCCGGAGACGATCTCACCCGGGCTGAAATCAATCACATTGCTGCCCACTTCGACAATTTCACCGACAAATTCATGGCCCACCACCATCGGTACCGGAATGGTCTTCTGCGCCCAACTGTCCCAGTTGTAGATATGCATGTCGGTGCCGCAGATGGCGGTGCGTTTTATTCTGATCAGCACATCGTTGATGCCGATTCCCGGCCGGGGAACCTCTCGCAGCCAGATCCCTTCCCTGGCTTCCGCTTTTACCAGCGCCTGCATTGTCGTCATGTTGAAAACCGTTGCTATCCGATATATGGGAAGTGTACGCCATCCCGGCGTCTCTGGTGTCACCCCTGTATGATGGTAGTCGGCAGTGGCCTTCTGGGCCAAATGTTATCAAATTGTGATGTTTGCACGATGTCTGGGTGAGCTGTTTTCTGCATAGTCTCTCCCATACTTATGTAAAGGCAATATCACCGGAAATACCAATATGCTGATTAAAAAGCCCGAGACTATCAAACCTTCCGAGATTACCGATCAGGCCATCTATCTGAACCGACGGCAGTTCATCCGTGACAGCGGTCTGTTGGGCATTGGTGTTGCCTCCGCGCTGGCCGGACTGCCCTGGGTGAAAAACTCCTGGGCCGAGGGAGCGACCCGTCAACCGTTTCCTGGCCGGATACAGAGTCCCTTCAGCAGCGCTGAGAAACTGACGGATTTCGATGACGCCAGCAGCTACAACAACTTCTACGAATTCGGCACCCGCAAGAGTGATCCAAAGGAGCATGCCCAAGCCTTTGTGCCCCGCCCCTGGTCGGTGGTGGTGGATGGGGCCTGTGAAAAGCCGGGAACCTATGATCTGGAGGATTTTCTGCGTCCCCATACGCTGGAGGAGCGTATCTACCGGCTGCGTTGTGTTGAGGCATGGTCGATGGTGATCCCCTGGGTCGGTTTTTCCCTGGGGGATGCGCTGAAGCGTTTCCAGCCTACCTCCAGGGCCAAATATGTGGCCTTTTATACCCTGCACGATCCGGAACGTATGCCAGGGCAGAAGCGGCGCGTATTGGAGTGGCCTTACCGGGAAGGACTGCGCATGGACGAGGCGATGCATCCGCTGGCGATGCTGGCGGTCGGCATGTACGGCGCCGAACTGCCGAACCAGAACGGTGCGCCGCTGCGCCTGGTGGTGCCGTGGAAATACGGCTTCAAAAGCATCAAGTCAATTGTCCGTATCAGCTTCACCGAGGAGCAGCCGGTTTGTACCTGGAACCAGGTACAGCCGTCGGAATACGGTTTCTACTCCAATGTGAATCCGAACGTGGATCATCTGCGCTGGAGCCAGAAGAAGGAGCGGCGCATCGGCAACTGGCTGAAGCAGGAGACCCTGATGTTCAACGGCTATGCCGATCAGGTGGCGTCGCTTTATAGCGGCATGGATCTGAAAAAATATTTTTAATCGGGAACGGCCTGGATGACGCGTGTACAGATCATAACCCGGCTGCTCAAGCCGGCACTGTTTTTCCTGCTGCTGCTGCCGTTGGCACTGCTGGTACAGCGGGGCTTTGCCGATACTCTGGGGGCCAACCCGGTGGAGACCATTACCCACCAGACCGGGCTCTGGGCGTTGCGTCTGCTGCTGCTCACCCTGGCGCTTACGCCGCTCTGCCGGGTTACAGGCATTAATGATTTTGTTCGCCTGCGCCGCATGACCGGGCTCTTCAGCTTTCTCTATGCGCTGCTCCATTTCGCCACCTATGCCGTGCTGGACCATGGGTTGGATATCGGTGCAGTTTTCGCAGACGTGGTGAAACGCCCCTATGTCACCCTGGGTTTCAGCGCCTTCCTGCTGCTGATTCCACTGGCGGCCACTTCGCACAACCGGATCATCCGGTTGCTGGGCGGCAGGCGCTGGAAACGGCTGCATCGGCTGGTGTATCTCTGCGGTCTGGGCGGGGTGCTGCACTATCTCTGGCTGGTGAAGGCGGACACCCTGTCACCGCTACTCTATCTGACGCTGTTCCTGGGGCTGATGCTGTTCCGGCTGCCGCCCCGGATACGCTCGAAGCTCAGTGATCTGTCAGGGCGCATGCTGCCGATGCAGCGTCGTCACCGGTTGCTCAAGGAGGAACGATGATGACTGTAAAAACAGTGACTGTATCCTGGATGCTCGCACTGTTGGTGCTGGCCGGCGCCAACCTGTCTGCGGCAACCTTGCAGATATCCAGTGGTGAGCAGCGGGTAACCCTGGTTGAACTCTACACCTCGGAAGGGTGCAGCAGTTGTCCGCCGGCGGAGGCCTGGCTGAACGGATTCCTTAAGGATGAAGATCTCTGGCATCGGGTGATCCCGGTGGCGTTTCATGTGGATTACTGGGACTACATCGGCTGGAAGGACCGTTTTGCCCAATCGCGCTTTTCCGACCGCCAGTATCGCTATCAGCAGGAGGGGGGTATCCGCACGGTCTATACGCCGGGTGTGCTGCTCAATGGTGAGGAGTGGCGGAGCTGGTCTCGCCAGCGTCCCGGCGTGGCGGATGAAACGCCTGGTGCATTGACACTGGAGGTCACCGGTAACCATGTAACGGTCCGGTTTGCGTCGACCAGGAAACCGGCGGGCGAGATGCGCCTGCATCTGGCAATCCTGGCCTTTGGCCTGACCAGCGAAATAGCGGCGGGTGAAAATCGCGGACGTCAACTGGCGCACGAGTTTGTCGTGGTGGGTATGAGTGCAAGCGACGCAGCGGATTTGAACTGGCAGATGCAACTGCCGGAGATCAGGCCGACCGATGCCAAGCGTCATGCACTGGTTGCCTGGGTTAGTGAGCCGGACCGTCTGCGCCCGCTTCAGGCGACCGGTGGCTGGTTACCGGCAAAGCCCTAGTGGATGGCATTTGGTCTGCCGGGCATGGAGTTATGCCAGTCCATTCTGGAATATTTCCCCTGCGCCTATGTGGTTTGACCTGGACCACTCAGGCGTGAATACCACTGGGATAATGTGCTATTGCTCCCGGTGACCGGTCCCTATGGTATCATCTGAAACAGATCTGGACCGGGAATGTGTAATGCGTGATGCTGTAACTGCCGTACTTGTACATGGTGAAGAGGTGTTTGTGATCAAACGCCAGGACTACCTGCGCGCCTTTCCCGGTTATTATGCTTTTCCCGGTGGCAAGGTGGATGACGAGGATGCCGGATATGACTACAGCCATCCACAGATTACCGAGTTTAAGCCGGAGCGCATTCGGGCTCTGATCCGGGAGCTGGACGAGGAACTGGGTTTCGATCTGCAGCAGGCTCTTGAGCAGGACCAGGTGGAACGGATCGAACTGATGGGCATTGCCATTACCCCGTCGTTCGAACATGTCCGCTTTCACGCCCACTATTACAAAATCGTGTTGAAATCCAAACCGGCGTTTCGTCCCGACAGCAATGAGATTGCCTGGTCGGACTGGTTGCACCGGGAGGCGTTCCTGGCACGCTATGAGTCCGGTGAAGGTTTGATGGTGATACCGGTCATGCGCACAGCACGCGCATTTGCGAAAGATCTGACAACCAGCGTAATAGAGCCGTTCAATCTTGATTATGATGAAAACCGCGAACTTGCCTATCTGGAAATGATACGGGGCCTCGGGTATATCCCAACCCGGTCAAACACGCTGCCACCCGCCGAATACACTTATGCGCTGATTATTGGTGACGGCGCCGCACCACGTTATCTGGTGGATCCGGCCCCGGCTTCGGACGAAATACTGGATCGGATGTTCAATACCCTGGAACGGTATCCGGTGGATGGTATTCTGATCACCCACCACCATCGGGATCACCATGAGCGATCACCCGAAATCGCCCGTCAGCTTGGTCTGCCCATGCTCTGCTCCCGCAAGACCCGGGAGCGTCTACTGGCATGCAATGGCACCGACTACCTGGACGGGATCGAGATTGTCCACGTAGAGGAGGGAACCCGGCTGACTCAGTGGTTGGGTCGGGATGTGCACTGCTATGAACTCCCGGGACACGATGATGGCATGATCGGCCTGGCGCCGACCGATATGTCCTGGTTCTTTGTGGCCGACCTGGTGCAGCCGTTGGCGACGGTGGTAATACCCGAACCGGAAGGGAATATGCAGGATTACTTCGACACCCTGCAACGGATTATTGACCTGCAACCCAGGGCCATCATCTCATCTCACGGGATTCCCATTGGTGGCACCCATCTGCTGGAGAAGACCCTGCAACATCGTCAGGAGCGGGAGGCTCAGATTCGCACCCGGCTGGAACAGGGAGATGACCTGAATCAGATAGTGAAAAGACTCTACCGTGGCATTAATCAGAAGCTGATACCATTGGCAGAGCAGAACGTCAGGCAGCATCTGCGCAAGCTGGGACACAGGATATAAAACCACAATAATGGTTTAACCTTCCCGGCATATTTTTTTCAGAACCGGGGAGCCCCGTATGTCTACAATGGAAAATATACCCTATAGCGAGCTGGAGATTGGGACGGCTGCCAGTTTCAGCAAATCCCTGACGGAGGATGATCTGGTGCTGTTCGCCCGCATCTCTGGAGACGTCAACCCGGTACATCTGGATGAGGCGTTTGCCCGGGATACCCCGTTTAAAGGCCGTATCGCCCATGGCATGTGGACCGGTTCGGTGATCTCCGCTGCCGTGGCCACGGTGCTTCCCGGGCCCGGAACCATCTATCTGGAGCAGAACCTGCAGTTTCGCCGCCCGGTCAGGCCCGGTGACGAAATCACCGTGCAACTGACCGTGACCGGCAAGCTGGATGACGCCAAACGCCATGTCTCCCTGGATTGTCAGGTGCACAACCAGGACGGTGTACTGGTGGCCAAGGGTGATGCCCGGGTGATTGCGCCGGAATGGAAGGTACGGCTGGAGAAACCGGTCTTGCCGGAGATTCGGATTGGTTAACGGTGGTGACGTTGGGGGTCGTGACTTACCCCGACCGGCTAACTATCAACCGTAGGAGCGGCTTCAGCCGCGACAGGGGCGCCAAATCAATCGCCATTCGCAGCTGAAGCCGCTCCTGCAATGTGGAATGCGCTACTCAGGGCTCTTCGGCCAGCCACTCCACACTCTCTCCATCCCCAATCTCGATCAGCCGGTTTGGTAATCGACAGGGCGCGCCATTGATCCAGGCTGGATAGGCCGGTTCCCAATTGTTCAGTAGACCCCGGGCCTCCACCTGCGGATGGTTCTTGGCCTGATCCAGGGTGGGGATGGTCTCAAAGCAGCAGTCCACATCACCCAGGAGATGCTGCCAGTGTTCCAGCGGTTGGGAGAGGAACAGTTCGCGCAGCTCCTGAATTAGGGCGGTCTGGGGCATGTTTTCAAGCTGTCGTGGTATCCAGGCATGCCTGTCCACCGCCTCGCAGAAGGCGCGCCAGAATTTAGCCTCCAGCGGCGCCAGGGCGAGAAACTGGTTGTCCGCCGTTTCATAGATGTTGTAGCAGGCCGCGCCGCCATTCAGCAGGAGTTGCTCACGCTGCAGTCCGGCGTTCTCTTTCGCTTCGCTCAGGCCCAGGTATTGCCAGGCCATGGCCGAGTCGAACAGGCTGATATCAATGAATGCTCCCTTACCGCTTTTCACCCGGCCCAGCAGGGCCGACTGGATAGCGGTTACCGCCTGCATGGCCCCGGCATGATCCGCCAGGGGCGGAAAGATAATCATCGGCTGGGAGAGGGTGCCGGTGGCACTCAATGCGCCGCTGGCAGCGCAGTAGGTCAGGTCGTGTCCGGCGTGATCACGGTAAGGACCATTCTGGCCGAATCCGGAGAGGGCGCAATGGATGAGCTGCGGATTAAGTAGCTCCAGCCGGGTTCGGTCAAAACCGAGCCGCTCCATTACCCCGGGCCGGAAGGATTCAAGCAGCACATCGGCCTGTTTCAGTAGCCGGCTCAGCTCAGTCTTTCCGGCGTCTGATTTCAGATCCAGCCTGACGACCCGTTTGCCGCGATTCAGGTGCCGGTAGAGCGCCGAAGGGGTGGCGTTGTCCGAGAGCATGAAGTTGCGCATGGGATCGCCACGGGGTGGCTCCACCTTGATCACATCGGCACCCAGATCGGAAAGCATCCGGGTGGCAAAGGGGCCGGGAATATACTGGGACAGGTCCAGTACTCGATAGCCGGCAAGAAAGCTTTGGTTTTTCATCGGACTATTTTGCCAGAAAAATACAGTTTAGCCTGTATTTTTATTGGAATAATGCGGTTCGCAAGCTGGCGGTCTGCTTATCCAGCCTGATGGTCACAGCAACAGAATGTGCCAGGCGCAGTGGTGCCTATCAAATCAGTCGTACTTGCGGATATCGTCAATCACCTTGCCGTCATTGGGCAGGGAGTTGCGGGGCAGGCGGTCTGTTTCGCCGCGGACCTTGCAGATATCCCGGATACTCTCGGCAATGGCCTTGTCGAGTTCAGGTGATGCGGTCTCCGCTTCGTATTGCAGGGTTATCTGATCGCTCTCATTGATCCACTCGACTACCAGCCGTGCCTTGTGGATCTCCGGGTGCCGTTTGATGACCCGGGCCACCTGTTCCGGATGAATGAACATGCCCCGTACCTTGGCAGTCTGGTCGGCACGTCCCATCCAGCCCTTGATGCGGCGGTTTGTGCGGCCACAGGGACTGATTCCCGGCATGATGGCTGAGAGATCACCGGTTGCAAAGCGGATCAGCGGGTAGTCCGGATTGAGGCTGGTTACTACCACTTCGCCCACCTCGCCATCGGCGACCGGTTCACCGGTGCCGGGACGGACAATTTCAACATACACCCCTTCATCAATCACCAGTCCTTCCATCGCTGCGGTTTCATAGGCGATAACACCGAGATCGGCTGTGGCGTAGCACTGCAGGACCTGTATGCCTCTTTTTTTGAATCCATCACGCAAGGGGGGAGGGAGCGCCTCGCCCGAGACCAGCGCTTTTTTCAAACTGCTGACATCTGCGCCCGTCTCATCCGCTTTTTCCAGAATGATTTTGAGGAAAGAGGGGGTGCCCACGTAGCCGTCCGGTCTGAGATCGACGATGGTCTGCACCTGAAGTTCGGTCTGGCCAACACCGGCAGGAATGACCGAACAGCCCAGGGCGTGTGCGCCGCTATCGAGCATGGCACCGGCCGGTACGAAATGGTAGGAAAAACAGTTATGAATCAGCTCTTCCGTTCTGAAGCCGGCAGCAAACAGGGCTCGTGCGAAACGCCAGAAGTCCTGGCGCTTTGAGCCCGGTTCGTAGATCGGGCCGGGCGAGGCGAACACATAGGCAAGCTGGGGTGACTTGACAGCGGCCATGCCACCAAAGGGGTGGGAACTCTGCTGCAGTTCGATCAATGCCGACTTACGGGTGAGTGGCAGCCGGGCTATCGCCTCTGTGGAGGTTATATCGGCCGGGTCAATATCGGCCAGAATCCTGCCGTAGGCCGGAGCCTCGGCTTTGGCGTGGGCAACCTGGGCGGCGACGGCCTTGATCAGCGACTGCTGTCGTGTCCGGGGATCCTGGGTTTCCAGTTCGTCGTAATAGTTTGTCATGATACAGCCCGCATCCGATGTGATTAGTCAGTCCGGTTCAAACAGGCCTTGTGTTTGCGCCTGGATGCCTCCGGCTGCCCGGCATCTGTTTGGCTCAGATACCCGTGAAACAGCCTTGATGGAATCAGTGACGACCCACGGTCGTCACCAGAAAAGAGGTTACGACAGCCAGCGCTTGCGACGGCGATAGTTCTTTACATCGCGGAAGCTCTTGCGTCCCTCGGTGGAGATGCCCAGGTAGAACTCCTTGACGTCTTCGTTCTCGCTGAGCTCTTTGGCGTTGCCTTCCATTACCACGCGCCCATTCTCCATGATGTAGCCATAGTCGGAATAGCGCAGTGCGACGTTGGTATTCTGTTCCGCCAACAGGAAACTGACGCCTTCATTCTGGTTCAGTTTTTTGACGATTTCGAAGATCTCTTCGACCAGCTGAGGAGCCAGGCCCATGGAGGGCTCGTCCAGCAGGATCATCTCCGGTTGTGCCAGCATGGCGCGACCGATGGCGCACATCTGCTGTTCACCACCGGAGGTATAACCGGCCTGACTGCTGCGTCGTTCGCGCAGTCGGGGAAAATAGTCGTAGATCATTTCGAGACTCTGGGCGATCGCCTTGCGACCATCACGGCGGGTGTAGGCGCCGGTCAGCAGATTCTCTTCAATGGTCAGATGTTCAAAACAGTGACGCCCTTCCATCACCTGCACGACACCGCGTCTCACCAGGTCTGATGGATTCAGGCTTTCAACCGCCTCACCCTTGTAGAGGATGTTGCCCTTGGTGACATCGCCACGCTCTGCACCGAGCAGATTGGAGATGGCCTTGAGGGTGGTGGACTTACCTGCACCGTTGGCACCGAGCAGGGCGACAATGCCACCTTTCGGTACCTCCAGGGAGACACCCTTCAGCACCAGAATGACGTGATCATAGATCACCTCGATGTTGTTGACCTCTAAAAAGGCATGTGCGTTGTCAGTCATGCTGTGCCTGTTCATTCTCTGTATGTTGGGAGATGTCCCCGCGGCCATTCAGGCCGCGGGGACCTCGTTCGGTGGATCAGGTCCACCGATAACCGCGATCAGTTACAAGCGCGGGGGGTGATGCCTTTCTCTTTGGCGTAGGCCGCCGCAGACTCCTTGTACATGACGTCAAGCATCTCGTTGTTGGGCTGGATCCAGTCGGTAATGGCCTTCCACTGGGTACCATCCCACTGGGTAATCTTGGCGCGACCCTTACCCAGATGATCCGCACAACTCAGCTTGATAGGGTCAAACAGACCCTCGGCGCCGATGGCCTTCAGGCGTGCTTCATCAATGTCGAGACGATCCAGTGCCCACTGCACCTGCTCGCCCGTTACCGGCTTGTTGCCAAACTCGTTCATGGCGCCCTGCAGGGCCTCAGTCAGAAGAACGGCACTCTGCAGACCCCGGTTATAAGCCACTTCACCAATCCCGGCTTCAGAATCGGCTGAACCCTTACCGTTAGCGTACAGCACCTGCTTGATCATCTTGTGCACATCAAAGTCGGCACCTACGCCGTTGAACTGCAGGGATTTGTAACCCACAGCGGCCTTGCCGGCCGGCACCATATCGACATCGTTACCTGACCACCAGATACCGATAAACTTTTCACGTGGGAAGTTGACGGCTGCGGCCTCTTTGATGGCGGTGGCGTTCATCACACCCCAGCCATACATCAGTACATAATCGGGGCGCAGTTGACGACCGATCTTCAGCCAGGTTGCCTTCTGCTCCAGACCGGGATGCGGTACCGGGAACAGCGAGAGCTCAAAGCCGTGTTTTCCGGCCAGTGCTTCCAGGGTCTTGATTGGCTCCTTGCCATAGGCGGAATCGTGATAAACCAGGGCGATCTTCTTGCCCTTCAGGTTGTCATACCCCCCTTCCTCACTGGCCATGTAGTTAATGGCAATGTCCGCGCCACCCCAGTAGGTTGCCGGTGGCACAAACACGTAGGGGAAGATGGTGCCGTCAGCGGCATCAGCACGTCCGTAACCGGAGGTGATCAGTGGAATCTTGTCGGCCACCACACGATCGAGCAGGGCATAGGTGATGCCGGTCGACAGCGGCATGACAGCCGGCATACCGGTAGGACCGTTGTTTTTAAGTCGTTCATAACACTCCACACCCTTGTCGGTGTTATAGGCCGTGTCACACTCTTCCAGGTTCAACTTGACGCCGTTGATACCGCCATCGCGCTCGTTGAGCAGGTTGATGTAGTCGGCAAAGCCATCAGCCCAGGGGATGCCGCCAGGTGCATAGGGGCCGGTCCGGTATACCAGCGAACCGATGTACTGGGCATCTGCCGCCATGACCGTTGGTGTGGATATCAGGCTGGCCATACCCACTGCGGCAGCGATAATACCGGTTTTCACTTTATTAATTTTCACTCGTTGTTTCCTCCATCTGAACAGTTACAAGTTATCCTGAGCGGATTGTTGAACTTGCATGTCTAAATACCCTTAATCAATAAGGGAACGGCCAGAGCCGCAGTTTTTCCTTGGTAATCTGCCAGAGCCGGGCGAGACCGTGCGGCTCGACAATCAGGAAAAAGATAATCAACGCACCGAAAACCATCGCTTCGATGTGTGATATGAGATCCACCGGAATATCGAGACCAAACCAGTGGGGCGCATTGGACAGGAAGATCGGCAGCAGCACGATAAAGGCAGCGCCGAGAAATGCACCCATGATTGAGCCGAGACCACCGATAATAATCATGAACAGGATCTGGAAGGAACGGTTGACATCGAATGCCAGTGGTTCTACCGATCCGGTATGTACAAAGGCCCAGAGTGCGCCGGCAATGCCACATAAAAAAGAACTATAGGCGAAAGCCTTCAGTTTGGTGGGCAGCATTTTGATGCCGATGATCTCCGCGGCGATATCCATATCACGCACAGCCATCCATTCACGTCCAATATTGGAGCGCACCAGGTTTTTGGTGATCAGGGCAAGGAGCGTAACGATGCTCAACGTGAACAGATACTTGGCTGTTACGGTGGCGTATGCCCCGGTAACCAGCACATCGCCAATCGCAGCCATGGGGGGAGCCGTAATCACGCCCGATGAACTGTAGTTGGTAAACCAGCCAAACTTGTTGAACATCCAGATCAGGAAAAACTGTGATGCCAGGGTGGCCACCGCCAGATAGAAGCCCTTGATGCGCAGGGATGGAATACCGAACAGAATACCGACCCCGGCAGTGATGGTGCCGGAGAACAGCAACACCAGCAGGATATGCATGCCCGGGAACATGGTGGCCAGTTTATAGGCGGCAAAGGCGCCGGTGGCCATGAAACCGCCGGTACCGAGACTTAACTGTCCGGCATAGCCGGTCAGGACATTGAGCCCCAGTGCGGCGAGCGCCAGGATCAGGAACGGCAGCATGATGGTGCCCAGCCAGTAATCACTTGATACTGTTGGGATCACCAGGAAGGCAATGGCCAAAATGGCCCATATGAACCAGCGATCCTGACGAATGGGCAGGATCGCCTGATCCGCCTTGTAGGATGCCTTGAACTCTCCAGCTTCACGGTAAAACATGCGTTACACCCTCTCGATGATCTTTTCGCCGAACAGCCCCTGCGGACGGAATACCAGGAAGGCCAGCGCCAGCATGTAGGCGAACCAGTCCTCGATGCCGCCGCCTATCATAGGCGCGATAAATACCTCCGCCAGCTTTTCGCCGGCACCAATCAGCAGTCCGCCGATAATGGCCCCCGGCACCGAGGTGAATCCTCCGAGAATCAACACCGGCAGTGCCTTCAGAGCAATCAGGGCCAGGGAGAATTGGACCCCCAGTTTGCTGCCCCACATGATGCCGGCGACCAGCGCCACAATACCGGCCACTGCCCAGACGATGACCCAGATATGCTTCAGCGGGATGCCGACGCTCAGGGCCGCCTGGTGGTCATCGGCCACGGCGCGCAGGGCGCGTCCAATGCGGGTGTACTGAAAGAACAGGGCCAGCACAATCACCAGGATGCCGGCAATAACCGCCGCGATCAGGTCGAAATCATTTATCAGGATCAGACCGTCAAAGTAGAATCCGGGCTCCTGGGAAAAGCCGATATCCAGGTTTTTTACTTCAGAACCCCAAATGGTCTGGCCGAAGCCGTCAAGAAAGTAGGCAATACCGATGGTGGCCATGAACAGGATGATGTGCTCCTGGTTCACCAGGGAGCGCAGCACCACCCGCTCGATGGCAATGGCCAGCACCAGCATCACCAACAGGGTGACGATGACAGAGAGCCACATCGGCAGCCCCATCTCGTTCAAGCCGACCAGGGTCAGGGCGGAGAACAGCACCATGGCACCCTGGGCGAAGTTGAACACACCGGAGGCCTTGAAAATGAGCACGAAGCCAAGGGCCACCAGGGAATACATGACGCCAGACAGCAGGCCGCCGATGGCGACTTCAAAGAAGAAGGGCCATTCAAAGAAGATATCCTCTGACAATGTGCCGGCCATCCATGGGATGGCCACCATCAGGAGGAGTGAAGCAAGGATGATGTATATGACATCGCGTTCGAGGCGCATTATTTCTCTCCCGAATTAGTGTGAAACGCCAAGATAGGCATCAATCACGTCTTGGTTGTTGCGCACCACGTCGGGTGTGCCATCGGCCAGTTGACGGCCATAGTCGAGCACTACCACGCGATCGGAAATATCCATCACCACGCCCATATCGTGCTCGATCAACACGATGGTGGTGCCGAATTCGTCGTTAATATCGAGTACGAAGCGTGACATATCCTCCTTCTCTTCCACGTTCATGCCGGCCATCGGCTCATCCAGCAACAGAATTTCCGGTTCCGCCGCCAGTGCCCGGCCCAACTCCACGCGCTTCTGCATGCCGTAGGGGAGGCGGCCCACCGGGGTCTTGCGGATGGCCTGGATCTCCAGGAAGTCGATAATCTCTTCCACCTTCCGGCGGTGTTCGATCTCCTCTTTCTGCGCTTTTCCCCAATAGATGGCCTGTGAGAACATGCTGGATTTCATCTTCAGGTTGCGCCCGGTCATGATGTTGTCCAGGGTGCTCATGCCCTTGAACAGGGCGATGTTCTGGAAGGTGCGGGCGATACCGAATCCGGCCGCCTCATGCACCTTCATCTGCTTGCGCACTTCACCGCGGAAGCTGATTTCCCCCTCCTGCGGGTGATAGACGCCGTTGATCACATTGAGCATGGAGCTCTTGCCGGCCCCGTTGGGTCCGATGATGGAGCGGATCTCGCTTTTGCGGACGTCAAAACTGATGTTGTTCAGCACCCGCATTGCCCCGAAGGAGAGCGAGATGTTCTTCAGGTCGAGGATCACTTCCCCAATGGCGCGTTCTTTCATATCGGGTTTCTCCTCAACTCGCTTTCTTCAGCGGTTCGGTCACATGGGTCTCAGCATTGCGGATACGCAAGTCAGCCTCGATTACACCCCTGCGCCCATCCTCATACTTCACCTCGGTTGAGGTGTGGATTTCGTCGATATCACTGTAGAGCGCTTCCACCAGGTCGTGATATTTCTCCGAGATGAAGCGTCGGCGCACCTTGCGGGTGCGGGTCAGCTCGTCGTCATCCGGGTCCAACTCCTTGTGCAGGATCAGGAAGCGGTGCACCTGGGATTCGCTCAGCATGGGATCGTCGACCAGGTCCCGGTTCGCCTGGTTGACGCATTCCAGGATCAGGTCGTACACCTCCGGCCGGCTCGCCAGATCGGTGTAGCCGGAATAGGGCAGGCCGCGACGCTCTGCCCAGTTACCCACCGACTCCAGGTCGATGTTGATGAAGGCACAAACCTGGTTCCGGTCATGGCCAAACGCCACGGCCTCTTTGATGTGGGGGAAGAACTTGAGCTTGTTCTCCACATAGTTCGGGGCAAAAATGGCTCCGCTGGAGAGCTTGCCGACATCCTTGGCGCGATCGATGATCTTCAAGTGACCGTCCTCGTCCAGAAACCCGGCGTCGCCGGTGAGGAAGTAACCCTCGGCGTTCATGGTCTCCGCCGTGTCTTCCGGCCGGTTGTAATACTCCGCAAACAGCATGGGGCCTTTGACCAGTACCTCGCCGTTGTCGGCGATTTTGATCTCCACCTTGGGGGCCGGTATGCCCACGGTGTCCAACTTGACGTCACCGTTGGGCTGCAGGCAGACATAGGCGCAGGTTTCGGTGGAACCATATAGCTGCTTGAGATTGATACCCAGTGAGCGGTAGAAGCGGAACAGGTCGGGGCCGATGGCGGCACCCGCGGTATAGGCGATGCGCAGCTTGCTCATCCCCAACACGTTACGCAGTGGTCCGTAAACGAAGAAATCACCCAACCGGTAAAGCAGCCGATCGCGAGTGGATACCTCCTTGTTGCCGGAAAGTATCTCGGCGCCGCAACGGCGAGCAACATCCATAAAGTAGTCGAACATGCGGCGCTTGATAGCGCTGGCATCCTGCATGCGAACCATTACCTGAGTGAGCAGATTCTCGAACACCCGGGGCGGTGCGAAGTAGTAGGTGGGGCCGATCTCCCGCATGTCGGTCATTACCGTTTCCGCCGATTCCGGACAGTTGATGGTAAAACCGGTTACCAGCGCCTGGGCGTAGGAGAACAGATGATCGCCCACCCAGGCCATGGGCAGATAAGCGAGCATGCTGTCGTTGTCATTGAGCCCGTCAAACTCGGCGCTTCCGCGAGCGGCCTCGATGAAGGCGTGATGGGTCATGCACACCCCCTTCGGCTTGCCGGTGGTGCCCGAGGTGTAGAGGATTACCGAGATGTCATCGCCGCGTCCCTTGGCGATCTCCTGGTCCAGGTAGTCCGGGTGCTGGGAGTGGAACTCCCGGCCCCGCGCCTGCAACGTCTCGATGTAGGTGCAAAAGCCCTGATCGTAGTCGCGCAAACCCCTGGGATCTTCATAGATCACCGCCTCCAGGGCCGGGTACTGCTCGGTGATTTCGAGCATCTTGTCAGTCTGTTCCTGGTCCTCCACCAGGGCGAATCGCACCTCGGCATCCCCCAGTACATAGGCCATCTCATCGGCCACTGAGTCCTGGTACAGCGGTACCGGTATGCCCCCAAGGCACTGTACGGCAGCGAATCCCCAGTAGAGTCGGGGGCGGTTGTCACCGATGATGGCCAGCTTGTCGCCGCGCTTGAACCCCAGCGCCGCCAGGCCACAGGCCAGCGCCCTGACTTCATCGGACACTTCCGACCAGGTCCATGATTGCCAGATGCCGAGATCCTTTTCACGCATTGCCACCTTGTTGCCGCGAACCCGGGCGTGGTTCAGCAGCAGCTTTGGGAAAGTATCAAGGGTAGCGTTCGTCTGCCCGTCGGGTTGGTTTGGGGATAATGACATTCCCTCAACTCCTCTCACTGTCAATGGTCCGGCGTCGGGGCGCCGGGAGATTTGTTATCTGTTGACGCCGAATTCAGGCGTTAAAAGCGTGATGGATCGTATTCTATTGTTATATTGTTTAATGACGGTTTACGTAAACGTCAATAAATAATTATTTCCGTTTACGTAAACGTAAATTATAGCCAACACTAATTAAAAACGCTTGAATGGTCAATAAGGCGTGCCTCTTTTATTCCATCGTTCGGTACGGATCCTGTCTTTACGTGGAATCCATTGCTGCATCCCACAAGTGACTCGCAGGGTGGTATCCCCCAAATCCAGAAGTTTAGTGCGACATCAGTACCGGCGTGGTCATATGCTCGAATATCTTTTGGGTAACTCCACCCAGGATCAGCTGTCGCAGGCGGTGATGCCCATAGGCGCCCATTACCAACAGGTCAGCTCGTTCATCCGAGAGGCAGTTGAGGATCAGATTACCTTCATCCACGCCTCGCGTAGAGAATTGATCGCTCTCCACCTTGATCCCGTGACGGGCAAGGTGTGCGGCAGCCTGATCAACCGTCACCCCGGAAGGGCGTTTGTCCTTTTTCTTCTGGTTAATGGCGATAACCTTGACCTTTTTTGCCTCTGTCATCAATGGGATAGCGTCGTTCAGCGCGCGAACCGACTCGCGGCCTGGGGTCCAGGCCACGACCGCTTTTTTGCCGACTGTTTTGAAATCACCTGCGTAGGGGATAATCAGCACCGGCCTTCCGCTCTCCAGCACCAGGTGCTCCGGCATCTCTTCCGGGATACTGCCACTAGCGCTCTTTTCATCATATTGGCCGACAATAATCATATCCGCCTGTTGGGTCTGTTGAATTACCTGATTCATCAGCTGTTCCAGATTGCTCGGCAGCTTGGCAGTTATCCAGACCAGCTCAACCCCGGCTTTCTCGGCCAGTTTCGCGTATTTGCCGTGGATCTGCTCGCTCAGTGCTTCGTGGGCCTGGTGACGCTTGGCCATGTTCGGTTCAAAACCCTTCAGACCAGGATCGGCGCGGGCAAACAGTGCGGTTAATCCCGCCTTGTTCTGCTTGGCCAGCTGGATGGCAATCTTTACCCGCTTGTCGCACTGCGGCGTATCATCGATATGAACAAGTATGTCTTTCAATGCCATGGAGCGGTTTCTCCCTTATGCGGATAGCCTTGGTGATCGCTGGCTGCCGCTATTGTTTGTAAATATATTCGCGGTAACGCACCAAACCTGAAAATAGAATTACGTTTACGTAAACGTAACTTGTGAGCAACACTAATTAAAAAAACTCGGGTGGTCAACAGGTGAATTTCCCGAATACTACCTTGACGGTTTTTTTTCTGATCTTCGACGCTTTAATAGCCGGTGGAACCGGTAGAAGTATAGAGAGTGTAGCTCGGGCAGTGGATAACGCCCGTTCGAATGCTGGCTGGAAGGGGGAAGGTGATTCTAATCCTGCAATCTAACCCTCAATGCGGTTGCGTCCTTTGCGTTTCGCCTCGTACAACTGGGTATCCGCTCGAGCAAGCAGGGTTTCACAGGTATCTTCGGGTTCAAATTCGGCAATACCAACGCTGATCGATTTTTGCACCAGCGCCTCTTCCTGATTGGCGGTGGAGAAAATGCGCAGGCGTATTCTGTCCATCAGTTGAGCAGCGGTTTTGGCGTCACAGTCCTGAAACAGGATGACGAACTCGTCGCCACCCCAGCGGGCGATGACGTCGTTTTTGCGGATATGTTCCCGCGCCAGCAGTGATACTGACTGCAACAGGCGGTCGCCTCCCAAGTGGCCTTCCTGATCATTGACCGTCTTCAGGTTATCGACATCGAACAGTGCCAGGGATAGACGGCTGGTGTGACGCCCCACGTTATTAATCACATGGGCGAACAGCACGTCAAAGTATTGCCGGTTGAACAGGCCGGTAAGCTTGTCTGTCTTGGCCATCGACTCCAGGTGGGACTGAAAGTGGTGAATGGTAAAGCCGCTGATCAGCAGCACCAGCAGGGTAATCGCCGCACTGATGATCAGATTGAAGAAAAGCGCATTGCGAAGCGGTGCCAGTGCCACATCCTCGGTCTGTTCCACCAACAGGAACCAGTCAAGCTCCGGTATATAGCGATAGGAGAGCAGTACAGTATCCTGTGCCCGGTCATAGATCAGAAAGCCACTGTCGCCGGTCAGCAATTTGTCCGCGACAGTAGAAATACCGGGTAGCTTCAGGATATTGACTGTGTCGATCATCGATTCATCGGTGTGGCTCTTGATGAACCCTTTACGATCAACAAAATAGATGCTTCTCTGATAGTTCTCGGTGTAGCGATCTATCATGGTTGCCACATTCACTACATCCAGTCCCAGTCCCGTGACACCAATAAAATTGCCGTCAAAGTCGTGCAGCTTATGATTGACGAAGATGGTCAAGTGGTTACGGTTGGCCTCGTTGGCATCCACATCCACCCGGTAGTTTCCCTCATGGGACTCCATGCTGAAGAACCAGCTGTCTTTCGGTACTTGGGGCGAAACGCTCTTCAGTACTCCCTTGGTGTGGTAATAGCGATGGGTCTTGGCAGAAACCAGAAAAGTGGAAGCAACCTGGTACTTCTTCTGTATCTCGGTAAGGTAACGGGTGATCTTGTTGAGGTCTGTTTCACCCTCTATCACCCAGTCCTTGAGAAAGGTGTCATTAGCCATCAGTGACGAGATATAGATCGGTCTTAGCAGGCTGGCCTGGATCTCCGAGTAGATGTTGTTGCTGGTTAGCGGCAGTTCATTGTTTATCAGTGCGGAGCGTATCGAGTTGCTGGAGACCAGATAGTTGGCGAAGTTCACCACGACGAAGCCGGATACCAGGATGGCACCCAGAATAAAGAGCAGTTTCCAGCGTGATGCGAATTGATGCATTGTTATGAGTTTATTTTGTTCTTTTGGATGGGGCCGACTGCAGGATTAGACAGGAGACTGCCGGGGGAGGCAAGGGGGGTAGCTGTAAAAGCGACCGGTGTCTGTGAGTGTTACTCAAACCAGACAGCCCGTTTCTTGCCGCGGGAGTGGTGTCCTCGTTCCCACGCGGAGCATGGGAACGAGAGCGGTGATTCGGGATCTGCCTGCCTACGCGAAACGCAGGGGGCGGGGTTGATTTTGACGGAGCGGTGAGATCGGAGCCTCGTGGTTTTTCTCATTCGACTCCGACCCCTTCCGGTTTAGCGCGCCTTGAACTGCGCTGCACGTTTCTCCAGGAAGGCACCCATGCCCTCCTTCTGATCTTCGGTGGAGAAGCAGAGGCCGAACACCTGGCTCTCCAGCAGGCAGGCGTTGTCCAGGTCCAGGTCCTGGCCCCGCTGCACAGCCTGTTTGGTCAGGCGTACGGATACCGGTCCTTTCTGGTTGATCAGTCGGGCCGTCTCCAGCGCCTTCTCCATCAACTCATCGGCGGCGTAAACATGATTCGCCAGGCCCCAGGCCAGAGCTTCATTGGCCTTTATCTGGCGACCGGTAACCAGCAGTTCCATCGCCTTGGCCCGGCCAATCAACCGGGTCAGCCGCTGGCTGCCGCCAAAACCCGGGGAGACACCAAGATTGACCTCCGGTTGTCCAAACTGGGCTTTCTCCGAGGCAATGATCCAGTCGCAGCTCATGGCCAGTTCATTGCCACCGCCGAGACAGTAGCCGTTGACCACGGCGATGACCGGGATATCCAGGGTTTCCAGGCGCCGAAAGGCGCGCATCCCTTTCTGCGAGAAGACCTGCCCTTCGATGGCGCTCTTGTCCCGCATCTCTGCGATGTCGGCACCGGCCACAAAGGCCTTGTCTCCGGCGCCGGTGACCAGCAGCACCCGGGCGTCCGGGGTGTTAGCGAGCTGTTCACCGGCCGCGTAGATTTCATCCAGGGTGGCGCTGTTGAGCGCATTGAAGCTGCGCGGGCGGTTGACGGTCAGCTTGTAGATGCCGGTTTCAACCTGTTCCAGGAGGATGTTTTCAAATTCCATAGTGGCCTCGCCTGTTGGCTGTTTGATCGATGGTTGTTGCCACGATTTATGCACTAACCCGGGCTAGCCGGGTTAGTAATCGGCCCGGGGCGGGCCTCCTACAAGTGAACCCTGTCTGTAGGAGCGGCGCCCCCGCCGCGATCAGTGGCCCGATGATTAGTAATCGTAGAAACCCTTGCCGCTCTTGCGTCCCAGGTAGCCGGCATCCACCATGCGACGGAGCAGGGGGCAGGGGCGGTACTTGGTATCGCCCATCCCTTCATGCAGTACCTCCATGATGGAGAGGCAGGTGTCCAGGCCGATCAGGTCTGCCAGGGCCAGCGGACCCATGGGGTGGTTCATGCCCAGCTTCATCACCTCGTCAATCGCCTCGACCGTGGCCACGCCCTCGTACAGGGTGTAGATCGCCTCGTTGATCATTGGCAGCAGGATGCGGTTGGAGACAAAACCCGGGCTGTCGTTGACCTCCACCGGCACCTTGCCGATCTTTTTCGACAGGTCGTCGATCAGCTGGTACACCTCGTCACTGGTCTGCAGGGCGCGGATCACCTCCACCAGCTTCATTACCGGGACCGGGTTCATGAAGTGCATGCCGATCACCTTCTCCGGGCGCTGGGTCTCACGGGCGATTCGGGTGAGGGAGATGGAGGAGGTGTTGGTGGCGAGTACCGCCTCGGGTTTACAGATGCGATCCAGCTCCTGGAAGATCTTGCTCTTGATCTCCAGGTTTTCACTGGCCGCTTCCACAATCAAATCAGCTCCGGCCAGTTCATCCAGACTGGTCACACCACTGATATTGGCCAGGGTGGCGGACTTGTCCGCTGCACTGATCTTCTCTTTCTGCAGCATCCGGTCGAGATTTTTTTCAATGGTATCCAGGCCGCGTTGAAGTGGAGCGTCGGCGATGTCATGCAGGATGACCTTGAATCCTGCGGCGGCAAAGACCTGAGCGATGCCGTTCCCCATGGTACCGGCCCCGATGACACCAACTGAATTAACTTGCATATCAACCTCTGGTAAACGTGAAATATATTACATATTACAAAGGATTTTTCTGCGGAGTGCAAAAGCAATTGCCCGACCGCAATGGTCTGCTTATCTGTTATTTTTAATAAATAATATAAACAGTAAGTTACCTTTGATTATTGAAGTAGCCAGTAAATAAACATGGGGGCGGAATCCCCCATGAATTTGGTTACATATTGCGGCGGTATTGCCCGCCCACCTCATACAGGGCGTTGGATATCTGCCCCAGGGAGCAGCTGCGAACGGCATTCATCAGCTCAACGAAGATGTTTTCGTTGTTGATGGCGGCGCTGCGAATCCGCTCCAGTGCGGTATCGGCCGCCGTAGCATGGCGTTGATTGAACTCACGCAGCCGTTTGATCTGGCTCAGCTTCTCCTCTTCAGTGGAGCGGGCCAGTTCGATCGTCACCTCTTCATTACCCTTCGGGTTGAGGAAGGTGTTGACGCCGATGATTGGCAAGGAGCCGTCGTGCTTCATGTGTTCGTAGTGGAGGGACTCATCCTGGATCTTGCCGCGCTGGTAGCCGGTCTCCATGGCACCCAACACGCCGCCCCGTTCAGAGATGCGTTCAAACTCGCTGAGCACGGCCTCTTCCACCAACTCTGTCAGCTCGTCGATGATGAAGGCGCCCTGGTTCGGGTTCTCGTTTTTGGTCAGGCCCCACTCATTGTTGATAATCAACTGGATCGCCAGGGCGCGGCGTACCGACTCCTCGGTCGGGGTAGTGATCGCCTCGTCATAGGCGTTGGTGTGCAGGCTGTTGCAGTTGTCATAAATAGCGATCAGCGCCTGCAGGGTGGTGCGGATATCATTGAAATCCATCTCCTGGGCGTGCAGTGAGCGGCCGGAGGTCTGAATGTGGTACTTGAGCTTCTGGCTGCGCTCGTTGGCGCCGTACTTGAAGCGCATGGCCGTGGCCCAGATGCGCCGCGCCACCCGGCCCATGACGGTGTACTCCGGGTCCATGCCGTTGCTGAAGAAGAACGACAGGTTGGGGGCGAACTCATCGATGTCCATGCCGCGGGCCAGGTAGGTCTCCACATAGGTGAAGCCGTTGGCCAGGGTGAAGGCGAGCTGGGAGATCGGGTTGGCTCCGGCCTCGGCAATGTGGTAACCGGAGATGGAGACGGAGTAGAAATTGCGCACCTGGTGGTGCACGAAGTACTCCTGGATATCGCCCATCAGCTTGAGTGCGAATTCGGTGGAGAAGATGCAGGTGTTCTGCCCCTGGTCCTCTTTCAGAATATCCGCCTGCACCGTGCCGCGTACATTGGAGAGCGTCCAGGCGCGGATCTTCTCGATCTCCTCATCGGTGGGTTGGCGGCCGTTGTCGGTTTCGAATTTGTTGATCTGCTGATCGATGGCGGAGTTAAGGAACATGGCCAGGATCATCGGTGCCGGGCCGTTCACCGTCATCGATACCGAGGTGCTCGGATTGCAGAGATCGAACCCGTCGTACAGCACTTTCATGTCATCCAGGGTGGCGATGGAGACGCCCGAGTTGCCGATCTTGCCATAGATATCGGGTCGTTCGTCAGGATCGCAGCCGTACAGGGTGACCGAGTCAAATGCGGTAGAAAGTCTTTTAGCATCAGAGTGTTCTGACAACTTCTTAAAGCGACGGTTAGTGCGGAATGCATCCCCTTCACCGGCAAACATGCGGGTCGGGTCCTCGCCTTCACGCTTGAACGCGAACACCCCGGCCGTGTAGGGGAAGGTGCCGGGTACGTTCTCCAGCAGCAGCCACTTCAACAGCTCGCCGTGGTCCTCGTATTTCGGCAGTACCACCTTGGGGATCTTGGTGCCGGAGAGGGTGGTACGGGTGATCTGGGTACGGATCTCCTTGTCGCGGATCTTCACCACGTACTCATCGCCGGCGTAACTCTGTTTCACCTGCGGCCAGATCTCCAGCAGCTTTTTCGCCCGTTGGTCCAGCGCTTCATCACGTTCGGCGATCAGCCGGTCCAGGTCCGCAACCATGCTGCCGGCCTCGCCCAGCATGCGTTTGGATTCGCTCAGTTGTTGCCGCTCGCGGGCAATCCGTGCCTGGGTTGCCACCGTCCTTTTATAGCCACGTACCGATTCCGCGATCTCCGCCAGATAGCGCGCCCGCTGGGGCGGCACGATCACCTGCTTGCCGGTGGAGCATTTTTCGTCGCCGCGGGGGAGGCTGTCCTCGCTGACGGTCATGCCCAGTTCCGCCAATTTGTCACGCAGGCCATGATACAGGGCGGTCACGCCCTCATCGTTGAAGCGGGCCGCAATGGTGCCGTAGACCGGCATCTCTTCCACCGGCGTGCTGAACGCCTCCTGGTTGCGTTGTACCTGTTTGCGCACATCCCGAAAGGCGTCCTCCGCTCCCTTGCGGTCGAACTTGTTAATGGCAATGAAGTCGGCAAAGTCCAGCATGTCGATCTTTTCCAGCTGGCTCTGGGCGCCGAACTCCGGAGTCATCACATAAAGTGAGGCGTCCACCAGCGGCACAATGCCGGCATCGCCCTGGCCGATGCCTGGGGTCTCGACAATGATGAAGTCAAAATCGGCCAGTTTGCACGCCTTGACGATATCCGCCACATAGTCCGGCACCTCACCACTGGCGTCACGGGTAGCGACCGAGCGGAAGAAGATATTCGGATGCTCGATGGCGTTCATGCGGATACGGTCGCCCAGCAGGGCACCGCCGGTTTTTCGGCGGGTCGGATCGACGGCAATAATGGCGATCTTGAGCTGGTCCTGCTGGCCCAGCCGGAAGCGGCGGATCAGCTCGTCAGTCAGGGAAGACTTGCCGGAACCACCAGTACCGGTGATACCCAGTACCGGGATCTGCTTCTTTACTGTCAGGGCTGCTTCGGAAACCTGTTCCGAAAGGGTGTTGTCGCTGTTCTCAAGTCGGGTGATGATCTGGGACAGTGCCCGCCAATCACCCTTTATGACCGGCTCAAGGCTGTCGGGGGCGAACTGGCCGGGATCGAAATCGCTCTGTTCCATGGCGAACTGGATCATTCCCTGCAGGCCCATTTTCTGGCCGTCCTCCGGAGAGAAGATGCGGGTCACGCCGTAGTCGTGCAGTGCCTTGATCTCTTCCGGCACAATCACACCACCACCACCGGCAAAGACGCGTATCTCCTGACCGCCGCGCTCCTTCAGCATATCCACCATGTACTTCAGGTATTCGACATGGCCGCCCTGATAGGAACTGATGGCGATGCCCTGGACATCCTCCTGCAGCGCGGCATTGACTATCTCGGCAACCGAACGGTTATGCCCCAGATGGATCACCTCGGCGCCCTGGGCCTGAAGGATACGTCGCATGATGTTGATGGAAGCGTCATGGCCATCAAACAGGCTGGCAGCCGTTACAAAGCGTATTTTGTTCTGTTGGTGAGCAATGCCGACCACATTGTTTGCCTGAAGGACGTTCGACATAATGTCTCCGGTGTAATTCTGTAACTTACTGTAAATAAAATAAATATCGTTTTACTGTTGATTGGGTGTCCGGTCCGGGGCACTCTCTCGGATCGTATTCAGACTAAAGCTACCTTACGTTAACGTAAACGTCAATGATATGCTCTCGGTCGACGGAGGTCGCAAATTGGGCGACTCGACCATGTTAGGAATAGAAAGTATAGTGACGTTTACGTAAACGTAGGTTATAACAATAGGCAGCAGGTTTTGCCGTTCAGCGTCGTCACCGTTGAGTATGGCACTCATAAAAGCAAACTGCGGTCAGTTTTGCCCGGAAATTATCATCACCGTAAACAGGAGCCGGCGACGGACAGCACGGTGTACCGATCTATAAAAAGCACTGTTAACTGGGATAGAATATGCTAATGGATAAACTACACGACGATCCGGCTGACGATGTCGAAACCATGAAAGGCACCACCTATACCATCTCCGAACTGGCCAAGGAGTTCGATGTCACCCCAAGAGCTATCCGCTTCTATGAGGATCAGGGTTTGATCTCCCCCAGTCGGAAAGGACGGCGACGGGTCTATCGTGAACGCGATCGGGTGCGTCTTAAACTGGTGCTGCGGGGCAAGCGGCTCGGTTTTCCACTCTCCGAAGTAAAAGAGATGTTCGATCTGTACGATACCTCGCCCGGTGAGTCCGGCCAGTTGCGCTTTCTGATTGATAAAATCAAGGCCCGGCGCGAGATGCTGGAACAGCAGCGTCAGGATATCGAGGCGGTGCTGCACGAGATGGAAAGCGTCGAGAAGCGCGCTCTGAATGTGCTCAGCGAGCTGGATAGCGATGGTTGATAGTGGCGCCTTTTTGGCCTGCCACTGTTATTCAGAAACCATCGCCCATAAATACCCGTTAACTCTTCCGTGCCCCTTGGTAAGCGAGTTAAATACCCGGTGGGTGGACAAAAGCTGGCTTGCCCCATACAGCTGCGGTCCTTTTCATCTTCATCCCTCTCTTGTCCATTCTACTTAATTGCCGCTGTTTGAATTTCTGAACGCTGTTTTCCTCTTCATTCTATAGTTGAGTAACAGCAGGTATTATAAATACATTGCAGTTGACGTTAACGTAAACGTAAGTTATGTTTTGCGTCGGTTGTTGAGTTCCGGCGGATTTCGGTTTTGACCAATGATTACCGGTTTGGTGTGGTTGCCCCATTTGGCACGCGTCTGCATCTCTTGGCGGACGGGTGACAGTATCCACGCCGTATATTTTGAGAGGCTGTCTGCCTGCGGCAGCATCTGTTAAGGAGAAATCTGAATGATCCACCTGCCTTCGTTGAATTTTGATCTGGGTGAAACCGTAGAGATGTTGCGTGATTCCGTGCAGGAGTTTACCGCCGCCGAAATTGCACCCATCGCGGCGGAAACGGACGAAAAGAACGAGTTCCCCAACCATCTGTGGAAAAAATTGGGTGATATGGGGCTGCTGGGTATCACTGTTTCCGAAGAATTTGGCGGTAGTGAAATGGGTTACCTGGCTCACATGGTGGCCATGGAAGAGATCAGCCGCGCCTCCGCCTCTATCGGTCTCAGTTATGGCGCCCATTCCAACCTCTGCGTTAACCAGATCAAGCGTAACGGCAATCAGGCACAGAAAGAGAAATATCTGCCGAAACTGATTACCGGTGAACATATTGGTGCCCTGGCCATGTCCGAGCCGAATGCCGGTTCCGACGTGGTCGGCATGCGCCTCAAGGCCGAGAAGCGGGGGGATCGCTATATTCTTAACGGCAACAAGATGTGGATCACCAATGGCCCGGATGCCCATGTGATGGTGGTCTATGCCAAGACCGATCCCAGTGCCGGTGCGAAAGGCATTACCGCCTTTATCATCGAACGGGAGTTCGGCGTCAAAAGTGCCCAGAAGCTGGATAAGCTCGGCATGCGCGGTTCCAACACCGGTGAACTGGTGTTCGAGGATGTGGAAGTACCGGAGGAGAACATACTCGGTGGCCTCAATCAGGGCGTCAAAGTGCTGATGAGCGGTCTCGATTACGAGCGCGCCGTGCTTTCCGGCGGTCCGCTGGGCATCATGCAGGCGTGCATGGACGTGGTCGTGCCTTACGTTCACGAGCGCGAACAGTTTGGTCGCCCCATCGGTGAGTTTGAGCTGATGCAGGGCAAGCTGGCCGATATGTACACCACCCTGAACGCCTGCAAGGCCTATGTCTATGCGGTCGGCAAGGCGTGCGATCGCGGCGAGACCACCCGCAAGGATGCCGCCGGTGCCATTCTCTATTCTGCGGAAAAAGCCACCTGGATGGCCCTGGAGGCGATCCAGACCCTGGGCGGCAACGGCTACATCAATGAGTATCCCACCGGCCGCTTCCTGCGGGATGCCAAGCTCTACGAGATCGGTGCCGGTACGTCGGAGATCCGTCGCATGCTGATCGGTCGGGAGCTGTTCAACGAGACCCGCTAGCCGGTACTGACGGGCAGCCTGGACACGGCAGGTATAGGGGCGAGTCGCAGGATGGGGTGAGCGAAGCGAACCCCATCATCTGTTACCGGTAGAGTCCCACACAAAATTGAGTATTTGAACAGACCGGAGTTATTCCATGAGTGATCCAATTGTCATCGTTGATATCGCCCGTACCCCGATGGGCGGTTTTCAGGGCGCCCTCGCTGCATTGACCGCGCCTCAGCTCGGCTCGGCGGCCATCGCCGCAGCGGTTTCGCGGGCCGGTATCAGTCCCGAGGATGTCCAGGAGGTGCTGATGGGTAACGTGTTGACCGCCGGTATCGGCCAGGCGCCCACGCGCCAGGCGGCGCTCGGTGCCGGTATTCCCCTGAGCACCCCCTGTGCCGGTATCAGCAAGGTGTGCGGTTCCGGTATGAAGGCCGTGATGCTGGCCCATGACCTGATCAAGGCCGGCAGCAACCAGGTGATGGTGGCCGGTGGCATGGAATCCATGAGTAACGCCCCCTATCTGCTGGAGAAGGCACGAGGCGGTTATCGCCTGGGCCATGGCAAGGTGATGGATCATATGTTCCTGGACGGTCTGGAAGACGCCTACTTCGACCGGGGTGCACTGATGGGAACCTTTGCCGAACAGTGTGCCGATCACTTCAAATTCAGCCGCGAACAGCAGGATGAGTTTGCCATTGCCTCCCTCAGTCGTGCCAATGCCGCGATCGAGGCGGGCCGTTTCGAGCGTGAAATAGTCCCGGTGACCATTTCGGGGCGCGGTGGTGATACCCAGGTGGCCATTGACGAGCAGCCCGGCAAGGCCCGCCCGGAGAAGATACCCAGCCTGCGTCCCGCCTTCCGCAAGGACGGCACCGTGACTCCGGCCAACTCCAGTTCCATCTCCGACGGCGCGGCGGCCCTGGTGCTGATGCGTGCCTCGGAAGCCGAACGACGCGGTCTCTCTCCCAGGGCAGTGATCCATGGCCATGCCGGTTATGCCGGCGAGCCCTGCTGGTTCACCACCGCCCCGGTCTACGCCATGCAGAATCTGCTGCAGCGGCTGGAGTGGAACAAACAAGATGTGGACCTGTGGGAGATCAACGAGGCATTTGCCGTAGTCACCATGGCGGCCATGCGCGAGATGGGACTGGATCATGAAAAAGTGAACATCAACGGCGGCGCCTGTGCCCTGGGTCACCCGATCGGTGCCTCCGGCGCACGTATCATCGTCACCCTGCTGGCGGCGCTGGAAGAGCAGGGGCTGAAGCGCGGTGTCGCTTCCCTCTGCATCGGTGGCGGTGAGGCCACTGCGGTTGCCATTGAGCGGCTGTAACACATACTGCAGGAGCGGCGTCCCCGTCGTGATTATCGGCCCGGGGGCGGGCCTCCTGCCGCGAAATTGCCCGTAGGAGCGGCGCCTCGCCGCGAACAACCGGCCTGGAGCGGGCTGGTATGAATAACAAAATAGTGACCCACAGGAGCCGTTGAATGATCCTCACTGAAGAACAGCGCATGATCCGTGACATGGCACGGGACTTTGCCCGGGAGCGCCTTGCTCCCAATGCTGCCGAGTGGGACCGGGAGAGTATCTTTCCATCCGATGAACTGAAGGAACTGGGGGCGCTCGGCCTGTTCGGTATGACCATTCCCGAGGAGTGGGGTGGCGCAGGCACCGACTATCTCTCATTTGCCCTGGCGATCGAGGAGATTGCCGCAGGTGATGGCGCCTGCTCGACTATCCTGAGTGTCAACAACTCGGTGGTCTGCGGACCGCTGCTGAAATTCGGCAGCGACTATCTCAAGCAGACCTATTTGAAGCCGCTCGCCTCCGGCGAGATGCTTGGCTGCTTCTGTCTCACCGAACCCCAGGCCGGTTCCGATGCCTCGGCGCTGAAGATGCGTGCGCTGCGCGATGGCGATGAATATGTGCTGAACGGCACCAAGCAGTTCATTACCTCTGGCAAGTATGCCCAGGTGGCGATCGTGTTTGCCGTGACCGATCCGGCGGCAGGAAAGAAGGGGATCAGCGCCTTCGTGGTACCTACCGACAACCCGGGTTACAAGGTGGCCAATATCGAGCAGAAGATGGGCCAGCACGCCTCGGATACCGCACAAATTTTCTTCGACGAGTGCCGCATCCCGGCGGATCACCTGATCGGGCAGGAGGGTGAGGGCTACAAGATTGCGCTAAGCAATCTGGAGAGTGGGCGCATCGGCATTGCCGCCCAGTGTGTCGGCATGGCACGGGCGGCCTATCAGGCGGCACTTGACTATGCGCGGGAGCGGGAGAGTTTTGGCACGCCGATTATCAATCACCAGGCGGTGGCCTTCCGGCTGGCCGATATGGCCACACAACTGGAGGCGGCCCACCTGATGGTGATGAACGCGGCGGTGCTGCGGGATGCGGGTCAGCCCTGTCTCAAAGAGGCCTGCATGGCGAAGCTGTTTGCCTCCGAGGCGGCGGAACAGATCTGTTCGGCGGCGATTCAGGTGCATGGTGGATACGGCTATCTGAAGGATTTTCCGGTGGAGCGCATATATCGTGATGTGCGTATCTCGCAGATTTATGAAGGCACCAGTGACATACAGCGTATTGTCATCTCCCGTGCCATTGCCGAGGAGTGAGCCATGAGTGCCCCGCTGGAGTTCTATTTCGATTTCTACTCACCCTATGGCTATCTGGCCAGTGCCCGCATTGATGAGATTGCCGCCAAACATGGGCGGGAGGTGATCTGGCGGCCCTTTCTGGTGGGGGCGACCTTCGCCCTGACCGGCGCCCGTCCACTGGTGGATATCCCGCTGCAGGGTGACTATTCACTGCATGACATGCGACGCTGCGCCCGTGAACAGGGCCTGCCATTCCAGCTGCCTGACAACTTTCCCAAGGCGGCCCTGGCTCCTTCCCGCGCCTTTTACTGGCTGGTGGATGCACAGCCGGAGAAGGCGAAGGCCCTCGCCAGAAAAATCTACCACGCCACCTTTGGCGACGGGCGTGATGGCACCGACGCCAACCTGGTGGCTGATCTGGCCGTTCCACTTGGTATTGATCGGGAGCAACTGCTACTGGGGATGCAGAGTCCGGAAGTGAAGGCGCGACTGAAACAGGAAACGGAGGCGGCTGTGGCGCGTGGGGTATTTGGCTCGCCCTATATCTTTGTGGACGGTGAACCCTTCTGGGGTAATGACCGGCTGGAGCAGGTCGACCGCTGGTTAGCGACAGGAGGCTGGTAATGTCGGTCATCAAGAGCAGTATCAATCGCAAAAGTGAACAGTATCGGGAGAACCAGGTGTTCATGCAGGCGCTGGTGGCCGATCTGCGTGAGCGGGTGGAGGTGATTGCCGAGGGTGGTGGCGAGCGGGCCCGGGAAAAGCATTTGAAGCGGGGCAAACTGCTGCCGCGTGAACGTATCCGCGTACTGCTGGATACCGGCTCGCCGTTTCTGGAACTGTCCCAGTTTGCCGCCTTCGGCATGTACAACAACGAGGTGCCGGCGGCGGGGGTGATTACCGGCATCGGCCGGGTCTGTGGTCAGGAGTGCATGATCATTGCCAACGACGCCACGGTGAAGGGCGGCAGTTATTTCCCGATGACGGTGAAAAAGCATATTCGCGCGCAGGAGATCGCCCGGGAAAACCGGCTCCCCTGTATCTACCTGGTAGACTCGGGTGGCGCCAATCTGCCGACCCAGGACGAGGTGTTTCCCGACCGTGAACACTTTGGTCGCATCTTCTATAACCAGGCCAACATGTCGGCCCAGGGCATCCCTCAGGTTGCCGTGGTGATGGGTTCCTGTACCGCGGGTGGTGCCTATGTGCCGGCCATGTCGGATGAGAGCATTATCGTCAAGGAGCAGGGCACTATTTTCCTCGGCGGCCCGCCGCTGGTGAAGGCGGCCACTGGCGCGGTGGTGACGGCGGAGGAGCTGGGCGGGGCGGATGTGCATTCGCGCACCTCGGGTGTTACCGATCACTACGCCATGAACGACTCCCACGCGCTGGGTTTGGCGCGCCGCGTGGTCAACACCCTGAACCGTGACAAGCGGCCCGAGGTAACGCTGCGCCAGCCGGTGGAACCGCTCTATCCGAAGGAGGATATTTACGGCATCGTGCCCACCGACCTGCGCAAGCCGTTCGATATCCGCGAGGTGATCGCCCGGGTGGTGGACGGCAGCGAGCTGGACGAATTCAAAAAGCTCTACGGCACCACCCTGATCTGCGGCTTTGCCCATATCCACGGCTACCCGGTAGGCATTGTCGCCAACAACGGTATCCTGTTTTCCGAGTCGGCGCAGAAGGGTGCGCACTTTGTCGAACTCTGTGCCCAGCGCGGTATCCCGCTGGTGTTCCTGCAGAACGTCACCGGCTTCATGGTGGGCAAGAAGTATGAGGCGGGTGGCATCGCCAAGGACGGGGCCAAGATGGTGACCGCCGTGGCCTGTGCCAAAGTACCCAAGTTCACCATTATCGTCGGTGGCAGTTTTGGTGCCGGCAACTACGCCATGTGTGGCCGTGCCTACGGCTCCCGCTTCCTCTGGATGTGGCCCAACGCCCGGGTCTCGGTGATGGGTGGGGAACAGGCCGCCAACGTGCTGGGGCAGATCAAGCGTGACGCCCTGGAGGCGCGTGGTGAAAGCTGGGCGGCGGCGGACGAGGAGGCCTTCAAGGCGCCCATCCGTGATCAGTACGAACACCAGGGACATCCTTACTACGCCAGTGCCCGCCTGTGGGATGATGGAATTATCGACCCGGCGGATACCCGCACGGTGCTGGGACTGGGCCTCTCGGCAGCGTTGAATGCGCCGGTGGAAAAGACCACTTTCGGCATCTTCAGGATGTAACAGGGAATTGACAGAGATGATGGCAGAAAACTCGGTAATACTGGCGGTGGATGAGCGCGGTGTCGCAACGCTCACCATCAACCGTCCGGAGATTCACAACGCATTTGATGATGTCCTGATCTCGAGGCTGCTGCAGGCCCTGGACTCGGTTGAGGTCGATCCCGGGGTGCGGGTGGTCGTGTTGCGTTCCGAAGGCAAGAGCTTCTCGGCGGGTGCCGACCTGAACTGGATGCGGCGTATGGCCGATTACAGCGAGGCGGAAAACCTCGCTGATGCGCGCATGCTGGCCAGTCTGATGGAGAAACTTAACGGTCTCTCCAAGCCAACCATTGCTCAGGTACAGGGCGCGGCCTTTGGCGGCGGTGTCGGGCTGGTGGCCTGTTGTGATATGGCGGTGGCGGTGGCAGGGGCGAAGTTCTCTCTTTCTGAAGTACGGTTGGGTCTGATCCCGGCAGTCATCTCCCCCTATGTAATTGCGGCCATGGGTGAACGCGCTGCGCGTCGTTACTTCCTCACCGCCGAGCGCTTTGATGCCACGGAGGCATTGCGTCTGGGTCTGCTGCATGAGGTGGTGCCGGAAGGACAGTTACAAGCACAGGTCGATGATTTGATTGAGGAGTTGCTGAAGGGTGGCCCCGGTTCACAGGCGGCTGCTAAGTCCCTCATCTTCGCTGTGTCGCGTCAGCCGACCAGCGAGGCAGTGATTGAGGATACCGCCAGAAGAATTACTGCTGCCCGATCGTCGGATGAGGGCAAGGAGGGGTTGGGCGCCTTCCTGAACAAACGCACACCGGCCTGGATATCCGAGGATCTACAGTGATGTTTGACAAGATACTGATTGCCAACCGGGGCGAGATTGCCTGCAGGGTCGCCCGTACCGCCCGTCGTCTTGGCATCACCACGGTTGCTGTCTACTCAGAGGCCGATGCCGAGGCGATGCATGTGGCGTTGTGTGACGAGGCTTATCTGATAGGGCCCGCACCCGCCAAGGAGAGTTACCTGCGGGCCGACAAGATCCTGGCGGTGGCCAAGGCATCCGGCGCCCAGGCGGTACATCCCGGCTACGGCTTCCTGTCGGAAAACGCCGAGTTTGCCGAGGCGTGCCAGGCGGCGGGTATCGCCTTTATCGGTCCACCTGCATCTGCCATCGTCGCCATGGGCTCGAAGAGCGAGGCGAAACGGATCATGAGTGAGGCCAATGTACCGCTGGTGCCTGGCTATCATGGCAATGACCAGTCACCCGAGACTCTGAAGCGTGAAGCCAACACGATGGGTTATCCACTGCTGATCAAGGCTACCGCCGGTGGCGGAGGCAAGGGCATGCGGGTAGTCAACAACGCCGAAGGATTCATGGATGGCCTGAATGCCGCCAGGCGAGAGGCGATTGCTTCTTTTGGCGACGACAAGGTGCTGCTGGAGCGTTATCTGCTGGCGCCACGTCATGTGGAGCTGCAGGTATTTGCCGACAGCCAGGGCAACGCGGTACACCTGTTTGAACGTGACTGTTCGGTACAGCGTCGCCATCAGAAGGTGCTGGAAGAGGCGCCGGCCCCCGGTATGACTCCCGAACTGCGTGCGGCGATGGGCGAAGCGGCCACCAATGCCGCCCAGGCAATCGGCTATGTCGGTGCTGGGACTGTTGAATTCCTGCTCGACAGCGACGGTAAATTCTACTTCATGGAGATGAATACCCGGCTGCAGGTGGAACATCCGGTAACCGAGATGATCTCCGGACAGGACCTGGTGGAGTGGCAGCTCAAGGTGGCGTCCGGTGAAGCGTTACCGATGAACCAGTCCGAGCTGCGTATCAATGGTCACGCCTTTGAGGCACGGGTCTATGCCGAGAATCCGGCAAAGGATTTCCTGCCCGCCACCGGCAGGCTGCGTTATCTGCAGACCCCGGAGCAGGGCCCCTGTGTGCGGGTCGATACCGGGGTGGAGCAGGGCGATGAAGTGAGTGTCCATTACGATCCGATGATTGCCAAGCTGATTGTCTGGGGCGAGGACCGGGCCAGTGCGCTGCACAAGCTGCGTGCGGCACTGGCCGATTACCGGGTCGTCGGCGTCACTACCAATCTTGAGTTTCTCTCCACCCTCTGCGCACTGCCGGCCTTTGCCAACGCCGAGCTGGACACCGGCTTTATAGAAAAGCATGAGGCGGAGCTGTTTCCGGCGGCCGAGGTGCTGTCGGATGATATCCTGGCGATCGCGGCGCTCTACGAACTGCTGGGTGAGCAGCGGCAGACGTTACAGCGCCAGGCCCACTCCAACGATCCGTTCTCTCCCTGGGGCCGGACTACCGGCTGGCGCATGAACCAGGACAGCTTCCATGCCCTGCATTGGGCCACCGAAAGTGACCATGGCAGCGTGGTGGCCCACTATCGGGACGCTGCTTTCCTGCTGGAACTGCCGGGTGGCGAGTGTCTGGTTTCCGGCGAAATCCTGGACAATGGTGATCTGCTGGCGGATCTGGGTGGGCGCCGCTTCAAGGTGGCGGTGATCAAGCACGGTCAGGAACTGACTATTCTGCATCAGGGCCGTTCCTGGCAGCTCGCACTCACCGATCCGCGGCTGGAAGCGCTGGAGGGCGAGGGAGCCGGAGGCAGCCTGGTGGCGCCCATGACCGGCAACGTGATTGCCATCAACGTGGTCGAAGGGGATGTGGTCAAACAGGGTGATGCGGTGATGATTGTGGAGGCCATGAAGATGGAACACACCATCACGGCCCCGACCGACGGGACAGTGAAGGAGATCCGTTTCGCGGTGGGCGACCAGGTGGAAGATGGTGAGCCGTTGCTGGTGATCGAATAGGGAGAATACCCGTGTAGGTTGGGTTAGCCCAAAGGGCGTAACCCAACAAATAACCACCAAACAACAGTAGTGGTACCCAATGACCGTAACCCAACAAGTTGCCCCAGGCCTTTAAATAATCGCATGTCAGATAGCGCAGCCAACTGCAAGGGAACAAACATGCAACTACCCGAACAGGTAAAGATTGTCGAAGTGGGACCCCGGGACGGACTGCAGAACGAATCCACACCGGTTCCCGCCGAGGTCAAGCTGGAGCTGATCCGCAGACTGGAACTCGCGGGGCTGTCGGTGATCGAGGCGGGCAGTTTTGTCTCCCCCAAGTGGGTGCCGCAGATGGCCTCCAGCGCTGAGGTGTTCAGCGCCATCGACCCGAAACCCGGCATCAGCTATCCCATGCTGGTACCCAATCTGCGGGGGCTGGAAAGTGCCCTGTCGGTGGGTGTGAAGGAGATTGCCATCTTTGCCGCCGCTTCCGAGAGCTTCACGCAAAAGAACATCAACTGCTCCATCGAGGAGAGCATCGCCCGCTACAGCGAGGTGATGGAGCAGGCCAGGCAACATAAGCTGAAGGTGCGCGGTTATGTCTCCTGCGTGCTGGGGTGCCCCTATGAGGGCGAGATCGCCACCGATAAAGTGGCCGGGGTGGCGCGGCGACTGTACGACATGGGTTGTTACGAAATTTCACTGGGCGACACCGTGGGCGTCGGCACGCCTCTCAAGGCCCAGCGGATGATCGACGCCGTGGCGCAGCTGGTTCCGGTGGAGAAGCTGGCCGCTCATTTTCACGACACCTATGGCCAGGCGCTGGCGAATCTGTTCGCTGTACTGCAACAAGGCGTGTCGGTGATCGACAGTTCTGTCTCCGGTCTTGGCGGTTGCCCCTATGCCAAGGGGGCATCGGGTAATGTCGCCACCGAGGACGTACTGTACATGCTCAACGGTCTCGGTATCGAGACCGGTATCGACATGAATAAATTGCTGCTGGCCGGTCAGTACATCAACGATCACCTGCAGCGGGGGTCCGCCTCGAAAGTCGCCCGTGCCCTGACCGGCAAAGACTGAATCGACAGGCCTGGTAGGGCGAGCACGTATGTTGTTTCTGCGACAGAGTGCCACCCATAGGGCGCCCTATACCGAAGTCATTGTTCGGAGGTGGGATGCCCTGCTGGGCCGGAACCCTACAGCGGAAATAACACAATCACCCTACAGAGCGGAGGTAAAAGTGTCCGATAAACCGATCAGCCGATTCCCCATCCCTGATATCAACGAACTGCCGGAAGATATCAAAACCGTCATCCTGGATGTGCAAGAGAAATCCGGCTTCATCCCCAATGTCTTCCTGGCTCTGGCCCACCGTCCGGATGAGTTCCGAGCCTTTTTCGCCTATCACGACGCGCTGATGGAGAAAGAGAGCGGACTCAGCAAAGGTGAGCGCGAGATGATTGTGGTCGCCACCTCCAGCGCCAATCAGTGCATCTATTGCGTGGTGGCACACGGCGCCATATTGCGCATCCGGGAAAAGAACCCGCTGATCGCCGACCAGGTTGCCGCCAATTACCGCAAGGCGGATATCACCCCGCGTCAGAAGGCGATGCTCGATTTCGCTATCAAGGTGTCCCAGCGTGCCTATGAAGTTGGCGATACCGACTATGAACTGCTGCGGGGGCACGGCTTCACGGATGAGGATATCTGGGATATTGGTGCTATCTCCGCCTTCTTCGGCCTCTCCAATCGCATGGTCAACCTCACCAGCATGCGTACCAACGATGAGTTCTATCTGCTGGGACGGCTGCCGAAGCAGAAGACGTAATCCGGTACCCAGGTGGGAGCAACAATTCAATGACGGCAGTTTTAGCTCGCTTCCTGCCGAAACGTCGACACCTCTGGTATTACGGGGAAGAGAGATCCTTCCTTTTCCCCCAGGGAGAAGGAGAGGATAAAGGCGTATCAACAATCAGGCGTAAGGATTTGTGCGCATGCATTATCTGCCTACGCGGCAATGACAGGGCAGGCCTATACACTCAATAATCTGCAGATCGTGAAATGCCTCCATAGAAAAAGCCGGCTATGTGCTCATGGCCGGCTCTATTTGTCACAGCATCCATGCTTGCTAACGGGCGTTCAGGCCTTCCAGATAGTCAGGAATCGCACTGACGCCAATACTCTCATCAATTGGGGTTTCGTGAGAAGCCTTGCCGGCGGCAGTAGCGGGCATGCGGCTGAAGTCAGTCTCTGTAGCTTGTGATCCATAGAGCAGGTCCTGGGTTATATCGTCGGCCACTACAGCGCCCGTGGAGAGGATTGATGCAAAGGCTATTGCGAACAGTTTGCTGGAAAGTTTCATGATGAGTCTCCTGATGTTTTGGTTAGTGGACCTGGGTAGTGGTCCTTGCAATAAAAGACCCGGGGGCGGGTGAGTATCTTTCACTGATTTTTCGGATTTTGAAAAAAATAGTGTCTGCACTACTGGCTAATGCCCGAATTAGTAGCATCAGTCCCGGGTTTTCGACAGAGACTCTGTATTGTTTTGGTGGCTCGTTATCCTGGTGCCTGGCCTTGGGTGAATGCAACGGCTACTTCCAGTGCAAGTTGGAGTATCTAGCGTGAGGTGATCCGCCTTGTCATCTTCACTCTCCTGGCCTGCCTAACTGGATGCCCGGTCTCACGCTGTCACCGTTGGCGATTCATTTCAAGGGACGGCTGGATGCCCACATGGCACCGTCAAGTCGGGCTGACACAGACGTTTGAACGTCTCCATAGGGAAAGCCGGCTACGTTTCCATAGCCGGCTCTTTTTGGTAGGGCGTTAGCGCTTACTGGTTGAAGTTCTGACCTTCCAGATAATCCGGAATTGCGACGACGCCATGACTATCATTCATAGAAGCTTGGTGAGAGACGTTACCGGCGGCGGTCGCGGGCATGCGGCTGAAGTCAGTCTCTGTAGCTTGTGATCCATAGAGCAGGTCCTGGCCTATATCCTCGGCCATCACGGCGCCCGTGGAGAGGATTGATGCAAAGGCAATTGCGAACAGTTTGCTGGAAAGTTTCATGATGAGTCTCCTGACGTTTGGGTTAATGGACCCGGGTAGTGGTCCTTGCAGTAGAAGACCCGGAGACTGGCGAGTATCTTTCAGTGATTTTTGCGAAATGAAAAATATAGTGTCGGCGCTCCCCGTTTTGCCATAACAGCGGGTCGAATCTAACTGCATTTTTTCCTGACTTGCGCCACCGGCCTGGTAAGTATATGAATTAGAGTATTTGGCTCCAGGTTCCCGGGAGAGCGCCTGTAATATCTTTGCGACTTTTTATGCGGTGTCAGGGAGGTGCTCCCAACCTGTGTTAAGGCGATTGTCGGCGTGACCGTTCTGATGTGGTTCGAACAACTACAGACTGGTCTCTGCCTGCTGGCGGCAGTATCTGGTCTCGAGCAATCTGCCCGCTGCAACGGGTGGCAGCGGTTTGCTGAACAGGTAACCCTGCAGGTAGTCACAGCAGTGCTCGGTCAGAAAGTCGCGCTGGACAGTGGTCTCCACTCCTTCGGCGACCACTTTGAGGCCTAGATTGTGTGCCAGGGCGATGGTTGCCATGCAGATTTCGGCGTCATTTCTGTCATTTTCAATATCCCCGACAAAGGCGCGGTCTAGTTTGAGGGTATTGATGGGGAGCTTTTTCAAATAAGCGAGGGAGGAGTAGCCGGTGCCAAAATCGTCGATCGCCAGACTCACCCCGAGTTGACTCAGTCCGTTCAGTTGTTGTACGGCCAGTTCGGGATCGGACATGGCAACCGTTTCGGTAATCTCAAGTTCGAGTTCTCCATCCCTGATTTGATGTTTTTCGATGGCGGTGCGGACGGTTTGGATCAGCGTATCCGAGTGCAACTGCTTTGCGGAGAGGTTGACTGAAATCTGCAGGGGGGTATGGGTGGTCTGTTTCCATATCGCCAGTTGCCGGCAGGCCTTGTCGATTACCCATGCCCCCAGTTCATGGATTACATCGATCTCTTCGGCGATTGGAATAAATCTGTCCGGTCCGATAAATCCCCGAGTCGGATGATTCCAGCGTATTAACGCCTCCATACCATAAATTTGGTTGTCCAGGGTATGTACCTGCGCCTGGTAATAAAGTTCGAACTGGTCGAGTTCGAGAGCACTGCGCAGTTGATGTTCAAAATCAAGACGTTCTTCGGAGGCAACCAGCAGGCTCTCAGTGAAAAACTGGAAGTTCTTTCTGCCCTGGTCTTTCGCGTGATACATGGCGATGTCACTGGTTTTCAACAGTTCGTCAATATTGTCACCATCATTGGGATAGATGCTGATACCGATACTTGGGCTGCTGTCAAAGACGTTGTCATTGATGCTATAGGGCTGTGACAACTGGTCGATGAGATATCTGGCGAGGGTAGGGACCTGGTTCATTTCCTTGAGTCCCGTAAGCACGATGACAAATTCGTCGCCACCGATCCGGGCAACGATGTCACTCTCTCTGAGACAGTTTTTCAACCGATTGGCCACTTCTATCAGTAGTTGATCACCGATATGGTGTCCCATCGAGTCATTGATATATTTGAAGCGATCCAGGTCGACAAACAGTACCGCCAGTTGTTGCCGATCCCTTTTTGCTGCCAATACGGCCTGCTCCATGCGGCTTTCCAGGCTGAAGCGATTGAGCAGTCCGGTGAGCATGTCATAGTGGGCGAGATGTTCTATTCTGGCTTCCGCAGCTTTGCGGTCGCTGATGTCGGTGAAGCTGGCAATGTGGAAAAGTACCTGTCCATCCTGGTCGCGAATGGCGGAAATCGCCGCCCACTTGGGATAGATTTCGCCGGATTTTTTCCTGTCCCAGAGCTCGCCCTGCCAGAAGCTGTCTCTCTCCAGGTCACGCCACATCTCTCGGTAGAGCTCCACGCTGGTATCACCGCCTGACAGCATTCGTGGATTTTTGCCTGCAACATCCGACAGTTCATAACCGGTCTGCTTGGTAAAGGCCCTGTTGACATTGATTATGTGGTTGTCCCTATCTGTAATGAGAATGGCCTCGCCACTGTATTCGAAGGCGTTGGCATATATTTTTAAGGTTTCTGCAATCGACTCCGCACTTCTTTTCGACATTTCAAGCTTGTTATGGGCATCGGAAATGCTCTGTGCCATCTCCGCCATTGCGTCGGTGAGCTGGCCCACCTCGTTGCTGGAGTCCTGGATCAGCGGTGCGGAATAATCACCTAGGGATATTTTTCGGGACCAGACCAGGAGTTGGGACAACTGGCGGGTAACATTGCGTATCACAATAAATGCGATAAACAGCAGTGAGCCCCCACCACCAACGCCGATGGCAATGGTGATGTAGAGGTTATGCGTGGCAACGGACATCAACGCCTGGCGTGAAGCAGCAATATCCCCAAACTCATGGCGGATCAGCTGTGATGTGATCTCCTTGATACGGGGTATGTATTCCGATTCTGTGCGACTCAGCAGGACAAATGCCGCCTCTTTTTCAAAATCGGCACTTAGTTTGATAATAACCCCTATCTCTCTGAAGTAAGTGTTGAGAATACCGGAAAGATCCAGTGAATAATCATTGGTCTGGGGTGTGGTGTACTCATGTAATTGAATGCGGTGGCGGGAAGCCGGCAACGTGTCGATGATGGCCAGTCTGGTCCGGTCAAGTTCCTGGCTGATCTCCTCCATGGCAGAGAAACTTTCGGTAGTCAGGTGTCGGAGGCTAAGCGCACGGTAAGCGGTGACCTGTTTTTCAATTTTCTCCAGATTGCGAAGTCTGATGTCACCATCAACATATACCGTATCAAGTGCGGCGACTGATTCTTTGAGGATGTGGGAAAAATAGACCGTACCGAGCAATGAGATAAGGCCGATACTGAACATGGGTATGATCAGTTGCCGATATAGAGAACAGTTTCCCAGCTTTCCGATCATAGGCTGCTATCTGTTCACTGCAGGCTTACATCAAAACCGGCGGTTTTGAATATCTCGATGCCGGGGTCGCTGCGAATATAATCCAACAAGTCGGCTGTCGCTGATTTACCGGCGGATTGTTCAACCGGCGCCATGTAGTATCGGATGTCTGGATGCCAGGAAGGATCGATTGAGTAGAGTGGTCGTACCCGGTCGCTGAGATTGGTTGAGAAAAGTATACCGACGGTATTGTTATCGGATTGCGCCAGCGTTTCGGCCAGCAGGGTGATATGCTTTTTCGTGGTAATTTTCTGCTTGACCCGTTCCCAGACACCGGTCTTCTGCATGGCCTGTTTTGCATAGCGGCCAAAGGGTGCGGTAGATGGATCACCAATCAGGATTTTTTTTATTTTATCCGATGTCAAATCATTCCACTCGTGGAGTTCCAGAGGACTGTTGGCAGGTGCGCCTACCACCAGGCGATTGCCCCAGGGGCTAATAACCTTATCGGCAGCCACAAAGCCACCTTGAATCATATAATCCATCCAATGTTTATTGGCTGAGATATAGATGTCGGCCTGGATTGCACCTCCACGAATCCCCTTGGCCAGCAGTCCCGATGATTTACAGATGTAATTGATTTTAATGTCACGGGTCTGGGAAAATTGTTCACCTACCGCTTTGATGGTGGTGCAGGTTGAATTGGCCGCGGCGAGAGTGATATCGGATGCATGGACCGCACCGGCAAACATTAATGTGTAGACCGCCAGGATTGGTAAACTGATTCCTAAAACTAGATTGTGCATAGGCGATAACCTGTCTATTAGTTTTAATAGTCATGCGACAAGCATTGCACTCAGTCTACATGATAGAGAGCAATCAACCTTATCAAACAGACGAATAGGTTGATTGTTTCTGTTAATCCCTACCCGGTGAAGGGGCGATTTAAGATTGATACCCTGGAATAATTATCTCATGGATAAACAATCAGCACACAGGAGTACAGTTCAAACCGACCTGGAAAGGCAATTTGAAAAGGTAATAACGCCGTTTCAATATTTTATTAAGGATCAAACCACCAGTAGCATACTGCTGATTCTCTGCACCGGTATCGCACTTTTTCTTGCCAACTCGCAGTTTAGTACCAGCTACCAGTCCTTTATTGAAACTCCTCTTGGATTGGTAGTGGATGACCATTCCTTTAGCTTGAGTCTGCACCATTGGGTTAATGATGCCATCATGACCCTATTCTTTTTTTTATTGGGCCTTGAGATAAAACGGGAACTGTTGGCGGGAGAGCTGCAGGATTTTAGCCGTACACTGCCGGTTATTGCCGCAGCAATCGGTGGCATGTTGTTTCCGGCGCTACTTTTTCTGTTGCTCAACTTCGGTTCCGAAACCGAGCATGGATGGGGTATTCCCATGGCAACCGACACCGCCTTCGCGGTTGGTATCCTGGCCCTGTTGCGCCGACAGATTCCGGCGTCTGCCTTCGCCTTTCTGACCGCACTGGCCATTATTGATGATATCGGTGCGATTCTCGTGATTGCGTTTTTTTATACTGAATCAATCGATGTCCTGTACCTGGCTTCTGGGGCATTGGCGTTTGTCTTGTTATTGCTTGTCAATCTATTGGGTATCCGTAACTCCTGGATTTACCTGGCAGGCGGAGTGATTCTCTGGAGCATGCTGTATATGTCTGGGGTGCATGCCACGGTAGCCGGCATTATGGTGGCATTTACCGTACCGGCACGCCCAAAGCGTGACACCGGCTGGTTCTTGCAGAAAACACATCGCCTGATGAGCCGTTTTGAACGGATGGAGCGAAAGAGCGACAGCAGCGAGAATATTCTCGAGAATATTGACCAGCACGATATTGTGGAGGGGGTCCAGGTCGCCGCGGCAAAGGCCACCACTCCGTTACGCCGATGGGAGCGGGCACTGGAACACCCCGTGGCTCTGTTCGTCCTGCCGCTGTTTGCCCTGGTGAATGCCGGTATTCCGCTCTCTTACAACACGCTTGAATACCTCTGGGATGGTGGTATCACCTCGGGTATTGTTCTGGGGCTGGTGGTGGGTAAAAGTATCGGTATCCCGCTGATGGCATGGATTGCGATTAAATTCAGACTCGGCCGCCTCCCGGATGGCCTGGATCTCCGGCACATTGTCGGCATCGGCATGTTGGGTGGTATGGGCTTTACCATGTCCATTTTCATTGCCGATCTTGGCTTTGCCCAGCAGGATCAGCTGATCGCGGCGAAGTCGGGCATCCTGGTGGCCTCCCTGTTGGCCGGTATCATGGGATGGCTCTGGCTGCGCTTCTGCTGTAACAGTGACATGCCCTCGAAGACTAACCGTCCGCAATAACTGACGCCGATTGCAGGGCCGACACATTACCAGGGGAGAAAGATAATCAAGATGTGACCGCTTGTTCGCGTTGACACTCGATGAAGATCGGCTTGCTGCACTGACGACATGTCTGGTGGTCAAGTTTACGGTAGATGGCGCTGATGGCATCCGTTTTGTTATCGAAGAAATATTGTGCACCTATCATCTTCAGATAGCCGCCTTCGGCAAGAAACTGCCAGAGCTCGTCCTTTAAACCATAGACATAGAGTCCGCCACCATTCGCCTTCAGACGTCTGGCCTCCTGAGCGAGCAGTTCGGCGCCCGCCATATCGATATAATTGATGCGGGATGCAATCAACAGGATATGTTTGACACCGTAAGTCGCGGAGATCATCTGCAATTTGAGCTGCAGGTAACTGACTGAGCCAAAATAGATGGAGCGGTCCACGCGCACGACCTTGAGTTGTCCGCACTCCTGAAGCGGCTTGGTTTCGATATCTGTAAATGCCCGGTTTTTCTGCGTCAGGTCTGGCGCCAAAAGGGTGATTTTTGGTTTTGATGTCTTGGCCAGAAAGATCACCAGGGACAACAGTACGCCGATATAGATAGCGAATTCCAGTTCCAGGAACAGGGTGGAAAAAAAGGTGACGAGAAAGATTGCAGATTCCGGCCGGCTGGTATTGAAGATTGCACGGATGTGATGAAAATCGACCAGGTTATAGGCGACCAGTAAAATCACCCCGCCCATTGCCGCGACCGGGAGATAGGCGGTCAGAGGTGCTATCAGTAACACAATGGCCATCAGGATAACTGCGGCAAAGATGGCCGACATGGGGGTCTGTGCCCCTGAGTCGTAGTTGATCCCGGAGCGGGTGAATGAGCCTGAACCCGCATAGCTTGAGAAAAAACTGCCAACGATATTGGAGAGACCCTGACCGATAAACTCCTGGTTGCCGTCGATACGTTGATTGGAGCGGGTGGCGACAGAACGGGCGATGGATACGGCCTCAATCAGGCCAAGCAGCGCTACCGCAAAAGCCTGGGGCGCCAGCATCCGAATGGCATCCATGTTGAACAATGGGCTGGTGAGGGGTGGCAGCTGGGCCGGAATACTGCCGACCAGGGCGACGCCGTGGGCGTCGGCGCCGAGAAAGAAGGCGGTCAGCGAGCCGACGATCAGGCCCAGCAGCAGGTGTGGCATTTTGCGTGACAGGCGACGACTGAACAGCGCCACGGCCAGTGTGGCGAGCGCAATAAAAAGTACGTAGCCATTGCTCTGGTCGTAATGTTGGAAGACACCGAGCCAGGTATCTGCAAATGAGTGTCCGCGCGCCAGTTCCAGTCCCAGCACATGTTTGATCTGGCTGGTGGCGATCAGGATGGCCGCCGCGGCGGTAAACGCGACCACCACGGTATGGGAAACAAAATTTACCAACACCCCCAGTCGTGCCACGCCGAAGGCGAGCTGATAGATGCCCGCCAGAAAAGTCATGGTCAGCACCAGTTGTACAAACTCGGGTGTGCCCGGGGTGGCGTACTGACTGATGGAGGAGAAGACCACGATTGAGATTGCCGTGGTCGGTCCGGAAACCAGGTGACGTGATGAGCCAAACAGCGCTGCAATGATGGGGGTGATCATGGCCGTATACAGGCCATACTGAGGCGGCATGCCAGCGATGGTGGCAAATGCGACGCCCTGAGGCAGCACCACGACCGCCCCGGTCAACCCGGCCATCAGGTCACGCTGCAGGCTCTGACGTGTAATACCGGGTAGCCACTGCAGAAAAGGCAACAGGAGCAACAGGCGCTGAGGCATCGACAGCGGCCGATCTGCGCCGGTGAAGAGATTGGGATTTCCGGATAATGCTTTCATCGTGTTAAGTGGGCGCGCTCAAAACTGCCGCCGTCGTAGACAGCCCGTCCGCTGCTCTGTGCTGGCGAAGGTGTCCGATCTGCTGGAAATGAACCGCCATCAAAGGCTTTCAGGTTGCGCATGCCGGAGGAGTTGGACCGTGGACTGGATTTTGATAATTGATTTAGCCGCTCGACGAAACTCAATCCCAGCCCGAATGCCAGTGTGAGCAAAATCAACTGGATAACACTCAGTTCGAAAGCCGCCAGTAGTAGCAGCGGAATCAGGAATAGATATCTGATGCGGATTGACCGCAAACCAGCTGGCAGGCGGGTGTCGGGATGCGTGTTAAGGTACTGCATGGCAGATCCTGGTTGATTAGTGCCATCTGACAGGTATGGCGAAGATGTCATGTCCGGTTATATTTGCCTTGCAGGAAATACCCGTTACAACGCCTCATCACTGGGCCAGCGTTCCCAATTTGGTTAAACGCCCACCTGACTTTCAGCGGGTCGTTGACCGGGTGGAGAGGGAGTATTTTGCCCCTCTCCAGAAAGAGAGGGGCAGGGGAGTCACTACTCGGCTTTCACTCGAGCGGTACTCTACCGAAGCGGTGGTATAGCGAATGGATAGGCAATGTTTACGGAGTGTATAGGGCGGCCTGGAAACCGAATCAGGTTCAGTTTCCCGAGGTCAGGGAGAGTTGTGCCAGGGTACCGCCATCGGGACGATTTTCCAGGATAATCCGCCAGCCTTCATGTTCGCACAGGCGCCATACCAGTGAGAGCCCCAAACCCGCTCCGCGGCTCCGGCTACCCCGTACATAGGGCTGGAACAATTCAGTCGGGTTTTCCGTACCCAGACCCGGACCCGAGTCTTCCACGCGGATGTTATCGGCATCAAGCCGGATGCGCACTTCACCCCGTTCGGTGAAACTCAGGGCATTGCGCAGGAGGTTACCCAGCACCATGGAGAGAATGGCGTGATCGACCTGTATATGCGATGGCGCCCCGACGTCCAGCACCAAGGTAACCGGTTTGTGGCGGAACAGGTCGCGATAGCGCTCAATGACTTCCTTGACAACCGGCAGGACATCACATTCCGTCGACGGGCTGCCCGCATCACCCTGTTCCCGGGCAAGTGCCAGCAGGGCCGCAGAGATTTCACCCATCTCGATGGCGGCCCGGGATATTCGTGCAACACGGTTTCTGTTCTTATCATCGAGCGTGGTATCCAGCATCATCAGTTCAGTGGCGCCGTTTATGACGGCAATGGGGGTACGCAGTTCGTGGCTGACATCACCGGTGAAGAGGCGCTCCCGTTCAATGAAATCGTGCAAACGTCGGAGATAGGTATCAAAGTCCCCCGCCAACTGGTGAATCTCCACCCAGGGAAACTCCCGTGCCAGCGTGGTGGGTTCATCTTCGGGATGAAGTTGTGCAACACGGCGTGCCAGCTCGGTAACCGGTGCAATGATGAGTGCGGCCAGCCAGCGTCCGGCCAGCGCGGAAATGAGCGTAACGATCAGCACGCTCCCCGACAGCAGGATGAGGAAGCTGGTCTCCCGCTGGTGCAGCGCGCTGGTGTCGTAGAGCACGACAAAGCGTTGATCGCGTACCTTGCGCACGGCGGCACGATAGCTGATGCCATCGACCACGAGATTGTGACGCCCCGGGGCGAGTGTCTTGATCTCGTCCGGAATAGGGCGGGTTCCTCCCTGCGCGGCCACCACATAGGCACGGATGGTAGCCGTGTGTTCGGGCAGGGAGAGCGGATTACGTTGGCGCCGGGCGACATAATCATCCAGTTCTGCCGTCAGGGTGTCATCAATCAGGCGTGCCTCCAGATCATGCGAGGCGAAGTAAATGGTGGTGGCCAACGCCAGACTCACCACCGCGCCGAACAGGGCCAGGGTGATTGCAACGCGGTTGCGCAGGGTCCAGCTAGCGGCCATCGGGGCCGGTTAGCTGGTAACCCATGCCTCGAATAGTGTGCAGCAAGGCGGGTTTGAAATTACGGTCAATGGCGGTTCGCAGGGCATGCAGATGGGCGCGCAGGGTGTCGCTGTCGGGTGGATCGTCCCCCCATATCTCGCGCTCGATCTCCACCCGTCGCACAACACCCGGGGAGCGGCGCATCAGCAGGGCGAGAATTTTAAGTGGAATGGGCGCCAGTTCGATACGCCGTCCGTCGCGCTCCACGCGCAGCGTGTCCGGATCAAACTGCAGATCACCGACGATCAGGCGTCGCCGGGTAATTTCGCTGCGACCACGCCGGGACAGGGCGTTAAGGCGCGCTTCCAGTTCCGGCAGCGCAAAAGGCTTGACCAGATAATCGTCGGCCCCACTGGCGAAGCCTTCCAGTTTGTTATGGAGTGTATCGCGGGCGGTGAGCATCAGGACGGGGGTGCCGTGTCCCTCCCGGCGTAACCGTGAGCAGACCTCCAGGCCATCCATGCCAGGCAGCATCAGGTCGAGAACAATCACGTCATAGCTGTTTTCGAGTGCAAACCCCAAACCTGCGAGGCCGTTATAGGCGATATCCACGGTGTGCCCCATGGATTCAAAGAATTCACACAGGTTCTCGATCAGGTCGGGATTGTCTTCAATCAGCAGCAGATACATGAAAATATTTTAACACCTCTACCTGGACTTATCATGGCTCGTACTTGCCAGGTCGATCCGGTGTCCGCACGCCGATATCGCTGAACAGATTGTTGCTGTTCAGAACAGTGCCATCTGATCGGCAGTGATGCGTTTGAAACTGTCGTCGAGAAAGTGCAGGATGCCATCGGCCACCGGTTCGATCTGGCGATCGATATAGTGTTGGTAGTCGATCGGGCTGGTTCCCCGGCCATTAAAATAGTGCTCCACCGGTTCCGGACCGTTGAGCGTGATCAGGTAATTGATGGTGCGACCTGGCTTGTTCAGCTTTCTCGCCGCCTGTACGTGGGGAGGGATATTGCGTTGATAGTCGTCCAGTTTGCGGCGCAACCGTTTTCGATAGACCAGTTCCCGGTCCAGTTCACCGCGTTTCAGCCGGCCGACCAGATCGCTGATATAGGCCTCATAGGGTTCGTTGAAGAAGATGCGCCGATAGAGTTCCCGCTGGAAACGCTGGGCCAGCGGGGTCCAGTCGCTGCGTACGCTCTCCAGGCCTTTGAACACCAGGTCATATTCACCCTGGGAATTACGGATCACGCCGGCATAGCGCTTTTTGCTGCCGGTCTCGGTGCCGCGGATGGTGGGCATAATGAATTGAATAAAGTGGGTTTCGAATTCGATCTCCAGGGCTGATTCAACACGAAATTCCCGTGCAATGGTGTCGTTCCACCAGCTATTGAGATCCCGGGCGAGCTGTTGGCCGGTCTCCCGGGAGCGCGCCTCGTCATAGTCTTCTCCGAGCAGCACAAACACCGAGTCGGTGTCGCCATAGATCACCGGATAGCCGGCTGACTCCAGCCAGTCACGGCTGCGGGTGATGATCTCGTGACCACGGCGGGTGATGCTGCTGGCGAGGCGCGGGTCGTAGAAACGGCAGCCGCTGGAACCGAGCACACCGTAGAAGGAGTTCATGATGATCTTGATCGCCTGGGAGAGCGCCTTGTCCTGCTGCTGCTTGGCCAGATCCCGCTTGGCCCAGAGTTCAGTAATAATGCCCGGAAGCAGGTGGCGCTCTCGGGCGAACCGGGCCTGCAGAAAACCGGGAACCGGGTCGTCGCCGGGAAAGGCCATGCCCAGCGGGTCGATGCGGAAGGTACGGATGATGCTTGGATAAAGGCTCTTGAAATCCAGCACCAGCACATTCTGGTAGAGGCCCGGCCGGGAATCCATCACATAGCCGCCGGGGCTGGTTTGTGAATGACGAAAGGCGCCGATGTCATGGGCCACCACGCCTTCCCGATGCAACAGTGGCAGGTAGAGGTTATCGAATGCGGCCACCGATCCCCCCTGCCGGCCGAGTGACAGTCCGGTCATGGTGGCGCGCTGCCGGATAAAGTTAATCAGGTCGGTCTTGTGGAAGATATCCTCGACCAGGCGGCAATCCTCCAGATTGTAAGCGGCCAGGGCGGGTCGGTCTTCGCGGAACTGGCGTCGTATCTCGGCCAGCTTATCCTGGCCGTCACTGATCAGTTTTTTACGCCCCAACAGCTCGCCGGCCACATGATTCAGTGCGAAACTCTCAAATGACCAGAAGGCGGCGCGCAGATTGTCAATGCCGTCCAGCGCCACCCGCCCCGGAATGCTCGCCACCCGGGCCTGCCCGCTCTGTTGTGGTTGCAGGATGGCGGCCAGTTCGCCGCCCCGGCCCAGGCTGAAGGGGATGTGGTGCGCCCTGCAGCGCCGCTCCAGGTAGTCCAGGTCGAAATTGACCAGGTTCCAGCCCAGGATCAGGTCCGGGTCAAGTTGTTCCATCTGCTGCAGAAACAGCCGCAACAGTTGTGCCTCATCACTGACCCAGTGGATCGGCAGATCGCTGGGCCATTCGGCAGCCTCGCCCTGCATCAGGATCCGGGACACTCCCGGTCCGCAGAAGGCGATGGACAGCACCTGGTTGGCGGTACCGTCGGTCTCTATGTCCAGGCTCAGATAACTGAGTTCGGGCTGGAAATCGACCGGTCGGATTTGCGGATTGACCAGCTCCAGATAACCGTTGCGCTGAACCGGGTTGCCGGTGACCTGTAAGGGCGCGGTAACAAAGCGCTCCATCAGGAAACGGTCGGCGATCTTGATATCCGACTCCAGCAGCAGGGTGCTGCTGCCGGCGGTGCGCTCGCGAAACTGCTGCAACTGGCGCTGCTGGCGGAAATAGAGGCCATCCACCGGCTGACCGAGCATATCGGTCAGCTTCAATGGCTTGCGTTCCATCCTGAACCCATCCATTGGCAGTTCGCTATCGCGTGCAATGAAGCAGACCGCTTTCTGCTCCGGATAGACCAGCCGCAACGGTCCGGCTGGTGAATGTGCCCAGAACTGCAGTTCAACGCCATTGGGCCCGTCACGCCAGTGACGGGTCAGCAGAAAGGCGTTGTATTGTTGTCGAGGCATCAGCGATTCTGCAGCATCCGCAACGGCGGTTGCACGGTCAGTGGCCAGGTGGCCAAAACCCCGGCCAGTCCGATGGCGATACCGCTGCCGAGGATACCGATGATGGCGGTCCAGGCATTGGGTTGGAAGGCAAAACCGAACACCTCGGTGGCAATGAACCAGCCGGTGACGGTGGCGCAGAGACTGGCCAGGGTACCGGCCAGCATACCGAGGGTGATGAACTCGATTCCGGCCGCCTGGATCAGCCCTTTGCGCTGCATGCCCAGGGTTCGCAGCACCACCGACTCCTGCCGCCGGTGTTCGCGGCTGGCCTGAATCCCGGCATAGAGCATCAGCAGGCCGGCCGCCAGGGTGAACAGAAACACATACTCCACCGCCAGCGAGCCGCGCTGCATGATCTCCCGAATCTGCTGCATGATGGCGCTGACATCGATAATGGTGACGGATGGATACTGTTTGACCAGTTGCGCCAGCAATGCCTCCTGACCCGGTGGCAGATAGAAGCTGGTGATGTAGTTGGTGGGATGATCCCTGAGCAGGGCCGGCGTGCCGATGACAAAAAAGTTGGGTTGGAAAGAGTCCCATCGCACTTGCCGCAGATTTGACACCTCTGCCTCGATGGGCACCCCGGCCAGATCGAAACTGAGCTTGTCACCCAGCTTGATGCCAAGTGTTTCCGCTATCCCTGTCTCTACCGAAAACAGCGGTGACTCCTGATTCGATGCGTCCCACCAGTGACCGGACACAATGTGGTTCTCTTTCTGTGGCTCAACCGCCCAGGAGAGATTGAATTCGCGCTCCACCAGCCGTTGGGCACGGTCATCCTGATATTGATCGGGCGACACCGGACTGGCGTTGATTCGGGTGAGGCGGGCGCGCAGCATCGGGTAGATGCCGGCCTGTTCGATCTGCTGTTGGCGGAAGAACTCACCCATCGTCTCCGCATCTTCCGGCTGGATATTGATCAGAAAATGGTTGGGTGCCCGTTCCGGGATAGTCCGTTGCCAGGCATCCAGCAGATCCACGCGGATTATTACCAGCAACAACATGGCAAGTATCCCGAGGCCAAAGCCGGAGAGTTGCAGGGCGGTCATGGCCGGGTCCCGGAGCAGTCCGGAGAGTCCCTGTCGCCACAGGGTACCGCCGCGGTGGCGTAACGGTCTGAGCAGGTGGATCAGCGCCCAGGCCACCAACAGCAGCAGAGAGACCGTGCCGAGGGTGCCGAGTAGTACCCAACCGGCCAGGGTGGCGTCACCGGCCTGCCAGCGCATCAGCAACGCCATGGCGCCGAGTGCGCAGAGGGCCAACAGCCAGGTGCTCGCGGGTGGTGCCCCCAGGTCGCGCCGCAGTACCCGCAACGGTGGCACCGCCCCGAGCCGCAGGGCCGGTGGCAGGGTGAAGCCGATCAGGGTGATCAGTCCGGTGCCCAGGCCGACCAGCACCGGCCACGGGGTCGGGGGTGGCAGTGTGCCACCGAACCAGTCGCTGAGCAGGCCGGCCAGAAGATATTGCGCCAGCCAGCCGCCGGCAATCCCCAGCAGGCTTGCCAGCAGGCCGAGCAGCAGCAGGCGCAGCAGCAGTACCCGCAGGATCAGTGACTGACTGGCCCCGAGGCAGCGCATGATGGCACTGGTGTCCGACTGACGTTCCACGAACCGTCGGGTGGAAAGCGCAACCGTGGCACCGGCCACCAGCACCGCTACCAGTGCGGCCAGACTGAGGAAGCGGCTACCCCGGTCCAGGGTATTGCGCAGTTCGGGACGGGCGCTACTCAGGTGCTCCAGTCGCACCCCGCGCGGGAGCCGTGATCCGGTCCAGCGCTGGAATGCCTCCACCTGGGTCTGATCGCCCGCGACCAGCAGGCGATAGCGCACCCGGCTGGCCGGGGTGACCAGCCCGGTCTTGGGAATATCCTCCAGGGCGATCAGTACTTCCGGCCCGAGTCGGAAGAAGCTGTTGCCGAGAGCCGAGTCGCGACTCAGGATCTGTTCCAGGGCCAGGTTCGTCTCGCCCAGTGAGACCTGGTCGCCAGGCTGCAGCCCGAGGGCAGCCATCAGGCGCGCCTCGCCCCACAGGTTACCGGGGATGGGCGGTTCGGTGACACTCTGTTCTTCAGCCGAGGGTTGGGTGCGGACACGCAGTTCCCCCCGCAGGGGATAGCCACGGCTTACCGCCTTGACCTCCACCAGTTGGGTCTCGTCCCGGTGCATGATCACGCTGGGAAAGCTGAGGGTGTGGACGGTCCGCAGGCCGAGCGCCTCCGCCTGCTGTTCGAAACTTTCCGGCACCGGCCGACTGCTGGAGAGCACCAGGTCGGCCGCCATCACCTGGTTGGCCTGCAGGATCATCGCCTGTTCCACGCGATCGGTAAAAAATCCCACTGCGGTTACTGCCGATACGGCAATGATCAGGGCCAGTACCAGCAGCCGCAGCTCCCCGCTGCGCCAGTCACGGCGCAGAAAGCGCAGGGCCAGCACGAATGTGTTCATGCGCTGCTCTCCAGTTGGCCGTTTTCGATCTGCAGGCGGTGGTCGCAGCGTGCCGCCAGCCGTTCGTCGTGGGTGACCAGCAGCAGTGCCGCGCCGGTCTGTTCCCGCATCTGGAACAGCAGGTCGATTATGCGGCTGCCGGTTGCCTGGTCGAGACTGCCGGTCGGCTCATCGGCAAACAGCAGCTTGGGGCCGGAGGCAAAAGCCCGGGCAATGGCCACCCGCTGCTGCTCGCCGCCGGAGAGCTGGCCGGGATAGTGGTGCAGCCGATCAGTCAGGCCCACCTGGCGCAGCGCCTCGGTGGCGCCCTCTGCCGGGTGGGAGACGCCCGCCAGTTCCAGCGGCAGCATCACGTTTTCCAGGGCAGTCATGCCGGGCAGCAGCTGAAAGGATTGAAATACAAAGCCGACCTTGCCGGCGCGCAGCGCGGCGCGCTGGTCTTCATTCAGCGAGTTCAGGGATGTGCCGAACAGCTCTATGTCGCCGCTGCTGGTCTCATCCAGTCCGGCCAGCAGTCCCAGCAGGGTCGACTTGCCCGAACCTGATGCGCCCAGAATAGCGGTGACTTCACCGCTGGCCAGTTGCAGTGACACATCCTGCAGAATGGTCAGGTTGCCGCCCGGACCGTTGACTTGTTTGCCGACACCGTTGGCCTTTACCAGGATGCTATCTGGGTTATGATCTGTGTCCATGAAAAAACTTTTCCTGCTGCTGATGTTTGTTATATCCAATGTGCCGGCTGCCGAGCCGGTGATTCTTGTTCTCGGTGACAGTCTGAGCGCGGCCTACGGTATTGAACGTAGCCGCGGTTGGGTCGCCCTGCTGCAAGATCGCCTGCAACAGGCGGGTTATCCCCATCGGGTGGTTAACGCCAGCATATCGGGTGATACCACCGCCGGCGGTCTTTCACGTCTTCCCCAGGCGCTTGAACAGTTCCAGCCGGATATCCTGATTATCGAACTGGGCGGCAATGACGGCCTGCGGGGACTCGGAAATGATCAGACCCGCGATCATCTCGATCAGATGATAACACTTGCCCGGGCTGCCCATAGCCGTCCACTGCTGTTGGGGATGATGCTGCCTCCGAATTTCGGCAAGGCGTTTACCGAGAAGTTCCTGCAGATCTACCGGGATCTGGCCGAGCAGCGCAGAGTACCGCTTGTGCCGTTCTTTCTCGAAGGGGTGGCGGATCGGCCGGACTGGATGCAGGGGGACGGAATTCATCCCAACGCGGCGGGTCAGCCGCTGATGCTGGAACATGTCTGGACACAACTGCAGCCGCTGCTGGACGAAGAGATGGCAGGCGGTATGGGGAGCGCTCACTCCCCCACGATTTTGAAATAGACCAGTTGGGTCTGTGCCCAGGGTTTGTTGCCGTCATCGCTGACCATGAAGAAATGCATCCCCTGGTGGCGGGTCAGCCCCTCCATGTTCTGTATCAGCCAGCCCTGACCGCTGTCAAACCGGGCGATCAATTCAGTTGTCACGCTGCTCGAAGAGACCAGGTCGGCGGCCCGTATGCGGGTCAGGCTGATCACCCAGGGGGAAAAGATCGAGGTATAGGCCCGCTCCAGCAGTACCAGATCGCCGTTGGGCAGCGCCTCCAGCGCCACCAGGGCGCCATCAGCTTCTTTGGGCTGGTATTGCCAGGTCCGGCCGGAGATGCTGATGAGATAGTGGGATTGGTTTGCGCGCGGATATTCCGGACCGGTAATGATACCCTGTTGCGGGTGCAGGGTGACGGCCTCCATGCCCCGGTTGGTTTTCGGTCGGTAACCGCTCCGCCGCAACAGATCCGGCAGGGGCAGGGTAGAGTGCCATACGCCGTCCGGTTGATAACGCTCGATGCGGTGGTGCCGTTCAAACGAGATGACCAGCCGGCTGTCTCCCCGGACGCCGTTGGCACTGTTTTCCAGGGTCAGCCCCTCGGCGTCGCTCCAGCCGCCACGCAGTGGTTTACCCCGCCGGTCTTGCAGGGGGTGAGCCGCTATCAGTTCAATCTGGCTGAGATGGCCATTGCTGAAGCGGGGCGCCAGCTTCAGCACCCGGCCCTGATCGGAGATCGCCAGCAGGAGCTGTTCGTCTTCGTCCCAGGCCAGCCCGGAGAGTTCCGCCAGTGCCGGATCTCCCCTCAGCGACAGGCTTCCCAGCAGTTCGATGCCCATGAAGCGGTCCCCGTTGCGGATATGATCGGCGATGTTAATCGGTTGTCCGACCAAGCTCGCAGCGCCAACCAGGGCGCAGTGGGGAATGAGGATCAGGAATAAGGCAAGACGTTGAAATGGTGACATATTCGCTGACGATATGCCGCTCCGTGGGAGGCGTCAAGCTACTCAGGCAAGTCAAACTTCGGGCCTTTGTCTTTCTGGTTAAAACCCATACACCGGTCGGACTTTTCTTACCTGGCTTATATCAAGTATTGATAGCGGTACGCAGTTATAATCCGTTGGGTGAACCGTCCTTGATAGCGGCCGATATTGGATAGGTATACGCTTCTGATTTGATATTCGTTGCCGTTGACATTATCTTTCCCAATCTTCGTAGACTGATGAGATTGAACCACTGTGCCACTACCCAGACCTGTTGAACGTGAACATCTCCACACCCGCAAAATTACCTGTGAAGGCTATCTGCGCAAGGATGGGCTGTGGGATTTGGAAGCCCATCTGACCGATACCAAAACCTTTGGGTTTGACACCACCCACCGCGGCTATATGCAGCCGGGTGCGCCGGTGCACGGGCTGCATCTGCGGGTGACCATGGATCTCGATTTTGTTATTCATGATGTAATTGCCGTCTCTGACGATACACCGTATCCGGTGTGCAAGCAGACTGCAGAAACCATGCGCAAGCTGATTGGATTGAAAATCGGGCCGGGCTGGATGCGCGAGGTAAGAAACCGGGTCGAGCGCAAGTTGAGCTGCACGCACCTGATGGAGTTGCTCGGACCGCTTGCCACCACGGCTTATCAGACCATGCATTCGGCCCTCGAGGAGCGTGCTAACCAGCAGCCGGTGCGCAGCCGGCCACGCATCCTCGATACCTGTATCGCCCTGGCCAGCGACGGGCCGGAGGTCAAGGCGCGCTGGCCGGAGTTCTACACCGGTGCCAGGGATGATGAGAGCTGAACGGCTATTTCGGAGTGCGGGCCTGATCTGTTGATAGGCCAATGATTGATTTTGAGCAATTACCTTGTAGTGTCATGTCCTTATAATCCGCGCTGCATATTTATATTCCTTTAACTTCAGGCGATGAAAACAATGATGGTTATCAGATGGGCTGCTCCATTTCTGTTGGCACTGCTGGTCAATGGTCTGGCGCTGGCCGAGGGCGTGGACGACAAGCAGTTCGATGCCATACAAAAACTGGGTGAGCTGAATGGTGTGGCACTTAACTGCCATTTTCTTAACGAAACCCGGCGCATGAAAAAGGCACTGGTGCTGGCGCTTCCAAAACGTCGCCAATATGGTGAGGCATTTGATAGCGCCACCAATACCGCTTTTCTGAAATTCATTGAGACCAAGGCGGAATGCCCGGCCGAAGCGGCATTCAGCCAGCAGGTTGATGCAGCGATCCTGGTACTGGAATCTGAATTCGCCAATCAATAGATCCATTCACTGGGTCGTGACAAATGTAGGTGGGTAAATATCCGTGAACAGGTTAACCGCACTGTTTTTTAACTCCAGACACTCTGTATTCCTGGCGCTCTTGCTGTTGCTTGGCAGCCAGTCATTGCTTGCGGAATCGAAGTTCCGGGTAGTTGCCAGCATAAAGCCGATTCACTCCATTCTGTCCGGTCTGATGGTCGGCACGGAAGGTCCTGAACTGCTGGTAGATGGCGATAATCAGCCGTTTGATTATCAGATGAGTGCATCCCAGCAGGCTGGCCTGGCCGAGGCCAATCTGGTTGTCTGGGTGGGGCCGGAGTTGGAGCGGTTTCTGATTAAGCCGGTTGCCCAGGTCCTGCAGTCGGGTGTGCGGGTAGTCACGCTGCTGGATAATCCGGAACTGAAGATCCTGCCGTCCCGCTGGAGCAAGGGTGAAGATTCCACGGAACGTGACCCGTTTTTCTGGATGGACAGCCGTAATGTTCTGATCCTGGTGGATGAGCTCGCCAGGGCGCTGATGGATGCGGACAACGGCAGGGCTCATCTGTACCGGAGAAACCGTGCTCAAATGCTGGCACGGGTGGCCGAACTGGACCGCAAGTTGGAGTACGGCTATCGGGGACTGAAAAGTGGCGTGGGAATGGCCTATTACGACACCCTGCAGTATTTCGAACAAGCCTATGCACTGAAAATCCGGGGTGTGTTGGCCCAATCGCCAAAACAGCCGGTAGATGCACTTTCATTGCTGCAGAATCATGCGAAGCTGAAAGAGGGTTACTATGCTTGTCTGCTGACTGAACGTAGTATGCCGATGCCAGAGTTGCCCCTGTTGACCGAGGGTGTTGATATCAATGTCGGTACCCTGGACAGTTTTGGAGCTGGAATGAAAGCGGGACCGGAGCTCTATTTTGAGCTCATGGAGAAAAACACCGATACCATCAAAAGCTGTCTTCAGTACAGCGGTGAACCGGTACAGCTAGCCGCTGAGGATCAGTTCCAGCCGGAGACCGCCAAAGTCGGCGCCAAATTCATGCTGATCGACCATAACGGCAAGCTGGTCACGGAGAAGGATATGCTGGGCAAGTTCCAGTTGGTCTATTTTGGCTACACCTTCTGCCCTGATATCTGCCCCACCTCGTTGCAGGTAATGTCATTGGCGCTGGATATGCTGGGTGAGAGGGCTGCGTTGATCAAGCCCTATTTCATTACCGTGGATCCGGAGCGGGATAATGCCCAGGTGATGAAAAATTACGTGAAATACTTCAATCAGGATCTGGTGGGTCTGACCGGTACCAAGACGATGATCGATCGGGTAGCCAGTGGCTACAAGGTGAAGTATGAGAAGGTGATCGAGGAGGGCGGTGATCCCGATCTCTATATAATGGATCACTCGGCCAGCGTCTATTTGATGGCGCCCAACGGCGAATTCATCACCAAGTTTGCCCACGGTATCTCGGCCAAACAGATGGTTGATGCGCTGAACGACTATCTGCCCAAGTGATTCGCAGCTTTATTTACGGTATCAGACCATAGCTGGGCAACGCCCCGGATGTCCATGCCACTGGCATAGTTGATTAATCCCGTTGTTCCGAGTGCATCCAGGTCTCGATCAAACGCCAGGAGATGGAGTCCCTTCTCGGCAGATGGAACTGCTCATTCTCGGGTGAATTCAATAACTGATCCCGGTGAAACCAGCCGGCGCTCTCCAGTTCCACACCATCCACCTGAATATCGGTACTGGCCGCCCTGGCGTAGAAACCGAGCATGATGGATGAAGGGAATGGCCAGGGCTGGGATGAGTGGTAACGGATATCGGTCACCCGGATACCGGCCTCCTCGCTCACTTCCCGTGCTACCGCATCCTCCAGGCTTTCTCCCGGCTCGACGAAGCCCGCCAGGGTGGAGTGCATCCCCGGTGGCCAGCTTGGCTGCCTGCCCAGCAGGCAGTAGTCCCCGTCATGTATCAGCATGATCACGGCGGGATCGGTCCTGGGATGGTGTGCCCTCTGGCAGGCCGGGTTGCCGCAGATGCGCATATGCCCGGCCCGGGTCGATTCGGTCGGGCTGCCGCAATCGCCACAAAATCGGTGATGCCGGTGCCAGTAGGTCATTGCCCGGGCATGGGCAAGCAGCGCGCCGCTGTGGCGGTCAATCAGCGGGCCGACAATGCGGAGATCGCGAAAACTCTGTGCCTCCCGCCCGGGCAGCATCTTCTCGGGCTGCTCCAGATGGGAGATATCCAGAGCCAGCCAGATGACGCCTTCAGGGTCGCTGCCCAGCAGAATCAGTTCACCGGACAGCGCCAGCAGTCCGCCATCCCGATTGGCGGGAAAAGAGACCGGTCGGTGCTGACGGGTTACCAGGTGTTGATTACGCCATACCGGAAGCAGGCGACTGTTTTCGCTGCTGAGTATGCTCTCCAGCCATGCCGGATCATCCCGATACCGATCCAGCCGGTCAAACCCCTGGCTGCTGTAGAAGTTGGGTTTTTTCATCACTTTTGTAGCATGGCCAATATCAGGCACAAAAGCAAAACCGGGATTATCGGACTGCGTAATTGTGTTCGCTCGTTGTCTGTAGCCAACCGGCTTCTGAAGATGTCGTAAACCTGCTCATCCCGGGGTTTCTGTGGTTGGCGACTTATTACTAAAATAAAAAGATCGAATGTTATTCTTCGGGTTGATCTGCTAGATTCGTACTGCTCACCCGTGAGCAGATAAAAGAGACCGCTACAAAGGTCCATGACAACTTTGGGAGGAAACCATGCGAACTGTCCATCTTGCAGCCGTGCTGCTGTCACTCTGTTTAACCACGCTTTCACTTGTCGCCCAGGAGGCAGACCGGGTCAGGCCCTTTGTGCTGGCGGAGACTGTATCGGCCCCACTGGATGCCAAGTTACAAACGGTCGAGGCGGCATTGGGTGAGGCAGGTTTTTCTATTGCCGGTGAATATGCCCCCTATGCCGGGGCTCATATCCTGATTATTACCGATGAGAGCTTGCGCAAGCAGGCTTCGGCGTCTCCGATGGGTGGCTATGGGGCTGCCATCAGGGTTTCCCTGACAGAACGGGATGGAGTGGTGCAGGTCAGTTATACCGATCCGCAGTGGATGGGCAATGTCTACCGCATGGCCGGTGATTTCAAGGCGTTGTCAAGTCGTCTGCAGGCCGCCCTGGGCCGGGAGAAAACCTTTGGCTCGGAAGGTGGTCGCACGGCAGAGAATCTGCGTGAATATCACTACATGATGTTCATGCCCTATTTTGACGACCAGGTGGAACTGGCCAGCTATGACTCGCATCAGGCTGCGCTGGATGCCGTCGAGGCGGGCCTTGCCGCCGGGAAAGGGGGGGTGAGTAAAATCTCCAGAGTCGATGTGATTGGCAAGGAGGAGTCTCTGTTCAATGTGGCGGTAAAAGAGGGAGTTGGTGCCGATGCGCCGGTGATGCAGATTATCGATCAGGCCGAGATGCGGCACACTGCTCATCTGCCCTATGATCTGCTGGTTTCCGGCAACAAGGTCTACATGCTGCACGGCAAGTTTCGCATCGCCCAGAGTTTTCCCGATCTGACCATGTCTACCTTTATGAAGATATCCGATGCGCCGGATGCGATCGAGGCATCGCTGAAAATGGCGGCGGGCGGCAAGTAGCCCCCGGAAATGGCGGCTGCATAATTGGATTATGTCGCGGTGGCCACCAAACACCGTAGGGTGGATAAGCGAAGCGCATCCACCAGGCAATGGTGTTTGGTGGATGCGCCCTCCGGGCTTATCCACCCTACGGCCTGAATAGCCCGTAGGATGGGGCGAGGGAAGACCCCAACACCAGGGTGCGGACTGAATAATTGGATTATGTCGCGGTGGCCAGCAGGGTGGCCCGTAGCGGCGCCGGATGCCCTTCGATTGTGCGGCGGTTGTCCGCCGGGTCAAGATAGTCGGCCAGGGATTCAAAGCGCATCCAGTCGGTTGCGCGCTGCTCCTGGGTGGTGGTCTGGGTTACATCCACCACCCGCACATCCCGGAATCCGCAACGTTCCAGCCAGCCCGAAAGCGTATCCGGGGTGGGGATAAACCAGACATTGCGCATCTTGGCGTATCGGCCCTCCGGCACCAGCACCTGGCCCCGTTCGCCTTCGATCACCAGGGTCTCCAGGACCAGTTCGCCACCGGGCCGCAATGCCGCCTTCAACTCATAGAGGTGGTCTATGGGGGAGCGGCGGTGATAGAGCACCCCCATGGAGAATACCGTGTCGAAGGCGCGCAGATCGTTGGGGAGATCCTCAATGCCGAGCGGCAGCAGATGAACCGGCCAGTGGGCTCCCAGAAAATGACGGATGGCAAGGAACTGGGCCAGAAACAGCTGGGTCGGGTCGATGCCGATGACCAGTCCCGCGCCTTCGCCGGCCATGCGCCAGCAGTGATAGCCGTTGCCGCAGCCGATGTCCAGCACGCTTCTTCCCCGAAGTGGGCTGATGTGAGGGATTAGCCGGTCCCACTTCCAGTCCGAGCGCCACTCGGTATCGATATGGATACCATGGATCTGGTACGGCCCCTTGCGCCAGGGGTGCAGTTGCTGGAGCAGTGCATAGATCGTCTCATGTTCCGATTCCGTCAGGGAACGGGTTCCGGCGGAGGAAATGCGTGACTGATCCAGAGTGACCTCTCCAGGCTCCAGCGCCGGCAGTTGCTCAATGGCTGAAAGCCAGCGATCCAGGTCGCCATGGGGGCGCTGCTTGAAAATTTGCTCCAACTGCCCCGGTAGCCGTTCCGCCCACCCATCCAGTCCGTAGGTCTGCATCAACGGATAGAGTGCCTGATAGTCGATCATCCTTTTCGCGCTACCAGAGAGACGAAGTTAAAGCACTGGAACCAGAGGTCGGCGCGCTGGAAACCGGCCTGCTTAAGCCGGGTCTGGTGTTGCTCCAGACTCTCTGGAATCAATACATTTTCCAGGGCGCTGCGTTTCTGGCTGATCTCCAGGTCGTTATAGCCGTTGGCCCGTTTGAAGGCGTGGTGCATCTCGATCTGCAACTGCTCCTCCACCGGGTCGTCAAAGCGGATCTTTTCCGAGAGGATCAGGATGCCGCCCGGTCGCAGACCTGCCTGGATGCGTTGTAACAGAGCGGTCCGCTGTTCAAGTGGAATGAACTGCAGGGTGAAGTTGAGCGTCACCATGGAGGCGTTTTTAAATTCCATCTGCGCAATGTCTGCGCAGACAAAGTCGATGGGTGTGGCGTCAGTGGTCGCCGGCAACCGCTTCACCGCCTGCTCCAGCATGGCCGGTGAGTTGTCCACCGCAATAATGCGACAACCCGGTACCCGGATGCCGCGCTGGATTGCCTGCGAGGTGGCGCCCAGTGAACAACCCAGGTCATAACAGAGACTCGCCGGTTGCACATACTGGGCCGCCAGTACACTGCTGAGATTGATCACGCTGTCATAGCCCGGCACGGAACGTCCGATCATGTCGGGAAAAACCCGTGCTACCTGTTGGTCGAAAACGAATTCGCCAACCTGTTCTCTGGGGTCCGAGTAGACCCGGTCCTGTTCTGAGTCAGTTTTCATGGTGGTGGTCGATGGTCTGGAATAAAAAATGGCCACTCGCGGCGTTGCCGCGGGCGGCCATTATCCCTGATCGGTGGGCGTCAGGCTATCTTGACCAGGTAGTGGCCGTGGGCCTTGCCCTGGAGTATCGCCTTCAGCCGATCCGCCACCTCATCCAGAGTGATCTCGGTGGTCAGTTTTTCCAGGCAGTCGGGTTTCCATTCACTGGCCATGCGATTCCAGGCGGTAACCCGGTTGGCCATGGCGGTTTCGGCCGAGTCGATGCCGATCAGTGAAACCCCGCGCAGGATGAAAGGAAAGACCGTGGTGTTTAGTTCCGGAGAACCCACCAGTCCGGCGCAGGTGACAATGCCTCCGTAGCGGGTCGCCTTGATGGCGCTGGCGAGCATGTCACCGCCCACGACATCGATGACGCCGGCCCACTGCTCCTTCAGCATCGGGCGTTCGGTCTCGATAATCGCCTCCCGACCGACCACTTCGCTGGCCCCGAGGGACTTGAGAAAGTCCGCTGCATCCGCCTTGCCGGTGACGGCCGTAACCGAAAATCCGGCCTTGGCCAGCATCGCCACCGCCAGGCTTCCCACCCCGCCCGTGGCGCCGGTGACCAGTATCGGGCCATGATTGGCAGTGACACCGTTGCGCACCAGGGCATCCATCATCAGTCCAGCCGTCAGGCCTGCGGTGCCGAACATCATGGCCTCTTTCAGGCTCAGGTTCTGCGGCCGCTTGATCACCCAGGCAGCAGGCACGCGGATGTACTCGGCCAGGGCGCCATCGGTATTCATGCCCAGGTCGTAGCTGGTGACGATCACCTCGTCGCCCACCGCAAAATCGCTATGTTCGCTGGCGGCGACGATACCGGCGGCATCGATACCCGGGGTGTGAGGATAGTTACGGGTCACTCCCTTGTTGCCGATGGAAGAGAGGGCGTCCTTGTAGTTCAGGGCCGAGTAGTGCACTTTAACCAGCACTTCGCCAGCCGGCAGTTGGTTGACGGAACGGGTCTTGATACCGCAGACATATTTCTTCGGTTCAGCCTCTTCAATAACCAGGGCGCGAAATTGGGTTTCGCTCATTATCTTCTCCTTGCAATACGGCGTAGTGGGTTTCCGGTAGCTGGTGGCACTCAGTCGTTGCTTCCGGAATGGGTTATCAGACTATGGTCCGCTTCGATTCGGGGCAGCCGTTCCATCACGCTGGACGTTGCCGTTTCAAGCGGACTGATTTCAAACTTTTTGTGCAATGTCACAATAATAGCTTAGCTCGCTCATCCTCTTCCGGTCCTGCCGGCTCACGAAGATGTCGCAGGAAGTTTATCCAGTAAGGATTGACCTCATCGGCGTTTGTGATCGGCGCCAAGTGACCTCCCGGGACCCAGTGGGCCTCCAGTCGGGGCAGGGTATGTTCCAGTACTTCGGCTACACGACGGGTCGGTAACGGGCTTTCCTGACTGCGCAGCAGGCAGACAGGCAGTGCCAGATTCCGGTAATCTTCGGCCCTGAGGGTCTCCCGCAGCACGGCCTGAAAATCGAGCAACACTTTGTTGATGTAGCGATCCAGCATACGCTGTTTCTCCACCGGGAGTCCCTGGTAGGTGCCCTGGCCGCTCCAGAAGTCGATAAAGTGGGCGGTGGCGGTAGGTATATCACCCTTAGCAAGGTTCGACGCTATCTGCTGTTCCACCTGCTGCATGATCCGGTAAGCCGGCTCGCTCTGGTCAAGCAGGAAAAAGGCTACCGGCTCGTACAGTCCAAGAGAAAGGATGCGGGATGGATTTTCGTGGGCCAGTCGCAGTGCGGTGGCGCCACCATAGGAGTGTCCGATCAGATGGAATCGCTCATTGCCCAGGTATTGCCTGATAATCCGCGCTATCCGAGCTGCTTCTTTGGCGAGGCTGAACTGATTGGGAGAGTCGGGAAATTCACTCTCGCCATAGCCATACAGGTCGATCGCGATAATCCGGTATCCGGTGATCAGTTGCTCGCTCAGCTTGCTCCATTGTGTCTTGCTACTCAGGGAACTGTGCAGCAGGACCAGTGGTGTGCCCGTTCCCCGTTCGGTGATTACTTGTTCAGATTGCATGGATTTACCTGATTATCGTTCCCGCAGGATTATTTGTACGCCAACCGTGATGTGGCAAAACCTGCGTTCGGCCTGCAGCCCGAGGTGTGCAGCGCATACGGGGCAATAAGTTGCCTGAAATATGGACTGCCAGCTTAACTGCAGGGTTGCACTGCAGCAACCGGGTATTGAGCATTGTTTCTATGAAACCTCCAGGTCGAATGAAGTGTCTGGATGCAGCCATTCTTTAGAACCTGATGCCGATTCGGTTTCGCAGCCGGTGGCTCCGGTTTCTGTCTCTTCAAGAATGCCGGATATGGAGAAGACAGATTATTTTGTAACCATTTTCGCCGGTTCTTCGTCTTCTTCGGCGATCAGGCGTAAGAATCAAATAAAAGGTCGTGGCATTTTGTCAGCAGTACGCCATGCTTGTCGTTAGTCTGGAGCATAGATAACACTGGAATAATTGCATGCTACAGTTTTATAGAGGTAACCGGCCGCTTTACTCAGGTGAGTCTGCGGGTCCACCCAAAGGAGCCAAGTGCTGTGACGCCCCTATTTGATGCCAGTGCTGCCTTAAATATTGCCACAATTCAGCAAGACCCTGATCTGCTCAAATCTCGCATCAGCGCCATGTATTGCGTGGATGAATCAAGTCTGCTGGAGACGCTGATCCCCCTTGCCAGACCCACGCCCGAATTGCTGAAGAAGACCACCCGCGAGAGTGCCGAGCTGGTCAGGGCGGTGCGGGCGCGGGATGATGCCATGCACATGATCGATGCCTTGCTGTTGGAGTACAGCCTGGATACCCGGGAAGGGGTGTTGTTGATGTGCCTGGCCGAGTCGCTGATGCGTATTCCGGACAGCGCCACCGCCGATGCCCTGATCAAGGACAAGCTGGGTATCGCGGACTGGAAACAACACCTGAAGCAGAGCAAGTCGCTGTTGGTGAACGCATCAACCTGGGGACTGCTGCTGACCGGCAAGGTGATCACCCTGGATGCCGGGATTGAGGATGAGCCGGCCAGTGTGATCAATCGGCTGGTCAACCGGCTGAGTGAGCCGGTGGTGCGGCAGGCGATGCACCAGGCGATGAAGATCATGGGCAGGCAGTTTGTGCTGGGCCGTACCATCACCGAGGCGCTGGCCAACAGTCGTAAGCAGCGTGAGGCTGGTTATAGCTACTCCTACGATATGCTCGGGGAGGCGGCGCTTACCGACCGGGATGCCGAGCACTACTTCGAAGCCTACAGCGGCGCTATCAAGGCCATAGGCAGCGATACCTTCCCTTCGGACACTTCCTTCCGTTCCACTGTATCGATCAAACTTTCCGCCCTGCATCCACGCTACGAACAGCAGCAGGAGCGGCGGGTGATTAGCGAACTGGGTGACCGGATGCTGGCGCTAATCAAACTGGCCCGGGAACTGGATGTGGGAATCACCATTGATGCGGAAGAGGCCGACCGGCTGGAGTTGTCGCTGAAGGTGTTTGAACGGCTCTACCGGGATCAGATCAGCCGTGGTTGGGGCAATCTGGGCCTGGTGGTCCAGGCCTATCAAAAACGGGCGCTGCCGGTGCTCTTCTGGCTGGCGGCGCTGGCTGGTAAACAGGGTGACCTGATCCCGTTACGCCTGGCGAAAGGTGCCTACTGGGACAGCGAGATTAAACATGCCCAGCAGCTGGGTCTGGAAAGTTACCCGGTATTTACCCGCAAGGAGGCGACCGATGTCTCCTATCTGGCCTGTGCAAGCTTCCTGTTGAGTGATCAGCTGAAAGGTCTGATCTATCCTCAGTTCGCCAGCCATAATGCCCACACGGTGGCCAGTGTCGTCAGCATGGCAACCCATGATCAGTATGAATTTCAGCGCCTGCACGGCATGGGTGACGCCCTCTATGAGGCCGTTATCGAGCGCTATGCAAGCCGTGTCCGGATCTATGCACCGGTCGGCAGCCACAAGGACCTGCTGCCTTATCTGGTACGCCGGCTGCTGGAAAACGGCGCCAACTCCTCTTTCGTGCATAGGCTGATCGACCAAAAAACCCCGGTGGAGTCCCTGATCGAGCATCCTCTGACCAAGCTCTGCCAGTACAGTTCCCTGTCCAATGAGCGTATTCCGTTGCCCCCGGATATCTATGGAAAAGGGCGCATTAACTCCTGCGGAGTCAACATTAATGTGGCTGATCAATGGCTGCCGCTGCAGCGCGAGGTACAGGCATTCTTCCGCCAGTCCTGGCATGCCGCGCCGCTGATCAAGGGCAAACGGATCGAGTCCGGTGAGGTCGTGCAGGTTCATGCTCCACATGATCGGGTGATTCATGTGGGCAGTCTGATTCAGACGGATGAACAGACCGTCGGGCAGGCAATTGCCGTAGCCTGCGAGGCATTCGCCGGCTGGAACGCTACGCCGGTGGCCAAGCGGTCGGTTGCCCTTGAACGGGCGGCCGATCTGCTGGAGGAGCATCGGGCGGAGCTGATAGCGCTCTGCCACCTGGAGGCCGGCAAGACCATCCAGGATGCTATTGACGAGGTGCGGGAAGCGGTGGATTTCTGCCGCTATTATGCCTGGCAGGCGCGACTGCACTTTGATTCGGCGCAATTGCTGGACGGTCCGACCGGCGAAGCCAATGAACTCTATCTGCAGGGCCGGGGGCTGTTTGTCTGTATCAGCCCCTGGAATTTTCCGCTGGCCATCTTTACCGGCCAGGTGATGGCGGCCCTGGCGGCCGGCAACAGTGTGATTGCGAAACCGGCGGAACAGACCAGCCTGATCGCCGCCCGAGCCGTGGAGCTGTTTCACCAGGCCGGTATTCCGGATAGCGTGTTGCACTTGTTGCCGGGGGAGGGCAGCCGTATCGGGCCGCTGCTCACGGCCGATGAACGCATTGCCGGCGTGGCCTTTACCGGCTCTACCGAGACGGCCCGGCTGATCAATCGCTCACTGGCCATGCGCAACGGTCCAGTCGCCACACTGGTGGCCGAGACCGGTGGCCAGAATGCCATGGTCGTGGACAGCACGGCCCTGCCGGAGCAGGTGATCAAGGATGTGATCTCCTCCGCTTTCGCCAGCGCCGGGCAACGCTGTTCCGCGCTACGGGTACTGTTTCTCCAGGACGATGTGGCGGAGCGCATACTGGCACTGCTCAAGGGGGCAATGGCTGAACTGAAGGTGGGTGACCCCTGCGAGCTGGATACCGATGTGGGGCCGGTGATCGATGAGGAGGCGCGCCGCACGCTGCAGCGGCACATTGCCGAAATGCGCGAGCAGGCCACCCTGATTGCCGAGACTCCGCTGCCGCTGAATGCCGAGGCGGGCTGCTTTGTGGCACCGGTGGCGTTTGAGATCCAGCACATGGATCAGCTCAGTAAAGAGCACTTCGGCCCTGTTTTACATGTGATTCGTTTTAAGGCCTCCCGGCTGGATGATGTGATTCTACAGATCAACAACTCGGGATATGGTCTCACCCTGGGAATACACTCGCGCAATGAAACCACCAGTCGCTATATCGACACCAGGGTACGGGTGGGAAATGTCTACATTAACAGGAACCAGATTGGCGCGGTGGTGGGAGTACAGCCGTTTGGCGGCCTCGGTCTGTCGGGCACCGGACCCAAAGCGGGTGGTCCACACTACCTGCTGCGGTTTGCCACGGAAAGAACACGGACAACAAATACCACGGCCATCGGTGGCAATGCCACGCTGTTGTCACTTGAGAATAGCGTGATCCGCTGATCCGGGTGCAGGGGCTACACCACCAGGGTCCGGGATGGCCGGGAGCGGATATGTCCGTGGATGGAGTTATACCGCGAAGGCCACGGACGGCCGGGAGCGGATATGTCCATGGATGGAGTTATACGGCGAAGGCCACGGATGGCCGGCAGCGGATGACAGTTGTTATTGTTGTCATTAATAACTATAAAACAATGGAGTAGCGCATGGTCTAAAGCCACCAAAGACGTGCAGCGTGAGCGATTGTTGTTCGGTTGTTTCACAGCTGCACGATGAAAATAATATAAGCGTGAGGAGCTCATGGAATATTTTATCCAGCAGTTAATCAACGGCGTTACCCTCGGCTCGATTTATGGGCTGATCGCGATTGGCTACACCATGGTCTACGGCATTATCGGTATGATCAATTTCGCCCATGGCGATGTCTTTATGATTGGCGCGTTTCTATCGTTGATCGCTTTCCTGGTTCTCGGCATTATCGGCATCACCTGGATTCCCCTGGCGCTCCTGGTGGTGCTGCTGGTCTCCATGCTTATCGCCTCGGTTTATGGCTGGACGGTTGAACGGCTGGCCTACCGGCCGCTGCGCGGCTCATTCCGGCTGGCGCCGCTGATCTCCGCCATCGGCATGTCGATCTTCCTGCAGAACTATGTGCAACTGTTGCAAGGGGCTCGGGTTCGACCCATGCCCCCGGTGATTTCCGGTGGTTTCACCTTTCTGGAGGGTAGCGACTTTTCTATCACAGTGAGTTATCTGCAAATTGTGATTGTTCTGCTCACCATTGCATTGATGACAGGTTTTGCACTGCTGATTGCCCGTACCTCATTGGGTCGGGCACAACGCGGCTGTGAACAGGACCGAACCATGTCGGCACTGCTCGGGATCAATGTGGACCGGACTATCTCCCTGACCTTTGTCATGGGAGCCGCGCTGGCGGCGGTAGCCGGCATGATGTTTGTTCTCTACTACGGTGTGATTGATTTCTATATCGGTTTCCTGGCCGGGATAAAGGCGTTTACCGCTGCGGTGCTTGGCGGAATTGGTTCACTGCCGGGCGCCATGCTGGGTGGCCTGTTGATCGGCTTGATTGAAACCTACTGGTCGGCCTATTTCTCGATTGAGTATAAGGATGTGGCGGCCTTCGCGATTCTGGTACTGGTGCTGATATTCAGACCGACCGGTTTGTTGGGTAAGCCGGAAATCGAGAAGGTGTAATCATGATGATTGAATCCAATAATAATCCGCGTGGTATTGATATCGCTGGACTGTTGAAGGAATCCGCCATCGCCGCCCTGGTGGCCTTGGGGCTGACCATAGTCATGCTTGGACTGCGTACGGTAGATACCACCACGGGGCTTGGCATCACGACACGCTGGCCACTGGTCGCCGTTGCAGTGATATCGGTGTTCGCCGGACGCTTGCTGTTCGCTTTCAGGCGTGAGTGGAAGGCCTCCAAGGGGCCGGTCAGTCGCGATCGTAAAGAAGAGGAAGATCGGGCTGCCACCATCATTAAACGCTTCTCCACTATCGGTGGTCCGGTGTTTATCGCCTTTGCCCTGGTGCTGCCGCTGATGCCCTTTGCCGATCGTTATGTGATCGATATCGCCACCTATGTGTTGATCTACGTGATGTTGGGCTGGGGGCTCAATATTGTGGTGGGACTTGCGGGCTTACTGGATCTCGGCTACGTGGCGTTCTATGCCGTGGGCGCTTACTCTTATGCCCTGTTTGCCTTCTATTTCGATCTGTCGTTCTGGGTCTGTCTGCCGTTGGCCGGACTCTGTGCTGCCAGTTTCGGTGTGTTGCTCGGTTTTCCGGTGCTGCGCCTGCGGGGTGATTATCTGGCCATTGTCACCCTGGGCTTTGGCGAGATTATTAGGATAATTCTGCTTAACTGGTATAAATTTACCAATGGCCCCGATGGCATCTCCGGTATTCCGCGCCCCAGTTTCTTCGGCCTGGAGTTCAAACGTACTGCAGTGGAGGGAACCCAGACTTTTCATCAGTTCTTTGATCTCGATTACTCCTCCATGCACCGACTTATTTTCCTTTATTATCTTATTCTGATACTGGCACTAATCACCAACTTCTTTACCCTGCGCATTCGCAAGATGCCAGTCGGGCGCGCCTGGGAGGCGTTGCGGGAAGATGAGATTGCCTGTCGCTCGCTGGGTATCAATCCGACCAATACCAAATTGACCGCTTTTGCCCTGGGCGCCATGTTTGCAGGCTTTGCCGGTTCCTTCTTTGCCACCCGGCAGGCCTTTATCAGCCCGGAGAGTTTCACTTTTATTGAATCGGCGGTGATTCTGGCCATTGTGGTTCTGGGTGGCATGGGTTCTCAGGTCGGCGTGGCGATTGCGGCGGTTTTATTGATCGGTGGAACGGAGTTGTTCCGTGGTCTTGAGGAGTATCGCATGCTGGCCTTTGGTGGACTGATGGTGGCCATTATGGTGTGGAAACCGCGTGGATTGCTGGCGCATCGGGAACCCACTATTAAATTGCATCCAGACAAGGGACCACCCCCTGAAGCGATCAAGGCAGTAACTGAAGGGGAGGGGAAATGAACAGGGTTTCATCCATTCCACCTGAACTCATTATACCCAGCGGTGCCGCGCCACTGCTCACTGTTGAGCATCTCACCATGCGATTTGGCGGACTGCTCGCCATTGATGACGTCTCGTTTGCCGCTGGTGAAGGCGAGATTACCGCGATTATCGGTCCAAACGGTGCAGGCAAAACCACGTTGTTCAACTGTATCACCGGTTTCTACACACCGACTGTTGGCAGATTAACTCTGCGCGCCCGTGGAGAAGCGTTTCTGTTGGAACGAATGGATGGTTTTCGCATCGCCCAGCGGGCGCACGTGGCCAGGACTTTTCAGAATATTCGGCTATTCTCTGAAATGTCGGTGCTGGAGAACCTGATCGTCGCCCAGCACAACGAGTTGATGAAGGCGTCCGGTTTTACCGTTACCGGCCTGTTTGGTTTTCGTGCTTATCGTAACAAGGAGAAGGAAGCGACCGACCTGGCCCGTTACTGGTTGGATAGGGTAGGGCTGACCCGGTTGGCCGATATCAATGCCGGCAATCTCCCTTATGGCGATCAGCGACGGCTGGAGATCGCCAGGGCGATGTGCATCAAACCGACCATACTCTGTCTGGATGAACCGGCAGCGGGTCTGAATCCAAAGGAATCGGGCGGACTCAATAACCTATTAAATTACATCAAGGATGAACATGGTATTGGACTGCTATTGATTGAACACGATATGAGTGTGGTGATGGAAATATCTGACCATGTAATCGTACTGGACTATGGCAGCAAGATATCTGACGGCACGTCACTCTATGTCCGTTCTGATCCCAATGTTATACGTGCCTATCTAGGTGAGGATGAAACGGAAGAGTTACCCCCGGAGATAGTCAAGGATATTAAAAGCGATTTTGATCCAGAGAGCAGGGGGGGTATCTGATATGTTGGAAATATCAGGGGTGCACACCTTCTACGGCAGCATTGAGGCGTTGAAAGGGGTGAACCTTACCGTCAAAGCTGGTGAAATCGTTACCCTGATTGGTGCAAACGGTGCCGGTAAGAGCACACTGTTAATGACTACCTGTGGCACCCCCCAAGCCGCAAAAGGAAGCATTCATTATCTCGGGCAGGATATCACCCATTTGAGTACGCACGAGATTATGCATTTGGGATTGGCACAGGCACCGGAAGGGCGACGTATATTTCCCCGCATGTCGGTAATGGAGAATCTGCTGATGGGGGCGATTGTCTCTGACGAAAAATATTTTGATCAGGATCTGGAGCGGGTGACAACACTGTTCCCTATTCTGAAAAAGCGCGCTAACCAGCGCGGAGGAACCCTCTCCGGCGGTGAACAGCAGATGCTGGCGATTGCGCGAGCGATGATGAGCCGGCCTAAACTCCTGTTGCTGGATGAGCCGTCATTAGGTCTGGCGCCACTGGTGGTAAAACAGATTTTCAAAGTGATTGAGGAGATTAATCGCGAGGATAATGTGACGGTGCTGCTGGTTGAACAGAATGCCTACCATGCACTGAAACTGGCGCATCGGGGCTATGTGATGGTGAATGGCGAAATCACCCTGTCGGGTGAGAGTAAGGATCTGTTGGAGCGACCGGAAGTGCGGGCGGCCTATCTGGAGGGCGGACATTGAACTTACCGGTGTTTATTGGCCTTACCCTGGTGTTGTTCGGCCTTGCCGCCTACATGATGGGCCAGGCGATTGCCATTACCTGGCGGCCCCTGCGGCAAGTATTTCTCTATGCGCTGCTCCTCGGAGCCGGTGATCGCTTTCTGGTCTTTGCCCTGTTTGACGGCGAATTGGCTTCACTGGGTGGTTATCTGATCGATACGACGGCGATCACCTTGATTGGTTTGCTGGCATTTCGGATTACCCGGGTGAACCGGATGGTCAGTCAATATCCCTGGCTTTATCGACGATCGGGCCTGTTTGGCTGGGAGGAGATTAATAAATGATCTGGCGAATGCAGTCAGGCGATTGTGTTCGTTGATTGTGCGTCACCTTAAAGTAAGTGGGCAATGCTGTTTGCTCATGCTTTGAGGAGTGGTTCAGCGTGGTGCGCCCATACTGGACTAATATAAGAAAGAAGGAATATTTCATGACTGGGAAAGTACCAGAGGAGAATCGTTGAAATGAAAAAGACATTCAAGCTGTCCGTGATGGCCGTAGCGACTGCCGCAGCTATGAGCTTTGGCTCGGTGGCATTGGCCGACATCATGATTGCCACCGCGGGACCCATGACGGGTCAGTACGCGAGTTTTGGTGCCCAGATGAAGGCGGGTGCCGAACAAGCCGTTGCTGATCTTAATGCTGCCGGCGGCGTGCTCGGTGAGAAACTTGTGCTGGAAGTGGGTGATGATGCCTGCGACCCCAAACAGGCGGTGGCGGTTGCCAACCAGATGGTCAATAAAGGCGTCGTGTTCATGGCTGGGCACTTCTGCTCCGGCTCTTCCATTCCCGCATCCAAGGTGTATGAAGAGGAGGGGATAGTAATGATCTCTCCGGCCTCCACCAACCCGAAACTGACGGAAGAGGGTGCTGACAACGTGTTTCGTGTCTGTGGGCGCGATGATCAGCAGGGCGCGGTTGCTGGAAAATTCCTGAAAGAGAACTTTGCGGACCAGAAGATAGCCTTTATTCATGACAAGACTGCTTATGGCAAGGGACTTGCTGACGCAACCATGGCCGAGTACAAGAAACTGGGTGGTGAACCGGCAATGTACGAGGCGATTACCGCGGGCGAGAAAGATTATACCGCCCTGGTTTCCAAGATGAAGCAGAGCAATATCGGCGTCATGTATCTGGGTGGCTACCACACCGAGGGGGGGCTGATTGTCCGCCAGATGCGTGAGCAGGGCATGGATACTGTGCTGGTTTCCGGTGATGCGCTGGTGACCAACGAGTACTGGTCGATTACCGGGCCGGCCGGAGAAGGCACGTTGATGACCTTCAGTCCGGATCCGCGCAAGAACCCGGTTGCCGCTCCGTTAGTGGAAAAGTTCCGCAGCAAAGGTATTGAGCCGGAAGGCTATGTCCTTTATACCTATGGCGCCGTTCAGGCCTGGGCCCAGGCGGCCAATGCGGCTGGCTCCACCGACACCGCAAAGGTGGTGGCGGCGCTGAAGTCAGGTGAGTTTGATACCGTCCTTGGTAAATTCAGTTTTGATGGAAAGGGTGACGTTACTGCACCGGGTTATGTGCTTTATAAATGGACGAACGGTAGTTACGACTATCTGTAAACCGGTCGTATAGGCAAAGAAAAAGCCCGGCAGATTGCCGGGCTTTTTTGTCATTGATCCAGGTCGGCAAGCAAATGCCTGCTGCGCCAAAGGTCAAGCAGTGTATAACCGATGTTGGTGGCAAGAATAATCGCCATCCCCAGGAGCAGGGTGGGGGTGAACTGTTCCGCGAGGATCAGGATCGCAAGACTGAATCCGAAGATAGGTTCCAGGTAGGCAATCACCGGTGCCAGGGTTGTGCGTACACTGCCGAAACCCTTGAAGTAGATCAGTCCGCCCAGTGCGGTAGCGATAAAGCCCATGCCGAAGGCGTTGTATAGATTGCCACTGCTCAGTTCAATCGGCAGCAGAAACAGCGCTGGTAGCATAATCAGTGAACCGATGAATGAACTGGTGATAATCATCTGTTCGGTTTTAATTCCTTTTGTCTTGATTACCCTGACCAGCACCATGCTGAAGGAGAACGCCATGCTGGCAGTGACTGCGGAGATCAGTCCCAAAACCGAAGAGAGTGATCCGAAACTGGGTAGCTGTGTGGTGCCCAGGATGATGGTGAGGAGCCCCAGCAGATTCAGGCTGACGGACAGGTAGTAGGCACGGCTGAACTGGGTCGGCCGCAGATCGCGAAACAGATAACGACACGCCAGTTTCTCCATGAGTGGAAACCAGATGGCAGCGGTATACAGGAGTATCACGCTTAGGCCGACTGACAGCAGGACTGCCCCCAGGGTATAGAGAGCGACCACCAGTGCCATGGATATGCCGACCACCACCCAGAGTCCGGTGTGATCTCTGGCGAAACTGATCGTCTCCATTACCTTGTCACGGGTGGTCCGGGGGAACAGTGGGTACGCAATCAATGCGATCAGCGGAAAACTGAGCGTGCAAAAGAAGAAACGCAGGAAAACAATATTGGCCGGATGAGTCTGTACAATATGGTTGGCGAAAATGCCCATCGAGCCCATCATCAGACAGCCCAGTACAAGTGTACCGATATGACGGATTTCGGATTCACGAAACAGGCTGAACACCAGAGATTTCTCCGCTGAGACAGCTTGGGATACTGTCCGAAAGAGGAGAATTATAGAGGGTTGATGCCGTGTGACAAGCAGCAGAAAATCAGGCAGATTGACTCAAGCGGCGCTGCTGTTCTGTATAAGGTGACCTGATTACCCATCTGCCTCAGCCATGGCCACGGACAATAGTAGTCGCCCAGAAACGTAAATGAACGTGAATCCTTTGATTTTCCAAGTGCCGCATCTCCTGCCCGGCAGGGCACTGCTGGTTTTTGGTTAGCGACCTGTTCTGTTACGCCATGCCCAGATAACTGATTTATTATTATGGGTACTCGGATTATCTGGTTGATATCCAATCTGTCTTGCCCTGTCGTTACGATCATCCAGGATTGTTCTGGTTAGCCCTGAAATCGTAAAACTTGACTAGATTTAATTATGTCCATATTCTTCGACATATGGAAACGTTAAAGGCAATAGCCAGCTTTGGTGCTCTTTCTCAAGAGACGCGGTTGGAAGCATTCCGGCTTCTGATTCGTCATGAACCAGACGGGCTCCCTGCTGGTGAGATCGCAAGACAACTGGGTGTACCGCACAATACGATGTCAGCACATTTGTCTGTGCTTACCCGTGCCGGGCTTGTTCTCTCCCAACGCCAGAGTCGTTCCATCATCTATCGGGCGAACTTGAGTCGTATGCAAGAGACGATTCGATTCCTGGTCAATGACTGTTGTGCGGGTCATCCACAGGTCTGCGAGCCGCTGACATCCGCGCTGATCGCTTGCCCCGCCCAACCAGACAAATTGTGAAGCCCTATGCAACCACTTATTTATCACAACCCTGACTGCGGCACATCGCGCCGCAAACGCGGGATCGTCACGCTGTGCTTCGGCGGCGGCCAAGGCGTTGCACTGGCCCTCGAAATCACTTGAGCGAAAATGCCAAGTCAGCGCAAGAAGGGGCGTGCCGTGACCCGGTCCGATAGACACGAACATACCCCCGCCCGTTATGGGCGGACCTTTGCCATCGGCGTCACGCTGAACGTCGGCTTTGTCATCATTGAGGCGTTCTACGGCTGGCACACGCAGTCGCTTGACATTGCTGGCCGATGCCGGCCATAACCTTAGCGATGTGGCGGGCCTGTTGCTGGCGTGGGCGGCCGTGGGTGCTGCGCGGCTGCGACCGAACGTGCGGCATACCTATGGCTGGCGACGCGGATCGATCCTCGCCAGTTTTGCCAATGCCATTATCCTGTTGCTGGCAATGGGTTCCCTGGGGTGGGAAGCCATACAGCGCTTGCAAACACCAGCAGACATAGAGGCGAATACGGTGATGGTGGTAGCCGGTATCGGGGTGTTGATCAATGCCGCGACGGCCGCCCTGTTCATGGCAGGCAGCAAGACCGACCTGAACATCCGTGGTGCTTTCCTGCATATGGCAGCCGACGCACTCGTATCGGTCGGCGTGGTGATCTCCGGCGCACTCTACCTGTGGCGAAGGCTGGACCTGGATCGACCCGGTAGTCAGTCTGGTCATCGCTGTGGTGATCGTGATCGGCACCTGGTCACTTTTCTATCGTTCACTGCACCTGCTATTCGATGGTGTGCCAGAAAGCATCGATCTTAACGCGGTGCGTGACTGCCTGCTTGCATTACCCGACGTAGCAGACCTTCATGATCTGCACGTTTGGGCCATGGCAACCAATGAAAATGCCCTAACCGCGCATTTGGTGCTCAAGGGAGGTACGGTTCAAACTCGCGGACTCCTTGAGCAGGCGCGTGAGAACTTGCATGAATTCTTTGAAATACGGCATGTGACCCTACAAGTCGAAACCGCCGACCAAGCAGTACTCTGCCCGGCAATGCACTGCTCCTGAGGTATGCCGAAGGCTGAACAGGCAGCGGGCTGCCATGCGTGCTCTTCCCATATACAGGGGTGATTCTGTAGCACCGCTTTTGCGGCAAGTTCGGTCTGAAAGCCATTCATAGGGCGCACACCTCGCCCGTGCGGAATCAAATTGCACCGGCTACTGTTGCGTCCGGTCTTTTATAAAGCCGTGCCTTCATGGTTGGAAAGCACCGAGCACGACTGCGGGGCACCTTTAAACCATGGCTTGAAGGTGCCCGCTATCACTCAAGCCAGTAACTGCTGGATCTGATCTGCATTGATTACCTTGCCTTCAATAACGATCTCACCATCAATCGCCAGTGCCGGGGTATGCATGATGCCAGCATCAATAATCGCATTGGTGTCGGTCACTTTCTCGATTTCGTATTCGACTCCCTTTGCGCTTGCTGCGTCTTCTGCATTCGCTGTCAACTGTTTGCATTTGGCACAGCCGCTGCCATAGATAGTAAATTTCATTATTTGTCCTCGCTCGTGACATGAGTTTAACCGGTGGCGTCACCACCAGTTGCCATAAACAAATCCGGTTATGGTGGCCATCACCACTACCAACGCACAATAAACCAATGTTTTTTGCGTACCCAATATGGTGCGAATCACCAGCATGTTTGGCAAAGACAGTGCCGGCCCTGCCAATAGCAGCGCCAGTGCTGGCCCTTTGCCCATACCGGCTCCCATCAATGCTTCAACGATAGGTACTTCGGTCAGGGTAGAGAAGTACATCAGTGCGCCCAGTACCGAGGCGATGATTGTGGAGGTCAGTGTGTTATCGCCCACTGCCACCGCGACCCATTCTGACGGGATGATCCCCTCATGACCGGGACGGCCCAGTGCGAAGCCGGCGATGAATACCCCTGCCAGGAGCAGAGGCAGAATCTGTTTCGCAAAATCCCAGCTCTGTAGCCACCATTCACGATCCTGTTCACGCAATGCCGCGATAATCATCAGGCCGGCAATACCGATAACGAAGGGTAACTCGGGAACACCTGGCACGACGACAGCTGAAACCATAACCACAGCCGCCAGAATCAGCAGTTGAGTGGCCGGCCACTGCCAGCGCCAGATCAGCAGGCCTGCCAGCGCGGCAGAGAGTAGTGCGGTAATATGCCACTTCCACTCGTATATCTGCATCCAGACTGCGCTGTCAGCCGCCGCCCAGTTGGCGAACACCAGCACCCCGACCATCAGAGCGAAAAAGATAACAATCGCACTCATCGGCTTATCTGCGTCATCGCCGACAAATCCGCGATTGTTCTTGACCACTCGCTGTGCCTCTTCCTTGCGGTAGATCAGATGCATGATGGTGCCGATCACCAGTGCAAACAGAATGGCCCCGACCGCACGGGCAATACCGATCTCAGCCCCCAGCACTTTGGCTGTAACGACGACGGCCATGATATTGATGGCGGGCCCTGAATAAAGAAACGCAATCGCTGCGCCCAGGCCCGCACCGCGCTTGTAGATGCCACCGAATAGTGGCAGGACGGTACAGGAACAGACGGCCAGCAGCGTACCGGATACCGATGCCACGCTAAACGCCACCGGCTTGGATGCCTCGGGCCCCAGGTAGCGCATCACCGCACCCTGGCTGATATACGCCGACATGGCGCCGGCAATCAGGAACGCTGGCAGCAAACAGAGAATAACGTGTTCTCTGGCGTACCAGTGGGTCAGGCGCACTGCTTCCAGTACCGCGTTATCGAAGCGCGCAGTTCCGGCGGGAAGAAAATAGATCAGCAGAAAGGTGGCCAGCATAAAGAACAGCAGGTTTGCTTCACGAGCGTTGCTGGCGTACAACTCGCGCAATCGTGTGGTCATATAAACACTCCTTGAAAGGGATATCGGTTGAGGCCCTCCTGTCTTGAAGACGAAGGCACTGGCAAATGGATGCAGAAAAAATGCTTTATTGATGCAAGTGGCAGCAGACTGGCCGGTTTTCATCAAACCTGATCCGGCAGTTCACAGTAATATTATTCCTTAAGCGCTATCCAGTCCGCAGTAAACGGGACTTGCGCGCACTCAGCGTCAACCCATACTGTTCCGTCTGGTCATGATCCAGGCTCTACCTCAGCATCCTCGCCCATTGCCTGCCAGGAAATTGGCTGGAGGGTGACTTCGTGCAATTCGTCAAGCCTGATGTTCCCTATCGTGATCTGCCCATCCACGGCAAGCGGGTTACCGTCCAGTTGATCCGACGCGGATACACCTGCCGTGCTAGCAACACCACGTCAGACCCCAATACCGCAACGGCTGGACGCCTGCGAGCGCAAGGAACGCTTCTACGGTATCTGGAACGCCACTACTCGCCCGGAAGCCCAGGCTGGCCTGTAAGGTGATGAACATTGGCCGGGCACAAGGGTTACAAGACCTGCCCGGTTTGTAGGCACCCAATAACAATGCCCCCTCATCCGCCCAGATAGGCTTTTTGCACGTCCTGGTTGGCCAGCAGTTTATCGGCATCATCACTGATGGTAATGCTGCCATTCTCAATCACATAACCCCGGTCGGCTATATGCAGTGCCTGGTTGGCATTCTGCTCCACCAGAAAAATGGTGGTGTTATTTTCATCATTGATCTTTTTGATAATTTCAAAAATCTGGCGGATGATCAATGGCGCCAATCCCATGGAGGGTTCATCGAGCAATAGCAGGTCGGGGCGTGCCATCAAGGCCCGCGACATGGCCAGCATCTGCTGCTCGCCACCGCTCAGATTGCCACCTGCCTGGTGTCGGCGCTCGTCCAGGATCGGGAAGAGTGAGAAGACGTAGTCAAGATCTTTTTGGATGCCTCTCTTGTCGGAACGGAGAAAGGCACCCATGTCCAGATTTTCCTGCACCGTGAGTTGCGGAAAGATATGCCGACCTTCAGGCACTTGACAGATTCCCATGGCGACAATCTTGTCCGGGGCTACATTGTGGATTGGTTCGCCCTTGTAAAGAACCTGACCATTACGCGGCGGCACAATGCCCGAAATCGACATCAGTGTTGTGCTCTTGCCGGCGCCATTGGCACCGATTAGGGTAATGATCTCACCCTCGCGAACCTCAAGATTGATCCCTTTCAGCGCCTGGATATTGCCGTAATAAGCGTCCACGTTACGTAATTCAAGCATCGAGATCTTCCCCCAGGTAGGCCTTGATCACCACCGGATTGGACTGGATCTCTTCCGGTGTTCCCTGGGCGATTTTCTCTCCATAATCCATCACGTAAATTCTGTTGGAAAGTGTCATTACCAGCTTCATGTCATGTTCAATCAGCAGGATTGAGTAACCCTGATCACGGAGCCGCAGAATGAGTTGCACCAGTTCCTGGGTTTCCTGGGGGTTCATCCCCGCCGCCGGTTCATCCAGCAGCAGGAGTGACGGATCAGTCGCCAGTGCGCGGGCAATCTCAAGGCGTCGCTGAGCGCCATAGGAGAGATTTCGCGCATAGTTGTCCACCTCGTCGGCCAGGCCAACAATTTCCAGGATTTCGTGGCTGCGCTCAATAATCGCCTGCTCCTCCTGACGATTTCCCGGAGTGCGAAGGATGGCTCCCAGAATGAACGAATGTGTGCGGCAGTGCCGTCCGATCATCACGTTTTCCAACACCGTCATGCTTTGAAACAGGCGAATGTTCTGGAAGGTTCTTGCCATGCCTTTTTCAGTGACTTTGTTCGGTTTTAGTCCGTTGAGCCGGCTGGTTTTTCCCTGGAGCGTATGCAGTATTACGTCTCCTTCGGTCGGGTTGTAGATACCGGTCACGCAATTGAAAAAGGTGGTTTTGCCAGCACCGTTGGGACCAATCAGGGCGACGATCTCTCCGCGATTGACTTCCAGATCAAGCTGTTTGAGAGCCTGAATGCCCCCAAAGTGCATCGAGAGTCCACTGACTTTAAGGATGGTGTTGTTCATTGGACATCACCCGACTTCTGTTTCTGATACTTATAGGTTCGCCGTACATTGGAGATGATACCCTGCGGTTTGAATATCATCATGACCACCAGAATGGCACCGAAGGCAAGCATCCGGTAATCGGAGAGTGCCCGCAGATATTCGGGCAGCAGGATCAGCACCAGCGCACCGACGATCACACCCAGAATCGAGCCCATTCCACCCAGTACCACGATAGAGAGGATGATCGCTGACTCCAGAAACGTAAAACTTGCGGGGTTTATGAAGGTGGTTTTAGCGGCAAAGATAACACCCATCATACCGGCCCAGGTTGCACCGAGGGCAAAGGCGGTCAGTTTGGTTTTGGTCTTGTCTATGCCCATAGCCTGGCAGGCAATCTCATCCTCGCGCAAGGCGATCCACGCCCGCCCAAGCCGGGAGTCCTGTAATCGGTTCACCACGAAGATAGTGACAATGACCAGTGCCACCATGATGTAGTAAATATAAAGAATGGCTGCCTCCAGCGACAGTTCAATACCGAACATGCCCGGGCGGGGTATGTTGGATATACCGCTTGGGCCCTGGGAGAATTCATTCCAGTTCTCCAGTATCAGGCGGATGATTTCGCCAAACCCAAGGGTCACAATGGCCAGATAATCTCCCCGTAAACGCAATACCGGAAAACCCAGTATGATTCCGAAGCTGGCCGCAAACAGGGCGCCAATGGGTAATGCCATCCAGAACCCGATACCGAAATGCGCATTCAACAGTGCGTAACTGTAGGCACCAACGGCATAGAAGGCGACGAATCCCAGATCAAGCAGACCCGCCATGCCGACCACGATATTTAACCCCAGCCCCAATACCACATACATCAGGGCGGTTGTCATGATGTTGGTCTGGTAGGTATCGAACAGGTAAGGAAACACCAGTGCGAATACCGTCACTGCCCCTTCCAGTGGATAGAGATATCTTGGATTTTGCAGAATAACCTGTATCAGTGGTTCGCTCGGCGTCGTATCCGAGTCACTGGCGGAACGTCTTTCAAGGCGCTTTGTTTTCTGTGTATTAACAACCCGAATCAAAATGGAGAGAACAAAGCTGCCAATGGCCACGAAAAACATGTTTTCCCATCGCCAGATGATGGTCCGCTCGATGGGATTGGCCTTAATGACCAGGATCGGAAAGGTAAGGAATACAAACCAGAGCGATACCAAAAATGAACGTTTCAGTTCTTCAAATGAGATCATTTCCGTCCCTATACTTTCTGAATCTCAGCCTTACCCAGCAGGCCGGAAGGTTTGAATATCAGGATCAGAACCAGCAAAGAGAACGCGAACACATCCTCGTAGTCACTGGAGACATATCCGGTGGCGAAGCTTTCGGTCAGTCCAAGTATGACGCCACCCAGTACCGCACCGGGAATCGAGCCGATCCCGCCGAGCACAGCTGCGGTGAAGGCTTTGATGCCGGCGATGAACCCGATAAAAAAATTGATTTGACCGATATGGGATGCGATTAACAGCCCGCCGACCGCGGCGAGTGCTGAGCCGACAATGAATGTGGCCGATATTACCCGGTCGACATTAATGCCCACCAGCATCGCCATTTTGCGATCCTGTGAAGTGGCACGCATCGCCTTGCCGATACGGGTAAATTTGATCAGCAGGGTGAGTCCGACCATCATCAGGGTAGTGACCACCAGGATAACCATGTCGGAAGATCCCACAATGTGGACAAAAGGTTCCATGAAATAAAATTCCGGAATCAACTCGGGAAAGGGCTGAAAATCGGAAGTCTGGGCCAGCAGGACATAGTTTTGCAGGAAAATTGACATGCCGATTGCACTGATCAGCGGTGAGAGCCTGGGAGCATGTCGTAGTGGTTTATAGGCCAGTTTCTCAACAGTATAACCGTAGGCACTGGACCAGACGGCAGCCGCCAGACCTGCCAGCACAATAATTGCCAGCAGTGGAAAACCCAGGATCGATAATACGGTAGAGACAATAAATGCGGTAAATGCACCGATCATGTATATCTCGCCATGGGCAAAGTTAATCAGCCCGATGATGCCGTATACCATGGTATAACCCAATGCGATAAGCGCATATATCGCGCCTCTGGTCAGACCACTGAAAAGGAGTTCAATGAAGTATTCCATAAATAATACAAGGGGCCTGGATTCTGGGATGTGAATCCCGAAATCCAGGCCCCTATGTCCTCGGGTTTACTTTACTTCGACGTACTGACCGTTCTGCACCTGGTAGACTGCGAAGCCTACGCCAACCGCATCACCGCGTTCATCAAAGTGAATATTGCCAACAGTAGTGGCAACATCGTTGGCTTGAAGCGCGTTGGTAATAGCCGCCGTATCGGTTGAACCGGCTTTTTCTACGGCATTCAACAGTGCTGCAGCGGCTGCGTGCGCGCTATCAAAGAAGGCTCCGGGATCTTCGCCATAGGTCTTCTTGTGGGCCTCAATTGCAGCGGTATAGAGGGGGTTGCTGGAGTTGTCTTTGGCGCCGGTTGCGTAGACACCCTCGGCACTCTTGCCGGCTACCTTAATAAAGGTGTCATCTTTCACGCCATCACCCGAGATAAAGTCAATGTCGATGCGTTTCTTACGCATCTGGGTGACGATCTTTGATGCTTCGGGGTGATAGCCACCATAGATAACACCGTCGGCACCGGAGCGTTTTATCTTCTGCACCACCGCGGAGTAGTCAACCGCACCAGGGGTGACACCTTCGAACAGGACGACTTCAGCATTACCGGATTTTTCAATGAACTGTTTGGCAAACTCAGCCAGACCCTTGCCATAGTCGCCCTTGTCATGAATGACGGCAATCTTCTTCAGGTTGCGGTTATCCAGGGCAAAATCAACCTGGGTCTTGGCCTGGGCGTCATCGGATGCGATGGTGCGGAAAAAGTTTGGATAGTCACCGCTCTGGGTCAGTTCCGGATTGGTTGCAGAGGGAGACATGACTATGACTCCCGCATTCTTATAGATAGGCAGTGCCGCCTTGGTTGCGCCCGAGCAGATATGGCCCAGTACGACATGCACGCCACTGGAAACCAGCTTGGTTGCGGTATTGGTTGCAACTTCCGGTTTGCAAACATCATCTTCAACCAATAGTTCTACTTGTTTGCCATTGATTCCACCACGGGCATTAACATCGGCTACCACCAGTTTTGCTGCGTTGACAGTCGGTAGGCCATATGAGGCGAGGTCACCACTATGGGCGCCTGCAACGCCAAGCTTGATCGTATCATCTGCCGCTATCGCCATGGTCGGTATGGCCAGTGACAATCCCACTGTGGCAGCAAGTAACTTCTTCACAATGATCGATTTCATATCGCTGTATCCCCGGTTAGTTATTTTTCCAGTTGGATTTGGTGTGAGCATAAAAGCCCCCACTTAATTGGATAATACTACTGTCAGACGCTAAGAAATGAAACCACTAATACTCCGATAAACGCACCTTTTAAGCGGTTTCATTTGGATGGATTGTATGTCATGGATGACCCCCAGGCGTCTGGGGGATTCCGTGCTCCGCGGACCCCGTCAGGCAAGGCAGTTCAGGCTAGCGCAGATTTCTCCTGAGACGGCGTTTTTTCTTTCCCTTGACCACTTTGGTCGCCTGCTTGGATCGCTTTTCAGCAGACTGAATGAGCAGTTGCTGACAGCCAATAGCTTCTGCCTCGCTGGAGGGTTGGCGTTGCACAAAGCTGCCATCGGACTGCATCTCCCAGGCACTGCGTTGATCATTGATCTGGGTATCGAGGATAAAGCGGAGTTCATCACACAGTTTCTTGTCGGTTACCGGGGTAACCACTTCCACCCGCGACTCCAGGTTGCGCTTCATCGCATCGGCCGAACCGATGAAATACTCCTCCTCGCCACCATTGTGAAAATAGTATATCCGGGTATGCTCCAGAAACCGGCCGACGATACCAATAACCCGTGTGGTCTCGCTCAAGCCGGGTATGCCGGGCCTGAATCGGCATGTGTCACGAACAATCAGATCGATGCGCACACCATCCCGTGCCGCTTCATAGAGAGCTCGGGTGATATCGACATCTTCCAGTGCATTCATCTTGAACTGGATCAGCCCCGGTGTTTCACTGCTATGCAGTTTGCGCTCCCGTTTGATCTTCGCCAGCAGGGCGTACTTGAGCATCTTTGGTGAGGGCAGCAACTTGCGGTAACTGCGCTCCTGGGTGTACCCGGTGGTCAGATAGTTGAACAGTTCGGTAGCGTCCCGACCCAGTTCCTCATCGTTAGTCAGTATGCCGAGATCGGAATAGAGTCGTGCCGTGCCGGCATGGTAGTTGCCGGTGCCGATATGCAGATAGCGCTTGATGCCACTATAGTCGTTGCGTACCACCAGGATAATCTTTGAATGGGTTTTAAGTCCGACCACGCCATAGGTGACATGTATGCCGGCCTCTTCCATGCGGTTTGCCCAACGGATATTGGCCGCCTCATCAAAGCGCGCCTTCAGTTCGACTACTACCGCCACCTGCTTGCCGTTGCGGGCGGCACTGATCAGGTAATCGACCACCTTGGTGTCGCTCGAGGTTCTATACAGGGTCATCTTGATGGCGCGCACTTTGGGGTCGATGCTGGCTTCTTTCAGGAAGCGTTCTACCGAGGTGCCGAAAGACTCATAGGGATGCTGCAACAGCAGTGGCCCCCGTTCCCGAATGATATGGAAAATGTTTCGGGTATCGCCCAGTTCGGGGTGGTCAATCGGTTTATGGGGAGGATCACGCAGTTCCGGAACATCCAGTGAGGAGAGTTCGAACAGATCCCGCATGGCCGGCATGCTGATGATTTCGTAGACGTCACTCTCTTCATCCAGGAACAGTTCGGCGGCTAGCATGCCCCGGTGGACCGGTGTCATGTCTCGCTGCACCTGCAGACGTACAATCGGGGCAAAACGGCGTTCCCGCAGCTCTGACTCAATTAACGAGAGCAGGTCATCGGCGTGCTCTTCACTGCGCTCGGTGTTGGCGTTCCGGGTAACCCGGAACACTTCGCATGAGAGTATCTCCATCTCCGGCAATAACATATCCAGATTGTTGGCGATGACATATTCCAGTGGGACGTAATGGCGCCGATCCTTGAGCTTGAGAAAGCGTGGGATTCCCGCTCCTACCGGTACCTTGATGCGGGTCAGGGAGGTCTTGTTGGAGTCTCCCGGGTAACGCACCAGCACCAGCAGGTTCAGTGAAAGATTCGAGATGAACGGGAACGGGTGGGCCGGGTCGATGGATTGGGGGGTGACCAGTGGATAGATATTTTCGTAATAGTAGGTGCGTAGATCGCTTCTGTCTGTCTTGCTCAGTTCATCATAGCTGAGGATCGCAATGTCATGTTCTCTTAACATGGCGGTAACCGCCAGATAGTTTTCGCGCATCTGAACTTCAATATCGCGCACCACCAGGCTTGATTCGTCGATCTGTTGCTGGGGAGTCCGGCCATCCACCGTCAAAGTGGTAACGCCGGCGCCGACCTGCTGCTTCAGGCCACCCAGCCTTTTCATGAAAAACTCGTCCATATTGGCACTGACGATAGCGATGAATTTGAGCCGTTCCAGCAGCGGGGTGCGTTCATCCGCAGCTTCGTGCAATACCCGTTTGTTGAATTCCAGCCAGGTCAGCTCACGGTTGAGATAATACTCGCTGGCATCCAGGTCCAGGTTGATCTCCGGGGTTTCGGCTTCAGGCGCGGGTTTGACCGGCTTTGTTGATTCGGTATCCATTTTTTTTGCGGTATCTGACATCGTGATTTCCATGGGTGCGAATGGGCAGCTGCTTTCAATTTGCTACTTAACCGAAGTAGTGTCGCAATGTTTCAAGCGAGAGTCGATAGTGGTACTGGATCTGATCCAAAGTATAACGCTGTTCTGTTGCTACAGGACAACTCAGGCGGGCCCGACAACGATCGGCACAGCTGGAATTGGGAGCTAGTCGGTAACTGGCGCATATATCCATGCTAATTGTGGACGTTGCACTTAGTGCGCCGGCGGGGCAGACGGAAAGACAGGGTTTCTCAGCGCAGGCCCCACAGGGAGATGGTGGTGCCGGTTGCAATATTTCCGGTAACGGATCATTGGTTATTACTGCCACCCGATAGGCGTACCAGAGCCCCCATTGCGGATTGATACCGATACCGAGTGGTGATGGGGTATGCCATCCGGCGACTGTCCCAAATTGCTGCAGCGCTACCGGTGTTTCGCCGGGGTAGACAATCTGATAGTTATCCGGTGTCAGTACTTGCTGGGCAAAGCGGCAAGCGGCGGCACTACTGTGCTGATCAACTGGATCGGCTTGTAGCCACTGGGAGGACGGTATGGATTCCCACAATGCCCGGCCGCCATTGCCGATGAGGATAATACGCGTCTGGTCGGAAACCGGAAGGTTGAATTTAGTGAGAAGGGTTACCGCCTGATCAGGCAGCCGTTGGATATCCATAATGGCAAAAAGATTCAGCCCTTCGTTCTTGAGGTTTTCTATGCCAAGCCGGAGTTTCTGCGGCAGACTGTTTTCCACGAGATAGCTTCCTGTTTAAGGGTTGATCCGGGATGTGGGGCAGCGGCTGGTGTCAGGAAACAGCACCTTATGATACCGCTGCACGACAGTATACAACGACAGGATTGCAGGTATTTTAATCGATGCAGGGTAACTGGATTGGACAATGGTGCATTGAGCAGGTATTGATCAGCCTTCAAAGCAGATTTCAACGAAAAAATCACCATTCTCGGTGTGGAACGGGAGAATAATAGTCTGACCACTGGTTTTATGGGTAATTGCGTGATTCTTTCCTGCCACGACTCCGGGAATCGCCAGATCAAAGTCATAGCCCATTTCGCTAAAAATACGCTTGGCACCACCGGTTACCATATTGGTGATCTCCCCCACCAGGTCGGTCACCGTATCATTTACTGATTCCGCTTTTTCGCCCAGCATATTTTCGGCGATCTGCAATATGACGGGTTCGGTAAATGAAATCGCGAGAGACCCTTTCATCTGTTTTCCCGTCAGACCGATCAGCCCACTGACGTCACCCAATGAGGTACGTTCCTTTTTAAGGTATGGCTTACCTGGTTTGGCATCAATGCGTGCCATGGTGGAGAGGACATCGAGAATGGCATTAAGGAATGGATTGACGAATTCCGCTTTCATGTTGCGGATTATATGTCAGCCAAAAATATAATGGTAAAAAAAAGCCTGACAGGGGAAGTCAGGCTGAAGTTACCGTTTTAAAACCACCAAAGGAGGATGGGGATTTAGAAGGCACAGCAGGACTTGACACTACTACGATACTGCATTTGGCCAAGTCCCGCTGACCTGTGCCTATTGAAGCACACGGAAGGAGTATGCCACATTGATAATTATCAATCAATAAAATTATAATATGCTTATATTTATAGGGCTTTATCGCTGAATTATTCGTCCTCGGAAGGGGGGATTGAGTAGGTTCCGGTGGCGTGGGCCACCAGTTTTCCTGATGCCTCAGCCGTGATGGAGACCTCCATAATGGCCAGCCGCTTACCCAGCTTGATGATTTTCCCCTCGGCTAGGAGATCTGTCTGTTCCGGTTTGCGCAGAAAGTTGATGTTGAAGTTTGTGGTGACAGCCAGTTTTACCTGCCCAATCAGGCCCAGCACAACGGCATACATGCAGGCATCTGCCAGCATCATCATGTGGGGTCCGGAGATAGTGCCGCCCGGTCGGGTGCTGTTATGGTGATAGGGCAGGCGCATGATTGCCAGACCAGGCTCGATGCGTTCAAGCCGCATTTCAAGGTCGCTGGCCCAGGACATTTCACTCTCCAGTATATGATTGAAATCCTGGCAGGTTATTTTTGGCATACGGCCTCCAGACGCTGGATGAAAATATTGTTGAGATGTTTGGTGTTGGTGGACTCACCAACCACACCGCGTCACTGTTGATCAGAATGCACTTTCATCAAGCGCCATCATCAGGTCGGAACCTGAACGAATGCTGATATTCAATCCCTGTATTTGGGGCAGCAGTCGACCCATGAAAAAACGTGCGGTATTGATCTTGGTCTGGTAGAAACCGCTGTTGTCGTTATCCTGCTTGTTCTGCGCCACCTGAGCCATGCGTGCCCACAACCAGGCAAAGGTGGTCAGCGCGAATATACGCAGATAATCGGTAGCGGCAGCTCCGAGTTCATCCGGGTTTTTGTGACTCTCGGCAACCAGCCAGGCGGTCAGTTCCTGCAACAGGGTGTTGGCTTCGCGTAAGGGGTCGATAAATTCAGCCAGCGCTGCATCATCCCTGTTTTCAGCAATGTAGCTGTCCAGCAGGCTGAAGAAGCGTTTCGGTAATCTGCCGTCATTGATGAACAGCTTGCGACGCACCAGGTCCAGTGCCTGAATGCCGTTGGTGCCTTCGTAGATCTGGGCGATGCGGGCATCCCGTACAAACTGTTCCATACCCCACTCCTGGATATAGCCATGACCTCCATAGACCTGTTGGCAGAGGGTGGTGGTTTCGTAACCGTAGTCTGAGAAGAAGGCTTTGATAATCGGCGTAATCAAGGCGACATAGTCATCCGCCTCTTCACGTATTTGCGGATCCGGATGCCGATGCGCCAGGTCGATATTGATAGCGGTCCAGGTGGCCAGAGCACGGGCACCCTCATTGTAGGCGCGGGTGGTGAGCAGCATGCGGCGGATATCCGGGTGTACCAGCAGGGGGTCGGCGGCCTTGTCCGGGGCCTTGATGCCGGTCGCCGAACGGCTCTGAATACGCTCCTTGGCATACGCGACGGCATTCTGATAAGCCACTTCTCCCAGTCCCAACCCCTGCATGCCGATGGCCAGACGTTCGGAGTTCATCATGGTGAACATGCAGGCGAGGCCCTTGTTCTCCGGACCCACCAGAAACCCGGTAGCGCCGTCAAAGTTCATCACGCAGGTAGCGGAGGCCTTGATGCCCATCTTGTGCTCGATGGAACCACAGCTGACGCCGTTGTTTTCTCCCGGCTCATTATTCGCATCGGGTAGCCGTTTCGGCACCAGAAACAGGCTGATGCCGCGCACCCCTTCCGGGGCATCCGGCAGCCGGGCCAGCACCAGGTGGATGATATTGTCGGTCAGGTCATGTTCACCGCCGGTGATAAAGATCTTGGTGCCGCTGATCGCGTAGCTGCCATCGTCATTTGGTACTGCACGGGTGCGCACCAGGCCAAGATCGGTGCCGCAGTGCGGTTCGGTAAGGCACATGGTGCCGCTCCAGGTACCTTCCACCATCTTGGGCAAATACTGCTGTTTCAGTTCATCGTTGGCGTGATGGCTGAGGGCCGTGATGGCGCCCCGGGTCAGGCCGGGATAGAGGCTGAAGGAGACGTTGGCCGAGCAGAGCATCTCCTCCAGCATGAAGCTGATAGTTTCCGGCAGGCCCTGTCCGCCCAGTTCCGGATCGGCCGCCAGTGATGGCCAGCCGCCCTCGATAAAGGTCCGGTAGGCCTCTTTGAAGCCTTTCGGTGTGGTCACCTGGCCATCCTCGAAGCGACACCCCTCCTGGTCGCCGCTCTGGTTCAGCGGATGCAACAACTCCTCGCAGATCTTGCCCCCTTCTTCCAGAATCGCATCCACCAGGTCCGGGCTCACCTCATCGAAACCGGGGAGACTGCCTAGGGTCTCATCGGCCTCAAGCAGTTCATGGAATACAAACTGCAAGTCACGGATAGGGGCTTTGTAACTGGGCATGGATCGATACCTCTTGATAGGACTGGTTCAGTAGACGGCGGTGAATTCCGTGTGGCGCCCCACGTGGTGGCGCCACAAAGCACAGCCGTCAGTTACATATTGGGGTAGTTGGGCCCGCCACCGCCCTCCGGTACGGTCCAGTTGATGTTCTGTGTCGGGTCCTTGATGTCGCAGGTCTTGCAGTGCACGCAGTTCTGGGCATTGATTTGCAGCTGAGGTTGTTGCCCATCTTCCTGCAGAATCTCATACACGCCGGCGGGGCAGTAGCGCTGCTCCGGCGCATCATAGAGGGCCAGATTGACCTTGATCGGGACTTCCGGGTCCTTCAGCTTCAGATGGATCGGCTGATCCTCTTCATGGTTGGTATTGGATATGAATACCGAGGAGAGTCGGTCAAAAGTGATTTTGCCGTCCGGCTTCGGATAGTCGATCCGTGGGTAATCCGCTGCCTTGCCAAGTTGTTCATGATCGGGATGATGGTGCAGCGTCCAGGGTGCCTTGCCGCGAAACAGGTAGGTCTCGAGGGCGGCATTGAACAGGCCGAACCAGAGCCCTTTGCTGAAGCCCGGGCGGATATTCCTCACTTGGTTCAGCTCTTCCCACAACCAGCTCTGGCGCAAGCGTTCAGGATAGGTCTTGATCTCTTTGTGACCCTCATCGCTGATCTGCTCAAAGATTGCTTCCGCGGCCACCATGGCGCTCTTCATTGCGGTGTGAGTGCCCTTGATCTTGGGCACGTTGAGAAAACCGGCGGTATCACCTACCAGTAGTCCACCCGGAAATGTGAGTTCTGGAATCGACTGCAGCCCGCCTTCCGAGAGGGCTCTGGCGCCATAGCTGACCCTGCGGCCGCCCTCGAACAGTGGCCGAATATCCGGATGGGTCTTGAATCGCTGGAACTCTTCAAACGGGCTGAGGTGCGGGTTTTTATAATCCAGGCCGACCACAAAACCGACCACCACCTGGTTCTCCGACAGGTGGTACAGGAATGAACCGCCATAGGTCTGACTGTCCAGGGGCCAGCCGATGCTGTGCATGATGGTGCCAGGTTTGACCTTCGCCGGATCGATCTCCCACAGCTCCTTGATTCCGATGCCGTAGGTCTGCGGATCCACACCCTTACGCAGATTAAAGCGTTCCATCAACTCCTTGGTCAGTGAACCGCGGCAGCCCTCGGAGAAGATGGTCTGTTTGGCGTGCAGTTCAATGCCAGGCTCATAATTGTCGGTCTTTTCGCCGGAACGGCCAACGCCCATATCGCCGGTGGCAATACCACGCACTGCACCGTTTTCGTCATAGAGTACTTCGGCGGCGGCAAAACCGGGGAAGATCTCGATACCAAGCTGTTCCGCCTGTTCTGCCAGCCAACGGCAGAAGTTGCCGAGACTGATAATGTAGTTGCCCGCATTGTGCATCTGCGGCGGATTGGGCATGGAGATGGATTTTTTTTCTGTCAGGTAAACGAAGCGGTCCTCGCTGGCGGGGGTATCCAGCGGTGCGCCACGCTCTTTCCAGTCCGGTATCAGCTCATTTAGCGCCCGGGGTTCCAGGACGGCGCCAGAGAGGATATGGGCTCCCACCTCGGAACCTTTTTCCACGACGCAGATCGTCAATTCCTGCTCATTCTGGTTGGCCAATTGGGCCAGTCGAATGGCCGCGGAGAGGCCTGATGGGCCTGCGCCAACTATCACAACATCAAATTCCATCGCTTCGCGTTCCACAGCGACACCCCCTTTGGTGTTAGTTCCGGTTATTGTTTCCGGTAGTCTAAGGTAGCCAGGTTGACGTTTACGTAAACGTCATTATACTGAGTCAGGCAGACGGGTCAATTTCCTTCAATATCTGAGTCTGCTCCATTGGTCGCTGAAGTGTAGTGCACCCCGGCTTCCCGACCCGGTTCTGATCAGTGGCGTAGTTTACTATCTAACCTATAGATACGTAGACACCCTAAATGTAACCCAATAAAAAGTGAGTTATGAGAACAGTTAAACTCGGGTTTTATTTGATTTCCACAAGAAAATAGGCAAAATAGTTCAGCTAGTATAATTCAAACAGGAAAAATAATTCATTTTTTGTTTTTCTGTGTGAATTAGAATATCCGTATTAGGGCGGCAGCCAAACCAATCGAAGGTGGTGTATGAAAGTACTGGTCGCAGTAAAGCGCGTTGTGGATTACAACGTAAAGGTCCGCGTGAAGGCGGATGAGACGGGGGTGGAGTTAGCCAACGTGAAGATGTCGATGAACCCGTTTGACGAGATCGCGGTGGAAGAGGCGGTACGGATCAAGGAAGCGGGGAAGGCGGAAGAGATTGTGGTGGTGTCGTTGGGTGCGAAGCAGTGCCAGGAGACGATCCGCAACGCGCTGGCGCTGGGAGCGGACCGGGGCGTGCTGGTGGAGAGTGAGGCGGAGCTGCAGCCGCTGGCGGTGGCGAAGTTGCTCAAGGCGGTGATCGACAAGGAGCAGCCGGAACTGGTGATTCTGGGCAAGCAGGCGATTGATGACGACAGCAACCAGGTGGGACAGATGCTGGCGGCGCTGCTGGGCTGGCCGCAGGGCACCTTTGCCTCCAAGGTGGTGTTGGAGGACGGTGCAGTGGCGGTGACGCGGGAGATCGATGGGGGTCTGGAGACGGTCAAGCTGCAGTTGCCGGCGGTGGTCAGTACCGACCTGCGCCTGAACGAGCCGCGCTATGCGAAGTTGCCGAACATCATGAAGGCGAAGAAGAAGCCGCTGGAAGTGATACCGGTGGCGGAGCTGGGGGTGGACATTGCGCCGCGGCTGACGGTGCTGAAGGTGAGTGAGCCGGGCCAGCGCCAGGCGGGAGTGAAGGTTGAGAGCGTGGCCGAGCTGGTGGATAAGCTGCGTAACGAAGCGAAGGTGATAGCATGAGTATTCTGGTCATAGCGGAACACGACAATGCCCAACTGAAAGGGGCGACGCTGAACACGGTGACGGCGGCGGGCCAACTGGGGGATGAGATTGACCTGCTGGTGGCGGGCTCGAACTGTGCAGCGGTAGCCGAAGCGGCGGCGCAGATTGCCGGTATCGGCAAGGTGCTGGTGGCGGATGATGCGGTGTATGAACACCCGTTGGCGGAAGGCTTGTCGCTGCTGGTGACGCGACTGGCGGAGGGTTACAGTCACGTACTGGCGCCGGCGACGACGTTTGGCAAGAACGTCCTGCCGCGGGTGGCGGCGCTGCTGGATGTGGCGCAGCTGTCGGATATTACGGCGATCGAGAGTGCCGACACCTTTGTGCGGCCGATCTATGCGGGCAACGCGCTGGCGACGGTGCAGAGCAGTGACCGGATCAAGCTGATCACGGTGCGGGGAACGGCATTTGATGCGGCCGGAGAGGGCGGCAGTGCGACGCTCGAGAACATCCCGGCGGGTGAGGGCTATGGTCAATCGAGTTATGTGGGTGCTGAGCTGACGAAATCGGAGCGGCCGGAGCTGACGAGTGCGAAGATTGTGGTCTCGGGTGGCCGGGGCATGGGCAGTGGCGAGAACTTCAAGCTGATCGAGGCGGTGGCGGACAAGCTGAACGCGGCGATAGGCGCGTCACGTGCGGCGGTGGATGCGGGCTATGTGCCGAATGACTACCAGGTTGGGCAGACGGGCAAGATCGTGGCGCCGGAGCTGTACATAGCGGTGGGCATCTCGGGGGCGATCCAGCACCTGGCGGGGATGAAGGAGAGCAAGGTGATCGTGGCGATCAACAAGGACGAGGAGGCGCCGATCTTCCAGGTGGCCGACTACGGTCTGGTAGCGGACCTGTTCCAGGCCCTGCCGGAGTTGGAGCAGGCGTTGTAACCCCTTCCCGGGACTAACGCACTTAATAGACGCCCTGCGCTTACGCACAGGGCGTTTTTTTTACCGAAATGGTAGAAGCTATCTCGCTGTAGGAGCGCGTGAGATGGTTGCCTTTGCCATTTTACTCGAAAAAACGCGTGAACTGCTCCACTTCGTCACGGGGTGTGCGGTAGCTGTTGATGATATTACTTGTGTCTTCGTATCCCATCGCCAGGCCTACCACCAGTTTTTTCTCTTCGGAATAACCCAACTCCCGTTTAACGATCTCCGGATACTCGCCCAGGGCCGCCTGCGGGCAGGTGGCCAGTCCCTCTTCCAGTGCTATCAGCATGATGGACTGAATGAACATGCCGTAATCGAGATAGGAACCGGTTTCAAGAATCCGGTCAATAAAGAAAAACATCATCACCGGCGCATCAAAGGCACGGTAATTGGCAGCCCACTGGTCCTGCTGACGTTGTTTCTCTTCCCGGCTGATATTGAGAGTCGAGTACATCTGCAGTCCACAGGCGCGGCGACGCGCTTTGTAGACCCCTTCCCAGACCTCCGGATAATACTGAAACTCCATTGCTCCGGCTTGCCCGCTGCGAAAGGCGGTCTCCATCAGATCACCTAGCCGCCGCCGTTTTTCACCCGTCACGACAGCCACCTGCCACGGCTGGGTGTTGGTTCCGGATGGGGCGTGACGCGCCGCATCCAGAATACGTACGATCTTCGCTTTCTCGACTTCCTGCGGCAGAAAGGCCCGGGTAGCCTTTCTCTGTTTCAGCGCCTCATTTACTTGCATTGACCGGCTCCGGTTTACCTTAACGTTAACGTCATAATAGAGAATCCTGTTGGGATGTCCACGTAAAATTGCTTTACCAACAGGTTTTGGAAGGAGGCGGGGAGTCGTGCGTCAAATAGGCTAAAATGGTGTGATTCCTTGTAATCTTGCTAACGCATTGTTTGTAGGCATCGTCATACCATTTTTCGATTACCTGTCTAACCGAACTGCATTCGACCAGGGCTGAGCCTGGTAGGCAATCAGGTATCATTTTATTAAAAAAATCAGGACTATTTCATGCACAAGCTCGATTGTTTTAAAGCCTATGATATTCGCGGCCAGCTCGGGCAATCGCTGAATGAGGACATCGCCTATCGCATCGGGCGGGCGTATGCCGAATATATAAAGCCAGAAAGAGTAGTGATCGGGGGGGATATGCGACTCTCTACCGACGCCTTGAAGCGGGCATTATCCAACGGTCTGCGCGATGCCGGTGTCACGGTGCTGGATATCGGTTTGTGCGGCACAGAAGAGATCTATTTCGCCACTTCCTATCTGGAGACGGATGGCGGTATCGTGGTTACTGCAAGCCATAATCCCAAAGACTACAACGGCATGAAACTGGTACGCGAGGAGTCGAAGCCGATCAGTGGTGATACCGGGCTGAATGAAATTGAAGCCCTGGTCAGGCGCAACCGGTTTTCTGAAATGCCTGCCGACAAGAGAGGGGAGTACCAACCGATATCGACGCGGGACGCCTACGTCGATCACCTGATGGGTTATATAGCCGCCGAAGCGATTCATCCACTCAAGCTGGTGGTCAATGCGGGAAATGGTGTGGCTGGTCTCTGTATTGATGTCATTGAACGACGGTTCGCCTCCCTGGGTATACCGATAACCTTTCATAAGATCCATCATCAGCCGGATGGCACATTTCCCCATGGCATTCCCAATCCGCTACTGGTGGACAATCGTCAGGATACGATCAATGCGGTACTGTCGCATCAGGCCGATTTCGGTATTGCCTGGGATGGCGACTTTGATCGCTGCTTTCTGTTTGATGAACAGGGGCGATTTATCGAGGGTTACTATATCGTGGGGCTGCTGGCGGAGGCTTTTCTTGAGAAGTATCCAGGTAGCCGGATTATCCATGATCCTCGATTGATCTGGAATACCCTGGATATTGTGAAACAGCATGGTGGTCAGGCTATCCAGAGTAAAACCGGACATGCCTTCATCAAGGAGCGGATGCGGCAGGAGGATGCGGTCTATGGCGGCGAGATGAGTGCACATCACTATTTTCGGGATTTTTTCTACTGTGATAGCGGCATGATTCCCTGGCTGTTGATTGCCGAACTGGTCAGTCTAAAACAGCAGCCATTGTCGACCCTGGTGGATGATCGTATCGCGAAGTATCCCTCGCCTGGTGAGATCAATAGTCAGATCGGTGATCCGGCTGCCGCTATCGCCCGGGTGTTGGCCCACTATCAGGAGCAGGCGCTGTCGGTGGATTACACCGACGGTATCAGTGTTGATATGGCGCAGTGGCGGTTTAATCTGCGCAGTTCGAATACTGAACCGGTCGTCAGACTAAACCTGGAAACCCGGGGGGATATACGCTTGATGCGTGAGAAGTGCGAAGAGGTATTGAATCTGCTGAGGTCAGCCGATAATTAGGGGCTGATTGGTTAGAGAGGACGGCAGACAATACAAAAGCCCGCCCCGTGCAATCTCGGGAGCGGGCTTTTTGCTGTCTGGATGCAGGTCGACCCGGCATCCCGTTGGTGTTTTATTCGCTTGCCGCAGTTTCGGTGGTAGCGGCAGCCATTGCAGCCGATTTCCGGGCTGCGGTCTTGCGCGGACGACGTTTGGCGCTTGCCTTCCGCTTCTTCTTGGGGGCATTGGCCTTGGTCCAGTCGCTTTCGAATTTTTCCAGTGCCTTCTGTTGCGCGGCAGACTTCTTCTGTGTGTCGCTCGCTTCTTTGAGAGCCTGTTTGGCGTTTTTCATCTGCTCACGCAGCTCGGATACCTTTTGACCTGCGATACGCAGCGCCTCGCGTGACTTTTCTACCTGTTTCTTTGCGGCTGCGGTACGGTTGGTGGTGGCCTTTTCCGCTGCAGCGTTCTTTTTATCGCGCAGTACCGCCTGTCTGGCTACCGCCTTATCCAGTTGGCCCTTGATTTTTTCTACACTCTTTTGTGCCTGTGCCGCGTCTTTTTCGTAAAGCTTGGTCAGTTGAGCTTGTGATTTGGCAATTGACTGTTCGAGTTGTGCTACAGGAGAGATGCTGGGTGCTGCCTTCTTGGCGGCAGTAGTTTTTGTTGCACGGGCTGCCGTTTTTTTAGCAACGCGTTTTTTTGTGGTTCTTGCTTTTTTCGTGACCATCTGAGGTTCCCCATAAGAGTGTATGAAATGCGACGGGTAGTTGAGTATCCCACAGATCGAATATTGCCAAAGTTGAATACTGTTGCCAATACTTTATTTGGAAATTATGAAAAATATTCAATAGTTTTACAGATAATAGCGATACCTTACTTAAACAACGCGCAATAATTTTATGATTTCTTCGTCAAGACTAAATTAGCAATCACCCTTGCTAAATCAAATTCAGCGCCTTGGAATACTCTGGTCGCCCGTTTTACCAGTGTGGTATTAGGATAAATCGGGTCGATGAAACAGTAACCGGGTTCAAGTTATGATGAGGTCGGTCGCTAGACTATTTCGAGCATGGTGGAGTGGAGAGACTGTTGGTTCCTGCCCATCGTCGTCGTTAACTCAATAACACACGTATTGTTTGTGACTACTGAAAATTCAAATCAGCAAAAAAATCAAAACAGGACACAACAGCGCATGCTGCTGTTTACCCTTTTTGGTCGCCAGGTATTCGGCATCAATGTTCTGAAGATTAAGGAGATCATCCCCTACCATGCGATGAACACACTTCCCGGGGCCAATCCTGCGATTATTGGCATCGCCCGTCTGCGTGGACAGCCATTCCCGGTAATTGATCTTTCCAGTGCATTGGGTATGACTACAACCAAGGATGTAGCGGAATTTGCCGATTGTTCAATCATTATTTCAGAATTCAATCGTTCTCTGCAGGGCTTTCTGGTTAAAAAAGTGGATAAGATAATTCCGCTTGGGTGGGATGCCATACAACCTCCACCGGCTTCGTCTGGACGCTTTAATTACATAACGGGTGTGATTAATATCGACGATAAGATTGTAGAGGTGATTGATGTTGAGCGCGTGCTGAATGAGGTTGCACCACCCAAGGACAGCACCGGAAAGGGTGTTAGCCTCTCGGATGAACAACTTGAGCTGTTGCGCAGAAAGTTGATCCTTGTGGTGGATGACTCCGGGCTTGCCAGAAAGCAGGTCTCCCAGACTCTGGCGATGATTGGTATAGATCCGGTGATGGCCAACGACGGTAAAGAGGCCCTGCAATTATTGCACGCACTGCATGCAGAAGGGCGTACTGTTGATCTGATCATTTCGGATATCGAGATGCCTGAGATGGATGGTTACACGCTGACTCGGGAACTGCGCAAGGATCAGGATTTCGCTTCGGTTTATATACTGCTCCATACCTCGCTGGCAGGCGCCGTCAGTAAGGAGTATGCCACGGCCAGCGGGGCAAATGCCGCCTTGACGAAGTTTGTTACCGAAGAGTTGGCTGAAGCGGTTCTGGAGGGACTGGGTCAGGATCACTGAAGCAGATACCGGAAAACCGGTGTTTTCTACTTCGCCCGAAAAGGGGGGTAGGGGTACACTTGTACAATATTTCACCGACCCGGATCCCAACTAACCCATGAACGTCAAACCCTATGCAGAGCGAATCCGTATACGTGGATTGGTTCAGGGCGTCGGTTTCAGGCCGACGGTCTGGAATTTTGCCAATCACTGCAAATTGCTCGGTGCGGTATGGAATGACGCCGAAGGTGTTCTGATCGATGCCATTGGCTGTAAATCTGCAATAGATCGACTGATCAAATTAATCACACAACAACCACCGCCACTGTCCAAGATCGATGCTGTCGAACGACAGCCGCTTGCATTGCTGGATAGACCGGCATACACCCGGTTTGAGATCATTGAAAGCAGAGGGGGCGAGATCCGTACCGGTATTGTTCCCGATGCGGCTACCTGCGATGCCTGCCTGCAGGATATCCATCAGCCACATAACCGGCGTTATCACTACCCGTTTACAAACTGTACCCATTGCGGCCCCAGACTCTCCATTGTGCGCGCGATCCCTTATGACCGGGCGACTACCAGTATGGCGGTATTTCAACAATGCAAGGCTTGCCTGGCAGAATACCGTGATCCAGCGGATCGACGCTTTCATGCACAACCTAATGCCTGTCCGGCGTGTGGTCCGCGGGTCTGGCTGGAAGATGTCGCAGGCAAAGCGTTGCATGAGGGAAGTGACAAGGGACCGCTTGAGCTTGCGGCCAAACTTCTACGCTCCGGCGCTATCCTGGCGATCAAGGGAATCGGCGGCGTGCATCTCGCCTGTGATGCGGGGAATGAACAGGCCGTTGCGACACTGCGCTCAAGGAAACGACGCTACCACAAGGCCTTTGCCTTGATGGCGACCGACCTGGCAATGATCCGCCGTTATGCCGACGTCAGTGATCAGGAGGAGGCTCTGCTGAAAAGTAGCGCCGCACCTATTGTGATTCTGCGGCAGGGAGGGGAGGAAACGCTCGCGCCTGCGATCGCCCCGGGGCGGCGATCTCTTGGTTTTATGCTGCCCTATACGCCCTTGCATCATCTATTGATGGGGCGGTTGGCGCGACCGATTGTGCTGACATCCGGCAATCTGTCGGATGAGCCGCAGGTAATCTCGAATAACGCTGCTCATGATCGTCTGTCGGCTATTGCCGATTACTGGCTTCTGCATGACCGGGAGATTGTGAATCGCCTGGATGATTCGGTGGTTCGGGTGATGGATGGTGATGCCAGATTATTGCGCCGGGCGCGTGGCTATGCGCCTGCGCCTATCACTTTGCCTGATGAGTTCAGGGGAACCCCACCGATACTTGCCCTGGGTGGTGAACTGAAAAACACCTTCTGCCTGATGAAGGACAACCAGGCCATTCTCTCCCAGCATATGGGCGATCTCGAGAACGGCGCCACCATCAAGGAATATCATCGCTCCCTGGAACTCTATGGTCAACTGTTCCAACATGACCCGGCGGTAGTGGTGGTCGACTATCATCCCAATTATCTCTCGACCCAGTGGGGCCAGCAGATGGCTGAGGAGCGTAAGATCCATCTGGAATCCGTTCAGCACCATCATGCGCATATAGTCGGCTGTATGGCGGAGCATGGCAGGGGTTTGGATCAAGCGGATGTTTTGGGTGTTGCGCTCGATGGTCTTGGCATGGGGGAGGACGGTGCCCTGTGGGGCGGCGAGTTCCTGAGAGTCAATTATCGTGAATTTCAACGCCTGGGTTACTTCAAACCCACGGCCATGCTGGGGGGCGCCAAGGCGATGCATGAACCCTGGCGCAATACGCTCGCCCACCTGTTGAGTGAATTCGCCTGGGATCGTCTGTCAAATGATTATGGCGAACTGGAGATTATGCGCTTTCTCAACAGCAAGCCGATTGCCAACCTGCAGCAGATGTTTGAGCGAGGGCTGAATTCACCACTGGCTTCCTCTTGTGGCAGACTGTTTGATGCGGTCGCCGCTGCTATCGGGATCTGCCGGGAGCAGGCGAGCCACGAAGGACAGGCCGCCATTGAGATGGAGGCCCTGATTGACCATGAGTTTTTGGAGGGGCAGGAAACAGGATATGGATACCGGATGGAATGGATTGGCGGGCAGTGCGTGCTGGGCTGGCAACCACTGTGGCACGCCTTGCTTAAGGATCTTTGGCGGGATGTGGCACCGGGGGTCATAGCCGCCAGGTTTCATCAAGGATTGATCCAGGCGCTAACAGAGACGGCGCTGCAGCTTTGCCGACAACAGCGGTTGAATACCGTGGTACTCTCAGGAGGCGTATTCCAGAACAGGATTCTACTTGAGGGCGTGAGCCGAAGGCTGCGCGAACAGGGATTGACCCTAATGAGTCCTCGCGTGGTGCCGGCCAATGACGGGGGGCTTTCGCTGGGACAGGCGGCAGTTGCAGCGGCCCGTCAGCTCAATCGCATTGCCTGAATTCAGGCAGGTACCGTCAGCTCTCGAAACAGTGGTGTTGTGCCTTCAGGTGTCGAAGTGTTTCGATCCGCTCCTCTGCCGAGATAATTCGTCCATTCTCCTGGTACTGAAGATATCCGGCGTATCCTGATATCGCATAGGCCGGCATAAACAGCGTGGAGCCTATCCAGATTGCCGCCCCCTGGTAGGGGTCATTATAAAAGTCCGGTTTATAGCTATAGGTTTTGGGCATGAGATCGGTGATTTCACGTTCCAGGGCGAGACAGTTTAGAGCGCGCTCGCTTTCCGTTGGTGTCACCGTGGCGGGTGTCCGGTAGAGGTCAAAAGGAATCACCCTGGTATCCGCTTTTTGCGCCGAAGTTTTATTCAAGTCGTCGGCCATTCCGATCGATGCAGTGACCAGCAGTAGCAGTGAGCCGATTTTCATGCCTGCAGTGGCAGCGGTTGACATGGATGTATCCTCCGGTTTTTTGCGCAATGGTAGCAATATCGGCAGTCTCGCAGATAAGTTGATCAGCCGCTAAGTAGATAAAGTACTATTTGTTCAATATATGTCACGTTTGAACAAAAAACCGATGAAAACACTCCGAAGATACTATAGTATAAGTATTAGCTAATATGTTGTTTTTGGAGCATCCAATGCCCGATCTCGAATTTGAATTTTCACTAAGGCCGGACTCAGATCCTGAGCTGGCTCCCTATGTGCTCAAATTTACCGGAAAATCAATTGTATGGGATGATGCCTCAGGCTCCGATCGTGTGGTAGGAGAGATACATGGTCACAAGCTCGATTTGGCGGCGGCGATTGTGGATGGTGTCAATCAATCACTCTTGCTCGACTCGGTCTGTCCCGAGCTATCGGAGTTTTCCCAGACGGCGTTCGGTGACGATGGCTGCCACTATCTGCAGGAAATGGCCGATGGCAGTATGAAGAAGCAGGAGTGCAGTGGACTGGTCTACATCAACGAGATTACGATTGACCCGGACTATAGGGGGCAGCGTATTGGCAGCGCCCTGATGGGAAAAATCGGTCAAATGGTGGATGTGGAAGACAGCATTATCGCCTTGAAGGCTTTTCCGCTCTCGCCGGAATATGGCAAGCGTGTTCCGGAAGCGGATGTGGAAAGAGTCAAGCGGTTTTATGAGCGTCTTGGTTTTACCCATATCGGTGGCGAGTTCATGGTAAAACAGGCCAATCTCTGCGACACCATCAAGAAACGCCTGGCGTGGAGAAAGGACCAGCCGATTAAATCGACCGTCATCAGCAGGACAAGTTTCACCCCGGAATAGTGACAGATTGTCTGCCCAATTCTGTGTTATAAATTATCATTGATTTGGTCGACCGGCACGGCTATCAGAACAAGGTGGCGGCAATCGGTCTTAATTTTATCAAGGACAGTCTATGGCGGACCGCGGTTTCAATTTTGCAGGATTCATGATTCGATGGATCCTGGCGTTGCTTTTGGTGTTTTCAACCTACAATCCATCGGGTTACTCCTGGTATCACTGGCTGACTGAAGCGGAGACCAAAATCGATCCGCTGATCGCCCTGGCCGGCGTATTGTTGCTAATTGGTTGGGTGATCTATGTACGTGCAAGCGCCCGTTCTCTTGGCGTGATCGGTGCGCTGCTGGCGTTGGCATTTTTCGGAACCCTGGTCTGGGCGTTGATCCATTATCAGGTCATTTCTCTCAGCAATACCACACTGCTCACCTATATCGTGCTGGTCGTTATTTCTGCGGTGATGGCCACCGGACTCTCCTGGTCCCATATCCGTCGCCGCATGAGTGGTCAGCTGGATGTTGATGACCGGGATGAAGATTGACCGGTAACTGCCGGTATGGTGGTTTTGTAAGGAAGAGGCGGAGTCAATGCAAAAGAAGCCAGGAGGCATGCTCTCAGGACTCAGTGGATTGATTCCGCTTCCAAGACGATTCAACTTCTGATACGGAATTCGCATGCGGTGAAATATCAAAACAAGCTGCTCAAATATAGCGCCTCCGTCCTGCTTGGATGGTGCTGCCTGTGGCTGATTGCAACGACGGCTGTAGCGCAGAGCAACGGGGAATCCCAGCAGCCGCAAGCAGCAGTTGCACCCTCCACGATCGAGACCCTCAGCTCTTTTGTCGAGCTGAGAAAAGCGTTGCAAAAGGATATCCGGACACTAAACCAGGAGCTCCAGTCCACCCGGTCAGAGGCCGAGAAGGCGAGCCTGAAGCAGCGGCTGGAAAAGCTGGAGAGTGACCTCCGAACCACCACGCGGAATTTCGAGAATATCGCAGCGGGTGTCGATATTACCACGCTACGGGGTGAGGTCACGGAAGAGTTCAATCTGCAACAGGAGGTGTTCGCCCTGGTCAGGCCCGCTATTGACGAGATGAAGGAGATGACCGCCCGGGTTCGCAAGAAATCGGAACTCAAGAAAAAAATTGACTATTTCGAGGAGCAACTGCCGGTTATCACCCAGGCGCTGGCCAATATCGACACACTTAAACAGGCGGCAAGTAATAAAAGCCTGATGCAGACCCTGCAGGAGACGGAAGAGCAGTGGTCCAAGCAGCAGGCGTTCATACAGAGTGAGCTGCAGGCGGCACAGTTACAACTGGATAAGCTGAATGCCGCTGAGACATCGTTTGCCGAGGCATCCCAGAGCTATCTGAAATCCTTTTTTCAGAAGCGCGGACTCTACCTCACGATCGCACTCCTGGTGGTGGCGTCCGTCATCCTCTTGTCGCGCCTGAGCGCCAGGGTAATGCAGCGTTATATCCCGGGATTTCGGGCAAAACATCGCAGTTTCAAGATTCGCCTGGTTGAGCTGCTACACCGCATGCTCACTGTCCTGTTTTCAATTCTTGGCCCCATGACAGTATTCTATCTGGTGGAAGACTGGGTGCTGTTCAGCCTGGGTATACTGCTGTTGTTCGGCATCGCCTGGGCGCTCAGGCAGACCTTGCCACGCTATTGGAGCCAGATACAGCTGTTTCTCAATGTAGGCTCGGTACGCGAGGGCGAGCGGATCTTCATGGAGGGATTGCCCTGGCGGGTAGAGCAGATCAACGTCTACAGCACGCTGGTCAATCCGGTGGCCGGTATCAGCCAGCGGGTACCCATTGACGAGCTGGTCGATCTTAAATCGCGTCCATCTCAAACCGATGATCCCTGGTTTCCCTGTGGTCAGGGGGACTGGGTCATTCTGAGCAACGGGATCAGGGGCAAGGTCACCGGTATTTCTCATGAAATGGTTCAGCTGGTGGAGCGGGGTGGTGCCAGAGTGACCTATCAGATGGCGGATTTCCTGGCGGCATCGCCGCGTAACCTGGCGACCAATTTCCGTGTCAAGGAGGTCATTGGTCTCAGTTACGCCCTGCAACGGGAGATAACAGCAGTTATTCCTGAGGCATTGCAGAACTATCTGACGCAAAGGATACATCAGGAAGGCTACGGTGATCAGTTGTTGAATCTGCGGGTGGAGTTTGCAGCCGCGAACACTTCGTCACTGGATATTGCCATCATCGCGGACTTCAAGGGCGAGGCGGGTGATCTGTATAACCGGCTGCGTCGCGCCATTCAACGCTGGTGTGTGGATGCCTGCAGTGAAAACGGCTGGGAGATCCCGTTCCCGCAACTGACACTGCACGGATCGCTCTCAGCGTCCGAATAACCCGTCCTGGTCAACGGGGCAAGGTGATCACCGCTTCGAGTCCATGCAGTTTCCCTTTACGCAGGGTGACATCGCCCCCATGGGCCCGGGCGATATTCCGGGCGATCCCGAGTCCAAGGCCGGTTCCGCCGGTCTCCCGGGCACGCGATTCCTCGCGGCGATAGAAGGGATTGAACAGTCCCTCCAGTTCGTCTTCCGGTACGCCTTTGCCACGGTCTGCGATGATGATGGTTAATTTCTGCGGACTATCCTCCAGGCGGATATCCGCAGCCTCGCCATAACGCACGGCATTTTCAATCAGATTCATCAGGCAGCGTTTCAGGGCCAGCGGCCGTCCGGTATAGGGTGCCGTTTTACTGCTTGTCAGGGTCATCTCCCAGCCCAGCTCCTGGGCATCATCCTGCAGGGATTCCAGCAGGGCATTGACACTGATCTGCACCGGTTTCTCCTTGCTCTCGGTGCCGCGCAGATAATCCAGTGTGGCGAGCACCATCTGCTCCATCTCATCCAGGTCCTTCTCAAACCTGGACTGGAGCGCGTCGTCCTTCAGCAGTGCCAGGCGCAGACGCAGACGGGTGATGGGGGTTTTCAGATCATGTGATACGGCGGCCAGCACCCGGCTGCGATCCTCGATATAGCGTCGCAGCCGCTCCTGCATGGTATTGAATGCCCGTACCGCATTCCTGACTTCCCGCGGGCCTTTTTCGTTGAGCGGCGGATAGGTGATGTCCTTGCCGATATTCTGTGCCGCCTCGGCCAGTGTGCCGAGGGGGCGGGTAACCCAACGAACCGCCAGCAAGGAGAGCAGGATGATGGAGATCAGCAGCACACCCAGATAGGTGAGCAGCCTGTACGGCCACTGTTCCACCCCTTCGGGGATCGGACGCAGGATATTCAGCCAGTTGCCGTCAGACAACCGAATACTGGCCTGAAATCCGCTTCTCGGGGGACGAAATCGCGACGGACGGGATTCCACGTTTTGTCGGTCAGATACCTCCCGCCGCTGCCGCCAGAAGGAACTTTCCCGATCACGACTGCCGTGGATGGGATTGATCGCCACCTGGATCTCCGTGCGTTCGGACAGCGCCTGCCGTAATAGCATCTCCAGGTGATTTGACGGCACGGCATCTACGCCTTGTTGCAGGGGACTATCGGACAGCGTGGTGCGAAACTGCGGGGTACTGAATGCCCTGACAATACGCGCCCGTTCCCTGGGTTCCGTATCTTCCAACAAGTAGACCAGCGAGGCCACCCGTTGAATCAGCTGTATCCCGGTGTTTTCCCGAATCACATCGACCCGGTCTTTCAGCAGCAGTCCGGTACTGAGAAATTGAGCCAACAGCAGTCCGCCAATCAGTATCAGAGTCAGTCGTCCAAACAGTGAGCGGGGGAGCAGCCTCATATCGGAGCACCATTACTCTTGACTTGTACAGTGAACACATAACCTTCACCGCGCACCGTCTTGATGATCCCGGGCTCCTTCGGGTCATCTTCCAGGCGTCTTCTGAGACGGCTGACCAGTACATCGATACTGCGATCAAAGGGATCGGCTTCCCGCCCCTGGGTGAGGTCAAGCAATTGGTCGCGATTCAATACCCGGTTGGGGTGCTCCAGAAATACTTTCAACAGCCGGTATTCCGCACCGCTGAGGGGTACCACGATCCCCGATGACGACACGAGGTGGCGGGCTATCGGGTCCAGCGTCCAGTCGGCGAAACATATTGCCTGGGGTGTTGACTCCGGCTGATCATAAGGAAGCGAGGTGCTGCGACGCAGGACGACCTTGATGCGGGCCAGCAGTTCCCGCGGATTGAACGGTTTGGGCAGATAGTCATCGGCACCCATTTCCAGCCCCAGGATACGATCCATCTCGTCACCCCGGGCGGTGAGCATGATGATGGGTATTCTGGATTTCACGCGCAGATTGCGACAGAGTTCCAGACCGTCGGTCCCGGGCAGCATCAGATCCAATACCACCAGATCGATACGTTGATCCTCCAGTACCCGGTTCATTGTTTTGCCTTCACCCACCGTGGTCACACGGTAACCGTTCTGCTCCAGATAGGCCTGCAGCAGTTGGCGGATTTCTTGGTCGTCATCGACCACCAGAATGTGTTGTGGTTTTTCCATTGGCTCTTTATACCCGATCAGCCGGTATCCGGGTGGCCGACTTTGTAACAGAGTGTAACAGCCCGGGCGTTGTTACTCAGGGTTACAAAAAGGCGTGCTTTTGAAATTGGCAGCTTACATTCGGCTGTTCTCATAGTGCCTACAGGAGGGGGTATGCCGCTCCATCAGCAGAGAGGGTAAATCATGAAACGTTCGAGCAAGATTATTCTTACAGCAGTCACCGTGGTTGGCATCAGCCTCGCGTCGCTCTCGTATGTATCCGCCAATGGCCGTTATGACCGCTGTGGATATGGTCAGGGGCCGGTAAGTATGCAGGATGGGGGCAAGGGGCAATGGGGTCGCCACGGTTTTGGGCATGGCAGATCCGGTGATCCTGCGGCCAGAATGGAGCAGGGCCTGGATATGATCAAGTACAAGTTGCGTATTACCGAGGAACAGGAGCCGGCCTGGCAAGCCTTTGAGCAGAGCATGAAGCAGAAGATGAGCTCGCGGCTGGAGGCACGTCAGGCAGCTCGTGAAGCGGGTAGGAGCATGACGGTGGCGGAGCGGGTTGAGCGTATGCGCAATGGTGCTGGCCAAATGACCGAAATGGCCGATGCCATAGAGAAACTCTACGCCAGTCTGACACCCGAGCAGCAGAAGATTGCCGACGAGCTGCGGCCAATGGGTGGCATGGCACGCATGCGATAAACTGTAAGCTGTGGATTTATGAGCGCAATGGACCGGCGCCCACCCTAGTGGTGGGCGCCGGTCGGTTTTCAGGAGAGTAACTCCCGGCGGTTGGCGAACTGCTCCAGCGCCTCCGGGTTGGCCAATGCCTCCTTGTTCTTCACCGGTCGCCCATGCACCACCTCGCGTACCGCCAGCTCCACGATCTTGCCGCTCTTGGTGCGCGGAATGTCACTGACTTGCACGACCCGGGCCGGTACATGGCGTGGCGTAGTGTTGGCGCGGATCTGTTTCCTGATCTTGTCGATCAGGGCATCGTCCAGAGTCAGGCCGTCCCGCAGGCGCACGAACAGCACCACCCGCACATCGCCCTCCCATTCCTGGCCGATTACCAGGCTCTCCACCACCTCGTCCAGTTGTTCCACCTGGCGGTAGATCTCCGCAGTGCCGATGCGCACACCGCCGGGATTGAGCACCGCGTCGGAACGGCCATAGATAATGATGCCATCCTGTGCCGTCAGCTCGACGTAATCACCGTGACACCAGACGTTGGGGAAGCGGTCGAAGTAGGCGCTGTGGTACTTCTCTCCGTCGGGATCGTTCCAGAAGCCGATCGGCATGGAGGGGAACGGATTGGTGCAAACCAGCTCGCCCTTTTCCCCGCGCACCGGCTTGCCGTCGTCGTTCCATACCTCCACCTGCATGCCAAGGCCACGGGTCTGCAGTTCGCCGCGGTAGACCGGTAGCACCGGGTTGCCCAGCGCGAAACAGGAGATGATATCGGTGCCGCCGGAGATGGATGAGAGACACATGTCCTGCTTGATGTTTTCGTAGACGAAATCAAACGCCTCAGGCACCAGCGGGGAACCGGTGGAGCAGAGGGTGCGAACACTGGCGAGATCGTGTGTCTGACGCGGTTTCAGCCCCGCCTTGTTGATGGCGTCGATGAACTTGGCCGAGGTGCCGAACTGGGTCATTTTTTCCGCATCGGCATAGTCGAACAGCACGTTGCCGTCCGGGTAGAAGGGGGAGCCGTCATATAGCAGCAGGGTCGCCTCGGCCGCCAGTCCGGAGACCAGCCAGTTCCACATCATCCAGCCGCAGGTAGTAAAGAAGAAGGTGCGGTCGCCCGGTTTCACGTCGGTGTGCAGGCGGTGCTCCTTGAGGTGCTGCAGCAGGGTGCCGCCGGCGCCGTGCACGATGCACTTGGGTACTCCGGTGGTACCGGAGGAGAACATGATGTAGAGCGGGTGATCGAACGGCAGCTGCTCGAAGCTGATCTCTTGTGCGGCATAACCATCAATGAACTGCCCCAGGGGCAGGGCGCCGTCGATCGCATCCAGTGCGAACGTGTCCCGGGTATAGGGAATCACCACCACCCGTTCGATAGAGGGGATGCGTCGGCGTATTTCGGCAATCTTCTCCAGGCTGTCATGGGTCTTGCCGTTGTAGTAGTAGCCGTCGGCGACGAACAATAGTTTTGGTTCGATCTGTCCGAAGCGGTCCACCACGCCGTTGACCCCGAAGTCGGGCGAACAGGAGGACCAGATGGCGCCCAGGCTGCTGGCGGCCAGCATGACGATGATAGTCTCCGGCATGTTCGGCAGGTAGGCGGCGATTCGATCACCCGGGCCGATACCGGCTGCCTTCAGCGCCTGGGCCACCCGGGAGACATGGTTATAGAGTTCCCGATGACTGACCCGTCGTTGCACCTTGTCCTCGCCCCGGAATATCAGCGCATCGCTGTCATCCCGGCGGCGCAGCAGATTCTGGGCAAAGTTGAGCCGGGCCTGGGGAAACCAGCGGGCGCCGGGCATTTTGTTGCCATCTTTCAGCACCGTCTCGCCACGGGTCTCGGCGATGACGCCGCCCTCTTCCCAGACCGCGCACCAGAACGCTTCCGGCTGGTCGATGGACCACTGGTAAAGCGCCGGGTAGTCGGCCAGTTCGATGCCATGCTTCTGATTGACGAAGTGACGAAAACGGGTCAGGTTCGCCTGTTCGATTTGTTCGGGTTTTGGCTGCCAGAGCAGTTCTGCCATTGATATCTCCACCGGTAATATGCTTTACGCTTACGTAAACGTAATAAAAGAATAGCACTGATCAGGCATGAAATGAAAACGTCATGATCTGCCTGTTCCTCGTTCCCACGCTCTGTGTGGGAATGCATATGGGAGTGCGCCGTAACACACCATTTTACGACCGTGGATGCGTTGGGTTGCGCGACGCCCGGGTTTTGTCGTGGTCTGGATGCGCGGTGCCTGTACGCCGCTCACCCAACCTACGCGGTTTTTTTGCGACTTGGAGAGGATCATAACAGAGCCGTCAGTGGCTCGCCGTATCGTCGCTGATCACGCCGCGCCGCAGCTGATCCAGCTCGATCGATTCAAACAGGGCGCGGAAGTTGCCCTCGCCGAACCCCTCGTTGCCCTTGCGCTGGATGATCTCGAAAAAGATCGGACCGATCACGGTGCTGGTAAAGATCTGCAGCAGGAGGCCCTGGCCCTCGGTGGGGGCGCCGTCGATCAGGATGCGATTTTTCCGCAGTCGCTCCAGGTCTTCACCGTGACCGGGCACCCGCTGGTCCACCTGGTCATAGTAGGTATCCAGAGTCTCCTGTAGCGGCACCTTCTTATGGCGCAGCTGCTCCACCGTGGCATAGATATCATCCGTACCCAGGGCGATGTGTTGGATCCCCTCGCCATGGTAGGCGTGCAGGTACTCCTGGATTTGGGATTTGTCGTCACTGCTCTCGTTGATCGGGATGCGGATCTTGCCGCAGGGGCTGGTCATGGCACGGGACTTGAGACCGGTCAGCTTGCCCTCGATATCAAAATAGCCCACCTCCCTGAAATTGAACAGGCGAGCATAGAAGTCGGCCCACTCGTCCATGCGGCCGCGATAGACATTGTGGGTGAGGTGGTCGATGTAGGTGAAGCCGACTCCCTTCGGGTACTGATCGACCCCCTCGATGGGAACGAAGTCCACGTCATAGATGCTGCCCTTGTCACCGTAGCGATCCACCAGGTAGATCAGGGAGTCACCGATCCCCTTGATGGTGGGAATGTTGAGTTCCATGGGGCCGGCCTTGGTCTCCACGCCCCAGGCGCCGTGCTCCAGGGCCATCTGATAGGCGCGTGCCGCATCCTTCACCCGGAAGGCGATAGCGCAGGCACTGGGGCCGTGCTGTTGGGCGAACGAGCGCGGGAAGCCGGTTTTCTCCGCGTTGATGATGAAGTTGATGTCGCCCTGGCGGTAGAGAGTGACAGCCTTGGAACGGTGGCGGGCGATGGCGACGAAACCGAGCTGCTCGAACAGCTTGCCCAGTACCTCCGGCTCTGGTGAGGTGTACTCCACGAATTCGAACCCGTCGGTTCCCATTGGGTTATCCCAGAGTTGTCCCATGCTTCACCTCCCGGCCGCTGGCCGATTCATGAGAAAAAATTATCAGCCGCGAATGAATGCGGTGGACGACTCGGCCCTTCGGTAGGTTGGGGTGAGCGGAGCGAACCCCAACGCCCGGTGGATCCGTGCAATCCCCTTCGTTAGGGTTCGCAGGCTCACTCAACCTACACGCGCTGGTGGATGCACTTCGCTTGTCCACCCTGCCTGCTCAGGCGGTGACAGGTTGGGATAGCCTGGAAACTATTTGCACCCATTCGCGTTCATTCCATCCTTAGGTCCGTAAACGGTGCACCCTTGCACCACTCCTCGCGGCTACATTCCTAAATGGACTGATTATTAGATAACCAGCACACTGCTCGGGTTCAATGTGCGTCTGGCTGGTTATCCGGCTTGGCCCGCTCGAAGGCGTCGAGGGTCAGGCAGTGCTGCTCAATCGCCACGATACGCGGATAGGGTGTCAGATCCAGTTCGAAACGGCGCGCGTTGTAGATCTGGGGCACCAGGCAGATATCCGCCAAGGTCACCCGTTCGCCGAAACAGAACGGCCCGTCGGGAGCGGTTTTCTCCAATATCTGCTCGATCGGGCGGAACCCCTCGTCGATCCAGTGGCGATACCAGTTCAACTTCTGCGCCTCGCTGACTCCCAGTTCACCGGTCAGGTACTTGAGAATGCGCAGGTTGTTTACCGGGTGAATGTCACAGGCCACCATCTGTGCCAGGGCGCGGATCTGTGCCCGTTGCAGTGGATCACCCGGTAACAGGGGAGGTTCCGTCTCCACCTCATCCAGGTATTCGCAGATGGCCAGTGACTGCTGCAGCACCGCCTTATCCACAGTCAGTGCCGGCACCAATCCCTGGGGATTGACCGCCCGGTAATCCGTGCCGTGATCCTCACCCTTGAGCAGATTGACCGGCGCCTGTTGGTAGTCGAGCCCCTTCAGATTGAGCGTGATACGCACGCGGTAGGCGGCGGTAGAGCGGAAGTAGTCGTACAGTGTCATCATGGTCCGACGTACTGCTCCACCTGCTGGTCAATATCGCCGAAGATGTTGTTACCTGCCGCATCCTCCATGCGGATGCGGATGGTATCGCCAAAGTTCATGAACGGGGTTTCCGGCTTGCCGCTGTTGATGGTCTCGATCATCCGTACCTCGGCAATACAGGAGTAGCCAACCCCGCCTTCGGCAATGGCCGAACCCCACTCTGTGTTCTGCTTGTTGGATACGGTGCCGGAGCCGATGATGGCGCCGGCGCCGAGTGGACGGGTCTTGGCGGCATGGGCGATCAGTTGGGGAAAGTTGAACGTCATGTCCACCCCGGCATTGGCCTTGCCGAAGGGCTCGCCATTGTAATCGATCAACAGCGGCAGGCTGACCCGGCCATCTTGCCAGTGCTCGCCCAGTTCATCCGGTGTCACGGCTACCGGTGAGAAGGCGCTGGAGGGCTTGGACTGGAAGAAGCCAAAACCCTTGGCCAGTTCGGCCGGGATCAGACCGCGCAGGGAGACATCGTTGACCAGCATCAGCAGACGGATCTGTCCGGCAGCCTGGTCGCTGTTGCAGCCCATCGGTACGTCACCGGTGATCACCGCCACCTCGCCCTCAAAATCGATACCCCAGGCGGTATCCGCCATGCAGATCGGTTCGCGGGGACCGATAAAACTGTCAGAGCCACCCTGGTACATTAGCGGATCGTGCCAGAAACTCTCGGGGACTTCGGCGCCCCGCGCCTTGCGCACCAGCTCCACATGATTGACATAGGCGCTGCCGTCGGCCCACTGGTAGGCGCGGGGCAGGGGGGAGGCGAGTTGTGCCATGTCCAGAGTAAAGGTGTCTGTCGCGCTGCCCGTATTAAGCTGTTTATATCGCTCCTGCAGCTTTGGCTCAGTTGCATTCCAGTCATCCAGTGCCGCTTGCAGGGTGGGTGCAATATCATCGGCACGTACCGCGCGGCTGAGGTCCTTGGAGACCACCAGCAGCACGCCGTCACGCCCCTGTTTCAGTGAAGCCAGTTTCATGGTTTTTTCCTTTTACCCGGGAAACGGGTGTTGTCTTATAAAACATTCGCCGCGAATGGACGCGAATAAACACAGATAACGACTTGACCTTTCTGTAGGTTGGGGTGAGCGGAGCAAACCCCAACGGACGGTGGATCAGTGCATGGCCGTTCGTTGGGGTTCGCAGGCTCACCCCAACCTACAATGTGTCTTGGCGCCGGTAAATCCGCGATTACTCCTTGAACTCCTTTTCGTGCAGCCAGGAGGCGTGGGTGACGACTTTCTTGGTCTTGCTCCACTCCTCCAGCATGGTGGGGGCGATGGCATGCAACTCGTCCAACATCTCTTGGGTCGCGGTGACGACAGTCAGCTCCAGGCGGTGGCCGTTGGGATCAAAGAAGTAGATAGACTTGATGATCTCGTGGTTGGTTGGCCCCACCACCTCGATACCGTTGGCCTCCAGCTGTGCCTTGGCCTCCATCAGGGCGGCTTCATCCTCTACCCGGAAAGCGATGTGCTGTACCCAACCCGGGGTGTTGGGGTCCTTGCCCATCGGCGGGGAGTTCGGTACCTCGAAAAAGGCCAGGATATTACCCATCCCGGCGTCCATGAACAGGTGCATGTAGGGGTCGGGTTCCTTGGTCGAGGGGACCTTGTCTTCCGAAATGGCCAGCAGGAAGTCCATGTTGAGATTCTTGGTATAGAACTCCACGGTCTCCTTGGCGTCGTTGCAACGGTATGCGACGTGATGAATCTGTTTGATTTCCACAGGTGGCTCCTGTCAATTAGACGGTTGTGTTAAAGTCGGTCGGTCAGTTCAGCCCTTCAGCGGCAATCTTCAGTGCCTCTTCCAGGGTCTCCTCGTCACCGATGTGATTGGCCAATAGCAGGATCAGCTTGGCGTTGGCCATTTGACTCTGCTCCTCACTCAGGTCCCGATGCATATCCACTAGGGCGTTATAGAAGTCATCCGGGCGATTGAGCGCCGGCTGGATATTCAGTTTGCGTGTCTCGATCATCTCTGTTGTGCTCCTTCAGCTCCGGCCGGTGGCCCGGTTCAGGGCGGTTTCGATCTTCTTTTGGTCCAGGTCGCGCCAGCGTGCGGTGATGTGCTGATCCGGGCGGAACAGATAGAAAGTGCCGGGCTGGCCATCGAAACGTTGTTTCAGCATGTCTTTGGGATCAGTCACCGGGTTGACCCCCGCGGGTTGATTGATGTCAGGGCTGAGTCCCACAGCCAGAATAGTGAGCGGGATTTCCGTGTTTTCCGTCAGAGCGCTTAGTGTCGCCTGCTCTTCACGGCTGAGGCAGCCGTCTGTCTGGCAGAAATAGAGTCCGTTGAAGCGGTTATTGCTGATCAGCCGCAAAAACCAGTCGCCGTCATTGACCGGTGCATCGGTACTGGGTGTGCCCGGTGCCATGGCGCTGTCGAAACTTGCCTCGTCCGGTGTATTGAGTGGGGAATCACGGTATACCGATGGCATGGAGAGGCGGCCGCTGTTGACCAGGTTGCGGGCGAAAGGGTACTCCTCGGCCAGCAGCAGGGTGGCGTCGCGGAAGGTGTGGCTCACCTTGCTCTTGGGGGTGATGAAGTCGGTGCTGCGGGTTGAGTTGAGCAGGTTCTCATCGGCTGCCGGGACCCGTTCCGCGTTGTAGCTGTCGAGCAGTCTGTCCGGCGCCTTGCCGTCCAGCACCAGTTTCAGTTTCCATAGCAGGTTGTCGGTGTCCTGGAAGCCGCTGTTGGCACCGCGGGCACCAAATGGGGAAACCTGGTGCGCGGCGTCGCCGACAAAGAACAGGCGACCGTGGCGGAACTGTTCCATGCGGCGGCACTGGAAGGTGTAGACCGAGGTCCACTCCAGTTCGAACTGGGTCTCCTCACCCAGCATCGCCTTGAGTCGGGGGATGACATTTTCCGGCTTTTTCTCCTCTTCCGGATCAGCATCCCAGCCGAGTTGGAAGTCGATACGCCAGACGTTGTCTGCTTGCCGATGCAACAGGGTGGAGCCGCCCTTGTGGAAGGGGGGATCGAACCAGAACCAGCGCTCCGGCGGAAAATCGGTCTCCATCACCACGTCGGCAATCAGGAAGCGGTCCTGAAACACCTGGCCACTGCTCTCCAGGCCCATCATCTTGCGAATGCCGCTGTTGGCGCCATCGGCCACGATCAGGTAGTCACAGGTGAGGCTGTACTCGCCTTCCGGCGTCTCCACCCGGATCTCGACCCGGTTATCCTTCTCTTCGACGGCCGTTACCCGGCTCTTCCAGCGTAGTTGCAGATTCTCGGATTGTTGGATCTGGTCAACCATGTACTCTTCCAGGTAGTACTGCTGCAGGTTGATGAACGCGGGGCGGTGATGATCCGACTCCGGTAGCAGGTTGAAGGAGTAGACCTGGTCTTTCTGGAAAAACACCTTACCCAGGTTCCATGTGATGCCCTTGTCCACCATGCGCTGGCCACAACCGAGTCGGTCGAGAATCTCCAGGGCCCGCTTGGCATAACAGACTGCACGAGAGCCGATGCTGACGGTATTGTTGTCGTCCAGGATCACGGCCTGGATGCCCTGGGCCGCAGCGTCCAGTCCGGCCGCCATGCCGACCGGTCCGGCGCCCACCACGATCACCGGGTGGTGAACCGGGGTGACGGCGTCCTGATCGGCCGAGTGGACATACTCGTAGACTGGGTTCTGGTGGGTCTGCATCATGGTTGGTCGATCCTCCTTTTGTACTGGCTTTTCGCCTTTATCTGTCTGCGTTGCGGATGTGTTTCCGGCTCAAATCAGAGCGCATCCTGCAGTGCATGCCACATCTCGGTGTCACGCTCGGCGGTCCAGATGCGCGGATCCGGATATTCGCCGGCCTCGTCATAGGCACGGGTGATATCGAACGGCAGGCAGTGGTCGAATATGACCCAGTCACCGAATTGCGGTTGCAGCACCTGGTAGGTCTCGGTGTAGATCTCGTTCAGCTCTTTTCCCGCAGCCCGCCCCTTCTTCACGCTTTCAAACATCTGGGTCAGGAAATCCTGGGTGCCGCTGATGGCCGCCTCGACAGTCTCGGGGGTGGTGAGGGCATCACCGCGTCCGGGTACCAGTTTCTCGGCACCCAAAGCGCGAACATTGGCCAGTGTCTGGGGCCAGTCGGAGAGGTAGGCGTCACCGGTGTAGGGGGTAGCTCCGAACTCCACCAGATCGCCACTGAACAGGACTTTCTCTTCTGGCAGCCAGACCACGATGTCACCCTTGGTGTGACCGCGCCCCACGTGCATCAACTCGACGCGGCGCTTGCCCATCCACAGGGTCATTGAGCTTTCAAAGGTGATGCTCGGCCAGGTGAGACCGGGAACAGATTCGACGCCCTGGAACAGGCGCGGGAAGCGGCCCACCTCGGAATCAAAATCGAACTGGCCACGTTCGACAATCAGGTCATAAGTGGCCTGGCTGGCAATGATGTGGTCGGCGTTGTAGGCCGAGGCGCCCATCACGCGAACAGCGTGGTAGTGTGAAAGCACTACATATTTTATCGGCTTGTCCGTGACTTCACGTATGCGTCTGATCACATCCTGCGCCATATCCGGGGTCGCCTGGGTGTCGATCACCATCACACCGTCATCACCAATAATGATACCGGTATTGGGATCGCCTTCCGCGGTGTAGGCGTAAACGCCCTCGGCCAGTTTATCGAATGAGACTGTTTTCTCGTCGACATCAGCGTGGGATGCAAATTTCTTGCTCATAGAGATACCTTCTATCTGTCCGGTTTGAGGAATATTAGTTACCGGTGAAACTGTAAATCATGACATATGTCAGTTGCGGTAAATATAGTTGCAAAAGCAACTAATAACAACATCTAAAAAAGTAGGCTAATTAAGGGGCCCTGAAATGGGCCGAACCAGGGGGTTCCCATGAGGGAAAGTATAGTTATTAACCCGGAAGTTTGGTGGGTGCCGGCTATTAGCCTGGGAGATACGGTTCAGTCTGGATGACGATCGATAGGACCTGTAGTGCCGGATATGACCAATTCACCATGTCTATAAACACGGATATCCGGCATGGTTTGCCAGTCCCGCCCATGACGCCGGGACTGGCGGCTGGGGTAGGTTAACTGGTAATGCAGAGTTCGCGGGCGCGTACTTCAAGTTTACTCAATAGCTGATCAAACTCCTTTATCTCCTTGGCGTTGAACGGCATGAGCAGCTGGCGTTCGCGCTCCAGGGCCAGGGGGACGATCTGCTGATAGACCTTCATGCCCTTGGCAGCCAGTCTCAGTTGGGATTTGCGCCGGTCTTTTTTGTCGGTCTTGCGCAGCACACGGCCGGATTTGGTCAGGCTGGAGACAGCACGGCTTACCTGCACCTTGTCCATGTTGGTGCGCTCACAGATCTCGTTTGCCGAAAGGGGCTGATAATTACCGAGAACAGCGATTACCCGCCACTCCATGATGCTGATGTTAAATCGCTCCGAGTAGATAGTAGCGATGCTGCCGGAAACAAAGTTACTTAACACGGACAGACGGTAAGGGATGAAGGTTTCAAGCTCGACTCGTGGTTCCTCACCGCTTTCACTGTTATTGGTTGTATTGTTCTGAGACAACTTGCTACTCCGTTGGACAGATGAATCGAACGATGGCCGATGGATTTCTGTTCCTGTACTCCACCTGCCGGGAATTTATGGCCGATCGGTCGTCCGCACAAAAACCGTGTCGGGACGCCTGTTCTGATCGAACCGACTGTGTCAGCATTGTAAGCCAACTCTGCGTAATCTAGCCACTTTTCCTATACACGGCCCGCCAACGGGGGCTGGTAACATTTTCCCGGACAGAGCGGCGCGCTACAATCCATGTCGTAGTGGCCGGCGCGCTTTATGGATCGGCCTTGGATCGAGATAAATTTACCCGGGCCACGCCGTGACCATGACAGGACCGATCATCAGATGGATCATGCATGTCGATATGGACGCCTTTTTTGCTGCGGTAGAGCAGCGTGACCGGCCGGAATGCCGTGGCCGGCCAGTCGTGGTCGGGGCCCAGCCTGGCCGACGGGGCGTGGTCTCCACCTGCTCCTATGAGGCGCGTGTATTCGGCATCCGTTCCGCCATGCCGATCTCCGAGGCTTACCGGCGCTGCCCGGACGCCATCTATCTCAAACCGGATATGCCGCGCTATGCGGAGGCGTCACGTCAGGTGCTGGAGGTGCTGGAGAGCGTCTCTCCAGTCGTAGAACCGGTTTCGGTGGATGAGGCTTACCTGGATATTTCGGGTCTTGAGCGGCTGTACGGTCCGCCCCGGTCAATAGCCAGGCTGGTCAAGGAGCGAATCTGGCAGCGGACCGGATTGAGCTGTTCGGTTGGTGTCGGCCCTAACCGACTGATTGCCAAGCTGGCTTCAGAACATGACAAGCCCGATGGATTGATCGTCGTCGCAGCGGAAGAGATAGAGACATTTCTTGATCCGATGCCACTCTCCAACCTGCGGGGAGTTGGACCACGCACCCTGAAGACGGTCCAGCATCTGGGCATTAAAAACGTACGGCAGCTACGTACCATGCCGCTGGATCTGCTCAGCAGTTACTTCGGTGAAAAGATGGGGGGTAGTCTCTATCGCCAGGCACGGGGGGTCTCATCCGACCGGGTGGGTGTGCAGGGCGGTCGGCAGTCGATTTCGAAAGAGACCACCTTCAATCAGGATATATCCGACCAGGATCAACTGAGGGCGACTCTGAGGAGTCTTGCCTCGGAGGTCGGTAGAAGCCTGCGCAAAGCGGGGCTGAAATGCCGGGTGGTAACTCTCAAACTGCGACTGGGTGGTTTTGAGACCCATACCCGGCAGCGTCGTCTCCCGGTCGCCGGTGATTTGGACGCCACCCTGTTTCGGGTGGCATGGGAACTGTTTGTCACCTCGTCCTTCGTTGATCGGCCCGTTCGGTTGATCGGTTTGGGTGCCTCGGAATGGGGGGAAGGTGGGGATGCCAACCTGGACCTGTTCGCTTCCGGGGAAAATGATGAGCGGGAGCGGCGCCTCTATTCGATGCTGGATAATGCAACGGAGCGGTTCGGAAAAGGCAAGTTGTCACTCGGCGTTCTGGCCAGGAAACCCAAAAAATAGCGGCCCACGGGCTACTCGCTGGCCCTGGCCAGTGGCAGATGATCGGGAATCTGCGGATACGCTTTTTCGATAATCGGCCCCAGAAGAACGGATAAGGCGTTGTCAGTCAGGCGCCACTCGCCCCGTCGGCTGATGACGGGCTCATCGCCATTGAACAGGGCGTAGCTGTAGCGACCGTAGTGGGGCAATTTTCTTGCCAGGCCGCCCAGGGCGGTCGGATTGTCTGTCGAAATATAGCCGAATGTCTGCCGGTTTCCCCGTGTCCGGGACAGCGTCAGTGCCAGCGTACCCGATTTGCCGATCAGCTCTTGTTGCGCGAGTAGTGGCTCGAACAGGTGGGCAAAGCGGTTGTTGTTGCCGAGAATCCAAACCGGCCCGCTATCCGGCAGCTGTTGGATGGCGCTATCCCGCAGCAGGGTGAGGCCAGGTTGCCGCTGTTGCCACTGTTTGATCAGTCGCATATAGGCCTGTTGCGTCGCCGCGTCTGCAGCGTCAGGTACGACTGCGAACAGCTGTTTTGCCCCGAACAGTTGTCCCAGACTGCTGGGGGTCTCGCTGGGGTCGAGTCGCCTGAACAGATCGAACAGGGGATCGACACTGACCTTCAGGGGCCGTGTCTCGGAATCGATCACCAGCGTGGCGGCACGCTCGTCCATCTCAAGGATATAGGGAACCGCCTGCTCACTCTCGGCAAAATGAACAAAGAGCGGGACATGGAGTTGAAACGGCGTCTCCGGCTGTGTCTGCTCAATGCGGACTTTCAGGCGGTAGCCCTGCGGTGTGACGGATGTTTCGGCCGATGCCAGCTTTAGTATCGGCGCGCCGGTGCGTGTCAGCCACTGGCTGAAAAACCGCCTTAATGATCTACCGGAGACTGATTCAAAGGCATCCCGCAACTCATCGAAACCGGCCGCCTTGAATTGATATGTGCGATAGAACAGCCTCAGGCCGTGGAGGAACTGCTGGTCTCCCAGTTCCATCCGCAACATGTGAAACAGCATCAGGGTCTTGCCGTAGCCTACGGACTGGCTGATCTGGCCATGATTGCCACGAAACCGGATCAATGGAAAGTCGTCCTGACTCGCTACATAGTGGGTGTAGCTCTGCAGGGTGGTTCTGCGGTAACCGGCGCCATTGCCCTCTTGTTCCTTCAACAGATGATCTGCCAGATAGGTGGTGAGACCTTCGCTCCAGTTACCTGATGAAACATCCACGTAAACCCCGTTGCCCCACCAGTTGTGCAGCACTTCATGGGGATAAGATGTGCGAATGATAAACGGCAGTTGTATGACTTGCGGCCCCAGCAGGGTAAATGAGGGCATGCCGTAGCCGCTCTCCCAGAAGTTCTCCACCAGGGCGAATTTGGCGTAGGGGTAGGGACCCAGCAGTCGTTCATAGAGGGTGAGATACTCAATGGTGGCATCGAGATAGCGTTTGGCGAGATCGGGGTCTGGTTGCCGCAGGTACACCTCGGCAAGATGTCCCGACGCCTGCTGTTGATAATGATGATAAGGATAGGCGATCAGGTAGATCTCTTCCTGGGGATGCTGCTCTTGCCAGCCGCTGTGGCCGGAGATATGACTTCCCTGGCTGACTGATCGCCAGCCCTCCGGCAGTTTTACTTGCAGATGAAAACTAACCGGTGAGCTACCGGTCTGGGGGTACCAATAACTGGTCCCGGCCAGGAAGACACCGTTTTTTGAGATCAGGCCGGGTGTGGATTGGCGGGTGCTGCTGCGTTCTCCCTCGTTCGTTAATTCGTGTGAAATGGTGCCTTGGTAGGCAATGGAAAAATCTTTTCTGGGAGTTGAGGTTCGAATCCGGTAGCGTCGAATCGGCACCGGCCCATCCAGCAGTTCTTCGGTGATCAGGGTTGCGTCACTGTCAAGCAGGACCGGTGTCAACGCGGCATGCAGCAGGAATTCGACCTCGCTATCAGCCGTGCGCCGGCTGATTTGGTCTGTTGCGATCAGCCGTCCCTGTTCAGGCAGGATCTCTATCTGCAGTTGATGATGCACCAGCTGATTTGTGTCAATACAAAAGGCCGGGGCAGAACCTAACAGCAGCAGAAGGAGTGTTATTCGTCTGATAATATAACTCTTGCAAGTTCCCAAGAGAGGTGCGTGACGGAGCGTGATGCGCAATTTATCTACCTCGGTTGAATCAATCCGAATATTTTATGTCTGATCGCATGTCTTGTAGTCAAAGAGAGCCGGTTATGGTTATAACACGATGTCCCTTGCCCCTTCCTCTGATCTTCTCGTCGCTGTTTCTGGTTGCTTGTGGCAACGCCGCCGTAAATCAGCGCAGTGCCAGTGGGCATGATTATCACCCGGACAAACAAACAAGCAAGCAGGAAGAGGCTCGCCCGGCGGTTGCGACTGTGCTGGACCTGCATCAGGCCCTGGATCTGAAAACCTTGACACCGGTGCTGGCAACACGGCGCGTGGTCTATGTGGGTGAGTCACACGATAATTACGCGCACCACCGGGCCCAGTTGGCGGTTATTGAGGCGCTCTATGAATCCGGCGCCGATCTGGCGATCGGGATGGAGATGTTTCAACAACCCTATCAGCAGTATCTGGACGATTACATTGCCGGAAAAATATCCGAAGCAGAAATGCTTCGAAAGACGGAATGGTACGAACGCTGGGTCTACGATTATCGTTTTTACCGACCCATCCTGAATTTCGCAAAAGAAAATGGCATTCCAGTGATCGCCCTGAATGTTCCGCGTGAGATTACGAGACGTGTTTCGAAGGCAGGTCTGAAATCGCTCAGTGAAGAGGAGCGGGGTCAGGTTCCCGCCGATATTGATTACTCGGATCAGGCATATACTGACCGGCTTAAGCAGATTTTCAATCAGCACGGTAAAGAGATCAGTCAGGACTTTGAACGGTTTCTGCAGGTGCAACTGCTGTGGGATGAGGGGATGGCCGAAAGGGCTGCCGCTTATCTGATGGAACAGCCACAAAAACAGCTGGTGATCCTGGCTGGTAGCGGACACCTGATGCACAGTTCGGGCATTCCCAACCGGATACAGCGGCGTCAGCAGGTATCATCGGCAGTGGTGCTTCCGGGCGGTGATCTGAAGATTGAGCCGGGCATCGCTGATTTCATGCTTTTTCCCGAAGCGGCCGAGTTGCCGCCGGCGGCCGTAATGGGGATATATATGGAGAAAGCGGACAATGGGGTGCTGGTCAGTGGAGTTTTGAAAGAGGGTGCCGCCGAACTTGGCGGTGTGGAGCGCGATGATATTATTCTGGCATTTGACGGGGAGGTGGTTGCTTCTCCGAATGACTTGCGGATACAACTGCTCAAGAAAAAACCGGGGGACGACGCCAGACTGACACTGTTGCGTCGGAGGATTCTGTTTGGGGACAAGCAACTGGAAGTAAACCTGACGCTGGGTCAGTAAAACGGCTATTACCCGGGTCCGGTGCAGCAAGGCGGAGGTAGGATAGCAGGATTTTTTGGCACAACCGAACCAGCAGACATCCGTGCGTCCAACAAAAACCAGTGTACTCAATTGGTTCACCGGAAGCGTTAGGCACGCTTCCGGTGAACGGATATCAGTAGCTTAGACGATAGTTACGTTTTCAGCCTGGGGACCTTTCTGGCCCTGAGTCACTTCAAACGTGACCTTTTGCCCTTCGGCCAGTGTGCGACGACCAGTGCCATTGATTGCACGGAAGTGAACGAAAACATCAGAACCGCCTTCGCGCTCAATGAAACCGAATCCCTTGTCATCGTTAAACCATTTAACGACACCGGTAACTAAATCAGACATATAACCCTCGTACTATATAACAGCGCCAAATTTTATTGGCATTACAAAAAACACTGGCCCTACTTGTATGTTGCCGGTGTGTGATCGTGCGACCACCTATCTCTTCCAGATAGATGGAGAAAATCCTAGCGTGACTAGATTCTTTTCCATCTACCCGATAACCAAGGTCATATACGAGTTCTGTCCTGCTCTGAATAGTTAAACTATCCGATACCAGTAATCTACGTTAACTCGCTTCATTCTCCACGTGGTTTGTTCACTAGTCAAGGACTAAATATACACAGATGCCACTCGGTTAATGACGATGAGAGTCGCTTTTTTGTTCTTTTAAAACGTCTTTAAATACAGTTTGTTATAATACATATTTGATGTTTTATTTAGATTACTGCATCGGTTGTTGCGTCAGCCACATCGCCATCGTAACAGGCCTCCATCATGTCAATAAAACGTTTCGCTTGGGGCGAGAGATATTTGCCGCGGCGCAGCACAATGCCGTAGGTTCGTTTGGGAAAATATTCATTCAGGGGGATTTTCACCAGTTTCTCTTCGCCTGTCAGGCAGACGTCGGTAACAATTGAGATCCCCATGCCAAGTTCAACGTATTTCTTGATAACTTCCCAGCCACCGGCTTCCAGGCCGGTCTTGAATTTGAGTTCATGCTGACGGAACACCAGATCGACCATACGCCAGGTGGTCAGGCTGGGCGGTGGAAGTATTAGTCCGTAGGGAACGATATCCTTCAATGTGACACTTTTTTTCTCTGCCAGGGGGTGGCCGATCGGAACAATCAGTTCAGGAGAGTAGGTGACTAACGGTTTATAGATAATGTCATCGGGTACGTCCAGCATTGAGCCGACAGCGAAGTCCGCCTCATCCGCCCGCAGCCTGGACAGGCCGTCCCGTCCGCCAGTTACATTGTGCAGTTTGACCCTGATCTTGGGATGCTGCTCCATGAATTGTTTCAGCGGCTCGGGCAGTACATACAGGATAGTGGATTCGCCCGCCGCGATATTCAGATCGCCGGCTTCAAGAAGCCCCTGTTGCGCGATGAAGGTTTCATGCAGTTTATCCATGCCCTCGACAAGAGGTTGGGAGAGCTTAAACAGGATTTTGCCTTCCGGAGTGAGTCGTATTTTAGGTCCACGGCGCTCGAACAGAACGGTTTCAAGTTCCCGCTCCAATGCCTGGATCTGCAGTGAAACAGTCGGCTGACTGAGGAAAACCTTGTCGGCGGCTTCACTGATGCTGCCGGTTCGGGCGGCATGACAAAAAGCGCGTAATTGTTTGAGTCTGTTCTGTTTGTAGTAGATCGGGGCGGGCGATGCCATGGTGCTCTCTGGTTACTTTATTGCTGATGTTAATAGTAAGCATTGAAATAATTGGCCTGTCAAATACCACAATTTACACTACACTTTGCTGCACTTGCGATAATGAGTGCGATAGTTTCAAGTGAAAAGGATTCATCTGATTGAAATCAAAAGGAAAAAAATAGTATAACTTGAAACCGTTATATTTTTTTATACGGCAATAAATTGTAGTTTTGCTTGAGGGCCGAATAAATGACCGATATCACCAGCATAGCCTTATCCGTTGGTTTTATGGCCGTACTTGGTTCGGTACTCGCATCCATTCTGGTGCTTGCCAACAAGCGCCTGTTTGTCTACGAAGACCCTCGTATCGATGATGTGGAAGATCTCCTGCCCCGGGCCAATTGTGGCGCCTGTGGCAGCCCGGGCTGCCGTCCATTTGCTGAAGGCCTGATCGACGGCACTTTTGAACCCGCCCAATGTACAGTCAATTCCAAAGAGACCAATGAGCTGATTGCCGATTATCTCGGCGTGGATCTGGGTGCGCAAGAGAAACGTGTTGCCCGGCTTGCCTGTGCTGGTGGCAGTCACGTGGCATTCATCCGCGCCAGCTATGCCGGTATGAACTCCTGCCGTGCGGCGGCGCTGGTCTCCGGTGGTGGCAAGGGTTGTTCCTGGGGCTGTCTGGGCATGGGGGATTGTGCCGACGTCTGTGATTTTGCTGCCATTAGTATGAATAAATACGGCTTGCCGGTGGTGAATGAAGATCTCTGTACTGCCTGTAACGACTGCGTCGAGGTCTGTCCCAAGGACCTGTTTGAACTCCACTCCATTAATGAGCAGTTGTTTGTCGCCTGCAAAAATCTGGAGAAAGGTGAAGAAGCTGAAAACGAGTGCGAGGTGATCTGCACCGCCTGTGAGCGATGTGCAGTGGATTCGCCGGAAGGGCTGATCGAAATCAGAAACAACCTGGCGGTGATTGATTACAGCAAAAATGATTTGGCATCCCGGGTGGCGATAGAGCGCTGCCCGACGGGCGCTATTGTCTGGTTTGATAAGCAGGGCGGTTATCAAGTGGGTAAAGACGCCAAAAAGATTATCCGCAAAGAGATGCTGCCCATCGGGTAGTTGAAGTTTCATCAGTTGGGCTGCCAACAGAGATGGCTGTTCCCGAAATGTAGCAGAAGAGGAAGTGTCCATGTTCGGTAAAAAAGAGCAAAAGCAGTTTAAGTATCCCGGCATCCGCATGGCAATGGATGGCAATACCGCTGTCATTATGTGCGAGCGGGAGGCATCCGATGCTGCCGGTGCTTATCCGATTACCCCCTCCACACAGATGGGTGAGTACTGGGCGGAAGAGGTGGCCCAGGGTCATATCAACGTCTCTGGCAAACCGCTGGTGTTCGTCGAACCGGAATCCGAACATGCCGCCGCCGCGGTGACCGCCGGTATGGCAATGACTGGACTGCGCGCGACCAATTTCTCCTCGGCACAGGGCGTGGCATTCATGCACGAGTCGCTCTATGCGGCAGTCGGCAAACGCCTTCCCTATGTGCTGAATATCGGTACCCGTGCCATTACCAAGGCGTCACTCAATGTGCACTGTGGTCATGATGACTACCACTGTATTGATGACACCGGCTTTTTCCAGGTATTTGGCGCAGACGCCCAGGAGGCGGCGGACCTGAACCTGATTGGCCGCAAGATCGCCGAGCTGAGTCTGACCCCGGCTGCGGTGGCACAGGATGGCTTCCTGACTACGCATCTGATCGAGCCTGTGATGGTGCCGGAGCGCGAACTGATCGAAGAATTCTGTGGTCGGCCCGACGACATTATCAGCTGCCCGACACCGGCGCAGAAGATGATCTACGGTGAAAAACGCCGTCGTGTCCCGGAGATCTGGGACGTGGACAACCCCATGCTCTCCGGTTCGGTGCAGAACCAGGACGCCTACATGCAGGCGGTCGCTGCGCAGCGCCCCTATTTCTTCAATCACATCTCCAGCATCACCGATCAGGTGATGGATGAATATTACGAATTGACCGGACGACGCTACAACCGGGTTGGCCAGTACCGCATGGACGACGCCGAGTATGTGATTGCCGGTCAGGGCTCCATGATCGTGCAGGCGCAAGTGGTGGCAGATTATCTGCGCGAGACCCGCAAATTGAAGGTGGGCGTGCTCAATGTCACCATGTACCGGCCGTTCCCGGGCGATCTGATCGGCAAGGTGCTGAAGGGGCGCAAGGGCGTGGTGGTGCTGGAGCGTACCGATCAACCGTTGGCGGAAGACCTGCCGCTGATCCGCGAAATCCGTGCTGCCCTGACCAAGTGCATCGAGAACGGCATCACTGCGGGTGATCCCCCGTATGCCACATACGCCTCCTATAAGTCGGGCCAAGCACCTGCGCTCTATTCCGGCTCCTACGGTCTGGGCTCGCGTGATCTGCAGCCGGAAGGACTGATTGGCGCGATCGAGAACATGCTGCCGGACGGCAAGAAGCGCCGCTTCTTCTATCTGGGTGTGGATTTTGTTCGGGAAGCGACTGATCCCAAGGCGGAGATCCGTCAACAGGAGTTGCTGGATGCCTATCCCCATATTGGCGAGATGGCTATCCGTGGCAGCGAGAATCCCGACCTGCTGCCCAAGGGTGCGATCACGGTGCGCATGCACTCGGTAGGCGGCTGGGGTGCCATCACCACCGGCAAGAACCTGGCGATGACCCTGTATGATCTGCTCGGTTACGATATCCGTGCCAATCCCAAGTACGGTTCTGAAAAGAAAGGTCAGCCGACCACCTATTACCTGTCGGCCGCTCCCGAGCCGATTCGACTGAACTGCGAATATCACTATGTGGATGTGGTGCTTTCGCCCGATCCGAACGTGTTTCTGCACTCTAATCCGTTGTACGGATTGAAAGAGGGCGGCTTCTTCATCATTCAGAGCCATCTGGAAACCGAGGACGAGGTGTGGGCACAGATTCCGACGATGTATCAGAAATACATTGTTGATCACAATATCCATGTCTACTTCGTTGACGGATTCAAGATCGCCAAGGAGGAGGCGTCCGATGCGGAGCTGCAGTTCCGCATGCAGGGTAACGCCTTCCAGGGAGCCTTCTTTGCCGCCTCGCCACTGCTGGAACGGGCACACCTGACCGAGCAGGGTCTGTTTGACGCCATTGAGACACAGCTGCGTGACAAGTTTGGCGGCAAGGGCGAGCGCGTGGTCACCGACAACCTGCGGGTGGTGCGGCGCGGTTTCGACGAGATCCGCGAGATCACCAACAAGCAGGTCGGCCTGACCCAGCAGGATATCCGTAAGGCGGCGAAGATCCCTGTGATGCTGCAGGAGCTGCCCCAGGGTGACGGCCGGCTTTCCGACGTACATCGTTTCTGGGAGCAGACCGGTTCTTTCTACATGAGTGGCAAGGGTTCGGAAAACCTGGTTGATCCGTTCATGGCCACCAGCCTGATCCCGGCGGCTACCGGCATCTTCCGTGACATGACCCAGATCCGCTTCGACTATCCGAAGTTCATCACGGAGAACTGTACGGCCTGTGGTGATTGCTACACCGCCTGTCCCGACAGTGCCATTCCGGGGCTGGTCAATACCATCAGCGATATCTTCAATACCGCCATCGAACGGATTGAGAAGAGGGGTACACCGACTCTCTATCTGCGACGTGAAACCCGCAACGTGGAGAAGAAACTGCGCGCTCTGATCGACGCCCAGGGTGAGGCCTCCGTGGTCTCCAGGCTGTTGGATCAGGCGGTACTGGAAGTGCTGGCCGAATCAGAGCTGGATGAGACCAAAAAGGCCGGTCTGGAGCGTGAATTCGGACTGTTCCTGGAATCCATCGGCGGTTTCGAGTTCTCGGTCACTAAACCCTACTACAGCAATCGGGAGAAGAAGAACAAAGGCTCCGGTGGGCTGTTCTCCATTACCGTCAATCCCTACACCTGCAAGGGCTGTATGGAGTGTGTCGATGTCTGTGACGACGGCGCACTGGTGGTCGAATTGCAGACCGAGGCCGCAGTCGAGAAATTGCAGCAGGACTGGAAATTCTGGATGGATCTGCCCACTACCAATGCAGATTTCATCCGTATCGATGATCTGAACGAAAAGATTGGTGCGCTGGAGACCCTGCTGCTGGACAAGACCAACTACCAGTCCATGGTATCCGGTGACGGTGCCTGTCTGGGTTGCGGCGAGAAGACCGCCATCCACCTGTTTACCGGTACTGCCACCGCCCTGATGCAGCCACGGGTGAAGGCGCATATCGCCGAACTGGATGACCTGATCAACCGGCTGGAGACTCATATCCGCCTGAAGTTGGCCGCCGGCATGGATCTCTCCAATACCGCCGCCATCAACGAGGCGGTCGAAGAAAACAAGGACAGTGACCTGACCCTGACCAATCTCTCCGCTACTCTGGCGGAGGGGCAGGTGGTGGAACCGGTCGATCCGAAGTGGCTCAAATGGGCCACCCAGCTGCTGGAAAAGCTGCGCCACCTGAAATGGCTCTATACTGATGGCAATACCAATCAGGGACGCGCCACTATGGGTATTATCAACGCCACCGGTTGTACCTCGGTGTGGGGATCGACATTCCCGTTCAATCCCTATCCGTTCCCCTGGACCAGTCACCTGTTCCAGGACAGCCCCTCGGTGGCCATGGGTATCTTCGAAGGTCACATGGCCAAGATGGCCCAGGGCTTCAAGGTGATCCGCCAGGCCAAGCTGGAGCTGGAAGGTAAATATGATGCGGATGTGCATGACGACTTCTTCACCTACTTTGACTGGAAGTCGTTCAGCGACGAGGAGTGGCTGCTCTGTCCGCCGGTAGTCTCAATCGGTGGTGATGGCGCCATGTACGATATCGGCTTCCAGAACCTCTCCCGCGCCCTGGCTTCCGGGACGCCGATCAAGGTGCTGATCCTGGATACCCAAGTTTACTCCAACACCGGTGGTCAGTCCTGTACTTCAGGCTTTATCGGCCAGGTGGCGGACATGGCACCTTACGGCAAGGCGTGGAAAGGCAAGACCGAGATCCGCAAGGAGATGGGCGTGATCGGCATGGCCCATCGCACCAGCTTCGTGCTGCAGAGCTCTCAGGCCAATGTCACCCACCTGCTGGAAGGCTTCATTGATGGCCTTAACAGCCGCCGTCCGGCCATGTTCAATATCTACACCACCTGTCAGCCGGAGCATGGAGTGGCGGACGACGCCTCCGAGCACCAGGCCAAGCTGGCCCTGGAGTCGCGCGCCTACCCGCTGTTCCGCTACGACCCGGATGCCGGTGTTACCTTCAGCGAGTGCTCCAGCGTGGAGGGTAACCCGGCCATGCATGCCGACTGGCCAACCTACCAGCTCAACTACCAGGATGAGAATGGCAAGGAGTCCAGGATGGAGCTGCCGGTCACCTTTGCCGACTTCGCCTTCAGCGAGGGCCGCTTCCGCAAGCACTTCCGCTCGGTGCCGCAGGATGCCTGGAACGACGACATGGTGCCATTGCACGAGTTCCTCGACATGGATGATGATGATCGGGAAGGCCAGTATCCCTATATCTGGGCGGTGGACAAAAAGAGCCGCCTGATGCGGGTACTGGTTTCCCAGGAGATCGTCCTCTCTTGTGAGGAACGGCGTAATTTCTGGTATCAGCTGCGTTCCCTGGCCGGTGTCGGTGAAGTGGTGGATGAGGTTGAGATCGCCAATCGCGCCAAGGCCGAAATGGCCCAGAAACTTACCTCCAGCCTGTTGGCCCTGGCCAACAACGGAGATATTTCAGCATTGGCGGACCTGCCGGCGTCGTCCAGTGGTGGTAATGGCGCTTCGGCTCCCAGCACTGCTGCGCCTGCTGACTATGAACCGGTCTGGATCGAGACCCCGGAGTGTACCGCCTGTGATGAGTGCACCGATATTGCACCCAACGTGTTCAAGTACAATGATCAGAAACTGGCCGTTGTCATTGATCCCAAAGGGGCGCCGTTCAAGGATATCGTCAAGGCGGCGGAGAAGTGTACCGCAGGCTGTCTGCATCCTGGCACACCCTGGAATCCAAATGAGAAAGACCTCGATAAACTGGTCAAGCGTGCAGCAAAGTACCAGTAACCCAACCAGCAAAGGAGAGAATTAACATGGCAACAGTAACCTTACACGGAAACCCTGTCTCCACCAGTGGCGAGCTCCCGGCGGTCGGTAGCAAGGCGCCTGAATTTTCCCTGGCCAACAAGGAGCTGGCCGATGTGGGACTGGCTGATTTTGCAGGCAAGAAGCGGCTGCTCAATATTGTACCGAGCCTGGATACACCAACCTGCGCCATTTCCACCAAGAGGTTCAACGAGTCGTTCGCCGCGCGTGATGATGCGGTGGCCATGGTGATTTCTGCCGACTTGCCGTTTGCTCAGGGGCGCTTCTGCGAGACCGAGGGACTCAAGAACGTGGTCACGCTGTCGCTGATGCATGATCAGCAGTTCGCCAAGGATTATGGGGTGCTGATCACCGACGGTCCGCTGCGCGGGGTGACCTGTCGGGCCGTGGTGGTGGTCGATGAAAACGGTACCGTTACCTATACCCAACTGGTGCCTGAGATCGGCGATGAACCTGACTACGAGGCGGCGCTTGCAGCGTTGAAATAAGTGCCGGGAAACGGTGTGGCCGCCTGGCGGTCACACCGAGCGATCGGTCAGGTTGTTGAGATAAGCGGAGAGAGAATGGGTCTACTCAATCTATTCAAGCGCGCCCGGACCTTCAGGCATGGTGTGCATCCCATGGACCACAAGGAGCAGACGGCGCATCTGGCGATCAAGCGTTTGCCGTTTGCCCCGAAAGTATATGTACCGCTTGCCCAGCATATCGGTGCCCCTGCCGTTGCGTTGGTAAAACCGGGGCAGGAGGTGGTCCGTGGTGAGCCGATAGCCGAGGCAGGTGGATTTGTTTCAGTCCCGATGCACGCCCCGGTAACCGGTATAGTGCGCTCCATTGACCATCTGGTGCCCACGGCCGCCGGCCCCAAGACCCCGGCGATTGTTATAGAGACTTATGAGGCCGCGACCCAGGAGGTGCTGTACGGACTGGATCAGGACCTGGATACGCTGACCCGGGATGAGTTGATCAAGGCGGTGCAGGCCAGTGGCATGGTGGGACTGGGCGGTGCGGCCTTTCCCAGTCATGTGAAGCTGCTACCGCCAGAAGGGAAGATAATCGAGACCCTGATTATCAACGGCTGCGAGTGCGAGCCCTATCTCACCTGTGATCATCGGGTGATGCTGGAGCAGACCGACAGGCTGATTGCCGGTATCCGCACCATCATGCGCGCCACCGGTGCCAGGCAGGCCATTATCGGTGTCGAAGATAACAAGCTGGATGCGGTGAAAGCGATCCGGGATAAACTGCCCGCAGGTGAGGCGATCAGCTGTGAGGCAGTGGAAACCAAATATCCACAGGGCGCGGAAAAGATGCTCATCAAAAGCCTGCTGAACAGGGAAGTGCCCTCCGGTGGATTGCCGGTAGATATTGGCGTGGCGGTATACAACGTGGGTACCATGGCGCAACTGGGTGAGTTGATACCGCGCAGTCGTGGCCTGATCGAGCGGGTAGTGACCGTGTCGGGTCCAGGGGTTGGTAAACCGGGTAACTATTTGGTGCCGATCGGCACGCCGCTGCGTTTTCTGATGGAGCAGGTGGGTTCGAGCTCAGAGGCCAACGAGGTGATCGTCGGGGGACCGATGATGGGTATGACCGTCGCCTCACTGGATGTGCCGGTCACCAAAGGCTTGTCCGGCGTGGTGGTGTTTGAGGTAGAGGCGGAAGACCAGCAGGAGCGGCCCGTATATCCCTGTATCAAATGCGGCGCCTGTCTGGATGCCTGTCCGATTAATCTCAATCCGTCCATGCTGGGTCAACTGGCCAGTGTCCGGCAATACGATGTGATGGCAGCCGATTTTCATCTCAACGACTGTTTTGAATGTGGTTGTTGCAGTTATGTCTGCCCATCGAATATTCCGCTGACCCAATATTTCCGTATCGCCAAGGCGGTGAACCGGGAGGCCAGGGCTGCCGCCGCCTGATTTGTCCAGGGATGGTCGCAGGCCGTGAAGCGGAAGGGTATGTAGGAGCTGCTTTAGCTGCGACCTGTGCGTGGTCGGGGACCCCCTTCGCGGCTGAAGCCGCTCCTACGGGGATATCCATTGTAGCAACGGTTTGCACGAGTTAGGTGTGAGCGAGATGTTTAATCGAGGGTGTGGAGTTGATGCTGTGGCGGGTTGCCACCACCCCTGAGTAGTGAACGGGACCGGAAGCCCCCTGCAGAGTAGAGCATGAGTAGAAAACAGAAAAAAGTTGTCGAGATCCGTACTTCCCCCCATCTGAAGAAGGCAATCTCCGTCGAGCAGATCATGCGCAATGTGGTGTATGCCCTGTTGCCGGTGTGTGGCTGGTCGGTCTATCAGTTCGGTATCAGTGCACTGGTGCTTATCCTGGTGACCACCCTGACCTGTATCCTGACCGAATCCCTGTTTTGCCGGCTCTCCGGGCGGCCCAACAGCGTCGGGGATTTCAGCGTAGTCATCACAGGCCTGCTGCTGGCCCTGACCCTGCCACCCGGCTTCCCGCTCTGGATGGCGGCGGTGGCCGGTTTTATCGCGATTGGTCTGGGCAAGTCGCTGTTCGGTGGCCTGGGCTACAACGTCATGAATCCCGCACTGGTGGGGCGCGCCTTTGTTCAGGCAGCCTTTCCGGTTGCCATCACCACCTGGACACCGGGTTTTGCGGCGGGGCGTTTTTACGAATTTATCCCCTCCACCCTGGCGCTCCCTTTCATGTCCCCGGTGGATACCGGACTCTGGGTGAAATCGCATGCCGTGGATGGTTTTACCGGGGCGACCCCGCTGGCCCTGCAGAAGTTTGAACATATCACAGCCGGTACCCTGGATCTGTTGACCGGCAGCGTGGCGGGTTCCGCCGGCGAGACCTCGGCATTGCTGATCTTTGTCTGCGGGCTCTATCTGGCTTTCCGCAAGATGATGGACTGGCGTATTCCTGCCGCGATATTTCTCGCCACCGCCCTGATATCCGGTCCGCTTCATCTGATGAATCCGGCAATCTATCCGACGCCACTGTTTGTGATCCTGTCGGGCGGTTTGATGCTGGGTGCCATGTTCATGGCCACCGACATGGTGGTCTCGCCCATGACCCCGCGGGGTGTATGGCTCTATGGGGCTGTCATCGGTGTCCTGACGGTCCTGATCCGGCAGTTCGGCGGCCTCACCGAGGGGGTGATGTACGCCATTCTGGTGGCCAATGCCCTCTCTCCGCTGATCGCCTCAGTGACCCAGCCGAGAATCTATGGCGCTACCAGTAAAGAGGCCGAGTCATGAGCAGTGCGGAACAGAGTCAGATTCAGCCCCAGACCCCCAGCTTCGCCATGCTGCGTACCCTGGGTGGTATTGCCATGCTCTCCGGTCTTCTGGTGGTGCTGGTGTTTCAGTATACCCAGCCGATTATTGAGGAAAACAAGCGCATAGCCATTGAGCAGGCAGTATCGAGGGTGATACCTGGCGTGGTGAGTAAAAAGGATTTTATTCTCGGTCCGGATGGTCTGTTCGACGCGGGAGGGAAGGACTTGAAGGGTGAAAAGGTCTATGCCGCCTACGACGCCAAGGGCGAGCTGAAGGGTGTTGCCCTGGAAGCGGCGGCTACCGGCTATCAGGATGTGATCCGAATTCTTTACGGTTACAACCAGGACTGCCAGTGTGTCACCGGTATCAAGGTGCTGAAAATGGCGGAGACGCCAGGGCTGGGGGACAAGATTGCGTTCGATCCGGATTTTTTGAAAAACTTCGAAGCGCTGGATGCCCGGCTGAACGAAGCAAAGAACGCGCTGGAGAACACCATTGTCACGGTCAAGCACGGGACCAAGCGGGAGCAGTGGGAGATCGATTCAATTTCCGGTGCCACCATCTCCTCCAAGGCGATCGGACGCATGATCAACGACAGCGGGCAGCGCATGTTCCCGTTGATCATAAAGCATCTGGATGAGTTAAGAGCCGGACAGGCCAATTGAGGTAGAAAGCATGTCAGTACTGCCCAATAAACAGGAGAAGGTGACCCTGGATACCTTCATGAGGGGGCTCTGGGAAGAGAACCCGGTATTCGTCATGTTGCTCGGGCTCTGTCCGGTGCTGGCGGTGACCAACTCCACCATGAATGCAATTGCCATGGGACTGGCCACGCTGTTCGTGCTGGTGGCGTCCAGCACGCTGGTGTCGCTGTTGCGCAAGATGATTCCCAAGCAGGTGCGCATCGCCACCTATATCATTATCATCGCTACCTTTGTGACCATCGTCGACTACGTGATCCAGGCGATCAGCCTGGACCTGTACAACGCCCTGGGTGCCTTTATCCAACTGATTGTCGCCAACTGTGTGATTCTCGGACGGGCCGAGGCCTATGCATCGAAACAGAAGGTCGGGGCATCTGTTATTAACGCCATCGGCATGGGCACCGGATTCACCATCGCGCTGCTCTGTCTCGGGACGGTGCGTGAATTGCTTGGTGCCGGCACCATTCTTGGTGTGCAGATCTTCAGCAGCAATTTTGAACCCTGGGTGGTGATGATTCTGCCGCCAGGCGGTTTCTTTGTACTGGGGGCCTGGTTACTGTTGTTCGATTATCTGAAACAGCGCAAGGAGCAGAAACTGCTGAACGCTGAGGGGGCCGTAGCCAATGGATCCTAATTCACTCACATTCATCTTTCTCAATGCGGCGCTGATCAACAATTTTGTGCTGGCGCTGTTTTTGGGACTTTGCCCCTTCCTCGGCGTATCGGCCAAGAAAGAGACCGCCTGGAACATGGGCCTTGCGACCATGTTCGTGATGCTGGTCAGTTCCATCTCCGCCTATGGCATCAACTGGATTCTGGTGAAGTTCGAGATCGAATTCCTGCGTTTGATCTGCTATATCGCCGTGATTGCGTCGGCCGTGCAACTGGTGGAGATGACGGTTAAAAAGTTCAGCCCCGCGCTGTTCCGGGCACTGGGCATTTTTCTGCCCCTGATCACCACCAACTGCGCCATTCTCGGTCTGGCCCTGTTCCAGACTTTCCGCGAGTATGATTTCTTTCAGTCTCTGGCGTTCAGTACCGGGGCTGGAGTGGGATTCACTATTGCCCTGATGCTAATGGCGGGTTTGCGTGAGAAACTGGAGCTGGCGAAACTGCCCACCGTCAGTCAGGGGGCGGCCATGGGCCTGATGCTGGCCGGCCTGCTGTCGCTGGCATTTATGGGTTTTGCCGGATTGGGAGGTTCCCATGCTTAAGGTACTATTGGCCAGTGCGGTCATCATGGGTGTGCTGGTCGGCTGGATCATGGTGCAACAGATGGCGCGAGAGTTCGCCCGTCGGCATCCGGAGTTCGGACCTTATCAGGAGAAGCGGGGATGCGGCGGTAACTGCTCCTGCAGTGGTGGTTCGAGTTGCAAAAGATAGTCACGAGCCTGTCGGATTTGACAGGTCGTAGCGAGGAAAAGCCGTGTTAAACCCGACAGGCTCCAAGCAAAAATTTTAAAGTGCGGAGAAAAGCATGAGTGAAACTGAATTGGGTCCTGCGGTAGTGGCCGAGGTCATCGAGAGTCGGCGTATCACGCCCGAGTCGACGGATGAGGTACGGCATATCGTGCTGCGGGTTAATGAGCCCTCGTTCCGCTATCGTGAAGGCCAATCCATTGGTGTGGTGGTGCCCGGACCGCACGCGTTTGGTAACAAGTACCATATGCGGCGCTACTCCATCGCCAATGACCGCAGCAGATCAAACGAAGAGAGTGTAGAGTTTTCCATTCTGGTACGGCGCTGTTTCTATATCGACCCGGTGAATGGCGAACGCTATCCCGGCGTTGCTTCCAACTTTCTCTGCGATGCGCAGGTTGGTCAGAGCCTCTCTGTGACCGGGCCTTATAAAAGTCCGTTCAATGTGCCCTCCGACAACCGTGCCAATCTGGTGATGATCGGCGTCGGCACCGGCATTGCCCCGTTCCGGGCTTTCATGCAGCACATTTACCGGCAGCAGGGGGGCTGGAAAGGCCAGGTGCGACTGTTCTACGGCGCCCGGACCGGCATGGATATGCTCTACATGAATGACCACAACAGCGATCTGAAAGAGTTCTTTGATGAGGAAACCTTTATCGCCTATAACGCACTGGCCAATCGCCCTCTGATGAGTGATGCAGAGGCGCTTGAACAGTCACTCGATCTGCATGTTGAGGAAGCGTGGTCGTTGATCCAGAAGCCCGATACCTATGTCTGTGTCGCAGGGCTTGCCAAGGTTCAAAAGGCAATGGACCATGTCTTCAGTGAAGCAGCGGGCTCCAGCGAAAACTGGGAGGCGCTTAAGGAGCAGATGGCCCAGCAGGGTCGCTGGTCGCAGTTGCTGTACAGCTAACATTGTCCGCTGAGGGGAGGACTGACAGGTAGTCGGATTCGCGTAGCGTAATTCGACAAGCCGGAACCGCCGCCCGTGACAAGATCATGTCGGGTTACCCGTTCGGCTGACCCGACCTGTCCACCGGGGTAAATCCTGAATTCAAACCTTCCCGTGGGCTGCCCCTGTGCGGATATCCCACGGATTTGCTTGTGTTTCTGGCGGAAAGGGCTAGAATGGCGGCCTTCACGCACTCCGGTCTGCGTAACTCCATCGCGGTAACACCTTCAGGAACACCTCGATTTAGCATCTTTCATCGTTTTGCCTAGGCTGGCCCCATGAAGGGTAGGCATTCAGGAGCATTTATTCGTATGTCGTTTGATTCACTCGGCCTTTCCGCCGAAATACTCCGTGCTGTCTCAGAACAGGGTTACACGGAGCCGACGCCTGTACAGCGTCAAGCCATCCCCGTCGTGCTTGAGGGAAAGGATATTCTCGCCGGCGCCCAGACGGGCACCGGCAAAACTGCCGGCTTCACTTTGCCACTGCTGCAATTGCTGAGTCAGCACTGTCAGGGCAAGGGGCGCCGCCCCATTCGCGCCCTGGTGTTGACGCCCACCCGCGAACTGGCCGCACAGGTCGCTGAGAGTATTGAGACCTACGGAGCACATCTGCCGCTGAAATCCACCGTGGTGTTTGGCGGCGTGAAGATCAATCCACAGATTGAGAAGCTGCGCCACGGGGTGGATATCCTGGTGGCGACGCCGGGGCGTCTGCTCGATCACGCCCAGCAGAAAACCCTGGACCTCTCTCATGTGGAAATCCTGGTGCTGGACGAGGCGGACCGGATGCTGGACATGGGTTTTATCCATGATATCCGCAAGGTGCTGGCGATGCTGCCCTCGAATCGGCAGAACCTGCTCTTCTCCGCCACCTACTCGCAAGAGATCAAGACCCTTGCGGATAAACTGCTGAATGCCCCCGTTCTGATTGAAGTAGCCCGGAGAAATACAGCAGCCGAAACGGTTGAACAGCGAGTCTATCCGGTCGATCGCGAGCGCAAGCGCGAGCTGCTCTCGTTCCTTATCGGTTCGCGCAACTGGCGTCAGGTGCTGGTGTTTACCCGCACCAAGCATGGTGCCAACCGTCTGGCACAGCAATTGGAGAAGGATGGACTGAGTGCCGCTGCGATTCATGGTAACAAGAGCCAGGGGGCACGTACCCGTGCCCTGGCCGGCTTCAAGCAGGGCGAGATCCGCGTCCTGGTGGCCACTGATATCGCCGCGCGCGGGCTGGATATTGATCAACTGCCCCATGTCGTCAACTATGAGTTGCCCAATGTGCCGGAGGATTATGTGCATCGTATCGGCCGTACCGGGCGTGCCGGTAACGAGGGCGAGGCGATTTCACTGGTTTGCGTGGATGAGCATCGATTATTACGTGATATCGAACGCGTGCTGAATCGCGAACTGGATCGTGAAGTTCTGGCCGGCTATGAGCCTGATCCCAGCATCAAGCCGGAACCGATCAAGAACGGCCGCAACGGCGGCGGTGATCGTGGCCGCGGCAGGCAGCAGCAGGCCCCGCGCAAGCGTGGCAATGGCCAGAAAGCGCAGACCCACCAGGAGAAACCGGTCAGGCGTGAACGCTCCGAACCGGTGAAGGGAAAGGCGGGAAACCATGCTGCCAAGGCTAATACCGATCGGCATCAACGCCCTGCGGAGGCCAGAAGCCAGGGCCAGTCGGCTCCGGCTGCAACCAACGGCAACCGGCGTTCATCACAAAACCGACGCCAACGCGCATCCCTGCTTGGCGGCTGAACCATCCATCCGGTTACGCCCTGAGTGAATGGCGGTTGGGTATCAGGGGTTGTAACCGACCCTGATACTCAGCGGCCAGGCCACGGGGCGCGGTTTGTCTGGGTCGCCCCAGATGCGGGTCAGCGCTTGCCCGATCTGCTCAACGGGATTATGTCCGGTCTCTTGGATCATTCGTTGCACGGCTGACCAGGTGCCCAGATAACCCAGCAGGTGGGGCAGGCTCCAGTCGGCGGTCATTGAGAAGACCGGCATTGTAGAGACTGGTGTGAAAGGGAAAGGGATATCCCCATAGCCCCGTTCCACCCGTTCCCGTTCCTCCGGCCAATAGCCCTGCAGCGTGTCGTGATACAGCCTGTCGATGACTGGGTCGATCCCTGGAGCTATTTTCAATAAGTTGTAACTCCAGACCGCAATTACTCCTCCGGGTTTGACCACCCGCCTTACCTCGTCGAAGAACGCCTTCAGATCAAACCAGTGCAGAGCCTGTGCGACCGTCACCAGATCAACGGAGGCATCATCTATGCCGCTCTGCTCCGCTGTAGCGACCCGATAGTCTATGTTGTCGTGCGATGTCGTTGCGGCGATCTGGCTGCTGCTGGCATCGGTAGCGATAACCCGGTCGTAATACCCGGCCAACTGGTATGCCGCCTGACCGCTGCCAGTGGCACAATCCCAAGCGATGTGGCGGGTTTTGGTCAGGGATGCCAGATATTCAAACAGGTCCGGTGGGTAGCCCGGCCGATATTGTGAGTAGGCGGTAGAATCTTTGGAGAAGTGGTCCTTGAAGCGATTATTCATACTGAGCACCGAGCCGTATGGTATCTGTATTCGGCTGGGAAATGGCCGCCGAATATGGGAAAATATGGCCTTCTTGAGCTATTGCCAGCGGTCCGCACTGATCGGCCAGTCCTAAAATCGAGCATCCGGTTAAATGAAACTAAAAGTTGCCATCAATGGTTATGGACGCATTGGCCGTTGTATTCTGCGAGCCCTGTATGAGTCGCCCTATTATCGTAGCCATATAGAGATCGTCGCCATCAATGAGCTGGCCGATCTCAATGTGGTGACCCACCTGACCAAATACGATACCACGCATGGCCGCTTTCCCGGCAGCGTGACGCGGGATGAGCGGCATCTGCTGATCGATGGAGACAAAGTTGCGCTGCTCTCCGAGCCTGATCCCGAGTCATTGCCCTGGCGTGCGCTTGAAGTGGACCTGGTGCTCGAATGCAGCGGCGTGTTCAAGTCTCGCCAGGACGCCGAACGACACATCCGCGCCGGCGCCGGAAAAGTGCTGTTTTCCCATCCGGCGGAGCCGGATGTGGATGCCACCATTGTCTATGGCGTCAATGATCATCTGCTGCAGTCGACCGATACCATTGTCTCCAATGCTTCCTGCACCACCAATGCCATTATTCCGGTACTGAACGCGCTACAGGAGAGTTTCGGTATCGAATGTGCCCTGATCACCACGATCCATTCGGCCATGCATGATCAGCCGGTGATTGACGCCTACGATACGGACCTGCGCAAGACCCGTTCCGCGTTGCAGTCGATTATCCCGGTTGAAACGGGATTGGCCCGAGGCGTGGTAAGGATATTGCCGGAACTTAACAATCGTGTGCATGCCCAGGCGATCCGCGTCCCCACCATCAATGTCTCGATGATGGATCTCTCGGTGGAACTCGAACGGCCGGCCACCCGCAACGAGCTCAACCAGGTGCTCAGGGCGCTGAGTGAAAAGCAGGGTGGCCGGTTGTTTGGCTATATCGAGGAACTGTTGGTCTCCTGCGATTTCAATCATGATTCCCGCTCGTCCATTGTTGACAGCAACCAGACCCAGGTCTGTAACCATCACTTCGCCAAGGTGGTCACCTGGTTCGATAACGAGTGGGGGTTCGCCAATCGCATGCTGGACACCGCCATTGCCATGGCACAGGATCCCCAGCGGAATGTTTAATCCTACGGAAAGCAGATGACCCGACAACGCACGGTATATTATGTCTCGGAGAGCACCGGTATCACGGCAGAAACGCTGGGACACAGCCTGATCTCCCAATTCGAGCAGACCATCGAATTCAAGGCGATCTATATGCCGTTTATCAACACGGTCGAGAAGGCCCGGAAACTGGCCAAACAGTTCGACATGGTGGCGAAGCGGGACGGAGCCCGTCCGATTGTCTTTGCCACCATGGTGGAGTATGAAACGCGAGTCATTCTGAAGCGCTCAAACTGCCTTTATATCGAATTGTTCGACACCTTTATCGCGCCCTTGAGCCGGGAGCTTGGGGTCAATCCCTCCGGCAAGACCGGCCTGAGTCACGGTATGCTGAATGGCGACAGCTATGAGGACCGGATGGATATCATCAACTTCGCCATGGTGAATGATGATGGAGCCCGCCTGGACAAGTATGATCAGGCGGACGTGATCCTGATCGGCGTATCGCGTTCCGGCAAGACCCCCACCTGTCTCTACCTGGCCATGCATTTCGGTATCAAGGCTGCTAACTATCCTCTGACACCGGATGATTTTGAACAGAATAAAATCCCCGACAGTCTGCTTAAACACAAGGATAAGCTGGTTGCCCTGACCATTGATCCGCCACGTTTGAACCGTATCCGTGAAGAGCGGCGGCCGGGTAGTGAGTACGCCTCACTGAAGCGTTGCACTTCGGAAGTCAGGCAGGCGTTGCAGATGTTCCGGAAACACAATATCTGGGTACTTGATACCACCACCCATTCGATCGAAGAGGTCTCATCACGCATCGCCAAGGCGATACGCTCTCGTTGAGGCACGCGATTTTGTGTGCCCGGGTATTTGCATGGCTGGCAGCTGCTCGCCGGGTGTTCGGTCATAGCGCTATGCCAGGATACCCAGGTCTGCAGGTCCGATCGCTTTAATCCTTACTTTTTGTCATTGACGAAAATCTCTGAAAGTCAAGAAAAAAACCACTACACTCACTCTAGATAGCTTTTTCGACTGCTGTGTAGTCGGTCATGTCAAGGGTACTGTGCGGATAAATTTTTTTTTGGCATTCCATAAGATTTCCCGCTTGTATGGCGTGATTTTAATAAACATAATGGCCTGTTTTTATTAATAAATTAACCTTTTTTGTGGGTTTTTTCTGAAAGCTGAATAATATGAAAATTGGGGTTCCGAGAGAGACACGGCCAGGGGAGACGCGGGTTGCTTCCACGCCTGATGTGGTAAAAAAACTGGTTTCCAAAGGCTTTTCAGTGCTGCTCGAGAAGGGCGCCGGGGAAGCCGCGCATTTTACCGATGCGGAATTTGAACAGGCCGGTGCGACATTGGTGGACCGGGCTGCTGCGCTGGCGGCTGACATCGTGCTGAAAGTGCGCAAACCGGATCTTGATGAAGTCGCCATGATGACCGATGGTGCGGTGCTGGTCGGTTTTATCGAGACCTGTGAAGAGGACGACATCCTGCGTGCCATGTTTGATAAAAACATTCGACCGCTTGCCCTGGAGCGGGTGCCTCGCATCTCCCGTGCCCAGTCGATGGATGCACTTTCGTCCCAGAGTAATATCGCCGGTTATCGCGCGGTGATTGAGGCGGCCAGCCTTTTTGGACGTTTTTTACCCTTGATGATGACCTCCGCCGGATCAGCCAAGCCGGCACGGCTGGTGGTGCTGGGTGTCGGTGTTGCGGGTCTGCAGGCCATCGCCACCGCACGCCGTCTCGGAGCCGATGTATACGCCTACGATATCAGGCCCGAGACGCGGGAGCAGATACTTTCGCTGGGTGCCAAACCGATTGACCTGGAGATTGGCGAGAGCGGTTCCGGTGAAGGCGGCTATGCCAAGGAACTTTCGGATGAAGCCAAGGCGAAACAGCAGCAACTGCTGGCTGATGAGCTGAGCAAGGCACACATCCTGATAACCACTGCGCTGATCCCGTGTCGACCCGCGCCTGTTCTGGTCACTGAAGAAGTGGTCAACCGGATGCGCGAGGGGTCGGTGATTGTCGATCTCGCAGCGGAGACCGGTGGCAACTGTCCGTTGACGGAAAAGGATCAAGTGGTCAACAAGGAAGGCGTGATACTGGTGGGGCATACCAACTATCCCGCCATGATGCCATCGGACGCCAGTGCGTTCTATGCCAAGAATATCGCCAATTTGCTCGATATCATGGTCGCGGTGGAAGAGGGTAAGCCAGTGTTGAATGATTTTGAACTGGATGAGATTACCCAGGCGGCATTGGTCAGGCCCGAGTCGAAGTAGTCGACGGACAGCGATACCGGGAATAGGTGAATAACGCTTTCAGTCGCATGGGTTGCAGGTTATCAATGCACTTGCAATCAGCATAAGACAGATCTCATGGATAACAGGGCTGCACGGTTTGAATTTAACAGGAGGGCAGTTAGATGCCTGATACATTGGTAGCACTCTACGTTTTTGTGCTCGCTTGCTTTATTGGTTATTACGTAATCTGGGGTGTTACCCCTTCACTGCATACGCCGCTGGTATCCCTCACTAACGCCATTTCGGGGATCATTATTGTGGGTGCGCTTCTGGTCGCCGGGCTTGAAGAGGCGAGCGCCGCTGCGAGGGTTATGGGATTCTTTGCCGTTTTGCTGGCCTCGATCAATGTGTTCGGTGGCTTCCTGGTGACCAATCGCATGCTCGCCATGTTTAAAAAGAAGAAATAAGGGAGCCCGTTTGCAATGCAGATTTCAGCCAACTACCAGGCACTTGCCTATCTGGTCTCCGCCATTCTGTTTATTTTTGCCCTGAAGGGCTTAACCCACCCGGCTACCGCCCGGCGCGGTAATTACTACGGTATGGCCGGTATGGCACTAGCCATCGTGGCTACACTGCTGGGTGCCGAAGTACAGTCATACGGCTTCATTATCGCTGGTGTTGCCGCGGGTGCCGTAATCGGTGCCGTACTGGCGTCTAAGGTAAAAATGACCGCTATGCCCCAGTTGGTGGCGGCACTGCACAGTTTTGTCGGTATGGCCGCAGTGCTGGTGGCCATCGGCACCTATATCAACCGCGCCGCAGCCGGGACCCTGAATCCGGTGCTGATGACCGAACTGGCGGTCGGTATTGTGATCGGCGCCATCACTTTCAGTGGTTCGGTCATCGCCTTCGGTAAACTGCAGGGCATCATCAGCGGCAAGCCGGTAATTTTCAAGGGCCAGCATCTGCTGAATGCCCTGCTGGGTGTGGTGATTGTCGCCTTCGGCGTGCACTTCGGCATGACGGAGAGTGTGGTGTCGCTGGCGCTGATGACTCTGCTCGCCTTTGTACTGGGTTTTACCCTGATTATCCCCATCGGCGGTGCCGATATGCCGGTGATCATCTCCATGCTCAATAGCTACTCCGGCTGGGCGGCGGCGGCAACCGGGTTCACTCTGCAAAACAATCTGTTGATTATCGTCGGCGCCTTGGTCGGTTTTTCCGGTGCCATTCTCTCCTACATCATGTGCCGGGCAATGAACCGTTCCATTATCAATGTGGTATTCGGTGGTTTCGGCAGTGATTCATCCGGCGGTGCTTCCAGTGCGGCCGCTTTGGCGGTGGAGAAGGGTGTCCGTTCTGCTTCTGTGGAAGACGCTATCTACTGGATGGAAGATGCCAACAAGGTGATCATCATCCCGGGCTATGGCATGGCGGTAGCACAGGCCCAGCATGCCCTTAAGGAGTTTATGGACTTGCTGCTGGCCCGCGGTGTTGAAGTGAAGTTTGCCATTCATCCGGTGGCGGGGCGCATGCCGGGGCACATGAATGTACTGCTGGCGGAAGCCGATATCCCCTACGATCATGTGCTGGAGATGGATGAGATCAATCCGGAGTTCCCAACTGCCGATGTGGCGCTTGTGGTAGGTGCCAATGACGTGACCAACCCGGCGGCCAAGACTGATCCATCGAGCCCGATTCACGGCATGCCTATTCTGGATGTCTCCAAGGCGAAGCAGATCTATGTGATCAAGCGTTCCATGAATCCCGGCTATGCCGGTGTGGATAATCTGCTCTATTACCAGGATAACTGCTCACTCATCTTTGGCGATGCCAAGGCGGTGTGTGAGGGGTTGGCTGGTGCGCTGAAGGGTGGTGGGCACTAAACGCTTGAGCGAGCCATGTAGGCTGGTTGTGCCTTTCGGCTTGTCTGCCCTGCCACTATTGTGAATGGCCCCATTCCCTTCTGGACCTACACAATCACCGGCTCATCCTGCAGATAGGGGATCGAGGGTAGTGGATCTTCTTCATGCATGGCGTCTTCCAGCAGTTCCATTTCGTCCCGACCGAGCCGGGCGATGTGGTAGAGTGCTTCACCCTGGTAGGCCAAAGGCAGCGTGGTGCGACCGATCACAATGCCGCGCCATGGTGCCAGCACCTGGGTCTCCCGCTCTCCAAACGGGTCGCTGATATATCCTAGAGTTTCATTTTTATTCACGGTTGCCCCAAGAGGTGATACCGCCCTGAGAATGCCGCTCTGGGAGGCGCGCACCCAGGCGCTGGCATGGGTGATGACCGAGGCCTGTTTGGTACTGGTCCGTCGTGAAGCCGGCAACATATTGAGATGGCGCATTACCCGCACGATTCCCCTTAGACCTATTCGGATTGAGTGTTCATCGAAACGCAGTGCTTCGCCACACTCGTAGACCACCATCGGTACCCCAAGGGCCGCCCCGGATTGGCGGACAGAACCCTCGCGCAGACCGGCATTGAGCGTTACGGGCGTGCGGAAGGCTTCCGCCATGGAGGCGGCAACCGGATCATCCAGATTGGCCCGCACCTGGGGCATATTGGCCCGGTCGATGGCAGCCGTGTGCAGATCAATGCCATGGGTGCACTGGGCCACGATCTCGTTCAGAAACAGGTGCGCCACCCGGCCGGCGAGCGAGCCTTTTTCTGAACCCGGGAAGGAGCGGTTCAGATCCCGCCGGTCCGGCAGATAGCGTGAACGGTGCAGAAAACCGGGGACATTGACAATGGGGACTGCGATCAGATCACCACGCAGTTTTTTCAGCAGTGGCAGGCTGAGCAGTCGCCGAATAATCTCCACGCCATTGATCTCATCGCCGTGAATGGCGGCGCAGACGAACAGCCGTGGTCCCTCCCTGCGACCACGGATTACATGCACCGGCATGGTCATCGGCGTATGGGTATAGAGTTGTGCAATGGGCAGATCAATAGTGAGATTTTCCCCCGGCAACACCTCGCTAGCACCGATCCGAAGCGGTTTGCTCATCATTCAGCCCTTTCCTCGTGTTTTGGTGTGATAGGGGCGGCAGTTTTTTTCGATGAACTCGATAATGGTATTGGCGATGTCCTTGTTGGTTGCGTTCTCGATCCCTTCCAGACCGGGTGAGGAGTTCACCTCCATCACCACCGGGCCGTGATTGGAGCGCAGCAGATCAACACCACAGACATTGAGCCCCATGACCCGCGCGGCACGAACCGCGGTGGAGCGCTCCTCGGGGGTGATGCGGACCAGGGTGGCCGAGCCGCCGCGATGCAGATTGGATCGGAACTCGCCTTCCCGCGCCTGGCGCTTCATCGCTGCCACCACCTTGTCACCGATCACCAGGCAACGCAGATCGGAGCCCTTTGATTCACCGATGAACTCCTGGACCATGATGTTGGCCTTGAGCCCCATGAAGGCCTGAATCACGCTCTCTGCGGCCTTGTGAGTTTCCGCCAGCACCACGCCGATTCCCTGGGTGCCCTCCAGCAGTTTGATCACAACCGGTGCGCCGCCGACCTGGGTCAGCAGGTCATTGATGTCGTCCGGCGAGTGGGCGAAACCGGTGACCGGCAGCCCTATGCCCTTGCGTGCCAGTAGTTGTGCCGAGCGCAGCTTGTCCCTGGCCCGGGTGATAGCCACCGATTCATTCAGCGGGTAGACCCCCATCATCTCGAACTGACGCAGTACGGCGGTGCCATAGAAGGTGATGGAGGCACCGATTCTCGGGATCACCGCATCGAAATCATCCAGGGTTTCGCCCTTGTAGTGGATGGATGGCCGGTGAGAGGTAATGTTCATATAGCAACGTAACGGGTCGATCACTCGTACCTGATGTCCGCGTGCCTTGGCTGCTTCCACCAGTCGCATGGTGGAATAGAGTTTGGAATTGCGTGACAGTATGGCGATTTTCATTCGGTGGTTTCCTGGTTATTCTGATAAAGGGTTGTCCGGCTTGCCGGCCTGATATGAGCGTGCGGCATCGACCAGAAAGTCGCCGCGCAGTGCTGTGCGACCCAGCAGCATCCGAAACAGCATCGTATCCCGATCGGTCAATGTCAGTTCTATCTGTTTGCTAAGTGAGCCGATGATCGCTTCGGTTTCTATCACATAGCGATTTTCACGATGCCCGCCCGAATCGGTTACCATCCGCTGATCAAGCAGATCCGCCGTGCAGATGATCGCCGTTTCTCGATCTCTCTGATGCGGGTGAACACCGAAGCGCACCCGGTCCCGGCCACGCTCCTTGTAAGGGTCGATAAAGAATGTGTGCAGCGCCGACGTACGGGCACCCGTGTCCACCTTGGCCTTGATATGTGGAATGCCCAGCTTTGGCAGGACGAGCCACTCCCTCCAGCCCAGTGTCAACAGGGCGGGAGCGGGGTGTGCTTGCTTTTCTTCAATTTCTTGCATCTCAGTCCTATCTTAGCATCTGGGATTTCCAGCCCGGAGCAAATTTTAATAATGCAGGCGTATCCCGCCTTTCGATCTGGCAAGGCATGGCGATTCCCGGTTGTGATCGTACTCGTGTCTCTATGTTGGTTTGGGTCTTTTTCTGCACGCGACCCGGCGCCGTTCAATCAGCTGCTAAACTTTACGACAGTATCGGAACATTTTCTGACTATACAGCCGGCTGCGGTGACTGCAGCATTTCAAATTCAGACCAGGGAGACTTGAGGAGATGAGTACCTCGTATAAGCAGGCCGTAACGCTGACGGTCGGGCAAACAGATTACACCATATATCCTTTTGACCAGCTACAGAAGCGGTATGCAATTGAGCGGCTGCCTTTTTCACTGCGCATATTGCTGGAAAACCTGCTGCGGCACGGGTCTGAGATCTTTGTGACGGATGAAGATGTCGAGTTCCTTGCCAATTGGGATCCACAGGCCGAACCAACACAGGAGATCGCCTTTGTTCCGTCCCGGGTGCTGCTGCAGGATTTTACCGGTGTGCCGGCCATTGTGGATCTGGCGGCGATGCGTGATGCCATGGTCGAACTGGGTGGTTCTCCCGCCAGTATCAATCCGCTCTCTCCGGTGGAACTGGTAATCGATCATTCGGTGATGGTGGACCACTTCGGCACGGCTGAAGCGTTGAACCAAAATACGGAAATTGAAATATCGCGTAATCTTGAGCGTTACAAGTTTCTGCGCTGGGGCCAGACGGCCTTTGAGAATTTTAGTGTGGTGCCGCCGGGTACCGGTATTGTGCATCAGGTTAATCTCGAATATCTCGCCCGCGGGGTCTTTACAAAGCAGTGTGACGGCGAACAGTTGGCCTATCCGGACAGCCTGGTGGGAACAGACTCCCACACCACCATGATCAACGGTTTGGGTGTGCTGGGATGGGGGGTGGGGGGAATCGAGGCGGAAGCCGCCATGCTTGGTCAGCCGATAACCATGTTGATACCCCAGGTGGTGGGATTCCGGCTGGTTGGAAAACTGCCGGAAGGGGCAACCGCCACCGATCTGGTGTTGACGGTGACCGAGCGTCTGCGCCAGTTTGGTGTGGTGGGGAAATTCGTTGAGTTTTTTGGCAACGGACTGGCAAACCTGTCGCTTGCCGACCGCGCCACTATTGCCAATATGGCACCGGAATACGGCGCTACCTGCGGCATCTTTCCGATAGATGCCGAGACCATTCGTTACCTGCAACTGACCGGCAGGGATGAACATACGCTGCAGTTGGTGGAAAGTTACACGCGCAGGATGGGGTTGTGGCACGATGCGGATACGCCTGAGGCGGACTACAGTGCTTTGTTGACACTGGACCTGTCGGAAGTGGTGCCCTCCATTGCCGGGCCCAAACGGCCACAGGATAGAATCCCATTGACTGAAGCCAAGGCCAGCTTTTTGCATCTTCTTTCGGAGCACAGACAACAGGCCCCCGCCACCGCTGATGTAACCGATTTTGATGAAGAGGGTGGACACCCGCCGAGCGATTCCGGTGCGGTTGAAGTCACCTATCGGGGGGAGACCTTCAATCTTGAACAGGGTGCCGTGGTGATTGCCGCCATTACCAGCTGTACCAATACCTCCAATCCGGCCGTTCTGGTGGCCGCGGGTCTTCTGGCAAGAAATGCACGCAAGCTTGGATTAAAAGCCAAACCCTGGGTCAAGACCAGTTTTGCCCCTGGGTCCAAGGTGGTAACTGACTATCTGCAACGTGCCGGACTGATGGAGGAACTTGAGGCGCTGGGTTTCTATCTGGTCGGTTATGGATGTACCACCTGTATCGGTAATTCAGGACCGCTGGCCAAAGAGATCAGTCAGGGAATCAATGCCGGCAATCTGCTGGTCACCTCGGTACTCTCCGGCAATCGCAATTTTGAAGGGCGGATACATCAGGAGGTCAGAGCCAACTACCTGGCATCTCCACCGTTGGTAGTGGCCTACGCCCTTGCCGGCAACATGGATGTCGATCTGTATAACGACCCCATCGGTCATGATCCCAAAGGCAAGCCGGTGACATTATCGGATATCTGGCCGGCTAGTAGCGAGATTCAGCAAGTGATGGCCGGTTCGCTGGATGCGGAGATGTTCAGGAAGAAATACCAGGATGTCTACACCGGGAATGAGATCTGGAACAATCTGCCGATTGAGACCGGTGAACGCTATGCCTGGTCGGATTCCACCTATGTACGACTACCTACATTCTTTGAGCGTATTGCAGAAAAGCGTCCAGGCGTGAACTCGATAGAGGATGCCCGTTGCCTGGTGAAAGTGGCCGACAGTATCACCACCGACCATATTTCACCGGCTGGCGCCATCGCTGTCGACAGCCCGGCGGGACGGTATCTGCAGGCTCACCGGGTGGCACCACAGGACTTCAACTCCTATGGGTCACGACGGGGCAATCATGAGGTGATGATGCGCGGTACCTTTGCCAATATCCGTCTACAGAATCAACTGGCGCCGGGAACGGAAGGTAGCTGGACCACCCACTTTCCATCCGGAGAACAGCTCTCCATATTTGATGCAGCAGAGCGATATAAAGAAGCGCAGACACCCCTCATTGTGCTTGCCGGCAAAGAGTACGGTACCGGTTCGTCCCGCGACTGGGCGGCCAAGGGTCCGGCGTTGCTGGGGGTCAAGGCGGTAATTGCCGAGAGTTACGAGCGTATTCATCGTTCCAATTTGATCGGCATGGGGATTTTGCCACTGCAGTTCAGGGCGGAGGAATCTGCCGATGTGCTCAATCTGGAAGGCACGGAATATTTTTCAATTCCCGCTATCACCGAGGGCCAGGAATCGGTTGTGGTATCCGCCCGCAGGGAAAGTGGCGGTATGATCAGTTTCAAGGCAAAAATTCGTATCGACACACCCAATGAATTCGCCTATTACGAAAATGGGGGAATATTACACTTTGTGTTAAGGCGATTGGCCGGGTAGCTGAACCTGTCGGGTAAGTGCTTAAGACCACTGTTTATTGTCACCGGCTGAATGCCGGTATCTATCGGGAGCCGAGGCTCATGTGGGACCGTTAAAAATTACCCGGCTCTACAAGCTTTGGGATCAGTTGCGCTCCAGTTACTGGTTTTTGCCAACTGTTATTGTAGCGCTGTCGATAGGGTTGGCATCGTTATTGATCTTCGCCGATCACCGTTACCCGTTTGATCAGACATCCCGCTCATCCTGGCTGTTCCTGGGCACGGCGGAGTCTGCTCGGGTGATTCTCTCCACCATTGCCACCGCCATGATCACGATTGTCAGCCTGACATTTTCCATGACTATTGTGGTTTTGACACTCGCCAGTTCCCAGTTTGGACCACGCCTGATCTACAATTTTATGCGCGACCGCAATAACCAGGTTGCGTTGGGCGTTTTTCTGGCTTGTTTTGTGTTTTGCATATTGATATTGCGTTCTGTGAAATCGGATGTTGCGGGAAATTTCGTGCCACAGCTTGGCACCACCGCCGCCATGGCGTTCGCGCTGTTCAGTGTGGGTACGCTGATATTCTTTATTCATCACATTGCCGACAGCATCCATGCCAGCAGAATAATCGCCAATGTACGCAATGAACTTGAACTCATCGTTACGCGACTGATGCCTGAGCGATCCGGGACAGGATTGTCCGAGGAAACCGAATGGCAGCGCCTGATGGATATGATCGATTTCTCGTCCATGCCTATAGCGGCGCGTGACCGGGGTATTCTGCAGGCTATTGAAGAGGCGGAATTGCTGGAGTGGGCACAGCGACATGATCTGTTGATCCGGCTATATCATCGCCCGGGGGCGTTCGTCATTCGTGGTACCCCCCTGTTTGAAGTGTACCCTCGTGAACGCGTGCCCGTGGATCAGTTGGTCCTGCTGCACGATGCGTTTCGATTTGGCAATAAGCGTACCCTGGTTCAGGATATCGAGTTTGCGTTTCAACAACTTGTTGAAATCGGCGTACGGGCTTTGTCACCGGGAATAAACGACCCATTCACCGCAATGTCATGTGTGGAGGAACTTGGCTCGGGGATTGCCCTGGTTGCAATGCGCGGGTCACAGCCAAGAATATGGCGGGACACTGGAGGAAAACCCCGGATACTGGTAAAGGCGGTGGAGTTTGAAGGCCTTGCCGATATCGCATTTAATCAGATCAGACAGGCCGGTAGCCGCCACGTCGCGGTAATGATACGCATGCTGGAGGTGATCGGAGACGTTGCATCAACACTCTCTGATCAACAGCAGCGCAGCGTCTTGAGGCGGCATGCCGATGCCGTTCATGCGGCGGCAACTCAATCTGCCCGGAACAAGGGGGACCGGGCCGATATCGATGCGCGTTTTCAACAGGCAGTCAGTCAGCTTGGTGAGATCAATAAAGCCGATGCCTGATCAATCAATACGCCAATCCTGATAGTGCGGCATTGGTGTTTTGGGTGTCCGGCAGGGCCTGTTTCGTCATGCAGCAACCGGCGGGTTTGCTCACTTGGCACCTGCGGCCAGCTATATTATGTCGATATAGTTCGGCATTACCCCTTTTATTTTGGTGGATTGTTGCTGTTGACAAAGGTTGCACATGCAACTAAGTTCATTTGACAAGCAGATCCTGGAGGAGGGATGCACATGATAAAGAGAACCATAACAGCCGGCTTGTTGATCGCGGCCACTCTGACCAGTTTTGCTGCATCTGCAGCAAACCCGATTGAACTCAAGATGAGTCATTTTCTTCCATCGACACATCCGATTCAGCGGGATTTCCTGGAGCCTTGGGCCAAAGAGCTGGAAGAACGCACCAACGGACAGGTGAAGGTGCAGATTTTTCCGGCGGGTTCATCCTTCGGTCATGTAGCCAAACAGATGGACCAGGCGCGTGCCGGGGTGGTGGATATCGCACATGGTCTTTCCGGAATCCCGCGGGGACGCCTTCCCAAAACTTCGATTATCGATTTGCCCTTTCTGGTTCAAAGTGCCGATGCCGCGAGTAAAACCCTGTGGAAACTCTATCCAGATCACCTGACGGATGAATACAAGGGTGTGAAGGTGCTGGCGCTGCATGCGCACAATGCCGGCCTGATCCATACGCGCGGCAAAAAAGTGACCACCATGGAGGATCTGAATGGATTGCGGTTGCGTGCACCGTCCCTCGCCATCTCCATGATGCTGGAAGAGCTGGGTGCGTCTCCCGTCGGCATGCCACCCACCCAGGTGTATGAAAACCTTGAGAAGGGCGTGATAGACGGTACCGTGTTTCCCTGGGAGGCGGTGAACGGCTTTAAGCTCTACGAACCGTTGAACTACCATCTGGACGCCAAGGCGTATACCACATCGTTCTATTTTGTAATGAATGAGCGAAAGTACAGGTCCCTGCCGGAGGATGTCAGAAAGGTGATTGATGAGATGTCCGGACAGACCCTGGTAAACAAGTTCGGAGACTGGTGGAACCAGTGGGATCAGCCAGGCCTGGATGCCGCTGTCAAGAAGGGTAATGAGATAGCAAGCCTGACCGGTGAACAGCGGGACAAGTGGCGGGAGCGCCTGGCACCGGTGATTGATAAGTATCTCGCCAGCCTTGAGCAGCAGGGTGTCAAGGATGCCCGCGAAATTTACCAGAAAGCTCAGGAGTATGTCGCCGAATTTGAAGGCAAGTAAGTTGCAGCTGTGGTGATGGGCGGCGTCCATCACCACATCCGCTCAAACCGACGCACAGGTTACTATGTTTCAACGAATGAACCGCGCTCTGCTACAGATCAGCAAATGGTCGGCCTGGAGTGGCATGATACTGCTGCTGGGCGCTGTATTTACCACCACGGCCGATATCCTGGCCAGAAAGCTGTTCGGTTTCACTTATCAGGGTACGATCGATATTGTTCAGCTGCTTGTTCTGTCATCCGCCTTCTTGTCCATTCCCTATGCCTTTATCACTCGCAGCCATGTCGCGGTCGCCATCTTCACCGATAAATTCGGTGATCGCGGACGGGCCGCTATCTCGGCTCTGGCAGCCTTTTTGGGTACCGTTATTATGGCGGCGTTCGGTTGGTTTGGTTTTAATCATGCAAGCATGCAGATGGAGTATGGCGATGTTTCCCAGACAATCGGCATTCCAATTGTCTGGTATTGGGTCCCGGTGATCTACGGTTGTGCCTTGTCCAGTCTGATTTCCCTGATGATGAGTGGTGAGTCGATTTATAAAACGCTGCTGGGGGAGCGCTCCCTGTCATGATTATTGCTGATTATTTCCCGGTGACTGTCCATGTCTGAAACAGCCATTGGATTAGTCGCCTTCGGGGTGATGTTTGTGCTGATCGGATTGCGTGTGCCCATTGCCATTGCCATGGCGACGGTGGGTGCGATTGGTGGTCTGATTCTCAATGGACCTGACAGTGTTATTTTTGTCATGGGATCGCTTCCATTTGAAACGGTCTTTCCCTACAGCCTATCGGTGATTCCACTGTTCATCATGATGGGGGTGTTCGCCGCCCGAGCCGGTCTCTCAAAAAGCCTCTACGCAGCGGTGCATGCCTTTATTGGACACTACCGTGGTGGATTGGGCATGGCGACGGTCGGTGCCTGCGCCGCTTTCGGGGCCATCTGCGGCAGCAGCTTGGCCACGGCCGCCACCATGAGCAAGGTGGCCATGCCGGAGATGCGCAAGCGCAATTATCATGATGGCCTGGCTGCGGCAAGTATTGCGGCGGGAGGCACATTGGGCGTGCTGATTCCTCCCAGCGTCATTATGGTGATCTATGCCCTGCTGACAGAACAGTCCATAGGGCAGATGTTTGCGGCAGCGATTATTCCGGGGATTGTCGCCACGCTGCTCTATATGCTGGCGGTCTGGGGACAGACCCTGGTCAACCCCGCAGCCGGGCCTGCCGACGAGCGGGTGGGGATGCGCGGGCGTATTCAGGCATTAATCAACGTCTGGCCGGTTCTGCTGCTGTTCAGTGTGGTCATCGGCGGTATCTATATGGGTTGGTTTTCTCCAACAGAAGCCGCCGCCATCGGTGCTTTTGGCGCCTTCCTGCTGGCCGCGCTGAAGCGAAAACTGAACCGGGAAGTATTTCTCGACGGTCTCGGTGAAACCGCCACCACCAGCGGCATGATTTTTATGATACTGATCGGTACGGCACTGTTTAACTATTTTGTCGAGACCACCGGCCTGCCGCATCGGCTGGTCGGCTATGTGGGTGAGTTGGGCTGGGCTCCGTTTGCCATTCTGCTCATGCTGATCATTTTCTATATCCTGCTCGGCTGTGTGATGGATGCGCTCTCCATGTTGCTGCTGACCCTGCCATTTGTCTTTCCGCTTATCCAGTCACTGGGTTTCGATCCGATCTGGTTCGGTATCATCATGGTATCCGTGGTGGAGGTGGGTCTTATCACACCGCCGGTCGGGATGAACCTGTTCGTGATTATGGCAACAACACCTGGCTTGAAGTTGGGCACGGTCAGTCGGGGGGTGATACCTTTTCTGCTGGCCGATGTCGTGCGGATTACGCTGCTGATCCTGTTCCCAGCCCTGGTGCTCTGGTTACCTTCGTTTATGCAGTAGCAAGGAACTGACTATGGCAAGATTGGAATGGAGTGAGAGTTACAGTGTCGGCGTGCCACGGCTGGATGCACAGCACAAGGTGCTGATCCGGGTTATCAACCAGTTGGAAGAGGAGCGGCGTACCGGCGGCTTGATCGTCAGCGTATTTGCCGAGTTGCGACGTTATGTCAGGGAACACTTCAGGGATGAAGAGGCGATGATGCGAGCGGCCGGCTATGCGGACCTTGAGGCTCATATACAGGGGCATCGGCAGTTTGAAGAGTGGCTGACCTCCATTGAAATGGTTTACAACAGTGGCGGCGCCTCCGCTTACTACATTGCCGAGAGCGTGCATGACTTTCTCAAGGACTGGCTCATCACCCATATCCTGGCCAAGGATATGGCGTATAAAGAGACCTTGACCGGACATATACCGGGGTAAGCGGCGGCACGGGTCGAGGTATTACCATGAAACTTGCCAGTTTTCTGCCCTACCGGTTCTCTGTGTTGACGCACAATATTTCACAAAGTATTGCCTCGATCTATTCAAGCCGGTTTCACATCTCGGCCCAGGAGTGGCGCATCATTGCCAATCTGGGTAATGGGCCGCCGCTATCCGCCAATGAAATCGGCAGCCATGTCAATCTGGATAAGGTGCAGATGAGTCGGGCGTTGACCAAGCTGATCAATAAGGGGTTGGTGTTGCGCACGCTCGACAAGCTGGATAAACGAAAATCCTCGCTGAAGCTCAGCAGAAAAGGTCTGCAGTTGTATGAAAAAATTGTGCCGATCGCGCTGGAACGGGAGCGGCAGTTAATCGCAGTTCTGAACCGACAGGAGAGGGCGCAACTGGATGCGATTCTGGAAAAGCTGGAGAGGCGGGCGGAAGCGCTGAATACCCTGAAGGTCGACTGACCACCGGATTTGACGTAGTGGCGGGACCGGCGTCAGATTGACTCCGGTCCCGGATGCTCCCTTCCTTTATTCACCTGCCGATTCCATCGTTGACTGATACTCACCGCGCCGCGCTGCGCCATTCAATGCGGCACGTCGGTACAGTGCGTCCTGGGCCGCCGCCACATTACCCGGATCACCCTTCCAGGCCTGCAGTGCAGGCTGTTGCAGCGCCCTTCCGTAGGAGAAGCTCAGCTCCCAGGGCTGCGGGGTGAGGCAGTTCATCGCGTTGAGATTGGCAGTGGCCTCCTCCGGTGTCTGACCACCGGAGAGAAAATTGATGCTGGGCAGGGCGGCCGGAACGGTGCGGCGCAGGATTCGCACGGTCTGTCTGGCCACCTCATCCGGTTTTGCCTGGCGTGCATGGTTTTTTCCCGGCGTGATCATGCTCGGTTTCAGCAGCGCGTGTTCCAGTACCACGTGATGCCGGTGCAGCGCGTGAAACAGGGCATGCAGCACCGCCTCGCTCACTTCCGCACAGCGAGCGATGCCGTGGTCGCCATCCATTAATACTTCCGGCTCGACGATGGGTACGATGCCCTGTGCCTGACAGATGGCGGCATAGCGGGCCAGCATCTCGGCATTGGCCTCGATCGCCAGTCGGCTCGGTGTGCTGTCCGAAATATGATAGACATTGCGCCACTTGGCGAAACGTGCCCCCTGTGCCTTATAGCCCTCCAGTCGCTGACCCAGGCCATCCAGACCCTGGGTGATCTCATCACCTGGCGCATTGGCCAGCGGTCCCTTGCCCTTGTCGACCTTGATGCCTGGCACCACGCCTTGTCGTGTGGCCAGCTCCGGCAGCAGTGTGCCGTCATCCGCGCGTTGTTCCAGGGTCTCCTCGAACAGGATGATGCCACTGATATAATCACCCAGATTGGCTGTCTCCAGGATCAGGCTTCGGTATCGGCGGCGCTGCTCCTCGGTGGATTCAACCCCGATAGCATCAAAACGTTTGGCTATGGTCGGGCTACTCTCATCGGCCGCAAGAATGCCTTTGCCTTTCTGTACCAACAGATCGATGGTTGCCTGAAGCTGGTCCTGGATATTCATTTTCCCCACCCCCGATGCAGTCTGAACAATTTGACGATCTTCTGTGAAGTATAGACAGTGACCACCCAGGTTCCGACAAAATGGAACAGGGCGGTTGGAAAATAACTAATAGAGCAACAACTGCCCTACACAGGAGTGTAGGATAGGTACAGATAAAACGGTTATGGGTGAAATGGGAATGAAACGGCTGGAACCAGACTATTTACGCAGTCAGATTATTGGTGTGGATACGCTCCTGCAGACCCCTTTCGGCGAGCGGCTGATGGTCTATGCGGACTATACCGCGTCGGGCCGGGGAGTGCGGTTTGTCGAGGATTATCTGCAGCGGATTTTGCGGCTGTATGCCAACAGCCATACGGAGGACGATACCAGTGGTCGCACCACCACCCAACTGCTGCATCAGGCCGAGCAGGTGATCAAACGGGCGCTTAATGCCGGGCCGGATGGGCGCATCATCGCCTGCGGCACCGGCGCCACGGGTGCCATTGATCGCATGCAACAACTGGTGGGTGTAAAACTGCCTGCGGCGAGCCGCCAAGTCATGATGTCCCTGTTGCAGGGCTTTGCCGGGAATGCCCAGGCTGGGGCCTTTGCCGACTATTGCCGCGCGCACCAGCCGGTGGTGTTCGTCGGGCCCTACGAACACCACTCCAACGAGGTTTCCTGGCGCGAGAGCCTGGCGACCGTGGTGGAGGTGCGGTTGAGTGAGGACGGGGGTATCGATCTGGCGGATCTGGAAAGGTTGCTGAAACTGCCGGACTATACGGGGCGGCTGCGTATCGGCTCTTTCTCGGCGGCTTCCAATGTGACCGGCATGAAGTCGCCGGTGCATGAGATAGCCGCCCTGTTACATCAGTCCGATGCCCTGGCTTTTTTTGACTATGCGGCCAGTGCACCCTATGTCGAGATCAACATGAATCCGGAACCTGATCAGATGGGCGGGGATGCTTCACTGGATGCCGTGTTCATTTCACCCCATAAGTTTGTCGGTGGCCCCGGTGCCAGCGGCGTGCTGGTGTTCAACCGCCACTGTTACCATCCCGAATTGCCGCCCAGCGTGGCGGGTGGTGGAACGGTCGACTATGTCGGACCGGAGAGCCATGACTTCATCAAGGATATCGAAACCCGGGAGAATGCCGGTACACCGGGGATACTGCAAACCCTCAAGGCAGCCCTGGTGTTTCAGATTAAACAGGCGGTGGGGCATGAGGTGATCGAGCAGCGCGAGACGGACTATATTCGCCGGGCGCTCGACCGCTGGGGCCGCCATCCCGCTATCGAGATCATGGGCAATCCGGATCCGGAGCGGCGCATCGGTATCGTCTCATTCAATCTCAAAGGACCGGGTGGACGCTACTATCATCCGCGTTTCATCACCACGCTGCTGGATGATCTGTTCGGCATCCAGAGTCGGGCCGGCTGCTCCTGTGCCGGTCCCTATGGGCACAAACTGTTGGGTATCGATGATGCCCGGGCAGAGGAGTTCAGGGCGGTAATCGCCGACGGGCACTGTGGCATTAAACCTGGTTGGTGCCGGATCGGCTTTCACTATCTGTTTGACGAGGCGGAGGTGGCCTATCTCTTGGAGGCGGTGGAGTTTGTGGCTGATTATGGCTATCGCTTTTTACCACTATATCGGTTCGATTCCCCCACCGGCCTCTGGACTCACCGTGAGCAAGCCCAATCGGCGATCGAGTTTTCACTGGATGATGCGCTAGAAAATCCGGCTGAGCCCGAGCAATGTTTTACCGTGGAACAACGGCGTGAGCATTATGCGGCCAATCTTGCCGCGGCACACACCTACGCAGACGGTTTGGGTGATGCCTATCGCCATGAAGTGACCCTGGACGGGGAAGAGGGCGTCCTGCAGTTTTTTCTGCTTACCCGGGAGAGTCTGGCGGGCTAGAACCGGGCGGGTTGCGCAGGATATGCCGATATCTTCCTCAGGCCTGGCGCAGTTCAGTTCTTACACTTTGAACTGTCCCATCACCTGTTTCAGTTCTGATGCCAGTCCCGAGAGCTGCTTGCTGGTCTGGGCGATCTGTTCCGAGTGATCAGCCGTCTGTCCGGTGACATCACTGATGGCAGTGATATTCCGGCTGATCTCCCCGGCCACCATGCTCTGTTGCTGGGCAGCGGTGGCGATATGCTCATTCATCTGGCTGATGGTGTTGATTGACTGGGTAATCTTGTTCAGCGAATCACCGGCATGGGCCGCCTCGGCGACACTGGTTTCCACCCGCTTCTGGCTCTGGGACATCATGTTGGCGGCATTCTGGGATTGGCGCTGCAGCCCCTCGATCATACTCTGGATCTCCTGGGTCGCCTTATGTGTGCGGGTTGCCAGGGTTCTAACCTCGTCGGCCACCACGGCAAATCCACGACCCTGTTCACCGGCTCGCGCTGCCTCGATAGCCGCATTCAGAGCCAGCAGGTTGGTCTGTTCGGCAATATTGGTAATCACCTCCACTACCTTGCCGATGCCGTCACTGTCCGACTCCAGCTGCCGGATCACATCGAACGCCTGGTTAACATCTTCGGCCAGGGTGTTGATGCAGGCGATGGCGTTGTTCACCACATTGCCCCCTTCAAGCGCTTCCGCATCGGCCTGATTGGCCGCCTCGGAGGCGTTGCCGGCACTACTGGCCACTTCATTGGAGTTAGCTTCCATCTCGGTCATGGCCGTGGCCACCTGCTGACTCTCCAACTGCTGGCGCCGTACGCCTTCGATGCTCTGGGTGGTGATATCGGTGAGGTGCCCGGACTCCTCGGCCAGTTTCAGGGTGGAGGTATTGACCTGATTGATGATGGAGCCGAACTTTTCCATCATCAGGTTGATGGCAAGCGCCAGCCGGCTGAGTTCGTCATTGGACTTAACCTCGGCCCGCAGGCTGAGATCGGATTGCTGCTCGATGGCACGAACCACATCGGTGACCCGTCGCAAGCGTGAAACTACCAGTTTTTTCAGGATGAAACTGATGATCAAAAGCCCGGCAATCAAAAGTCCGGAGTTGAGTCCGATATTCATCCACAGTTCTTTTAGTACCGTATTGTCAAGATTCTTCAGCGAGTAATCCACCCGCACGGCACCCAGCACTTCGCCTTCGGGTACCTGATGGCAGAGCAAGCAGTTGGTGCCACGATAATCCTTTTGCGCACGCATCGGCATGATGACGGTCAGCACGCGTCCGCTCTCGTCTTTATAAAGGGAGTCGATTTTTTCACCTGCCAGGGCACGTTTATCCAGTTCATCCTTGATGGTGTTCTGTTCGGTGCCGGCACCGAAAACCTTGATGATCCCCTCGCCGCGTATAATGCGGGCATCCAGCACCTCTTCGCGTGCAGTCACCTTCTTTCGGGAGATCTCCTTGTTGGCCATGCCGCCGGTCAGCATCAGGGTGTTGACGTTGTCGAAGTAGGAATCAGCCAGGGTTTCGGTCTGGTCCATGACCAGATGCTCCACCAGGTTACGCTGACTGTTAAACTGGTAAAGGGCGGAGACCACCAGGATCAGCAGAAACAGCACAATCAGGGCAAGGTCAATCTTGGTGCTGATGGAGAGACCACTGGCAGAGGCTTTACTGGCTTGTTTCATTTACAGATCCCCGGGTATGTCGGATTGTGTCAGTCACTGTCTCGATAATGAGAAGGTTGATTCGATGATTTTTCCTCTCTTTATTGCGACTTGCCGGATCGTTTCTTTAGGTATTTCCCTACATTTCACCCAAAAAATGATCTGGATCAATATCTCCGGGCAGGACGGATCCTGTATGGGGGATGTGTGTTCAATCAGTACAAATCTGTAAAATAGCCGCTCTTCTGCTAAACGGACTGCTGTTGTGAAGGTTGAGTCGACAATCCCCGCGCTTGAATTACTGGATAGCTGCCTGATTCAGGATCGCCATCCATTGCGCAAGCGAATCAGAACCTTGCACAGGAAGCAGCGTGAAGGAAAAACCCTGGATTCCGATCTGGCGCACCTGTGGCCAAGGCTTGAACAGTCCCGGAAGGCGGTGGAGCAGCGGCGACAGCTTCGGCCTGAACCCCGCTTTCCGGCGGACCTGCCGATTAGTGAACGACAGGTGGAGATTGCCGACCTGATCGCGCAAAACCAGGTAATCATTCTGTGTGGAGAAACCGGTTCAGGGAAATCCACCCAGTTGCCGAAGATCTGCCTGGGCCTGGGGCGCGGGATATTCGGGCGGATCGGCCACACCCAGCCACGGCGTATCGCGGCCCGTGCGCTTGCCGCCCGCATCTCCGAGGAACTGGGCAGGGAACTGGGGGATTCGGTCGGCTACAAGGTGCGGTTCCATGACCGGGTGGGCCCCAATAGCCACATCAAGCTGATGACTGATGGCATGTTGCTGGCGGAGATCCAGCAGGACCGCTATCTGAATGAGTATGACACCCTGATTATCGATGAGGCCCATGAGCGCAGCCTGAATATCGATTTTCTTCTGGGTTATCTGAAAGAGCTGCTGCCGAAACGGCGTGATCTGAAGCTGATTATTACCTCGGCGACCATTGACCCCGAGCGCTTTTCCAAACATTTCTGGAATGCCCCTATCATTAACGTCAGCGGCCGCACCTTCCCGGTGGAAGTGCGCTATCGACCACCCCAGGAGGAGAGCGGCGGTGAACGGGACGATGCCGTACAGCAGGCAATCCTGTCAGCGGTGGATGAACTGTCGCGTATCGACCGGGGGGATATCCTGGTGTTTCTCAGCGGCGAGCGTGAAATCCGCGAGACTGCGGAAAATCTGCGCAAACACAAACTGCCCCTGACCGAGGTGCTGCCACTGTATGCCCGGCTTGGACCTGCCGAGCAGGCACGGGTGTTCAGGAGTGGAGGTAAACGGCGCATTATTCTCGCCACCAATGTCGCGGAAACTTCGCTCACCGTCCCCGGCATTCGCTATGTCATCGACGCGGGTTATGCCCGCATCAGCCGCTACAGCCACCGCAGCAAGGTGCAGCGCTTGCCGGTGGAGCGCATCGCACGGGCCAGTGCCGACCAGCGCAAGGGACGCTGCGGCCGGGTCGCTGCCGGTATCTGTATCCGGCTCTATGACGAGGAGGACTTTGCTGCCCGTGCGGAATTTACCGAGCCGGAGATTCAGCGCACCAACCTGGCCTCGGTAATCCTGCAGATGAAACTGCTTGGCTTCGGCAATATCGAACAGTTTCCCTTCGTCGATAAGCCCGACAACCGGTTGATCAGGGATGGCTACCGGGTGTTGGAGGAGATCGGGGCGATGGATGCGGATAGGCGGATAACGCCGATCGGCAGGGCATTGTCCCGTCTGCCGGTCGATCCCCGGGTGGGGCGCATGCTGCTGGCCGCTACGGAAAATCAGTGTCTGAGTGAACTGCTGGTAATTGCTTCTGCGCTCAGCGTGCAGGATCCGCGGGAACGTCCGATGGACAAGCAGCAGGCAGCGGATGAGGCACATCGGGAATTCCGCCATGAAGAGTCGGATTTTCTCGGTACCCTCAATCTCTGGCGACATCTTGAGGAGATTCAGCACCATCTCTCCCGGCGCAAGTTCCAGGCCCATTGCCGGGGCCGGTTTCTCTCCTGGAACCGGGTGCAGGAGTGGCGCGATATCCATCATCAGTTGCGTGGGCAACTGCATGAAATGGGCTATCGGGAAAATGAAAAAGCGGCGGATTATGAGGCGATACACAAATCACTGTTGAGCGGTCTGTTGAGTAATATCGGCATGCGCCAGGCAGGTAACAGCCGGGAATACCTGGGGGCCAGAAACAGCCATTTTTTCGTCTTTCCCGGTTCAGCCCTGTTTAAAAAACAGCCCAAATGGCTAGTGGCGGCCGAACTGGTTGAGACCAGTAAACTCTATGCAAGAACGGTTGCCGAAATTCAGCCGGAGTGGGTGGAAGCGGTCGCCGGGCACCTGGTCAAGCAGGAGTATTCCGAACCCCACTGGGAAAAGAAGCGCGGACAGGTGGCCGCCTATACCCGTATCACCCTGTTTGGCCTGCCTATTATCCCCCGACGCAAGGTCAATTATGGCCCGATCAATCCGGTCGAGGCGCGGGAGATTTTCATCCGTTCGGCCCTGGTGGATCAGGATTTTCATACCCGGGCCCCGTTCTGGCGCCACAACCGACAGGTGATCGACTCGATTCATCTGCTGGAGGAGAAGACCCGAAGACGTGATCTGCTGGTGGATGAGCAGACCCTGTATGACTATTACGACCAACGGATACCGGTCGGTATCTACAGTGCCGTTCAGTTTGAAAAATGGTTGCGTCAGGAAACTCGGGAGAAGCCCAAGCTGTTGCATATGCGAACGGATGACCTGATGGCCAATGCGGCCGGCGATGTGGCGGATCAGTACCCCGATACCCTGGAGATGGATGGTCTGCGGCTATCCCTGGAGTATCACTTCAACCCGGGCGACCCGACTGACGGCGTTAAGTTGAAGATTCCACAGGCGGTACTTAATCAGGTCCCTGAAGCACGCACCGACTGGCTGGTCCCCGGGCTGTTGCGCGAGCGGATAATCGCCCTGTTGAAATCCTTGCCGAAGGCGTTGCGTAAATCATTCGTGCCGGTTCCGGATTATGCAGATGCCTGTCTTAAGGTGATGACCCCGTCGGACAAGCCGTTGATCCGTCAGTTGTCGGAACAGTTGCATAAGATGACCGGAGTCTATATCCCCGAGGATGCCTGGCAGGAGGCGGCGGTCGAAAAGCACCTGCGAATGAACTTTCAGGTGCTGGATGAAGCAGGTCGCCCGATAGCGGAAGGGCGTGATCTGCAGGCGCTGAAAAAGCAGCACGCCAGTCAGGGTGAGTCACGCTTCCACTCCTCCACGGAAACCGGCCTGGAACGTGAAGAGGTGACCGACTGGGACTTCGCTCCGCTGCCGAAATCAGTCATGCTGCAACGCGCCGGGATCAGACTGCCCGGTTTCCCCGCACTGGTGGAGACGGAACAGGGGCTGGCCGTGCGCGTAGTGGATTCCGAACAGCATGCCAGGGACGCCCACCGCGCTGGCGTGGGACGACTGGTGATGCTCCGGCTGGCCAAGGATATTCGCTACATTCGGCGCAATATCCCGCAGCTGCAGAAGATGCGGCTGCAGTATGCCAAGGCACCGGTGCTGTCAGATCAGGATCAGGCCGACGCGGTCGATCTGGAACAGGAGTTGGTAACGCTTATTGTGGATTTGACATTCGTTGCCGATCAGCCGGAGATCAGGGATGCCGAGTCGTTTAATGCGCGTATCAATCTATGTAAACCGCAACTGGTACCGACAGCCAACACGGTGATCCAGCTTGCGGGTGAAATTCTCGAACAGTATCAACAGGTCGCAAAAAAGCTGGCCGCCTGTACCCAGATCAACTGGATGTCCTCCCTGGCCGATATGCGCCAACAACTGGACCGTCTGGTATTCAAGGGTTTTTTCAGGCTGACTCCGATACAACAGTTACGCCAGATACCTCGCTACCTGGAGGCCTTGCAACGCCGGTTGGACAAGCTCAACCACGCCGCCGCACGTGATCAGCAACTGCTGCGGGAGATGCAGACACTGTATCAGATGTGGTTGGAACGCGATCAGCGGGAGCGTAAGAGCGGCACAGTGGATGAGCGGCTGGAAGAGATCCGCTGGTCACTGGAGGAGTTGCGTGTTTCCCTGTTTGCCCAGGAACTGAAAACGGCTTATCCGGTTTCCATAAAGCGAATAGCAAAGCGTTGGAAGGAGTTGGGCTTATAAAACAGCCACCGCGGGATGCCGGCAAAGACGTTCAGATCGGAAGAGTGGCTTGCTCTCCAATAGGCTGGTTTGACGGCGGCGATGCAAGCACCCAGTGTGTTTCCGGATCATGCTTGGCGTGATACATGGCAATGTCTGCATGGTGGAACAGCTCGGTAAGATTTTCACCGTGAGTGGGGTAGAGTGCAATCCCGATACTGACGCCGACATTCATCTGTCGTCCTTTCCAGATAAAGGGCTCCAGCAGACGCTCGGTCAGCTTTCTTGCGATTACGCTGATATTTTTCATGGAATTGATTTCAACCAACAGCAGTGTGAACTCGTCACCACCGGTCCTGGCGACAACATCCTCCTGACGCAGTGTACTGCGGATTCGGTTAGCCACCTGTTCCAATACATAGTCCCCGGCAAGGTGGCCGTATGTGTCGTTGACCGGTTTGAATTTATTCAGGTCCAGAACGGCAATGGCCACCTGACCCTGATTACGTTGGGCATGGGCCAGTGCCTGGGTAACCCGTTCATTGAACTGCAGTCGATTGGGTAATTTGGTTAACTGGTCATGCAGCGCGATATGCTTGATACGAAGATTATTGCTGTAGATGACGGTGGTCAGGATGGCCAGTAGCAGGGATATGATGATACCGGTAACCATGATCCACAGGAGATCCTCACTGAGGATGTCGCTGTTTCCCTTCGGGATGGCGGCAAGTTGCCAGGAACCGTTGGGAAAGGTGACATCCAACAGTTCCGGGCGCTGTTCAAATAACGCGGGGTCACCAAAAAGCACCGCACCATCGGCGCCTAGTCCATCCTTTCCGCGGATGGTGACCTGGTATTTTGAGCCGGTATCGGGCAATCCCGCGGACTCGAACACCGCATTCATGTCGATCACCATGCTGGTAATGCCCCAGTAGTCACCCGAGTCTGGTTCGGCAGAGAAGCTCGATTTGAATATCGGTGTCCGGTTGATAAAGGCCTTGCCACCCTGAACCAGGTCGACGGGACCGGCCACGACGGTCTGTCGCGTTTCGATGGCCCGTTTCACAGCCTTCCACTGGGCTGGAATTTTTCGATAGTCCAGGCCGACTGCCTTCTCATTTCCAGTTAACGGATACATGAGTTTGATTACATACCCCTCCGCTACAGCCACATTTCGGACATAGGGATTGCTGTTCATGAGTTCGCGAGCGATCAGGTTGAATTTCGTTTGGCTGATGCCGTTTTCCGCGGTGATGATTACCGACAGGGCGCGGTTCAGGTAAATAGTGGAGTTAAAGGTGCCTTCCAGCCGGGCGCGTACGGTACTGAGATAGGTAAGGGTTTGGTTTCTACTCTCCTGTTCATGCTTTCTGGTTTGATTGATCGCGATCAGCAGCGTAATGCCTATCGAGATAATAAGGATCACCGTACCGAGGATATAAGGAGAGTAGGTTCTTTTCATTCTTGATTGTCCAAAACAACTGACTGGTCAGCCATTTATTCTATCCATGGAAAAATGCCGACCAATTGCGACAAGTTGACATGGAACCCACGGGCCCCAATATAACCGATAAGTGGCAGGATGGGAAAACACACACTGTTAATCGCATCTGGTATCGCAGCCCGGATAACTGCATACTTAAACGATTCAATGGTCCATGAATTAGGAGATTTTTTCAGATGTCGCTTTGCCTTTGTGGTTCCAACAAACTTGCAGCTGACTGTTGCAGTCCCGTAATCAATGGTGAACGCAAGGCGGTCACGGCCGAGAACCTGATGCGAGCACGTTACTGTGCTTTTGCATTGGGGAGAGTTGATTTTCTCAGCAGCAGTCTGCATCCGGATCATCGTGATGATCATGACGTGGAAGCCACCAGACGCTGGGCTGAAAATTCCGAGTGGCTTGGATTGCAGATTGTGGAGAGTGAGCGGGGTGGGGAACCGGACACCGAAGGTGTCGTGGAGTTTATCGCCAGATTTAAAGAAAAAGGGGTAATCCGCTATCACCACGAGCGCAGTAACTTCAGCAAGGTGGATGGTGAGTGGTATTTTGTTGATGGCGAATTGGTACTGCCTGAAACCAAAATCAATGAGTCGCCAAAGATCGGCAGAAATGATCCCTGTCCTTGCGGTAGCGGAAAAAAGTTTAAGAAGTGCTGTGGCTAGTTATGGCACCGTGGAGTATGTTTATCCGGACATTTCAGCCGAAGCAACTATACTGGACTTTATAAAAGCCTTACCCAGCATGGATATGTGGGGCATGTTATGGGTCACGGGTATCTGTATAGATGAACTGTAAATAGTAGATATCCCTGCTTTTATTAAGAAAATTATCAATTGTAATAAATTGTTTCGTACTCTGGATATTCCACGGATGCTGTGACAAGCTTCTTACACGCAACCGATAAAGGACAAGGTTGAAGTAACTGCATACTTCATGTGTTCAATTCAAAACTTCAAGGCAGAAGACGTCTGGGCATCAGGCGCCATAGTTAATAATAGAGAGGAAAAGATGGCACAATTCAAACACAAAAAAATTATCGCAATGCTGGCCCCCTTGGGTTTGATCAGCGGCATGGCGATATCTACAGCAGGGCTGGCTGATAACCATAATCGCTATGCGATCGATGCATCCAAGGGCGTTGTCAAAAACAGTGCAAATGAGTGCTGGATAACCGCAGGTGGTTTGCAGGAGAAAATTGAGGCTTGTGGTGACGTTATCCTGGTTGACACAGACGGCGATGGCGTGACCGACGACAAGGATATGTGCCCCGATACCCCACGGGGAGCACCGGTGGATGCCAAAGGCTGTCCGCTCGACTCCGATGGCGATGGAGTGCCGGACTATCTGGATAAATGTCCGGGCACCAAAGCGGGCGCTAAGGTTGATAAAGATGGTTGTGAGATCATGATGAAACCGATGGCCAAGACGGAGAAGGTGGTGATCGACAACATTCTGCTGTTTGACTTTGATAGTGCAGAACTGAAGGAAGGTTCCACCGATGTGTTGGATAACAGCTATGCCAAATTCAAAGGCAACGATGCTGTCAAGTCCGTTACCATTACCGGTCATACCGACAGCTCGGGATCTGATGCCTATAACCAGGGCCTGTCCGAGCGTCGTGCCAATTCGGTACGTGATTACCTGATCAGCCAGGGCGCAGATGCCAGCAAGCTTCAGGCGCGTGGCGCCGGTGAGTCTCAACCGGCCTTTGGTAACGACACCAAGGCGGGACGGGCAATGAACCGTCGGGTGGAGTTCAATGTGATGATGAAGTAATCCGGGCACGGCCTGAAAAGGCCAGGTTCTGATAATAAACCGGGGCTGAATCAGCCCCGGTTTTCTCGTTATGAGTAATGTTTCGCGGCTGAAGCCGCTCCTACTAAAGTTACGCTGCTGTAGGAGCGGCTTCAGCCGCGATTAAACCACCACCAGTGGTGACGATCCGCAATACTGCGAAGTTGAAGGGCTACCGGCATTCGGCTAGGCAGTGCAGATAGTCAGATTTTTTTTGCCTGCTCGATGGCGTTGCCGATATAACTGCCGGGTGTCATTTCCCTTAATGCCTTTTTGGCCGCTTCGGGTATGTCCAGTCCATCCACGAATGTGCGCATTTCATCGGCGCCAATGCGCTGTCCCCGGGTCAATGCCTTCAGTTTTTCATAAGGCTTCTCGATACCGTAGCGGCGCATCACGGTCTGGATCGGTTCTGCCAGCACTTCCCAATTGCCATCCAGGTCATTGGCCAGTATCGCCGCATTCGCTTCCAGTTTGCCGATGCCTTTCAGAATGGACTGCAGGGCTATCGAGGTGTAGGCGAAGCCGACACCCACATTGCGTAACACGGTGGAGTCGGTCAGGTCGCGTTGCCAGCGGGAGATCGGCAGTTTCATCGCCAGGTGACTGAACAGGGCATTGGCAATGCCCAGGTTGCCTTCGCCATTCTCGAAGTCGATCGGGTTGACCTTGTGCGGCATGGTGGATGAGCCTACCTCGCCGGCAATGGTGCGCTGTTTGAAATAGCCGAGCGAGATATAGCCCCAGATATCCCGGGAAAAATCGATAACGATGGTGTTAAAGCGGGCCGTGGCGTCAAACAGTTCCGCCATGTAGTCGTGGGGTTCAATCTGGGTGGTGTAGGGGTTCCAGACCAGACCCAGGGATTCAACGAAGCGTTGTGCGAACTGCTCCCAGTCGATGTCCGGGTAGGCTGATATATGGGCGTTGTAGTTGCCCACCGCACCGTTGATCTTGCCCAGCAGCGGGACCTTGGTTACCTGGTCCCGCTGACGCTGAAGCCGGTAGACCACATTGGCCATCTCCTTGCCCAGGGTCGTGGGGGAGGCGGGCTGGCCGTGGGTGCGGGAGAGCATGGGTATTTCGGCGTGTGCGTGAGCGAGCTTGCGGATGGCCTCGATCAGCTGGTCCATTTCCGGCAGCAGTTGCTGTTCGCGCCCCTGTTGCAGCATTAGGGCATGGGAGAGATTGTTGATGTCTTCGGAAGTGCAGGCGAAATGTATAAACTCGCTAACCGCCTCCAGTTCGCTGTTGCCGGCAATTTTGCGCTTTAGGAAATATTCAACCGCCTTCACGTCATGATTGGTTTCGCGCTCGATCTCCTTGACCAGGCCGGCATCCGCGGTACTGAAGTTGTCCAGAATACTGTTCAGTGCCGTCTCGGCCTCCTCGCTGAGTGGGGGCACTTCCGTGATCTGAGGATTGGCGGCCAGAGCCTGAAGCCACCTGACCTCGACCTGCACCCGGGCACGGATCAGTCCGTACTCGCTGAAAATAGGACGAAGATCAACGGTTTTGCTGCCATAGCGACCGTCAACCGGGGATATTGCGGTTAAAGTAGAGAGTTCCATGGGATTTCTGCGCGCCTGCGTTAGTTTATTCAAAGCCAAGACTGGTAAAGCAGCGGATTATACCATTCGATTCCCGGTAGTGACCAAAGGTTAAGTTCTGCCCAACAGCACGCGGTCGGCCTGCTCGCTAATGCCGGCATGATGGGGTAATATCGCCGACATCTGCTCCAAGATAAAACAGACGGTTGTCCTAATATGCAGGATCTTTTTTGAGAAATATTTCTGCTGCAGTGCAGAATTTTTCCCGGTTTTGAGTTATAAATAGGCATCGTCCCTGAAATGACGAACGCTAATTCCTTGAAAATTTAGATGAAACAGAGCCTGATCCAGGCGCCAACCCAGGAGGATCACTCGGTGTTAGAAAGCTATCGCAAACACGTAGAAGAGCGTGCCGCGGAGGGCATCCCCCCGCTACCGCTCAATCCGGAGCAAACCGCTCAGCTGGTTGAACTGCTGAAGAATCCTCCTGCTGGTGAAGAAGCCTATCTGTTGGACCTGATAATCCACCGTGTACCTGCCGGAGTGGACCAGTCTGCTTATGTGAAGGCCGCCTTCCTGGCGGATGTGGCCAAGGGAAGTTGTAACTGTCCCCTGATTGACCGCGTTAAGGCGACCGAACTGCTCGGTACCATGCTGGGTGGTTACAATATCGCTCCGCTGGTGGAGGCGCTGGATGATGAAGCGCTGGCACCGACCGCGGTCAAGGCGCTCTCCCACACCTTGTTGGTGTTTGATGCCTTTAATGACGTCAAGGAGAAGGCCGATGCCGGCAATGACCACGCCAAGGCTATTCTGCAGTCCTGGGCTGAGGGAGAGTGGTTTACCCAGAAGCCGGAACTGGCCGAAAAGATCACATTGACCGTGTTCAAGGTCACCGGCGAGACCAATACCGATGACCTCTCTCCGGCGCCGGACGCCTGGTCCCGCCCGGATATCCCGTTGCACGCCAATGCTATGTTGAAGATGGAGCGTGAGGGCATCACTCCGGATCAGCCGGGAGTCATTGGGCCGATCAAGTTCATTGAAGAGCTGAAACAGAAGGGCCATCCGGTGGCTTATGTCGGTGATGTAGTAGGTACCGGCTCGTCGCGTAAATCGGCTACCAACTCAGTGTTGTGGCACATGGGCGATGATATTCCCTTCATCCCCAACAAGCGTGCTGGCGGCTTCTGCCTCGGCGGCAAGATCGCGCCGATCTTCTTCAATACCATGGAGGATGCCGGCGCACTGCCGTTCGAATGTGATGTCTCCAACCTGAACATGGGGGATGTCATTGACGTCTACCCCTACGAGGGAGTGGTCAAAAACCATGAGAGTGGCGAAGAGCTGTGTCGCTTCGAGTTGAAAACCGATGTATTGCTGGATGAGGTGCGTGCTGGCGGACGTATCCCATTGATTATCGGTCGCGGCCTCACCGCCCGGGCCCGTGAGGCGCTGGGTCTGGATCCATCCACCCTGTTCAAATCACCGGCCCCGGCGGCTGACAGCACCAAGGGTTACTCCCTTGCGCAGAAGATGGTCGGCCGTGCCTGCGGTGTCGAGGGTGTCCGCCCAGGCGCCTACTGCGAGCCAAGGATGACCACGGTCGGTTCCCAGGATACCACCGGTCCCATGACCCGTGACGAGCTGAAGGATCTGGCCTGCCTCGGTTTCTCCGCCGATCTGGTGATGCAGTCTTTCTGCCACACCGCGGCCTACCCGAAACCGGTGGATATCACCACCCATCACACCCTGCCTGATTTCATTTCCTCCCGTGGCGGTGTGGCCCTGCGTCCGGGTGACGGCATTATTCACTCCTGGCTGAACCGCATGCTGTTGCCCGATACCCTGGGTACCGGCGGTGATTCCCACACCCGCTTCCCGATCGGTCTCTCGTTCCCGGCTGGTTCTGGTCTGGTCGCCTTCGCCGCCGCCACCGGTGTGATGCCACTGGATATGCCGGAGTCGGTGCTGGTGCGCTTCAAGGGAAAAATGCAGCCGGGCATCACCCTGCGTGATCTGGTCAATGCCATTCCCTACTATGCCATCAAACAGGGCCTGTTGACCGTCGCCAAGGCGGGCAAGAAGAACATCTTCTCCGGTCGCGTGCTGGAGATCGAGGGTCTGCCGGACTTGAAGGTGGAGCAGGCGTTTGAACTCTCCGATGCCTCGGCAGAGCGTTCGGCGGCCGGTTGTACCATCAAACTGGATAAGGCGCCGATCATCGAGTACCTGCAATCCAACATCACCCTGTTAAAGTGGATGATCGCCAACGACTACCAGGATCCACGTACCCTGCAACGGCGTATCGAAGGCATGGAGAAGTGGTTGGCGGACCCGCAGTTGCTGGAAGGTGATGCCGATGCCGAATATGCGGCGGTGATCGAGATCGATCTGGCGGACGTGAAAGAGCCGATCCTGGCCTGTCCGAACGATCCGGACGACGTCAAGCAACTCTCCGAAGTGGCTGGTCAGAAAATCGACGAAGTGTTCATCGGTTCCTGTATGACCAATATCGGTCATTTCCGGGCGGCGGGTAAACTGCTGGAAGGCAAGCATGACATACCGACCCGTCTGTGGATGGCACCACCAACCAAAATGGACGCCTATGTGCTGAACGAAGAGGGCTATTACGCCACCTTCGGTAAGGCGGGAGCACGCATGGAGATGCCGGGCTGCTCACTCTGCATGGGTAACCAGGCACGGGTGAAAGACAACGCGACTGTAGTCTCTACCTCGACCCGCAACTTCCCCAACCGTCTCGGTACAGGGGCCAATGTCTACCTCTCATCCGCCGAACTGGCGGCCGTTGCAGCTATCATCGGCAAGTTGCCGACGGTTGAGGAGTACATGGTCTATGCGGATCAGATCGATGCCATGTCTGCGGATATCTTCCGCTACATGAACTTTGATCAGATCGAGGCCTACCAGTCGGTAGCCAATCGGGTGGAATTCGTCGCCTGATCCCACCTTCTCGGGTGGAAACTGCAAAGCCCCTGGATCACCCAGGGGCTTTTTTTATGCGCCCGGCACGGGCGCACTTTTGCGGGTTTGAGCCTTCACTTAAGTATGTAGGGGGAGCAGATAACGCTGTTCGAATTCCTCGGCTGGCATCGGTCGTCCCAGGAGATAACCCTGGCCATGATCGCAGCCCAGGTGTTTGATCAGCTCCAGCTGCCGGGAGGTCTCGATGCCCTCCGCCGTTACCTGAAGATCCATGTTTCTGGCCAAGGCGACAATGGATGAAACGATAGCCGCATCATTGCTGTCGTCGGTCATGTCCATGACGAACGATCGGTCAATCTTCAGACTGGCGATGGGAAAGCGCTTGAGATAACTGAGGGAGGAGTAACCGGTACCGAAATCGTCAATGGATAGCGATATCCCCATTTCTCGCAGTCGTGTAAGAATCTCAATGGCTGAATCTGCATTGTCCATCAATACGCTTTCCGTGATCTCCAGTTCGAGAAACCGGGGCTCAAGCTGATTTTTATTGAGTGCCTTGATAATGGTCTCAATAATCATCGGATTGAAATGGCGTGCCGATATGTTGACCGCTACGTGCAGATGGTCGATTGCCAGTGTCTGCCACGCCTTGATTTGCCGGCAGGCCTCCTGTATCACCCATTCGCCGATGGGGATGATCATGCCGGTATCCTCCGCCAGGGGGATAAAATCGGAGGGCGGGATCAAGCCTTTTTCAGGGTGGTTCCAGCGGATCAGGGCTTCCATGCCGACCAGCAGGTCGTTAGTCAGATCAAATTTCGGTTGGTAGAACAGGCAGAGTTGATTTTTCGATATGGCGTGACGCAGACTGCCCTCAAGCAGCAGCATCTTGACTGTCCGGTCGTTCATGTCCCGGGTATAGAACTGGAAGCTGTTGCGGCCGGCATCCTTGGCCCGATACATGGCGGTGTCGGCGCATTTCATCAGCCCGTCCACCGTGGTGGCATCATCCGGAAAAAGGCTGATGCCTATACTGACAGTGGGAAAAATCTCTATTCCATTGATCACCATCCGCCGCGACAGGGTGGTAAGACATTTTGACGCAACAGCGGCTGCGCTGCCCGGATCGGGTAGTTCTTCCAGGATAATGACAAACTCGTCGCCGCCCAGGCGAGCCACTGTGTCATCTTCCCGCATGGCTCGCTGCAGGCGTGTGGAGACCGTCTTGAGCATGCCGTCGCCGACATCATGACCCAGACCGTCATTGATGTTTTTAAACCGATCCAGGTCCAGGAACAGAACCGCTACCGGATGTCCGGTCCGGTGTGCCTTGTGCATGGCGTGTTCCAGTCGGTCATGGAATAGCAGCCGGTTTGGCAGACCGGTCAAGGCGTCATGTTGTGCCAGGTGGCTCAGTCTCGCCTCGTTTTCACGAAGCTGCTGTTCCGTGGCCAACTGATCAGTAATGTCTTTGGAAGTTTCGATTATACCGATCAGGGTGCCGTCGCTCTCCCAGAAGGGAGATGCATCCAGTTCGTACATTCTTGGTTTCATGCCGACACAGTGATGTTCGTGTATCAGGGTGACCGGTGCCGCCTGATCCATCACCTGCTGGAGCGGGCAGGGGTGGTCTTTGCCGGAGCAGGGTGTGTTCCGGTGATGAGAGGCCTCATAGCAGTGATATATCTTATCCCTGGGCGCGTCGTCAGGAAGGCAGTTTCGGGCAGCCCTGTTCATCATAATGACCCGATAATCCTTGCGTATCACCATGATAGGATCGATCACCCCATCAATGACCGTCTGCAGGAACTGCTGTTTTTCCCGCACTGCCTGTTCGCTCTGCTCCATGTGCTGAGTGCGGACCGCAATCGCTTCCGTCATGGAGTTAAAGGCAGCCCCCACCTGGGCGATTTCGTCACTTCCGGCTGTGGGTACGCGTGTTGTATAGTCTCCCGCCGCCAGTTGTCGGGTTGCCGAGGTGAGGGCCGTGATACGGTTCAATACCGTGTGCCTGATCAACAGAAAGACCGCCAGAAAGGTACAGAAAAAGCCGAACAGATAATTCAGGCTGGAGTTCCAGACCTGATTGATAGCGCGTCTTTCCAGTTCCTCGGCCGGGAGTTTGATGCTGAAAATTCCTTTCAGATCACCCAATTGGTAATGATAGGATGCTTCGTACATCTCACGAATGCCGGGTGGCGCGTCTTCGGGTTTGCCGTGGCATTTCAGGCAGTCCTTGGTGATCCAGATGGGACTCGAGAAGTGATAGAAGGATTTTCCCTCGGGGGTCGTAAACGGGATCATTCGCTCCTGTTGACCGGGGTTGTCTCTGAAATGCTGTATCGCCTCCATCTCTATCCTGTCGGCTTTGAGGTCCGGATTGCGCGGCCGGTCGGAGACGTTGTTGAATGAGAGACCCGTGGTAACCCAGTTAGAAAACTCCCTGGATATCCGGCTCAGTGCGTGCGCCGGCAGAAAGCCGAGAGTGTTCTCATTCAGAGGTAATCCGCTGGTCATAAACTGGTGACGATAGACCCGGCGGGTGGCTGCCATCATGCCACGGATGGAACGGGCTTCGTTGATCAGAGATTCGGCGATCTCCTTGCGGGTGTCCTGGTAGTCAATATAGGTGAGAACTCCAAATGCAATCAGAAATACCGTACCGATAGTGAGCAGCAATCTGGACTTCAGACCCAGCATCGGAATAGGTAAACCGGGTGATAAGGATAAGAAAGGTTGTGCCAATTCATTGCTGGTCTGGGTCTCTGGATTTAACTCAACTCGGTTATATATAGCGGATATATTGGCCGTACAGTGAGTGTTGTTCAGGATACTGTGTCAAATGACACAATTATTGGCAGTTTACGGGGGTATCTACGCCAGATAATTGACTTGCAGCAAAAAAATGCCACTAATCAAATTTAGGCGATCCCGGGCTTCGCCGGGGGAGGATTGTTTGCTGATCCGGAAGCTGTCACAGTGCGCCGCAAAAGTACAGGCAACCGCGTGGGTTGCCCGGATCACTAGCGCAACATCGCGTGTGAGGGGGTGATTGATAGAGGAAAATTTGTCTCAGATATCCTGTCTGGGGGCCGACTCAACAGGTTGGGTGGCCTGGCGGTAGAGGGATTTTGACTTCTCCGCAATACTGGAGCCGAATTCGCTTGCCTTCTCAGCTACCAGTGCCCCGGTCTGTTTGGTCTTTTTCCAGGCGTTGCGTGATGTGTCGGCAATTACCTCGCCGGCCGCGCTTCCTTTCTCCTTGACGGTCTGATAAACCTCTTTCGACTTCTGCGCGACCGTTGAGCCAAATTCCTGACCGCTCTGAACCGTACTCGATCCCACCTCACGGGTTTTATCCCATGCCCCGGTTTTATCCGTATCGCTCGCCGCGGAGGGCTGGCTTTGATCCTGTCCCGCGTCGCTGTTTGCAAAGGCGGAGAGGCTCATGAGTGAAAACAAGAGCATAACTATCAGCAGTTGAACGTGTCTTTTTTGCATAGCAATCAGTTCCAGGTGTTGGTTTTACGGCATTGTCGCATGCCACAGAAGCTGGGGGTTATCGAACCGTTCCCACTTTTCGTTGGATCATGGCTAAGCGTGAGAAGATCTGTGACTCCCCACACAGTTGCCTAGGAGTTTGTCGGGCTTGACCGATCGTAGCGAGGGAAAGCTGATTTGTTCCGCACGTCCCTGTGCTCCACCCCTTCGGGGTTGGCACGTCAATCGCTCCAGGCGATTGAATGAGACAGATTTTTTGATCTTTCGAGGCGAATAGTGGACCTATTCAACGAGGAAGATCGGAAAATATGGCCAAATCCGGCTTTTCCGCAGTAGATCAGTGTTAAGTCCGACAGACTCCTAAAGAATATGCAGAAGCCGCCGTGCCTGCTCGGCCATTTTTTTGCGCCCCAAGATCACCTGCCATCTACCGCCGTCGCACTGACGCCAGAGCATGGCGGAGCGGATGCCCGCCAGCAGCAGCGCCCGGATTCGATTCACATTGTCAGGATTTTGCAGGTGTAGCGGTTCACCCTTGACCATGATGCGTGGCTTGAGGGTGCTTATCGTATGGGCATAGATGTCCGCGAGTTGGGCGATGATGTTGGTATGCAGCAGGTGAAAATGAGTGATCCTGCCTTCGGCCGATCTGATACCCTCCTGGATCTGTTGCTGCATGGGTCTGTTTTTACTCAGCTTGCGTTCGAGGTGGAGCAGGGCGATGACATACTGGGTGACCAGAACGTTATCTGTGCGTTTTTCTCCCAACTGCTGTTGAATCAGGCGCAGTCCGGATTCCACGCCCTGCAGGCCACCATAGACGTTATCCACACTGTCTGCATCGATCTTGAACAGGCTGTGGATGCTGGCCTCCATCGACTGGGTATCCACAATGCCCTGCTCGGCGATCTGTGCTGCCATGTTGGCAGCCTGGAAAACACCAGCTAGGGCGATGCATCTATCACGGTCACTCTTCATTAATATGCCTGTTCGATTATGCCGCCGCCGAGGCACACCTGGTCCTGATAAAAGACGATGGATTGTCCCTGTGTCACGGCGCGCTGTTTTTTATTAAATTGGACCCGCAGATGACCGTTTTCAAGCGGTGACAGGGTGCAGGCCTGAAGTGGCTGACGGTGCCGGATACGGGCCATGCAGGTGACGGGTAGTGGCGGAGCAGAACCGGCAACCCAGTGTAGTTGACTCGCATCCAACTCCTGTTTCAGCAGCAGTGGGTGATCATGTCCCTGTGCGACAATCAGCCGGTTGCTCTCAAGATCCTTGTCGACGACAAACCAGGGATCGGTTTCACTGTCCGCCCGTCCGCCGATGCCCAGGCCCTTGCGCTGACCCAGGGTATAGTACATCAGACCCTGGTGCTCACCGATCACGCTCCCCTCAGGGGTGACCATCTGGCCCGGTCTGGCCGGCAGATAGCGGCTGAGAAATTCGCTGAATTTACGTTCGCCGATAAAGCAGATACCGGTGCTGTCTTTCTTTTTGTGGTTGGGCAGACCAGCCTGTTCGGCAATTTTTCGCACTTCCGGCTTTTCCAGGTCACCCAGGGGAAAGTGGCTGTGGCGGAGTTGTTCCTGACCCAGCATATAGAGAAAATAGGTCTGGTCCTTGTTTTCATCACGTGCCCGCAACATCTGCCAGCTATCTTCCCGGCGGCCGATACTGGCGTAATGCCCGGTGGCGATGCCGGCGGCGCCCAGGTGCAGGGCGTAATCCAGAAAGGCCTTGAATTTGATTTCACGATTACACAGGACATCCGGATTGGGTGTGCGCCCGGCGCGATATTCAGCAAGAAAATGCTCGAACACATGATCCCAGTACTCCCCAGAGAAATTAATGGTGTGCAGCCGGATGCCGAGCTGGTCGGCAACGGATTGAGCGTCGGCCAGATCAACTGCGGCTGAGCAGTACTCCCGGGAGTCGTCTTCCTCCCAGTTCTTCATGAACAGACCTTCGACCTGATAGCCCTGCTCAATCATCAGCAGGGCGGCAACGGAGGAGTCGACACCGCCGGACATGCCGACGATTATCTTTTCTTTTTTAGCCATGATTCACTTCAGTCTGAAATCCTGCCCCGCCAGCCATGCTTCGATCGGCTGCAAGACAGGCGGTTGGCCGTTTGCAAAAAACCAGGAATCTACCGCGTACTGCTGTTTGGTCTGGATATCCATGATGGTGGCGGTCCAGTGAATATCGAACAGCCAGGGATTGCGACGTCGCCGTTCCTTCACCTGATGCCATTTTAACAGGTTGTCCTTTGCAATGAGCTGCAGATAGATGGTGGTATTCTTTGACTCGGCAATGCAGTCCAGCTGACCGACTTCGGATCCCTCGCCGTCGTTTTCCGCCAGGTCGCGCCAACTGCCGGTCTGTTCGCCCACCTGTTGTTCCATTTTCGCTATAGCGGCCTGGATCTGCTGCCGCTCCTCCGCGGCTGTCCGGGTAGCGGAAAACAGGGTACGGATCTCCCGCCATTGATGGTCGCGAAGTGTAACAGGTTTCCGAATATCGCAGTGAAAATCGGTGCAGGCCTGAAATGGCGGCGGTGCTCCCCGGGCCTGCAACTGACCGGCAGGAAGGAGACAGCAGAATAGCGTGATTGCCCGATACATCATGACCCGGCCGGACGCCAGCCCTCCTGCCACTGCTCCAGTGGCAGGATTTCAGGGGCCAGACCATTGTCATAAAACCAGGAGTCGACCGCCCAGAGGCTGTGATCCTCCCTCGCTTCTATCACCGCGGTGGTGTGCGGCCAGCCGAAGAAAAAAAAGCCGCGGGTCACCGGGTCTCTAAGTCGGTGCCATTTTAGCAGTCCATCCTGCTGCATCATATACAGATAGGTGGTGGTGTTGGTGGACTCATCAATGCAGTCCATTCGGTGTCCTGCCGGATTGTCGCTGGATTTGTTCAAGCCTTTGTCATTCTCGGTGCCGGTCATGGGACCGACGATCTGTTCCAACCTGGCCACCGCTTTTCCGATCATCGCGCGTTCCTCGCCAGCTGTCTCCGAGCCAGGAAGGAAAATAGCCCGGATACCCTGCCATTGATCATCCGACAGCGCCAGCTGGCTGATGGATTGGCAGCTGTTATCAAAACAGATGGAGAAGTTATCGGGAGCAGGTGTGGTGTTGATCTCGCTGCTGACAAATACCACGGCGTTGGCACCGCCGGAACCGGTCAGCTGCCAGAGTAAGAAACAGAGACTGGCTGCCTTACTTAAGGTCATTGATCAACCCCAGCGGGTATCGGCATCCGGCCAGGTAGTCATCAATGCAGCGCAGCACCATAGGGCTTCTCAGTTGTTGCGGATTGGCTGCCAGTTCATCACGGCTCAACCAGAGAGCACGCAGAATCCCGTCATCCAGCGGCAGTTCCGGTTGATGGTCGTGACAGTCGCCGTGAAAGCAGAAACGCAGATAAGTGGTCTCGGCTGGCGGGACCTGCCAGCGGTAGATACCGATGAGGGTCTGTGGAGTAAAACCCCAGCCGGTCTCTTCCCGGGTTTCCCGGATGACTGCATCCAGCAAGCTTTCCGCCTCTTCCAGATGGCCCGCCGGCTGATTGAAGACCGTCTTGCCGTCAGCGTCCAGCTCTTCAACCATAAGAAAACGTCCGGATTGTTCAATAATAGAAGCGACGGTGGTGTGTGGAGTCCAGATCATAGGATCATTTTAACCTGAAATTGGCCTGGTGGCGTACGTGGGATCAGCGGCGTTTCTTTTTTCCGGGCCGGGGTTTTGCGCCATCCTCAGGCAACTCAATGACTTGATACTGGCCGGGCAGGAGTCCGCCAAGTTCCCATTCCCCGATACGGACGCGCACCAGGCGCAGTGTAGGAAAGCCGATAGCGGCGGTCATTCGGCGAATCTGCCGGTTGCGGCCTTCGCGAATCTCGATTTCCAGCCACTGGGTCGGAATATTGGCACGAAACCGCACCGGCGGATCGCGTTCCCAGAGTGTCGGTGGATCGATCAGTCGTGCTCGTGCCGGCAGTGTCGGGCCGTCTTTCAGCTCCAGGCCGTCACGGAGTTGCTGAATAGCGGTGGTGTCGGGAACGCGTTCAACCTCAACCCAGTAGCGCTTCCAGGTCTTCTCCTTTGGATTGGCCAGTCGGTGTTGCAGCTTGCCATCATCGGTAAGCAGTAGCAGTCCTTCGCTGTCCCGGTCCAGCCTGCCGGCGGGATAGACCCCGCTGATAGGGACGAACTCAGCGAGAGTTCTGCGTCCCGACTGATCGGTAAACTGGGTGAGTACACCATAGGGTTTGTTGAACAGAATCAATCGGGACATTATCAGTTCTTGCAAAGAAAAGGGCTGTCCGATTATCGGCAGCCCTGTCCATACGTCAAGACGCTGGAGATGATTATCCTAGAAACCTCAGTTGGACGAGATGGAGTGTACGGTTATGGGGGTGCAGGGCAAGGCGCAATGACGCGGAATGGTTGTTCCATTCCAAGGAGTTGCAACGCGGCCATGTGCCGCCAGAATCGCGCAATCGATCACGTAGCGTGTTCACCCAACGGGTGAAGCGGTTAAACTGCACAATATCCACTTGCGTCATTGCCTTATCTATTCCTCTGAGCGGTCAGCTGAGGTTTCTAGGATTATACTGCTTTGTCGATGACTGTCCGGTTTCTTCCGGCATCCTTGGCGCGATAGAGGGCATTGTCCATGCGCTGGAACAGGCTGTTGATATCATCGCCCTGGATCAGGGTAGTGACGCCGAGGCTGACCGTCATCTGAATCGCCTTATCCGTCTGTGGTGACATAGTCTCGATATTTTGACGGATACGCTCCGCCAGCAGTTCAGCTCCGCTCAAATCGGTGCCGGTCAGTAAAATAAGAAACTCTTCGCCACCATAGCGGAAGATCATGTCAGACTCACGTACGCTCTGTTCGGCGCATTGGGCAACCGCCTTCAGCGCCTGGTCGCCATACAGATGACCATGCCGGTCATTAATAGACTTGAAGTGGTCGATATCCATCAATATGACCGAGAGTGGAGTTTTATGCCGCAGGGCGAGGCCGATCTCTCGTTTCATTGCGCTGTCCATGGCTGCGCGGTTTCTCACTCCGGTTAGCGGGTCAATGGTGGCTGATTCTACCGCCCGTTGATAGAGCAGGGTGTTGCGAAGCGGATAGAGTAGCCCGGCCAGCAGATTTTCGATCATCTCCAGTTCAGATGTCTCGAATGGATAGCTGCGGAAGAAGTTCAGGTCACCCAGATGATCCCCGGCAACTACCAGTTCATAGGCGCAGTTATTGGCCGGCTGGTCGCCCAGCTTGATGTCAATTTTGAGTGACGGGAAGTTATAAGTGAGACCATCATACTGGATGAACTGCCGGATCTCTTTAGCAAACAGTGCCAGTAACTCATTAATCTCCAGGGTGCTCTGAAGAACGCCGCTGAGGGCCAGTATTTTTGAGGCAAACCGATAATGGCTTTCCGGATTCCGATCCGGATGGGATGGATGGGGTGTGACCCTTTTGGTGTTGCCTGAAACATGCTGCATCTGGTTTGTCATAATCACTGTTTCCAACTTGTTTTTGTATGTCACAGAATATGCGCCGTTAAATATGCTATTTCTGTGCCATTAGTAAAAAACATTAAAAAAACAGATAGATATAAGCATCAATACTTAAATAGCCAAAAAAATGACGGATAATTGTGGCCGTTTGTTGCCGCCGGATGGCATGCAGGCGGCAGTATTGGCCGCCTACTGCCGTCATCTATCAGCGGATAGATGGGCACGCTACGCTGCAATCAATGGCTACGGCACAAGATGTGAAGAGTGTGTTTCATCGCGAATGCTGGCTTTGCCCATCCTACGGAGCGTGACGTGGAATTACGCGTATTGATAGGTAGGATGGGCAAAGCTTGCGTTCCCATCAATTCCCGGGAATTATGAGTATCACACTACCCCCCGCATTTAAGGTAATCGGCCTGGTAGAGGAAGGTTTGATCATCTGTTTCCTCCCAATATCAACTGTATTCCAATGCTTCTCCGCTGGTGCCAATGCTGTCCGGTCCCATGAGCCAGAGGTAATCGGGTATCAGACTGTCGGGGGTTTTAAGGCTCTCGATCTCTTCTCCGGGAAAGGCGAGCAGGCGCAACTTGGTGCGGGTTGGTCCGGGGGCAAAACTGTTGACCCTTATGTCGCTGCTATCACGGGTCTCCTCGGCGAGCAGTAGCATCAGTCCCTCCAGTCCGAACTTGGAGACACCGTAGGCGCCCCAGTAGGCCTTCGATTGACGGCTCACCTGGTCTCCGGTAAATACCACCGAGGCGTCCTTCGCCTTGCGTAACAGCGGCAGGCAGGCCTGGGTCAACAGAAACGGGGCATTGAGGTTTACCTGCATCACCTGATGCCAGATTTCAGGATCGTAGTCGTCGAGACGGCTCAGGTAGGGCAGCATCGCGGCATTGTGCAGCAATCCCTCCAGGGAACCGAACTCCTTGGTCAGGGTCTCCGCCAGTTCAGTGTAGTCGTGCGGGCTGGCCCCTTCGAGATTCATCGGGTAGATCGCAGGCTTGACCCCGCCGGCGTTCTCGATCGCGTCGTAGACCGCCTCGAGCTTGGCGATGGTCCGACCCAGCAGAATCACGGTGGCCCCGTGAGTGGCAAAGGCGATAGCCGCCGCCCGGCCGATGCCGTCACCGGCACCGGTGACTAGAATGGTGCGTCCGGCCAGCAGATCTTTTGGTGGGTGATAGTCGCGCATGTCGGGGTCCTGATGTTTGTTGTCCGAATATTCTAACCGGGCGGCGTCCCCGATTCGAGTCTTCATGGGCTTGGGTGCCCGTTAATCAGCCGTTTGATTTGAGTCCCAGCTTCTCAAGTATCTGGGTGGGTGAGGCGACACTGTCGTCGGCGCCCCAGGTATCCGGGCGGTCCGCGGCATCCAGGTAGCCAAACAGGGCGGTAAGGGTGGTGGTTCCCGCTTCCCGGCCGGCAATGATGTCGCGTTCCGCATCACCGATATAGAGGCACTCTCGAGGGAGTGTGCGGGTCAGTTCGCAGGCATGCAGTATTGGTCCTGGGTGGGGTTTGCTGTTCGGGGTGGTGTCGCCACTGATGATGCAGGCGGCACGTCGGTTCAACCCCATGCCCACCATCAGCGGATCGGTCAGCCAGGCGGGTTTGTTGGTGACAATGCCCCAGCCGATAGCGTGTTGCTCAAGCTGTGCCAGAACCTGCTCCATTCCAGGAAACAGGGTGGTTTCACGGGCGATGTTGTCCTGGTAGATGGCCAACATATCATCACGGTAACCCTGGAACTCCGGATGGTTCGGTTCAATGCCGAAGCCGGCGCGAATCAGCGCGATACCACCGTGAGAGACATGAGGGCGTATCTGCTCAAAGGGCAGCGCTTTACGGCCATGCCGAATCAACGTCTGGTTCAGTGCATAGGCGAGATCCGGCGCGGTATCGGCCAGGGTGCCGTCCAGGTCGAACAGCACCAGCCTGATTGGTTGTCCGCGAAAGCGGGCGCCATTAATCACTGGGTGATCAGTCATGTGCTTTACGACAGCTCACCATGTAATTGACATCCACATCGCCGGGCGCCAGGCGATACTGGCCTGTCAGTGGATTGTAGGTCAGGCCGATCATTTCATGAGTCAGCAGTTCGGCTCGGCGGATCCATGCATCCAGTTCCGACGGCTTGATGAACTTGGAGAAGTCATGGGTGCCCCTGGGCAGGAGCCGCAACAGGTACTCCGCGCCCACAATGGCGAACAGATAGGATTTGGGGTTGCGGTTCAGGGTGGAGAAGAATACGTGGCCCCCCGGCTTTGTCAGGCTGGCGCAGGCCTCCACCACGGATGACGGGTCCGGCACATGCTCCAGCATCTCCATGCAGGTGACGATATCGAATGATCCCGGCTGCTGTTCCGCCAGCTGCTCCACCGGTATACGCTGATAATCCACCTCCAGGCCCGATTCCAGCAGGTGTAGCCTGGCCACCTGTAACGGTGCCTCGCCCATGTCGATTCCGGTGACTGTCGCCCCTTCGCGCGCCATGCTCTCGGAGAGGATGCCGCCGCCGCAGCCTACATCCAGCACTCGCTTGCCCTTCAGTCCGGCAATCTGGTGGATATAACCCAGGCGCAGGGGATTGATCTCATGGAGCGGCTTGAACTCGCTATGTGGGTCCCACCAGCGGGCAGCCAGTTCCTCAAATTTATTGATTTCGGCGTGATCGACATTGATGCTGCTGTCAGTCATGTTGTTTCAGGCTCTTCATGGATCCGGAGTTGGTGGTTTCAGTCGACCGGGTCGACGGGCTGAGAGTATAACCCAGATTACTCCATCGCCTCCCTGATAATACCCTCATACAGTTTGATCAGTGCCAGTTCCGCTGCTGCCGCTTCTCCCAGCATCGCAGGCCGGCGATAGCTGAGGAATACGTCATCCGGTTGCCCCTGCAAGGTATAGATGCCGATCGTGAGCGGACAGATCGACAGGTTGGCCGGATGGGCAGCTGACATCTGCCAGGAGAGTTTGAGATTGCAGAACTCGAAGGATTCGGCCTTGGCGTACAGCGTGTTGGCCAGGCCGGTATCGGCCGCGGTGCGGTTGAACATGTCGCTGATATGCAGCGTGCTGCTGATCAGCATGCCGCGGCCGGTGATGGCCAGCTCGAGGTTCGAGCGTATGGCATCGTAGTCATCGCTGGTCTGATAGACCACGATCGGCGCCCCGGCGGGAGTGATGGGGGTTTGGGCCAGGGCCAGTCCGGCCTGAAGAAAAAGCAGGAAAAAGATAACCGGGCGCATTATTCGCTCCTTAAAATGTCGTATGTTCGTAGCCCGATAGTCAAGCCACGTAGAGAATGGTTGTTATTGGGTTTCAGGCGTTTATTCGAACTCACTGATGCGTCCCTGCCACTCTGCTGCCCGGCTGATAATCTCACGCTGGTCAAGGGTGGTGAGACGCCCGTTATGCAGTACCGGTTTGCCGGCTATCCAGACGTCGGTCACTTTGTCTCGTCCGGTAGCATAGACCAGTTGCGATATCGGGTGATAGAGCGGCTGGGTCTCCAGGCTGCCCAGATCCACCGCCGTGATGTCGGCGGCCTTACCCGGCTCCAGTGAGCCGGTCCGCTCGCCCATACCCAATGCAATGGCACCATTGAGAGTTGCCATGCGCAGGGCGGTGTGGGCGGGAATCGCGCTGGCGTCATCGGCCACGCCCTTGGCCAACAGGGCGGCGCTGCGCATTTCACTGAACATATCCAGGTCGTTATTACTGGCTGCACCGTCGGTGCCGATGGCGATATTGATCCCGGCCCGATGCAGCTTGGCCACCGGGCAGAAACCGGAGGCCAGTTTCAGATTGGATTCGGGGCAGTGGACCACACTGGCGCCGCTTTCGGCGAACAGGTCGATCTCCTCTGCCTCAAGCTGGGTCATGTGCACCGCGGTGAGGGCGGGGGAGATGAGTCCCAGCTGCTGCAGGCGCTCAATGGGCCGGTTGCCATAGCGACTGATCCCCTGAGTGATCTCGTCCCGCGACTCATGTACGTGCATGTGGATCGGGATCTCCAGTTCATCTGCCAGCACCCGGATACGTTCAAATGGCTGATCGGAGACGGTATAGGGGGCGTGCGGGGCGAAGGCGGTGCTGATCAGACCGTGGTTGCGAAACTGATCCTGCACCTCCAGTCCACGGCGGATGTACTCATCCGGGCCGCTGGCCCAGGCCGACGGGAAGTCGATAATGATCAGACCCACCACGGCTCGCATGCCGGCGGCGGCGCACACCTTGCCGGTCACTTCGGGAAAAAAGTACATGTCGTTGAAGCAGGTGGTGCCGCCCCGCAGCATCTCGGCCACGGCCAGCCGGGTGCCGTCGGCGATGAACTCCTCGCTGATCCAGCGGCCCTCCGCCGGCCAGATGTGTTCATTGAGCCAGCTCATCAGTGGCAGGTCGTCCGCCAGTCCGCGCATCAGGCTCATGCTGGCATGGGTGTGGGCGTTGATCAGTCCGGGGATCAGGGCGTGCTGCGGCAGTTCGTGCAGACTCTTTGGGTGGTATTTGGTACGGGCCTGCTCTGCCGGCAGGATCTCCAGTATGGTTCCTCCATGAATCGCCAGTGCATGCTCTTCCAGCACCTGCTGGTCCGGTACCACCGGGATGATCCAGCGGGCAAAGATGAGGGTATCGATATTCAAATGACTGTCCGTTCTGAATGCGTTGATTTAACTTAATCGGTTAGAATAGGACGAATTTGCCATGGGTTTGAACAAGATGGAAGCACAACCGCTCACGATTCGTCCCAGCGCCGATCAGGCTATTGTCTGGGCCAACGACCGTCTCTACCTGTTGGACCAGCGTATTCTCCCCAATGAAACCGTATACATCGAGTTGCAGAGCGCAGTCGACACCGCCCGGGCAATACGTGACATGGTGGTGCGCGGTGCCCCGGCAATCGGCATCACTGCCGCTTTTGGCGTGGTCCTGGCGGCACGCGACAGTTTCCGTGCCGCGCCCGATAGCTGGCGTGACCGAATTGTCACCGACCTGCAGGCCCTGGCCGACTCACGCCCCACCGCAGTCAACCTGTTCTGGGCCCTGGAGCGGATGAAGCGAGTGGTGGCTGAGATTGGCGATGAGGATCCCGAAGCGCGCCTGCTGCAGGAGGCGCTGCTGATCCACCAGGAGGATATTGCCGCCAACCGGGCGATGGGGGAGTTTGGTGCCAGTCTGATCGAGTCGCCAACCTCGGTGATCACCCACTGCAATGCCGGCGCTCTGGCGACCGGTGGCTACGGGACCGCCCTGGGGGTGGTTCGCAGTGCCCACGCGGCTGGACGTATCCAGATGGTATTTGCCGATGAAACCCGTCCCTGGTTGCAGGGTTCGCGGCTGACCGCCTGGGAGCTGGCGCAGGACCGGATACCGGTTACCCTGCTGACCGATGGCGCCGCCGCCAGTCGCATGGCGCAGGGTGGGATCGGCTGGATCATTGTCGGATCGGACCGGATTGCCGCCAACGGGGATGTGGCCAACAAGATCGGCACCTACAACCTGGCGGTGGCGGCAAAATACCACGGGGTGAAGGTGATGGTCGCGGCGCCCACCTCGACCATCGACATGGCGGTGCGTTCCGGCAAGGAGATTCCCATCGAATCGCGGGACCCGGCCGAGATCCTCCAGTGCGGCGGGCAGCGGGTTGGGGCTGCGGGTGTGGATGCCTGGAATCCGGTGTTTGATGTGACCCCGGCCGAGCTGGTGGACGCCATTGTCACTGAAAAGGGAATTGTGCTGTCGCCAGACAGCGAAAAGATGGCTGAATTGATGGCCAGATAAGCTGAGAGTCGCAAAAAGCCGTTTTCAGGCGCTTTATTTTCAGGCGGCACCATCCCGGAATGTGTTACTATAAGCGGCTTAAAAAAGCGTAACCTGGCTCTGCACAAATATCACTCCGGGATACGTAAATCAGACTGAAGCCGTCATAAAACAAAAAGGTTAATGAACCGCCTATGACCGAATTTGCGAAAGAAGTTCTACCGGTCAATCTCGAAGACGAGATGCAGGCGTCCTATCTCGATTACGCTATGAGCGTGATCGTCGGACGCGCCCTCCCGGATGTGCGTGATGGACTGAAACCGGTCCACCGTCGTGTGCTCTATGCCATGAGCGTGCTCGGCAACGACTGGAACAAACCCTACAAAAAATCCGCCCGCGTGGTGGGTGATGTCATCGGTAAATACCATCCTCATGGAGACACGGCGGTGTATGACACCATCGTGCGCATGGCCCAGCCATTCTCCATGCGCTACATGCTGGTGGACGGGCAGGGCAACTTCGGTTCGGTCGATGGCGACGCCCCGGCCGCCATGCGTTATACCGAGGTGCGGATGGCCCGGATTGCCCACAGCATGCTGGACGATCTGGACAAGGAGACGGTCGATTTCATCCCCAACTACGATGAATCCGAACATGAACCTGCGGTATTGCCGGCCCGGGTGCCCAATCTTCTGGTCAATGGCTCCACCGGCATCGCAGTGGGCATGGCCACCAATATCCCACCGCATAACCTGACCGAGATCGTCAACGGCTGTGTCGCCATGATTGATGATCCGGCTATCACTATCGATGGGCTGATGGAGTACATCCCCGGTCCCGATTTCCCCACGGCGGCGCTGATCAATGGTGCCCGGGGTATCCATGAGGCATACAAGACCGGTCGTGGCCGTATCTATGTACGGGCCCGCACCGAGATCGAAACCAACGACAAGACCGGGCGGCAGACTATTGTCGTGCACGAGCTGCCTTATCAGGTAAACAAGGCGCGGTTGCTTGAGAAGATCGCCGAGCTGGTCAAGGAAAAGCGCATCGAGGGAATCAGCGAACTGCGTGACGAGTCCGACAAGGACGGCATGCGCATGGTGATCGAGCTGCGTCGCGGCGAGGTGGCCGAGGTGGTGCTTAACAACCTCTATCAGCACACCCAGATGCAGAACGTGTTCGGCATCAATATGGTATCGCTGGTGGACGGTCAGCCCCGGCTGCTCAATCTGAAGCAGATGCTGGAGTATTTCATCCGCCACCGGCGCGAGGTGGTGACGCGGCGTACCCTGTTTGAATTGCGCAAGGCACGGGATCGGGCCCATGTGCTGGAAGGTCTGGCGGTCGCCCTGGCCAATATTGATGAGGTGATCAAGCTGATCCGCGAAGCGGCCAGCCCGGCAGATGCAAAACGGGAACTGTTGGCACGGCAGTGGAAATCGGGCGCGGTCGAGGCCATGCTGGAGCGGGCAGGCTCGGACGCCTCCCGTCCCCAGGGACTGCCTGCCGAGTTTGGTTTGAGTGAGCAGGGGTATCGGCTGACCGAGACCCAGGCGCAGGCTATTCTGGATCTGCGCCTGCACCGTTTGACTGGGTTGGAGCAGGATAAAATACTCAGTGAATACAGTGAGATAATAGGTAAAATTAAAGACTTACTTGATATTCTTTCCAGCCCCGATCGGCTGATGCAGGTGATTCGTGATGAGCTGATAGCGATCCGCGATCAGTATGGTGATGAACGCCGTACCGAGATTATCAGCAACCGTCTTGATCTGACCCTGGAAGACCTGATTACCGAAGAGGATGTGGTGGTTACGCTCTCCCACGCCGGTTATGCCAAGGCCCAGACCCTGGATATCTACCAGGCGCAGCGACGTGGCGGCAAGGGCAAGACCGCCACCAGCACCAGGGACGAGGATTTTGTCGACCAGTTGTTTGTCGCCAACACTCACGACACCATTCTCTGCTTCTCAAGCCGGGGTCGGGTCTACTGGATGAAGGTGTATGAACTGCCCCAGGCGGGTCGAAACGCCCGAGGAAAACCGATCGTCAACCTGCTGCCGCTGGAGAAGGACGAGCGGATCAATGCGGTATTGCCGATTCGCGAGTATTCAGAAGACAAGTATATTTTCATGGCCACCAGTTCCGGCACCGTGAAGAAGACGCCGCTGATCAATTTCTCCCGTCAGCGGGCCAGTGGCATTATTGCCGTGGATCTGCGCGATGATGACCAGTTGGTAGGTGTTGCGGTGACCGATGGCCAGCAGGATATCATGCTGTTCACCTCAGCCAGCAAGGCGATCCGCTTCAATGAATCCCAGGTTCGCCCTATGGGCCGGACCGCCTGCGGGGTGCGTGGGGTGAAACTGGGCCCGGGCCAGCGGGTGATCTCGCTGATGATTGCCGAGCCGGGCCGCACCGTGTTGACGGTGACCGAGAACGGCTATGGCAAGCGCACGCCGGTCGAGCAGTTCCCTCTGCGTGGCCGCGGCGGCATGGGTGTCATCTCGATCAAGGCCTCGGAGCGCAACGGCGAGCAGGTCGGCGCGGTCCTGGTGGAAGAGGGTGACGAGGTGATGCTGATCACCAACGGCGGTACCCTGGTGCGCACGCCGATTTCCGATGTGTCGGTGATGGGCCGGGACACCCAGGGTGTCACCATGATCCGTCTCTCCAAGAAGGAGAAACTGGTCAAGATCGAGCGCATCGAGTCACTGGATGACGAGGTCGTGGCCGAGGCCGAGGGCGAAGCGGAATCTACTGAGGAGTGAGCCACTTCTCGTTCTGTAAAAATTGAGAGCTGGAGAGTAAATCATGTCAAGAGTCTACAATTTCAGCGCCGGGCCAGCGGCCCTGCCTGAAGAGGTGTTGAAGCAGGCCCAGGAAGAGATGCTGGATTGGCAGGGCAGTGGCATGTCCGTCATGGAGATGAGTCACCGCGGCAAGGAGTTCATGTCCATCGCCGCCCAGGCCGAGGCCGATCTGCGCGAGTTGATGGCGATTCCGGACAATTACAAGGTGCTGTTCCTCCAGGGCGGTGCCTCGAGCCAGTTCTCCATGGTCCCGATGAACCTGCTGCGCGGCAAAGCGAGCGCCGACTATATCAACACCGGCTCCTGGTCCAAGAAGGCCATAGCCGAGGCGAAGAAGTATTGCCAGGTCAGCGTGGTGGGGGAGACCCCGGCCGGTGAATTTACCGTACCTTCTGCCGAATCGCTAAAACTCAATGCGGATGCTGCCTATCTGCACTACACCCCGAACGAGACCATACAGGGCATCGAGTTTCCCTATGTTCCGGCCAGTGGCGATGTGCCGCTGGTGGGTGATTTCTCATCCACCATCCTCTCCCGGCCGGTGGATGTGAGTAAATATGGGGTGATCTATGCCGGTGCCCAGAAGAATATCGGACCGGCCGGCCTCACGGTGGTCATTGTCCGGGACGATCTGATCGGCGAAACCGTGGCGGGAACCCCGGCCATGTTTGATTACCAGATCCAGGCGGACGGTGAGTCCATGTACAACACACCGCCGACCTATGGCTGGTATCTGGCGGGACTGGTATTCCAGTGGTTAAAGCGCAATGGTGGTTTGACTGCGATGGCCGAGACCAACCAGCGCAAGGCGGCCGCCCTTTATGCCGCCATTGATGGCTCCGGTTTCTATAACAATCCTGTGGAGTTGAGCTGCCGTTCCTGGATGAATGTGCCATTCACCCTGGCCGATGCCGCGCTGGACGCCAAGTTCCTGACCGAGGCCAAGGAAGCGGGACTGGTGACCCTGAAAGGTCATCGCTCGGTGGGCGGTATGCGGGCCAGCATCTACAACGCCATGCCGGAAGCTGGGGTACAGGCCCTGATCGACTTCATGGCTGATTTCGAAAAACGTAACGGTTGAACTATCAGGGACGTGGGATAGTTTGAGATGGGGTGGCGGCATCGTTTGATCAAGTAAATAGATTTCGATTAATAAACTTATAAAACAGTTAATTATTGACATAATATAATCTATTTTATTAACTACTGAAGGCCAGTCCGCCAACTCCTGCAGCACGCTGCCGGGGAGTTAGAAACTCCCCGGCGCACTTCATGCAGTCTCCGGATGTTCCGCGTTCCCTCACTAAAATACCTATAAGAGAGAGGGAGAACATCTATGCACAAAATCTTGACCCTGAACAACATCGCTGTCGCCGGCCTGGACAGGCTGCCCCGTGATAGTTACGAGATCGCCTCTGAGATCACCCACCCGGACGCAATTCTGTTGCGCTCCTTCAAGATGCACGATATGGAGATACCCCCGACCGTCAAGGCCATCGGCCGGGCCGGTGCCGGGGTCAACAATATCCCGGTGGATCGCATGACCCAGCAGGGCGTGGTGGTGTTCAATGCGCCTGGTGCCAATTCGAATGCAGTCAAGGAACTGGTGCTGGCCGGCATGCTGATGGCTTCGCGCAACATCGTCCAGGCCTGGAACTTTGCCAGAGGGCTGAGCGGTGAGGATGGGGAGATAAATAAGGCGGTCGAGGCGGGCAAGAAAAATTTTGTCGGCTTCGAGTTGCCGGGACGTACCCTGGGCGTAGTGGGGCTGGGGGCGATCGGGGTCAAGGTCGCCAACGCGGCCCATGCTCTGGGTATGAATGTTATCGGCTACGATCCCACTATTACGGTCAGGAGCGCCTGGCAGCTCTCTTCCGATATCAAGCAGGCCTTGAGCGTGGATGATCTGGTTTCCAAGTGTGACTACATCACTTTCCATGTCCCCCTGATTGATTCCACCCGGCACATGATCAATGCCGAACGCCTGAAGTGCATGAAGAAGCACAGCGTGCTGCTCAATTTTGCCCGCTCCGGGATTATTGATGACGAGGCGGCGGTGGCGGCGCTCGACAGCGGCCATCTCTACGCCTATGTGTGCGATTTCCCGAGCAATCTGTTGAAGGACCACCCCCGCTGCATCACCCTGCCGCACCTGGGGGCCTCCACGGCGGAGGCGGAAGAGAACTGTGCTGTGATGGTGGCGGATCAGGTACGCAGCTATCTGGAGGATGGCAACATCACCAATTCGGTCAACTTCCCGGATATCAATCTGCCGAGAAACGGTGGCCACCGTATCTCCGTGGTTAATTCCAATGTGCCCAACATGCTGGGTCAGATCTCCACCGATCTGGCTGAGAGCAACCTGAATATCATCGATATGCTGAACCGGTCGCGCAGCGATGTGGCGGTGACTCTGATCGACGTGGATCAGGCCCCGGACGAGGCCACGCTGCAACGCATCGCAAGTATTGCCGGGGTGCTGTCGGTGCGCTGTTTAGGCTGTTCCGAGTAGTTTAAGGCTTTGTCGGGTTACGCCTTCGGCTAACCCGACCTACGGCTACGGCTGTGTGTAGCGATGCGTATTCCGCCAGATCAATTCAGAATGTAGCACACCCAATTGGCTGTGCTGGATAACCGTCATAAGGTAGAATGCTCCTCCTTATGGCGGGGCGAACCGCAGCTCCCCGACACACCACTAACCCTTCATATCATTGGCCGACAACTATGAGTGACCCGGAGAGCCTGCAACAGATCAGATCACGTATCGATGCCCTGGACAGCCAGATCCAGGAGTTGATCAATCAGCGTGCGGCGGCTGCCCAGGCGGTGGCCAAAATAAAACAGAGTGAAGACGCTGATGCCTTTTTTTACCGTCCGGAGCGGGAAGCCGCCATTCTCCGGACCATCAAGCGGCGCAATACCGGACCGATGGGCAGTGAAGAGATGGCGCGGCTGTTTCGTGAGATCATGTCCGCCTGTCTGGCCCTGGAACTACCGATGCGGGTCGCCTTTCTGGGTCCGGCCGGTACCTTTACCCAGGCGGCGGCCCTGAAGCATTTTGGCCATTCGGTCGAGACGGTGCCCATGCACTCCATCCCGGACATCTTCCGTGAGGTGGAATCGGGCAATGCACACTACGGGGTGGTGCCGGTGGAGAACTCCACCGAAGGGGTGATTAACCATACCCTGGATATGTTCATTTCGTCCTCCCTCTCTATCTGTGGCGAGGTGATGATGCGCATTCACCACCACCTGCTCAGCCAGGAGTCCGATCTGGGCAAGATCCAGCGGGTCTACTCCCATCAGCAGTCACTGGCCCAGTGCCGGCTCTGGCTGGATCGGAATCTGCCTCAAGCTGAGCAGATCACCGTGGGCAGCAATGCCGAGGCTGCGCGCCTGGCTGGCAAGGAGAGTGGCAGTGCTGCCATCGCCGGTGAGATGGCCGCAGAGCTGTACAAGCTGAAAGGGCTGGCACGCAACATTGAGGATGAACCGGACAACACTACCCGTTTTCTGGTGGTCGGGCGCCAGCTCGCCTCTCCCAGCGGAGAGGATAAGACCACGCTGATGTGTGCTACGCGCAATGTCGCGGGCGGCCTCAACGCGCTGCTGACCCCGCTGGCCAAGCATGGTATCAGCATGTCGCGGATCGAATCCCGACCCTCCAGGCAGGGTAACTGGGACTATCTCTTCTTTATTGATATCAATGGGCATCGGGATGACCAGAATGTCCAGCAGGTGCTGGCTGCCCTGGAATCTGAGTCCCGGCTGCTAAAGGTGTTGGGCTCCTACCCCAACGCCGTGCTTTAAATACGCCGTACTTTAAATACAAGGAAATCCATTATGACCGAGACGACCAACCGATTTCTGGAGCTTGCAGTGCCCGGTGTCACTAATCTCAAGCCCTATGTGCCAGGCAAGCCGATATCCGAACTGGAACGGGAGCTGGGTATTACAGATTCGGTCAAACTGGCCTCAAACGAGAATCCACTGGGCTGCAGTGAGCTGGCCAAAGCGGCGATTCGGGCGGAACTCGCCCAGGTGGGTCTCTATCCTGATGGCGGTGGGGTGGAGCTGCGTGCCGCGCTGGCGGCCAAGCATGGCATTGCACCCAATCGGATCACCTTGGGTAACGGTTCCAATGATGTGCTGGATATGATCGCCCGGGTGTTCCTTGCGCCGGGTTACGAGTCGCTGTTCTCTCAGTACGCCTTTGCCGTCTACCCCATCAGCAGCCAGGCGGTGGGGGCTACGCTGAATATTGTTCCGGCCAAGGATTATGGTCATGATCTGGAGGAGATGCTCAACCGGGTGGGGGAGAAGACCCGGGTGATCTGGATCGCAAACCCGAACAACCCGACCGGAACCTGGCTGAACGGGGAGGAGCTGGAAGGCTTTATCGCCGCCGTGCCGTCCAATGTCATCGTCGTAGTGGATGAGGCCTATATAGAATATGTCGATGAGCCGGATTATCCCGATGCCAGTCAGTGGCTGGATAAGTATCCCAATCTGATCGTGACCCGCACCTTCTCCAAGAGCTATGGCCTTGCTTCACTGCGCGTCGGTTATGGTCTCGCCCATGCCGATATTACCGATTTGCTGAATCGGGTGCGTCAGCCCTTCAATGTCAACAGCATGGCCCTGGCGGCCGCCAAGGCGGCGCTGGAGGATCCGGCGTTTATTCAGCGCTCGGTAGAGATGAACCGGGTCGGCATGGCGCAGATGACCAGCGCTTTTGAAACCATGGGACTGGACTATATCCCATCGGTGGGCAACTTTATTACTGTGGATGTCGGGCGCCCGGCGGCCGAGGTGGATCAGGGATTGCTGCGCACCGGCTGCATCACTCGCCCGGTGGCCAACTACGGCCTGCCCAATCACCTGCGTATCACCATCGGCACTGAGCCCGAAAACAGTCGCGTGTTGGCGGCGCTGCGGCAGGTGCTGGCAGGATGATTATTCGCCGACTGGCCATCATCGGTGTAGGACTTATCGGTGGCTCGTTGGCACGTGCACTGCGCGTGGCCGGTGCGGTGGACGAAATTGTCGGCTGTGGCAGGGGGCGTGGGAACCTGGAGCGGGCTGTCGAACTGGGTGTGATCGACCGTTACACTCATGATGTGGGTGAAGCGGTAAGCGGTGCCGATATGGTGTTTCTGGCAGTGCCGCTGGGGGCCATGCGGGAGACCTTCGCTGCCATGCAGGGGCATCTGGCCGCCGATGCGGTCATCACCGATGGCGGCAGCGCCAAGTTCAGTGTGATTGACGATTGCCGCGCGGTGTTCGGTGAAGTGTTGCCCAACCTGGTGGCAGGGCACCCCATTGCCGGCACAGAAAATAGTGGTGTGGAGGCCTCTTTTGCCGAGCTTTACCGGAACCGTCGGATCATTCTGACCCCCACGGAAGCGACCTCCGCAGAGGCCCTGTCGCGAGTACAGGCCATGTGGCAAGCCTGTGGCGGCGAGATCACCCTGATGAGTGTCGAGCATCATGACGAGGTGCTGGCCGCTACTTCACATCTGCCCCACATGCTCGCCTTTGGTCTGGTGGATACCCTGGCAAGGATGAAGGAGAACGATGAGATTTTCCGTTATGCTGCCGGTGGATTCAGGGACTTTACCCGGATCGCCTCAAGCAATCCGGTAATGTGGCGTGATGTCTGTGTTGCCAACCGCAGAGCACTGGGGGAGATGATGTCCCATTACCTCAGCGAGATGCAGGAGCTGGCCGAGACCATTGAGCGCGGCGACGGTGATCAGTTGCTGGAGATATTCAGTCGGGCGAAGAGTGCCCGTGACCGCTATATCGATGGGGTGTTGGACTCCACGGAGTGATCCCGTGCTGATGTCTCGTGGGGTAAAAAAGGTTATGTCCCAATTAGTTGTTGCTCTTGTTTTGGCTTAGCTTGGCGATTCGCCCGGTAGGAGCGGCGCCTCGCCGCGAATTCGGCCCGGGGCGGGCCTCCTGCAGGTCAAACCCCTCTCCGGCGACCAAGCGTAGCGCTAGGAGTGGCTTCAGCCGAGAATTTCGCGGTTAAACCCGCTCCTACAAAAAGGCCACTTATCATGCAACAGTTAACTGGGCATAGCCTAAAAAAGGGCGTCAAGCCACTCGCCACTGACGCCGGTCTAACTACCAGTCGCCCAAACCCAATTGAGGGCGCGCCGCCAAGCGCTTCCTGCACAACTGCAGTAGCGCGGCTCGCGTGCTTGCGCTATACGATGTCCAGCCTTTGATCTCATCGAGTGATCTCCCGCAGCCGATACAGATGTCATTATCGTCCAGGGTGCACATGCGCACACAGGGGGAGTGCAATGCCTCATTCTGAGTCACCAGGTATCGACGATGGTAAATGTCACGGTCCATACTATGGGAGGCTAGGAGAGGTGGGGCATGGGTTAAACCATGCGAAAATAAAGGTCGTGTATTCCACGCCACATTTCTTCTGATCAACCCTTTCCCTGGCCCGGTTCGCAAGCCAGTTTCTGCAGAATTCTCCAACGTTTGTGGTGTCCGGAGAGCGGGCTTCTTTTAGCCATGCGGTCAAAAAAATCTGCAAGGCCTGAGTGTGCCCTCTTGTCACCGGTCCCGGTGTGGATATGTCGCTTCATCTATAGATCCCTCAGGCCGCGGCTGCACAATTCGGGGCGCACGCTGGTGACTGAATCACCTCAAGCAGCACGCTGCGGGCGCAATCGGCGCAGCGGCCACAACAGGTCGCGACATTCAGCTGCTCACCCAACGCCTCCAGAGAGTTCGCTCCATTGTTGGCGGCTGCCCGGATATCCTTATCGGTTACACCATGACAAATACACACATACATATTGAGAGTCTCCGCTAAGGGTGCAAATGAGAATGATTCATAATATAATTAAGATCACCGCATTTGTCCAGAGGTACGGTCGGCGATTAGCGGACAAGGGTTGAACAGAGCGTTGGTATGGTGCCGTGGTTGGACTATACCTAAAGGGTATCCAGGTTGAATTGGGAGGGGAGATGCGAGGTGAAAAACAGGTAATTGCCGAACTTAACGGCACTTTACGCAGCCAGTTGACGGCTATAAACCAGTTTTTTTTGCATGCGCGGATGTTCGGAAACTGGGGGCTTGGTGAACTTAACAAGCATGATTACGACTGGTCAATCAAGGCGATGAAGCACGCGGATGTACTGATTGAGCGAATCCTGTTTCTGGAAGGCCTGCCCAATCTGCAGGATCTGGGCAAGCTTTTGCTGGGTGAGGATGTACAGGAGATGCTGCAGGGGGATCTGAAGCTGGTGGCGGATCTCCGTGCCGGACTGCTCGGGGCGATCGCCCTGTGCGAGGCCGAGCAGGATTATGTTTCACGAGATCTCCTGGAGGATATTCTGGAGGCCGAAGAGGCACATATCGACTGGCTGGAGAGCCAGCTCTGGCTGATCGCCAATGCCGGGTTGGAGAATTATCAACAGTCCATGGCTTCCTGAATGATGACCGACGAGGAGAAAAATAATGAAGGGTAATCAGCGGGTTATTGAGCAGCTGCAACACCTCCTGGCAGGCGAGTTGGCGGCCAGGGATCAGTATTTTATTCATTCACGCATGTACGATGACTGGGGACTGCCCAAGCTCTATGAGCGCATTAATCATGAAATGGAAGACGAGACCCAGCATGCCGATGCCCTGATCAAGCGTATCCTGTTTCTGGAAGGAGTGCCCGATCTGTCGGTTCAGGACCCACTGCGCGTCGGTAAAACCGTACCCGAGATGTTACAGAATGATCTGGATGTGGAGTATCAGGTGGTTGCCGCGCTGAAAAAGGTCATAGCCATCTGCGAAGAGGAACGGGATTTCCAGACCCGGGAGATTCTTGAAGTGATGCTGGATGACACGGAAGAGGATCACGCCTACTGGCTGGAGAAACAACTCGGCCTGATCAAGCGTGTCGGGCTGGAAAATTATCTGCAGTCACAGATGGGACAAGACAACGGAGTCTAGTTCGCTGGCGATCAGGAGTCTGATTAGCTATTCAGAGAATAATTATTCTGATCCGGTTTTCAGACCCGTCTGCTTTAGGCGCCCAGGGAGCGCCCTGTGCACTTTCTCTCCCCACCTGTTTTTCCTGGACTCATTAGCATGCTATTCCTAAGGTATTGAATAAACATGGTTATTGATATCAGTGGTTTTTGATTTTTTCATCTCGAGCAGGTATATAATAGACCGCTAATGAAGTTTTGGAGGCGGTATGTCGGCACAAGAAAAATTTGAAAAGGCCCTGGCCCTGTTCGATGAGGCCAATGGGGAAGATCCCAATCGGGTAACCGTCGCCGGTGAGGAGTGGCCAAAAGAGCTGCTCTATTCCCATCGTATGTCGGAGATGCTGTCACGTTATGCGCCGCAGACGGACGATGCCATGAAGCTGGCGATTCACGCACAGCATATTCAACGCTGGAAGACCCCCCGGAATTCATACCCTGAAGGACGCCAGGGCTACTTTCAGTGGCGCACCGGTCTCTATAAATTTCATGCGGAAACAGCCGGCCGGCTGATGGCCGAGGCGGGCTACGATGAAGCGAGTATCGAACGTGCCAAGACGGCCGTCGGTAAAAAAGCCCTGAAGGTGAATCCGGACAGTCAACTGCTGGAGGATGTGGCCGACCTGGTGTTCATTGAACACTACATGCTCGAATTCGCCGAAAAACACCCGGAATATGACGAAGAGAAGTGGCTCGACATTATCCGCAAGACCTGGGCGAAGATGTCGCCTGCGGCCCGGCAGTTTGCCCTCTCCGGGGCACTAACGCTGCCGGAACCCCTGATACCCCTGATCCAGAAGGCGGTCAGCGGCAAATAGCTCTTCTCCGTTTGTCGGGTTACGCTTACGGCTAACCCGACCTACACCACACCGCGTAGGTCGGGTTAGTAGCGTGTAACCCGACGAATAAACCGGCTGTATGATCTTCCGTGGACAGCTGATTCAGAGGGTGATCGGCTCCATATCGTCCAACCAGCCCGCCTGCTCATCCAGCCGCCGGACCATGATTCGTGATGCCTGTTCCTGCTCTTCGGCGCGTGCGTGAATCTGCTTGAGTATCAGGTTGTCGCCGCTACGACCGCAGATCTCTATCTTGCCGATATCGTGTCCGAGGATGAACTTGAACCGTTTAGCGTAACCGTCCAGGCGGCTGCGTGCCCGATCCACCATGTCCACGCCACGCTTCAGTGGCACCTGGAAGTGGTGGCGCACGCGTGACACCGGCATGCACTGGTAGAGGTAGTAGGGGTTGACACCGATCCGGGTCAGACCACTCATTAACTGTACCAGTGTCTCTTCGTCGTCATTAATACCCCGTAGCAGCACTGCCTGATTATTCACGGCAATGCCTGCGTTGCGCAGCCGTGCCACCGCATTTGTGGCTTCAGGGGTGATCTCGTTCGGGTGGTTGAAGTGGGTCGGTACATAGAGCGTTTTTGTCTGATTGAAATCGGCCAGATATTCAATCAGTTCATCGTCCTGAAAACGCAGCGGATAGACCACCGGTGCCCGGGTACCTATCCGCACGAAGTTCAGATGGGGTATGGAGCGCAGTGTATCCAGCATGGAGCGGATAATGGTTGTCGGCAGCATCATCGGGTCGCCACCGGATACCACGACATTGCTGATCTCGGGGTGTGCAGCAATATAATCCGCGGCGGCGCGGAAGTTCTGCACGGTCTGATCATTGGGTAATCCAACCAGCCGTTTACGGAAACAGTGCCGACAGTACATGGAACAGTATTCGGTGGCCACGACCAGGGCGGTATAGCCGTACTTGTGCAGTACGCCGTTTCCCTTGTCATGTTTGTCGTCCCCGTAGGGGTCGCCGGTGGTCGCACCCATTTGGCCTGCCACTACCAGCTCATCGCCCGTGGGAACAGCCAGCTTGCGGATCGGATCGTTCGGGTCATTCCGGTCGATCAGGCTGAGATAATAACGCGGGATATTCATCGGATGTGATTCAACCACCTGGTTGATATCACGCTCCTCTTGGGCTGAAAGATCGATAAATGCCTTCAGATCCGCGACGTTGTGAATATTGTTTTGTAGCTCTTGCTTCCAGTCCATGGTCGACCAGTCGGTCGTATTATTTGATGCTTGGTGGGATGTTATAGATTTGTGCGCTAAAGACATGATGCTCCGTAGTTAAGATTGCTCATCCAAAAATTATTGTTTATACAGGTAAAAAACGCCGGCCATAATAACACAGGCAGAAAAATATTTAGTGCACAAATAATAATTGATGATCTGGTGCGGGAGTGGGTGGAAGCGGATACCGGCTGCCAGACATTACAGTGGTAGTACCCGGTAGTGTGGAAGTGAGAGCAATAGCTGTCGATTGAAACTGCTGGCCGCGGGATGAAATGATCAGCAGGTCGTGCGCCGAGGCAGACGTACTGCTCCCGCATTGTGGATGGATTTCTGTCTATTCCAGCGGATAAGCGGTGCTCTTGCAGACGGTGCGTATGCCAAAAGCCGTTTTGATACGGGCGACACCGGGAAGCCGTGACAAGTGGTGCCGGTGTAGCCGTTCATAATCAGTGGTACCGGCAGCGGCAACCCTTAACAGGTAGTCTGCTTCGCCGGTCATCAGATAACATTCCATGATTTCGGGGTTCTTGCGAACTGCTGTCTCAAAGGCCTCCTGGCATTCGACACTCTGACTGTTCAACGTAATCTCGACGAAGATGGTGGTCGGCCTGCCGATCGCCGTCGGGTCAACCAGCATGACATAACCAGCAATCACCCCGCGCTCCTCCAGCTGTTTGACCCGCCTGAGACAGGCCGAAGGCGAGAGATTGATCCGTTCCGCCAGCTCGGCATTAGTCAATCGTCCGTCGAGCTGGAGCGTGCTCAAGATCTTTCTGTCTATCGGATCTAGTTTCATTTGTCGCATATTATGTTAGAAAATCATCTAATAAAAGCATTAAGTTGCGCTTAATCAGTATTCATTGACTGTATTTGCAAGCACCTGTCTGTCGCTTTCACGTATGCTTTTGCCTGTTTTTGGCATTTCATCACTGGAGCGGACACAAATGAAAGTCATCATTCTTGGCAGTGGCGTCATCGGCGTAACCAACGCCTATTATCTTGCTCGGGAGGGTCATGAGGTGACGGTCATCGATCGTCAGCCGGAGGCCGCCCTGGAGACCAGTTTTGCCAATGCCGGCGAGGTCTCTCCCGGTTACTCGGCACCCTGGGCCGCGCCGGGCATTCCACTCAAAGCGATCAAATGGATGATGATGAAACACAGCCCACTGGTGATCCGTCCACAGTTTGATCCGGCAATGTGGTCCTGGAGTCTTCAGATGCTGCGTAACTGCACCACTGCGCGCTATGAACAGAACAAGGGCCGCATGGTCCGACTGGCCGAGTACAGCCGGGATGCGATCAAACAGCTTCGGGCAGAGACTGGAATTCAGTACGATGAACGCAGCCGCGGCACCCTGCAGATGTTCCGCAATCAGAAACAGCTGGATACCGCGCAGACCGACATGGCCATTCTTGACCGCTATGGCGTCCCTTACGAATTGTTGGACAGGGACGGGTGCCTGATGGTGGAACCGGGCCTGGTCCATGTAAAGGAGAAGGTGGCAGGCGGGTTGCGGCTGGTGAATGATGAGACCGGCGACTGTTTTCTGTTTACCCAGCGTCTGGCTCAAGAGGCCGAGCGACTGGGTGTCGAGTTCCGCATGGGAGTCAATATACGACGCTTGCTGATGGAGCGGGGCAAGATCAGTGGCGTGGAGACCGATGCCGGTATCTTTAACGGAGACAGCTATGTGATGGCCCTGGGCAGCTATTCGCCACTGTTGCTCAAAGCGGTCGGCATCAAGGTGCCGATCTATCCGGTCAAGGGTTATTCCATCACATTGCCGATAGTGGATGCTGATGCAGCACCGGTGTCCACCCTGATGGATGAGACCCACAAGGTTGCGATTACCCGCCTGGGTGACCGCATCCGGGTGGCGGGTACTGCAGAGCTTGCCGGCTATAACCTTGACTTGGATGAACGTCGGGGTGAGACGGTCAAGTTTGTCGTTTCTGATCTGTTTCCCAAAGGTGGGGATCTGGCCAGAACCGAGTTCTGGTGCGGACTGCGTCCCATGACCCCGGATGGTACGCCCTGTGTCGGCGCTACCCCTATTTCCAATCTTTATCTCAATACCGGACACGGTACGCTTGGCTGGACCATGGCCTGTGGCTCAGGTCGACTGTTGACTGATCTGATTAGCAGCAAGCGTCCAGAAATCGACACCAATGGACTCTCCATTGACCGCTATGCGGCGTGATTTTTTACAGGAGATGAAAACATGAAGACAAGTCAGACCAGTGATGCGCCGATTGAGATCGAGGTGATCGCAAAACTGTAACGGATTTTACAGCATGCGTGACGGATCCCTGATTCGTCACGCGGTTGCATGTCATTTAGTTACTTGTGATAAACGTTCAACGATTTGTAGAACCTCCCTGTAGGCCGCCTCAATCTTTGCCTCTGTTTGCTCCTCTTCCTGGGTTTGCAGCAAGGAGAGGCATGTCTCATGATAGTCGGTGAGTGCTTGTTTAAGTTCATCCAGACTTGCGGTCTTGTTTAATCTATCTGAAGGTTGTGCGTCCAACAGTTCTACGGCCGCCGCCCGCATTATGATCTTCTCGTTTCCGGTTGCATTTTCCATGGCCTGAAGCGGCCCGCTTTTCTCCAGTTCCATACCCTTGTAGAAAAATTTCTGACCAATTTCAAGATCGCTGAATTTCATAAAAAAGCCTGTTTGCCCAGGGTTGGTTATGTGATTACCCAGTATTTTACCTTGTAAAAATCTGCCCATGGTATTTACTTTAACGGGTGGGTAGAGAGACAAATCCTTGAGGTATGTCAATAATTAAGGGGAGGTGTTTTTCATTAAGAAATCCGTTCCCGGTTTTTTTTGCCAGACTCTGTTTTTATATGCGTTTTTAGTTGCAGGCAAGAATTACCCTATCTAGAGTATGCAAACGACATGACCAGCCCACTAGCGGGATTTCTACATGGATCAGTTTAATCAGGCGCATATACTGCTTGCAGGAACAGCAGATACCGCGAACGAGTTTTTCAGGCATGCCGCCCAGGCAATAGCGGTGGCTAGCGAAAGTCGCTGGGGCGGGATCGGTTTCAGTAAACCGGAATCATCCGAGATCGAGGTTGTGGCGCTCTGGGATGGAGAGGGGTGGGGTGTCCCTTTTCTAATCCAAATCCCCGGCTCTCCCTGTGAACTGGTCTATCAGACGACTCCTGAAAATATGCATGTTTACTTTGCTGATGGTCTTCAGGATACCTTCAGCACCTGTGATTTACTGAAGTCATTGGGAGCAGAAAGTTATCGGGGACAGGCGTTTTATGGAGAAGACCGGCGGATAGCGGGTCATATATTCGCTCTGGATGACAAACCACAACCCGACAGTGCCGGTGTTCGCTTCTTTTTCGATTTGCTGAGCCGAAGGATGAGCACGGAACTTCGCAGATTCAATCAGCAGAATACACTGCGACGTTACACCAACATGATCGCTATTACCCGAAATATGATGTCCTTTATTGATAGGACGTATACCTATCGGGCGGTGAGTCAGGGATATGTCGATACATTCAATGCCCCACATGAAAAACTGATTGGAAAAAGAGTTGATGAGATACATGGTCATGAGTTATTTCAAACAGTACTGAAGCCGCTATTGGACAGCAGCTTTCAGGGAGAAAGTATCAATACCCGGCACTGGATCTACCCTCCCGATATGGCACCGAAATATATCGATGTCTGGCAGACACCCTATGTGGAGGCGGATGGCACGATCAGCGGCACTGTGGTCAGTGGCCATGACATCACTGAACAGAAGGCGATTGAAGAGACACTGCAGAAATTATCCCTGGCCATCACTCACAGTCCGGTATTGACGGTAATCACCGATCCCAACGGCGTGATTGAGTATGTCAGCCCGATTGTCGAGAAGATCACCGGTTACCGACCGGAAGAGGTGATTGGTAAAACACCCAGTCTGTTTAAATCCGGCAGGACAGACCGCAAGCTTTATCGTGAGCTCTGGCTGGCAATTAAAAACAAGCGGCCGTGGCAGGGCGAGTTAGAGAATCGGCGCAAGAGTGGTGAGTACTATTGGGAGAGTATTTCTATTGCCCCGGTACTGAATGAGCGGGATGAGCTGGTTGCTTTTGTCGGCATCAGTATGGATGTTTCAGAACGCAAACAGATGGAGCAGCAACTCAAGGAGCTGGCATCTACCGATCCGTTAACAGGTATTTTCAACCGACGTCATTTTATGGAAGAAGTGGAATCCCAGCTGGCCTATTCAAAACGTTACCAAACTCCGCTTTCGTGCATGATTATCGATATTGATCATTTCAAGCAACTCAATGATAACGGCGGCCATGCACTGGGTGACGAGGCGATTCTGAAATTTGCCGAAGTAACCCATGAGACGATACGAGTTGTGGATGTATTCGGTCGCATGGGAGGTGATGAGTTCGCCATTGCGTTGCCCGATACGGATGACAGAGAGGCGCTGGTACTTGCGGAACGGTTGAAAGAGAAGGTCAGTAAGTTGACCATCCAAAACAATTTGCACTCCAGTCAAATGACCATCAGTATCGGTTTGGCCACATTCCCGAGTCATGGTGACATTAGTGAATCGGTGAACAAGCTGCTCAGCCGTGCCGACAAGGCGTTGTACGAGGCAAAACGGGGTGGCAGAAATCTCGTTGGTATTGCATGAAAATGCGGGAGTGGATAACTCAAACCCGATTCCATCCCGATTATACCAGGGCAATATTTCACTACCATGCAGCAGCACGCCATGTCGAACCGGATAATCCCCTCTGCTGAAAACTGCTATCGGCAGGATCAAGCTATAATCTTGTGTGATAGCTTCTATCGATTGACCGGCAGAAAGCTGCTTGACTGTGACGAGGCATCATTGGGTGAGTCGCTTTATTTCGCTCCCTTCGTTGTTGTGTCACATGACACCGCTGTTGAGCCGATATTCAATTATGCCAATAAGATGGCACTGGACCTGTTCGAGATGAGCTGGGAACAGTTCACCTCGCTTCCGTCACGCCAGTCAGCGGAACAGCCGCAGCGGGAGGAGCGGGAACGCCTGCTCAGCGAAGTCGCTGCGCGGGGTTATATCGACAACTATACCGGTGTCCGCATATCCCGGACCGGCAAAAGATTTTTTATCCGCAACGCCACGGTGTGGAATCTCCAGCATCTGGGGGAATTTTTCGGACAGGCCGCCATGTTCAGGGCATGGTCACCGGTTCAATAATCCGTGGTTGATTGCCAGTGGCCGTAGCTGTTGCTTTCACGATCTCATAACAGGGCACATACTCACCTGTTACCTTCATGCGTCCCTGGCGGGCAAATGAGGTCAATAACTCGTCCATGGCATTCATCAGCTCCGGCTCCCCCTTAATCTGAAACGGTCCATGCTCACGAATGGCATTGATCCCTTGTTCCTTCACGTTTCCGGTAACGATCCCAGAGAGTGCGCGGCGCAGATTGGCCGCCAGTTCCTGCGTGGGAAGATCCCGGGAGAGTTGCAGTTTCGCCATGGATTCATGATCCGGCACAAAGGGTTCCTGAAACTCCTTTTCGATATGTAGTGACCAGTTGTAATGAAAGGAGTCGTCGCGCTGCCGGCGCTCCTTGGTGACGTGCAGCAGGGCGTCGCTGACCAGTTTGGCGATAAGGGTGGGATTGCCGATTACTTTTCTTACCAGATTCAGCGCCGTGCTTCCCAGAGTCATCTCGATAAAACGAATTACCGCATCAAAATAGCTACTGGAAGATTCCGGACCGGTGAGGAAGATAGGCAGTTCAATATCGTGGTTATCCGGATGCGATAGCACGCCGAGGACGAACAGCAACTCCTCCATGGTGCCGACCCCGCCGGGGAAAACTATCAGCACATGGCCCAGCCGGATAAAGGCCTCCAGACGTTTCTCGATATCGGGCATTACAATCAGTTCATTGACAATGGCGTTGGGTGCCTCCGCGGCAATGATGCCAGGCTCGGTGAGTCCGATATGTCTCTCATTGGTGTGTCGTTGCTTGGCGTGGGCGATCGCAGCGCCTTTCATCGGCCCCTTCATGGCGCCCGCGCCGCAACCGGTGCAGATATCGATTCCCCGCAGGCCGAGGTGGTAGCCGATCTCCTTGGTATAGTCGTATTCCTCAGCCGGAATGGCATGTCCACCCCAACAGACTACTGTATTGGGTCGTTTGCCGGGATGGAAAGCACCGGCATGCCGCAGCCGATAAAAGATCTCGTGACTGATCTGCATATTGGGCGCGATCTGTTTGTGATTACTGGTGGTGTCATGCAGATAGAGAATGTCGCGCAGTATCGAGAAGAGGTGATAGCGGATACCTTCGATCAACTGATCATCGACGAATGCGTCCGCCGGCGCGTTGGCTACCTCCAGCACAATACCCTGGTGCCGCTCCCTGACCTGGATATCGAAGTCCGGATACAGGGACATCAGCTCTTCACAGTTGTCGATCTGGGAGCCGGAGCTGAGAACCGCCAGTGCGCATTTGCGGAACAGTCGATGAAGCCCGGTGCCGGTGACATCTCTCAGTTGTTCGATCTCCCGTTGGGAGAGGATGGCCATGCGGGAGGCGGGGCGGATAGTGCTGTTGACTACTTTTTTATGAAACACGGTCTCTTTTAACATTGGACATCCTGCTGGGCCGGCATTACCCAGCCACTAAAAGTGTTATCTGGTAGATGCCGGGGTGGGGCAATTGTTCAAACGGATCTGTAGTCGATCTCTGTGAACTGCCGGAATCCGGCGATCCCTGTTGTTTTTCTGGAATAGTTTAAGCATAGACGATTAGCGCATTATCGTCCGGAAACACCGTCGACGCGCAGAGCGTACAGGGCCTGGGTTAAGGTTCCATGAATGGACTTTTTCGGATCGTGACGGGGTAGAGTCAATTCAAGTCAGCGCCAAAATTTCAAACAGCCATATTCTGACCCGTTTGATCCCGTCCGTGCCAGTGAAGTCATGAGATTCGGACGAGTGTCGCTACTGACTCAGTAGCCTCATGCCGCCTTCAAGACCCTCCAGGGTAAGCGGGAACATGCGGTTCAACATGATTTCCCGAATCAGCTGGATCGATTCGATATAGGGCCATTGATGCTCCGGCTGCGGATTGATCCAGATGGCATTGGGGTAGGCCTCAAGCAGCCGTCCCATCCAGGCCATGCCGGTCTCCTGGTTCCAGTGTTCCACCGAGCCGCCGGCATAGGTGATCTCGTAGGGGCTCATGGTGGCATCACCCACAAAGATCAACTGGTAATCTGAACCGTAGGTGTGGATGACATCCCAGGTGGAGAGGGGCTCGGTGTGGCGGCTGCGGCTGTCTTTCCAGACCGCTTCATAGACACAGTTATGGAAATAGAAGTGCTCCAGGTGCTTGAACTCCGAGTGCGCGGCCGAGAACAGCTCCTCGCAGATCTGCACATGGTCATCCATGGAGCCGCCGACATCCAGAAACAGCAGCACCTTCGCCTTGTTGTGCCGTTCCGGTACCATCTTCAGGTCCAGCAGCCCGCCGTGATGGGCAGTTGAGCGGATGGTCGCCTCCAGGTCCAGCTCTTCCGGCGCGCCACTGCGGGCGAACCGGCGTAACCGCTTCAGCGCCACCTTGATATTGCGGGTGCCCAGTTCAACCGAGTCATCCAGATTGCGAAACTCGCGCTTGTCCCATACCTTGACCGCCCTGCGATGGCGTGAACGATCCTGTCCAATGCGTATCCCTTCCGGGTTATACCCATAGGCGCCGAATGGGGAAGTGCCGCCGGTGCCGATCCACTTGCTGCCGCCCTGGTGCCGCTCCTGCTGCTCTTCCAGCCGTTTTTTCAAGGTCTCCATCAGCTTCTGCCAACCCATGGCATCGAGTTTTTTCTTCTCCTCTTCACTGAGGTGTTTCTCCAGCTGCTTGCGCAGCCAATCCTCGGGAATCTCGGCGGTAATATCGCCGCCGGCATCGACGATCCCCTTGAAATAACTGCCGAAGGCCTGATCAAAGCGGTCGAACAGCCGTTCATCCTTTATCAGGCAGGTGCGGGAGAGATAGTAAAAATCATCCACGCTGGAGAAGATGACCTGCGCCTGCATGGCTGCCAACAGATCCAGAAACTCCCGGATGGTGATCGGCAGTCCGGACTCTTTCAGATGATAGAAGAACTCAACCAGCATGACGGTCAGGAGCGGCTGCGACGATGCATGAAGGCGAGACGCTCAAACAGATGGATGTCCTGCTCGTTTTTCAACAGGGCTCCGTGCAGGGGCGGGATCGCCTGGCGCTGGTCGCCGCTGTGCAGTGCCTCCGGGGGGATATCCTCCGCCATCAGCAGTTTGAGCCAGTCCAACAGTTCCGATGTGGACGGTTTCTTTTTCAGGCCGGGAACTTCGCGCAACTCGAAAAACACCTCCAGCGCCTGTTTCAGCAGCTGTTTTTTCAGGTCAGGGTAGTGTACCGCGACGATTTGCTCCATGGTTTCCTTGTCAGGGAAACGGATGTAATGGAAGAAGCAGCGGCGCAGAAAGGCGTCAGGCAGCTCCTTCTCATTGTTGCTGGTGATGATGATCAGCGGCCGGTGTTTCGCCTTGATCAACTGCTGGGTTTCATAGACATAAAACTCCATACGGTCGAGCTCGCGCAACAGGTCGTTGGGGAATTCAATATCTGCCTTGTCCACTTCATCAATCAGAACCACGGAATGTTCATCATGGGCAAAGGCGTCCCACAACCGGCCTCTGACGATGTAATTGCCGATGTCGTGCACCCGGTCATCGCCCAGTTGTGAATCCCGCAGGCGGGAGACTGCGTCATATTCGTACAGCCCGTGCTGGGCCTTGGTAGTGGATTTGATATGCCACTGAAACAGCGGTTGGTTGAGTGACTTGGCCACCTCTTCGGCCAGCATGGTCTTGCCGGTTCCCGGCTCGCCCTTGATCAGCAGTGGGCGCTCCAGTTGAATCGCGGCATTGACGGCGAGCATCAGGTCATCTGTCGCCACATAGGTATCTGTTCCGTTAAATCGCATAGCTGTTTCCGAGTGTATTGGTATGGTATCCGGCCTATTCTCCAACAATATCGTTTCAATTGAAATAAATCTGATCGGTGCATAGATAAAAAGGGTGTTCGACTTGACGTTCTATTTACGTTCTATGTATGATGTATCTGGCTTCGCGGAAACCCTTATCGGTGCAAGTTCGATCAGGGTTCGCCGAGGTCGACAGTAATCCATCTCGTCACTCTTTCGGGTTGGTGAGGTTAAATACAGCTTCAGTGCAGGGTGGGAAGACTATGGCCGTTATTGCAATGTGGAAATGTGACCGGGACAACAGCATGTTTGAAAACAGAAAAGAGGCCGATGCCCATGATCGAATGCTCGAACTGGGTGAACACTTTTCACGCCTGCTGGAGCAGGTGATTCCCGAAGTTGATGAGCATTCTGCCGAGGAATTCGGGCTGGTGCTGGCTAGGAACAAGGAGTTGATCATCCAGGCCTGCAAGGGCAGGCCGGAGGTGATGTCGGAAATAGAGTTACAGGATAAAAAAGTTACCCAACTGACTGCATCCCGTTGACGGTTTTGGAAGCCGGTAGCACCGCGACACTCCCCCATACCCACACGCTACCGGCTTCTACCTTTCTGTAATTCTGAGCGATTTTGCGGAGATTATTCGCAGTTCCAGCAAGACTGCTGTTTAGCTTGCCTTTTTTGTGGTGCGTTCTGTCATGGTGGGGATGATGGCTTTTAGCTGATCACCTGCCAGGCACCGCCAGTGTCTTTATAAGAGCGCATTGCCCGAGTCACCGATCAAGGCATGTTGCCCTAAATTCCCACATCGCGTATAAGCGGTAGCAGTTTAACCAAGAACTGTTGTCATCATGAATATCGTCTTTTTTCTGTTGGTGCTTATTGCCTTTTTGACGGCGGCCTGGCGGCAGTTCAGCCTGCCTGCGGCCGACGTCAGCCCGATGGATGCGCTCTCCAAGGCGATGATTGACTCGGCCACCGGGGCGGTGGAACTGGCATTGGGCCTGGTGGGTGTCATGGCACTGTTTCTCGGCCTGATGAAAATTGCCGAGCAGGGTGGATTGCTGAAGATACTTGCCCGCCTGATTCGGCCATTGATGATCAGGCTGTTTCCCGATGTGCCGGCGGAACATCCCGCCATGGGGGCAATGATTCTGAATATGTCAGCCAATATGTTGGGGTTGGGCAATGCCGCCACACCGTTTGGCATCAAGGCGATGCAGGAACTCAATCGACTGAACCCCTGCAAGGGAAGTGCAACCGACTCCATGGTCCTGTTTCTTGCCATCAATACCTCCAGTATCACGCTGTTGCCCACGGGCGTGATCGCTCTGCGCGCATCGGCCGGCTCGGCCGACCCGGCCGGCATTCTGCCGACCACCCTGTTTGCCACACTCTGCTCAACTCTGGCTGCGATTCTCGCGGTCAAGGGCTACCGGCGATTTTTTCCGATAACCCGGGGGACGGTAGATAGGGATGAGGCTGAACCGATGACGGAGGCACCGGAAATCCCGCCGGCGGCGGATGAGGGAGTCGGTTACCCGGCCTGGGTATCCCTGACGGCGCTGATCGGTTTTCTGCTGTTGATCCCGCTGACCGTACTCTATGGACAGGTGATCTCTCCCTGGATCCTACCGGTTTTGATGCTCGGTTTCCTGCTGTTTGGTGTGATCCGCAAGGTGCCGATCTATGAAAGTTTTGTCGAGGGAGCCAAGGATGGATTCCAGGTCGCCCTAAAAATTATTCCCTATCTGGTGGCCATTTTGGTGGCGGTTGGTATGTTCCGGGCCAGCGGTGCCATGGAATGGCTGGTGGGCCAGATCGGCCAGATAACCACCTTGGTCGGACTGCCCGCAGAGGCTTTGCCGATGGCACTGCTGCGGCCCCTGTCAGGGTCGGGTGCCTACGGGGTCATGGCCTCGATCATTAACGATCCCGCCATCGGTCCGGACAGCTATATCGGTTACCTGGTCTCCACCCTGCAAGGATCGACCGAGACCACCTTCTATGTGCTCGCGGTCTACTTTGGCGCAGTCCAGGTCAGGCGTATCCGCCACGCGCTGGCCGCCGGTCTGACCGCCGATATTGTGGGCGTGATAGCGGCGGTGGTCGCCGTTTCATTTCTCTACGGATAGAATATCGGCATGCTGTATATCTCCAACAGTGTGACCATTCCCGAGAGCGAAATCGAGTTCTCTGCCATACGTGCCCAGGGCGCGGGTGGCCAGAATGTCAACAAGGTCTCGACTGCTGTCCATCTGCGCTTTGATATCAAGGCCTCCTCCCTGCCTGCCTTTTACAAAGAGCGGTTGTTGCATTTCAACGATCAGCGCATCTCCAAAGAGGGGGTCGTGATTATCAAGGCGCAAAGCCATCGCAGCCAGGAGAAGAACCGTGAAGAGGCATTGGCGCGTCTGAAGGAGCTGATCATCTCGGCGACAAAGATTCAGAAACCACGCAAACCGACACGGCCGACTCGAAGTTCACAGAAAAAGCGTCTGGAAAGTAAAGGGAAGCGGGGCAGGATCAAGGCGCTTCGAGGTCGGGTGGATGATTAGGCGGGCTGGGGATCATATACTGATCAACCTTTGATATAGCGCAACATCAGGTGATTGGCGCCTATGTTAATGGTTTGATTCGGAGCATTATGCAGTCTTGGTCTGGTGAGAATTCTCAGGGGATGCCCAAATGAGCAATAAAAAGCGTGCAAAAAACCGCGTTGGAAACGGTAAAGATAAGACCCCCTATGTCGAAGAGTCACTGGATGAAGTAGCCGATGCACCCATAAAGAAAATCAAGAATTCAGTATATGAAAAGGAGCTGTTCCGGCTACAGCTTGAGTTGGTTAAACTCCAGGCCTGGATAGCCAAAGAGAAGCTCAAGGTGGTGGTTATTTTTGAAGGCCGGGATGCGGCCGGAAAAGGCGGGGTGATCAAGCGGATTACCCAGCATCTCAACCCCCGCATCTGCAGAGTGGTGGCGCTGCCCGCGCCAACGGAAAGAGAAGCCACTCAATGGTATTTTCAGCGCTATGTCGGCCACCTGCCGGCCGGGGGAGAGATAGTGCTGTTTGATCGTAGTTGGTACAACCGAGCGGGTGTTGAGCGGGTGATGGGGTTCTGTGACAACGAGGAGTACAGTGAATTTCTCCGTTCCTGTCCCGAGTTTGAGCGTATGTTGGTGCGCTCGGGGATTATCCTGCTGAAATATTGGTTTTCAGTGTCGGATGAAGAGCAGGAGCGCCGTTTCCAGAGTCGTCTTGAGGAACCTCACAAGCGCTGGAAGCTGAGCCCGATGGATCTGGAGTCACGCGCCCGCTGGGTCGAATATTCCCGGGCCAAGGATATGATGTTTGCCCATACCGATATCAAACAGGCGCCCTGGTATGTGGTTAAGTCGGATGTCAAAAAACATGCCCGGCTCAACTGTATTGCTCATTTGTTGAGCAAGATACCCTACGAAGATCTGACGCCGAAGGAGATCGTTTTACCGAAGCGAAAGGATAGTCTGGGCTACGTGCGCCCACCGATGTCTGATCAGACATTTGTTCCTGAAATTTATCCCTGAGACAATCACATCAATACCGAGATGCGGAGACCCCGTGGGTTTATGGATTGTGAGTCATTGTGGCACAGGTCGCACCGTGACACGCCACGAATCCCGCACCAATGCAGCAAATATCATGGCAGATGTGCCCTATGGGCGGTTTTGTTTAAGAGGTCTGACCGGGTTGCGGATCACCAGATAGACTCCATAAGTCGTAAGACCGATACCCGCGATGCCCCAGACCGTAAGACGTTCATCGAACAGTACCCAGGCGAGCAGGGCCGTCACCGGAGGTGTCAGATAGAAATAGGCGGCAACCTTGGTCGCCTCACCCTCTCTGATCATCAGCATCAGCAACAGGATGGCACTGAGCGAAAGTCCGAAAACCAGCCATAGCAGCGCGGCGATAAACTGGGGCTGCCAGTCTATTTCACGGGTTTCGAACAGCAGTGCAAGCAGGCTCATGACGAGCGCATTGGCCAGATACTGATAAAAGGTGCCGGTCAAAAGGTCAATCTTGGCGCAGAAACGTTTTTGCAGCAGGGTGCCGACGGTGATCCCGAACAGCGCCGTTAGGGCGAACAGCAGGGAGACCGTATTGAACTGTAGTGCCAAGGCGCTGGTTTTTCCCAGCAGCAAAACCGCAGCAACTCCAAATATACCCAGCGTCAGACCGGTCATTTGTTTTCGGCTGATTTGATTACCCATCCAGAGCCAGGCGATCAAGGCGGTCAGAATCGGTTGCAGCCCCACTAGCAGGGAAGTCAAGCCGGCGGCCATACCGGCGTTGATGGCGGCAAAGACACCGCCGAGATAGGCTGCGTGGACCAGGGAGCCCACCAGCATGGAGTGCAGAGCCCCTTGCCACGAAGGCCATTTCGGGCGGTATACACGGATCAATATGAGGAATACCCCAAGGGTAATGTACATACGGATTGCGAGCACCGTGAATGGTTCCGCATAGGGCAGTGCGAATTTCGCCCCGATAAATCCGGTTGCCCATAACAAGACAAACAGTATAGGTATCCATCTCAGTAGTCGGGGTGAGGGCATAGCCGGGTCTCATGGCAGCAAACTTGAATATAAAGGGCTGGCTCTGCTGGTTACAGGGGCAGATCCGGTTGAAAATCAAGGTACAGATTGACAGGAATTTAGAATATTTGCATACCGGGTGTGTTGTACCTATTCTGATTACTCGTCAATTTCCCCGAGACAGAATACACCACAATATGCCTTTACCGGCATGTTATGTTGGATGATGCCGGCGGACGGCAGTTGTCACCGGCTGAACAGTATGACCATTATTGCGAATGACCTGTTGGGTGATTTTGGTCAGGGAAGAGGCCGGCCACGAACGGCCAGCTCCTGGTGCAAGGCTGTCAGGGAGAGGCTACTGCTCTGTTCGTCCCTGTCGAAACGCTGTATTCCGGTAGTGCATGAGTATTGATAAAAATATACTAAATATTCAAAAGTATATGTTATATAATTAAAGTTATTTGTAATTATAGTTAATACGAGTTCCGAATAAAAAGGGTTTAGCCGATGGCAAAAGAAGATGCGCGTATTCCTGCTGAAATCGGCTGTCTCGATACGGAGAATCTCCGAGTCACTCTGATTTCGACGGTTGGTGCGCACTGTGATGTGTGGCAAACGGCGGGTTACCACTTTGAGCGGGAAAAGAATCGTGCCTTCGATATGGTGATAAAACGCCATACCCTGAGCTGCAATTCCCTTGATGTAAAGATTTACCGGCGTGATTACGGGATGTTGAAAAAACAGCTGCACGATATTATTCCGGAAGCCATTTTTGTGCGTACCCGCATCGATGGCGAGGAGAATATGCTGGTCCTTGCGCAGGCGTTTACCCCCTGGTTCAATCTGGCCAACCCGGCGATTGCTGAGGATGCAATCCCGTTGATGGCGAAACTGCACAAGGCCAGGCTTCAGCTCGGCCTGTTTATCCAGACCGCCAAAGAGATTCGTACCAATCAACAAAAGGTTATCGATCTATATGGACTGGATAATCTGGTGCTGGACAGAAATAAGGAAGTCCGTTACCTGGACAGCTTTGAAGTGTTTTTTCACGAAGACCTGCTCTACATGATCGATGATCCCTGCGAGGATTTGCGTGAAAAAATAGATGTTTCAGTCAAGCGCCTCGCCTATCTGGAGTTCCTGCTGGCGAGTGCCAATGAGCTGGCAGCCACCCTTTCCTGACCAGATACCCGGCTTTAACCAAAAGGGGCGGAGTCAAGCCGGCGCAAAACAGCGGGGAAAAATCACTGGGCCAAGCGGCTCGACTCCAGCCCCGCTGTTTCGGGCTAGCGCGTCCAGCAAAATGTATCAGATGCCCAGTTCGTCAAGCAGACTGTCGGAATCGTTCTTATCGTCGCCGGTAACGGCCTGTGAGGCGGCCGCTCTCTTGTTAGCTTCCCCCTCCAGGATATCGTCAGGATCAAAATCTTCCTGCTGCTCAAATTCATGCAGCTGGATAAATTCGGTTTTATCCATGGCCAGCTCAAGATAAAAAATATTATTCCGTTGGGTGGTGAAGGTGACCCGCCGCGCCTGGGGACGGTCCAGATTGGTATTGATGGAGAGCAGCACCTCTTTATTGATGGTCAGCATTTTCGGCTGATTCTGATTGATCGGTGTCAGCAGTTGCTTGCCGACGTTGCTAATGAAATCACCGATCATCTGGTTCATTAGCTCTCCCAGGACGTTGCCCACTTCATCCGAAGTATGGCTGACCGCCAGCTCCTCACGGGGTATGCCCATGTTCGAGAGATAGGCCTGATACAGCTCGAGGGCCGCCGCCGCGGTGAAATTGATCACAACCAGTCCGGAAAAGCCTCCGTCAAAGAGCACGAAACAGCCGATATCCGGCTTTAGACAGGTGCGGTTGATCTTCTGGACCATGGCCGAGTAGTTGATCTCATTTTGTGTGGCCGTGGATAGTACGGATGTGACTGACTTGCAGAGCATGATCAGAATATCATCTGTGGTGACAATCTTTGTCTTCGCCATCGAGTAATGCCTCGTGTTTTTCTGTTTTTGTTATAGAGTAATAAGGGGGTTATCGACTATTATTCACACAACTTAACAACAATACTGCACTCTATGACACCACGGCAACTGATCCGCGAGGCAGGCGATCTCGTTTCCCTTCCAGAGGTTTGTGTTCGCATCAACCAGTTGGTCGATGATCCTACCAGCTCAGCACAGGAAATCGGGCAGGTGATCAGTCAGGATACTGCGCTGACTGCACGACTGCTTAAAATCGTTAATAGCGCTTTTTATGGCTTTCCCGGCCGCATCGACACCATTGCCAGGGCCATCACGATTATCGGGACCAAAGAGTTGCGTGATCTGGCGCTGATGACCGCTGCCTGCGGGATGTTTACTGGAATACCGCCCAATCTGATCAATATGGAGCGGTTCTGGCACAGTTCACTGGCCTGCGGTGTGCTGGCCAGACGACTGGCCAAGTCCTGTCAGGTATTGCATCCCGACCGGTTGTTTGTGATGGGCGTGCTGCATGATATCGGGCGTCTGGTGATGTTCCAGCAACGGCCGATTGAGTCAAGGGATATTCTGCTTATCAGTAAAGGACGTGATGATCTGATTGTCGCAGCGGAGCGGGAGGTGCTCGGATTTACCCACGGTGAAGTTGGTTTTGAGCTCGCTAGTGACTGGCAGTTGCCATCACCCATCAGCTCAGCAATTCGCTGGCACCATCTTCCTGAGCAGGCAACTGCTGATCCGATGGAGTGTTATCTTGTCTATATCGCCAATATCCTCGCCGATTCCCTGGTATGGGAGAGCGACCTGAAAGTGGAACTGGATCGGGTGCTGCCCAGTAGCTGGCAGATTACCGGACTTACTCCCATGCAGTGTGAAATGGCGGTTTCTGAAATCGGCAGTGAAATCCGCGAGCTGTATTCCATTCTGATGGGGCACGCCCAAACGGCCTCGGCCGGGTAGGCGTCTATCGTGCTTGAGCCTTTGCAGCCAGACCATGTTGCATTTGGCTGGCTCCGGAGATGCCTCGGCTATTTGATCAGGCCCTTGCTGCGAAACAGCTCTTCCATCTCCGGCTTGTTGGCCAGTATCTCGCTCTGCTCCAGTCCTTTCATCTCATGCGGGAACACCAGCCACTGGTCTGTTTCGTGGATATAGTAATCGGGCTTGAGTGATGTCTGGTTGTTACCCGGCTTGTACCAGGGTGTGGCGATGCGGATCTGCTCCGGCATGTTGCGCCGGGTTTTCGCCTTCAGGGAGTCAAGAATAGCCTGCAGACTCAATCCGGAGTCGAACACATCATCCACGATGAGCAGTGAGCTGTCCCAGTTCATATTGCGTATCAGATAGCCAAGGCCGTGCACCCGCACCTCCTTGCTGCGCTGCCCGATACCGGTATAGGAGGAGGTACGGATCGCGATGTGATCTGAATGCACATCAAAATAGTCCAGAATCTCCTGCACCGCGATGCCTACCGGGGTACCACCGCGCCAGACGCCGACAATGAAATCGGGCCTGAAGCCGCTCTGCAAAATCTCCAGCCCCAGACGGAATGAGTCGGTCAGCAACTGCTGGGCGGTAATGTAATATTTGTCATTCATATGGCGGTAGTCTGTTTCCCGGTTCAGGCCGGAACGCTATCTTTTTTGGCTCACCAAGGCAACCGCTTTCAAGTGGTTTTCCGGGGCTGTTGCTCTTCTTTCCCGGGTGGAGCAGGGGGCTTACCCAACTGTTGCAACGCATTGCCGGCAATAATCAGCAGGAGCCCGGCGCCGCTGGACCAGTGGATATCCTCGCCGACGATGAAGTGGATCAGAAACAGCGAGAGTATCGGAGAGAGAAAGATCAGATTCGCCACCTTGGCGGTGCTCTTGGTCAAACGCAGTGCCTTGAGCCAGAGCACAAAGGTGATGCCCATCTCGAACAGGCCCACGTAGGCTGCTCCGTAGAGACCCTTAATCGAGTCAAACCCGAAGCCGGCCGTGAGCCAGGTGATCAGGGCAATTACCGGAATGGCAAAGAGAAAATTCAGAAACAGCCCGACCACCGGTTCGATCCGGCTACGGGTGTTGAAAATCCAGAACAGTGACCAGATCAGGGTGCTCCCGAGGGCCAGCAGAACACCATAGCCATTGCTGAAGCGAAGCGTGAATGGTGCGCCGTGGGTGGCGATCACCAGAATACCGAAATAGCTGATGCCGATTGCCAGCAGATCGAGCCGGCGCAGATGCTGCTTGAGCAGTGGAACGGCCAGGATAGAGAGGGTGATGGCCCAGGTGTAGTTGAGTGGCTGAGCCTCCTGTGCCGGTAGCAGGTCATAGGCCTTGAACAGTACCCAGTAGTAAATACAGGGATTGAGCAGACCCAACGTGGCGCAAAGCAGCAGATCGCGGCGGGGTGTGCGCAAAAGGCGTTGCAGATGTCCCTGCCTGATCAACACCGCCAGCATCACCAGCAACGAGGCGATACTGGCATAGAACAGGAGTTGTATCGGCTCCAGATGACGTAAGGACAATTTGAAGGCGGTGGCTACCGTCGACCAGAGCAGCACGGCGCTGATTCCGTACAGGTAGGCTCTGGACTGATCGTTCACCTGTTCGGACTGCCGGCCAGGTGCCAGATGCTGAAGCGGGCGGCCGCAGCGGTGAGTCTCACAGCTGTTCCAGGCAGTTCAGGAGCAACCGCAGGTCTGCCGGTTCCGAAAGCCGGTGGTCACCCTGTTTGATCAGGGTGAGGGTGGCGTCTTTACTTTCCAGTTGCTCACAGGTTCTGCGACTGAAATCCCAGGGTACGTCCGGGTCCCGCATGCCGTGAAACATCCGCACCGGGCAGTGAATGGGGATGGGTTTGTCCAGCAGGAGGTGGTGGTCACCCTCTTCAATCAGCTGTCGGGTGATCGGATAGGGCCGCTGGTCATCATAGTCGCAGGGGATCAGCACGCAGCCTTCGCTGGTTAACTGCTGTTTTTGCACATCGGAAAATGTCGGCATCAGCAGTCGCCGGGTGAAATCGGTGGCGCAGGCGAGGGTGATCAACACATGCACACGCTGCGGCCGGGCGATGGTGGCCAGCAGTGAAAGCCAGCCGCCCATGCTGGAGCCGACGATGATCTGAGGTCCTTTGGTCAGCTCATCGATGACGCTCAGCGCATCATCGAGCCACTCACCGATGGTGCCGGTTTCGAAACGACCGCTGGACTGGCCATGCCCCGAATAGTCAAAACGGGTAAAGGCGCGCTGATGGGTTTTGCACCATTGTTCCAGCGTGACCGCCTTGGTGCCTGTCATGTCTGATTTGAAACCACCAAAGAACAGCACGCCGGGTCCCGTGCCTTCCGTTTTATGGTAGGCGATCCGCTTGCCGTTCGGCAGGTTGAGAAAACGGACTGTGCCGGTAGTCACCAAGGTTTATCCTGCGTCAGCGAAAAGAGGGATAATACCGCCCGGTCGCGCTATTGCAACTTTGAAAAGATCACGTCTATGTTGAAGGCGCGCTTCGTACCCGCCGAATCGCCTGGTGCCAGCCCTCCAACAGTGCTTCCCGGGTGTCGGCCCGCAGTGCCGGGGAAAATTCGGTGTCCAGTTGCCAGTTTTGTTCCAGATCCTGAAAAGAGTCGAACAGGCCGCACTGCAGTCCGGCGAGATAGGCGGCGCCGAGCGCCGTGGTTTCTGTCTGTACCGGACGCTGTACCGGCAGTTCCAGGATGTCGGCCAGGAACTGGCAAAGCCAACGGTTACTGACCATGCCTCCGTCGACCCGCAGCCGGGTCGGCGTCACGCCGTCATCCGCCATGGCCTGAAACAGGTCGTGAGTCTGATAGCAGACGGATTCAAGGGTGGCGCGGACGATCTCCTTGATCCCGGTTCCCCGGGTCAGCCCAAGCAAGGCACCCCGCGCATCGGCATCCCAATGGGGCGCGCCCAGTCCGGTAAAGGCGGGTACCAGATAGACCCCCTGGTTATGTTCCAGTGTGTTTGCAATGGCCTCGGTCTCCTCAGCCGTTTTGATCAATCCGAGTCCATCCCTTAACCATTGCACGGCCGCGCCGGCGACAAAGATGGAGCCCTCCAGGGCATAGCTGCTCTGCCCATTGAGTCGGTAGCCGATGGTGGTCAGCAGTTTGTTCTGTGAGGCCACTGCGGTCCCGCCGGTATTCATCAGGACAAAACAGCCGGTGCCGTAGGTGCTTTTGATCATGCCGGGCCGAAAACAGGCCTGGCCAAACGCTGCCGCCTGCTGATCACCCGCCATTCCTCCAATACTCAGTGGCTCGCCGAGCAGCGTAGGGCTGGTCTGGCCAAAATCGGCGGCACAGTCCGTGACCACGGGCAGGAGCGCGGCGGGTATATCAAACAGCGACAGCAGTTCTGTATCCCAGCAGTTGTTGTGGATATTGAACAGCAGGGTGCGTGCGGCGTTGGTCGCGTCTGTTGCATGGGTTTTGCCGCCGGTCAGGCGCCACAACAGAAAACTGTCGATGGTACCGAAGGCGAGATCGCCCGCTTCGGCGCGGTGGCGGGCGTCGGGGACCTGGTCGAGAATCCAGGCGATTTTAGTGGCGGAGAAATAGGGGTCAAGCAGCAGACCGGTCTTATCCATTACTGTCGGCTCGTGACCTGTCCGCTTGAGTGTATCGCAATAGCCCGCGGTGCGGCGATCCTGCCAGACAATGGCGTTGTAAATCGGCTTGCCGTTATGGCGGTCCCAGATCACAGCGGTCTCACGCTGGTTAGTGATGCCAATTGCAGCTATCTGCCGGTTCATACGCCTACTGGCGGCAACGGCATCCCGCACTACCGAGAGGGTGGTTGACCAGATCTCTTCCGGGTCATGTTCAACCCAGCCGGGGTGTGGGAAGATCTGTTTGAATTCCAGTTGGGCGATGAACGCACAGCGTCCATCCTTTTCAAACAGGACTGCCCTGGAACTGGTGGTGCCCTGGTCGATACTGAGTATCAGCGGTGTGTCTGGCATGAGTTGTTGGTGACTCCGTTTAAAGGCTTTTCCGGTTACTCTCGAAGCTCAGCTAGGCTCGAATACCTGGCGATTCGCCCGGTAGGAGCGGCGCCGCCGCCGCGAAATCGGCCCGGGGCGGGCCTCCTACAGATCAAACCCACGCCGACGGCCATCCGTATCGGTAGGAGAAGTGGCAAATTTTTTTCTGGCTATGCCTGAGTGAAATGAGTATCAGGAAGGCATTTGCAAAGTATAGCCCGGGTCATGGGGCGAGGGACCAGCCAGCAATGAATCATGAGAAGATCAGCATGCCGGATCATGAAACAGCCTGCCCAGAATTCGATCTCCTGGTGATTGGGGGTGGTATCAATGGCGTGGGCGTGGCCCGGGATGCCGCGGGCAGGGGGTTGAAGGTCTGTCTTTGCGAAAAAGATGACCTGGCCCGGCACACTTCATCTGCCAGCACCAAACTGATCCACGGCGGTCTGCGTTATCTGGAACAGTATGATTTCAGGCTGGTCCATCATGCCCTTCGGGAGCGTGAGGTGCTGCTGCGTAACGCACCCCACATCATTCACCCCATACGCTTTGTTCTACCTCACAATGAGTCGCTACGCCCGATATGGATGATCCGTCTGGGGCTGTTTCTTTACGATCATCTGGGAGGGCGCAGGCAGCTACCGGGATCACGACGTGTCATGCTTGAACAGCATGTCGCCGGCCGGGCGTTGAAGGAGGTCTACCGTACCGGCTTTGAGTATTCCGACTGCTGGGTACAGGATGCGCGGCTGGTGGTGCTGAATGCCATGGATGCAGCGGCGCGGGGGGCAGAGGTTTTGACCCATACCCGCTGTGTTGCCCTGTCCCGTGGACCCACACACTGGAAGGCAACCTTGCGCAATGAGCGGGACGGATCGAGCCGTACGCTCACGGCGAGGGCGGTGGTCAATGCGGCCGGTCCGTGGGTTGAGCAAGTGCTGGAATCCGGTGTCACTACCGAGCATGTCCGGGGGATTCGGTTTGTAAAGGGAAGCCATATCGTGGTGCCGCGGCTGTTCGAACATGATTACGCCTATATCTTTCAGCACCGGGATGGGCGGGTGCTGTTTGCCATCCCGTTTGAAGGCGAGTTCACCCTGTTGGGTACAACAGATATTGAACTGGATACGCTACCGGAGAAAAACCGGATTACGCCGGAAGAGGTGGCATATATCTGCCAGGCCGTCAGTGAGTATTTTATGCGGCCGGTGCAACCGTCGGATGTAGTCTGGAGTTTCAGCGGTGTACGGCCCCTGTATGATGATGCCGCCAGCGATGCCTCCCGGGTGACGCGGGACTACAATCTGCACCTGGACTGCGACCAGGCGCCGATTCTGTCGATATATGGTGGCAAAATCACCACCTATCGGCGGCTGGCGGAGGAGGTGCTGGATCTGCTGTCTGACTCTCTGGAGATTCGGGGCACGGCCTGGACGGAGACAAGCCAGCTTCCGGGTGGTGATATACCCGATGCCGACTTTGATCGTTTCCTGGTTGGCTGCACGGCAGCCTATCCCTGGCTTTCTCCCACACAGTTGCGGACCTATGCGGGCCTCTACGGCACCCGTATTCATCAGTTACTTGCCGGCTGTGATGCCGAAGAGGAGCTGGGTCTGCATTTTGGCGGTGGACTGTTTGAGCGGGAAGTACGCTATCTGATTACTCAAGAATATGCCGAAAGTGCCGAGGACATTGTCTGGCGCCGCACCAAGCGGGGTCTGCGAATGTCATCCGAGGATATTGCACGGCTGGATAGGTGGCTGCTTGAGCGGAGGGAGTAAGCCGTGTCGCACAGAGACACCCGAAGCGGGGGATAAGCGGCCGTTCATTCACCCTGCAGAATATGGTTTCATCAATGGACAGCACAGATAGGAATAGTCAATGAAAATACTGGTTACCGGCGGTGCGGGATATATCGGATCCCATACCTGTGTGGAGTTGCTGAAAGCAGACCATGAAGTTGTCGTTATCGATAACCTCTGTAACAGCAGCAGGATTTCACTCGACCGGGTGGCGACCATAAGCGGCAGGCAGGTGGCTTTTATCGAAGGGGACATACGTAACCGGGATACCCTCAGACAGATATTTGCCCGGCACGAGATTGATGCCGTGATCCATTTTGCCGGCCTGAAGGCCGTGGGTGAGTCCGTTGAGCTGCCACTGGCCTATTATCAGAACAATATCACCGGCACCCTGACGCTCCTGGAGTCGATGGCGGAGGCAGGCATCAAGCGCCTGGTATTCAGTTCCTCTGCGACTGTCTATGGTGATCCCGACTCCCTGCCGATCACCGAGGATTTTGCCCTGTCAGCCTCCAATCCCTACGGCCGGTCAAAGCTCATTATTGAGGAGATATTGCGGGATCTCCACGCCGCAGATGACGGCTGGGATATTTCCATCCTGCGTTATTTCAATCCGGTGGGTGCGCACGAAAGCGGCCTGATTGGGGAGGACCCTGCCGGCATACCGAACAACCTGATGCCCTATATTTCACAAGTTGCTTCGGGGCGGCTGGAGCGGCTGTCAGTATATGGTGATGATTACCCGACAGCGGATGGCACCGGGGTCAGGGACTATATCCATGTGGTTGATCTGGCCAAGGGGCACTTGGCGGCGCTGACTAAACTGGCGGAGAACCCCGGTGTGATTACCCATAACCTGGGTACCGGCCGTGGTTATTCGGTGCTGGAGATGGTGCAGGCGTTTGAACAGGTGAGTGGCCGTGAGGTGCCATACCGGATTGTTGATCGCCGGGCTGGTGATATCGCCGCCTGTTATGCGGACCCTGCCCGGGCATCTATAGAACTCGGCTGGCGCGCAGAGCGAGGGCTGGAGCAGATGTGCCAGGACACCTGGCGATGGCAGTGTGCCAATCCCCATGGTTACCGGTGATGGCGGATCTGTTAGTGGCTTTGCCGGGACAGGTACTCCAGTTTAAAAAAGCAGGCGATAATGATGGAGGCGATGCCGATCATCAATAGACTTTGAGCGCTGTAGCCAGATAAATAGTAAGCACCGGAAAGACGGACCAGGCCTGCTGTCAGGCAGGTCAGAATGCCGATTATCCCGAGGGCAGTACCAAGGCGGGCCAAAAGTGTGTTCATTGCATAATCCCCCTGATGATCGCGTGGCCAGACTGGCATGGGCTGTTTCAGAAAACGATTGTTACTTTTAAGTCAATTTGTGTTCATTCGCAGCTTTATAAACGTTATCCTACCGTAGCGGATCGGGTGGGAACCAGCTAATTGACTGAAATCACCGAAAACACACTACAGAAATCAGCGCAATGAGTGGGTATGGAAACAACCGAAAAGACGGAAAGGAGATGGTTTGCGAATGGGTCGGAGCAGTTCTGCTGGGGCAACTGGCCGGGTGAAGAGGAGTCGGTGCTGTTTCACCAGGGGTCCGGTGATACGCTGATGCTGAATCCGCTGGGGGAGTTTCTGCTTAAACGGCTGCAGATTGAACAGCTGACACATCCCGAACTGGCGGCATTCGCCTCTGACTATTTTGAGATTGACAACGACAATGAACTGGCTGAAGCCGTCATGGCCTCTCTGCGTACCTTCCGGTCGTTAGGCCTGGTAATTTCAGACACGCTGTGAAAATAATTGATCTCAGCCACCGTGAAATGGCTCGTCGGTTGCGCGGAAACGGGCTTCCAATAAAGATTGGTCCCTTCTGGATAAGTCTGCGCTCGGTTATTCCCGATCTGCTGCGTCACATCGCCTTTTTTTACGCTCAGTATGAGACCGCAGAATCCGAACGATTTTTTGATTTCCACATCACGCTGAAAAATTCAGGTGGTCTGAGACGCTGGGTAAAGCCTCAGGCCAATTTTCTGTTGGATGAATATGCTCCGTTCAAGCCGTTGCCCTACGTTCATGCCTTTGCCATGTTCGAGTGGGGACTCAATTGGTGTATTGCCACCACGGCGCATCACTATCTGATCGTGCATGCCGCGGTGCTTGAGAAAGACGGGCAGGGCATAATCATGCCGGGTGTACCCGGCTCAGGAAAAAGCACCCTTTGCGCGGCCATGAGTCTGCGGGGGTGGCGATTGTTGTCGGATGAGATGGCGTTGCTGGATCCTGTCTCCCGTGCCATTACTCCTGTACCGAGACCCGTCAGCCTGAAAAATGACTCGATAGGCGTAATCCGGCGCTTTTCTGCGGGGGCTGAACTGGGGCCTGCGGCAAAAGACACGGCCAAAGGAACCGTGGCACATCTCAGGCCATCGCTATTGAGCATTCAAAATGCATCCATAACCTGCCTGCCCCACGCGATTATTTTCCCAAAATACGAGGCAGGAAGCGATACCAACCTGGTAAAAAAGGCAAAAAACAGAGCGTTAATGGAGATTCAGGAGAATGCATTTAATAGCCATATCCTGGGCAAGGAAGGGTTTGACGCAGCAAAGTCACTGGTCAACAGTTGCCCAAACTACTCGCTTCAGTATTCGAGTCTGGAAGAGGCCCTGGTAACCATAGAGCGCATTCTTGAGGATGCGGAGGTCACCACCTGATCATGAATGCACCGCTCGTCCTGCAAGTCCTCAAATCACCAGAAGCCGTGGCCGGATTCACGGCGACAGAGTGGGATCTTCTGGTTCGACAGGCGAAGGCGGCCAATCTGCTGGCCCATCTTCATGTGGTATTCATGGACCGGGGACTGGATAAGGCGATACCAGAAAGGCCGGGGTTGCATTTCAAGGCCGCACACAAGATTGCCCGGCGAAGTGTGCTGGCGGTCCGCTGGGAAGTATCGCAACTGCAAGAGGCCCTGCACAGCTTGGCTATCCCCATTGTTTTGCTCAAGGGTGCTGCCTATGTCATGGCTGAGCTGCCGATCAGCCGCGGTCGTCTGTTTCATGATATCGATATTCTGGTACCCGGATCGGCCCTCGAGGATGTTGAAAAACGGCTGATGGGTTGGGGGTGGCGTACCACCCATGCCAGTGCATACGATCAGCGCTACTACCGTACCTGGATGCATGAGATCCCCCCGATGAAGCAGATCAGGCGCCAGACGGTGCTGGATATTCACCACTCCATCCTGCCCCTGACAGCAAGGCTGAAACCTGATCCGAAAAAACTGCTGTCACAGGCTGTGAACATTGAGGGAGAGGGTGATCTCTATTGGCTGTGTGATGTGGATATGATCCTGCACAGCGCCACGCACTTGTTTCATGATGGTGAACTGGAGCACGGGCTGCGGGACCTGGTGGATATCGCCGAACTGTTGCGGCACTTTGCGACGCGTGACGGTTTCTGGCAAGCGCTTTGTGATCGGGCCGAAGAGATGGATCTGGTGCGTCCGCTGGTTTATGGGCTACGTTATGTAGACATTCTGCTGGGTGTGGTGGTGCCGGATCAAGCGAAGGCGTGGATGCGTGAGCGAATGCCGGGGCGTCTACTGGTATCTGTAATGGATGGTCTGTTTCTGCGAGCCCTGCAGCCGGATCACGCAAGCTGCAACAGGTGGGGAACCGGCTTGGCGCGATGGATGCTCTTTGTGAGATCCCATTATCTGCGTATGCCGCTGAAACTGCTGATCCCACATCTGCTCAGGAAGGCGTTTACCGGTGACGAAGAGTGGGCAGTGCCAAAGGAAGTACAGCGATTTATCGCCAATAACGACCCTTGACACCGGGCTTTTGGCTGGTTTGTTTACCGCTCATGCAGTTGTTGCGTGGAACGGCCTCAGGTCCAGGTGCTGTTCAAAAATGCCTTGAAATCGGTGATCTGCCCGCCGAGCGTCGGGTCTGCCCAGAGCATTTTTACCTGGCTCTCACTCAGAACATAATTTGGGTCGGTCAGTGCGTTAAGTAATGCAGCAATGATGTGGAATTCGTCACTACCTGGTTCGGTGCAGAGTAGTTCATGCATTGAACGCCCCTGGGGGTCCTGGGGGCCAGTGGTGAAATAACTGTTGAACAGCGCGCCGTCTGTACAAACCCAGATCGCAGAAGGGCCATTTCCGGAAATACAGTCATTACAGGAGTTGGGAACTGTATTGTCTGGTTTGAATCCCGCTGAAATTGGCCAGGCTTCAGGATGCTCCTTCCAGTAACCCGGGCTTAGCCCAAGATTACACTCACCACGATTGGGATCGGACATATTGCCGGAGAGCATATTGGAGAGACAACCGACACCAAACACTGGGCGTGACACTACCGACATCAGTACGGGAGAGGCAAGCAGGCCGGTTTTGGTAAATTGTCTCCGACTCGATGAGATGCCTTCCTCGGTCGGGCTGTTCAACTTTGAATCCTTGTTTAACTCTCGATTCTTCGACATTACTTGTCACTCTGTAGGTTATCTGAACTTGAAATCCAGCTTTATCTCAAGTCTGTTCCTGAGCCGGCAACAGAATTGTTCCCTGTCTTAAAAATAAAGTAGCAGTTATTCCCTTGCTGGAAAACCCCCGCTGGTTTTAGTGTAAAGATATCCGATAGTATGAAACAACACATTCAGGTCTTAACTCGATCTGATATAGGCTTTACCCACATAACGCATAACTATCACCTTGAAAACAGCTGGTTAACGATCTTATGCAAGCTGCCGTAGGGTTAGGTTATCGACACTGTTTATCGCACTGCAATAAGGTATCCAAGCCGAATCCATGGCCCGTTTCCGGTCACCATGGGATAACCTGATTAACTACTATATCAATTAGCAAGTATCAAGCCATTAGACTAATAACAATTACAATCAATGGGTTATCTGACCTATTGTGCGGAAGCGGGCGCCCTGTGTAAAAAAAACCGACAGGTGTTTGTTGGTCAGTAGTGGATTTGCATGTTTCGGGAGGCGATTTTGATTTGAAAATTGAGTGGAGAATATCCCGCATCTGAAATTAATAACCGTACTCCAAACCATGACGAAGGTATCGGCTATTGTTGTTCGGACAGGGTTCTGTATTCGTGCGGATGTCCGCCTTGTCCGTTGTCGATATGCGATATCTATCTCATCGCTGCAGTGTTTATATCCACATAATCAGCGGGATACCCCATTTTGAATGGAGTATGACTAGCTCAAATAATACCTATGGGAGTGCTGATCGAGGAGACTGCCCGCAATAGTTAATGTTTTTACAAATTAACTTGCAATATATTCAAGTAGTTATATCATATTTCAAATATGAATTATTAAGATAATTGGCCTGTTTTGTTAAGGCAGAAGCATATTCATGATCGCAAATTGCACAGTCAGACAGATAGTTGCTGGATTATTGCTGGTTTTGCCTATGGTCGTTCTTGGGGGCGAGCCCCCAAGTAATCCCGAGGGAGTAGCCTTGGCCCAAGCGGTTTATGATCGGCCAAATGGTGATGACTTCAGTGCGCTGGTTGTGATGCGGCTTCAGGGTAAGGAGAGTCGACCAAGGCAGCGGGTGCTCTACAGCTATGCGAAAGAGAAAGGTGCCGGAGAGCGCTGGACCCTGATGCGATTTATCCAGCCGGACGATATCAGCGGCACCGGATTGCTCACTCAGGACCACCCGGGAGATGAGAGCGATCAGTGGCTTTATCTGCCGGCACTGAATAAGGTCAGGCGGATTTCATCATCAAGAAAGGGTGGACGCTTTGTCGGGTCAGACTTTTTTTATGAGGATCTTCTCGACCGGGAAGTCGAGATGGATTATCACTACCTTCAGGGAGAAGGTTCGGTCGGCAAAGTGCCGTGCGAGATACTGGTCAGTATACCCAGGGATCCAAAAAACTCGGTCTATTCAAAACGAGTTAGCTGTATCTATCGCAAAATTCTTGTTCCGTTGAAAGTAGAACTGTTCGAGAAGGGAAAAGACAAACCGAGCAAGATGCTCACTGCCAGAAGAATTAAAAAAATACAGGGCTACTGGTCGATTCTGGAGAGCACCATGTTTGACCTGGAATCGGGGCACCGTACCCAATTACTGACGGAAAAGATCAAATACAACCAGGGACTACCCGACAGGCTCTTTTCCAGACGTGATCTTACTGATGATAGTAATGAAAAGGCATTCCGCCCCTGATCTGGAATACGATTCATAAATATAGGGAATATAGCCACATGGCAAACTTCAGAAATCAATTCGACCGCACTGCCCCATTGCTATGGCTTTGTGTTGCGCTGTTTCCAATATCTGCACTGACCGCGGATGAAGAGGTGTTGATTATTGAAGATGAACTGGTTATCGATGAAGGAACGCCTGCGACCCCGGCGGGGGAGTTACTGATCATTGACGATCAAGATAATCAGGAACTATTGATTGAGGAGGGGAGTGGAAGCGCTGACAAATCTGAACCCGGGCAGGAGATTCTGATTGAGACAAACGAGCAACCGAGTGTCGAAGTGGGTGACAGGGCAGTAGCGGAAAGCAGCAATTTCTCCCTGAAACTGGACGAATTGTGGGGCGAGTATGGCGTGTTTACCCATTCAGCTTCAGACGCCAACGGGTTGGGCTATCTGCATGGGCAGGCCACAGCGCTCTGGACGCCTTCCAGTCATTGGGATCTGCGGGCGTCCGTCCGCCTGGATGGCTACTCACAGCATGGCAACCGTGACTGGGATCATGCCGATCTCGACTATGATGAGACCTTCATCCGTTATCGCTCGGATAATTTCAGACTAACCGCTGGAGCACAGAAGATTGTCTGGGGACGGATTGATGAATTCCCCCCCACGGACCGACTGAGCACTCATGACCTTTCCCGCTATATCATGGATGATCTTGCCGATCGTCGTCGGGCATCGGCAGCGATCCGTTATGAACACTTCTTTGGCGAGAAGAAGCTGGATGTGGTTTTTCTGCCCTGGTTCAGGGAGGCTGAACTGCCGGGGGCCTCAAGCGTCTGGTTCCCGGTCAACCGACAATCCGGCCAGATTCTTGGTTTAAACTCAACGCCGGCTAGCGTGGCGCTGATCAAGAGTGCTCCGGTGGATGTCGATGCATCCAATTCGGATGGTGGTTTTGGCATCCGCTATAGCGGAACAGGTGAGGGGATGGATTACGCCCTGACGGTGCAGAAAGTCAGGCAGTCCCTGCCTTACTTCAACTACAACAGCACGCGTGGCGTGCTTGAGGCGAAATATCCGCGCAGCTGGGTGCTGGGTGGAGATGTCGGTGTAGAGGCGATGGGGGCAATCTGGCGGTTTGAGGCCGGTTGGATGAGTGATGCGCCCGTCACCCGTATTGACGGATCATACGCTACGGTTAATAGCCTGAACTGGGGAGCCGGCGTGGAGTTTTTTCCGGGCGATGGGGATGCCCGGGTGAACCTGCAGTTGACAGGCATTAATCATGATGATGCTCCGGCTGTTATAGATAGAACGGAGATCTATCTGTTCGGTGGCTCTTTTGAAGTTCCCTTTGCCCAGGACCAGTGGCGGCTGAAGGGGCGGTTCTACAAGGGGCTGGATACCCATGACCTCTATCTTAATCCCGAACTTGCCTATACCGGCTGGGAATCCCAGGAGGTTTACCTGGAAGCACATTATTTTGAGGGTGCGGCAGGAACGCCTGGCGCATTTCATCAGGATAATTCGATCCTGGCTGTCGGGTGGCGGGCAAAGTTCTGATACCTATCAAGCTGGCGGGCAGAGACTCGATGAAATTACCGGGAGCGCTGCGATCATCAGATGGTGTGCCCCGTTCGTGAAGATGTCGGAGTCAGACAGGTAATCAGAGAGTTATATGCAAGCTGACACCCGATACGCCAGGTTAGACCATGATCGCAAACCGATCGCGATTCAGCATGATGGCATGTTTGTCTATGCCAATCCTGCTTTTCTAGCCCTATTGGGTTATCAATCATTCAGTGAGCTTGAAGCCATACCGGTTCTTGATCTGGTGGTGGATCGTCACAAGGATCGGTTGCGGGAGCATTTTTCCGCGGCAGGCCAGGTGTCCAGAAGTGCTCGGGAATATCCCCGGGCCAAGGTGACATTGCTGAAAGCGGATGGCAGCCATCTGGTAGCCATTATTAATTCCTGTTCTACCCTGTTCGATGGTGAAGAGACGATCGAGTTTTCGCTCATTACCGAAGCAGACGTGCGGCTGAAGAATGTTTTTCTGAATCTGCCCTGGAAATTCTACTTCAGTGTGCTGTTCCTGTTCCTGTTCACCATATTGCCCAACGGGTTGCTGCTGAACCTCAATATTAATAACGCCCCCAAGGTGTATCTGCCGTCAGATGCGCCGTCAGTAATCATTGATGATGAACTGCGGCGCTATTTCCCCAGTGATCAGGCGGTGTTGTTGCTGTTCGAGGGCGTGGCGCTCTATTCTGACGGGTTTGCTAAGGCATTCAATGGCTTGGCCAAAGCGCTAGCGGCCAACCCGTTGATTGATGAAGTAGTAAATATGACCACCCAGGATCATATCCACGGGACTGAGGAGGGCTTTCTGGTTGAACCGCTGGTCAATATCGAGGATTTGGACAAAACCCGGCCTAACGAGAGGCTGGCGCGTGCACTCTCCGACCGCTTCGCCAAAAATACCCTGGTGGCGGCGGACGGCACGGCGGTGTCGATGCTGGTAATACCGGTTGCCATCGACTCGAGCCTGGAGCGTCTAGCCCTGGAAGACGCTATTCTGGAGCAGGTGGATGAGGCACGATTGGCTGGATATCTGACCGGAATGGCCGGGCAGATCACCACGGATGTGGCGCAGATGAGATCCATGTTGCGGGATAATATGATTTTTATACCTGCCACTACGGTAATTGGTCTGTTTCTGATCTGGTGGTTATTCCATCGCTGGCTTGCCGTGATAGTGGCCGGCGTGGTTATTGGGGTTGTCGTCAGCTCCACGGTGGCGTTTTATGTGGTATTCAATCAGCCGTTCAATCTGATCTCCAGCATCATTCCGCCGCTCCTGTCGGCACTGACGGTTGCCGCGCTGGTGCATCTGTTTAATGCCCTCCACTATGCATCAAAAAGGGGGTTGATTGGGCCGGACCGGGTCAGCAGTGCGCTTAGCGAAGTCCGGCGACCCGCTTTTTATACTGCCTTGACGACGGTGGCTGGTCTCTCTTCACTGGGTTTGAGTCCAATTCCCCCAATTAAGGTGTTCGGGTTGATCTCGGCCGCCGGGGTTGCGCTGATCTATTTTGTCGTTATCCATCTGGTGCCAAATATCTTTTCCCGGTTTGACTATGCCGCCTGGCCAAGCAGAAGAGCGGGGTTGGCTGGTTTGGATGGAGTGGTCACGAGGCTGTTTCATATTGGTGTCCGTTACCCGCTCTACGTGGTTGGTTCGGTCGTCGTGGTGCTTGGATTGCTGTTGCCCCAGATCGGCAATATTGTTGTTGAAACCAATCTCCAGGAGTTTTTCTACCCAAGCCACCCGCTTCGAAAGGCCACCCGGCATATCGAGGACAAGCTGGTTGGCACTGCGTCTCTGGATATTGTGGTTACAGCGAACCAGCGGGGCGGGTTAAAGCAGCCCCGGGTGCTGAACGACATGCGGGCTTTCCAGCGCTGGGCGGAGGCTCAACCCGAGGTGGATAAGAGTATCTCCATGGCCGATTTTGTCGAGGAGATGCACTGGGGATTCAATGCGGAGAATCCGGAGTACCGGCGTATACCGGACAATATGGAGTTGATCAGCCAGTATCTGCTGGTCTATGACGGTGAGGACCTGTTTGATTTTGTCGATGAGGAGTACCGCGTTGCACACATTAGCCTTAATGTGAACGTGCATGGCGCCAATGCGCTATCAGAACTGATGGAGCGAATCAGAGATTATCACGGCAAGTATCCGACAAGCGGCATCGAATGGGAAATAGCCGGGTTTGGGCGGCTGTTTGCGGATCAGGAAGATCTGCTGATCGAAGGCCAGGTGAAGAGTCTGTTCGGCGCCTTGGGACTCATATTCCTGCTGATGCTGATACAGTGGCGTTCGATCGGCAGCGCAGTGCTCTGCATGATACCCAATCTTTCACCCATTCTGCTGATTTTTATTGTCATGGGGCTGTTCGGGCTTTGGCTCGATATGGCCACCGCGATGATTGCCAGTGTCGCGGTTGGTATTGCCGTGGATGATACAATCCATGTCTATCACGGGTTTATCAGTCGTGTAAGGCGGGGTATCAGCCCGATCGTTGCCCTTGTCAAAACCTATAAACAGGCCGGCAGGGCCGTTATGACAACGACCATCATACTGAGTGCGCAATTTATTGTACTGACACTTTCCGAGTTTGTGCCGACGACTCATTTTGGGCTACTGACCAGTATTGGCCTGATCGCCGCGCTGCTCTTTGATCTGTTGCTCCTGCCTGCTCTCCTGATTCTGATCTACGCCCGGCATCCGGCAGTCATCAAACAGGAGCCGCTGTTCATGAAACGACGGGACGAGGGCGGGAGTGGCTTGAACTGAAGGGCCGGGCATGCATTTTTAGTCTCATGGTACTGGTGGCTGGAAGCGGCTGTTTCCAAAATAAATAGGATGTAAAATAGTTTTGGAGGTTTTGTCCTGAATCTTTTCTGCCAATGGTGTTCGATTTTGCGGTTCGCATGTTACGATCAGGCCATTTATAGTTGGTTGAATAGATACCACTAGGGTAATATAAAGGTCTATTTTATTAACAAGCCCAGTAAGTTGGGCTATCATCCTCATATATTGAATGAATTTTTCTGGCAGGCTTTCGGTCGATCTTTCGCGGATAAGGCTGATGGAAAACAATATGGACCGGGAAGTAGCGTGAGTCTTTGGCAGGGACTATCAGGTCATTCCTTGTATTGGCAATGTGCCCATTGAACGGTTGTACAACAAATAGCGTAAGGGAGAACATGCTCGTGCCTATCAATAAAACACTATCATCGCATCGGTTGTTAACCCAGTGTCTTCTCGGGGCGCTGGTAATACTACTTGCCGGTTGTGCATCAAAATATCCCCAGGTGACCAGTGATCAGCCCCAGGTAGCACCAGACTTTGATTATATTATCGGTCCTGGCGATGAACTGAACATCTTTGTCTGGGGGAATCAGGAGCTGACCGTCACGGTTCCCGTGCGTCCGGATGGCAAGATTACGACACGTCTGGTCGAAGATATAGAGGCCAGCGGCAAGACGCCAACCCAGTTAGCCAGGGACGTGGAAGCGGCTTACTCCGAGTATGTGAAAAATGCGGTTGTCACGGTCATTGTCGATGAGTTTGTCGGCGTTCCCACTCAGCAGGTCAGGGTCGTGGGCGAAGCCGCCGAGCCGCTTTCGGTACCGTTCAGAAAACACATGACACTGCTTGATCTGATGATCCAGGTTGGTGGTCTGACCGAATTTGCCGATGGTAACAAGTCAGTGTTGATCCGAAATATAAACGGTGAACAACAAATCTATAACGTGCGACTGGAAGACCTGGTAGAGGATGGGGATATCTCCGCGAATCTTGCACTGATGCCTGGCGATATCATGATTATCCCCGAGGCATGGTTCTAGGTCGGCGAACAGATTACCGAGAGGGTGGCATCATACGCTTATCGGGTCTCGGTCGGGTAACTGGCCGAGTTCCGATGTGTAGTGACAGAAATATCGCAATCGATATCAGACTGGCACCGGTAGGGATATTGAGGTTGATGCCTCAAGAAATATGGGCGTAGCAGGGATATATGCAAGAACTTCTAGAACAGATTGAAGAATATCTTTACGGCGTCTGGCGATTTCGCTGGGTGGCGTTGGTGGCGGCATGGATAATCGCGATAGCCGGATGGATAGTTGTAGCACAACTGCCGGATAAATATGAGGCTACCGCTCGCTTGCATGTTGATAGCAACACCATTCTTGGACCTCTGCTGCGTGGGTTGGCAATTCAGCCGGATGTGAGCCAACGAGTCGCCTTGATGAGCAAGACGCTACTCAGCCGACCGAATATGGAAAAGCTGATGCGCATGGTCGATCTGGATCTGAAAGTCAGGAACGAGCAGGATAAAGAGGCCCTGATAACAGAATTGCGTGACAATATTGAGCTAAGCGGGCAGCGCAACAATGCCTCACTCTATTCAATCGCTTACACTCATTCTGACCGGCTCGTTGCGCAGCGTGTTGTACAGTCTTTAATCTCCATATTTATCGAAAGTACACTGGGCGATAAACGCAAGGATAGTGCCGGCGCCCAGGAGTTCCTGGATAAGCAGATTGCCGAATATGAAATCCGGCTGGCTGAAGCCGAGGCCAGGCTGGCGGATTTCAAGCGCCGTTATGTCGGTACCATGCCGGGGGAACAGGGTGGTTACTACCAACGTCTCGAAATGGCAAAGGGACAACTGGGCTCCGCGCAACTCGAACTTCGTGAGGCTGAGAATCGGCGTGCCGAGTTGAAGCGTCAACTGTCTGGTGAGGAGCCTGTATTTATCCCCGGAGGAGCTGATGATTTTGGGGCTCCGTCGCATCTGGATCAACGCATCCAGAACCTCCAGACACGCCTGGATGAGCTGTTGTTGAAGTACACCGAACGTCATCCTGATGTGATAGAAATACAATCCATCATTGCCAGCCTCGAAGAAGAGAAAAAGCAAGAGCTTGAGGCGCGTCAGGCCGAACCGTCAGCTCCGCAGGCCAGCTTGCAGAGCAGCCCGGTTTATCAGCAGATGCGCAGCATGCTCTCGGAATCAGAGGCGCGAGTGGCTGAACTCCGGGTGCGTGCGACAGAGTATGGGAAACGGGTCAAGGAGCTGGAGGCAAAAATCGATCAGATTCCCCTGATCGAGGCGGAACTACAACAGCTGAATCGTGATTATGACGCCGTTTCGCAGCAGCATGAGGCGCTGTTGAAACGGCGGGAGTCGGCACATCTTTCGGAAAAGGCCGAACAGGATGCGTCAGAGGTGAAATTTCGTGTCATCGATCCTCCGTTTGTTCCACTCAAGCCGTCCCAACCCAACAAACTGTTGCTTAATGGCGCGGTTTTTCTGGCCAGCTTGGCGGCAGGAATCGGTCTTGCATTGCTGACTTCATTGATCCGGCCTGTATTCTATAGCCGCGGCGCACTGAATCGAATAACCGGATTGCCTGTGCTGGGTTCGGTGGCATTTGTGCTTTCAAAAGCACAAAAACGCAGGCAGAGACTTGCCGGTGCCATGTTTGTTTCTCTGGTGCTGCTGTTGGGCACGCTTTTTGTCGGGGTCAATCTGATGCACGACATGGGCTTTGATCTATTAGGGAAAGTGCAAAGTCTTGGGGCCAGGATCTTATGAGCATTATTGAAAAAGCGATCGAAAAGCTTAATGCCGACCAGGTTGGCAAGCAGGATGATCTATCGAACGATTTCAGTAGATCACTTGACTCTACAGCCAGTTCACAGGCACCGGTGAAATCTAATGTTGATATGCAGGGACAGCCGATTCCACCCGCATTTGAACAACCTGAAAAACTTGCCCCACAAAACAGAACCGGAAAAGTAGTCGATTTGCCGCTGGAACATCTGAAATCACTCGGCATGGTGACTCCGGATGAACCTCGCAGCAGAGTGGCCGAAGAAAATCGGATTATCAAGCGACCGCTACTGATGAATATTGCCGGTAAGGGTGCCGCAGCGATTGATAATCCAAATCTGATCATGGTCACCAGCGCCCAGCCAGGTGAGGGAAAAACTTTTACCGCGATCAATCTGGCTATCAGTATTGCCATGGAGCAGGATAAGACGGTGTTGTTTGTTGATGCAGATGTTGCCAAGGCATCGGCAGCCGCATTGCTGGGTATTCCAGATGACTGCCCTGGTCTTATTGATCTGTTAATGAATAAGGGAACCCGGATCAGTGATGTGTTGCTACACACCAGTATCCCCAACCTGCGTATATTACCGGCAGGACATGCCCACGAGCGTTCTACCGAATTATTGGCCAGTGAGGACATGCAACAGCTGATGATCGAATTGGCTCAACGCTATCCGGACCGGGTGATTATTTTTGATTCACCGCCAATTCTGTTTACCACGGAAGCAGGCGTATTGGCCAATCTGATGGGACAGATCGTTTTCGTTGTGGCTGAAAAACATACTCCACAAAGTAAGGTTGTAGAAGCGCTCAGTCATCTTGGAGGGGAAAAAGTCATTGGTCTCCTGCTGAATAAATCTTCCAATACGAGGAACGGGGCAGGTGGTTATGGTTACGGGTACGGGTATGGTTATGGCTACGGGCGTAGTCAAACAGGAAATGGATAGGGGCTCAATCTGATGGCCAGAATGAGGAGATTATATTTTCTTAACAGCGCCCTTCTCGGGAGTGGGCTGATAATCCTGTCCACAACAGTCTCTGCTGCTGAATGGACCCGATCAGCCAGTGTCAGTGCCGGTGCGGTCTATAGCGACAACGTGAACCTTTCCAGTACTGGTGGGGAGAGTGAGTTGACACCGACCCTGACGCCCAGTGTTTCCCTGCATGGAAAGGGCGGACGGGCCAGGCTGGATCTGACCGGCGCCCTTGAGATCAACGGGCAGGGCGGCAACAACGATTCCATCAATCCCCGCCTGCAGGCCGATGCCAATGCGGAATTGTATGAACGGGTTGTATTCCTCGATCTGAATGCCACGGCAACACAGAATGCAATCGACCCGTTGAACATTACAGGTACGGACAACCTGAGCAACAGTAGCAACAGGACCACCACCTACAGCTATAAAATCAGCCCTTATCTGAGGAGTCGCCTTAAAGGCATTGCGGATATGGAGCTGCGCTATACCTACAATGAATTGAATCATTCGGAAAGTAGTGTTGGTGACACCAGCAGTGACACTTTCAATCTGGCGATTAATAGCGGCCCGGAATTTGCCGACTGGTCCTGGGGTGTCAACGCCAGCGACAAAACCACCGACAATGATCAGGGGGAAGTGAGCCAGCTGAGCGCCCTGGATCTGCGTCTGGGTTATCAGATTAACCGTCAATGGCAGGTCAACGGATCGGTGGGAACTGAATCCAATGACTTTGCGTCGGTTCAGTCAAGTCACGACGGGTCCAGTTGGGATATCGGTGCCCGGTGGACACCCAGCGCCAGGACATCGCTTGATTTTGGCATTGGGGAAAGATTCTTTGGCAATACCAAACGACTGAGTCTGAGCCACCGGTCAAAGCGTTCGGTGTTAAGCGCAAGTTACACCACAGAGTTGACGGACTCCACGACCCTGTTGAGTAATCAGGTGGTATTTCTTGTGACCGATCCGTTTGGTAATCCAATACTCAACCCGGTTACCGGCGATCCGTTTTTTACTGTAGTCGATCTACCCACCATCGGTATCAGTACCTTCGTTGATGAGCGACTTGCAGTCAGCTACAGTCTCAAGGGCAAGCGTACGACATTGACCCTGAATGCCGACATGTCGGACCAGACCTACCAGGATTCAACGCGTGAAGTATCCACTATGGGACTCGGGGCAACCCTGCGTCGCACCTTGTCGGGGACAGTATCCGGCGACATCAGCCTGAACTGGAATCAGCAGGAAGAGAGTGGTACAGGCAATCGGGAGTCGGATATCTGGAGGCTGCAGGCCGGTGTGAATCGTCAACTGGGTCAGAAGACCCATCTCAGGTTCAACTACAGCTTTACCGATCGCAGCTCGAATCAGTTCGGACAGAGCTATGAAGAGAATCGCCTCTCTCTGAGCCTGATGCATACCTTGTAGAAAACCGGCTAAAAAATCATGCCCGAAAAAATCGCCAAAATACTCTGTATTGTTGGGGCGCGACCTAACTTTATGAAAATCGCCCCTATCATGCGGGTGTTCGGCCAGCACGAAAATGTCATCGCTGCAACGCTGTTGCATACCGGGCAGCATTATGATGCAGCGATGAAAAAATCTTTTTTTGACCAGCTGCATATTCCGGAACCGGATATTGACCTGGGCGTGGGATCGGGCAGTCATGCGGTGCAAACTGCAGAGATCATGCTGCGCTTTGAACCGGTATTGGACCAACTGAAGCCGACGGCCGTACTGGTGCTGGGTGATGTGAATTCAACTATCTCCTGTGCATTGGTGGCGGTTAAGAAAGGGATTCCGGTGATTCATGTCGAGGCCGGTTTGCGCAGCTATGATCGGGGCATGCCCGAAGAGATCAATCGGGTCTTGACAGACCAGATATCCGATCTGCTGTTCACCACAGAAAGAAGCGCTGAAGCCAACTTGCTGCGTGAGGGAATTGCTTCCGAACGCATTTATTTTGTAGGGAACGTCATGATTGACACCCTGCGTTACAATCTTGATCGGGCAGCCGAACCGGGCATGCTGTTTTCCGCGGCAGGCGAAGCGATCGATCAGGCAGCGTTTAACTCCGGCTACGGGCTGGTCACCCTGCACCGGCCATCCAATGTCGATAACCCGGATAATCTGAAAACTCTGCTCACCCGAATAAACTCGATCAGCGAACAGCTCCCATTGGTCTTTCCGGTACATCCAAGAACGGTTCAACGGATCAAAGAGTTCGGTCTGGAAAACCTGCTCACTTCATCCCGAATTCTGCGTCTGCCACCCCAGGGCTATTTGCAGATGCTGGGCATGATGAAACACGCCAGGCTGGTTCTGACCGATTCCGGTGGTATCCAGGAAGAAACAACGGCACTCGGTGTACCCTGCATCACGCTTCGGGAGAATACGGAGCGGCCGATTACAGTGACTGAGGGTACCAACACGGTCGTTGGCATCGATCCGGAGAAAATCCAGGCAAGCGTAGATGATGTGCTTGCCACCGGCGGGAAACGGGGCAGAGTGCCCGAATATTGGGATGGAGAGGCGGCCGAGCGGATTGCACAAGTGATCATTAAGTGGGCTCAGGGGCGAATCATCAAAACACAAGAGGCGGGGTGAACGTGTCGGGACATTCTGTCTCACAGAGCGCCATTACCAATGCTATGACCATTGATGTGGAGGACTATTTCCATGTCTCCGCATTTGAGCACCGATTCGACAGGTCACAATGGGATCAACAGGAGTGCCGGCTTGAACGGAATATGGAAATTATTCTCGGATTGCTGGATCGGTATCGGATAAAAGCGACATTTTTCACCCTGGGCTGGGTTGCCGAGCGCTATCCTGCCGTTATTCGCTCCCTAGTTGAATCCGGCCATGAATTGGCCTGCCATAGTTACTGGCACAAACGTGCCAGTAACCAGCACAGGGCAGAGTTCATTACAGAGATAATCGACACCAAAAAACTACTGGAAGATATCGGTGGCGTGGCGGTCATGGGCTATCGTGCTCCCAGCTACTCAATCGGTAGCGATAATCTCTGGGCACACGAAGAGCTGATGCATGCCGGTTATCGCTACAGTTCCAGCATCTACCCCATCTCTCACGACCACTACGGTATGCCATCGGCGCCAAGGTTTGCCTATCATCCGATAGACGACTCGGAATTCCTTGAGATTCCAATTACCACTTCATATATGTTCAACCGCCGGCTACCGGCGGGTGGTGGTGGATATTTCCGCTTTTTTCCTTATATTTTTTCCAGAGCACTGTTGCGTAAGGTGAATATCGAGGAACAGCAGCCGGGAATATTCTATTTCCATCCCTGGGAAATCGACCCCGGGCAGCCTCGCCAGCAAGACATCAGTTTAAAAACCAGGTTCAGGCACTATCTGAATCTTAATCACACCGAAAAGCGACTTAATCGCCTGTTTGCTGATTTTCGTTGGGGCAGGATGGACCAGGTATTTTTATCTTCCGCGATTGGGTAGGCTGTACACACCAGCAGAACTCGATCTATGAAGGACCAGTTAAAACAGGAAAGCAATGGAATCTACTGTAGTAGAGAGTGAAGCGGTTACGGTCCAGCAACTCACCAGCGCGGATTATGCGCGTTGGGACCAGTTTGTAAAAGACTCGGTAGATGGTACTTTTTTTCATCTGTCCGGCTGGAAAGAAGTTATCGAACAGGCTTTCGGCTATGAAGTCTATTTTCTTTATAGTGAACGGGCGGGGCGAATCACCGGAGTTTTGCCGCTGGGCCATGTGAAAAGTGTGCTCTTTGGAAATTCACTGAGTTCGGTTCCGTTCTGTGTCTATGGGGGGGTGATTGCCGGGGATGATCAATCAGCGATGACTCTGAGACAGGCCGCCTGCCGACTTGCTGATAAACTGGGTGTCGATGCGTTAGAGCTGAAAAACAGAGTGCCTTCCAATCAGGGATGGCCTGTCAAAGAGTTGTATGTCACCTTCAGGAAAGAGATATCTCAAGATCCGGAAGAGAACCTCAAGGCAATACCGAGAAAACAGCGGGCCATGGTCAGGAAAGGGATCAATGCCGGTCTGTCGGGTGAAATTGTCCAGGGATGTGACAGATTTTACCGCATCTATTCCGAGAGCGTCCGCAATCTGGGTACACCGGTCATGCCGCTGAAGTACTTCCAGCTACTCAGGGAGATATTTGGTAATGATTGTGATGTGCTGATGGTGACCCATGAAGGTAAGGATATTGCCGGCGTCATGAGTTTCTATTTCAGAGATGAAGTGTTGCCTTACTATGGCGGCAGTATTCCCCTTGCACGGAATCTGAAAGGCAACGATTTTATGTATTGGGAACTGATGCGTCGTTGCGGCGAGCGTGGCATCAGGGTCTTTGATTATGGTCGTAGCAAAGTAGGAGCGGGTTCCTACAGCTTCAAAAAGAACTGGGGTTTTACCCCGGAACCGCTGCACTATGAATATTACCTGGTGAAATCTTCGACTGTTCCGGAAATCAATCCGAACAATCCCAAGTATCAGATGTTCATCAAGGCCTGGCAGAAGCTTCCCCTTTCGATCGCCAATGCGATTGGCCCTATGTTAGCCAGAAAACTGGGCTGATCGTTGCATGAACCCTGCGTTGCTCTATCTGGTCCATCGGATACCCTATCCCCCCAACAAGGGGGACAAGATTCGCTCTTATCATCTGCTGCGCTATCTTCGTCAACACTACCGGGTGTTCTTGGGCGCGTTTATAGATGATGTCCAGGACTGGGAGTATGTCTCCCTGCTCGAAACAGAGTGTGAGGCGTGTTGTTTCATTGAACTGAATCCAGGAAAAGCCCGGGTCAAGAGTATAGCCGGCTTGCTTAAAGGGCAGCCACTGACGCTCCCCTATTATGCCGATAGACAGATGAGTGAATGGGTAGACTCGATTGTCGCGGAACAGCAGATAGCTCGTGTCATCGTCTACTCATCAGCCATGGCGCAATATGTCACACAACAACTCGTCAGACTGGAACGGCGGGTGATCGACTTTGTCGACATTGATTCAGATAAATGGCGCCAGTATGCCTTGAAAAAGCAGTGGCCTATGAGCTGGGTTTACCGTCGCGAAGCCAACAAGTTACTGGACTATGAACAGTCCCTGGCCTCCATTTTCGATGCCAGCCTGTTTGTCTCTTCCGCTGAGGCAGCAATGTTTCGCAGCCTGATATCTACCGATCATGAAAAGGTCGCATATTATAATAATGGTGTCGATGCGGACTATTTTTCCCCTTCCGAGGATTTCGTAAATCCCTATCATGATGGAGATGAAGTCCTGGTATTTACCGGCGCCATGGACTATTGGCCCAATATCGATGCGGTGATCTGGTTCGCCAAAGAGGTTTTTCCGGAAATAACTCGACTTGCCCCCCAGGCTCGTTTTTACATTGTCGGCAGTAATCCATCCGAGGCAGTCAAACAACTGGCCAGGCTGGATAGGGTTGAAGTGACCGGCAGGGTGGAAGATATTCGACCCTACCTGCAATTCGCCAGAGCCGCGGTGGCTCCCATGCGGATTGCACGAGGGATTCAGAACAAAGTTCTTGAGGCCATGGCCATGGAGAAACCGGTTATTGTGAGTGATCCAGGTTTTGAAGGAATCAATGCTGAACCGGGAAAAGAGCTGTTGCTGGCTAATACCGCAAAAGAGATTCTCTCCTATATTCCCAGGCTTGTTGCCGGTGCGTATGATAGCCTTGGAAAGGATGCGCGTGTCCGTGTAAAAACCGATTTCAGTTGGGAAGCAAACCTGCCGATTGTATGTCAATGGCTGGAGGCGGAAAAAGGGAGCACAGATTGAATCTATGAACTCGCAAAGGGAAGTGTATTCAGAATCATCTTCTTGGCCTGCAGTGTTGGTTCTGACCATCATTCTGATCGCGGCCATTCTGGGTCTGTTTTATGAGACGGCCTGGTCAATGGTATCCATATGGTATCGGTCGGAAACCTTTGCGCACGGTTTCATTATTGTCCCCATCACCTTGTGGTTAATCTGGGAAAAACGCTCGACTTTGCGGCAATTTGTCCCACAACCTGAATATCGGGTACTGCTGTTACTGGTGGGTGGCGGTTTTCTCTGGCTGATCGGCTATCTCGCCGATGCCCTGGTGATTCAACAGCTGGCTCTGGTTTCCATCCTTATTTTTGGAATATGGACATTACTGGGTAACCAGATTACCTGGGCACTGGCATTTCCTCTGGCCTTTCTCTTCTTTGCGGTACCCATGGGTGAGGATCTTGTGCCTCCGCTGATGGAGATCACTGCGACCGCGACCGTGTATTTGATCAAGTTGACCGGGGTTCCGGTATACCGGGAGGGGCTGTTTTTCTCACTTCCCTCGGGTGACTGGTCGGTAGTGGAAGCCTGCAGTGGTGTACGATACTTGATCGCCTCTGTCACACTGGGTGCACTCTACGCCTATATGACCTATAACCGTTTATCCAAACGGGCCCTGTTCATTTTGGCAGCGGCCATCGTGCCGATAATCGCTAATAGTCTCCGCGCATACATTATTGTCATGCTCGGCCATCTCAGCGACATGAAGATTGCGACCGGGGTTGATCATCTGGTCTACGGCTGGCTGTTTTTTGGTCTGGTAATGCTTATCCTTTTTTCGATAGGTGCAATCTGGCGTGATCCGCATCAGAAACCGAATGAAGATGTTAATCAAGCCGATTCCCGGCGTGATGTTAAATATAATCGGTTTTTCGCTGCCCTTTCCATCGTCCTGCTAAGTGCCTCGGTCTGGCCGATATTGGCTTACGCCATGGATAATCGGGCAACCCTGATTGACGATAAACAACTGGTCTTACCAGGGCGGCTTGCCGGCTGGGAAGCAGCGTCCGCTTCCAGTGATGCATGGCTGCCACAATTCAATGGTGCCAGTCAGATTGTTCACGGACAGTATCATAATGATCAACAACAGATCGGAGTATCAATTGGTCATTATGCCCATCGCAACAAGGGCGCCGAGCTGATCAATAGCCAGAATCTGTTACTGGAAAAAGATGAAAGAAAGTGGCGCATTACCGACAGCAATAAAGTCACTATACAGATCAACGGTAGGCCCCTGGAAATAGACCAGATTACAATCAAGGGCGCTGATCAGATTTACCAGGTTCTGACATGGTATCGGATTGGGGATGTCTACACGTCAAGCCGTTATAAGGCGAAACTGCTTGAAGCGTTTTATCGGTTAACATTTGGTCGGCAAGATAGCGCCCGGGTGGTTATTTCCATTCCACGCGAAATTGCGCGCAATGACATTATAGATCCCGAGCAAGAGTTCCTGGATCAGTTGATGCCGGCGCTGGAAACGACACTGGATCGTCTGGTGAATAACCAGTGAAATTAATTTCAGAAAAAAGTTTTGCCATTTTCAGGGCTGATGCCTGAGACCAGGCGCCTCTTAACGGCATGGTCTACCGGTCTCCGTAAGATGCCGCCAAAGACCCTCGCCAACAACAAAGAAAGTAGCCGATTTTATGTGTGGGATAGTAGGGATATTTGATACAACGGGCCAACGAGAGATATCTGATAGCCTGCTGTCTCGGATGAATCAAACCCAGGTTCACCGCGGGCCGGATGAGCAGGGCATTCATATCGAACCAGGCGTAGGCCTGGGCCATCGTCGTCTCTCCATCATCGACCTGGCCAGCGGGCAGCAACCCCTGTTCAACGAGGATCACTCGGTGGTGGTCACCTACAATGGGGAGATCTACAACTTTCCGGAACTTTCCAGTGAACTGAAGTCGAAAGGCCACCTGTTCCGCACCCACTCGGATACCGAGGTGATCGTGCACGCCTGGGAAGAGTGGGGCGAGTCCTGTGTTGAACACTTCCGGGGAATGTTTGCGTTCGCGGTGTGGGACCGCAACCAGGAGACACTGTTCCTGGCACGCGACCGGCTGGGTATCAAACCACTCTTCTATGCCCAGCTTGATGATGGTTTCTTTATCTTCGGCTCCGAGCTCAAGTCACTCAAGGTGGACCCGCGCCTGGGTCGTGAGATCGATCCGGCCGCTGTCGAGGAGTACTTTACCTTCGGTTACATACCGGAACCGAGGACCATCTACCGGAAGGTACACAAGCTATCACCGGGTCACAGCCTGACCCTGCGCAAGGGACAGATAACAGCAGCTCCAAAACAGTACTGGGATGTTTCGTTCAAACCGCACGCGGCAATGACGGAACAGGATGCCGGCAATGAACTGATCGAACGTTTGCGCGAAGCGGTCGATATCCGCATGATTGCCGAGGTGCCGTTGGGCGCATTCCTGTCCGGGGGGGTCGATTCGAGCGCGGTGGTAGGCCTGATGGCTGGGCTCTCACAAAAGCCGGTCAATACCTGTTCAATCTCGTTTGGTGATCCGAAGTTTAACGAGTCGGCTTACGCCGAGAAAGTGGCCCGGCGGTTTAGTACCGATCACCGGGTGGAGCAGGTTGACCCGGATGACTTCGACCTGATCGACCACCTGGCCGATCTTTACGATGAACCCTATGCCGATAGCTCGGCGCTACCGACCTACCGGGTTTGCCAACTGGCCAAGCAACAGGTCACCGTGGTGTTGTCAGGTGATGGAGGTGATGAGAACCTTGCCGGATACCGGCGCTATCGCTGGCATACCTATGAAGAACGGATGCGCGCTATGCTGCCGCCCGCCATTCGGCAGCCGCTGTTCGGTACCCTGGGCCGCCTCTACCCGAAGGCTGACTGGGCGCCACGGGTATTCAGAGCCAAGTCTACCTTCGAGTCGATGGCCCGGGATACCCTGCAGGGCTACATGCACAGTGTCTCCATACTCTCCAACCAGATGCGCGATCAACTTTTCAGTGACAAACTGAAACGGGAGCTGCAAGGTTACCAGGCGATCGAGGTATTCCGGCGACATGCCGGTCAGGCACCGACCGATCACCCCCTCTCCCTGGTCCAGTATCTGGACCTGAAAACCTATTTGGTGGGGGACATCCTGACCAAGGTTGACCGGGCCAGCATGGCCCATTCGCTGGAGGTTCGGGTACCGTTACTGGATCATCACCTGGTGGACTGGATCTCCGGCTTGCCTCCGGAGATGAAGCTGCGTGGAAGCGAGGGGAAATACCTGTTCAAAAAGGCCCTGGAGCCGATGCTTCCGCACGATATTCTCTATCGCAAGAAGATGGGCTTTGCTGTCCCCCTGGCAAGCTGGTTCAGAGGGCCGCTGCGTGACAAGGTCCGAAATAGCCTGCTCAGCGACGAGATGCTGGGGTCCGGACTGTTCAATGAGCGCTACCTGCATACTTTGGTGGATCACCACCAGTCTGGAATCAGGGACTACAGTGCCAGTATATGGACGCTGTTGATGTTTCACTCGTTCCTGAAGAAAGAGATGGCACAGCAGGTGGCGGCCTGATGAAAATTCTGCACATACTTGACCATTCCATACCGCTGCACAGTGGTTATACTTTCCGGACCCGCGCCATTCTGGAACAGCAACGAAAGTTGGGGTGGGAGACGGCCCATGTCACCAGCAGCAAGCATATCGCCGAGTCTCAAGAGAAGGAGGAGGTGGACGGCCTGACCTTCTATCGGACCCGGCCATCCGGCACCCGCTTCTCACGGTTGCCTCTGTTTAACCAGGTCGATGTGATCACCTCGCTGCAGAAACGGCTGGATGAAGTGATCGAAATCGAAAAGCCGGATATTCTTCACGCCCACTCTCCCAGCCTGAATGGTATAGCGGCCATCCGTTCCGCCCGGTCGCATCGTCTACCGGTAGTCTACGAGTGTCGTGCCTTCTGGGAGGATGCGGCAGTCGATCACGGTACCAGTCGGGAGAACGGTTTGCGTTACCGGGTCACCCGGGCACTGGAAACCTGGGTCTTTAAGCACGCGGATGCGGTGACCACCATCTGTCACGGTCTGAAAAGGGATATCGAGGAGCGGGGTGTTGCCCCGGAAAAGATTACCGTGATCCCCAACGCGGTCGATCTTGAACACTTTACCCAAAGACCGGAGGCGGATCGAACACTGATAGAGTCGCTCAAGCTTCAAGGTATGAAGGTCATCGGTTTCATCGGCTCTTTCTATGCATACGAGGGCCTGCTGCTCCTGGTGAAGGCATTTCATCGGATACTGCAGCAGGCTCCGGATACCCGGTTGTTGCTGGTCGGTGGCGGTCCCGACAATGACCAGATGCGGCGACTGGTGGATGATCTCGGGCTGGAAGGCAAGGTGATCTTCACCGGAAGGGTTCCCCACGACGAGGTACCCCGCTATTACAGCCTGGTTGATATTCTCGTTTACCCGAGACTGCATATGCGGCTGACCGACCTGGTGACGCCGCTCAAGCCACTGGAGGCGATGGCCCAGGGAAAGCTGGTACTGGCATCGGATGTCGGAGGGCATCGTGAATTGATCCGGGATGGTGAAAATGGCCGGCTCTTTCGGGCCGGTGACGAAGCTTCCCTGGCGACAGCCGCAATTGAGATGCTGGCCAATCCGCAGGACTCGGAACAGATTCGGAAAATGGGGCTGGAGTACGTCAAGAAGGAGCGTAACTGGGTTGTCAGTGTGGCCAACTACCAGGCAGTCTATGAACAACTTCTGGCTGGCCGTAGTACCGGAGCATGGGGTGCACAGCAGCTACAGGACAGATCCTCCTGATGTCGGGGCGGATCGAACAGATTGCACTCGCAGGGCCGTTGCCGCCGCCATTTGGCGGTATGGCCAACCAGACAAGGCAACTGGCCGAATTGCTGCGAGCGAGTGGTATTGGCGTGCAACTCATTCGCAGCAATTCTCCCTACCGGCCAGCCTGGGCCGGGCGCATTCGGGGGCTGCGCGCACTGTTCAGGCTGTTCCCCTACCTGACCGCGGCCTGGAGGGGGCTGGGGAAAGTTCAACTGGTCCACCTGATGGCGAATTCCGGCTGGTCCTGGCACTTGTTTGCCGCACCGATTATCTGGCTGGCACAAATCCGCAACGTGCCGGTGATTGTAAACTACCGGGGAGGGGAGGCTGAAGCGTTTCTCAAGAAGCAGATTCACTGGCTTCGACCCACCCTGCGCAGGGTGGACCAGTTGGTCGTACCCTCGGGCTTTCTCAAGGAGGTGTTTGCCCGGTTCGGAATTGATGCCGAGGTGGTGCCGAATATAATCGATCTCGATCATTTTTCGGGCGGCAAAAAAGAGCGTCCGGTCAGTGATGCTCCACACCTGGTGGTCTGCCGGAACCTGGAACTGATCTACGACGTCGAGACCGCAATTCGTGCCTTCTCTCTTGTCCATAGACACTATCCTGCCGCGAAGTTGACTATCGCCGGCGAGGGTCCGGAAAGAGCAGCACTCGAGCAACTGGCGGACAGCCTGCAAATCAAATCAAGCGTCACGTTCAGTGGACGTCTGGACCGGGACGAGATGGTGACACTCTACCGTTCGGCCGACCTCATGCTCAACAGCAGCCAAGTGGACAACATGCCCAACGCGTTGCTGGAGTCGATGTCGGCCGGGGTGCCGGTGGTGACCACGGATGCCGGCGGCATACCCCATATGGTCAGGGATGGCATAAGTGCGCTGGTTCGCCCGGTCGGAGATTACGAAGGAATGGCGCAGGCGGCAATCGAGCTATTGTCGGACCATGATCGTTACCGGCAACTCGTCCACAACGCCAGGGAAGAGGTGTCGCGCTATCGCTGGGAGTCGGTTAAGCCCCAGTGGCTGGCACTCTACACCCGGACCATTGACGGCCGGCTGGCAACAGAAAGCCGCAAACAGGCGGAATAAAAGACCATGTCACTCTATACTCGATTTGCCAGCCAGTTTCTTTTCCCGCTGCATGAAAAGCTCAAGGGACACAACAGCGTATTTATTCGCAAGGAGATGGAGCAGAGTCAGTGGTGGTCGCCGGAGCAGTTGCGGGCGTACCAACTACAGCGGCTGAAAAACCTGCTGTCGCATGTTGAGCGGCATGTGCCTTATTACCGCGAGCTGTTTAAAAAACTGGATCTTACCGCCGATAGCTTTCAGTCACTGGAGTCGCTACAGCGTATTCCCTTGCTTACCAAGCAACTGATCAAGGAAAACACCGACGCACTGAAAGCGGACAACTGTCAGACACTGCAGCGCTTCAATACCGGGGGATCAACCGGTGAACCACTGGTGTTTTATATCGGCAAAGAGCGCGTCAGTCATGATGTAGCGGCCAAGTGGCGGGCGACCCGATGGTGGGGGGTGGATATCGGTGATCCGGAAATCGTGGTTTGGGGATCACCGGTGGAGCTGGGTGCCCAGGACCGGGTGCGGGAAATACGTGACAGGCTGCTCCGTACAGAATTGATTCCGGCCTTTGAAATGTCAGACGACAATCTCGATAGATTTGTTGAGAAAATCCGTCAGGTCAAACCGAAGATGCTGTTCGGATATCCCTCATCGCTTTCCTTGATTGCCAGGCATGCAAGAAAACAAGGGGTTGGGATGGATAGGCTGGGTATCAAGGTCGCCTTTGTGACATCCGAGCGGCTCTATGATGAACAGAAGAGGGATATTGAGTCGATCTTTGGTTGCCCGACAGCCAACGGCTATGGGGGGAGGGATGCCGGGTTTATCGCCCATCAATGTCCTGAAGGGAGCATGCATATCACGGCAGAAGATATCATCGTGGAGATTATAGATAGCGATGGAAACGTGCTCCCCGCCGGTGAAGCGGGTGAAGTGGTTGTTACTCACCTGGCAACCGGCGAGTTTCCCTTTATCCGCTACCGGACTGGGGATGTTGCGGTTCTGGGTGAAGAGCGCTGTCCCTGTGGCAGGGGGCTGCCAATACTTAAAGAGATCCATGGGCGGACCACGGACTTCATCGTGGCGATGGATGGCACCGTGATGCATGGACTGGCCCTGATCTATATCCTGCGGGATATCCCATCAGTACTGCAGTTCCAGATTGTGCAGGAGAGCAGGGAAAGAATAGTCGTCAAATTGGTGACATCTGATGCATTTGACGACAACCTGTCACGACAGGTGGTTGACGGCTTCAGAAGTAGATTGGGCCAGGATGTGACTGTCGATCTCGTAAGAGTGGATACGATACCAGCCGAAAAGTCCGGGAAGTACCGGTACGTGAAGAGCAATATGGCCAAATATCGAACGGCTGAGGAAGAGTAATAAACCAACCATGCGCGATATCATTCTCACATTGATCGTATTTGGCTCGCTGCCGTTCATTCTGAGGAATGCCTACGTTGGGGTGCTGGTCTGGTCGTGGCTCAGCTACATGAATCCCCATCGTTTTACCTGGGGATTCGCCTACAGCTTTCCTTTTGCACAGGTCGTTGCGGTGGTACTGCTGATTGCCACCTTGTTGAGCAAGGAGAAGAAATCACTACCCATCACCGGGCTTACCATTTTCTGGATTCTGTTCATATTGTGGATGGGTTTCACGACACTCTTTGCACTACAGCCGGAATCTGCACTCGTCCAGCTGATCAAGGTTGTGAAGATTCAGCTGATTATATTTTTTACCCTGATGCTGATCCATAAGAAGGAGCAGGTGATCGCCTTATTGTGGGTGATTGTAGGTTCCATCGGGTTTTTCGGTATCAAAGGCGGCTTGTTCACCATACTTACGGCTGGCGCGTTCAGGGTATGGGGGCCGCCCGGTTCATTCATCGAGGACAATAATGAACTCGCTGTCGCCCTGTTGATGCTGTTGCCGCTGATCTATTATCTCAAGACTCAAGTAACCCATATCTGGGCGCAGCGCGGACTGATACTGGTAATGCTGCTTTGTGGGCTTTCAGTTTTTGCCTCCTATTCAAGGGGTGCCTTTTTGACCATTGGGGTCATGTCGCTCTACCTGCTGCTAAAAACAAAGAACAAGGTGATTATCCTTACTCTGCTCTTTATTGGTGGCTTCCTGGTCCTCAGTTTCCTGCCGAGTCAATGGCATGAACGGATCAGTACCATACAGGAGTACGAACAGGATGCTTCGGCAATGGGCAGAATCAATGCCTGGACCTATAGCGTCAACGTGGCGAATGACCGATTAACCGGCGGTGGATTCAACTCCTGGTCGACAGCCACATTTAGGATCTACGCACCAAACCCGACTGATGTGCATGCAGCGCACAGCATCTATTTCGGTGTGCTGGGTGACCATGGCTGGATTGGTCTGCTACTGTTTCTCATGATTCTGTTACTGGCCTGGAGAACAGGTGTATGGGTGCGAAAGAATGCCAAAGGGATAGAGGAGCTTAAGTGGGCTTATGACTTTGCCTACTATTTCCAGATAAGCATGGTTGCTTACTGTGCCGGAGGAGCATTCTTGAGCCTGGCCTACTTCGATTTTCCTTGGCATCTATTTGCCATCATCCTTATTGTAAAAAAGATAACCGAGGAACAACTTGAGACGCTGAGACAGCAACACAGTTATCGCCAATCATCTTCCAATACACCCCATTCAGCACTCGCCACATCTTCAGAAACCAGGTAGGCCGGATGGTGGGATTCACAGCGACAAGACATTGGCCTTTTTTGCAACTGGTAACATCATCGAGAGAGAGTGCCAGACTCTCAATTCTTAATTATCACCGGGTTCATCCAGTGGTCGACCCCATTAACCCGGGCGAGATCGATGCGGATGGGTTTACCTGGCAAATGAAGCTGATTGCAAATAATTTTAATGTTCTGACTGTGGGGGAGGCGGCTGAACTTTTAATGAAGGGACAACTCCCCGAACGGTCTCTCACGATTACTTTTGATGACGGGTATGCGGATAATGCAGAGATAGCTCTGCCAATACTCAATAAGTACTCCCTGAAAGCGACCTTCTTTATAGCAACGGGATACCTAGATGGTGGTCGTATGTGGAATGATACTGTCATTGAATCAGTAAGAAGCTTCCCTTCAAGTACTCTTGACTTGTCTGAAAAAGATCTCGGCAGCTATAGCCTGGAGAACTGGGACGACCGGCATAACGCTTACTCGGCAATAATCAGTAAAATCAAACATCTTCCACAGGAGAAGCGGCAATACCTGGTTGACTGGATTGCTTCAATGGTTCCGGGGCTGGGTGGCACTGCACATCTTATGATGCGTAGTGATCAGGTGGCAGAACTTCACAAAAACGGTATGGAAATCGGTGGTCATACGGTCACCCATCCCATTCTGTCCTCCATCCCGGATGAGCAGGCAAAGCGCGAGATAGCCGAGGGCAGGGCGAGACTCGAAGAGATTACGGGCAGTCGGGTAAAGGTGTTCGCATATCCCAACGGGAAGCCGGGCCAGGACTATCTGCCAAAACATTGTGACATGGTTCGACAGCAGGGATTCACGGCGGCCGTGTCGACCCAGTGGGGCGTTTCGACTCCATCTTCTGACCGCTACCAGCTACACCGTTTTACACCATGGGATGACTCCCCGGCAAAATTCATGCTCAGGCTGATCAGAAACTATTATCAAAAGAGGTGAGACAGGCGCCGTAGAAGGCAGGACAAGATACTAGTTGGCGTGTTTTGCCATCCAGAGTTGCAGAACCATCAGTATCCAGATCAGTTCACCATAATAGGCGGCATGTCCCTTGCGGTGCAGTTCGATAGCGTGATCAAGGAACCCGTTGTTGAAGTAACGCGTCTTTTTTAATTCCAGCAAACTTTCGTACGCCAGTTCCTGGAGTGGCTTGTGGGTCTGCATCCAGACACCGAAAGGCAATCCAAAGCCCTGTTTCTTCTTGTCGATGGTCTCCTGTGGCAACCAGTTGGTCAGGGCTGCCTTGTAGAAGTGGCGAAGGTTGCCACCCTTTAGCTTGAGGTTGCTGGGGATTTCAAGTGAAAACCGTAACAGACTTTCATCCAGCATTGGGTACGTTACCTCCACCCCGGCAACGGCGCACATGTGACTGACTTTTCTTATGTCATTGTCTGCAAGCGTATACTGCCAGTCAAAATAGAGCATCCGGTTCAGGGTAGATGCATCAGCGGGACGGCCATAAGTCTCCCGCTGTAGCTGGAGCGGAGCATTGACATCCACCGCCGAAAGAAAATCGGCAGAGAATATCTCAGCAGGACTATGCTGGTGCAGAAAGTTGTAAGTCTGCAGTCGATCGGGGAGTGGTGTGTTTGCCTGGCTGATATAACTTCTGGCCTTGTTTAGAACCCCAAAGTTGCCAGGAAAGTTCTCCACAATCGGCTGAAGCAAATCCTTGCGCAAGAATAATGGAACCTTTTGGTATGCCTCAAAGACGCCTTGTTTGGCATAGCGCTCGTTGCCGGCAAACAGCTCATCTCCCCCATCTCCCGCCAGTAGCCGGCTGATACCGTTCTCCCGGGCAAGTTTGGCGCAGAAATAGGCAGGTAGAGCAGAAGAGTTCCCGAATGGTTCGTCATAACTTGTGGCAATCACAGGAAGAGCCTGAACCACGTCATCGGGTGTCACATAATACTCATTCAGATCAACACCAAAATGCCTGGCGGTGATTCTTGCGAAGGCCATTTCATCGTAGCCCTCGGCGGAGAAACCGATAGAAAACGCTTTTGCATCCGAGTGTAGTTCGGACAGGAAACCGGTGACCGTTGAGCTGTCCAGGCCACCACTCAGGAATGATCCTGTGGTGGCAAAATTATCCGTCGCATTATCTACCGAAGATTTCAGCAGGTTTTTGAGCCGGACTGACAGGGAAGCGATGTCCGCACCGGTCTGTTCCGAGAAGCGGGGCAGCCAGTAGTTTGTCTCGTTTAGAGCGCCATTGGATAACTGTACAAAATGACCGGCAGGTATTTTTTTTATATTCCGGTAGATGGAAACCGGACTGGGCACCATGTGGAAATAGACGTAATCATAGATGCCGTCTTCACGAAGTTCTTTTTCTATCTCATGATGGCCAAGAACACCGCTGGCAGAGGAGCCAAATACAATACCGTCCCCAACTTGAGCATAATAGATGGGATGAAGGCCAAGCCTGTCGGTTACCGCGGTGATTCGGCTACTGCGCTTGTCCATGATCAGGACTGAGAACGGACCTTCGAGATAATCCAGGCAGGCCATTCCGTGTTCCAGATAGGCATGCGAAAGGGCACCGGCATGACTCTCCCTGGAAGAGATAGCCTGAAGCTCCGCTGACTTCCAGCGTGGGTGGCCGGTCAGAGCAATTATACCGCCACCGGGTAAGGTCGATAGACTGTCGCTTGAGAGAGCAGCGCAATCGCCTGTATTCAAGGTCAGCAGATCCAGGGAACTGTTGAGTCCTTTGCTGAAGGATTCAAGTGCATTCTCTATCTCTCTGCTGCCGCTTGGCGAATAAATGCCGGCCAGTACAGGTGCGCGTAGCGTACCCGTTCCTTGAACCTTTTTAATCACTTCCAGTATCCCTTCTTTTTCAGTTTATTCCTTAGTCCCGGCAGAGGATATTCCAAGGCATAAGCCTTCCTGGCATATTCCAGCGACTTCTCGTACTGTTTCATTTCGAAATGGAGCAATCCAATATTGTATAGAAGTTGTGCGGAATCAGGCGCAAGTTCTTCAGCCAAATCGTACTGCTCCAGCGCCTCATTGTACTTGTTCAATTTGTGCAGGTAGAGCCCATAGAGCATCCGGACTGTCCCATCATCCGGCTTAAAATAGATGGCGCGCTGAAAATAGCATTCAGGTGGCGTACTCACCATTCTATTGCGTACTCGTTTAAACGAGTCAGGGAGAAACCAATAACGGGTCACCGCGTAAAGCGCATCATGATGATTGGGGAAAGCGCGTAAAGTGTAGTCTATGTCGTTAATTACCGCGGAATCTAACCTATCTTCTGTAAGGGAGCGAACCCTTGGCATGAAATGCGCACCTTCGACCAGTTGGAGATGTTCTCCCCTGTGCCTTGGATTCGTGTAATCAAAAGGTCCATAGGACTGCCCCTTTCCTTCACATGGGGCACCGGTCAGTGTATCGCCGATCCAGGGTGCGTACTGCGCATTCAGATTCATCGGCAATATACCTAGAAAGATAAAAAGCACCAAGCCCGTACGCAGTGGTTGAGAAAGATGATTCATCCTTTTAGCCATTTTCATACCGCAAAACCCCGTATTGTTATAATGCCGCGTCAATTCAGGCAGCAGATTGATCGGGACTTCTCATCAGGCCTGTCCTTTTGCGCTTCTGAATTGGATATATACGTTCATGATCTCCTCCTGTACCGGGTGTTTCAACAGCCTGACGGATAAAAACCAGGCCAATGCAACCGTGCATGCTTGAAGCGGCAGAATCAGAAGATCGTGAAGTGCCGCCATCTCCAGAAGTTGTGTCGCAAGAATTAGCGTGGAGATTGTAATCAGGGTTACCTTGAAACTCCCCAGGGTGCTTTTTATCAGGTCGATGTAGGTGAACCGAAGAGTTGCGGAGAGATGATAGTTGTAGAGCATCAGTGCCACACTCCAGCTGATAATCCAGACTGCCGCAACTGTCCATGTATCAAAAAGCGAAGCGATACCAATGCCGATGATATGGACAGGTGCAATCAAGAGACTTATCTGGAGCCGTCTTTTGACATGCCCCATGGCAATAAGCGCATTTGGCGCCAGGGAAAACACCGCTGAGATGAGCGCAGATATTGCCAGAATGGATGCCAGGGGGGCTGCGGCTAACCACTGGTCGCCGAATAGCAGATAGATAATACGCTCCGACTCCAGGGCAACAAAGCTGAAAAACGGCCAGGCAATTACGGTAAAAACCGCCACAGCCTTTCGATAGAGGATAATCAGTTGCTCTTCCGAATTTCGGTAAGTAGAGGCAAAAGCGGGTGAGGCGACCCTTGTTACGGCGGCTGTCACATTGTTCCAGAACAGGTTGATCAGCCCCAGCGCCCGGCTGAAGATACCCAGGGCCTCCATACCAAACTGCCTGCCAATGACAAACTCGTGGACATTTGTATTCAGTGTGTCAATCGCACGCGAAGAACTGAACATAACCCCGAACCGCCAGACATGGGGTATCTGTAGGGGGTTCGGGAAGATCAGGGAGTCCCGTGGTCGGTAGATCATGATCAATAGCGTCTGAAAGGCGATGCCTGTCAGGGAGGCCCAGGCCAGGCTCATATAGCTAAACCCCATGAACGCCAGGGTGACCGCAGTCAAGGCGTGGACAATGGTGCTGCTGAACTGAACCACAAAAATATTGCGAAATTGCATTTCGCGGTTGAGTAACGCAAAACCCGGTGAGGCCAGGGGCAAAATGACAAAGTTGATACAGAGGATATTCAGGACATCGATCAGTGCGGGTTCGTTGTAGAAGTTGGCAAACAGGTCCCGAGAGAAAAACAGGCCTGCCGCCATTAGCCAGGCGGTCAGTGTAGTCAGGGCATACGCGCCACTCAGCTTCTCCCGGGTCAGGTTTTTCTCCTGGATAATATATTCGCTGACACCGAAATCCCGAAAAATACTGGCTACCGCGAGAAGTGCGGCGCAGAGGGAGAATATGCCGATCTCCCTCGGGGTCAGGAGTCGAGCCAGGATCATGGAACTGATTAACCTGATAATCTGACCAAGGTTTTTTTCACCTAGTGACCAGAATAGCGATTTTCTTATGGATATCATTGATATTTATGAATAAAGAGTATTTGTTAGATTTACTTCGCGAGGGTGATTCTATCATATATGTGCTTGATATAACTGAAAAATATCAATTCTATTAACACAGTAATTTAAGGAGTTAAGGTTGAGTCGGGTATGGTTGAGGATGATCGAACTATGAGGATATTGTGAGACTACGAATAAAATACTCCGAGACATCGGTATTCGCCTTTTCCATGAATCCTAAGAGATGTTTTCTTTAAATCTCAATATTGGAGTAGACATCGCCTATCCCTTCCCACTAAATAGGAAGAAAATTACCAATGATTTTGAAATGCATCGATGTGATTTTCATCGGCGTATTTTACCTCATTTAGTGTTAACAGGTCCTAGAATGAGTTCTATCTCTACAGAAAGGCCATCGCTAGCTAAATTTAAAGAAACTTAATGATTTCAGTTTGTTCCATTCGCTCATTATTTTATATTGACAACGCTTGAAGAAATTCGTGTTGACTTTATAAGCGAGTGTTCTGTACTCGTTATGCCGGGTAAATGCGTTCGAATAGATTTCGTCAAAAACTCCAGATAATGGATCGCTTTGCAAGCTATCCTGCCTGGGTTTTGCACAAACAGCCAAGATACACTGAGCACTACTTGGCAATGCGCTTTCTACGGGTCCTATTCCATAATTATCACTATCCATTTCCACCCCAGCCAGTTGATAAAAAAAGTCTATTTGTTCAAAATGCGGTTTAAGTACTGACCGAAATAAATCAAAGTCAAAGTCAAAAAAGTGGTGATCTGTCAGTCCCCAACTGTTGGGAACAGATAGGATTGCCAATCCATTTTCAGCATCAAGTAATCGAACTATTTCCCGCATATGAGATTTTGGACAAAGAGTATGCTCAACTGTTTCAAATGAAATCACTACATCAAACGTTTTCGCTTCAAAGTCTGTATACTCGACACATGACTTTTTAAACCTTGTATTCATACTTGCATATTTCTCCGTTGCGTATTGGATTGCATCACTAGAAATATCAATTCCTACAACCTCTCGTGCAACTCCAGCAATTAATGCCGAACCGTAGCCCGTACCGCAAGCTCCATCAAGCACTCGTTTACCATGACAATAATCCATAGCGAATTGATAACGACGAAGGTGAAATTTTCTTCTATCCTCGGGAAACAAATCACAATTGGCATCCATTCTTAACGAATTATTGTCCGCTAGCCACTTGTCGCTGTTGGTCTCTACTTTATTCATGGTACGTCCCAATAAGTTAGGTTTTTGGTCGTGATGAAAATTCACTGTTGTCCCAATTCAGGACCAATTGAATACACCACTGGCTAAAGCTGGTCACGTCTAGTTACAGTTAAAAAGCGAATTGATCGAACATTCGACTGATGGATGTCGCCACACGACATGAAAATCGTCGTTCGGATCTAGCGGTGCTTGGATCTTGATATATTCCTTTTATACTTCGTTAATCACATTCGCACCATAGGTGCTGACCCCAATATCATTTACTAAAGTGACTATATTCGGACAGCAGCTTATACGAACTCTTTGCCATCAGAAACTAGACCGCTTTTGATACCGACATCTGTTGCGGTATCACTATTACTAGATGCACGTGATCTCGATTGATCAATCTGGCTAAGATCATCATCTCTTTACTCCGCGCTATTTCTCGAAGTAACTCCCGGCAGCCATGGCTCACTTCACCTGCCAATACCGGATACCTATATTTTTTCGATGACACCAGCTGGCACTTACAATCTTATACCGCATGGCTACTCTTATTTGTATGCTTCGATTTTTCGCGCATATCCTGGATCCCGTTATTCGTCGCCTAATGGCAAGGATTTTACTGATTCCCTATTGGCGACTCTAAATGTTGCGTACTAATTTATCCATGTTAGTAACCCAAGTTATCGAAATATTTTCTCTGGAATAACGCGTGATGTCAGGGGAGTTAGAACTAGTAATCGATTGTTTTCTTGTATCATCAATAAATTGCATTATGGTTTTGCATATATGCTCCACATTATCGAGCGGTGCAATATGGGCTACATTATTTTTCACCAACAACCTGGCCGTATCACCCGTCTCATCAGTCAAGGCTAACACCGGTTTCTGCGCCCTGAGATACTCATAGGCCTTGGCTGGTATCTGCTGGTTACATCCTTTGCCCTGCAATAGAAGCAATCCATCCACATCAAGCATCTCCTGCAATGCCTCCTGATATGGAATAGAGGGCTTTAACTTGACGATATCGTCTATTCCCAACTCTCTCAGCCAGGATGAATAGGTGTCTTCATGTCCACTGGCCCGTAGCGTAAGTTCGAAACTATCTTCCGAGATACGGGAGTCGGTTTTGAGCTTGCTGATGGCCTCAAAGAGTTGTCTGGGGTTTCGTTCATGAATATAGACAAGCCCGGAATGGACCATCCTGATTTTCCCGTCCTTGGTCGGCCTTGGAACCAGGCCGGCATACTGCTTTTCATTATAGCCATTGGTGACCAGTAGCCATTTCCCACTCTCCACCTTGGGATAGCGCATCCTGTACTCATCAAGTGCACCCGGAGTGGCAAATACCAACTGTGTGGCACGACGTGCTGCCGTCTTCTCAATCCAGTTGAATACTTTCCACTTGGTTGGATCACTGGGATAGCCGGGTTGCGCCATAGGATCCCTGAAATCCGCAATCCAGGGGATGCCGGTCAGACGGTTGAGAATGATGGCGATCAGGTGCGCAGAGGCGATGGGGTAGGTGGAGATTATCAGGTTCGGTCGATTTCTAACAATATGGGCCAAGCCACGGATTACCGCAAAGATGATCCATGACTGCAGATTATCTGGGAGCGCCATCCATTGAAGATACTTGCCCTTTATGGAGAGTTGTTTGGCTGTATCGAAAGCCAGGGCACGGATAACCCGTATTTCGGGATCAATATCTTTCAGTGTTCCGCTGTCCGTTCTTTCATAGGTCCATTCACTGGCACTCAGGATGGCTACATCCCAGTTATGTTGCTTCATGGCATTGGCCAGGGAAACTATGCGGTGCACACCACTGCTTACTGCTACAGGTGGGAAATGGTAGGCGATCAGGAGCACTTTTTTATTCATATTTATTATTCTTTAGGGGAGATATTCGGTACGGGTTGGTTGTTTACTGGTAACTGGCTAGTTGAGTGGTTTTCAGTGTCCTCTCAACTGCCCCGGAAAGTGATTTGAGTTGTGCGAAAATCTGTTTGGAACGCCCTTCTTCTGAAGCATTCTTGGTGGCGTATTCAATAATTTTGCGACTTATCCCTTCGGATTTGTCAACGTGCATGATAAGTTTTTTGTCCCGGGTTAGCTGATACACAGGGTAACTCGGATAGAGTGGGTTCCACTCCCCGGAGACAATGGTAGGTTTTCCAAATGCAAGTGGCTCCAGAACATTGTGATTGCAACCTACATAACAGATGGTGGCGATAGAGTAGAAACTTTTCAGTTCTCCAAAAGTATCCAGCAGGAGAAGGTCGTTTCCGGCCAGATCAGCCGTGCTCAGCTTTGACTTCATCTTATAAACCAGTCCTGACTGTTCCAGCTTCTCTGTGAGTGACTGCATGAAACACTGGTTTTCCGGGTGCCTGGGAGCAATGATAAACCGGATATCCGGATGGGATATCCTGATCGCACGGATGGCATCAATTAGAATATAGCATTCATCAATATCTGCCAGACATCCCGCAACTACAATGGGTGAATTGCTGTTCTCCAGATAGGAGAGGATCGGTCTGCTCGTCTCGTCAGTTATCCTGATATTCTCATCCCACAGTGAATCGAACTTCATGTTCCCGGTAATGGAGATGCGCTCTTCTCTTGCACCAGCCTGGATGAGCCTGGATCTGATATTTTCGTTCTGGACCCCGATGGAATCGAATGAGTCGAGGTACTCCTTGCGGAACAGACGGACCTCGAGACTATCCATTCTACAGGCTGGAGCATAATCGTACAGCCAGGCGTTTACCAGATGAACGCGGGCTCCGACGGACTTTGCCTGGTGGAGCAACCCATACGAGAGCCGGCAGGGAGCATCACATGGCATTGCCGGTATTTCACAGACAAAGAATAGGGAAGGTGGTAACTGTGCTGTCAGGTAAGAGCCATCCGTCGTGCGCCCTGTCAGTTCTACGACATAGGCATTACCGAAGTGCTTTTGATAGCTCTCGCGGTAGCAGTGGCGGTCTGTTATCAGAACAAGCTGCCCACGTAGTTCGAGTGATTTAATAAACGGCAGACAGGCGTTTAATTCACCAATAGTGGAGCAGAAAACCCAGATCAGGTCGCCAGCGCTATCAGAGTAATTGGTTGGGGGGTATATGCCGGGCTCTGCAGATGTTTGACTTCTGACATCTGCCAATCTATTCAGCATGGAAAATGCCTTCCACTTGATAGTCGATGAGATACTACTCAGCATATATCCTTCCCTAGGGTAACGGCGCATGAGTCTCGTTAACTCTGTCATACCGTAGCAGCGCTTCTCTCGAATTTCTAGAAGAGATGGAAGGCTAAAACTTCTTGCAGTTCACATGGTAGAGCATACGGGAGTCATGACTCCACTTGGTATGCCAGTCCATCATTTTTCCATAGAACTCAATCGACCTGATCTGTTTATTATTGAATACCTGCTGAAAAGTATCCTGCCGCATCAGGAATGCCGGTGAACTGGTCGATATGCTCTCGTCGTAGGTGGTTTTGAGTATGACGAAGACACCTGCCTGCTCGATACAAAGATCACTCGCAACCAGTTCATTATTGTAGAAGTATTGGTAAATGGACCCCAGTTTTCTGTTGCAGAAATCTTCCATCAGGGCAACATAGAATTTGCCTTGTGAGTTGTTGATCTCAATCGCCGTGCCTTCTTCTCCCTTCCAGCCCGCAGATTCCAGCTTACCGTAGGCCTCAATGGCATCCCTGACATGATCACGGTCCCGAATGATGTTGAGGTGTGTTTCAATCCCTTCTTTTTGCAGGCGATTTCTCTGGCGTTTCAGGTTGTGGCGGAGGTTTTTCCCTCTGGAGGACCAGTAGTCGTCAAAACTGCCAGAGGTATCGACCGTTGCGGTTTCTATATAGTCCATGGTGGAGATACAACCCTGATCTGCCGGGCGTGGATAGATAGATGGGTCTTGCTGGGTGAGACCAAGTTTCAGTACGATTCCCGGAAGTTCAGTTGACAAGGTCTTCATGAGATCCTGTAACTCGTTCCCAGAATTGTTAATCCATGCCCCGAGGGGAGCCTGAGAGGGTTGGAACGTGTCCCATACACCAAATTTTGATTTATAGACCACAGTCATGGCGTTGATGGTGTCGGATTCCTGGTGAATTGCCAGGATCTCTTTTCCGCTGCCCAATTCTTCCAGGGAATAAGCTATGAATGCGGAGTCGAGTACAGGGCTTTTCGGACCCTGACCATTGAGTTCATCCCACTGTTCACGGTATCTGCCGAAATCACCGGCAGGATAGAGTTGCCATGTCATGAAGCTGTTCCTTGTTGTTCAAAGTTGGCAGACAGGATTTTCGTACCCATTAACCCGTCTGATTATGGCGTGACAACTCATGCCGGATATTATCCACCATCCATTCGAGTTCCGCTTGATGAAGCTCCTGATGGCAGGGTATCTGTACCAGGTGACGACTGTAATAGTGACTGTTTTTACAGGTATTACTATCCACCTCTTCATCCAGAAACTCCCACCTCAGAAGGGGAACGCCCATTCTTCGCAAGTTGATGAAAGCAGGATCAACCTGGTCGATGATGATTGGAAATATATAGGGCACGACCCCTTCAGGCAATTCAGGATGGAGACGACGGCAGTTTGGTATGTCGGCCAGCGCATTGGACAACCATCGATAGTTGCTGATTCTTCTGTCTATGATGCGATTGGTGGATACCATTCTGGAGATCCGTAGAGAGAAAGCAGATATACGGGTGTTGATCCACCTCGGCTGGAAATCAAATCCACCATCTGATGCGGCCGGAGAACTCTCGGCATGGGACTCTCCGCGTTGAGATTTCAACCACCTCCACAGCAGGTTTTTTATCTTGAGTGGAATCCACAGCAGTAGCTCGAGAGTTTTCAGTCTGTTGTAGATGAAAGATTTTTCCAGGGTGTTAAGTGCGCATCGCAGCTCGAATTCGCGCCCGCCCGGCTCTGTTTGCACCTGGAGATTGTGGGCTGTGTTGGCCGTGAGAACGCCACCATCATTGACAGGAAAAAACTTCATCAGGCTGCCGGCGGCATAGTCGCCAAAGCTTCCGAGAGGTTTACCCTGATAGTTGCTGAAGAGGGCATGTGCGCAATCTTCCAGCAATACGATGCCCTTGTCGGTACATAGTTTCTGCAATGCATTGATCGGCTGTGGGAATCCAAAGTAGTGTGCTACCAGAAGAAGTCGCGTCTTGTCATTCAGTTTCTGCTCGATATCCTCAAGGTCGATACTCATATCCGGCAGTATCCGGTAGAAAACGGACTTTGCGCCGGAATGTTTGACGGGCGCAATCATGGAACTGCAATGATAGGCGGGTACCAGTACCTCGTCTCCCTCGCAAATCCGGTTCAGCATCAAGGCCTGTGCGATTGCCATTCGTCCACTGGTCAGGTAAACAACTCTCTGGCTATCCAGAATACTTGGTTTTTTGCTGCGACCACCCAGAAAGGATCCCAGCGAAAGTGGGACAGAGCCTGGAATAATCGTGTTCACCGGCTCACTTGACGACAGGCTAACACCAATATTGCTTTCTACTTCCATGTCAACGGCCGCTCATGAATGGGATTTTTTATCCAGGGGAATGGTCGGCTGAGTATAGAGGAATCATATATTTGCAGGCAAATGTGCTCATCGTGATAGAGATGGGGGAAGAACGGTTGTAAAATGGCTGTTCATGGCAGGTTCAAGGCCCGGCTTGGCAGAATAAATATAACTATCTGAATTATTGAGTATAAATGGAGATTTTTGATGGTGACGATTGAACAGGTCAAGGAGATCATCGGATCGGTTCTGCAACTTGGAGACAGTGTTGACGGTTTCGATAGTTCAACACAGCTGCTTGGGAGTGTACCGGAGTTCGACTCGATGGCGGTGGTGTCCGTCATTACCGCAATCGAGGATAACTTTGGGATTGTGGTCGATGATGATGAGGTCAGTGCCGAGATTTTCGAGACTATAGGCTCGCTCCACGAATTCGTCATAGAAAAAGTCGCCGGTTGATAGAACAACTGGCCATGCATCCAGAATTTATCCAAGGCCCGTCGGGTCGACTTTTCACTCTTACCTTCATGCCTCCTGGAGATCGACTTCCCACCTCGTGGGTTCTGCATCTTCCTGCCTTTGCCGAGGAGATGAACAAATCCCGTCACATGGTCAGTTGGCAGGCCAGGCAACTGGCTCTACAGGGGCACGGCGTCCTGGTGGCAGACCTGTTTGGGACAGGAGACAGCGATGGTGACTTCAGCCAGGCGGACTGGATATGCTGGAAGCAGGATGTGCGTTTTCTTTTACAACGGATTGAAGCACTTGGCGCGACAGAGATTACGCTGTGGGGGCTAAGAGTTGGTGCTTTGCTTGCGGTGGATATGCTAAAAACCGCACCCGAATTAGTCCGTCGGCTGTCGCTCTGGCAGCCGGTGATTAACGGAAATCAGGCGATAGCCCAGTTTCTCAGGCTCCGGCTAGCGGCAGGAATGATGACCGGGAATGGCGAGAGCATGGCAGATCTCAAGCAGATCCTGTCGGCTGGAGAGCGATTGGAAGTGGCAGGTTATGGACTCTCTCCCGCACTCTATGAACAACTCTCGGCGCAATCAATGAATGATATTCCCGCTGAGACGATCAGCAGGACTCAAGTGAATTGGCTGGAGGTCGTAGCTGCACCCGAGAAGCCGCTGAATCTTCAGTCACAAAAGCTGCTCTCCAGATGGCAGGAAGCCGGTTGTTCCGTGCGTTCGGAAGCTATTGTGGGCGAGCCGTTTTGGACAACCCAGGAACTCGCGACCGCTCCGCACCTGATTGGCTGCACGACGGATCTGTTGATACATGCCGGCCTTGGTTCGACACCCGTGCAATCACCTGCTGAACGGGAGATTGCCACGGATGACGAGAGACCACTTACCTTCGATTGCCGGGGCGAACACTTGGTTGCTGTTCTGCACAATCCTTCGTCTGAAAGCAGGCGTGCATTGCTCGTGGTCGTAGGTGGCCCGCAATATCGGGTTGGAAGTCATCGGGAGTTCGTTCTGCTGTCAAGAAAACTGGCGAAATCCGGATACCCCGTTTTCCGATTTGACTATCGGGGTATGGGGGATAGTGAGGGTGACTATACCGGATTCGAAAATATTCAGGATGATATAGCAGCCGCCATTGATTCCCTGCAGTCGAGTATGTCCGGGGTAGAGGAGGTGGTGATCTGGGGGTTATGTGATGCGGCCACTGCAGCATCTTTCTATGCGGCCAGCGACCCCAGAGTGGCTGGCCTGGTATTGGCGAATCCCTGGGTTCGGAGCGAAGAGGGCGAAGCCAGGGCCTTTTTGAAGCACTACTATATCAAGCGAATTCTATCTCTGGGATTCTGGAGGAAAGTTCTGCGGGGTCAACTGGATATTGCGCAATCAGCGAGTTCGCTTCAGAGCAACCTGAAAATCGCAACAGGTGGTGAACAGGGGAGCGGTGACACGCAACCCAACATCCCGGCTGTTAGTCTGGCGATCCGACTGGAGCAGTCTTTGCGAGAGTTCAAGGGCCAGGTTCTGTTTATCCTGAGCGGGAATGATCTGACGGCTGCTGAATTCAAGGACGCGGTTGAGGCATCACGAGGCTTCAAAGGTCTTCTGGGTGAGTCGCGTTTTGAACAGTTCCACCTGGAGGCGTCGGATCACACCTTTTCTCGCCATGAATGGCTGGAGCAGGCCATCCAGCGCACAGAATCTTGGCTGAAGGCGTGGTAGATCGATTCAATGGCGGCTGGCTTGGCTATACTCAATGGAGCCCGGGACCGGTTTTATGCAATATTCTGTTAGAAAATTTATGCTAATCTTATTTACTCGTCACACTCTGTAGAACTACCGATTTACAACAGTGTTTTGCTTTTCCCGGTTTATGCTTTCTGATCATGGACGACGATCATTACTGCACATTGTGCGTCAAAGGTTCGCCCTTCAGAGGCCATTCGAACCGCTCCAGTCGATGACTAAATCGAATGGTCACCTGAAATCATAGCAATAAGTAGGTTGTTTCTGGATGAGTGTCATCCTGCGTACGCCTGAACTGTGTGGCGGATTTCAGTAAATATATGGGGTGCGTTATGTGGAGTGAAATTCTTTAACACAAGGGAAGGTGTCAATCTATGCCTGGTTCCGGTCAATTTCCTGGTAATTGCCTCGTTATTATTCTTACGTGTTGTCTTTATGCCGCACCACACAATGTTTTGGCCGATGAACAGCAGCTGCCTGCACTCGCCATCGGGGTTAACCTGGATGATTGCGCGAAGAAACTGGAGCAGCAGGGGGGCTGGTGTGAAATAAGGGTGAATGACAAGCACCCCTCCATTTCTTCCGTGTGGCCGGAGAATCTGAGTAAGAGAATCCGCATGAGAACGGGCGGGAAGTCGATCTTGACCGCCTGGAACAGCGCGGCTTTTGATGAAGACAATCTCTATCTCTATTTTTTTGGTGGAGGACATGCGGACTATGGGGGAAATGAGGTCTATCGGTTTGATCTTAAGAAGGGTCAGTGGAAGCGACTGACCGATCCATCCCCACTGGATCAGCTATATGTACTGCATGATTATGGCGCCAGAAAGAATAAACCTTGGAGACGACTTTGCTGGATGCCAGACCCGGAAAAGGTACCCGGGAGTTCACATACCTATGACGGTATTCTATTCAGCAAAAAGACGAAAACGGTGTTCCTCTATACCTACGGAGCGGCCAATGGTTCATGCCTTGAGGACAAGGAGGACGAGTATAAAAACAGTCCCTTGGTATGGGGTGATCGGAGAGTCGGGTTTGGCTGGTACGAATTTAATCCATCAGTGTCGGGTGAGCGAAATGGACTTGCGCCACTTAAATGGCGAAAAGTCTTCGGTTACGAGGAACTGAAGCAAAAGAATGTACATCAGAGTTATCCCGTTTCAGCTGAGTTAACGGATGGAAGCATTTTATTGGGCTCAAAGAACAGGGCTGTCGTTTATGACCCGATCAATGCCGATATCCAGAGCGCAAAATCATTTATGGGTCAGGCAGACTGGGGGGATGGTCTCAAGGTATATGATGAAAAACGCAATCAGATATGGTCCATTCACAAAAAGTCATTGTTACAGTTTGATGCCAGTACCGGCCAACTGATACATACCCACAAACAGATAATTCCCCACGGGAAATCAATTGCAATTAACCGGGATGGCGACCTGGTTTCATGGGACGGGCGATGGAATATCTTCATGTTCAGTCCGGATGCGAAGAATCCTGGATGGCGTCACTACAACTGGATGAAACAGGGGCCCCAGCGCGGGGATGTTCGGGTGTATGGAAAATGGGTCTATCTGAAGGATTACGATTTGTATGCCGGCATTTCGTCCCATGAAACGGGCTTCTGGATATATAAGCATCCTCCACAGATGAAACCGGTCAATTACGCACCGTTCAACCTGGGTGAACTAGTGAAAAAGACAGTAACCGGTGGTGTATTGAAAGTGCCGGCCGGGATCTATGGCCAGGGGCTTTATATCAACAGGTCGATGACTGTCGATCTCACGGGAGTGTCGATTAGAGGGATTGCAAATCGCAAGGGAATAGTGAATGTCTCCTGCAATGGATGCCAGGTGAAAATTACAAATCTCAATGCCGACGGGATACAAGCAGACTGTCTGGGTGGGAATTGCGCCGGTATCAAGGCGGAGGGTAAGGGGTTTGATCTGACCGTTGATCACGCCGTGATCAAAAACACCGTGATAGGGATCATAACTGACAACAGAGGGGGGACTCTTCGTTTGACAAACAGCCTGATCGAAAACAGCGGCCTGGATGATCGTTCGAAAACCCTGGGACATGGATTTTACGCGGGTGATATCGACAAGGTAGTGGTGGAGAACAGCGTCATCAGGCGCTCTTTCGGCAAGGGGCACTTGTTCAAGAGTCGGGCCACAGAAACAGAGATTGTTAACACGGTGATAGCTGGACTTGATGGCAGGCACTCACGCCTGATTGACTTCCCTTGTGGGGGGCACCTTTCGGTACACGAAAGTGTCCTGCAACAAGGCGAACGGACAGACAATATCGACCTGATCAGTGTGGGTACCGAGGCAAAAAACTGTGGTGGTAGTGTGCGGCCCTCCAATGTCTCAATTACCAATAACTGGGTTATTTTTGACCGGGATGAGTCGGAAGATGAACCCGCTTTCAACTATGGCTTTAACCGCTTTTTTACCTGGCGTGCACCGATAGAAAAACTCGTGGTTTCTGGCAACCGGATCATCGAGACTACCGGGCGCTTCCGGTTTGATGGGGAGGATCATGTCCCCGACCTGTCAGAGGGAAATCAATTCTTCAAGAGTCGAAAAGCGGCTGGACTTGGGCCTGACCAGTTACCAGGGAGACCTTCCCGGTAACAAGTCTGGGGTAGGGTGGATAAGCGACAGCGCATCCACCGCCCAACTATACCAGCACCTCAACGGTGTGTGGGTGGCTTAGGAAATCCTGTGGGCTGGCATTCAGCCCATAGGCCCCAGACTGGTAGATAACCACCAGGTCGCCGATTTCCATCACGGGCAGTTCCATCTTGCCGGCCAGAATATCCAATGGTGTACAGAGTGGCCCGACGATGCTCACGACTTCGGTTGTACCCGATGACACCCGGTTGCCGACGCAGACGGGATAATTCTTTCTGATCACCTGGCCGAAGTTACCCGATGCGGCGAGGTGGTGATGCAGTCCCCCATTGGTAACGACAAAGGTCTCGCCCCGGGAGACTTTTTTATCAATCACTTCGCAGACATAGATGCCGGCTTCGCCAACCAGGTAGCGGCCCAGTTCAATGACTATCTCCGCCTCTGGCAACCTTGGAGCATAGTTGTTCAGAAGGGTTTGCAAATTCTCCGCGACGGGGGCAGGGTCGAGCGCCTTCTCTCCAGGGAAGTAAGGAATGCCGAAACCACCACCAATATTCAGCCATTCAATCGGGGAGGGTGCGTGTTCCGATAAACGCCAGGCCAGTTCAAAGGTCTTTGTCTGCGCCTCGATCAGTGCTTCCGGCCTGAGGTTTTGCGATCCGCTGAAGATATGAAAGCCCCTGAAATCCAGTTCCAATGAACCAATTCTCCGCAGCACCTCGGGAACCCGCTCGGCATCTATACCAAAGGGTTTTGGGCCACCACCCATCTTCATGCCGGAGGTCTTGAGTTCGAAATCTGGATTGACCCTGATCGATACCCTGGGCCGAATCGAAAGTGCATTGCCGATATTGGCAACGCGCTCCATCTCGCCCTCCGACTCCATGTTGATAATCACACCGGCCGCAACAGCAGCCGTTAACTCCTTGTCGGTTTTGCCTGGACCGGCAAAACTGATGTTGCCGGGGGATACACCAGTATCCAGTGCGATTTTCATCTCGCCAAGGGATGCGACATCAAGGCCATCGGTAATTGCCGACAAATGCTGTACCACCGCGGGCATGGAGTTGGCCTTGATGGCGTAGTGCAGATGGATAGTGTCCGGGAGGATCGCGCGAAGTGCCGAAACCCTTGCCGATATCAGCTGGCGGTCATAGGCATAGAACGGGGTCTGACCTACCCGCGCCGCGAGTGTTGAGAGCGGGATGCCGCCGATCTGGAGTTGGTTATCCTGCACCGGAAATTGCGCCATTGTCTCGTGCCTGGGTGTTGCCTTCATGTCAACTCACTCTCCTGAAACAACTCCCGGTACTGCTGGGCAAGGGATTTCCTGTCGATTTTTCCGTTCTGATTTCTGGGCAGACTTTCTCGTATCAGTACCGCCTGTGGCACCATGAAATTGGGCAACGCCTTGCGGCATTGCTGCAGGATGCTTTCTTCCGTTTCAGTACCCGCATCCGTCACGAGCAATAGTATGGCCTGGCCCAATGTCGGATGGGGGATGCCCAGGGCCGCCACCTCGCTGGCCAGTTTGCAGCCGTAGACCACCTCTTCGACTTCCGTGGGGCTGACCCGGTAACCGGAGGTCTTGATCATCTCGTCCTTGCGGCTGATAAAGTAGAGATAGCCCTCTTCATCCCGCTTCACCTGATCCCCTGACCAGACCGCGATCTCGGTTAACGGGATCTCGGCTGCCTGTCCGGGGCAGGGCCTGAAGCGCTCAGCGGTCTTTTCCGGGTCGTTCCAGTATCCCTGTGCGACCAGTGCGCCGCGGTGCACCAGTTCGCCCGGTTCACCCGGCGCGCATTCGGAACCGTCCTCGCGTACCACCAGTATCTCGGCGTTTGGTATTGCCTTGCCCATCGATTCCGGCCGGATGTTCACCTGGTCAGGTGGCAGATAGGTGGAGCGAAAGGCCTCGGTCAATCCGTACATCAGGTAGATATCGGTAGAAGGAAGCGCCTGCTGCAGGTTGCGGGTGGTAGTTTTGGGCATGGCGCCGCCGGAATTAGTGATGTAGCGGAGTGATCTGGCGGTGACCTCGGGCCACTCCAGTTGCGCCAACTGGTTCCATAGCGGGGGGACGGCGGCCAGACCGGTAATCCTGTAACGCTCGACCGCACGAATTACGTCCCGCGGCAACAGGTAATCCATCAGCACGACCCGGGCGCCGACATGGAAGGCGGTGGTCATCTGGCTGAGACCGTAGTCGAAGCTGAACGGTAGCACCGCCAGCAGCCTGTCATCGGGTCTGTTCCCCAGGTATTCGGCAACGCTTTCGGCCCCGGCAATCATATTGCGGTGTGAGAGTACAACACCCTTCGGATTCCCTGTACTGCCGGAGGTATAGAGTATGGCGGCCATGTCACTATCGATACGGCGATGGCCTTCCTTCCGCCCGCCATCCTCGCCGGAGAATGCTTCACCCCAGTGCAGGATATTCAGTGCCGGGAGCATCGGTCGCTTACTTTCCGGGTTTCCCGACACCACCACACTGCGCAGGTCATGACACTCAGGCAGGACCTCGGCGAGCAGGTTGAGTCGATCGGTCGATGTGATCAGTATGCGGACATTGCAATCTTTAAGGATATAGGCCACCTGGTGCGGTTTTAGCAGGGGATTGATCGGAACAAACACGCCTCCGGCCCGGGAAGCGCCAAACAGCCCGAATACGGTTTGCGGTTGTTTGGGGAGATAGACAGCCACGCGCTCCGAAGGGCTGAAACCCAGCGCCAAAAGGCCCGATGCGACCGTATCGACCTTTGATCTGACAGAAGCGTAGGTGAACTCCTCCTGTTTGTGAACCAATGCTACCCGGTCTGGCCAGTTATTGGCGGCCGAATCGATTAACTGATGAAGGAGTATTGACATCCAGTTCCCTCTAAGTATTTGAATATACGTGGATTATCTTTAGCAAATTTAATGTGCGGTGGCCTAGTTGTTTAAGTGGCCAAACAAATATCTAACCAACAAGAAAACCCTCAGTAATGAGCAAAGATACCAGAACCTTGAACAAAGTTGCGAAGATTGATGACCACCGAATTCAAAACCACTTTGGTAGGCGGGGGGCTATGAATAGCTTACGCTAAAGTCACCACCCAAGTCGGCCGGGATTGTAATGCTGAAGGTTGGGTACAGAGGAGGGAGGCGGGTACTTGCTCCAAATGTCTGAAACACTTCGGTCGTGAGTATCACGATCATCCTCTGATGACCACAAACTTTAAACAGTCCTTAGGTTTATCTCACAATGCAACCGCGTCCCTATTTTTAGGCTCAAGTGTCATTGGAAGGGGCACTACTGTCTTCACAGACTCAATTATATATGGAATAATACTCCCTCGAAAATTGCCGTATCAGTAGTGTGCTGCGTTCTTCACAAATTCGGTGCGCAGAAGTAATTTAGTATTCTAAGGCAGCGCTACAGTAGTAGCGTTGATTTAGCTTTAGTAAAATCGGCACAGGGAAGAAACAATAAATCCAGATAACTTGGTATGGAGACGCATATTCTGGCCATCCGTGAGTAATACTCCAACGGCGTTCTCCCTGCGTAAATCTATCTACCATCAGAACTTCTGCGCTATCGGTGTCGACAGCACCATTGTGCGAACCAAAAGAAAAAACAATGGTACCGGTGTTATGCAAAAACGTACAGCCCCGCTGTTTGCCTGGTTTCTGAGCATCCTCTTCGCCGCGCTGATCGTCGCTGGGCTAGCTACCTACAGCAAGCTGAAATTTGGAGATATCTGGTATTTCCTAAGCTAAACGGGACAACACACTTACACCAGCATCCATGACCTTTACCTCCCTCACCTGGCTAGCCCTGATTGTGGGCGTCACAGGAATATACTGGCTACTTCCGGCGCCTTGGCGAAACGGATTTCTCGCACTCGTTAGTTTTGTCTTTCTTGCCAGTATTCAATTGACATCGGCTCTGTTTCTGGTCGCATTTACCCTTATAAGTTACCTGATAGTGAGGAAAGACCGGGTATCGAAAGCCATGATTACTGTGTCTGTGGGATTGGTGATCGCCGTGGTCGCTTATTACAAGATGCGGGTCGCACACTCACCGGTCGAGGTCCTACGTGACGTCGCCATGCCTATAGGAATGTCTTATTATGCCTTTCGCGTGGTGCACTACGTGATCGACAAATATCGCGATGTGTTACCCACACACGGCTTTTACGACTATGTCTGCTACCTGTTTTTCGTTCCAACCATGCTGGTTGGTCCCATTCATCGCTTTACCGCGTTTCATAACAATCACATTGCCATTCGTTGGAATGCCTCTGAGCTATCAGAGGGCATTGAACGCATCCTCTTGGGATATTTTAAGATCATTGTGCTGGGAAATTTCCTGTTCAATAAATACCTTGCCAACCAGATTGCGCAACTCGACCCGTCGAACCAGTCGCTTATCTATTACCTAGAGGCCGTGCGTGGTAGCCTAAATCTCTATGTTCAATTTTCCGGCTACTCGGATATCGCCATCGGCTTTGCGCTGATGTTGGGGTATCGCGTAATGGAAAACTTTAACAACCCATTCATGAAGACCAACATTGCAGAGTTTTGGCGCTCCTGGCATATTTCACTGACCAGTTGGTCGCGCGATTATATCTATATGACAATGGTCGGGTTGACTCGTAACCCCTACTTGGGCACGTTGGTCTCGTTGCTTGTTGTAGGTATATGGCATGAATTGTCGCTACGCTACGTGATCTGGGGGCTTTATCACGGCCTTGGCATTATCTTTGTGAATAAGCTGCAGCAGTACGTACGCCGTAGGAACCGCGAAAGGGGCCTCAAGGGAAAAAAGCACCCGGATCCACTACTGGTCAAGGTGTTAAAGATATTTGCAACTGCCAACTACTTTTTCTTCGGATACATTATCATTAGCCAGGAGTCATTCGCAGATACATTGCAAATATATCGGATCATATTCATCGGCTGGATTGGAGGTAATTGATGTATCACTGGATTAGTAAAAAACTACCGCCAAGTTTTGCGGTACCGGCCGCCGCTCTGATCTACGCTCTGATGCTGCTACTTATCCTCTATTTTTCGTTTGAAGAGGAAGCAAAATTCAACTACCTAGTGCTGTGATATGACAACCTTGGGCAGCACACAATCAACACGCCGATATGAAATACTCACTGGCGTTGTACTATTGGGCCTGACCTTGGGCATGTTTTTAGTTGGTGAAATCGGTTTACGCCTAGTCCAGTTTGCTAAGTTCGGTGTTGAGGAGTCTGTGGAGAAGTCTTCTGCGTTCTATGTCGACGATGTCACGGGGCTGCGTCTCATTAATCCAAACCGGCAATTGGGGCAGGTACGCATAAACAATTTGGGATATAGAGGACCAGATATTCCTGAACGAAAGTCTAACGGGGTAATACGAATCCTATTTCTCGGCAGTTCGACGACCTACGAAGCAAACATTACAGAAGGAAAGAACTGGCCGCACATGACAGTCAATCTGATTTCGAAGTTCTATCCGGATTGCCGCTTTGATTTCATCAACGCCGGGCAGCCGGGATTTGGAACGAAAACCTTGTTGACTCTCTATAACTCCCGGCTAAAGTCATTGGATGTGGATATCGCTATTCTACTTCCCGGCGACATAAATCAGGACCTTGACTGGTTGGCCGCTGAACAGGGGTTCGACACCAGACACTACCAACCTTCGGCGCTCGCTAGCCTATCGATATTATGGGCGAAACTAGAGAAAAATTTCCGAATAATTGAACTGCAGCGATCTGCCTTCAGCCATGCGGGTAAACTCCGCCTGGACCTGGAACTTATTCAGGGGCGCTTCCGCGACCGACTGCAACGTCTTACCGATACTTTGCTCGAAGATGGCCTGACTGTTTTTGTGGCGCAAATCGGCTCACAGCTCCGACGTAACCAAACGCCCGAAAAACAGCTTCAGGCCGCCAATACCAATCTGTTCTATATGCCGCATGTGGCGTTGCCGGATCTGATCGCCACACGCGAGGGTTATAACGAGGTAATCGCGGAGTTACCAGATTATAATAGTGTCGACATTCTGCACAGCACCTTGCTCCCACCAGCCGATCGGAACCACTATACTGACACCATGCACTTTACCGCCCGGGGATCCGCTCTTATGGCCGACGCGACCTTCAAGGAACTCATGGCTCTGCCCCGGTTTCAGCAACGCTTGCAGCAACTGGGTTGCACCACACCATGACACGCCGTGGCCTACTGTCCGTCGTTCGTGAATGCTTCGAGCGGGAAGCCGACGCACCTGCGGTAATGGGTCTGGGAGTTGACTGCGAAGAGCAGGTTTCTTTCTGCGAGCTTTGGATTAAAGCGGAAATCTATGCCACTCTGATAAAAGAATATCACCGACCTGACCAAGTGGTCCCTCTGTTCCTCACACGTTGCGTCGACTGTCTAGCACTCATGCTGGCCTGCGTAATCGCAGGGCGGGTATTCTCAGTGATCAATAGCCGGGTCCAGGTGACTCAACTCGAGCACGTATTGAAGCAAACCCAAACGGGTGCCTTATGGATCGATGGTCCCGGTATGATGGCGTTGAAAAAGGCCGATACTGACCAGTTAGAGTACCTGTCGGGGATAGATATCCTTGCGCTAAAGACCGAGAATTGGTTGTCGATGTACGACAAGCAGGTCATCCGAATGCAGGATCAGTTGTCGATTCGTGTCCTATCGTCGAATGACTTTCGCAAGACACCGGTTAGCCAAGTCGAAAAACGGGACCCTCTTAGTCCCTCCGCCTGCCTGTTCACGTCGGGCTCCACAGGTAAACCCAAAGGCGTGTTGATTTCGGATGCAGACCTGATTTCTCGCGCTGTCTCCGAGGCCCAAAACTTCAGACTCAATCCAGGCGACCGTCTGCTCAGCATACTGCCTTGGTCGTTCGATGTAGGACTCAGCCAGGTGCTGACCTCTTGGGTAATCGGTTGTCCGCTGGTATTACTGAATTCTTGGCTGCCGATCGACATAGTACAGACAGCTAGCCGTTTATCCATCACCGGCATTTCCGCCGTGCCGTCAATCTGGCTCGATCTGTTGGGATCAAACTTGAGTTTTCAGTCGCCCCTGCCCAGATACGTAACCATATCCGGTGGCAGCCTGAGCGCCGAAAAACAGGCGGCATTGATTCAGCGTCTGGATGGCATTCAGGTCATTAAAACCTATGGCCAGACCGAAACCTGTCGCTCGACTATCGCCTTCCCGGACGATATAGCAGTCGCGCCTAGCAGTGTCGGTCGCGCCTATTCCGGTACATGTATCTACATTGTAGACGCAGACATGCGCCCGCTGCCGCCCAACGAGCATGGCGAAGTCCTACATGTCGGAGACGGCGTGATGCTCGGATATCTGGATGGTGATAGTAGCAGCAAGCTCATCGAAAACCCCTTCTACGACCCGCCCTGCAACTCATCTAAATTTGCCGTACGCACTGGCGATCTGGGCTACATGGACGCCGAAGGCAGGCTCCACCTTCTGGGTCGTGCAGATGACATGGTCAAAATTAAGGGGAACCGGGTTCACCTGTCCGAGGTTGCTTCCGAGGCTGAAGCTTTGCCGGAAATCCAACAGGCCCTGCCGGTGGTGTTGGCCGAAGATGATCAACTGGAACTGGCGCTTTTCGTTACCTTGGCAGAGGATAATCCACCTCTGGATGAAACTGGACTCCGCAGGCGTCTAGCCACTTACCTACCGAGTTATATGCTACCCAAACAAATATTGATCCTTGACCGCTTTCCTCGCACCGCCAGCGGCAAGCCAGATAGCCAAGCCTTGAAAATAATCGCCATCAATCAGCGCCAACAAGGAGTAATAAAGACGTGAACCCTTCATCATTCAAACAAAACCTGTTGACCTATATTGCGGACAATTTCGACATCGACATAGAGGACATAGACGACAACACACCGCTGTTTTCATCTAGCATACTCGACTCCTTCAGCATGGTTGATCTTGTCACTTTCGTGGAGCAAGAGATCAACACGAAAATCGAGGCCCTCGACCTGCACCTCGACAACCTGGATTCGGTCGAGAAAATCACCGCCTTTGTTCAGCGCAAGATTGTATAGCTCAATGCTCGCGACAATCCGTCCTTTGGGTAATGGCGATTATGGACAGGTGGCCGGCTGGTTGATGGATCCAAAAATTAATCGCTGGCTGTATTCCGAATGGCGCAATCGCAGCATCGATGAAAAACTCATTGCCATCGCCTCGAGGACCGGAAAAAACCACATGTGGCTGGCGCTGCTCGATGATGAGCCTTACGGCTTGATCACTGTCGGTGATATCAGCCGCGTGGACAAGTCGGGCGTGATCTGGTATCTCCGCGGATCGAATATGGTGCGGTATCCTGGGGTAATGACCGAATGCGTAAAACTGGCCATACAGCACGCATTCAGTAAGCTGGATCTACATAGCGTATCCGCTAGCACCCAGGCGGGAAACTTGGCTTCGGAGCGATTACTTAGAGCCTTGGGATTCAGGCTAGTGGGGACGATGCGTGAGGCTTTCTTGGTCAACGGGAATTTCGTCGACCGCAATTTATTCGACTTGCTGGCGCAGGACTTGACAAGCAACCTATGAAGTTGGAGCGGGTTAATCGTCCTGTAACGCTTTACTATCGCTCCCTTTTGGGTAAACTCAGGAATCAGCATGTATCGGTAATGTCTATATGGGATATTTCCATCAATCTGTAGTTAACTCGATATATAGATCGACCACGGCAGCGATAGTGCAACGCTCCTCGATCCGATTGCAGACCGCTATACCATGCATTTCCAATAGTTCGGTACCCCACGGGTACCGCACCGATGCATTTCCCAATGCCTGACGGTCTGCAGCGGGGATCGCGGTGCCAGTTTCACCGTCCACGATCAGTTCCGGATTCTAACTCACGACGGTAGGATAGTCCTACTCAGTTATAACAGTGAAAAGAATTTCACAAGGGGATTATTAATGGTCATGGTGGTGTCAGAATACACTAGCAGAACTCGTCGGGATAATACTTGAAAAAGTAAGGATAAAGATATGATCCCATATCCAGGGAAAATGCACTAAAAGATGGTTTGTGTTATCAGTTTGACGGAGAACTACCGGACCGGGGATTAACAACCTGTTTTTTACTCAAAGGAAGTAAATACAAAAATGGATCGTACAATATTTGCTTATGGATCCGGTCGTTCAGGCACTACGCTGCTTGCCAAGCTGATCGACTCTTCCCGCTCGGTTATCTATCGGCACGAGCCGGACAAGACGTCTCCAAACAACGATATACCCTTTCTTCCGGAATCCGAACAATACTTGGAGTTTGCAGATGCTTCCCGTCGTTACCTTAGGCATCTGTGCAGGGAGCGGTCTGCTTTCGTAAATGGGAAAAAACCCCTGTTCGAAAAGGATTTCCGTTCGACGGCCGGCACGATGTTGCTGCGATTACTGATTCCCGCCATCGCGGTTGCGGAGAAGGCTGGGATAAAGCTGCCAATCCCGGATTTGGCAATGAATGACAACTACCTAACGCTTATCAAATCCGTAAATTCTCTGGGAAGGGTGCCGATGTTTGCTCAGGCGGTGCCCGAGATGAAATTTATACATATCGTACGTCACCCTGGTGCCATTATCGTCTCACAGCTTCGGGGTATAGAACAGAATAAGATGGGACAGGAGTTGTTCATAAATTCTGTTTCAAAAATGTCCAATAACCGTTTTTTCCCAATCGATATCGAGGCAATATCAAACGCCAGTTTTGAGGAGAAGAGCGCCTATATCTGGATGATACAAAATGACAAGAGTTACAGGGAACTCTCGGGCAGTGCAAACTACATGCTCGTTTCTTACGAGGATCTCTGTGTGAATATGCGTGACAGAGTGGAGGCGCTCTGCGAGTTTATGGACATTCCCTTCGATAGACAGATGCAAAAATTTATTGAAATGCTCTCGAGAACGGATAGTGAATCCGGCTATTTCTCGGTAATGAAGAATCCGCTCGCGAATATTGATAAGTGGGAGAAAAGTCTAGATTCCCACACGACTGACAAAATACTGAAAATCATTGGTCACTCTGAAATTGGCCGATTTGTAATCGAGAACTATCAATCCTCCAAACAATCAGTCGCTGAAAAATTGGGCCGGGAACCGGCGTGAGTTCAGAGGTTACGGGTGGATGCACTAAGCATTTGGTCGTAAACGCCGATATATTGCTCGACCATGGCGGTTATGCTGAACCGCTCCTCAATTCGCTCGCGAGCCGCTGTGCCATGCGTTTTCAACAGTTCCCGATTCCACAGGTAGTGCGCCAGCGCATTCGCCAAAGCCTGGCTGTCCGCGGCGGGAATCAGTGTACCGGTTTTGCCATCCACGATCAGTTCCGGATTCCCGCCCACTGTGGTGGCAATAACAGGCAATCCAGATGACATCGCTTCCAGCAGGGTGTTGGATATTCCTTCAGCCAGCGAGGGAAGCACGAACAGATCCATGGCAGGAAGGAGGGTGTGGACATCATCTCTGGGGCCGGGGGCCCAGACAAGGTTGGCATAACCCGCCTCATTCAGCCTCTCCAGAACGGATTCACGCAGCGGACCATCGCCGATCATTACCAGACGGGCCGTTTTCTTTAAATCGGGATGTTTTTCCAGAAGCTGGATAAATCCTTCGGCCAGGTTCATATGGTCTTTTACCGACTGAAAGCGGCCAACTGTGCCAATGATTATCGATTTGTCATCCGTAAACCCTTCATTGGCCGGCAGGCATGGCCTTACGCCAGGTGACGGCTTGAACCTGTCCGTATCGACACCGTTATAGATCTGGGTAATGTGGGCTGAATCCACACCGATCTTCTCTTTCAGGTAGCGCTCCAGATCTTGTGAAAGCGGTATGTATCGGTTGACCAAAGGGCGATGCAGGCGCCGCAACAGTTGCAGTTTTTTATTGCTGCCATCCAGATCGTCGATATCCCGACCGTGCTCACCGTGGACCCGGTGTTTGATTCCCGCCATGTAAGCGGGTAATAGGGCATCCAGTCCGGAGAGATTGCGCGAATGGAGGATGCTGGGTTGCAAAGCCCGGAACAGCTTGAATAGTCGCCATTTCGCAACAGGATCTCGCCCTGGTTTCTTGTGGATGGCAATAATCTGTACATCATCCCGCTGCAGTCGATCCCGGAAATCTGAAAAATCATCCATGCATATAATGGCGTGCCGGTAACGTTCATTAGGAATGCGATTGATCAGGTTGATCAGGCCGTTTTCCAGGCCGCCGATCCAGAGGTGGTGGATTACATGTGCAATCAGGGGAGGGGATGCCATAGAGCCCTATGAATTGTGCGGATTAATTATTTTTCAACGAGTCATATAGAGGGTGGCGAAAATAAAAACCAGTTGGCTGGTAATGATTGCGACCCTTTAACAACTTGCCGATCTGTCCAGGGTTGCAGGCACAATAATCTGTTTCCTGGTTAGGTACTCAATGATTATTTCCACACACTGATCAATGTTTTTTTCACTGGTGTCGATCACAATTTCGGGTTTTTCCGGTTCCTCATAGGGCGACGAGATGCCGGTGTAACCCTTGATCAGTCCTGCACGCGCCTTCTTGTAGAGACCCTTTGGGTCGCGAGTTTCACAGACTTCCAGCGGACATTTTACATGGATCTCGATAAAATCCCCCTCTTCGACCAGGTCTCTGGCGCGCTGGCGGTCTGCCCGAAAAGGGGAAATAAAAGCACTCAAGGCGATCACCCCAGCATCGATGAAAAGCTTCGAGACTTCACCTACGCGCCGTATATTTTCGTTCCGGTCCGTATCGGAGAAGCCCAGATCACCGCAGAGACCGTGCCTGACATTGTCGCCATCAAGCACATAGGTGTTGGCCCCCACTTTGTGGAGACTCTCCTCGAGGGCGTGTGCGATGGTAGACTTGCCGGCGCCGGAAAGTCCGGTAAACCAGAGAATGACGCTTTTGTGTCCATTGTTCTTGGCACGCCTGTCGCGAGTGACGGTGGGTTGGTGCCAGACTACGTTCTTGTCCATCAAATGCTTTCCTTGTGAGTCGCCAAAATCACTTGTAAGTCATCTACGGCATTGTTAGGAGTTTATGTAAGCGCCTATTATAACCGATAAGTTTTCTGGTGGGCAGAGATTGCTCCCCCTATCGGGATGGCTTTTAGTGGAATGTACAAATACTGTGGTATGTGCCCTTCTCTATCCAGGGTGCTAGCCATTTTCACTCAGCCAAATGGAATAATTGAAAGGTGTTATTTATGAGAGTCCAGGTCTTTGCAATCTTTTCCGCGCTGCTGTTGGGCCTGTTGTGCCACCCCGCAATCAGTGCGGAACTGCCCGATACTATCGACCGGATTCGACCCAGTATAGTTGCCGTGGGAACGGTTATGCCGCTGCGCCGCCCCTCGGCCCAATTCATGGGGACCGGTTTTGTAATTGGCGACGGGCGGATGGTAGTTACCAATTATCATGTGATTCCGGAGTTGATCGATACGGCAAAAAAGGAGCAGTTGGCCGTGTTCAGTGGTAGGGGAAAAAATGCGACGGCACATATGGCCCGGATCGTGAAGTCTGATCCGGACCATGATCTGGTGCTCCTGGATATTGGCAAGGCTCAACTCCCGGCGATGTCACTGGCACCTGCGACTGCTATTCGTGAGGGTAAGGAGGTCGCCTTTACCGGTTTCCCCATCGGTATGGTGCTGGGACTCTACCCGGTAACACACCGGGCTATCGTCTCCGCCATCACACCGGTGGTGGTGCCCTCCAACAACTCCAGGGAACTAAAGGCGAAACAAATTATGCGCATGCGGAACAAGTTTGAAGTCTATCAGCTTGATGGCACCGCTTACCCGGGCAACAGTGGCAGCCCGGTCTACGAGTCCGAGAGCGGCAGAGTGGTCGGTGTGCTGAATAGTGTGTTTGTGAAAGATACCAAGGAGACCATCCTGGAGCGGCCCTCAGGAATCAGTTATGCCATTCCTGTTCGTTATGTTCATGAGCTGACAAGTGAAATTACCAAGCAGCCATAGCCATGGTTTGCCGCTTTGCAGCGAAAGCCAGAGCATGATCTGATATGCAAGTTTATCGTGGGGCAAGGCGCTATTTTTATTGGTTTGGATTAACGGCCCATATTCTGCTGATCGCTTTACTCTGGGCTCTGTTTTCCAACCAAATTACCAGTCATTGGCGCTGGAAACAGCTGGCAGGATTTTTTAGTGGGCCTGTTGATTCAACACCGGTGACTGTTATCAATGCGGTTCCGGGTGGCAAGACTAACCCGGCTTTTCACACACTTGCCAAAGGGCGCTGGATCAAAATACATCAGCAGGGAGCTGAAGATACGGTAAAGTTTGATCGTCAGCGGCATGGAGGCAGCGCATTTGATAGCAAGCGGGGTCGATTGATTCTGTTCGGCAGTGATACCCACGGGACGGATTGGTCAAATGTAATCAGAACATTTGATATGGGAGCGCTTCGTTGGTCGGTGTTCGGCGAGATTGGTCGGCCCGAACATTACACCGTTTCATCTGATGGTGTGCCCATCGCGAGCGCAGACCATGTTCAGCCCTGGGCAATGCATACTTTTGATGCGATTGAGTATGATCCGATCCACGACCGTTTGATTGTTGCGAGTCATCCCGAACATTTGAAGCCTGGGCGATTTGGCAATTGGTTGGCCGATATTTGGCCACAAATTCAGCAACATCCCACTTGGGTGTATGATTTCGTATCGAATCAATGGGAGTATGACCTCGGGAAGACGACCTCTTTTTTTCCTTATGCTACCGCCTACGATAGTAGGCGTGGGCATTTTTTGGGAATCAGGCCCGATGGTATTTTTCAATATTTGCAGCAGGGTGGTTGGAGCAAAGTAGTCAAAAAGGGTCCCTACGCCTACCACACCAATGCTGTTTATGATCAGAAAAATGATGCTGTCGTGATTTTCGGGAACAATAAAAACTCGAACGACGTCTGGATTTACCGGCCGGAGACAGAGCAACTGAAGCGGCAGTCCACGGCCGGTATCAGGCCGCCGGGCACCCAGGCCAGCCCCCTCGCTTATCATGCTGGAGTGGGGCAGGTGGTGGCGCTTGTTGATGATCCTGACCAAGACGCACAGGTGGCTCAAACCTGGATGTACGATACCGCTTTAGACCGGTGGGAGAGGTTACCGGAAGGGGATTTTCCCTATCGACTGGGTATGAACTACAACTTGCAATACGATAATTTGAATAACCTGCTGGTGTTGGCGGCGAATGCACCGAAAGAAGCAATCTCCGTCTGGGTACTCAGACTCTGATGTCACTCTCGATAGAGTGGTAAGCAGGATCGGCCATTGCTGTACTGAATCGGCCCAAGGTCTGGATGCTGCGGATCGGCAGTATTGTCACAAAAATCTGTCATCTTTTTATTGATCGTTATCCCGCGTCCCAGAATCAGTGAACCCTTTTGAAGCCTGAAATCTCCCGTGTAGGGTGCCTGGTAAAGTTCATCGACAGCGCAACTGAATGGCCAATACGACCCAGGTTGTACACAATCAATATCGATCAGGTTGTTTTGACGTATTGTTGTTGCTCCATCGCGGTCCTTGATCCGGCCGGCTATGATGTTGTTCGCAATCAGAGCAGAGGTGGATCCGAATCTTGCGTCGATACCTAATGTGTTGATGAGTGCGTTGTGATAGATCCGGGTTTTTGCAGCCTTGTTCAGGTAGATGGCCACATCGGTAGGGCAGTTAAGGATGATATTGTTTTTAATAATGCCTTCGGAATGCTCCGTTTCGCAGGACTGATCCCTGCAAAATGCCGTGCCTGTTCCACCCCCGCCAAAAGAGAGCGCTACCTGGGTTTTTCCGGAATATGTGAGATTCATTTCGCAGATCACAAGGTTATTTTCAAAGATCCCCTTTCTGCCGTTGCCTTTCATAAAGGCTCCGTAACTCAGTTTATCTCCACCAGATTTCATAAAATCGGCCAGCAAATTGCTTTGTACCCGCCAGTTATCGACACTGTTGATATTGAGCAGATTAACCGGATTGGGTGTTTTTCTTGCGTGTTGGTTATAGAAGTTACTGTGTTCGATCAAGCCATTGTCCGGGTAGTGCCCACTGCTGCCGTTGACTTTAACGTGGGCATTAAAATCCTTGATTGTGCTGTTTCTTAATACGAAACCCTGGGCATCACCCACAACATGGAAGGCATGTTCACAGTCAGAATCATTCTTGCAGGTTCCGGTGATAATGAGGTTTTCAAACACCCAGTAAGGCGCCATTACATGGAACCCTTCGAGCATTGAAAACTCCAGCTGGGCTTCTCCCAACCGGTTGGCCCTTACCATAATGGGTTGCTGCACGGTTCCCGCATGGGTCACGGGAATGCTCCTGCCATGAAATCGATAGATACCCGGTTTTATGGTTATCACCTGGCCGGGTTTTGCCGACTTTACTGCCGTCAACAGCGAATCGGTTGTATCGACGGTGATATGTTCCCCCTCTGGAGGGGCAGAGGGAAAAACAGAAATCGCTGAAGAGGGGATAGGAATGCCGTTGTCTGAATAGTGCTGCGGTTGGTAATAGGCATGCTGACGGGCGCCCTGTCCTTTCCACTGGTGCATATCTGTAGATAGCAATGGGACATGTCGAATGCTGAGAGTTTGAAATATCCCTCGAATCAGCTCGCCGGCCTGTTTACGATAGCCGTAGGGCTCATTGGTGAGCCGAGTGCCGGCCCTCTCGACAAACGAGGTAAAGGGCTCTTGATACACCGATCGGACCAGGATAATACCCAGCGCAATCCCAATGTGGATCAATACACCGCTGGCGATGAAATAGACGCCAAACAGCCTCCGGGCGACGACTAGAGGTGTTCTCCGGCCAGATTGTTTTACGGATCTTCTTAAAATTTTTGTAGCTCTTCAGATTTGCCTATCCGCAAGCTTACTGGAATAAGAAAAATTTTTCTTCTGGCAGTTCGAGGATTTCCTGTGCCTCGGTAACCTGCGAATGGCCGAATATCTGCATTTTCATAACAGGCAAGGGATATTTTGCTGATCCGGTGTTCTTACTTTTCATGATCGCCCCGAGTTCCCTGATCGTGTGCCGATCCACTGAAGCCACCGGGACTGCCCGTCGGGCCAGCGGGTGACAGTCGATCAATGCCTGCCGGAAGATCCTGCGTGTATATGTGGTAGATTGTTAAACCTGTTCGGTAAAATGCCTCGGCTTCTCGGTAGATCCCGTAACTACGTCAGCATTAAAATGTTCAAGAAAAAAATTACTATTCTCATGGTCTGTACCGCCAACATTTGTCGTTCACCCATGGCCCAGGGGGTGATGCAGAAAATTATCCAGGAGCGGGGGCTGAAGCGGCGGATCAAGGTCGATTCTGCCGGTACCCATGTGTCCCGAGCGGGGACAAGACCGGACTTACGCGCCCGACAGGTGGCCAGTGGGCGTGGAGTTGATATCAGCAGGTTCAAGAGCCGGATGCTTGAAGCGTCCGATTATGAGCGATATGACTACATCGTCGCCATGGATCGTGAGAATATGCACCGATTGGTGCAGGAGTGCCCACCTGAAAATAAACATAAGCTGTCGTCAATCATGGATTATTCAGCTGTAGCGGATGTGCCGGAAGTCCCCGACCCCTATTTTGGAAACTTGACGGGCTTTGAGCGCGTGATTGAGTTGTTGGAGCCGGCTTGTGTCGGCCTGGTGAATTCCATCCTGGAAAGACATCAGGTTACTTGACTTTCAATCTGTGTCGATCGGCTCCTGGTGGCATGTAGTGCTACCGATGAATCGGTTATGCGTTCACCTTTGGAAAAATCCCTGTCCTTGGAGTGGCACCAAGCGCAGTGCTCGCTCCATATTCCAGTAATCTCTGGGGTTTTGACGGAAGCTGGTGCCGCAAGACATAGGATCTAAATGACTGGCTAATTGTATCAGGACCAATATGGTCTTGCTCAATAGCGGATTTATACCTGTTTATTAATAAGTTATACGTTAAATTTCGCCTTATGATGTTGCCGATAATTAGTGCCTCGGGCATTATGTGATCATCATTAATATGAGTTTGTCACAGGGCAATCTCTAAACCAGGATTGGGTAACACAGCTACAATTTGCTGTGAACTCGCTGCATTCTCAAGTAGATCATGGAGTTCAGGTCGACTGAACACACCCTGCTTGTGGATCAACAGATAGGAAGTTAAATGAATAAGACCTTAAGACGCGCACTCTGCCTCTCTTCATTGCTGTTTATTGCCGGTTGCGGCGTCGTTGATGATCAGCAGTATCTTCAAAATGCACAAAAATTTGCGGCCGAGGGTGACTTCAAATCGGCACTGATCGAACTCAAGAACGCCCTTCAACAAGACCCTGATAACAGTACTGTCCGAACCTATCTGGGGCAGCTGTACCTGAATACCGGTAACCATCTTGCGGCTGAGAAAGAGCTGAAAAAAGCAAAAGAACTCGGCGCCGATGACAATGAGATATTCCCGAGCTTGAGCCAGGTACTGCTTCAACTGAGAAAGCTCGATGATGTGCTGGCCATGCAGGCAGATCATCTTGCACCGCAAGAGCAGGGTGAAGTTCTGGCGGCCCAGGGGATGGCTTTTTTACTGAAGAGTGAGTTCGACAGGGCCATTGAAAGAACCGAACGGGCAATCGGTATTGCCGCAGGTTCGGCTTATGTTCAGGTTGCCCGGGCCAGCACTTACCTGATAGCGGAAAAGTCCCCGATAAAGGCACGCGAACAGCTGAATCACGCTTTTGAGGTTGACAGGAATTATGCCGCAGCCTGGAGCCTGTTAGGTGACATCGAGCGAACCGAGAAGAATATGCAGGCGGCACGGGAGGCCTATACCAAATCCCTTTCCATTCGTCCCACCAGCCTGGCTGATCGGAATAAGCGGGTGACCGTCAATATTCTGTTGAATGATTTGAAACAAGCTCAATTTGACCTGGATATCCTGAATAAACAGCTTCCTGACAATCCGGGGGTTGCTTTTTCCCAGGGACTTGTCCACTTGGCATCAGGCAATCTGGAGGATGCAAAATCAGCGTTTGATCTGGCGCTGCTCGATCAGGATCGCTATCCGGTGTCACTGTTCTATCTGGCTTACGTGAGCTATCAGCAGGGAAATATTGCGCAGGCGGAAACCCATTCAGAGCGGTATTTTACCTTAACCCCGGAGCATCTGCCCAACCGGAAACTTCTGGCGGAAATCAAACTTGCAAAGAAAGAGTATGATTATGTTGAAACACTACTGAATCCGGTTGTAACAACCGCTAATCCAGATGAGGGTGCACAGAATATCCTGGCTAAAGCACTGCTCATGAGTGGAAAAACAGCAGAGGGAATTGCGCTGCTTAACCAGGTTGTTGAGCGTAATCCTGATTCTGCCGATGCCAGATTCCGCCTGGGTGCCAGTCTGATGATGAGCGGGAATCAGGAGGAAGGAATTGCACAGCTTGAAATGGCCATCAGGCAGGATGAGGAGAATGATCAGGCACATGTTTACCGGATATTAAGCTATCTGCGGTCAAGGCAGATGGAAAAGGCACATCAGGCGGCAGCCGAGTTCCGGGCGAGGGCGCCAGAGAGTGAAATTCCCTATAACATGATCGGCATGATCTATATCGCTGAAAATGATTTCAAGGCCGCCAAAAAAGCCCTCGAACAGTCATGGAAAATAAAGCCGGGAAATACCGATGCGGGTCACAATCTTGCGTCTCTTGCTACCTTAGAGAAGTCATATGACAAGGCAAGAGATTATCTTGACGGGGTGATCGCGGCGCATCCGGATAATTTGGAAACTTTGATAAAGCTTGCGGAAATTGATGCGCTTGAAGGGAAAACACAACAGCAGATCCTGCGTCTGGAAAGAGCAATGCGCCTGTACCCGGACGCACTGAAACCCAGGCTGGTATTGGCCCAGCACTATATCAATTCAGGAAATCCGGGGCAGGTTGCCGGACTCATCGAAACGCTTGATGCTGAGGCAAGAAAACAGCTGCCGGTCATGGAGGTGATTGCAAGCCAGGAGATTGCGCAGAGAAATTTCAAATCCGCTGAGAAGACGGCAAAGGCGATCATATCCAGAGCACCGGAAGCCCCTCAAGGCTACTTTATCCTGGCCCAGGCCTATGCCGGAATGGGGAATCTAGAGCAAGTAAAGGAAATGGTGGAAAAGGCCATACAGTTGGATGACCATTTCATCCCCGCGCGCATTGTGTTGCTTCGCCTTCTTGTGAACAACAAGGATATTCCTGCAATAGAGCGGGAGATTGCTGAATTAAAAACCTTTGCCGCCGATAATGAAAATGTAATGAAAGTGGAGGTTACCCTCGAGGCCCTGAAGGGTAATCAACAGCAAGCGCTGAAACTTGCCGAGCGCGTCTTTGATGCCTTCCCGAATCTCGGCAATATGCTTGCGCTATCAAGGCAGAAATCGCAGGCAGGGGATAATGAAGGTGCGCTTAAACTCAAGGTGGACTGGGCTGAAAACCATACAGATGAGTATTATCCTAATTTAATTGTCGCCATCAGTTATACCCGTCTCAAACAGGATGATTTAGCGGTCAAGTATTATCAACGGGCATTGGTGGTGTCGCCTGAATCTGTCTTGGTGTTGAATAATCTGGCCTGGGCGTTACGGAGTACCGATCCTGCTCTGGCACTGATTTATGCCCAAAAGGCCAATAGACTCAAGCCGGGTTCAGTATCATTAATGGATACCCTGGCAATGGTCTATTTAGCTAACAGCGACTTTGAGGCGGCGCTGCGTACGATAAAAGAAGTACTCTATCTGGAACCAGACAACCCAACGCTGCGATATCACGAGGCGTTAATCAATGCGACCGCCGGGAATAATAGTCAAGCAGTTCAGATACTCACTGAACTGCTTGGAAAGACACAGGATTTTTCAGAACGTCCGGACGCTACTGCATTGCTCGATAGTCTGAAAAGAGGATGAGCGAATTGCACCATGATTCAATAATTCACAGGGCGCACGGGCAGGGGGCTTTCTACAGCTAATTGGAGTTGAAATCGGACATTTCGCTACTTGCCAGGATACGGGAACACAAGCCACGACACATGTTCATCAATACCTTGTTGGCCAGTTGTCCTTCGTGCTTCAGTAGGCGTGATAAGCCCCTTTCATCCAGGGACAACACTTTTACATTATCTGTGGCGGCTATAATACTGGCTGTTCTGGGAACTCCCAGGAAGAATGCGATTTCACCTATCACCTCGCCAGGCGATACCATGGCGATCATCTGGCCGTTTTTCTCTACGGCCACATGACCAGACAACAGAATGAACATGGTTTTTGCCGAGTTATCCTTCTCGATAATATGATTGCCTTTTTTACAGGCAATGATATGACTCTTCTGAATTATACGTTCGATTTCACTCTCTTCGAGCGCATCGAACAGGCTGGGTGTGGTATTGAATGTCCATTGCTTGCCGGGTGAGAGGACGCGTATCTCTTCCAGGAACTGTGCCGTGCTTGAAACAGTGAGGCTGTGAACATTGGTTTTATTGCCAACAATTTGTGAGAGAGACTCGACTGAACTGCAGTAGGCGAGGTCCTCAGGTTTGGTTAGCATGGCAAATGGTGAACCAATCTGCTTCAGGTGCTCATAGTCACCAACGATCAGCGCCATCGGAATTACCAAGCCTATGCCTGGATAGGTATAGGGTGATGTAAACGGTCTGAATCCAAGTTTTAAGTAAGAGTTGAGATGGTGGGGTTCACAATCGAGAAGTACGATTTCAGCGCGATGTTTGAGGACAAAATTCATTACCTCCTTATACATTTTGAGCGTTACATTGCTCCCTCTATGGCCTTCGGTGACCATCAGCCGCTCAACTATACAGATTTGATCCTGATTCAATACGCCGAGGAAAGGGGCAATACTGTATGCCTCAATCAGTGAATCAGAGAATGGGAAATCACCACCCCAAAACAGACGAAGTGTGCCAATGGGTTCACCATGTTGAATGGCAATAACTGCCCGTGCTGATTTGTCGTATTCGTCCTTCAGCTCTTGTTTTTCATGATCGCCTTTTTCTTTCAGACGTCCCATACTCTTTACATAGATCTGATAACGCAGTCTAAATGAAGCTTGATTGTCTTCTTCCGTTACCGCAAATCTGACGCCATCCTGCATAAAGTTTCCTCGTTTACCTACTACGTATCCAATCTACAACCAACAACTATCAAGACGATCCAATGGACAATGAATAGCAACAGCTCCAACACCTGGAAGCTCAGCTTGGACAGGATAATATAGTACCATTCTCCATGCTGAATCTATCGAATCCTGGATATTTATTCCCCTGTTTGTTTTGTCATTCCCTTAGAGAATATAGCAGTTTGGGAAGATGGGTTCAGGTTATTTTAATAAACTCCTAAACCACTGATATACATGTAGATGGGTGACGGTTAGGCTTCAGGTAATGGACGCTTTACAAGTGAAAGCGATCCAGAAGATCGGCTATCAATCAACGCTCATATGATTAAAAATCGGTAGAACTATTATCTTTGAATGCCCATCAAGGGAATATAGACAAAAGACAAAACGAGCAGATAAATCACGAAATATTTCAAACTTGTCGGCGGCTTCGGTCAACCCTTCGAGCATCACCTATTCACAATCCGAGTAGCCGTTTAGCTACCGTGAACTTGATTTTCTGAATTGGATTCCTGTTCCCCAGCCAGAGCGTTCCCTTTTTCAGCTTGTTAAGCCGGGCGTCATAGCAGGTGTAATAGGGTATCGGTTTTAACTCATTCGGATGGAGTATGGCCAGAATCGTCTGGGTAATGACCATGCCGGTCGCCAGTTTACAGCCACTGGCGATGCTTGGCGCTTTTCGTTGACTCAGATCGACCGATTCTGGATCAACATATTTTAGGTGGAAGCCAGCAGGGGCACATCCGAGGGACATTTTTAATACCTGGTGTTCCAGGGAGGCAGAGTAATCAATGTCAAAGTAATCATCAAAGGTCATCCCATTGTTGGTGTACACCAGCATGCCGACACCAAAACCCAGTGGTACTCCAAAGATGGCCGGTATACCCCTTTCCCGGCAGGCGTTTATGATCATCCGATGGGTCTGGATTTCGAAAAATTCAACGGCATCAACAAAGACATCCACATCTTTTAAGAAGCTGTCAATATTGGACTCGTTGATACCTTCTCCGTAAGTCTCTATATGACACTCCGGATTGATATCCAACGCCAGGTCCTGCATGACCGTCATTTTTGGTTTTCCGACAGATGACAGGGTGGCGCCATACTGCCGGTTGAAGTTACCGACCTCAAACTCATCAAAATCGGATATTTTGAAATTACCCACACCGGCTCTGGCCAGTGTAATCAAATAGTCACCGCCAACGCCCCCCATGCCGGCAATGGCCACAGTAGCCTTTCTCAGTCGCTGCTGTTCCTGATCGGTGGTGATACCACTGTTGCGAGAGAATGCCAGATCGTAATTAAATTCATTCATTGTTATTCTGCCTGTGCTCGTGCAGATGAACTGCCCCCCTGATTGTTGGTTGTTTTTACCACGGACGGTGCTATTCCTACAAAAGGTGTTCGGCAAAGTATGGTTTTGTTCCTCCTAGGAGATAGTAAAGAGAAGGCTCCAAACTGTACTAAAGCACCGATCTACCCAGCCGCCCCCCAAGAGTGTCGATATTTTTTACAAAAAAATGATTGATGGATAATGTGGTATTTGTAACTAATTGATAAACATAGATAAAAAAAACTGGCATGGGTGATGCATTATGAAAGGCAGCCCGTGCTTTGGCGGCTGACACAGAATTTTTTATAAGGAGATACATCATGAATAACATGTTCAATGCAAAGCTACTTACAGCAGCTGCTGTAATTGGTCTTAGCATGGCGAGCGTGCCAGCGGGCGCCGTAGCACTCAATGACTTTATCGTAGATGAAAGCAGCGTAGAGGGTTTGGGTGGCCAGTTCACAGCTGATAAAATCAACGGCTCGTACAGCGAAGTAGTTACTTTTGGCGCTGGTACCTTTGATACAGTCGCTTATGGCGATTTTGGTCAGTATCTGTCCAACGATGGTGCGACGAATGTCACGCCGATTGAGCTTAACAATTCATACGGAATGTATGCCTTGTTCGATGGCGCGGGTACTTTTGCCGATTTGGGTGGTGGTCTCACTCAATTTACCTTTACCTCGGCCAGTTTCAATTTGTACATTGACGTGGATTTGAATACCGGCAAGACCCTGCCACTCACGGCACCGGGTGCGGTTGCTCTTGCAAACAGCGCGGATGACTACCTGATCGCCAGCGCCACCATGATGACCGCAGGATCGGGTGTCTTGGTTGCTGGGGTGGGTGGTTTCTTCGACCTCGTATTCAACGACTTTGCCCTGACAAATCCAGCCGGCACGAGCTACTTCGTAGACCCTGACCCCTTCCACATGCGTGTAAATGTGGATGGTGATTTCGACAGCTTCATCGTTGCTGGCACGCAGACCATCAATGGTGATTTCAGCGCGGTCTTTGTACCGGAGCCTGGTAGCCTCGCATTGCTTGGAATCGGTCTGACCGGACTGGGTGCACTGGCGCGTCGTCGCCGCAAGAGTGCCTGAACCCTGTCAGTTAGCTAGCTAGTCAGCCCAGATAAGCCCGGCTTTCCGCCGGGCTTATTTGTGGGGGACGGAACAGGAAAAGTCCGACCGCTCCTTCGCCATTCTGTTTGATACTGAAATATTCGTTGCGTGTCAGATTATTTTACAGTCTCGACGTTCTTCGAATCATTTAAATAACAGCACAAATTCAGCGAAAAGCTTCTTGTCGAAATGCTCTGACATCTGTTGCTGCATCAACTTCAGCGCATCGAATGGTTTCATGGCCTTCTTGTAGGACCGTTCGGACGTCAGTGCATCAAAGACATCGGCGATACAGCAAATGCGTGCATAGCGATGTATCTCCTTGCCCTTAAGGCGCTTTGGATAGCCTGTTCCATCGTGGAATTCGTGGTGCTGCATAACGATGTAGCGGCACTCATCCGAGAGGGCGTTGGCCTGTTTTAGTATTTTATATCCCTGGAAGGGATGTATTCTCACATGCGCCATCTCGGCATCGGTCAGTTTTCCCGGTTTATTGATGACGTTCGGATCGACCATGATTTTACCCAGATCGTGTAGAAAAAACCCCGCCCCTAGTTCATGCAGATCATGGGCATCGGAGTTTTTAAACAGTGCCTTCGACAGCAGGATTGAAGTTATGCCTACATTGACTGAATGGGTATAAGTATAAAAATCGTGCGAGGTGATACGCAGTAAGTTACTGGATGTCTCATCATCGGCGAGTATCAGATCGGTAATGGAGGCGATCACTTTTTTACTGGTTACAATGTTCTCGGAAGACGGGCTTTCAAACAGCCGTTCCATCATGGTTCTTGAATGTTGATACACCGCTTTGGCCTTCATGTCGGAAGCCATACTGCTATCATTCAGCGCTTCCAGAAGTTCGCTCGGGGCGAGAGTTTGCGGATTCCAGTTCTCAGGTACCGGTTGGTCTTTGGGGTCGGCAATCCGAGTATCCTCTTCTGACAGCAATGCGGGAATTGGCACATCGCTCCGATCGACATCCACCAGTATGTGTGTCAGCTTGCAGTTTTTGATTTTTTCGATCTGTTCTCGGTTCTTGATCTTAAATGAGCTCTTTAAGAACGGATGGTCGCTCCAGGAGAGCGGTAACTCAATGAACATTCCGATCGTTAACTGCTTGGTCGAAATTTTCTGGCGCATTCGATTCTCTTCGATTAATTATTATTAACTATCAATGTTAGTGTGTCTTGCGCTCCCTCCCAAAATAACCTCAAGATAAATAAGGGGTTAATCTATTTGGAGGGGACGTTGAGTTCACATTATTTAACGGCAGATATGCCTGGAAGTTTAAGAGAAAATCGTAAATGCAGAGGGGTAGGGTGACTCACCGGATCTGATCAAGGATAATGGCCAAAACATGGCCAGTGAGGAGAGCTTGAGTTGGAGCTATCAAACTATTTTTACCGTACCCTGATCTATTCCGAGGTGAAAGGTCAGGTGCATGTTTATGAAAAATTGCCACCACATTCGTTGATTCCCCTGGATCCCTGGCTGGGGCGGGTTATTCAACTGGCCGATGGTCAACACACGCTTCAGGAGTTAATAGATTATGTAGCCAGTCAATATCAGGGAGACATACCGGAAAACTATTTGAAAACAATAGGATCTGTGATTGAACGATTGATTGAGTCCGAGGCTATTGGACTCTCGGAAACCCCCCATACCTTGCCCTATCATCTGGCCATGCCGAAAGAGCACCAAGACCCGGCGATGACAGAACGCTCGATCAAGGGTACAGCTTAGCCCGCCGGAAGATTCAGGGTTCAACAGTCGATAAAATTGACCGCAAGTCCACCGCGAGCCGTCTCTTTATATTTGCTTTTCATGTCCTTTCCGGTTTCACGCATGGTTCGAATGACCTTGTCCAGTGATATGAAGTGACTGCCATCACCATACAGGGCCATACGGGATGCGTTTATCGCCTTTACCGAGGCCATGGCATTTCGTTCAATACAAGGGACTTGTACCAGTCCACCCACCGGATCGCAAGTTAATCCCAGATTGTGTTCCATGCCGATTTCAGCGGCATTTTCCACCTGCTGCGGTGTGCCGCCAAGGGCCTCGGTGAGTCCAGCCGCCGCCATGGAACAGGCTGATCCGACCTCTCCCTGACAGCCCACTTCGGCACCCGAGATTGAGGCGTTGATTTTATAGAGGATACCTATAGCGCCCGCTGTTAATAGAAAGCGGACAATGCTTTCATTATCGACCCCATTGCAAAATCGACTGTAATAGTGGAGGACGGCGGGAATGATCCCGGCGGCACCGTTGGTCGGCGCCGTAACGACCCGTCCACCGGCCGCATTCTCCTCATTGACCGCCAAGGCATAGAGATTCGTCCAATCCATGGCACTGAGAGGGGAAGAGCCACGCTCTGATTCAGCCTTGAGCTTGCGGTAGAGCCCCGCTGCGCGCCGTTTTACTTTCATCCCCCCGGGTAGAATTCCTTCTGTATGGCACCCCCGTTCGACTGTTTCCTGCATCACTTGCCAGATCTTGAGCAGCTGCTCCCGAACAGCATCTTCCGATTGCCAGCTTTTTTCATTCTCCATCATTAACTTGCTGATACTGTGGCCGGTATTGTTGCAAAGCGACAATAATTCAGCACCGGTTGAAAAGGGATACGGAAGATCAATAGATGTTTGCGGCAATTTGTCATCTTTGATCTCACTCTCTTCCAGGATGAATCCGCCACCTACCGAATAATAGACTTTGCTTTCCAACAGATGGTCATCTTCTCCAATGGCGCTAAAGCGCATTCCGTTTGGGTGGAGAGGCAAGTTCTTGCGCTTATGTAGAATCAGATCACTACCCTCAAAATATGAAACAGCCCGCTCACCGAGGAGATGAAGTATTCCTGAAGTACGTATTTGTGTAAGCCTGGGTTCAATCCGCTCAATATCGGTTGTGTCCGGTTGTTCACCTGATAATCCCAGCAGAACGGCCTTGTCGCTTCCGTGGCCTTTCCCTGTCGCCCCAAGGGAACCAAAAAGCTCCGATTTAATGCGTGATGTCTGGGATAAAAGGCCCGCAGATTTTAGGTGCAATGCGAATAGGCGTGCCGCCCTCATCGGTCCTACCGTATGGGAGCTGGAAGGTCCTATGCCAATCTTGAAAAGTTCAAAGATGCTGATTGACATTGATTATCTCTCCAATAGTTGCATTGCAATCTTCACTATAGCTTAGACGGTTTATTGGATTGATAAGTGCCCGGGAAAAGTGGTCTGGGAGGAGGGGGCGCATGTAGCTGAAATATTCACCGGGAAGATCGGCTTGGCGTGGATTTTCTTGTCATCGAATCTTGGAGAATGCGGGTGCACTTGACGCGGAAGCTTCGCTGAATCCCTACCATCAGTCGGTGATGCTGGCATGGACGACCAGCTTCCCGATATCCCGGGTCTCTATCAAATCAATACCCTGGTGCATCCAGTGAACGGCCAGATCGGGATCAGTGATGTCATAGAGCATCCAGCGCCACGGGCCTGACGCGGGCATCTTGTCTTGGGATAACTTTGTGTGGTTGCAAATCAGGTATTGAGGATTCAGTCCGAATGCCCGGGTGACGCTTGGCTGGTCATAATTCCGCAGTACCCAACCTATGTCGATATCGCAGTGATTCTTCGCGTATTCGAGAGCATCGATACTGAACGATATCAGTATACACTGCGTCTTGAAACCAGTGAGGATCGGTAGTAGTGCCTGCATGACGGGTTTCAATCCCCAATGAGTGAGGCTCTCTTCCTTGACCTCAACCATGGCGCGCGCTGATGGGTATCGAACGAGTCGGGTCAGCGCTTCTTCCAAAAAACAGATGGGTTCTGGATTGAATCTCTCGCCCAAACGCTCAGGTTCATGAATACTGATTTCCTGCAGCTGTGCTTCAGGAATATCAAACAGGGCTCCCGGGTAATTTGCAGTGCGTTGAAAATCGGCATCATGCAGCAGGATAAACTGCCCCGGCTTATACATCTGGATGTCAAATTCCACCCAATTGGCCCCGGTATCAAGAGCGGCCTGAATACCTCTCCAACTGTTCTCCGGATACATCTCCATATATCCCCGGTGTGCCACCAGACGTGAAGAAAAGTCGTGCACTAGACGGCCTCTCCTTGACTGGATTTGCGATGTTGGTGGTTCATGGTACCTGGACGTGGGTGTCCATAGTAGTAGCCCTGAGCATAGTTTATACCATAGGTCTGGAGCAGGGCGTGGGTTTCTTCATCTTCCACCATCTCGGCAATGGTTTTTATGCCGAACTGATTGGCAATGCTGGCAATATGCTCGACCATGATCCTGTCGCGGCGATCCACGGCGATCTGCCGGACAAAGCTGCCTTCAATTTTAACGTAATCCACGGAAAGATATTTTAGATAGAGGAAGGAGGAGAAACCACTGCCGAAATCATCCAGGGCGAACTCAATACCCAGTTCATGCAGTTCATCGATCAGATGACTTAGCTCGGATATTCTCGGAAGCGCTTCCCGTTCGGTGATTTCAAATACGATCCGATCAGGCGGTATTTCCATCTTATTGGCAAATGCAACCATCTCACGGATCGTCTCTTCGTTTGCCAGGGTGCGTGAAGCGAGGTTGAAAAAGAGTTTGGTCTTTTCCACTGGATGTATGACCAGGTACTCGATCCCTTTTCTGAAAACCTCCTTGTCCAGTTCGACCGTCAGTCCCAACTCCTCGGCGGCATGTATGAATTCATTTGCGGTAATATATTTTCCCTTCTCTTCAATGCGGGCGAGCACCTCATAGGCATGGAGGCCGCCCGGGATACTGACAATCGGCTGCAGGAAGGCGGCGATTCGATCCTCTTCCATTGCCAGGCGCAGAAATTCCCCTTTTTTGAAAATCTCCATTTCGGCGCAATTTTCATTTTCTCCCAATACAGCCACACAGTTTTTACCGCTGCGTTTGGCTTTGTACATCGCCACATCCATTGCAATATTGAGGTTCTCGACACCATCGCCATTTTGTGGATAGCTAACGACACCAAAGCTGCCGCTGATCCTGATTTTGCAGTCGGGCAACTCCAGCGCAGAATTGACCAGAATATTCCGCAGTTTTTCCGCCGAAGAGAAACCGTGATCAAAATCCGTCTCCGGTAAAATTATGGCGAACTCATCCCCGCCGAGACGTGCGATCACATCACTTTTTCTGGTTTGGCCTTTTAGTAGCAAGGCCAGTTTCTGCAAGGCCATATCGCCGATCGGATGTCCATAGGTATCATTGATATGCTTGAAGTTATCCAGGTCGATCATGATCAGGCAGAAACTGCGACAGTGCCGGGTGGCGCGGTCCACCTCATAATCGAGAAGCTGTTCGAACTTTCGCCTGTTGTAGAGCCCGGTCAAGGGGTCCCGCACTGAAAGCTCTTCCAGGCGGTACTGGAAATCCTGCAGGGTAACCAGCATTCGGTTGAAGTAATCCGTGAGGTGATGTACCTCGCGTATCCAGCCTCCGTGCCTGGCCCGCTTCGAGAGGTCGGCGCTATGGGTGATCTCTCCCATGATTGCGGCCAGGGTGGTTATGGGTTTGACTACGAAGGCTTTGAGTTTAAAAAACAGGCCCACAAACAGCAGTGCCATGATCAAAATAAAGTATCCGAGCATGATATTGATAATGAGTGAGAGTGATATTTTGAGATTCTCTATCGGATAACGAATATCTATGACGCCGTTGATGTCACCCGGTTGGGCCTCCTCGTGGCACCGCGTACACTCTTCACTGACGATAACCGGGTAGATATAGCGGATCTCTGATGAACCGGTTTTCAATATCTCCTTGCCGCTGTTGAGAGCCTGCTGAATCAACGGATCAGCTTCCCTTATCTCTGCCTCACCGGGTATGTCGCCGTACTCCTTGATAACCGGCTGGCCGCGAAAGGCCATGATCTCCATCCTTGGAGCGGCCTTATTCAGCCGTTCTATAGTTGCCAATATCTCTTTTTTATTCCAGCCATCACTCATCACGGAATAAAGACTTTGGAAAATTAGCTCCGCAGTCTGCCGTGCATCCTCCCTGGATAGGTCTTCAATGGCCTTCTGTTTGACATTTGAGGAAATGAGGAAGATCACAATAAGGGAGATAAACAGGTAGCCGACTGATAGCAGCAGGATAAAGTGCAGAAGGGGCATTCCCTTGAAGCGTTTTTTTATATTTTGCGGCATTTTTCCATTCGCCTTGTAACCACTGTCTTGAAGGTTACGGTTCATCTGGCATTAGCCAGCCAGATCAAATAACCATAATAGTTAGATATTACCCATCCTGGTGTAACGACATTAATGATGCGATAAATAATAACCGTATACCAGCGTTTGAATCTTGAAATATCAAGCTATGGGGCTGTGTTGCTAAGTGTCCTGATAAGCCCTGCGCAGTTTTAACTCACGAACTCAGCGGATTCTTGAGTGCGATTTTCCGGCAGATAGCGGGGTATACTCGGTAAAGTCTGCTTCATGCGGGCATGGTCGAGGCGGAATTATATATAAATAACAATAAGATATCCCATAATAACCAGCCAATTAAAACCCTGGTAATTGAGTGGTGTATTTTAAGTAATCCCAGGTACAATCCCCTGTAAATACTTACAAGATTACTAGGTTATTATGGAGAGTATGACAATGAATATAGAAATCCCCCAGCGTGACGGTGACGGCTATCTGGTTGATATGAACACCTGGACACCGGAGGTTGGCAGGGCAATGGCCGATGCTGATGGTGTGATGCTTGATGATGAAAAATGGGGTCAGATACTAAAAGCCCGTGAATATTATGAAGAGCACGCTGTTGTTCCGCCTATCCGAAAGTTCGCCAAATATCTGGGTGCGCCTTCCAAGGAGATGTTCAATCTCTGGTTGACCGGGCCTATGAAGCCAATCACCAAATACGGTGGCCTGCCCAAACCGACAGGTTGTGTATAATCAGCGTCTATTTATCTGAGGATGGGTGTTTTTTAAAGGCGATCAATGATGAAGTTTCCTGAAACCGGAAAAAAGGCACCCAAATTCACGCTGCTTGATCAGAACCAGAATAAGGTCAGCCTGGCGGACTACTTGGGAAAGAATGTGGTGATCTACTTCTACCCCAAGGCGTCCACGCCGGGCTGTACCGTTCAGGCGTGCGGAATACGTGATTCCAAACGCGTATTCGATAAATTGAACACGGTGGTTATTGGCATCAGCCCGGATGCGCCTCGGCGCTTGATCAACTTTACCGAAAAGCAGGATCTCAACTTTACCCTGCTTTCAGACGAGGACCATGCCGTTGCGGAAAGTTATGGTGTCTGGGGAGAGAAGAAGTTCATGGGCAGGGTGTTTGATGGTATCCATCGGACAACCTTTATTGTCGATACCAAGGGCGTCTTGCGGCATGTCATGGCAAAGGTAAAAACCAAGACCCACCATGAAGACGTGGTGGAATACATCGAGAATAATCTAATCTAGCGACCGCGATTGCGAAATTGCGGATGTATTTTCACCAGAAAAAGCATCGCTCTTAGGTAACCGTCCATCTGGACGGGGCGTATAATAAGCACGTATGAAGACACAGATTTATCAAGGTGCCATGAGTTCTCTAAAAGTCTATTTGTATGCCGGTTGCGGAACCTGCCGAAAAGCAAAAAAATACCTCGCTGAGCATGACATTCAGTTCACTGAAATCCCCATACGTGAACAACCTCCCTCGGTGCAGGAACTGGGCGCTATGCTCGATGCCTACGATGGTGCGATAACCCGGCTTTTCAATACATCAGGGCAGGATTACCGGCGGGGCGGTTATAAAGAAAAGCTCAAGACCATGTCTGTTGAAGAGATGATTTCGGAGCTTGCCGCGAACGGTAACCTGATTAAAAGACCCTTTGTTATTTCTGACGCGACAGCCCTTATCGGATTTAAGCAAGAGGAGTGGGATAAGGTTTTTCATGTCGGTTGAGTTCCCGCAGGCAGAAGTTCGTTAATATCTCCTCATATTTTTAGCACCACTGAACCAGGATAGATTCCAGGAAGACCCACATCAATGAAACAATACTGGCTAATGAAAACAGAACCGGATGCCTATTCGATTGATGACTTAAAGCGGGATCGAACCGAACATTGGGATGGCATCAGGAATTACCAGGCCCGCAACTTTATGATGAAGGATATGAAACCGGGTGACGAAATACTGTTTTATCATTCCAGTTGCAAGGTTCCGGGGGTTGTCGGATTGGCCCGTGTCTGCAAGGAGGCGTATCCAGACTTCACTGCATGGAATCCGGACTCAAAATATTACGACCCAAAATCAACCCCGGAAAAACCGCGATGGTATATGGTGGATGTGGAGTTCGTAAAAAAATTCCCTGAAGTGATTTCACTCAATCAGATCAGACAAACGCCTACGCTAGAAGGGATGAAGTTACTGCAAAAAGGGAACAGACTCTCTATCATGCCGCTCAATAAGCATGAATTTCAGACTATCTGCAAACTTGCGCAAGCTTAGCCGACGCCATATTCACATCAGAAAAAAATTATTTTTCTGATGTGACCAAATCTTTAAGCAGATAGTTACTATAGGCATCAAGAACTTTTTGCTGGGCCTGGGTCCTGGGTGTGTTTGCCTGGGCCATTTTGCGGTTGTACCAGCCTAAAATACCAGGGGGAAGCGGGGTCTGGGCTTTCCTCATGTCGATATTCCTGTTTAAAAATCAAATTAAATCTATGTACTAAGTATACATCTGGACTCGATAAAAGCATAGATTGTGGATGGAAAACGAGTCATTTTTCTTAGAGGCAGATATGCCTGGCGGGCTTTGTTTTCTATAAGTGGCTACGTACAGGATTATTTGGGGTCAATCGTTCTTAGATGATTCCATTGGGCTATGGCCCAGCGCCAGAACTCTGCAATACTTGCCGAATGCTCAGGCGGTAGTGGTTGGTTGAGGAAACTCAGCGCGCTGATTAACACGGCAACCGGATTTGTCATATTGATTGGATCAGAGCCCAGGCGCTTGCTCAATTTTTGGCCGTTTTTGTCGGTAACCAGTGGCAGATGCTTATAGTTTGGCGTGGGAAGATCGAGTAATTGTTGTAAATAGATCTGGCGTGGCGTGGAGGTCAGCAGATCAGCTCCACGCACCACATCGGTAATGCCCTGGTAGGCATCGTCCACCACTACCGCAAGTTGATAGGCAAAGAGGCCATCGGCTCGTCTCAGTATGAAATCGCCGATCTCCCTGGCGATATTTTGACTAATGGTTCCCCGTATTTCGTCAGTAAAAATGACCGGCCGATCTTGGGTGATCAGGCGAATCGCGTGCCGTTTTGCACCACTATTTGACCTTGAGATGGGTCTGTTTCTGCAGGTCCCTGGATAAATCACCCCTTCTGCGCCTGCTACACCCAGGGCCTGAATTTCGCTGCGGCTGCAAAAACACGGATAGAGGATATTTTTTTGCTGTAATTCATTCATTGCCTCCCCGTAAGCATCAAGACGGGTACTTTGATAAAGCACCGACTCGTCCCATTCGAAACCAAGAGACTCAAGTGTCCTTAAGATGCTGTCCGCAGCACCCGCCACCTCGCGTGGTGGATCGATATCCTCTATCCTGATCAGCCACTTGCCTTGCCGCTTTCTGGCATCAAGGTAACTGCCCATGGCGGCTACCAGCGAGCCAAAGTGAAGAGGGCCGGAAGGTGAAGGTGCAAATCGTCCGCGGTAATTCATAGATCGAAGTAAAAAACTATACGCTCCGAGCGAAAATATCCCGATGTTTCGCGGTATAACTCCATCCCCGGACAAAAAAGCCGGCTAAAAGCCGGCTTGAGTTTGACAGGTGCGATATTGATGGCTTTAGCTCATCTGTTTTTCCCGGATCTCATCCAGGGTCTTGCAATCAATACAGAGAGAGGCGGTAGGTCGTGCCTCCAGACGGCGAATCCCAATTTCCACACCACAGGCTACACAATAGCCGTAGTCATGGCTGTCAATAAGATTTAAAGTCTCTTCGATCTTTTTGATCAGCTTCCGCTCGCGGTCACGGGTGCGCAACTCAAGGCTGAATTCCGATTCCTGGGTGGCCCGGTCGTTGGGGTCGGGAAAGTTGGCGGCGTCATCCTTCATGTGATGGACGGTCCGGTCAACCTCTTCCATCAATTCCTGCTTCCATGCCCTTAGGATGGCCCGGAAATGCTCTTCCTGCGCCTCACTCATGTACTCCTCGCCCTTCTTCTCTTTATAAGGCTTGAAGCCAAAAGGGCCGGTAAGGTCATTCTCTGGCTTTTTCTTTGCGGTCATTCAATGACTCCTGGAAAACCACGCTAACGAAGTCGGGTATGATAACCAGAATCTTCTGTTTCGGGCAACACTTGTCAGACACCCCCATTATTGGTCCGTGTTGCGTACTGCCGGCTCAGGTAAAATAGACGTTTTCAAACCTGTCGCCTTGCCCTGCAAGGAATGATAATTAGCAGTTAAAAGAGTAGGTTATGACAAATCTGGAAGCACTGATATGGGATGTGGATGGCACATTGGCCGACACTGAGCGGGATGGACATCGTGTCGCTTTTAATAGCGCATTTTCCCAGGCTGGCCTGGAGTGGCACTGGGACGTGGAAATGTATGGTCAATTACTCAAAGTGACCGGGGGCAAGGAGCGAATCCGCTATTATCTCGACAGGTTCAATCCTGCCTGGGAACGCCCATCTGATCTGGACCGGTTTATTGCTGAATTGCATCGTCATAAGAGCGAGGTTTTCGTTTCACTAATGAAAGAAGGCCGGATACCTCCACGAAGTGGGGTGATCAGGTTGATTGACGAGGCGGCGGCAGCCGGTTTACGGCTGGCCATTGCAACCACCACAACGCCGGCCAATGTGGATGCCCTGCTGGAACAGTTTTTCGGACGTGCAGGAAAGCATCCGTTCGAGGTGATAGCTGCCGGTGATGTGGTTCCGGCAAAGAAGCCGGCGCCGGATATCTACCTCTGGGCCCTTGAGAAAATGGGCCTGAAACCAGAGGCGTGTGTGGCGATAGAGGACTCCCATAACGGTCTCCTATCGGCCACCTCCGCCGGTATTTCGACCGTGGTCATTACTCTGAATGGATACACGGCCAATGAGGATTTCACCGGTGCCAGTCTGGTCGTGGACCAATTGGGGGATAGTGAAAATCCAGCCTGTGTCGTGGCTGGCAAACTTAATGGGGCAGCCGTGGTAGATGTCGGTATGTTGCGCAGGCTGCATGCGGTATCCTGAGCTGGCAGCCTGTCTGTGGTTTTACCCTTGCAACTTAAATACCTTTCAATCACACATTAAATGAGTAGCTTCGCCGATGATAGCTGATCGAATGGCATCTATACGCCCCTTCTATGTAATGGAACTGTTGGCGCGTGCCAGGGAATTGGAAAACAGCGGCCGCTCAATTATCCACATGGAGGTAGGGGAGCCCGATTTCGAGACGCCCAGGCCTATTATCGAGGCAGGGATGCGGGCGCTGGATGAGGGTTATACCCACTATACACCGGCGGCGGGAATTCCGGAGTTGCGTGCAGCTATAGCCGCGGATTATCGGAATCGTTATGGCGTTCACCTTGATCCGGCGCGGATACTGGTAACCCCGGGTTCTTCAGGGGCGTTGCAACTGGTGATGAGTATCGTAGTGAATCCGGGGGAGGCGGTGATGATGGCCGATCCCGGTTACCCCTGCAATCGCCATTTTGTCCGACTGGTTTCCGGCGAGCCGGTGACCGTACCGGTGGGTCCGGAGTCCGGTTATCAACTGACGGCCGAGATTATCGAGCGCGAGTGGACTGACAATATGCGCGCGGTGATGGTAGCCTCGCCTTCGAACCCTACCGGCACACTGATCAAGCGTGAAGAACTGAACAGGATATACCGGGTGGTCAAAGAGCGGGGTGGTATCCTCATAGTCGACGAGATTTATCAGGGGCTGGTATACGGAGCTGATCCCTTTACCGCACTTGAGATCACCGATGATCTGTTTATCATCAACAGTTTCTCCAAGTATTACGGTATGACCGGCTGGCGGCTGGGCTGGATGATCGCTCCCGAACGTCATGTCAGCGCTGCTGACCGGCTGGCGCAAAATATTTTTCTATCCGCACCAACCCCTGCCCAGTATGCCGCGCTGGCAGCCTTTGGAGACGAGACCCAGCGTATTGTTGAACAGCGGTGTGGGGCATTCCAGGCGCGCCGGGATTATCTGTTGCCGGCACTGAGACAGCTGGGTTTTGACATTCCCGTGGAGCCGGAGGGTGCTTTTTATCTGTACGCCAACTGTAAAAAGATAACCGAGGACAGCTTTGCCTTTGCCCATGAATTGCTGGAGTCGGAAGGTGTAGCCACTACACCGGGTAAGGATTTTGGAGATAACCTGCCAGAACAACATGTGCGATTTGCCTACACCACCTCCATGGAGAAACTGGCAGAAGGTGTGGCGCGAATCGCCCGCTTTATCGATCGCTGATCATTCCCGCGCGGTACCGGCACACCAAAGGCGTGTTGCACCGACCACGGCCGCAGGCATGGCGGCAAAGTTCAGTATTGGAATCATCATCAACAGCGTGACCCCGCCACCAAAACCAAGCGCTGCCAGGCGGGTCTGTTTTAGCCGGTCATGCTGTGATCGGAAATCCAGTCCATGATTCCCCAGTGGATAATCGGCATACTCGATGGCCAGAAACCAGGCGCTGAACAGCAACCAGAGAAAAGGTGCCAGCAGGTTAATCCCGGGAATGACGAACAGCAATAACAGAGGTATTGCCCGGAGCAGGAAGTAACCCAGTTTTCTCAATTCCGACTGTATGGTCGGCAGAATCAGTTGTTGGAGGGTCCGCCGGCTTTCAGGCGGTTTGTTGCCGGTCAATAGCTCCTCCACCTTGGCGGAGAGTAGACTATTGAACGGTGCGGCAATCAGGTTGGCGACCGCGGTGAACGTATAAAAGGTGATCAGCAGAACACTCAGGGCAAACAGTGGCCATAGCAGCCAGCGCAAGAAGCTCAGCCAGCTGGATTCTGGCAGAAAGGTATTCAGCAGGCTGTCAAACTGGCTAAAACCGATCCAGCCGATAATGACAAAGACTACAATGTTGATTGCAACGGGTGCCAGCAGATATCGCCTGAGGCCGGGCCGCGTCAGCATCTTTAGTCCCTGGAGTAGCTGATTGATGCCGGTAAATGGATTGTTTTTCATGTGGTTGTATAGCCGGGCGGGTGGTTTATTATCGGAATAGCAAGTGCGAAATTGCCGATATTCTACCCTATTTGTGTATCCAGATCAGGCGAGAACTTCAGCGTGCTCCAGTTTTTGGCCGCCGGCAGACTACCCACGGAGGCGAGCGCGGCACACCAACCAGGGTGTGGCTGAAAATTGACGCAGGAGAGACGGCCGTTTTTCATGGAACGGGAAAAAATACCCCTGCCTTCGGCCTTGGTACTGGCTTCCAGGGCGGTCCAGTGGACAAAGAATGCCTGCTTTAAAGCTTCGTCATCCAGTGATTCAAGCTGCCTAAATACCTCATGATCAAACATCTTACGGGCGATTCTTCGCAAGCTTTTCCGCATAACCACAAACTCCAGATCAATGCCAATGGGATATTCCGTGCTCACCGCCAGCAAGGCGAGCTCTCCGGCATGGCTGAGGTTGAACTGGAGATTGTTTTCTGCTGATTTCAGCCGGGGTTTGCCTTTCTCACCATAGCTGATCTGTATCAGGGCAGGAGGGATTCCGGAATATGCAGATAATATCGAGCGTAAGCAACCACGGGCATTTCCAAACCGGATCTGCTCTTCTCTGTGTGACAACTGCTTGCGACGTATTTGTTCATCAGGGGTGAGCAGGTGTGCGAGGTCCAGCCCCGGCGTGGATAATTCGATTTTCCAGATATGGACTTCATTCCTGCCGGGCAGGGCGGGCATGACATCAGGTATTATCCACTGATCAATCTTCAGCATTATCTCAAGAAGCGCTCTGCTATGGAGGATTCATGGGTAGCTTTCTCCGGCTTCATGATATTCTTCCATGATCATTTGTCGGAGTCACTCACCAATTACCGGAGGTATTATCATGGGCCTGGAGCTGGTCAGTTTTGCCATTTGTCCGTTTGTGCAGCGTGCGGTAATCGCATTGAAAGAGAAGCGTGTGGATTTCGATATCACTTACATCGATCTGGATAACCCCCCTGATTGGTTCAAGGAGATTTCACCTTTTGGCAAGGTACCACTGCTCAGGATAGGTGATGAAGTACTGTTCGAATCAGCCATCATCAACGAGTATCTGGATGAGGTTTATCCACCCGCACTGCATCCGGAAAACCCGCTGGAACGCGCCAAGCACCGGGGCTGGATCGAGTTCGGATCAAATCTGCTATTCGATCAGTTCAAGGCGATGATGGCGAAGGATGAAGATAGCTTCCAGCAGCAGTGCGAGGTTCTGGGTGGTTCCTTCGCCCGCCTTGATCCGGTGATCAGTGACGGCCCTTACTTCATGGGAGAACGTTTCTCATTACTCGATACCGCCTATGCGCCTTTTTTTATGCGTTTTGAAATCCTCAAAAAATATCATGAAGCCCTGGAAGATCTTATGCCGACCCGGCTGAATCGATGGGGTCAGGCCTTGCTGGACAGGGATTCCGTCAAGACCTCTGTTGTGGATGACTTTGAACAGCGTTTTGTGGCTTTTGGCAAGAGCAAAGGCTCCTTCATCCTGGCGAAAGCCTAAATCCGCGCGTGACAAACCGCGAAAGAACCATTATCCGCCCAGCGGTTTCGTGCCAGTCAGTTGAGCAATTGTCTGATCTGCCACCACTGTTGCGGCGTATCTACGCCCTGCGCGGTGTGAGCGGCCCCGACGAGTTGCAATACAGCCTGGGCGCCCTGATTCCGCCGGAGCAGCTTGGTGGCACGGCCGGGGCGGCAAAACTGATTCACCAGGTAATGGAAAACAATGGACGCATACTCATTGTCGCCGACTTTGATGCGGATGGTGCAACCAGCTGTGCCCTGGCGGTCCGCTCACTGACAGCCATGGGTGCAGAACGGGTCATGTTCATGGTGCCGAACCGTTTTTCGGACGGTTACGGATTGACTGAGGAGATAGCCGGGAAGGCGGCGGATTTCGGCCCGGATCTTGTGATCACGGTGGATAACGGTATATCGAGCCTGAAGGGAGTGGCGCTGCTACGAGAGAAAGGGATTGCCGTTATGGTGACGGATCATCATCTGCCCGGCACCGATTTGCCCAACGCCAACGTAATCGTGAATCCGAACAGTCCCGATGAGTCTTTCGAAAGCAAACATCTTGCCGGGGTAGGGGTTGTGTTTTATGTCATGGTAGCCCTGCGAGCCTGGTTACGGCAAATTGGATGGTTCGAGTCGAGAGATCTTGCGGAGCCAAATCTGGCTGATTTTCTTGATCTGGTGGCACTGGGGACGGTTGCCGATGTGGTCAGACTGGATCATAACAATCGGATTCTGGTACAGCAGGGGCTGGCGAGAATTCGCGCGGGCCGATGTTGCCCTTTGATATGCGAAATATTTTCCAAAGCCGGCAAGTCGTTAGCGCGCGCGGTTGCGGGCGATCTTGGCTTTATCGTGGGCCCCAGGCTTAACGCTGCGGGACGGCTGGACGATATGTCTGTGGGAATTGCCGCATTGATCAGTGATTCGTCGATCCAGGCCGCGAAAACCGCGGATCTGCTCGATCAGATGAATAGCGAGCGCAAGCAGATTGAGCAGGCGATGAAGGAGCAGGCGCTGGAGCATCTCAGTCGCCTGGAACTGGGTGAACAGCTTCCGTACGGGCTTTGTGTATACCAGGAAGGGTGGCATCAAGGTGTTATTGGCATCCTGGCATCACGTATCAAGGATCGCTATCACCGGCCGGTAATCGCTTTTGCCGAGGCAGATGAAAACACTCTGAAAGGCTCGGCCAGGTCGATCGAAGGTCTACATATCCGGGATACCCTGGAAGCAATAGCAGTCGCCTGTCCCCGGTTGCTGCAGAAATTTGGCGGGCATGCCATGGCGGCGGGTTTAACCCTGGCAAAATCCGATTTTGGGGAATTTCGCAGTCGGTTTGATGAAGCGGTGGCGGTACAGCTCAGGGGGCGGAGCCTGACAGGTGAGTTGGTTTCCGATGGCAGTCTGGAATCGGATCAGCTGGACCTTCAGTTAGCTGAACAGCTTGATCAGGCGGGGCCATGGGGGCAGGGGTTTCCCGAGCCGCTGTTCGATGACTGGTTTGAGATTGAGCAGCAACGGACGGTTGGCGGCAGGCACGCAAAAATGACTTTGCGGCGAAAAGATTGCTCCGAAATCCTGGAGGCGATCGCTTTTAATCAGGCTGAATCCATGCCGGCGCAACAGGGGGCAACCATTCATGCGGCTTACCGACTTTCAGTCAATGAGTTTCGAGGCGCAAGAACATTGCAGTTAATGATTGAATATTTTCAGGTGGTTAAGTGATGTCCGATGATTTTGAATCATATGAATATGATGAAGAAGAGCAACAGGTCTCCCGTAGCGAAATCAAGCGTCAGCACCTGGCGCTTCAGGCATTGGGCGAGCGACTGGTCAGCCTCAAACCGGCGCAGTGGGAAGAGTTTGGCTTTTCGGACGTGATGCTGGATGCCCTGCAGGAATCACAGCGGATCAAAAGCCATAATGCCATGCGTCGTCACATCCGGCGCCTTGGGAAGCTGCTCAATCAGGAGGATACGGAGAAAGTAGAGTTGCTGTTCAAGCGGATGGATGATCGGGCGATGCAGGATACTCAGCGTTTTCACCGTATAGAGCAGTGGCGGGATCGGCTGATCGATGGCGACGACAAAACTCTGTCAGATCTGTTGGATATTTGTCCTAATGTAGACATTCAGCGCATAAGGCAATTAATTCGTGCTGGAAAAAAAGAACGGGAAATGGCAAAGCCACCGGCCGCTCAACGTAAATTATTCAAATATCTCAGAGAGTTAGATATTAAATGAAAATTTATTTACGGATGATTTACTGCTAAGTAAATTTAATGGCTGTATAAAATATACCCTTTCAAAGCCGGGACAAATCGCTATAATTGGGTTCGGTTCCGTCAGGTGCAACGTTTCTGACGAAAAAACACAAACGTACATTAGGCTGAGACAACGAGACTATCTGTATGACGACAAAAAACCGGCCTGTCTATCTAGACCTGACGCAGTTCCGCTTTCCGATTGCCGCCATCATGTCGGTGGGACATCGGGCCAGTGGTGTGCTGATGATCCTGGCCATTCCCTTCCTGGCATATACCCTTGATCTCTCTCTCTCCGGACCGGAAGGTTTTGCAGAGGCGAAGGCGATTTTGGACAGTCTGTTTATTAAACTGGTCCTGTTCGTCGTTCTTTGGGCGATGCTGCACCATTTACTGGCGGGCATTCGTTACCTGCTGCTTGATTTTCACCTGGGTGTTGAGAAGGAGATAGAGACCAAATCGGCGCAGGCCGTTATGGTGGCTGCTCCTGTCCTCGCCGTATTGATTGGGTTAGTGCTATGAGTCGTCAAGCATCCGGATTGCGCGCATGGGCGCTGCAACGCATAAGTGCAGTCTATCTGGGCCTGTACCTTATATATATGCTCGGACATCTGAGCTTCAATGCACCTGAAACCTACGAAGCATGGCGAGCCTATGTTGCGGACCCCGGTGTTACCATCGGCATGTTGCTGTTTGTCACAGCGCTACTGATACATGCCTGGGTCGGCATTCGCGACGTGCTGATCGATTATATCCATCCCATCATGGCCAGGGTAGGTCTGCTCAGCCTGTTTGCGATCGGCTTCATCGCTTGCGGCCTCTGGTTTGCCAAGGTTGTATTCCTCGCCAGTGTGGCTGCCTGAACACCACATATTAATATAGGTATATCATGACGCTAGCCAGAAGACGTTTTGATGCGCTGATTATCGGTGCCGGTGGTGCCGGTCTGAACGCAGCGCTACAGCTTGCCAACGCCAACCTGCGAGTTGCAGTTGTCTCAAAAGTATTTCCAACCCGCTCCCATACGGTTGCCGCTCAGGGTGGTGTGAATGCCGCGCTGGCCAATGTCTTTGAAGATAATTGGCACTGGCATATGTTTGATACCGTCAAGGGATCGGATTACCTGGGTGACCAGGACGCCATCGAGTATATGTGCCGCGAGGCAATCCCCACTGTCTACGAGCTGGAGCACAATGGCGTGCCGTTCTCCCGCCTGGACAACGGGAAGATCTACCAGCGTGCCTTTGGCGGCCAGAGCCAGAATTTTGGTGGTGCCCAGGCGGCACGCACCTGTGCCGCGGCGGACCGTACTGGTCACGCTATTCTGCACACGCTGTACCAGCAGAACATCCGGGCCCGCACCCACTTTTTTGACGAGTATTTCGGTGTTGAGCTGATTCGTGATAGCGAAGGCGCTATCCTGGGCGCCCTGACACTGGAGATCGAGACCGGTGAGCCGCTGCTGATTGAGGCCAAGACCACCTTGCTGGCCACCGGCGGTTGCGGACAGGTGTTCCGTACCACCTCCAACGCCCATATTAATACCGGTGACGGTATGGCCATGGCGTTGCGGGCTGGCGTGCCGTTGATGGATATGGAGTTCTTCCAGTTCCATCCCACCGGTATCGCCGGACGTGGCATGCTGATTACCGAGGGTGTGCGCGGCGAGGGTGGTTATCTGGTCAATAAGGATGGAGAACGCTTCATGGAGCGTTATGCCCCCAACGCTAAGGATCTCGCCAGCCGCGACGTGGTGGCGCGCGCCATTGTGACCGAGGTGAAAGAGGGACGTGGTTGCGGCCCCAACGCGGATCATGTGCTGCTGAAGGTGGACCACCTGGGTGAGGATATCATCGCCAAGCGTCTGCCGGGCATCCGCGAAAGCTCCAAGATCTTTGCCGGCGTCGACCCTGCAGTAGAGCCGATTCCGGTATTCCCCACCGCACATTATGTGATGGGTGGTATCCCGACCGACCGACTGGGTCATGTGGTGGTGCCTGCTTCCGACGGCTCCGAGCAGATCGTGCCCGGACTCTACGCCGCTGGTGAGTGCGCCTGCGTGTCGGTGCATGGCGCCAATCGACTGGGCGGTAACTCGCTGCTGGATATTCTGGTATTCGGTCGTGCGGCTGGACAGCAGATTATTGATCATCTGAAGGACGACCCGGAACACAAGACGATGGATGAAACCGCCGTCGAGCAGGCCGTGGCCAGACTGACCCGTTGGGAGCAGCCGGGCGAGGGTATCTCGGTGCGCGAACTGCGTGACGAGTTCCGCAAGGTAATGGAAGATCATGCTGGCGTATTCAGAACAGACGACATCATGTCGGAAGGTGTCGCCAAGGTTAAGGCGCTTCGCGAGAAACTGAAGGATGTGCGCCTGGGTGACCAGAGCAAGGTGTTCAATACCGCACGCATTGAAGCCCTGGAGCTGGAAAACCTGATTGACATCGGTATGGCGATTGTTCTTTCCGCGCTTGAGCGCAAGGAGAGCCGCGGTGCCCACTCCCGTCCTGATTATACCGAGCGTGATGATGCGAACTGGCTGAAGCATTCGGTCTATTTTAAAGAGGGTGATCGGCTGGATTACAAACCGGTTCAGACCAAACCGCTTACCGTCGATACCTTCCCACCGAAGCCACGTGTCTACTGAGGGTTGATGAATGAAATTTTTTGTTTACCGTTATAACCCCGACGTCGATACCGCTCCGCACATGCAGGAGTATGACGTCGAGGTGACCCGAGGCATGATGCTTCGCGACGCCCTGATGGAGATTAAACGTCAGGATGAGGCTTTCGCTTTCCGTCACTCCTGTGGCGAGGGCGTGTGTGGCTCAGACGCTGTTAACGTCAATGGCAGCAATCTGCTCGGTTGCACCACCCCTGTGAGTGAGTTGAAAGAGCCGGTCAATGTCCGTCCGCTTCCGGGTCGCCCTGTAATCCGGGATCTGGTCGTCGATATGTCCCAGTTCTATCAGCAGTACCGGGCGGTCAAACCCTATCTGATCCACAAGGACCCCCTGCCTGAACAGGAGATTCTGCAGTCTCCCGAGGATCGGGATAAACTGGACGGTCTGTACGAATGCATCATGTGCGGTTGCTGTTCCACTGCGTGTCCTTCGTTCTGGTGGAACCCGGACAAGTTCCACGGTCCGCAGGCGCTGCTGCAGGCTTGGCGATTCCTGGCGGACAGCCGCGACCAGGCCACCGAAGAGCGTCTGGACGCACTGGAAGGACCCTATAAATTGTACCGCTGTCACTCGATCATGAACTGTGTTGAGTATTGTCCAAAATCACTCAATCCCACCAAGGCGATTGGCAAGATCAAGGAACTGATGCTGAAGCACTCAATCTAGTGTGATTGTGCCAGTGCAGGAATCCGGCCTTCCTCCTCTCGGGCAGCTACGCTGGCAATGCCGGCGTGGCATGCTCGAGTTGGATTATGTGCTGATCGGATTCCTTGATAGGCACTTTTCCGACCTTCCGCTTGAAGACCAGCAGCTGTTTGTGCGGATGCTGGATTTTGAAGACCAGCTGTTGCTGGACTGGGTCATGGGTAACGTGGTTCCCTCCGATAGTAATATCCGGCGCCTGATCACGCTGATGCAGATGCGATCCTAGTTAGAAAAATCCTATTATTTCTGTTACACAGGGAGTGTGATGAACAGAGAGCAGGCGCCGTTGCGCATTCGGCTTCACCAATCAAAAATATTGATCCTTTACCGGCACCTGTTGCATGCGGTGTTGATCGCATATTCTGTTGTCGCTGCGGTTTCATATCCCCTGGAGATGCTGTTGCCAATTGCCTGGCTGATGCTCTCCTGGTATCTGCTGTATCAAAAAATGCGGGCTCGGGCAGGCGAACAATCAACCATTGTCTGGAGACCGGATGGCAGCTGGTTGATCGAGCGGGAGAACGGGGCGACTCAGTACTACCCGGCACTGCATAGCTGTTTTTCTATCCACCGGCTGACAATCCTGGGGTTTCGGAAAGGATTTTTCAGCCGACGATACTATCTCCTGCTTGTGGACAACTGTGACCCTGAGCAGCACCGACGATTACGGGTCCACCTCAAGCTACGGATCAGTCAACAGGATTCAAGGGTTGATAATTATTCGGTATCAGGACAGTAGGCATCTTCTGGAAACGATCGTCCTGACGGGGGAAGTCGATATTAAAATGTAGTCCGCGGCTCTCCTTACGATGCTGCGCGGAATGGATAATCAGGTAGGCAACCTCTACCAGATTGCGCAGCTCCAACAAGTCATTGGTAACCCGGAAATTGCTGTAGTACTCCTTGATCTCATGCCGTAACAGGTTAATGCGCCGTTTCGCACGTTCCAGTCGTTTGTTACTACGGACAATGCCGACATAGTCCCACATGAAATGGCGCAGTTCGTTCCAGTTATGGGAGACCACCACCTCTTCATCAGAGTCGGTAACCCGGCTTTCATCCCATGGCATGACCTCGGGCAGCGTGGCGGCTGAGGGCAGGCGTTGCTCGATATCCAGCGCCGCCTGCTGCGCATAAACCAGGCATTCCAGTAGGGAATTGCTGGCCATGCGATTGGCGCCATGCAATCCGGTATAGGAGGTTTCACCAATGGCGAAAAGATTCGGCACATCGGTTCTGGCCTTGAGGTCGGTAATGACACCGCCACAGGTATAGTGGGCGGCAGGTACCACAGGAATTGGATCGGTGGTTATATCAATGCCGAATTCGAGGCACTTGGCGTAGATATTTGGAAAGTGTTCACGGATAAACTCGGCTGGCTTGTGACTGATATCCAGGTAGAGGCAGTCCGCGCCAATCCGCTTCATCTCATGGTCTATAGCCCGCGCCACTATATCCCTTGGTGCCAGTTCGGCGCGCTTATCAAACCGCGGCATAAACTGTGTACCATCCGGAAGCAGCAATTTACCACCTTCACCCCGTAGTGCCTCGGTAATCAGGAAAGATTTGGCATGCGGGTGATACAGGCAGGTTGGGTGAAACTGGATAAACTCCATATTCGCGACACGACAACCCGCCCGCCAGGCCATCGCGATCCCGTCCCCGGTGGAGACGTCCGGGTTGCTGGTATAGAGATAGACCTTGCTGGCGCCACCGGTTGCCAGCACGGTGAATTTTGCCGTGAAGGTTTCGACCCGGTTGGTCTTTTTATTCAGTATGTAGGCGCCCAGGCAGGGGTTTTCAGGGATGCCCTGTTTGGCCCCCATGATCAGATCAATGGCGTTGTGCTCTTCAAACAGGCTGATGTTGCGGCGGGCCTTGACCTGGGATTCCAGCCGGCTCTCGACTTCCTGTCCGGTAGCATCCGCCGCATGGATAACCCTGCGGTGGGAATGACCACCTTCCCGGGTAAGGTGATACCCGCTGCCGGCGGGGGTATCCCGGGTGAAGTCCACACCCTCATCAAGCAGCCACTGAATGTTTTCCGGGCCTTTTTCAACGACCAGACGGACCGTCTGTGCATCGCACAGGCCGGCCCCGGCATCCAGGGTGTCTTCCACATGGGAATCAATAGAGTCTTCAACATCCAGCACGGCGGAGATACCGCCTTGGGCATAATAGGTGTTACCCTCGCTTAGTTGGCGTTTGGCGATTACGGCAATGCTGATGGATTCGGGCAGCCGTAGGGCAAGACTCAGGCCAGCTGCTCCACTGCCAATAATCAGCACATCAAATTGTTTTGGGGCGTTTTTATTCATGGGGTTTACCCGAATCCTGGCTTGGGGTCATAATTCAGCTTGAAAGACAGTGTCCCTGCGTCGCAGGCACTGTGGGGGAATCCTATCCTAATTCACGGATTTCTAGAACCGGATATTGAGAACTTATCACACAGCATGTTGTCAACCACATTGAGAATGGAGCGGAGCTTGCCACTATCAGAGGGCACACCCTGATGGGGGAGCGGCAGATAGACCGGGAGTTGGTCGAACGTGTTCAGCGTGGAGATAAGAAGGCCTTTGATCTACTGGTACTCAAGTATCAACAAAAGGTGGCAAATCTGGTTTCCCGCTATGTAAGAGACCCCAGTGAGACGCTTGACGTGACACAGGAAGCTTTTATCAAGGCGTATAAAGCGTTACCCAACTTTCGCCAGGAAAGCGCGTTCTATACCTGGCTTTATCGTATCGCCATCAACACGGCAAAAAACTACCTGGTTGCCCAGAAACGCCGTCCTCCCAGTTCGGATATTGATGCCGACACAGCCGAGCAACTGGATGTCGGTGTCCGGTTGAAAGAGCACGCCACCCCGGAGCATCATCTGCTGGAGAAAGAGATTGCCGAAACCGTTAGTCAGGCGATAGATGAGCTTCCCGAAGATTTGCGAACAGCTATAACCCTCAGAGAGCTTGAGGGACTCAGTTATGAGGAGATTGCCAAGGCGATGGAGTGCCCGGTAGGGACAGTGAGATCAAGAATATTTCGTGCCCGTGCAGCGATAGATGCGAAACTACAACCGCTTCTGAGCTGATACTTTAACAGTAGTACTATATCGACCGGTCGGATATGACAATGACAGACGATATCAATGAGCAGATTTCCTCGCTTCTGGATAATGAACTCAGCCAGAAAGAGATCCGTCACACCCTGGACCTGCTCCAGGAAGATGAAGCCCTTCGTAATAAATGGGATCGATATAACCTGATTGGTGATGCCATGCGTGGTGAGGCGGTGCGGTTTTCCGCTGTCTCAATAGCTGATCGGGTACAGGCAAGACTGGAGCATGAATCAGTGGATTTTTCCAATGTTCAAGCCCTTCCAGCGACCCGTTTGAGGTGTTTTCCAGCCCGTTGGTATAAATCCGCCGGTGGCGCAGCGCTGGCCGCTTCTGTGGCGGTAGTTACCGTACTGTCGTTCCCACAATTTACCAATATGTCCCCGGAACCGGGCAGTGAGGTGATTGCTGAAAGCGTGGCGCCCGATCCTGCCCCCTATCTGGTTCAGTCGAGCACTCGCTGGAAGAACCTTTCAGAGCCGAAAGTCGAATCAAAACTTAACAGCTTTCTGATTGATCATAATGAATTTGCAGCTCCGGGCGGCATCGGTGTCATACCCTATGCGAACTTCGTCAGTTACGACAGTAACCGCTGAAGCATATGAGATTTATTCATATTTTTTTAAATGCCGCTCTGCTGATTACTGTCTCTCTGAATGCTACTGCAGATACGGCGCAGGACGATGTGCGTATCTGGCTACAGCGGATGGTCAATGCCGTTCATTCACTGAATTATGATGGTACCTTTGTCTTTTTGCATAATGCGCAGCTCGAAAGCATGCAAATCGTTCATACCGTGGACAATGGCGGAGAAAGAGAGCGTCTGACTTCCCTGAATGGCGTGGCCCGGGAAGTATTCCGGGATAATGCATCGGTAACCTGTATAGCTCCGGATATCAAATCGGTCTCGATCGGCAATCGTGTCAGTGGTCGTGGCTTTCGTGCGGTATTCTCGGTCGATATCAATCAACTCTCCGACTACTATAACTTCCATATGCTTGGCGAGGAACGGGTAGCCGGTCGCCAGGCCAAGGTTGTCGCCATCATACCCCAGGATGCTTACCGTTATGGATATCGGTTGTATCTGGATACCGAGCATGCGCTTCCACTGAAAACCGATATGCTGAATGTTTCAGGTGTATCGATATCCCAGCTCATGTTCACCCAATTGCAGGTACACAGCAGTAGTAGAGAGATCGCGGAAATTTCGCTGGATGGCAAGGAGTATTACCAGTGGGTGCAGCAAAAACCGATGCGTACTATTTCTGATCGGCAGTTTTCCGGATGGTCTTTCAGTGATCTGCCAAAAGGATTCGATGTTACCTTGCATTCGAAACGAAAGGCCGGAAAACAGGCGAGGGGAATAGATCATTTCGTGCTATCGGATGGTTTGGCGTCACTCTCTGTCTATGTTGAAGACGACGATGATGTCGGCCTGCAGGGAAATTCGACCATGGGCACTGTCAATGCTTATGGCAATACAATTTCCGGTTACCAGGTGACGGCGGTTGGTGAAGTCCCGGCAATGACAGTGGAGCGCATTGCAAAATCGCTCCGTTTCTCAAAATAGTGATCGGGAAATGATAGAAGAGAGCGCAATAGTGACAGCGACCAATGGGGAATTCGCCCGGGTGGAAACACAAAGGGCAACCAGTTGCGGAAGCTGTGAAGCAAAAAGCACCTGCGGCACCTCCGCGCTGTCCAAAGTGTTCGGAAATCGCCGAACAGTGGTAGAGGTTTTGAACCCGATAGGTGCGGTAACCGGTGACCGGGTGGTTGTTGGCCTTGACGAATCGGCCCTGACCCGTGCCTCGTTTTTCTTCTATATCGTGCCGCTTATTTTATTACTGGCGGGTGGCATATTGGGGCAATGGTTTGCCGAAACAATCAGTCTCCAATCTACGGAACCACTTTCTATTATTTGCGGTCTACTGGGTCTGTTAATCGGACTTGTCTGGTTACGCTGGTTTGCCTTCAAAACCAGCAGGAGCAGTTCCTATCAGGCTGTAATCCTTCGCCGCACCAGTTCGATTCATGTCATTAGTGACATAACAAAGAACACTCTGTAATAGATTACCCGGAGCACAACTCATGAAGACGTTGTTGTTGAAAAATCGCTTAACCTCTATCCCTGCTCTCATCGTTCTATTGCTGGCATCCTATGCCGTGCAGGCTCAATCATTACCTGATTTTACAGCGCTGGTAGAGAGCAATAGCCCGTCCGTGGTCAATATCAGTACCAAGCAGCATAAGTCGGTGCCAAGCCGGTTGAATCGGGAGTTCCAGATGCCCGAACTTCCCGAAGGGAGTCCCTTCAACGAATTCTTCCGTCACTTCTTTGGAGAGGGCGGGCCAGGTGAGTTGGAGCCGCGTGAGTACGACGCCCGCTCACTCGGATCAGGATTCATCATCTCGGATGACGGCTACATCATGACCAACTTCCACGTTGTCAAAGGTGCCGATGAGATTCTGGTAAGGCTCAGTGACAGACGCGAATATTTGGCGAAAGTAATCGGCATGGACAAGACCAGTGACGTAGCGCTGCTGAAAATCGATGCCAAGGATTTACCACAGGTAAAGATTGGCACCACCAGCAACCTCAAGGTTGGGGAATGGGTTCTCGCCATAGGCTCACCATTCGGTTTTGATCACTCGGTTACCGCAGGTATTGTCAGTGCAAAAGGGCGTAGCCTGCCAAATGAAAACTATGTCCCCTTCATTCAGACCGATGTCGCCATCAATCCCGGAAATTCAGGCGGACCGCTATTCAATCTTGAGGGCGAAGTTGTAGGCATCAATTCTCAAATATATAGCAGGACCGGGGGCTTTATGGGTCTTTCATTTGCCATACCGATCGAGTTGGCAATGAATGTGGTCGATCAGTTACGTACCAGTGGTGAGGTGAAGCGTGGTTGGCTGGGCGTCATGATCCAGGATGTGACTCGCGAACTGGCTGAGTCTTTTGGCATGGAGTACCCCTATGGAGCCTTAATCGCCAGGGTTGTGCCGGGCAGTCCTTCAGAGAAGGCTGGCCTGGAGGTAGGTGATGTCATACTGAAATACAATGGTACCAAACTGGAAAGCTCTTCAATGCTTCAGCACCTGGTCGGCGCCAGTCGAATTGACAAACCTGCTGAGCTGGAAATCTTGCGTAATGGTGTACGCAAAACGATTAAGGTAAATATTGGTGAATTGAAGAATGATATGGCCCAGGGCGGCATGGAAGGATCGATGCAGCAGAGCTACTCCAGTCTGGGTATGAGTGTTGTTGAACTGGACAGTGATATCAGGAGTCAGTACAAGCTAAATGGAATCAAGGGTGTATTTGTCCAGTCAGTGGATGACGGTGCAGCCAAGCGTGCTGGAATTGAACCCGGTGATGTAATACAGATGATTAACCGTGTGCGGGTTTCAACTGTCAAGGAATTCGACGAGGCGGTAGAAAATCTGCCCAAGGGGGCGACGATCGCTGTACTTATACACCGCAAAAACGGGGCACGTTTCATTCCTTTACAGGTCCCGAATGAGTAAATTCGGGGAGCATCCTGGTCTCTCGTTTTACTACCGCGATGGCTGCCACCTCTGTGAAGACATGTGGCAGCATCTTCAATCGATACGAGAAACCCACCCGTTTGATGTCGATTTGATAAATGTTGACAGCGATCCCGATCTGCGGGAGCGGTATGGGACCCTGATCCCGGTGCTGGCATCGGGTGAGAAGATAATCTGCAACTACTATCTTGATCCGGTCGGACTGGAAAGGTTTCTCGGTGGCCTGCCGGACAGCGAATGAGGCTATTTGAGTACAGTACAAACTGCGGTATGATGTAGCCTTCGTGGGAACAGTCAATCAACGGTATTGCCGACGGAACTTTTTGAAAAAAAGTTCCGTTTTTTTCAATGGGTTACAAGATTTTATTAAAGTGTAATCCTTCGCTTTACAACTCAGGGCTCATTGCGTAGTAAATCATTCATGACAGATCTCCAGCATATTCGCAATTTTTCCATCATCGCCCACATCGATCATGGAAAATCGACCATCGCTGACCGCTTTATCCAGCTTTGCGGCGGTCTAACCGAGCGCGAAATGGCCGAGCAAGTGCTGGATTCCATGGATATCGAGCGTGAACGCGGCATTACCATCAAGGCCCAGAGCGTTACTCTCAACTACACCGCCCCCAATGGAGAGACCTATCGGCTCAACTTCATTGATACTCCCGGACATGTTGATTTCTCATACGAGGTATCCCGCTCATTAGCCGCCTGCGAAGGGGCATTGCTGGTGGTGGATGCGGCTCAGGGGGTGGAGGCGCAAAGCGTTGCCAACTGTTACACCGCCATTGAGCAGGGACTGGAGGTACTGCCGGTCCTGAACAAGATCGACCTACCGGCGGCAGAGCCAGAACGGGTGATCACGGAAATTGAAGAGATCATTGGCATTGAAGCGCATAACTCGATACGCGTGAGTGCCAAAACCGGAGTAGGTATACCTGAACTGCTGGCCCAGCTGGTGGAGTTTGTGCCGCCGCCCCAGGGAGATGAAAACAAGCCTTTACAAGCCCTGATAATCGACTCCTGGTTTGACTCCTATGTGGGAGTTATCTCATTGATCCGCGTGGTAAACGGCCGAATTAAACCCAAGGACAAGATGCTCCTCATGTCGACCGGACGGACCTTTCAGGTGGAGAAGGTGGGCGTATTCACGCCGAAACGTGAGAACCGTCCCGCTCTGGGGCCGGGCGAAGTGGGCTTCGTGATTGCAGGTATCAAGGATATCAACGGCGCACCGGTTGGCGACACCCTGACTCTGGCGGACAACAAGGCGACCAGTGCGCTGCCAGGATTTGCCCAGATGCGTCCACGGGTATTTTCCGGACTGTATCCGGTCAGCTCCGATGATTACGAAAACTTTCGCGATGCGTTACAAAAGCTGAAACTCAATGATGCCGCCCTGCATTATGAGCCTGAGACATCACAGGCGCTTGGATTTGGTTTCCGCTGCGGTTTTCTTGGCATGCTGCATATGGAAATCGTGCAGGAGCGCCTGGAACGGGAATATGATCTTGACCTGATCACCACGGCACCGACGGTAATCTACGAAGTTGAGAAGACCGATGGCAGTATTGTAATGGTGGACAATCCGGCGAATCTCCCGGCTCCAAATCAGATAGCCGAAATACGCGAGCCAATCATTGAGGCACACATCCTGGTTCCCCAGGCGCATCTCGGCAACGTTATCACGCTCTGTATTGAAAAACGCGGAATGCAAAAAAACCTGCAGTATCTGGGTGGTCAGGTGCAGGTGACCTATGAACTGCCGATGAATGAAGTGGTGCTGGACTTTTTTGATCGACTCAAATCGGTCAGCCGTGGCTATGCGTCATTTGAGTATGAGTTCAAACGCTTTCAGGCAGCCAGTCTGGTAAAGTTGGACATCCTGATTAATGGTGAACAGGTAGATGCCCTGTCCCTGATTGTGCACAGGGAAAACTGCGAGTCGCGGGGGCGTGAAATCACTTCCCAGATGAAGGAGCTGATACCCCGACAGATGTTTGAAGTGGCTATACAGGCGGCCATCGGCAGTAAGATTATTGCCAGAACCACAGTAAAGGCGTTGCGCAAAAACGTCACGGCCAAGTGTTATGGTGGCGACATCACCCGAAAACGCAAACTGCTGGAAAAGCAGAAGGCGGGTAAAAAACGCATGAAACAGGTGGGTCGAGTTGAAATACCGCAAGAAGCCTTTCTCGCAGTGCTACGTGTTGGAAAGGACAATTGAACGTTCACAATTATTAATCGACAGTAATTTTCACAAACTACGCGAGTAGTTCGGGATCAGGTTGGAACCGCCTATGAATTTCGATTTCCCCCTATTTCTGGTCATTGCAACTTTTTTGACCGGCTTCATCTGGCTGATTGATGCGGTTTTCTTTGCTGGCAGGCGGAGACTGCAGGCAGGTGGGAAAGACAAGGCAAAAGAACCGATGCTGGTTGAATATTCTCGCTCGTTCTTTCCCGTTATTCTGGCAGTTCTGGTATTGCGCTCTTTCGTTGTCGAGCCATTCAGAATCCCATCCGGTTCAATGATGCCAACGCTGCTGGTTGGTGATTTCATCCTGGTAAACAAGTTCTCTTATGGCATCCGGTTACCGGTGCTGAACAAAAAAGTGATCGAACTGGATGATCCCAAACGTGGTGACGTGGTGGTGTTCAAGTATCCGCAGAATCCGCGCGTGGACTATATTAAACGGGTGGTGGGCGTACCCGGTGATATGATCAGCTACAGCAATAAAACACTGTATATCAACGGGGAGCCGCAACCACAGCGCCATGTCGAAATCTATACCGGAGTCGGTAGCGGGGCACGCGAGACCGGGGCGTTGAAAAATATTGAACAACTGGGTGATGTCGAGCATGAGATCCTCATCAACCCCGTGGCGCCGGATTTTGGTTATGGTTGTCAGGTATTGATGCGCGGCCCTTTTACCGTACCGGAAGGGCACTACTTTGCCATGGGTGATAACCGGGATAACAGTAATGACAGCCGCTGTTGGGGGCTGGTGCCGGAACAACTCCTGGTGGGCAAAGCGTTCGCCATCTGGATGAACTGGGACTCGAATCTCCCGAGCTTTCCGGTTACTTGGGCTCGCATAGGCAATGGCATAAACTGAAGCGGCTGATCAAGCAAAATCAAGACGAAAAATAGATCAGGGGGAATGATGAAAGGTGGATTGACAAAACAGCGGGGCATGACCCTTACAGGTTGGATGACGGTTATTGCATTGATTCTGTTTTTTGCCCTTCTGGGCATGAAGATCGGTCCTATATACCTGGAAAATCTGACGGTCAAGGATGTGGTGGAATCCTTGAAGGAAGAGCCGTTGATTACCAAGCGTTCAGCCAGTGAAGTGAAAAGCATGATTATGAAGCGTTTGGACATCAATGGGGTATATGACCTGAAGAGTGATCATGTCACGGTCAAGAAAAGTCCGGGCATTATGAAAGTGGATATCACCTACCAGGTACAGAAAAAGATGGTGGGCAATATCGATATCCTGGTCTCCTTTTCCGATCAAATAGAGCTGATTTCAAATTGAGAGAACCGGTTGAACGCCTGTGCCGGTCTATAGGCTATGAATTCAATAACCTGGGGCTGGTCGAAACGGCACTGACACACAGAAGTGCCGGTAGTAGTAACAATGAGCGTCTGGAGTTTCTTGGAGATGCCATTCTTGGCTTTGTGATAGCAGATTATCTCTATGCCAATTATCCGGATGCCGATGAAGGACAACTCAGCCGGCTTCGGGCCGGGCTGGTAAAAGGGGACTCACTGGCTCAGATCGCCAGAAAGCTTGAACTGGGCAAGTTTCTTAACCTGGGGGCAGGGGAGCTCAGAAGCGGCGGACACTCACGTGGCTCTATTCTGGCGGATGCTGTTGAGGCGCTATTTGCCGCAGTCTATCTTGATAGCGGATACAAGGAGGCACGTCGCGTTATTCTTCAGTTATTTGCAGATAAACTATCAACACTGAGCAAGAAATCGCAACAGAAAGATCCCAAGACGCGACTGCAGGAGCTGCTTCAATCACAGAAGAATCCGCTGCCCACTTACACCATTATCAGCATTACCGGCGAGCAGCATGAGCAGTGTTTTACCGTTAGCTGCCAGGTAGATGAGCTGAATCTGACGACTGAAGGAACGGGTAACAGTCGAAGAAAGGCCGAGCAGGATGCCGCCAGCAAATTCTTGAGGCAAATAGACAATGTCTGATCAACAGAGTGGCCGGTGTGGTTTTTGCGCCATTGTCGGGCGACCCAATGTGGGCAAGTCGACCCTGCTGAACCGGTTGATTGGTCAGAAACTTGCCATTACCTCACACAAGCCCCAGACAACGCGCCATAGTATTCTGGGAGTTAAAACCACTGAATCGGCGCAGATCGTCTATGTGGATACCCCAGGGATTCATAAGCGTGGTGATCATGCCATGAACCGCTACCTGAATCGGACCGCGCGATCCGCCCTGTCCGATGTGGATCTGATCCTGTTTGTCGTGGAGGCCCTGCGCTGGACGGATGAAGATCAGGCGGTACTGGATGCCTTGTCCCGGCTGGATATGCCGGTTTTACTGGTAGTTAACAAGATCGATACCGTCAAGAACAAGGAGGCGTTGCTTCCCTACCTGGAGAACCTTGCAGGAAAATTTGATTTTACTGCAGTCATACCGTTATCTGCTCGTAAGGGTAACAATCTGGAACCACTGGAGAAGCAGGTAATTGCCTGCCTGCCGGAAGGTGAACATATTTTTCCGGATGATCAGCTAACCGACCGGTCCGAGCGCTTTTTTGCCGCGGAATTGGTACGTGAACAGTTGACCCGGCGGTATGCGAAAGAGATCCCTTACGCACTGACGGTGGAGATAGAAAAGTTTGAGGAAGAGGGCAATCTCTATCGAATCGACGCGTTGATCTGGGTGGAACGCCAGGGCCAGAAAAACATCATTATCGGTGCGAAGGGTGAAGCCTTGAAAGAGGTCGGCACTCAGGCACGCAAGGAGATGGAAAAATTCTTCGACAAGAAAGTCTTTCTCCAGCTCTGGGTGAAGGTAAAAAAGAGCTGGTCCAGTGATGAGGGGGCCCTCTCCCGGTTGGGATACAGTGATTGAACACCGCCGGGACATCTACCTTGTCAGCCGCTTTTCTGTTACATCGCAGAGACTATTCTAACAGCAGCCTGCTGGTAGAATGTTTTACAGAACAGCAGGGCCGCTTCCCGGCGGTCGCTAAAGGGGTCAAGGGACGGGGGAAATCCGCTTCGGGACTGTTACAGCCATTCGTGCCGTTACAGATTAACTGGAGTGGCAGAGGCGAGGTTAAAAACCTGACGCACTACGAACCCGATGGACGTATGTTCCGGCTTGATGGGAAAGCACTTTTCTGCGGGTTCTATATCAACGAACTCCTGATTCGGTTATTGCAACGCAATGACCCCCATGAACGGCTGTTCCAAAACTATCGCATGTTACTTAGTCAGCTGGATGCATCGGGTATAAATGAAGCATCCCTGCGCTATTTTGAGCTGGAAATGCTGGTTGAACTGGGTTACGGCATCGAACTGACCGTGGATCTGGCGGATGGTCGCCCGGTTGAGGCGGCGAAGTGGTATCGGTTTGTGCAGGAGAGTGGCGTGACTGAATGCCCTGCAGATATTGAGCATGCCATCAGTGGTCAGACGTTGCTATCATTGGAATTACGTTCGCTGAACGACCCCCGGCAACTGAAAGAAGCGCGAAATCTGCTGCGAACAGTACTGGGTTTTTATTTGGGTGATAAGCCTTTGAAAAGTAGGGAACTTTTTCGTCATGCCCTGTAGGATTAGTCAAGACTATCGGAGCGATACAGGTATCTAAGCGGAACATCATGAAAATGTCATATCCAAAATTACTGGGGGTCAATATTGATCACGTAGCCACGCTGCGGCAACAGCGGGGGACCCGATACCCCGAACCGCTTCAGGCGGCGCTGGTCGCTGAACAGGCAGGTGCGGATCTTATTACCGTGCATCTGCGTGAGGATCGCCGACATATACAGGATCGTGATGTCGAACTGCTGGCGGGTGTCCTGCAGACACGTATGAACCTGGAGATGGCGGCCACACCTGAAATGTTGGCGATCGCCCGACGGATAGCACCCAGCGACTGCTGTATCGTACCGGAACGCCGCCAGGAACTGACAACGGAAGGAGGCCTTGATGTTGCCGCCAATCGGGGATTCCTGGGCGATTTTTGCGCGGAATTGCAAGAGGCCGGCGTAAAAGTGTCCCTGTTTATCGACGCCGATGAAAAACAGCTGGAAGCGTCCTGCAACATCGGAGTCCCTGCCGTGGAGATCCACACCGGTCATTTTGCTGACGCCCGGAACAGGGCCGAAAGGGAAAAAGCACTGCTCAGGATACAGCATGCTGTGACGTTCGGCATAAATACAGGTCTGCAGGTGAATGCCGGACATGGCCTGGACTATCATAATGTTGCCTCGATAGCCGCAATCCCTGGAATCCGCGAATTCAATATTGGCCATTCGATTATTTCGCGGGCGATTTTTTCCGGATTGGCGGATGCCGTACGGGAGATGAAGTCACTTATTCTAGCCGCGAGCGAATCTGATCATTGATGCCACAAACCGTCAGACGCTTGCTTAAGTCGATAAGACACTGGCCGATAATACATACAGATACTCATCAAACATTAAGAAGTACCCGATGAATTGCCACTTTAAATCTGCCCAGACCCGATGAAACTCAGGCCTGGGCAAACGGTTATGCCATTTTTCAGGCAATTGTGTGAAATCACTTGATCAACAGTTAACCATATTCGTAAAGCTGCCGATTGTGAAATTGGTGGTATTGGCTATCTTGGCCTGGAGTGCCCTGGTTGGCTATTCTCTCGACTGGAATATCAGCAATCTCCAGGATGAGCAAGCCAAACTGGCCATCAGTGCCGCAAAATCCAACTGGGACAAGGATCAGGCCTTCCGCCAATGGGCCACAAAGCATGGTGGAGTCTATGTACAACCAACAGAGCGTACTCCGCCAAATCCCTACCTGGCTCACCTTGATCGCCGGGATGTCGTGACAACAGAGGGTATGAAACTGACCCTAATGAATCCCGCTTACATGCTTCGGCAGATGACAACGGAGTTTGAAGATACCTATGGAGTCAAAGGCAAAATAACCGGAAAAATAACACTCAATCCGGTTAACAAACCAGATGCCTGGGAATTGGCAGCCATTGAGCGATTTGAAAATGAACAGGTCACAGAGGTATTGGAACAGGCCGTAATTGATGGCGCACCCTACATGCGCTATATGAAGCCGATGTACATGAAGAAGGAGTGTGAACTGTGCCACGCGGTTTTAGGATTTAAAGCGGGTGATCTTCGCGGGGGTGTCAGTGTCTCTATCCCCATGACCCCCTATCTTAATGCCGCGAACGAGACCTCCCGCTCCATGGTTATCACCCATATCATGGTCTGGCTGAGTGGTTCCGTGGGGTTTGTTGCTTTTGGATTATACGCCCGCCGCCGGCACATTGAGCGTAGTGCTTTGTTGGCCAGGCTTGAACACGGCGCACTCTACGATGCACTGACCGGTCTACCAAACAGGTTTCTGTTCAGCGACCGTCTGAACGTATCAATGGCCAGACAGGCAAGGGACCGGTCACATCTGTTTGCTGTCTGCTTTGTTGACCTTGACCGGTTCAAAAATCTCAATGACAGCTATGGCCATGCCACGGGTGATCAACTGTTGAAAGAGGTTTCGGCCCGGTTCGGCAAGGTTTTGCGGCCTTCAGATACCGTGGCACGGATGGGCGGTGACGAATTTACCTTCCTGCTGGATGGCATCTCAAAGTCACAAGAAGCTTTTCAGATTGCGGAACGTATCCTTCACTCGGTTGAGACACCTTTTGAGATCGGAGGGCAATCGCTAAAGGTGGGCGCAAGTATCGGTATCTGTTTGGGTGACCGTAAGTATCAGAGTCCGGAAGAGATACTAAGGGATGCCGATACCGCCATGTACCGGGCAAAATATCTTGGCAAGGGCAGAATCGACATATTCGAACCCGAAATGCATGCCGAGGTGGCAAGGACTACCCGGATTGAGCATGATCTGCATATCGTTCTTGAACGAAATGAGCTGTCAATTCACTACCAGCCCATAGTGAGTCTCAACACCAACCGGGTCGAGGGTTTCGAAGCGCTGTTGCGTTGGCGACATCCTTTGCTTGGCAATATTCCGCCAGATCAGTTTATTCCAATTGCCGAAGGTTCCGACGTGATTCAGCATATCGGGCAGTGGGTCCTGGAAAATGCCTGTCGGCAGGTAGATCTCTGGAACAGCCTGTACGCCAAGGAAACGAAATTCTTTGTCTCGGTGAATCTCTCCGCGAGACAGGTTAGCCATCTGAATTTTATCAACGTGGTGCAGGAGACACTGGAGAAAGTCGGATTTGATCCGGCCTATCTGCATTGTGAGGTGACCGAGACCCTGCTGATCAACGATCAAGTTACCACCCGTGACAATATGGCGCATCTCCGTGAGTTGGGTGTGCGACTCAGTGCCGATGATTTTGGTAAAGGCTACAGTTCACTGAACTATCTGCAGGATTTCAGCTTTAATACACTAAAAATAGACAAACAGTTTGTACAGGGCATGGGAACCCAGGGCAAGGATAAACGGCTGGTCAGTTCAATAGTGAGGCTGGCGAAAGATTTCGGACTATCCGTGGTCGCCGAGGGAGTTGAAACACGGGAGCAGATGGAAAATCTGCGCCGGCTTAATTGCCGATGGGTACAGGGTTACTACTTCTGCCCGCCATTGCCGGTGGATGGCATCAATCGGCTGCTGCGGTCTGATGCCCGGTTACGCACCACAACCCTGTTGGCGATGAATCCCGGCGCTAGTGGAAATATCTCTTCAAAGACCGGGTAGTGCCGGTTGTCATGGTCAGCACATGGTACTGACTATTCTTCGCCATGCGCAATCCGGATGATTCTACCAATATCCAGATGTGCCTCGGCGGCATCGGCCAACCGGTCAATGCCCGCCTCACGCAGTTGCTGGTAATCGGGCGTCTCTACCTGTTCCAGCCCGGCCCAGGCAAGCAGCTCGTCACAGGCCGATTGCGCCTCAAACAGACCATGAAGATAAGTACCGGCGATCTGGTTATCATCAGACAATGCCCCATCATGCCGGTCTTTTAGTATTACCAGCGGTCTGGATAGGGCCGTACCCCGGCTGATGCCCATGTGGATTTCATAACCACTGACCGGAACCGCTTCCCGTATGTTTAATTTGCCGGTCACCAGGTGTAGCTGCTTCTCTCTCTCAAGGGTGGTTTCCATATCCAGCAGTCCCAGTCCAGTGCTGCTACCGGCTTGGCCTTCGATGCCTTGAGGGTCGTGGATGGTGCGTCCCAGCATCTGGAATCCCCCGCAAATTCCCAGTACCTTTCCGCCATAGCGCACATGTTTTTGTATGGCCCGTCCCCATCCACTTTGCAGCAGGTATTCCAGATCCGACCGTACGCTTTTTGATCCGGGCAGAATAATCAGGTCCGCGGCTGGAATTGTCTCCCCCGGACCAATCCAGCGAACATCGACCTGTGGGTGCAGCGAGAGGGGATCGAGATCGGTATGATTGCTCGTTCTCTGTAGCCAGGGAACCACAACCCGTAGCGGTTTATCCACGGTTGGCGTGACGCCGCAATTGGTCAGACTGTCTTCCGCTTCCAGGTGCAGGCCGGCGAGATAGGGCAGGACACCGAGAACCGGCTTTCCGGTTTGCTGTTCCAGCCAATCGAGACCCGGCTGAAGAAAACTCAAGTCACCCCGAAACCGATTGATGATAAATCCCTTGATCCTGGCCTGCTCGCTTTCCGAGAGCAGTGCCAGGGTTCCGACCAGATGGGCGAAAACACCCCCCTTATCAATATCCGCCACCAACAGGACCGGGCAGTCCACCGCTTCGGCAAAACCCATGTTGGCCACATCATTCGCCCGCAGATTGATTTCAGCCGGACTCCCGGCCCCTTCCACCAGGATATAGCCGTATTTGGCCTGGAGTCTGGCGTGTGACTGGAGAATGGCCGGCATCACCCTGGGTTTGTACTCGTGATAGCCCCAGGCCTCCATGTTGTTCTCTGCCGGCTGTCCCTGCACGATCACCTGACAACCGGTATCGGTATTGGGCTTCAGCAGGACCGGATTCATATCGACGTGAGGCTCGACTCGGGCAGCCTGAGCCTGTACCGCTTGCGCCCGGCCGATCTCTCCACCACCCGGCGTAACCGCGCTGTTCAGTGCCATGTTTTGTGGCTTGAACGGGATCACCTGAAGGCCTTTTCGATTGAACACACGGCACAGGGCGGCAACCAGAGTGCTTTTTCCTGCATCGGAGGTGGTGCCTTGAATCATCAGGGTTTTACTGTCAGGCATAAGTGTAAATCTATGGGTGATATCAGGTCAGCCCCAGGACCGGGGCGGTGTTAAATCCGCAGGCATTTAAACAGGGGAGTGCTAAGCTTTTCTGTAGCAAGGCGTGGATTCTAGCACATTCGTCAAAGGGTGCATGAGTTGCTCTCCTCTGACGTATGCAACGGTGATGTGGGTTATTAACCGGGGAGGGGGTGTATGCACAGTGTGGCCATCATTGGTGCCGGAAGAATAGGGGCTTCCATTGCAAAGCTTCTGGATGATTGCGGTAGTTACAACATTCTATTGACCGATCAGTCCGAGCATACCCTTGAGAGAGTCAATCTTACCGGTCGGGTTGAAAAGCGGCTGCTGAAAATCAGCGATCCAGAGAGCCTGCGCATGGCAATACGGGGTTGTGAAGCCGTGGTTTCAGCCTGCGGATATGATGTCAATTCCGCCATAGCCGAAGCCGCCGCTGAAGCCGGTATCAGTTACTTTGACCTGACTGAGGACAACGCGACCACCCATACCATCAAGCTGATCGCTGAACGAGCAGCCCCCGGCCAGGTATTTGTCCCCCAGTGCGGATTGGCCCCCGGTTTCATTGGCATACTGGGTTTTCATATGGCACAGCAGTTTGATCAGCTGGATAATCTGAAACTGCGTGTCGGTGCGCTACCTGAATTTCCAACCAATAATTTGATGTACAACCTCACCTGGTCTACCCAGGGTCTGATTAATGAGTATTGTAATCCCTGTCATGCCATCCGTGCCGGCCACTATGTCGAGTTGACGCCGCTCGAAGGGTTGGAGACATTCTCATTGGACGGAGTCTCCTATGAGGCCTTCAATACCTCCGGAGGGCTGGGGACCCTGTACGAGACACTCCAGGGCCAGGTGTCGGACCTCACCTATAAAACTATCCGCTACAAAGGGCATCAGTATCTGATGAATTTCCTTATCAATGACCTGAAACTCGGTGAACAGAGAGACCTGCTTAAACAGCTATTTGAAAAAGCACTGGCAGTAACCCGACAGGACGTGGTGCTGATCATGGTCACGGCAACCGGCATAATCGACGGGAAGTTTATGCAAATTACCGACAGCAGGAAGGTTTATCATGATGATGTCGGTGATGAGCATTGGGGGGCCATCCAGATCACCACCGCCTCCAGCCTCTGCACCATACTGGACCTTTTCTTTACCGGAAAACTGCCACATCGGGGTTATGTGCGCCAAGAGCAGATCGATTTTGATGACTTTATCCAGAATCGCTTCGCATCCTGTTACCGGGTAACCGGCCGACCGCGCGGCAGATAGTCGAAACGAGAGCAGACAGATGAACAGTCAATTGATAAACAATCTGGGAATTGGTTTAAATCAGACCGATGGGGAATTTCCCGCAATATTGAGCGGTGATCTGGGCATGCCGGGTGAGGGCGAAGCGATACGCCTATCAACACCCATTGATGGTGCTACGCTTGGCTCGATTCGAATGGCCTCTGCATCCCAGGTTGCCGATGTGATCGAGCGGGCAAAGGCTGCATTCCTGGAGCTGAGAAGTATTCCCGCCCCTGTGCGTGGTGATTTTGTGCGACAGCTTGGCAATGTATTCCGGGAGCATAAACAGCCTTTGGCTGAGCTGATTACACTGGAATGCGGGAAAATCCTTCAGGAATCGCTGGGGGAGGTACAGGAGGTGATCGATATTTGTGATTTTGCAGTTGGATTATCCCGGCAGTTGCATGGACTGACCATCGCCAGTGAACGCCCGGACCATCGTATGATGGAGCAGTGGCACCCATTGGGGCCCGTGGCAATCATCAGTGCGTTCAATTTCCCGATGGCCGTCTGGGCATGGAATGCCATGCTCTCCTTTGTCTGTGGTGACACGATCCTGTGGAAGCCATCGGAAAAGACACCACTCTGTGCTCTAGCCTGTCAAAAACTGATCACCCAGACGCTGGAAGGTTTTCCCAGGTTTCCGAGAGGCATCTCCCAGGTGGTCATTGGCGATTCTCAGGTTGGGCAGCAGCTTGTCGGCAGCCCGGATATAGCGCTGGTCTCTGCGACCGGGTCGGTGGCGATGGGGAAAAAGGTGGCGACAACCGTCGCGGCACGTCTTGGAAGATCCTTGCTGGAACTGGGTGGCAACAACGCGATGATTGTCACTGCCTCAGCCGATCTGGAGATGGCCTTGCGTGCCATAGTCTTCTCCGCGGTAGGCACATGCGGTCAACGCTGCACATCGCTCAGGCGCTTGATCGTTCATGACAGCATTGTGGATGAGCTGTTGCAGCGACTTCAGGCGGCCTACGGTTCATTGTCTATTGGCGATCCGTTTTCAGCATCGACCCTGGTCGGCCCGCTGATTGATATTCAAGCCTATGAACAGATGCAACAGGCCATTCAGACCGCGGAAAGTGAAGGCGGGGAGCTGATTTGCGGCGGTGATCGGGTTGTGGTTACAGGGAAGGAAGAGGGTGTTTACGTGGATCCGGCAATCATCCGCATACCGTCTCATGCGGAAGTTGTCAGACAAGAAACCTTTGCACCGATTCTCTATGTGATGAATTATACTGAAATCATTGAGGCGATCGCGATACAAAACAGCGTACCCCAGGGGCTCTCTTCAGCAATATTCACCCAGGATGTTCGCGAGGCCGAACTCTTCCTTTCCGCGCGCGGTTCGGATTGCGGGTTGGCCAACGTTAATATCGGGACCTCAGGTGCCGAAATCGGCGGTGCTTTTGGTGGTGAAAAGGAGACTGGCGGCGGCCGCGAATCGGGCAGCGATGCCTGGAAGAACTATATGCGCCGTTCCACCAATACAATCAATTACGGGACAGATCTACCCTTGGCACAGGGTATCCGCTTTGGCTGACAAACGGGTTCAGAAACGCTACAGGCATTGAAGTGACACTTTGTCACAGGTATCCTCTGTTTCATTAGCTATCCAGGCAGCCACTCAGGCTGCCTGCTTTCTTTCCAAAGAGTTACCTGGTCATCACATGCTGAAACTTTTTAACCAACTATCAAAGCGTCGCGTCCCCTGGCTTCTGTTGGCATTAACCGCGCTTGGCCTGGAACTGGCGGCACTCTATTTTCAGTATCAATTAAAGCTGGACCCCTGCGTACTCTGCGTGTACGAGCGAACCGCAGTGATGGGTATACTGCTTGCTGGCCTAATTGCCGCCCTGGCACCCGGAATACTGATTTTCCGTTGGGCTGCGATACTGGCCTGGGGAGTCAGTGCAGGTTGGGGTTTACAGCTTGCAATGAAACATACGGGGATTCAGCTTTTTCCGTCACCCTCGAATACTTGTGATTTTGCAGCCAGTTATCCTGATTGGGCAAAGCTGGATGAGTGGTTTCCCTGGCTTTTCCAGCCCACGGGATTTTGCGACGAGATTCAGTGGCAGTTTTTCGGTTATACCATGCCGCAAACTATGATCGGGATTTATGCACTCTACTTGCTGGCGCTATTACTGGTTCTGCTATCACAGTTTGCGGGGCAACAAAGATCCATATTTAGTGATTAAGAAATTTTTCGCACCATCGCCTTCGCTAAACGCTGAAACTATTCGGCGCTGAACTGTCTGGTTTGGTTCCGCGATATGTCTAATGCATAGAGTTGAATGCAACATGTGCCGACTGATCGCATGTACGCAGCAATGTCATCCGGCTCCCTTTGTTGCGCCGACCGCTCGAGGTTATATACCGCCGCTTTCAGGGCAGGAACACCACACACCGCACAGGCCCCATGTAAGCGATGGGCTACTTCGCCAAGTGAATCCCAGTCACTATCCGCCTGATGTTGTTCAAGTAGCGCTACTTGCTGCGGGAGATCATCCATGAATTTTCTGAACATTTCATCAGCCAGTTCTTCTCTTCCACCAGTAATACGCAATGCTTCTTGCATGTCATGAATCGCCAGTGCTCCCACAGAATTTGTTTCATTCTCATCGCTTGCAAGGGGCAGTTCGGTTGTCAGGCTGGAACTGTGGCCTATATTTATCAGGCTGTCGATTGCCTGCCATAATTTATTGTCATCCACTGGTTTTGTCAGGTAGATATCCACGCCGGCTGATATCAGTGCGTCCCGGTGCTCCGGGATCACGTCAGCCGATAGTGCGATAATTGGGGTGTGAATCTCTCCATGCTCCAGCTCCCGTATTTGTCTGGTGGCTTCTTTTCCATCCATGACGGGCATGTGGACATCAATAATGATCAGATCCGGGCGTTGTTGCCGATAGGCGTTGATCACTTCCACACCGTTTTCGGCTTCCACAATCTCAGCACCGGATGTCGACAGGATATTCGATATCAATTGAAGATTGATCTTGTTGTCATCGGCGACAATGAATCGTCTGCCACTGAATGAAGGTGCTTCAGAACTTCTATATTCAGGAACTGCAGGAAGTGAAGCGGGGTTGGTGAATATCTGTACCAGGGTACGTTTCAGCGCTGTCAGCGCGACGGGTTTTTGAATACAGGGTGCTTGTGACAACTCCTGCATGGTTTTATGCAGTGTTGCATCAGAGCTGCTGAGTAATATCAGAAGCTTATTGGGCACTATCATATTCTGCAAATGGGCAATCCTGTCCTTAGCCAGACCCGAAGTGATCTCGTCAGCAGAAAACCCGATAACCAGTAGATCCTGATCTATTGCAACCCTGCTACCCAGTTGTTCCCAAGCAATCCTGGATACCGACATACCCAGATTCTCCAGGGAATGTGAAAGCGCCAATTGTGACATCGGATGTTGATCAATAAGGGTACATTTTCTGGATTTCAGGGCAGTATCAGCCAATGACCCGACCGTTTCCGGGCACTTTGGCAGGTTGAGAATCACCCTGAAACAAGAGCCTTTCCCCTCAACACTATCGACGGATATTTCTCCTTTCATCGACTCGGCCAGCTTTTTGCTGATACTCAATCCAAGGCCGGTTCCACCATAAGTTTTTATTGTTTCCTTTGTTCCTTGCTGAAAAGAGGTGAAGAGATCCTTCTGGATGTGTTCACAGATTCCAATCCCGGTATCCGTGACAGAAAATTGCAGTCGACAGGATGTATCGGTTTCATCTTCGATCATCACCCGGACGATAATTTCTCCCTGATGGGTGAACTTGATCGCATTGCCAACCAGATTGACCAGGATCTGCCTGATACGTGTTTCATCCCCAATCAGAGTCGTAGGAACATCCGAGTAGATCAATAGCACCAGTTCAAGCTTCTTCTCATGTGCTGCTGGTGCCAATAGCATGATCGGCTCTTCAAAACAGGAACGAATATCAACAGGCGCATACTCAGGCTCCTGTTTGCCATATTCAAGCTTTGAAAAGTCCAGGATGGTATTGATGATGCTTAACAGACCCGTCGCCGACTTTTGGATGGTTTCGGCAAGTTCCTGTTGTTCCGGTGTCAGCCTTGTTTTCATCAAAAGTGTCGAAAAGCCGATTACACCATTCATCGGGGTTCTGATCTCATGACTCATGTTGGCCAGGAACTCCGACTTTGCCTGACTTGCCTTTAATGCGCGTTTTCTCGCGAGATCAAGTTCCACATTCTGTATTTCCAGAGCCTCCATGGTCTGGGTCAGATCCGAGGTGGCCCGATCCACCTGTTGCTGCAATATCTCCTGGTTGAACTTCAGGGTCCTGGCCATGGCATTGACGCCTTCTTCCAGGCTGCGCAGTTCTCCGGTGGAAATTTCCGGCACGGTAGCCGAGAAATCCCCATGCTTCATTCGAATCACCGCCTGGGTCAACTTGGATAGTGGCCGGGTTATTTTCTGGCTCAGGAACACGGCTATCAGGGCGGTCAGTATAAGCCCGGTTATACTGATGATCAGACTGGTTATGATCGAATTACGTTGCTGTACAACCAGGCCAGTTTTGTCGAGCTCCACGACAATCGAACCGATGATGGCTGGCGCTATATCATCCTGTGTGGATTGCAACTGATCCGGATAGTCAGCCACATTGGCTATACGAAAATTTGTTTGAACTGAAGTGAAGAAAAAGGATGACTTAGTGAAATTATGATTGGCAACATCGATATTATTCTCTGTATGTTTGCCGATGCTTAACAACAGTTTTCCCTGTGCGTCATTGACAATGATAGAGAGTATATCTTTTCTTTTTACTATTGGTTTCAAGTTCAGTGAGAGTGACTCGATATCACCACTGAATATACCGTAGAAACTGGCTGCGGCTACTTCCTGTGCTATGGCCTTGCCTCTCTCCTTGAATGCCTGTTCGAGATTATCCAACTGTGCAGTGATCGGGTATGCAGTCAATGATAATGCCATGATGGCCGCCGGCACTATGCCAAGGAGCAGTGCACGAGTCTTGATCCGTGAATAACGTCTTCGTCTTATCATGGTTTACTGTCTTCCAACATCCGACGAATAATATCAGTCTCATCCGGAAGTGATATTCCCAGTGACCTGGCAACACTATGGTTGACTGACACACTGAAGTATTTCGGATATATCGGTTCCGGCAATGTTTCTGCACCGGAATTCAGGTATCTGTTGGTATATTCCGCCAGATGACGTGCGATATCTTCTGGTGTTGAGTAGGCGGCAATCAACGCGCCGGCCTTCACATAGGCGGATGAAAACCCGATTACCGGTATTTTATTATGATAGCTCGACAGCAGGATGTTGAAGATAGTAGTGCTGTTAAATATCATTGGATCCGGTAAGGCCAGCAATATATTGCTCTCTTCCAGAACCTCTTTCAGCAGATGGCCAACCATCTCTGTGGAGCCAACATTACGATAAGAGACGGGAATATTCTGTCTCAATGATTCTGTAATCAGTTCATCCTGTAGCGTTTTTGTGAGCGGGCTCAGCAACAGACCAATATGTGGATCGGGTCGAATTATTCGCGCTAGTTGCAGGAGTCTACTGACCGGTTGATCGAGATAAATAGCGGAGTGTTGTTTATCTTTACCCATTTGTTGATAAGCCGCTTCTGGTATCAGGGCATGTAGAATAGGTATGCCGGTATTCATGCCATGTATCTCTTCACCGGCATGCTGTCCGAGCGCAATAATCAGCTTTGTGTCTGGCGGAATGACAAGAGTGGATCCGTCGGAGGGCTGTGTAAGGATAAAGATCTGGCGTGGTGAACAGGTCGGACTAACATCAGCACATTTTTCACCGAGATAGGATTTTAGTTGCTTGGCAACCTGGTTATAAACCGGGGCTGAACCGCTACTGAAGACAGCTACACTATGTTGCCCTGCGTAACTGTAGGGCAGAATCAACAGAAAGCCCAAGGTGTGCAAAAAAGCAGAAAATAACCACCTGCGATACCGCATCGGTATCAATAGATAGCCAAGCCTAAGACAAGGGTTCAGGCAAGTCACGACACTAGGCCTGCCGATGCCTCTGGTAAAAAGTCACAATAAAACCTCCATGTAAAAGTTACGGTTACCCGCGGGAAGACATGTTGTCCTCAATGCCAGTTCAAACTGGCCTGTAGAAATACCCGGTCTGTCCAGACGTTATCGAGACGATAATCCTGAAAATTATTATCCGGTCCGATATTCTGAAAAATTAATGAGATTTCTCCATCGGCACGCTCCAGCTCAAACTGTTTTGAAATCTTGATATCCCACCGCCTGTTGATATCTACTGGATCACCATCACCAGCCCAGGTGAAATCGTCCATGTAGTAGTAGGCGGAACTCAATTTAATTCCATTCGCAAACTGGTGGCTGGCAAGTATGCTCATGGTCAGATCCGGTGCCCAGCCCAGCAGATATCGGTATTCAACCGGATTAATCTTATTGACGCGAATGCCATACGTATTGATCGAGCTATAGCCGATATGCAGCATACTGCGTGGTGACGGGTCCCAGCGCAGGCCGACTTCGAAACCTTCAATATTGAAACTCCCGTTATTCAAATAGGTGGAAGATTGATCCGGGGTGCCCAAATCCTTTACCTCGGCAATCATGTCCTTGATCTCTTCATGAAACAGCTTCATATCGAGGGTCAGTCCCTGTTCCTGGAAATTACCCAGGTATCCCAATTCAAAGGATTCGATATATTCAGGCCGCAGGTTGATATTGGTTTTAAACAGTTGAACCAGCGGTATCATAGAGCCTGTTTGTACAATTGACAGGTCGGCATGGTCTTCCCAGAAGGTAGGCATCCGGTAGGCACTGGTGGCGCGCAGACGCAGGGTATTCAATTCGTCCAGCTTCAGATTGATTGCCGCCATCGGGGAGAAGAAGCCTTTCTTCTGTTCGAATTTTTCATACATGCCCCCAAGATTGAGCAGCAGGTTATCGTTCAGCCGCCACTCGAAATTGCCGAAGGCGCGATACTGATCCCGGGTCATCCAGTCATTGTGTTTGAATGTCCAGATCCCCTTGGCCTGATCCTGTCTTACCCCCAGACCCCAGACCACACGCTGGGCCGGGTTGAAGTCGTAAGTATGCTGCATCTCCAGATCATAACGCTGGGATTCGAATCCATAACCCAAGGAGACATTTAGGGGTGCAAAGTTAACAGCATTTGAGAAGCTGTCATCAATCTCCTGATAGTTATGGTAGAACTGAAGATAAAACTCGTTGCCCGGGGAGAGGCTGCGGGTCCAGCGTAGCTGCTGAAATGCGTGGCTCTCGTCCATTGCACGGAGTGGTTGGGCGGCATCGCCGGGAAAACCATCCTGGTGGGTCCCGCCGCTCCCGCCCAGTTCGAACAACAACGCATCCCGGCTGTTGATCTGATAATCGCTGCGGAGACTGAGCCAACGCGTGTCTGAACTGTCATGCCGGTTATCAAAACCATCATTCTCGTCATATTTGAGGGCTATGCGGTAGGCAAGATTGCCCTCGCTGCCGGCAAACCGGTTATAGATCTGCCGTCTGCCGCCGTCGCCAACGAGGGTCTTGACCCGAATCGCGGGTTGCTCCGAGGGGTGCCGGGTAATGATATTAATGACTCCGGCAAAAGAGTTGGAGCCATGAGTGCTGGCATTGGGACCGCGAATCACCTCGATGCGCTGTATGTCATCCATGTCCAGCTCCTGGTTACTCCAGGTTATTCCACCGAAAGCCGGGTCGTAGATGGATCTGCCATCGATCAATACCTGCATGTCTCTGGCGAATCGGTCGGTATTGCCATGGGATGTGACGGTAAATCGTGACCCAGTGTCGTAGCCGACCTGAAAACCGGGCACTAAACGCAGCAAATCAACCAGTTCAATGGCACCGGATGCCTCTATCATTTTCCGATCAATTACAGTAACTGATGCCGGGGAATCCGGCAGTGACTGCTTCAGGCGTGTGGCAGATAACACCACAGGTACCTCACTGAAAAACAGCTCCTCAGGAAGCGGGCTGACGGCATCCATGGCCTGAACGGGCAGGGAGACGATCGCCCCCAGACCCAAAGCCCAATACCATTTTGGGCTGTTAATAACTGGATGCGAATACTTCATGATGCTTCTGTTTTGTTCTCTTGGCGTTATTGATAGACTAAATGCCGACTTGCGGCGGAAACGCCGCTGTCAGAATATATCAGTTCTATACTATAGAATGACCTCTTTTCATAGGACCCCACAGTAGCCTTCCGCATGAATTACCCAACCATTGAAGAATTTATCGGTCATACACCGCTTGTGCGTCTGCAGCGTTTACCCGGAAACACCACGAATACCGTGCTTGTTAAGCTCGAAGGGAATAATCCGGCCGGCTCAGTCAAGGATCGCCCGGCGTTGAGCATGATTCAACGCGCGGAGGAGCGGGGTGATATCCAGCCGGGGGACTCGCTGATAGAGGCGACCAGCGGCAATACCGGTATCGCGCTGGCCATGGCGGCCGCGATCAAGGGGTATCGGATGATACTGATCATGCCGGACAATCTGAGTGTTGAACGGCGAGCCTCAATGCGAGCGTATGGCGCAAAACTCATTCTGGTGACGGAAGAGGAGGGCATGGAAGGTGCGCGGGACCTTGCGCAACTGATGGAACAACGGGGTGAAGGCAAGGTTCTGGACCAGTTCTCAAATAGCGATAATCCACTCTCCCATATCGAGGGGACCGGGCCGGAAATATGGGATGAGACAGAGGGAGAGATCACCCATTTTGTCAGTGCCATGGGTACCACAGGTACAATTATGGGGGTATCGCAATATCTGAAGGGGATGAATCCATCGATACAGATTATTGGTGTTCAACCTGCAGAAGGAGCGAAGATACCCGGTATCCGGCGCTGGCCGGAGGCATATATCCCCAGGATATTTGACAAGAAACGGGTGGACCGGACGTTGGATGTGACCCAGGAGGAAGCCGAGGATGTTACCCGTCGTCTGGCCATGGAAGAGGGCATATTTGCCGGTATATCTTCCGGTGGCGCGGTGGCGGCCGCGCTCCGACTGTCGCAGGAAGTAGAGCATGCAACCATTGTGGCGATTATCTGTGACAGGGGCGATCGATATCTTTCAACGGGTGTGTTCCCGGCTGAATAACCCAGCTTACTTCTTCAACCTGGCAGGCATTTTTGGCGCACTGCTGTTAGCGCCTTTTGCGCTCACGGCCTCCGATTATTTTTCACTTTCCCTGGGCAATATCGGTGACGAGGAGTGGCAGGCCCAGGGGGTGGTGCTGCAACTTGATCTTCAGTCACCTCAGGACCGCTTTATACTTTCCGCTGACGAGATCAGACATCCGGGGTTACCGGCTCCCGTTCGAACGCTTCGTTTTGCCTGCCAGAGCGGAAAGATCGAAGATGATCGGATCAGCTGCCAGGAGGGTCTGATCGATTTCTCACTGAACGGTCAGGAACAGCGCCGTATAACATCCAGAATTGACTGGAAAATATCGTCTCAACTCATTGATATATATCTGGATAATATCACGCTGTCTGGCGGTAAATTTACTGCTGAGATGAAGCTCGACAAACAGCAGTGGCGTTTGTTGCTGAGGGGGCGTGATGTCGAGATCAACAAGCTGGAAAAACTGCATGCCGCGCTGGCAGAGCCGATCGGTTGGTTATCGCTTAATGGGCGCTTTGGTTTGTCCATGGACTTGAGTGGGAGAGGCGCCCAATTACACCGGGGCAGTACCCGTATCAATTTCACCGACGTCAATTTTTCCGATCAATCGGGAAACTATATCGGACAGGGGTTGACGGGGGAATGGCGTGGTGGGTTTTCCTTAAGCAAGGGGAGTTGGTCCGGAAAACAGCAGATGGACATCTCTGCCGGAGAAGTGCTGACACCGCTGTTTTATCTCTCGCCATCCAGCCATCCTCTGTCATTGGAAACCGCTTATCGTTATCAGACAAATAAGTCGCTGATCACCCTCGATACATTCAAATTCAGTCAGCCGGAGAGGTTGGATATCACCGGGTCAGCAGACATATCGGTTGAAAACGAAACACGGCTGGTTGCGTTGAACCTGACATCGAAAGCGGCGGATCTGGCAGCACTATTTCGTGATAATGTGCTGCCGGTACTGGCCAATCCCCAGCTTGAGGATATGGAACTGGCTGGACAATTTGCCGTGGATATCACTCATCTGGAAAACAATACCCAGCTCAGAGTCGGCCTTGAGGATGTCTATATTGAGCAGGGACTACAGGTACGGGGGGACGGCAAGGGTCAGTTTGCCCTGTATGACCTGGATGGGGAAATCAACTGGTCCAGCGGGTTAGCGAAAGAGAGCCACCTCAGTTGGCAGGGGGGGCATCTGTTCGGGGGCATCACGCTGGGTGCCACGGCAGTGGATCTGAATCTCTCCGGCGGGGCTGTTTCGCTCGTGAAACAGGCAAGCATACCGATACTGGATGGTAAATTACAGGCTGAGAAGTTTGCCCTGGAGCAGGGAGAATCGGGCCCCAAGGTCCAGTTTCAAGGCTACCTCACCCCGATCAGCATGGCCACAATCAGTAGCGCCGTCGGTTGGCCTCCGCTCGCGGGACAGCTTTCCGGAATGATTCCCGGACTCTCGTATGAAAACGGCGTTATTGCCGTGAATGGTGTGGCACTGGTAAAGATTTTTGATGGAGAGATTGTTATTCGGGACCTTAAGCTGGATGATCTGTTTGGTGCATTACCTGCGCTGAGTGCCGACCTGGAGTTGAAGGATATTGAGCTGGAAACTCTGACCCGCGCGTTCTCATTTGGTAAGATTACCGGGAAACTGGAAGGCCGCGTAGACGATCTCAGGCTGGAAGACTGGGCTCCCGTGTCGTTCAATGCGGCCTTCTACACACCGGAGGATGACGATAGCCGGCACCGCATCAACCAGAAGGCGGTGGATAATATCTCTAACCTGGGTGGATCGGGAGTTTCCGGTGCCATATCCCGGAGCTTCCTGAGGATGTTTGAAGATTTTGGATACGACCGGCTTGGTATCAGTTGTCGTCTTGAGCGTGGGGTCTGCCACATGGGCGGAATTGAAGCTGCCGACAGGGGTTACTACCTGGTCAAAGGCGGTGGATTACCCCGGATCGACATCATGGGCTTTAATCGAAAGACCGATTGGCAGGTGCTGGTAAGCAAGTTAAAACAGATCACAGAGGGCGGGGCGCCCGTAATCAAATAGTAAAAATATAGAATGGCATTTAAGGAGCTAACCCGATGAAAGTATTAAGAATAGGCAGTATGTTGGCAACCCTGTTGTTTCTTGCCGCCTGCGTTACCATCAACATCTATTTTCCCGCGGCCCAGGCAGAAGAGGCAGCTGAACGGATAGTGGACGATATCCTGGGCAAGCAAAAACAGCAGGAAGAGCAGAATAAGGACGAAAAAAAGAGCTCATCACTCAACCAGTCACTATTTCAAACCATCGCATCCGGGACGCTCGAGTTCCTGATCCCGTCGGCCCAGGCGGCTCAACCCGATTTTAATGCCAGTTCGCCGGCTATCCGCAAACTGCAAGCCAGCATGAAGAGCCGCAACAGCGCCTTGACACCACACTACAACAGCGGTGCGGTGGGATTTACCCGGGATGCCATGATCGCGGTACACGACGCCGGAGCGATCCCGCTCAAGGATCGCAACAAGGTACAGGGGCTGATCAGTAGCGAAAACAGCGACCGTAGCGCCCTTTATCGCGCGATTGCCGATGCCAATGGTCACCCCGAGTGGGAGCCTGAAATCCGTGCCACCTTTGCCCGTACCTGGGTTGAGAAAGCATCCAGGGGATGGTGGTATCAGAACGCAAGTGGCGGCTGGGTACAGAAATAACCCGCTGACTGTTATCCCGCTCTACAGAATCAACGGCAGCCGGACAGGCTGCCGTTGATATTTTACAGATAGCCTTTCCTGAATGAGGAATGTTAGGTTTCATGGGACGTTCAAGAAGACGCAAGTTGCCACAAGATCCGGTAGTAACAGGTATCGACACCCTGAGTCATGACGGCCGTGGGGTGGCACACATCGACGGCAAGGCAGTATTTATACAGGGCGCATTACCGGGGGAGTCCGTCAGCTTTCGCTATACAGGGGTGCAAAAAAAGTTTGATGAAGGTGAAGCCATTGAAATCATCACCGCTTCACCTGATCGAGTAGTACCCCAGTGCCCCCATTTTGGCCTGTGTGGTGGCTGCTCCCTTCAGCACCAATCCACGAACGCACAAATTCTCTCCAAACAGACGGCGCTCATGGATGCTTTCCAGCGCATCGGCAAGGTGATACCGGCAGCGATATTACCGCCGCTTGTCAGCAGTGACACCTTCGGCTATCGGCGAAAAGCCCGGCTTGGGGTGAAATACGTGGCCAAGAAAGGAAAGGTGCTGGTGGGGTTTCGTGAGCGGGGCTCTCCTTATGTGGCTGATCTCTCGGAGTGTCATATCCTGCATCCCCGGGTTGGACAGCTCATCACGCCCCTGAGCGAGCTGATCGGATCACTTAGCATCAGAGAGCGTGTACCCCAGATTGAAGTCGCGATGGGCGACACCCGGTGCGTGCTGGTGTTTCGCATCCTTGAGCCGCTGTCGTCTGCCGATGAGCAGGCGCTCCTGGCCTTTGGCAGGGAACGGGATATCGCCGTTTACACCCAGACCGGCGGTCCGGAAACCGTCATCCCGCTGAACGGCGAGCCGGTTGATCTGCAATATGCGCTGCCGGCGTATGACCTGAACATTCACTTTTTGCCCAACGACTTCACCCAGGTGAACAGCGCCCTGAACCGCCTGATGATTGAACGCGCACTGGAACTGCTGGCCATGGAACCGGAAGACCGAGTGCTGGATCTGTTCTGCGGACTGGGTAACTTCACTCTGCCGATTGCCAGGGGCGTGGCTGAAGTGGTTGGTGTGGAAGGGGACGCGGGACTCGTTGCCCGGGCCAGGGAGAACGCAAGGCACAACGGCATTGAAAACAGCCGCTACTATACGGCCAACCTGTATGATTCGTTGCAGAAGGAGCCCTGGCTGCGTGAGCATTTCGACAAGGCCCTGCTCGATCCGCCCCGTTCCGGCGCTGCTGAGGTGCTTGAGCATCTCCCCAGACTGGGCGTAAAACGAATTGTCTATGTCTCCTGCTACCCGGGTACCCTGGCACGGGATGCAGGGGAGCTGGTAAACCGGCATGGCTATCGGCTGGTCTCGGCGGGCGTCATGGATATGTTCCCCCATACGGCCCATGTCGAATCGATTGCGCTCTTTGAGAAACCATAGGCGGATATATAAATGGCTTTAGAAATAGAACGCAAGTATTTGGTTATAAATGATAAATGGAAAGAAAATATACTCTCTAAATCGGTATTGAAACAGGGCTACATCGCCAATCAGCCAAACGCTACCGTGCGGGTCCGGATTGCCGGTGAGGTCGCCTATCTGAATATCAAGAGCGCTACCACAGGCATAACGAGGGCGGAGTTTGAGTATCAAATCCCACTGTCGGATGCCGAACAGATACTGGAACAGGTGGCCGAGCATCCCTTTATTGATAAAACGCGATATAAGGTGCAATGGGGAAGCCATGTGTGGGATCTGGATCTGTTTGCTGGAGAGAATCAGGGATTGATCATGGCGGAGGTTGAATTAAACAGTGAAGATGAGTCGTTTGAGCTACCACCCTGGGCTGGCAAAGAGGTGTCTGGAGATCCCCGCTATTACAATGCCAGCCTGGTCAAGCATCCCTACACCCAGTGGTGAGTCGCCAGGGCCTACATATTCAGGTTGACCTGGAACGGCAGCAACTGCGCCTGCTGTCCGGGAGTGCGTGTGTCGCAACCTATTCAGTCTCAACCGCACGTAACGGCCCAGGCGAACTCCAGAGTAGCGAATGTACTCCGCGTGGTCTGCACCGCATCCGCCTGAAGATTGGGGATGGTGAACCGACTAACAGCGTATTTATTGGTCGCCGGCCCACCGGTGAAATACATACGCCTGAGCTGGCAGCCGCCAACCCGGATCGTGACTGGATCCTGACCCGAATCCTCTGGTTAACCGGACTGGAACCGGGCAGAAACCGGGGCGGCGTAGTCGATAGCCTGAGACGTTTTATCTATATCCATGGCACACCGGACAGTGAGCCGATGGGACGGGCGGCATCCCATGGATGTATCCGGATGCGTAACAGCGAACTGATCCAGCTATACGACCAGGTGTCGGTGGGAACTATCGTGGATATACGCGAGCAGTTTTGAAGTTCGATACAGCTACTGCACCAGATAAGTGGTAAAGAAAAGATCATCAATCATCTCATCGCCAACCTGCGCCTTCATGACACCCTTCAGTGATTTAAGCGCGATTTTTCGCAACTTTTCCTTGCCTTTGCTTGTGCGAATATCGGTTCCCTGTTGATCACTCAGTAATAAGATCAGTTCATGGCGCAGCGCCGGGGCATGCAGACTGATAGCGGGAAGCTTAGCTTCGTCCCGGGTCATGAGCTGCACATCACAGCGAATATATTTCGCCCTTCCTTTGACGTTGACCACAATGGAGGGAGACAGCTCGTAATAGGCCATGGTAGCGGGTGCTTTCGCATCATCAATCTCCCCGTCGGCCGCGAAAAGTATAGACGTAAACAAGACAAGTGCAGCACTCAATAGCAGGGTTGAAAAACGCATCTTTACTTCCGAATCCGTTTAATTTGTAATGCTTGATTCAGGAGTCTGCCAGACTTAACACTGAATCCACAGTGGAAAGACCGGACGGACTCCCCTCCTAATCAAGCCGCACAGTATAGCCGATTGAAAAAAATGATGATTGAGGAATTCGCTCCATGAGCCACGGCCCGCTTATGCTGGATATTCAGGGAACGGCGCTCACGGAAGATGAGCGGAAATTACTGCGTCATCCCGCCGCCGGGGGGGTAATTCTGTTCAGCAGAAATTATGAATCGCCCGACCAGATTGCTTCCCTAATTGCCGAGATACATGCCTTGCGCATACCTCCACTACTGGTTGCGGTAGACCAGGAGGGGGGCAGGGTGCAGCGATTCAAAGAGGGGTTTACCCGACTGCCACCCGCGGCCTGGTTTGGAGAGCTGAATCGGGCCAATCCGAAAAAGGCCAAGGCTATTACACAACGCATCGGCTGGTTAATGGCGGCGGAGTTGCGTGCCGTCGGGGTTGATTTCAGTTTTGCGCCGGTACTGGATCTTGACTTCGGATTCAGTAGTGTCATCGGTGATCGGGCCTTTGATGCTAAACCACTCAATGTGGCTGAAATCGCCCATGCCTGGATGATGGGCGTCCATGAAGCGGGGATGGCCGCGGTCGGTAAGCATTTCCCCGGCCATGGCGGCGTGTCCGAAGACTCCCATTGTGAATTGCCGGTAGATCGCCGCCCGATGGGCGACCTGCTGATGGAGGACCTAATCCCTTTTCAGCGCATGATCGATTATGGCCTGGATGCCATCATGCCCGCCCACGTGATCTACGAGCAGGCCGATCGGCAACTGGCCGGCTTCTCCCGGTTCTGGTTAAAGGACGTACTTCGCGATCAACTCGGTTTCCACGGTGTGATATTCAGTGATGATCTCACCATGGCCGCCGCGGAACAGGCCGGGAGTTTTGCCGAGCGGGCCAGGGTGGCGCTAGCGGCGGGGTGTGACATGGTACTGGTCTGCAATAACCCGTCAGGTGCGGCCGAAGTGTTAGAGGCGCTGGCGGACTACACCGATCCGGCGGCGCAGATGCGATTGGTGCGCATGCATGGTAGAAAGGCGCTATCCAAAGATGCCCTGCATCTTGATCCAAGATGGAAACATGCATTGGAAATTATTGCGCAGTATGAAGAGAATCCCTCTCTCGATCTGGATTTATAACTGTTTTATTACCAGTAAAACCCATTAATTAAATGTGGCAGGGTGGATACAGTGACTGACTTGGCAATAATTGGTGGTTCGGGATTCACCCGGCTTCAAGAACTTGAGATCACCCGGCGACAGGTAATTCATACCCCCTATGGAGAACCTTCGGCACCAATTACCCACGGCATATTCAAAAACCGTGAGATTGCCTTTCTGCCACGACATGGCACCGCCCATACCATACCGCCCCACAAGGTCAATTATCGTGCAAATATCTGGGCACTGAAGCATATCGGCGCCAGGCAAATTCTAGCTATTGCCGCTGTCGGCGGTATAGGTTCAGAGATGGCACCCGGTGTTATCGCCATACCAGACCAGATTATCGACTATACCTATGGCAGGGATCACACCTATTTCGAGCATGACCTGAGCCAGGTTACGCATATTGATTTCACCTATCCTTACAGTGAAAAGATACGCCAACAATTAATGATGGCGGCAAAAACCACCAATATCCCTGTTGTTGCCAACGGCGTGTATGGGGCCACCCAGGGGCCGCGCCTGGAAACCGCCATGGAGATTAACCGGATGGAGCGGGATGGCTGCACTCTGGTCGGCATGACCGGCATGCCGGAAACAGCACTGGCCCGGGAACTGGGACTGGACTATGCCTGTTGCGCCGTGGTGGCGAACTGGGCGGCGGGAAAAGGAGACGGTCCGATTTCGATGAAAGAGATCGAAGAGCATATCGGTCGAGGTATGGAGCAAATTATTGCCTTGATAGAAGCGCTGGTTGAATCACTGGAAAAGTAAAATTCCGCCAACGCCCAATCATCCCTCTATATCCTCATAAAGATATCCAATGTCTGAGCGCCCGGTTAGAACTGCTAGGATTGATCCAGCACATAGAATCTATTGCCCGCAAACGATAGGCTTTCGGGATGAAGTGGAACAACTCAGGAGTAGAGAATATGGCCGAGGATGATCTGAACGAGGCACCAAAGGAAGCTACCGGGGAAACGGTAACAGACAAGGATACGCCGCCAGTTAAGAAAAAGGCCGCAAGGAAAAAGACACCTCAAGCCAAAACTGCCGCCAAGAAAAAAGTCAGCGTAAAGAAAAAGGCCGCGCCAAAGAAAAAAGCGGCCAGAAAAAGCGGCATCGCGGCCAGTATGGAGAAAGACGCAAGCAGTTCATCGCCGGCAACAGTGCCGGAGTCACCACAACCCGTTGCGGTATCTGCTCAAGAAACACCACCCGAAGATATGGCTGACACAGTGAATCCTGATTCGGATCCGGTGACCGAAGCATCAGTCAATGCAACTGATCAGGTTTCTGATAAGACAACAGAAGTGACTGCCGAAATAGCTGCCGCTGCCCCGAAGTCGGGAGAAAAGCAGCAGAAAGATACCTCACCGCGGAATGAAAATGTTCAGAAACGATTAGAGGAGATGGGACTCATGCCTTCTGATTCAGCTGAAAAACAGACACCCCCGCCAGCCAAAAACACCGGGAGCGGCCTCGGATTTTGGCAAAAGTCATTTATCTGGACCATTGTCATCGTAGCCGGATTACTTTACCTACGCACGCTCACCAACAATGGCGATGGAACTGGCGATGAGACCGCACTGCGCGACGCTGAAATGAACAAGACGGAACAGGTCGCAACCACAGACAACTCATCAACCGATACAACGCAAACCGGTAATCCGGTAACAGCCACCGATCAACCGGATGCAAAAGATGCGGCAATGGTAGAAGCAGCAAAGGATGGTTCTGATTCGGCGCCCGCCAATCAAACCTCCAGTGACAATGCATCGGCTATCGTGACAGCCACTACCACCGCGGAAACAGCCGATGCCGAAGTACAGGACAACAAACCCACGGAAGTAGCGGCCCCCATCTCCGCAACGGATCCGGCAGAAGAGGATCAGCAAGCTGCCACCACAACCGTGGAAACAGCCGATGCCGAAGTACAGGACAACAAACCTACCGAAGTAGCGGCTCCCATCTCTGCAACGGATCCGGCAGAAGGGGATCAGCAAGCTGCCACCACAACGCCCCCCGCGCCTGCCCCGGTATCACAGTCCGCAGACGACGAAACAGGGCAAATATCAGTGGGTGAGGGCAGTGAACAACAGCCGGTAGCGATGACTGGATCAACAGACAGCGACACCAGCCCACAGGCTGAAGAAACTGCCGTTGTGGCGGAAAACAACAGCGCGCTTGCTGGATCAGCAGACTCAGAGAGTCAGGCGCCACCGACAAGCGTTGCCGGCCCAGTGGAAGATCAACAGCCTTCGCCAGGCATGGCATCAGGATACAGTCGTCCTGGAGTAGCCCCGATGTGGACCAATCCCCAGCGGCCCATGCCCAATCGTATTGAAGCAACTCAATCACCCGCACCTGCGGCTGCTACGCCAGGGATAGATCAGGGTCAGACTGGGAATTCGGCAAATAACATGCAACAAGCGCCAACCACAATGGGCCGACGTTATCCGTTACCCTATCAACGTGGCTTCATTACACCCGGATATCCCTGGGGCTTTAACCCTCAGGTAGCACCTTATTACTGGCCTTACCCGCCACGTCCGCCGGTCTATGGACCCGCGGTGAGATATCCCTACCACTATCCGCAAATGCCCAGATAGAGCAGGCATAGCAGACACACACTTCCGCCACCTCGCCAGAGTCGCGAGGTGGCGGCCCCCATTTGATGTATCTGTGTAGAAAACCCATCTGGCTGTCCCGCTCCTGTGCAACACCCGGCACAACAACCTGTTGAAAGTTCTCCATATGTTCTCTATGCTTTAAAGCACAGATTCGAACAGCGATAGATCCCTTATTCGTAGTGATCAGGTAGCTGTCGCTATTCCGCCTACTGCCTCCTGGTAAGAGAACGATGATCCTGGAAGAAATCCTCTCAAGCGTCCCTGTCTGGCGCGGCGATAAACTGCTCCTTGGCCATCAGCCCAAGACGTTATCCAGTGGTTATACGGACCTTGATACGCTGCTGGTCGGTGGCGGGTGGCCGGGGGCGGCACTCACCGAGCTGTTGCTCGATCATCACGGTATCGGCGAACTGGGCCTGCTGCGTCCATTGCTGAGTAAACTGGGACAAACAGGAAAGCCGGCAGTCTGGATCTCACCACCCTATATTCCTTATGCCCCGGCGCTACGCCAAGCACGGATATCCCTGGACAGCATGTGCTGGATCTCCCCCGATAAGGCTGGCGACGCCGCCTGGGTGGCGGAGCAGTGCCTGCGATCAGGAAGCTGCGGTGCGGTGCTGTTCTGGCCCAAGGCCATCAACACCCGGATATTGCGCCGCCTGCAACTGGCCGCCGAGCAGGGGGAGTGTCCCGGTTTTCTGTTTCGTCCCCGGGCGGCGGCCTCGCAAAGCTCTCCGGCAGCCTTGCGTCTGCTGTTGAGTGCACAAGCCCAAGGACTGGGTGTGGAACTGCTTAAATGCCGTGGACGCCGTCCTGGTGCCCACACCTGTTTGGCAGTGTGACATGCTCTGGTTGGCCCTGCGTTTTTCGCACCTTGCGCTGGAGCGGCTCGCCACATCCATGCAGGCGGCAGCTGTGCCCCTGGTAATTCGTGAACAGCACGCCAATCGTCAGCAGGTGTTTGATGCCAGTCCGGTCGCGCGTCAGCTTGGTATTCGTCGGGGCATGAGCATGAAGAAAGCCCAGCTATTGGTGCCGGATCTCACTATTGTTGACCGGGATATGGGGCAAGAGGCTGAAGGGCTGGAGCACTTGGCCCACTGGGCTATGCAGTTCACCTCCCAAGTGGTGCTCCAGTCCCCCCATGGGCTGCTGCTGGAGATTGGTGCCAGCCGGCGCCTGTTCGGCGGGGTGGCCGCGCTGCACCAACAGGTAATCACCAGTTGTGCCCGGCTCGGTCACTCGCCTCGCACCGCTATTGCACCCAATCCCCAAGCGGCCTGGTGGTTTAGCGCCTTGCCCCAATCGCTGGTGATCACCCAGGACAAAGCATTGTATACGGCACTCACCGTGCTCCCGTTAGGTTGTCTGGATTTGTCGGACAAACAGCGCCAGGCACTGCGCCGTATGGGACTGCGACATCTGGGAGAGTGCCTGCGCCTGCCAAGAGCGGGATTGCGACGACGCTTTGGTGCGGAGTGGCTCGATCGGCTCGATCGCGCCCTGGGTCACCAGCCCGATCCCCGTTCCTGTTTCCAGCCGCCTCGTCGATTTGAGGCGCGGCTGGAATTGCCGGCCGAGGTCGATAACTGCACCGGACTGCTGTTTGGCCTGCGGCGTTTGTTGCAGGAGTTGGGCGGGGCACTGCTGGGTGCCGACGCCACCATCGATCAGCTGACGCTGACACTGGAGTATGTGGATATACCACCCTCCGCTATCGTTTTGCAGCTGCTTCAGCCTCATCGTGATCCGGACTACTTGCTGGAACTCTGGCGTGACCGTCTGGAGCGGGAAGCACTGCAGGCGCCGGTATTGGGACTGCGCCTGGCCAGTGTCGATTTCCGATTGGCTAATCACGCCAGCCTGGGACTCTTTGGTCATGCGCCCGGGCAACTGGAAGAACAAACTCTATGGGAACGCCTGCAGGCACGCCTGGGCCGGGATACGGTGCGGCGACTGGGGGTATTAGCCGACCATCGCCCCGAGTCGGCATGGGGCCTGGGCGAGTCAGCCGAAGGAAACCCCATGGGGCAACGCCCATTGTGGCTGCTGGACCCACCGGAGCGGTTACGGCAGGGACCGGAAGGGCCGTGGCGCGATGGGCCGTTGCGCTTGGAACAGGGACCGGAACGGATTGAGAGCGGCTGGTGGCAGGGCCGTTGGGTGCGGCGTGATTACTTCATCGCCACCGACAGCCACGGCGCCAGGCTGTGGTTATTCAGGCAGGCCAATGAGCGAGACTGGTACCTGCACGGCCGTTTTGGTTGAGGTGACCCCGTTGCCTGTCGAATACGCCGAGTTGCATTGCCTTTCCAACTTCAGTTTTCTGCGCGGTGCATCACACCCGGAAGAGCTCGTGGCACAGGCCACCGGGTTGGGCTATCGCGCGTTGGCCTTGACCGACGAGTGTTCCCTGGCCGGTGTGGTGCGGGCCCACGAAGAGGCCAGGGCGCAGGAGCTGCCGCTGATCATCGGTAGCGAATTCCGGCTGGAGGAGGGTGACCGGCTGGTGCTGCTGGCCACTGACCGCCAGGCCTACGCCGAGTTGAGTGCCCTGATCACCCGGGCTCGGCGGGCCGCCGATAAAGGACAATACCGGCTGGCTATCGATGGCCTGGATAATCTGCCGGGTTGCCTGGTCCTGCTGCACCCCGACAACCCGCAGGATCAGCATCGACTGACCCGCTATGCAGAGTGCTTTGGCGGCCGCCTGTGGCTGGAGGCCAACCGGCTGCTAACCGGTGATGAGCCACACTATCTGCGCTCGTTGCGTGCCGCAGCCAATCACTTCGGCCTGCCGATCGTGGCCGCTGGTGATGTGCACATGCATCGGCGTGAACGTCAGCGACTGCAGGACCTGGTGACCGCCATCCGCCATCGCACCACACTGGCCCGGTCCGGCTGGGCGCTCTATCCCAATGCCGAACGTCACCTTCGGCCTTTGGCGACCTTGTCACGGATCTATCCCCGAAAATGGTTGCAACAGAGTTGTGCTATCGCCGAGCGTTGCTGTTTCAGTCTGGACGAGCTGCGTTATGAGTATCCCGATGAACTGGTGCCAGAAGGACTCAGCCCGGCGGCCCATCTGCGGACCCTGACCGAGGCCGGTATGCAGGTGCGCTGGCCCGACGGGGTCAGTCGCAAGGTGCGGGATCAGATCGAGCACGAGTTACAGCTGATCGGTGAGCTCAACTACGAGCCCTATTTTTTGACCGTACACGACATCGTGCGCTTTGCCCGTGAGCGGGGAATTCTTTGCCAGGGGAGGGGGTCGGCGGCCAATTCGGCGGTCTGTTACGCCCTGGGTATCACCGAGGTGGACCCGGCACGCCTGTCGACCCTGTTCGAACGCTTTATCTCGAAGGAACGCAACGAACCGCCCGATATCGATGTGGACTTCGAGCACCAACGGCGTGAAGAGGTCATCCAGTACATCTATGAGAAGTACGGCCGTCATCGGGCCGCCTTGGCCGCCACGGTGATCACCTACCGTACCCGCAGTGCCCTGCGTGAGACCGGTAAAGCCCTGGGCTTTGATAGCGATACGCTGGAGCGCCTGGCCACCACCCACAGTTGGTGGGACGGCCGCCGATTGAACATCCAGCGCATTCGCGAACTGGGGTTTGATCCGGAGCAGCCACAGATACGCCAGTTGCTGGGGTTGACCACCCAGTTGATCGGCTTTCCACGCCATCTCTCACAGCACGTCGGGGGCTTTGTCATTGCGCAAAAACGGCTCGACTGGCTGGTACCGATTGAAAATGCAGCCATGCCCGAGCGCACGGTCATTCAGTGGGACAAGGATGATCTGCAGGCCCTTGGGCTGTTAAAGATCGACGTACTGGCCCTGGGTATGCTCAGTGCCATCCGGCGCAGCCTGGCACTGATCAGTGACTACCGGGGAGAGCCGTTTCGTCTGCAGGATATCCCGCCGGAAGACCCGGCCACCTACGCCATGATCAGCAAAGCAGATACTGTCGGCGTATTCCAGATCGAATCCCGAGCCCAGATGACCATGCTGCCACGACTGCGCCCGGCCTGTTTTTATGATCTGGTGATCGAGGTGGCCATTGTGCGCCCGGGACCGATCCAGGGGGACATGGTGCACCCTTACCTGCGCCGACGGCAGGGACTGGAGCCGGTGGATTATCCCAGCCCGGCGGTGCGGAGCGTGTTGGAACGCACCCTGGGGGTGCCCCTGTTTCAGGAGCAGGCGATTAAACTGGCCATGGTGGCGGCGGGTTTTTCCGCCGGCGAGGCCGACGCCCTGCGACGGGCCATGGCGGCCTGGCGACGCCGTGGCGGCATCGAGGTGTTTCAGCGCAAGCTGTTCGATGGCATGCGCCAACGTGGTTATAGCGAGGAGTTTGCCGGGCGCATCTTCGATCAGATCAAGGGCTTCAGCGAATACGGCTTTCCCGAATCCCACGCAGCCAGCTTTGCCTTGCTGGCCTACGCCTCGGCTTGGCTAAAATGTCACCATCCGGCGGCCTTTTTCTGCGGTCTGCTCAACAGCCAGCCGATGGGTTTCTATGCCCCCGCACAGCTGATCCAGGATGCCCGGCGCCGTGGTGTGCGGGTGCATCCGGTGGATGTACGCCGCAGCAACTGGGATAGTTCCCTGGAGCCAGGCAGGGGCGCCAGACCGGAACTTCGGCTGGGACTGCACCTGGTCAATGAACTGTCGTGCAACGGTGCGGCACGCCTGGTCGAGGCGCGCCAAATAAAAGCGTTTGCCGATATCACTGACCTGTCCCGGCGCGCCCGACTCAACGAACGCGATCTTCAGGCCCTGGCCGCCGCCGATGCCCTGGCCGGATTGGGTGGGCACCGTTACCAGGCCCAGTGGCAGGTGTTGGGTGTCGAGGAACCAACCCCGTTATTTGCCGCGTCGACAGAAGAGCGGGGAGTCGCTCTGCCGGAACCGACGCTGGGGGAGGCGGTGTGCGCCGATTATGACGCCCTGGGCCTGTCGTTGCGCCGGCACCCGCTACAGTTGCTGCGCACCCGCCTGCGCCGCGCCGGGGTGCGCACGGCGGCCGAGGTGCAGGCTGCGCGCGATCGCACCTTCCTGCGCTCGGCCGGCCTGGTGATCTGTCGTCAGCGGCCCCATACCGCCAGCGGCGTGATGTTTGCCACTCTGGAGGACGAGAGCGGCCAGATCAATCTGGTCATCTGGCCCAAGATGCTGGAGCATTTTCGTCAGGTGGTGTTGAACGCCCGGCTGTTACTGGTCAACGGTCAGGTACAGCGCGAGGGGCAGGTTGTGCATCTGATCGCTCACAAGCTGGAGGATCGCAGTAATTGGCTGGGTGAGTTAAATATCTCGTCGCGGGATTTTCGTTGAGTCGGCTTCGGCAGGGTGAAATGAGTCTCAACCCTTTATCGGTGAATGAATTTTCATCAGCCACGATGTCAATCTGGCCGGCCTTCGTAAGACTAGTCCCACTAGTCACCAAATTCGTCCGCATATACTACTCCCCATCCCATATCATGGATATAATTGAACACCGCTGTCACTGATAAATGCCATATGGTATTGTTTACCATATGAAGGCGGAATTACTTTTCAAGGACAAGTACGTCTACCGCGATGGTGCCATCCGTGAAATGGTGATCTGGCGGCTACCAGCACCCGATGCGGAACGACCTCATGGATTGAAATACCGGCTTTATTACGGTCAACCCGGCCAGTGTCTGGTGCGATACGACAACGAGCAAGGTAAAGGTGATCACCGCCACTATCGCGATGGCGAGGGGAATGAGCGCGAGGAGGCCTACTCCTGGGTATCCGTACAACAACTCATGGTTGATTTTAAAGGCGACATCGAACAACTGCGAGGTAATCAAGATGACTAAACAGCATATCCATATTGGCACTGAAGCCCCTGATCGTGGATTCGACCGCTTTGTGGACGCCTGGCAGCGGGCAGAACGGGGTGAACAGTCGGAAACTGAAGTTCACCTGAACTTTGAGGATCTTTCCATGCTGCTGGCCGTGATTACGCCACGTCGCCTGGAAGTGCTGAAAACCCTCCGCCAAGAAGGTCCGATGAGTGTACGGGCACTAGCGACGACACTGGCACGTGACTACAAGAATGTCCATGGCGACATCCGAGCACTGGAAGAGGTGGATTTATTGGAGCGTACGGAATCGGGCACCTTACAGGCCCCCTGGGATGTCATCGATGCCCATTTGAGTCTGGTGGCATAACAAGCTTTCGTCGTCATGAAACCCGCTAGCTATACCGCTGGGCCATTAATCCGTAATAATGTTAATTTCACAGACATATCATTTAACATAATATGTATTATGCGCAATACAATAATACCCAGCAAAACACGCCCGGACTGGCTTTATCATATAAAAGACCGCTATTCTGCACTTTAAACCCCGTAAATTGGTAATGACGGTCTAAATGAACATATCGCAAAATCTATTCGGGCTGAATGATGATCTTATCTATCTGAATCACGCAGCCGTGTCACCCTGGCCTTTGTGTACGGCAGATGCTGTTAAACAATTTGCCAATGAAAACAGTAGCCTGGGCGCAACTAACTATCTGCAGTGGCTGGATACAGAACGCCAGCTACGTGAAAATCTCGCCTGGTTAATCAATGCGCCGTCTTCTGATGATATCTCTATTCAAAAAAGCACCTCTGAGGCACTGTCAACCATTGCCCACGGGATTGAGTGGCGAAACGGCCAGAATGTGGTTTTTCTGAAACAGGAATTTCCCTCAAACCGGGTTGTCTGGCAAAGCCTGGAACGCTATGGCGTAGCGGCCAGAATGATTGAACCTACCGGTGGCCAGGAACCTGAAGCCGCCCTGCTTGCGGCTTGTGATAAAAACACACGGCTGATTAGCGTAAGTTCAGTTCAATATGCGTCAGGATTGAAAATGGATCTGCAGCGCATCGGTGATTATTGCAATAAAAACAACATCTTATTTTGTGTTGACGCTATTCAGAGCCTCGGGGCCCTGGACTTTGATCTCGACCAGATCAAGGCAGACTTTGTCGTTGCTGATGGCCATAAATGGATGCTTGGGCCGGAAGGTGTTGCCTTGCTTTATACGGGTAAACATATCCGGGAAGATCTTGAACTGAACCAATTCGGCTGGCATATGCTGGAATCAGCCGGAAATTACGATACTCTCGAAACCACACCTGCCGATAGTGGCCGTCGTTTCGAGTGTGGCAGCCCCAATATGCTGGGTATTCATGCACTTAACAGTAGTATCTCACTCATAAGAGAGATCGGCCTTGAGACGATATCGACGAATGTTCTGCGTAATACTGATCTGCTGATCCGGTTGATTTCTGAACACAATCAACTTGAATTAATCAGCGCTCCTGACCAGGAGCGGCGCTCTGGAATCGTGACATTTAAGGTGCTTGCTGGGGATCACGAGAAGATTTACCGGGAATTGATGAGACGCCATGTCATCTGTGCACTCCGTGGAGGCGGCATTCGATTCTCACCTCATTTTTATACTGGAGAGCAGAAACTCCATGACGCAATTCGGATACTGGATCAAATAATAAACAATGAATAACTTTAACTATAAATACTAAGTTATTAATAACAATGTACTATCGGATAACACGATATATTATTTCAGTGAGTACGTGAGACATATTATGAGCAAATACCCTATAGAAGAGCGTAACCCCGGCGAACGTCAGTTAACCGTCAGAGTACTTGCGATGCCAGCAGATACCAACCCTTCAGGGCATATCTTCGGTGGCTGGTTAATGTCACAGGTGGATATTGCCGGCAGCATTATCGCCATGCAGGTAGCCGATACCCGAGTGGCGACAGTGGCCGTGCATGACTTTCAGTTTGAAAAGCCGGTCCATGTGGGTGACCTGGTAAGCTGTTACGCTGAGGTGGAGCGTATGGGAAATACTTCAATAAGGGTCAAGGTTGAAGTCTATGCCGAGCGCGACAGGAATCCTCACACTGTTGGACGCGTCGCCCTCGCCTCCATTACTTACGTGGGACTGGACGAAAACTCCCGGCCAAAGACACTTAAGAAATAGTTTAAATATATACCCTAACTATATATTCAAATTGTAAAAAACAATCTATTAAAATTATCTGCTGTGAGCGTTTCTACTTGTTTTCGTGTGAGTCCGCGGATGGCTGCGATCTTGTCTGCCACATACCCTACATAGGCCGGAACATTGGGTTTTCCCCTATGCGGAATTGGTGCAAGATAGGGTGAATCCGTCTCGATCAGGATTCTGTCTTCAGGTACTTTCTTCGCCACGTCACGCAGGTCGGCCGCGCTGTTAAAGGTGATGATCCCGGAAAATGAGATATAGAAGCCAAGGTCCAAGGCTTGTTTGGCCATCTCCCAATCTTCCGTGAAGCAGTGCATCACCCCGCCAACATCACTAGCCCCCTCCTCCCGCATGATATCGATGGTATCTTCCCTGGCGGCGCGGGTATGAATAATCAGCGGCTTTTTGCACAGTTTAGCCGCGGCGATATGGCGCCGGAAACGCCCTCTTTGCCATTCGAGATCACCTTCGCTGCGAAAATAGTCTAGCCCGGTTTCTCCGATGGCGACATTTTTTCGGTGCCGGGCCAGTGTGGCCAGCTGTTCGGGGCTGGGTTCCTGGCGATCCCGGTCATTCGGATGTACGCCAACGGAAATAGAGATATCGGGCTGATCTTCGACCAATGCCAGCATGGAGGAATAGTTCTCGAGATCTATCGAAACACAGAGCATATGCCCCACGCCTGCTTCACGGGTGGATTCGAGCAGTTTCTCAAAGCTGTTGCCAAAAGGCGCCAGATCCAGGCAGTCCAGATGACAGTGAGAGTCGACAAGCATTACGATCTCTTAAATCTATCGAATAAAGTGGACGGGCGGGAAGCCTACATGGTGTGCGTCGGACGATCGGATTTAAGGGCGCCGGCAAGATAGCCCTCGATTTTGTTTCTGGCCATACCGCCATCCTGGTCGCTGAACTGGACGCCGATACCCGCTGCACGGTTACCTTCAGCCCCTACTGGTGTGATCCAGATAATTTTTCCAGCCACGGGTATGCGCTCTGTCTCCTCCATCAGGGTCAACAGCATGAATACCTCATCGCCCAGGCTGTACTTTTTATTGGTAGGAATAAAAAGACCGCCATTTTTGACGTACTGCATATAGGCCGCGTACAGGGCATTCTTGTCCTTGATGGTCAAAGAGAGAATGCCTTGTCGAGCCGCTGGTGCATTCGTTACAGACATACCAATTTCACTCAACGCCAATGCCCGCCCAATCCAGCAGCAGGCTTTCCAGTTGCATCTGTGTATTCAGCTGGGCACCCAGTGTCCGGTTTGCGTCAAACAGTCGGTCCATCAGTGCATACAGTCTTTTAGAGTTTACCTTTCGCGCCAGCGCTTGCAAGCACTCCCTTTGATCAACATTAATTATATTGGCAGATTCCGCGGCAATCTTTACCCGGATCAGGTCTATCACCCAACCACTGAACCATTTGACGACGCCATCCTGTTCCAGATTGCTCCAGCGTTGGGCCACGGGGATAGGATCCTGCGTACCTTGCAACATCGCCACCAGCTCATCAATCATCTTGGCGCGCTCTGCCAGGATGCCATCCCGGGCATATTTAACCGCCAACAAGGGGCCGCCCGAGGCCAGTGAGAGTAGTAATCGGGAATTCGCGGTATCCTGAACCTGTTTGTCTAGCCAGGTAAGCGCGGTACCTTCATCCGGTGGCGCAAAATGATAGCGCTGACAACGGCTGCGAATTGTCGCCGGCAGTCGGCCGGCATTGGCAGTTACCAGAATGATAACCGTACGCTCAACCGGCTCTTCCAGGGTCTTCAGCAGGCTGTTTGCCGCTGCGGTATTCAATGCATCCGCAGGCTCTACGATGATTAACTTGAACCCACCGGAGCGGCTGGTGAGCGCCCCTTTTTGGGTAAACTCCCGGATGGTATCGATCTTGATCGCCTTGCCTGGCTCCTCAGGCTGTATCCAGGTGAAATCCGGATGTGTCTCTGCACGTAGAAGCCGACAACTCTGACAGCTACCGCAGGGCCTGCCATCTTCCAGGGGATCGTTACATAGAAGAGCTGCTGCCAGGCGATGGGCAAACCAGGATTTGCCCAGTCCCACGCCACCGGTCAACAGGAGCGCATGGGGCATGCGTCCCGATTTTTTCGCAGCGGAAAGCCTGTCCCAGTTAGCCTCCTGCCAAGGCAGCACAGCGGCATCTTTCACATCCACTGACAGATTCTCATCCATGGAGTTCTGCCTGTATAAACTGATTCATGATGGCGCGGATCTGCTCTTGAACCTGAACCAGCGGCACTGCCGCATCAATAATGTGGACACGCTGGTTATCCCGGTTGGCTATTTCCAGATAAGTTGAACGGACCCGTTCGAAAAAGGCGTGCTGTTCCACCTCGAAACGATCAGGCTCCGAGCGTTGTCCCGCACGATCAAGACCGGTCTCTATCGGCAGATCCAGTAACAGGGTCAGATCAGGTTTGAGTCCCTGCTGCACCCACTCCTCCAATGCCTGAATCCGTGACATGTCAATGCCACGCCCTCCTCCCTGATAGGCGTAGGAGGCGTCGGTAAAACGGTCACAAAGCACCCATTTACCCGCATTCAGCGCCGGCAAAATAATCCGCGCCAGATGTTCCGCCCTGGCTGCAAACATCAGCATCAATTCGGTGTCCCTGGCCATGCCGGTATGTTTGTGACCCAACAGAAGATCCCGAATGTCCTCGCCCAGGGCGGTCCCACCCGGCTCACGGGTAAAAACCACTTCAAGACCCGATTGTTCCAGCAGATCACGAATAAAGGCCAGATTGGAGCTTTTACCGGCTCCTTCGCCTCCCTCGACCGTAACGAACTTTCCTTTGGTGACTGCCATATGTTGCTATCGCTTAAGCTGGTATTTTCTTACGGCCTTGTTATGTTCAGCCAGCGTATCGGAAAAATAGTGCCAGCCATTACCCTTGGCCACAAAGTAGAGGCTACTGCCCTTGGCCGGGTGTAATACGGCATGTAGGGCATCTGCTCCCGGCATGCTGATGGGGGTCGGCGGCAGGCCTCTGTGGACGTAGGTATTGTAAGGCGTATCCTGGCGCAGATCACTACGCCTGATATTTCCGTCAAATGACGGCCCCATTCCATAAATTACCGTCGGGTCTGTTTGCAATAACATCCCTTTTTTGAGCCGGCGGATGAATACACCGGCAATCTCCGGACGCTCCGCTGCCTGCCCGGTCTCTTTTTCCACAATAGAGGCGAGTATCAGTGCCTCATAGGGTGTGGTGAGTGGCAGATCCGGCTCCCGTTCAGCCCATTCTCGCGCCAGTAATTGTTCCATCGCGCGCTGGGCACGCTTCAGGAAGTCCAGATCGGTGGTGCCTTTGGGAAAATGGTAGGTATCGGGTAAAAAGCGCCCTTCCGGATGCATGTCGGGAGATCCAAGCCTGGCCATGATCTCTTCATCGGAGAGACCGACAAGGGTCTTTTTCAGGGCTTCATGCCCGGATATGGCCGCCAATACCTGCTGGAAATTCCATCCCTCCACCAGGGTGAGAGTGTGACTCACGACTTGCCCTGAAACCAGCAATGCCAGCAATGATTTAGGCGTTAATCCAGCCTGAAGATGGTATTCCCCGGCCTTGATGTTACTGGCTTGGCCATCCAGTCGGGCCATCAGTTGGAAATAGAATGCACTCTGCAAATAACCTCGTTGTTCAAGGTCCTTTGCAACAGCGGAGAGCGAGGTGCCTGGCTGAAGCTCGTAGGCAATCCCGGTCTCGGGCAACAGTATCGGATTCTCACTGAAGCTATTGAGTGACATCATCACCCAGGCGAAAGCAAAACTTCCCCCAAGAACAAGGATTCCAAGTAGTCGATAAAACATCAGTAAGACTTTACCGGATCTGGGCCTGTTTAGAGAAGGAAAAGAGGTCATTCATTGCTGTAGCCCCGTGTCAAAACAGTCTCTATCAGTTTTCCCGGTATAGCATCTACCGCAAAATCCTGCCCTGAGAGCTCCCGGATCGGCCAGATACCGATAAGCGAATTGGAAACGAAGAGGCCATCGGCCACCCAAACATCTTGCAGTGAAATATCGGTAATAATGAGTGGAATATTAAGCTCTTCAGCCACTTCAATCACCAGACCCTGCATGACGCCAGCCACACCGCAACGACTAAGATCAGGGGTATAGAGTTTTCCATCCTGAACGGTGAACAAATTTGAGCTGGTTCCCTCAATAACTCTATCGGCGGCATCCATCATCAGGCCTTCCTGAATTGATGGGTCATGCCACTCGGATCGGGCCAGTACCTGCTCGAGGCGATTGAGATGTTTCAGCCCGGCCAATGCCGGATTCCAGCCAAGACGCGTTGCACATAACCGCGCCACTATTCCACGTTGATAAACCTGTTCCGGAAAAACCGGTTCCTTGCTCCAGTTGATAATACGGGTAGGCTCACCATTGGGCTGTGGGCGGTAACCTCGCCGACCTGGCCCACGGGTGATAATAATCTTTATCACCCCCTGCTGCTCTTCACCGAGTTCCTTGATGACTTCGTCAAACAATTGGCTGGAGTCGGGTGGTGTAATACCCAAACGGGAACAGCCACTCAGCAGCCTTTCCATGTGTCGTCGCCAGAGACAGGGCTGTCCGTTTTTAATGGCGACGGTTTCGAATAATCCGTCGCCAAACTGCAATCCACGATCAGTTGCCTCAACCTGGGTTTCGGTTTTGCCGTTGATTAACAAACGTATGCCTCTTGAGTGTCTTGATTGGGTTTCACGGGACTATCGACAGGAAAGATAGTTGGAACCGCCCCTGATTGAAAGCCCCGCCAATAAAAAACGCCTAGCAGTAGGCGTTTTTTATTGTACAAGGAGTGGTAATCCGACCAACAGCAGGTCAGTCGGAAACACGTCGGAAGACCAACGTGCCGTTGGTCCCGCCAAAGCCAAAGGAGTTGGAAATGGCCACGTCTATTTTCATTTCTCTGGCGGTATTCGGCACGTAGTCAAGATCGCACTCCGGATCCGGGTTTTCCAGATTAATGGTGGGAGGCGCGACCTGATCACGAATAGCCAGCGCGGTAAATACCGCCTCGGCACTGCCGGCGGCTCCGAGCATGTGGCCGGTCATGGATTTTGTCGAACTGACTGCCAGCTTATAGGCGTGATCGCCAAATGCTCGCTTCACACCAAGCGTTTCGGCAACGTCACCTGCCGGCGTCGAGGTGCCGTGGGCATTGATATAGTTCACCTGTTCCAGGTTGATTCCACCGTCCTTAAGCGCAAGCAGCATGCACTCGCTGGCGCCCTCACCACCCACGGACGGGGCTGTCATGTGATAGGCATCGGAATTCATGCCCACACCGACGATCTCGGCATAGATTTTGGCACCGCGGGCCTTGGCCGCTTCATACTCTTCAAGCACCATGACGCCTGCTCCATCACTGAGCACGAAACCATCGCGGTCACGATCCCATGGCCGGCTTGCACCCTGAGGATCGTCGTTACGGGTAGAAAGTGCACGGGCAGCGGCAAAACCGCCCAGTCCGACCGGCGAGGTCGCCATCTCCGCGCCACCAGCCACCATGGCATCGACATAGCCATGACGAATCAGGCGGGTCGCCTCACCAATATTATGCGTGCCGGTACTGCAGGCGGATACAATGGAGTAGTTGGGACCTCTCAATCCGTATTTAATTGAGAGATTTCCCGCGACCATGTTGACAATATTCGCGGGAACGAAGAACGGTGAAATCTTTCTTGGTCCGCCATCAAGATAGGCGTGGTAGCTGTTTTCGATACCGGTGATACCACCAATACCGGAACCGATCGCCACGCCAATACGCGGGGCAGTCTCATCGTTGATCTCCAGTCCGGAATCCTCAATGGCCTGTGAGCCGGCGGCTATGCCGTAATGGATAAACTTATCCATTTTTCTCACATCCTTCTTGGGAACATACTGGGTCACGTCAAATCCATAGATTGGACCGCCGAAATGGACGCTGAAAGGTTCAATATCGAAATGAGTAATCGGCTGAATACCGCTCTTTCCTGCAAGAATATTCTCCCAGGACTCTTTAACTGTGTGTCCAACCGGCGCCACCATACCCAACCCGGTTATAACAACCCTTCTTTCAGACATCTGAGATCTACCCCCTATTGGGACCTTAATAAAGCAAAAAGCCGCAACCAGTCGCTATTGACGGCTGTGCGGCCTTGTATTTAGACGGGTGAGAGTGAATCAGCTATGTGCGTTGATGTACTCAACTGCCAACTTAACAGTGGTGATTTTTTCAGCGTCTTCATCTGGAATTTCAGTACCGAACTCTTCTTCCAGTTGCATGACCAGCTCGACAGTGTCAAGAGAGTCTGCACCCAGATCGTCCACAAAAGAGGCTTCCAGGGTCACCTCATCTTCAGATACACCCAGCTGTTCAACAACTATCTTCCTAACACGTTCTTCGACAGAGCTCATGTTCTTAAATTCCTCCGGTAAAAAAATATGGTCGGCTTGTCACACGACCGACGGGTATTGTATTCATCAAACCTCAAAAGTTCAAAGCAAATTGGCCTTTAATTTCTTGTTTTTTGATGTGATAAAAAAAACTTGTAAAAACAATCCGATACATTCGATCCATGATGGTTGAATGAATGGATAATTATTAGGGTTTACCCCATATACATACCGCCATTGACGTGCAAAGTCTCACCGGTGATGTAATCCGCAGCTGATGAAGCGAGGAAAATCACGGCGTTAGCGATCTCTTTTGGTGCGCCAAGGCGAGCCAGCGGAATCTCTGAAAGCAGTTTTTTATGCTGTTCTTCGGGTAACTCCCGGGTCATATCGGTATCGATAAAACCGGGCGCAACTGCGTTGACAGTGATGCCACGTGAGCCCACTTCACGGGCCAAGGATTTGGTGAAACCGATCATGCCCGCCTTGGCTGCCGCATAATTGGTCTGGCCGGCATTTCCGGTAGAACCAACCACGGAGCCAATGCTGATAATGCGTCCCTTGCGCGCCTTCATCATTGAGCGGAGACAGGCCTTGGAAAGCCGGTATATCGAGGTGAGATTGGTATCCATAATGGTATCCCACTCATCATCCTTCATCCGCATCAGGAGATTATCCCGCGTGATACCGGCGTTGTTGATCAGGATGCCGGGGGCACCGAAACGTTCTGCGATAGCCTTCAGCACACTGTCAATGGATGCGGGGTCGGTGACGTTCAGCACCATCCCCTCCCCTTTGAAACCGGCCTCATTGATTCGGGCAGTAATTGCGGCCGCACCGGCTTCAGAAGTTGCCGTTCCAATGACCGTAGCCCCTTTTTCCCCGAGTCCCAAGGCGATGGCCGCACCGATACCCCTGCTTGCCCCGGTTACCAGCGCAATTTCGTTCTCAAGCATCTTTCTCTCCAACCGTGTTACGAATCCGTTAAAACTTTGCCAGTACGGAACCCCAGGTAAAACCGCCACCGAAGGCCTCCATCAACAGGGTTTCTCCCTTTTTGATCCTTCCGTCCCGAACCGCGACATCCAGTGCCAGCGGGACCGAGGCTGCCGAGGTATTACCATGTTCATGGACAGTAACCACGACTTGTTCCATCGGCATACGCAGTTTACGTGCGGTGGCCTGAATAATGCGGATATTGGCCTGATGTGGTATCAGCCAGTCCACATCAGATTTTTTCATGCCGTTCTTATCCAGTGTTTCATCAACGATTCGACCCAGTGTGTTCACGGCCATCTTGAACACCTCGTTACCTTTCATCTCGACGAAGGCGGCGTTTTGCCTGACCACGTCATAGCCCTTGGAAACACCTTCAGGGACTTGTAACAGATTCGCGTAATCACCATCCGCATGCAAATGGCTGGAGAGAATACCCGGCTCATCACTTTTCTCTATGACGACCGCTCCGGCACCGTCACCAAACAGGATGCACGTACCACGGTCTTGCCAGTCCAGAATACGCGAAAAGGTTTCCGCGCCGATTACCAGCGCACAAGTGGCGTTTCCTGCACGAATAAAATTATCAGCAACACTCAGCGCATAAATAAATCCGGTACAAACGGCCTGCACATCAAAGGCGGCGCAACCATGGATATCCAGACGACTCTGTAACAGGCAGGCGGTGCTGGGAAATATCTGGTCCGGAGTGGTTGTTGCCACCACAATCAGGTCAATATCCGAGACATCTTTGCCCGAGGCCGCAATTGCATTTCGCGCCGCATGTTCGGCCAGGTCACAAGTGGTCTCACCATCGATCGCAATATGACGTTTGTGTATGCCAGTGCGTTCCCTGATCCACTGATCTGATGTATCGACCATTTTTGCCAGGTCGTCGTTGGTGAGTACTTTCTCAGGCAGATAACTGCCTGTTCCGATAATGCGGGAATAGGTCACACGCTTGCCCTTTTTTCAAGTTGACGTTCGACCCCATGGGCGATGCGCTCAGGGACGTTGTTATGGACGGCCTTTTTGGCCATGTGGATGGCATGATTGAAGGCCAGCACATCGGCTCCGCCATGACTTTTGATCACAATTCCACGCAATCCCAAAAGGCTGGCCCCGTTATATCGTCGCGGATCGATTTTCTTTCGGAAGCCGTTGATCACCGGCATGGCTAGCAAACCGGCCAGCTTGGTAAATATATTGCGTTTAAAGCCGCTTTTCAGGTAGTGAGCGATCATCTTGGCGACACCTTCCGCACTTTTCAGTGCGATGTTGCCGACAAATCCATCGGTCACCACCACATCGACTTCACCAGTATAGACACCATCGCCTTCAATATATCCAATATAATTGAGCGAACTGTTACTCAACAGTTCATCGGCCCGCTTCACCTGATCATTTCCCTTGATCTCTTCCTGCCCTATATTCAGCAGCCCTATGCGTGGATTGGGGATATCTTCGTCGACCGAAGCAACAAGTTCACTGCCCATCACGGCAAACTGAAACAGGTGATCTGAACTGCTTTCAACATTAGCCCCCAAATCGAGCACCCAGGTGTGCCCGGTCATGGACGGTAACGCGGTAATGATGGCGGGGCGATCCACATTGGGAAGCATTTTCAGGACAAAGCGGGCAATGGCCATCAAAGCGCCGGTATTACCGGCGCTGACGCAAGCGTGCGCCTGCCCTTCTTTCACCAGGTTGATGGCCACGCGCATGGATGAGTCTTTTTTTCCACGCAGGGCCTTGGACGGCAATTCATCCATGCCGACCTCTTCGGAAGCGGCAATGATTCGCAGCCGACTATCCGGTCGATGCCCCTGCAGATGTTCTTTTATCGCCTCTTCCCGCCCTACCAGGATCAGGTCAACATCCCGATCTTTTTTCAGGAAGTCAATTGCGGCAGGCACTACCACGGAAGGGCCATAATCACCCCCCATCGCATCCAGGGCTATGGTTATCCGATCACTCACCTGCATTTCCTCGGGGATTTAGACTGCTTTTACGGGCGCAAAAAAGCACAACCGTCCCAAAAGGACGGTTGTGTGGAACCACTATCATACTACCCACGGTGTGAGGGTTTATTCGCCCTTACCGCTGACAACCTTGCGGCCGCGGTAGAAACCGTCAGGAGAGACATGATGACGAAGATGAGTCTCACCGGAGGTTGGGTCGATGGAGAGGGTCTCACCCTTCAGTGCATCATGTGAACGACGCATACCACGTTTTGAAGGAGTTTTTCTATTCTGCTGGACCGCCATGGTTCAAGCTCCTGATTTACAATAAGCAATTAAATTTAAACTATTTATCAGACTTGAACCCGGCCAGTACGGCAAATGGATTCGGCTTGTCTGACGCATCATCTTCCTGTTCCTGATCCGCTGTCTCTCCCTGGACCGGATTGACGCCGGCCACCCTGCAGGCATCAGGTTCATGTCTTGGTACCTGGGGGATGGCAAGTATCAACTCATCTTCCACCAGATCCAACAGTCGCAAGGTATCCTCTTCGACCCATACCGGGTCACAGGACTCCGGTAGTCGTTCCGCTTCTTCCGGCACCTGAATAACGGCCAGATCAAGTACGGCACTTACCGGTAATACCATTGCACCCAGACAACGCTGGCATTCCAGTACCAGATCCGCCTGAATTTGTCCTTTAATGCGTGCGCGATTCCTGTTGTCCCTATAGAACTCCAGATTGAACTCAGCGACACCACCAGTATCCATGAGCGCCCCGCTTAAACGGGGAAGATCACCCAGTTCCACCGTACCGGAGTACCCGCCCCCCTGGTTCGCAAGGCGTCGGGGATCGATGAATTCAGGAAGTCGCGACGACATAAGCGCGCAATGATATTACGGGTTCCGGGAAACGTCAAAAAAATAACGTGCATTCACCATGTTAGCGTGCAGGCAATAGGATAGTATCGCGCTCATCCCTACGACGGGCATTACACCAGGAATACTATTCTTTGTTATCTGGACTGATCAATTTCCAACTATTGCCAGCAATACACCCGCGGCTACCGCAGAGCCGATAACCCCCGCCACATTCGGCCCCATGGCATGCATGAGCAGGAAATTATGGTGATTGCTTTCCAGGCCAACCTTATTCACTACCCGTGCAGCCATTGGAACCGCTGATACCCCTGCAGCACCTATCAGTGGATTTATCTTACCTCCGCTAATCTTACACATTGCTTTCCCCATCAAAACCCCCGCTGCGGTACCGATACAGAAGGCAATGGCACCCAGCGCCAGTATGCCGAGGGTGTCAAGCGTCAGGAACTTGTCCGCCGACAGTTTTGATCCGACGGCCAGACCCAGAAAGATCGTGACAATGTTGATTATCTCATTCTGGGCGGCACGGCTCAGCCGGTCCACCACACCCACCTCTTTTAAGATGTTGCCGAACATCAGCATGCCTATCAGAGGGGCGGCAGAGGGCAGAAAGAGGATACATAGCAATAAGACAGTGAATGGAAACAGTATTTTCTCCAGTCGGCCAACCGGCCGTAACTGGGACATAACGATACTCCGCTCCTTTTCCGTGGTCAGCAGGCGCATGATAGGGGGTTGGATGATCGGCACCAGTGCCATATAGGAGTATGCCGCTACCGCGATCGCACCCAACAGATCAGGGGCCAGGCGTGAAGCCAGGAAGATGGCAGTCGGACCATCGGCGCCGCCAATGATGGCGATGGCGGAGGCATCAGCCAGACTGAAATTAAAGCCGGGAATCATATTCAGGGTCAAGGCGCCGATTAGGGTGGCAAAAATGCCAAACTGGGCGGCGGCGCCCAGAAACAGTGTACTGGGCATGGCGATCAGCGCACCGAAATCGGTTAAGGCGCCTACCCCCATGAAAATCAGCAGGGGAAATACCCCGGTTTCGATACCGATGTGATAGATATAGTATAAAAGCCCGCCTGCATCGGCGATCCCCGCCTCCGGGATATTACTCAAAATGGCGCCAAAACCGATCGGCAACAGCAGTAGTGGTTCAAATTTCCGGGCAACCGCCAGATAGATCAACAGGCATCCCACCAGCATCATCAATAGCTGGCCCCAGGTCATATTGGCAATACCCATGGATTGCCAGAGTGCTTCTGCTCCGCTCATGTCAGCTTAGGATCACAAGTGGATCACCCACCTGGACCGCCTCACCTTCTTTGGCGACTACTCTTTCCACGATCCCGCCACGAGTCGCCCTTACCTCGGTTTCCATCTTCATCGCCTCCATGATCATGATCACGTCACCCGCATTGATGTGCTGGCCTACCGCTACCTTGACCTTGAAGATATTGCCCGCCAGCGGTGCCGGCACCGCTTCTCCGGTCGTGCCGGGTGCCGGAGCCGATGATTGATGCTGGATTACCTGCTGTATCTCGCCCCCGGCCGCAACCGTCACACTGTAAGACTTTCCATTGACCGTCACCGTGTAAGATTCCGCTCCTTGCGCGACGGGCGCGGGTGGAGCAGGAGTCGCCACGGGTTGCTGCTGCACGGTCTGCGGTGCCGGTTCGAAAGCATCCGGATTATTGCGGTTTTCCAGGAATTTGAGACCGATCTGCGGGAACAGCGCGTAGATCAATACATCGTCAACCAGGTTTTCTGCAACCGTTATACCCTTCTCCTCAGCGATCGCCTGGAATTCCCGGGTCAATTTATCCATTTCGGGTTCCAGCAGGTCAGCCGGTCGACAGCGGATCGGTTCAGCCCCCTCAAGCACCTTTGACTGCAGCGCACTGTCCACGGGCGCCGGCGTTGCCCCATACTCTCCCTTCAGGACACCGGCAGTCTCCTTGGTTATATTTTTATAGCGTTCACCATTGAGTACGTTGAGTACCGACTGGGTGCCCACAATCTGTGATGTGGGGGTGACCAGGGGGATATAGCCGAGATCCTTGCGAACCCGGGGAATCTCTTCCAGTACCTCATCGAGCCGGTCTGCCGCACCCTGCTCTTTCAACTGCCCCTCCATATTGGTGAGCATGCCTCCCGGTACCTGGGCAACCAGGATACGGGAATCCACCCCTTTTAGAGAGCCTTCGAACTTTGCGTACTTCTTGCGAACCTCGCGGAAGTAGGCGGCAATCTCTTCCAGCAGATGGATATCAAGCCCGCTGTCCCGCGCCGTGTCGTTTAATATGGATACCACCGATTCGGTCGGCGAATGTCCATAAGTCATACTCATGGAGGAGATTGAGGTATCCACCATATCCACACCGGCCTCGGCGGCCTTGACGATAGTGGCGGTACTCAATCCGGTTGTAGCGTGGCAGTGCAGTGCAATTGGTACTGAGACAGCCTCGCGGATCTGGCTGATCAGATCGAAAGCGACATAGGGTTTCAGCAGGCCAGCCATATCTTTAATACAGATGGAATTTGCCCCCATATCCTCCAGACCCTTGGCCATGTCCAGCCAGTAAGCGGTATCGTGCACTGGACTTACGGTATAGGAGATGGTGCCTTGCGCATGTTTACCCGCCTTCAGCGTCGCCTTGACAGCGGTTTCCAGGTTACGCAAATCATTCATGGCATCAAAAATGCGGAAAATGTCCATGCCATTGGCAGCAGCCCGCTCAACAAAACGCTCAACCACGTCATCCGCATAGTGCCGGTAGCCGAGGATATTCTGCGCCCTGAACAGCATCTGTTGCGGAGTGTTCGGCATTGCCTGTTTCAGCAGGCGCAGCCGCTCCCAGGGGTCTTCACCCAGAAAGCGGATACAGGAGTCGAAAGTGGCGCCCCCCCAGGTTTCCAGTGACCAGAAGCCGACCTGATCCAGTTTGGCCGCGATCGGCAACATATCCTCAATCCGCAAACGAGTGGCGAAGAGTGATTGATGAGCGTCGCGCAGAACGACTTCGGTAATGCCGAGTTTAGTGTTATTGGTCATAGGAGTTTCGCTTAACTAGACAGTGATGCGTAAAGAAGCGGCCTTGCCGCACGGTATTTAAGACCGCTGTTTTATGGTTTTTTTCGATAACGGCTGATTGCCGCGGAGATCACCGCAATGGTCTCCTTGTGTTCTTCGGTCGGCGTTGATACAGGCTGGCGGTGCGGATTCGGATAGGTGTCATCAGTTGCAAAGGGGGCAACCAGTCTTGACACCCCGCTCATCGCAAGTACCAGAACGGTTAAAAAGAGAAACACACTTCCCATGCCTAACAGCATGAGATTCACTCCCTCAACCAGCAGATCGGATACGTGCATTTTTTCGACCCCTTCGTCCCGCCCTCTCAATCCGTTGAGTTACAGCATGACGGTTCAATATTAGCAAAGACTTAAAACGGTCAGCATTTCTATGGGATGCGGGGCTATCTTGTCAAGTCTATGCGATACGTGTGGATTTATAACTCATTGATAATAAATATGTATATCCTACATGGATGTTATGTATTGATAAAACCAATGCTTTTTCTCAATGTATCTATAGGTTTTAAAAATGTCAAGACATTGCAATATGACTGCAACATTGCAAATTTTTTTGCATCCATTAGTCGGACATTTCCTCCCCTGCTAAGCGGTTATTTGATAGCATTAGCAAATCAGTATTTACTCGAATGAGCGCTCACCCCTCCCCATGAACGGCAACATTTCCACACACAAATCAACCAACCCAGGAATTATTCTTGGTTCGACCTCCCCTTTTCGATGCGCCCTGTTGGAAAAACTGGGCATCGACTTCGACGTCGATGCACCAGAGGTCGATGAACAGCGCCTGGCGCAGGAAACCCCTGAGCAGTTAGTGATTCGACTTGCCAAAGCGAAGGCCGCAGCCGTTGCGAAACGGCATCCGGATTCTCTGGTGATTGGATCGGATCAAGTGGCCTGTATTGACCACCAGATACTGGGAAAACCGGGAAATCGTGACAATGCCATCAGACAGCTTTCATTGGTGTCGGGCAAACGGGTGACTTTTTACACCGGCCTATGCCTTTATAACGCGGCAACGGGGGAGGTACAGGCAAGCTGTGAATTATTCCACGTCCATTTTCGCAAACTTGATAAACAGCAGATAGAACGTTATCTGGATGCGGAAACTCCTTACAACTGCGCCGGTAGTTTTAAATCCGAGGGACTGGGTATTTCTCTGTTCAGCCGCATGGAGGGCGATGACCCGAATTCCCTGATCGGGTTACCGCTTATCCGGCTTATCGCATTTCTTGATGTGGAAGGGATCAAGATTCCTTGATTATGCCTTCTTCTTATTTCTTTTTTAGCTGACAGCGGTAATGAACAGCCCCATACAGAAAAGCATCAGTAAACAGCGACACGCCCTGGGCAAGCTGATCCGTCCCATTCTCGGGCGGATCGCCGACGCCTGCAGCGATGCCTGGCCCGTACGGGAATCGATTAACCAAGTACTCGCAACCCACGTCGCCGAACTTCCCTACTGCGCTTATATCTACGCCCTGGGCACCGACGCAATTCAGATATCGGACAATATCAACGGCAGTGGCCGTTTTCCGGAACATTTCGGTCGGGATCGTTCCAGTCGGCCCTATCTGAATAGTATTTATCCGGCCGTCGACTATCACCTTTCGGAGGCCTATATCAGCCTGCTTTCAGGACGCCCCAGTATCACGGCAATCCAACTGGTCAGACGAGAGGGACAGGTCATCGGGCTGCTGGGTGCCGATTTTGATCTTCGCAATCTCCCGTTGACCCAGCAGTTGTATGACGAGCCGGATCAATGGCGACAAATGAAGGGCGACCCCTCGATTCGCGGCCTGCTGTTTCAGCAAACGAGGGTTAAAAGTGTCCTGGACAGCCATATCGACGAAGTAATGGCCATTATGGAAGAACTGATTGCCCAGCGGGGGGTATTCCACGGAAAGCTTCACTTTTCCAGTAGCCGGGCAACCCTTTGGCTGGTGGATGATCCCTACCGTTACCGGATGCTGGAAGTGGAGGAGCTGATAGACCCGGATATCTGCCTCGCCTATCCCCTGCACCCTTACCCGTCCGGTGCGGTTTTACCACAGGATAAAATCAAATCGATACTGGATGGATTCACCAAGTTACGCTTGGCAGATGAAACCGTTTATTTACGCTCTGGATCCATCAATATCTTCAACGGTCTGGTCGGCCTGAATTTCTCATGCGATGGTTCGCATTACATCCCCTGGAGCGACTTCCTGAACCCGCGAAATGCCTTCTGGTCAGGTGATATCAGTTCAACCAATCGACCGGCGGTGGATGCGTGAGGAAGCAGGCTTAGAACTAGGGCTGTTTCTGAATTTCCCGCAGCCGTTCCAGCACTTTCATGGCGCGATCAATCCGGGCGGCCACATCCTGTCGGCCCATATCGAGTTTTTCTGCCGATTCCCACACGGAAACCGCCTGTTCTATCTGCTCTTCACGATAAAGCGCATCGCCGAATGCAATCAGGCGTGTCACCTTTTCATCGCGTAATTGAATAACCTGATCCAGCAAGGCACGGCCTTCCGCGTCATCCGGTACCAGCTCCAGCAGCCGGTTAAGAGAGGCAATCGCATCAGGAATAGCATCATCAGACAGCTGCGCCCTTGCAAGTTTCATCAGATGCTCACGTTGTTGTGCTGTGTTTTGTTTCTCCCGAACAGCCTGTTCAGAGCGTTCCGTGCGTTTTTGCGCGGCATGGGACTGTTTGATTTTCTTGAGCAGATGCGCACTCTCCTCGGTCGGTTTAATCTTTTCCGCCAGAGTTGCGCACTCTTCGGCAAGCGCTTGATCAAGATGCAGATGCACTGAACCGCAGGCAATCAAGCCGGTAACTTTGGATTCAAGCAGGTTTTTCCAAAAAAGCAGGCGAGATTTGGTAATTAAATTCTCTGGGTCAATTGTCGCCAGATCCTCCAGATAGGGGATCTTCTCCTTCAACGACTGTGTCTCATAGACAAGAATCCAGTCTTCCTTATTGCGTTTTCGCATCTCCCAGTCACGAATTATTTCCGATCTCAACTCAACAATTCGCCGCTCTTCCGGAAACTGGTTAACCCCTGCGTCCAGAAGGGCTACTGCCTTATGCCACTGCTCCTGCTTGTATAGTGTTTCCGCCTGTTTGATCAGTACCGAAGGAGTGGTTGCCTTCGTCACTGGCGAGACTGTTGTGGTAATGGCACTGCAACCCGCGAGCAGGACGACGAGCAGCAGAATCGGCAGAATTTTCACGGAACCTCCTCCATGGGCAGTATTTTGTCGAGGCTTTCCTGAAACATGGACTCGGAGATAAATGATTCACTATCAATAAGATAAGTCTTTACGGATTGGCGACGCCCCTTAACTTTTACGGTATTTTGGGGAACACTCTTGATCAAGGATTTGACGCCCGGCTGTGCCAGGGTAGCCTCAGTAACCAGAATCTGATCCGGCGCACATATATCGCAGATGCGCGCAGTAAGATTGACCGTATCCCCCACCACCGTGTACTGCATCCGCTCGACGCTCCCCAGGTTTCCAGCCAACATCTGACCGCTGTTGATACCAATCTTGAACTGCACCAGGGGCAATCCCTTTTTATAGCGCTGGTGATTGATGCGGGTAGCGATCTCCTGAATCAGCACGCCACAGGTAACCGCGTGCAGTGCATGGGAAGCATCCGACTCCGGCACCCCAAAAAGGATCATGACACAGTCGCCGATAAACTTATCCACCGTTCCATTGCAGCTGTCTGCCGCAATGGAAAAGTAGCTGAAGTACTGGTTCAGTAATGCCCCCACTTCCTGTGGCGACAGATATTCCGACAATTCAGTAAAACCAACCACATCGCAGAACAGTACACTACCATCTTTGGTAATGCCGCCTAACTCACTACCTTCGGGCTGGTTCAACACCTGATGAGCGATGGTGGGAGAAAGAAAGCGTGAAAACGCCTGTTCCACTTCCCGTTTTTTTTCCATGCCCTCTGCCATGTGCTGGAAGGCACCAAGGACCCGGCCTATCTCATCTTTCCGCCCTATGGTGATCGGCATTCGGGTATCGCCGCTATCAATGGCCTCTCCCACTTTCACCAATTGATAAATCGGCTGACATAGTTTGTGGGACAAGGGGAATGCCAGTAATGCCCCGAGTACTATCAAACCGATAGTGGTGGTTATCAGTGCGCCGGTCAGCGCATTGAGTTGCCGCTCCAGTGGACCCTGATCAATACTCACCACCGCGTACCCGGCGACGACATCCTTAAACTTGATACTACTGAAAAAAGAGACGGCATTTACATAAGGTGTGCGCCAGGGTAGCTGGCGCAGACCGTCGTCCCGCCCAAGCAGGAACAGAATATCGCCGATTGGCGAGACGCCGGCGCTTGCCTTCAGTGCCCCCTTGAGATCAAACACCTGCATGCCGATAATCAGGGAGTTTTTCTCCTGCTGCCTGACCAGCACTTGCAGACTGAGGTCATCACCGGCCAGGAGTGGCTCACCGGCAGCAAAAGCCAGTTGGTCAACCACGACTCCGCCCAGAACTTCATTCTGCTGGCGGTAGGTGGCGGTCTGTTGATTAATTAAAAACCAGCCGAGCAGGCCCATCACCAGAGAAACAAAACAGGCGATAATAACCGACCACTTGAGGGCAAGTGGAAGTGATGAGTTCTCAAACCTACGGGTCAGGTTTTTCATGTATGAGCGTCGGCGCGCGGAGAAGCCACTTTTAGTCAGGAGGGCAATGTTAGCATGTATGGAGGAGCTTGATAGAGACGCATTTTCCGACAATCCAATCTTGGAAACCGGGCGAATTTAACGCCATCGGCCGGAAATGGCCCCGCCCGGCAGGTTTCTAGCGCCTGGCATCCAGTAGTCCAATAAGATTCAGCAGACTAACGGTCAATTTGGCGGTTATTCCCCACAACAACTCACCTTCATAACGCTGAAAGTGAATCACTTGCACGCTGGCATCGGCATTGTTCAACGCGCGCCTGCTAATCTGATGATTTGCCGGGTCTGCCAGCCAGGTAACCGGAATACTAAAAACCCGGCTTACTTCACGGCTGTCCAATACCAGCGGAACAGGCCAGTTGATTTCCGCCACGACCGGAGTTACCAGGTAGTTACTGATAGTGCGATAGGATTTTAAATTACCAAGTATGGATACATGTTCCGGGTCGAGGCCAATCTCTTCCTGGGCCTCACGCAGGGCGGCATCGTGGGCATCACGATCAACCGCATCAAGCTTTCCCCCCGGAAAGGCAACCTGCCCACTGTGACGGTCAGCTTCGTGCTCGGATCTCCGGATATAGAGAACCCGCCACCCGTCAATATCCCTGAACAGCGGTATCAGCACCGATGCGGGTTCCGGAGGTGCGGAAAAATATCCCTCAGGATACTCCACCGGTTCAGGAACCTGGTGTCCTCTGTCTGCAAGTATCCTGGAGATAATGGTGCAATCGAGCTCAAATCGATTCATGCCGATTGATCCATGGTTGCTGCTATCTCACCCAACATTTTTACACCCTTCTCCATTTTAGCAGTTGGACAATCCGCATAATTAATTCGAATATGGTGGGTATATTTTCCGGTGCTGGAAAACAGCTCGCCTGGCGCCACCCCTATACCCTGTTCCATAGCGGCGGTAGTCAATGCCATTGAGTTGACCGTTTCCGGCAGTTCCACCCAAAGCAGATATCCTCCCCGGGGATTGGAGGCGCGGGTACCTTCAGGAAAATAGCGGGTAACCCACTCCAGCAGATAATCCCGACCACGTTTATACACGGATCGAACCTTTTTCAAATGGCGGTCATACCCGCCACGTGAGATGAAATCAGCCACCGCCAACTGGGGCAGTGTAGCCGAACTCATACTCGATATATATTTCATATGCATGACGCGGCTGGCGTAGCGGCCTGGCGCCACCCAGCCAACGCGCAGGCCAGGTGCCAGAGATTTCGAGAAGGATGAGCAGAGTATCACCCGCCCCTCCTTGTCAAAAGACTTCAGGGTGCGCGGCCTGGGGGTGTCGTAGGCCAGATCCCCATAGATATCATCTTCAATCAGCGGCGTATCGAAGCGTGCCAACAACTCTACCAGCCGCGCCTTGCGCTCATCCGGCATGGTGTATCCCAGCGGATTATTAAACGTGGGGGTAATCAGACAGGCCTTTACCGGCCACTGCTCCAGCGCCAACTCCATTGCATCCAGACTGATCCCCTGCTCCGGGTGCGTCGGCAGCTCCAAAACTTTCAGGCCACACGCTTCTATCGCCTGGAGCGAACCGTAAAAGCTGGGAGAGTCGACAATCACAGTATCTCCCGGTTGCGTCAGTGCACGCAGACTGCTGGCCAGCGCCTCCTGACAACCCGAAGTTATGATGACCTCATCGGAAGATAGATTGCAGCCGGAGTCAACGGCAAGGCGGGTGATCTGTTTACGCAGCTCATCACAACCAAAAATATAGTCGTAAGAGAGGCCACGCAGTTCGCCGCGTCGTGTCAGAGAGGCAAGTGATCGCTGCAGTGGCTTCAGGGTGCCAAGTGACAGGTTAGGTACCGCCCGGCCCAGATAGAGGGCATCGGCGGTTTCCGTCTGATAGAGCACATGGAACACCTTGGCCCAGGTACTGGTCTCCTTGGGGTGTGCCGAGTAGGCCTGGGTAGACGGCAAATCGAGCAACCGCTGCTGTTGCCGGGTGACAAAATGCCCCGATTTTGGCCGTACCTCGGTGAGACCGCGCTGTTCCAGCAGAAGATAGGCCTCCTGAACCGTGGATATACTCACGCCCAACTGCCCGCTCAGATGGCGGACCGAGGGTAAGCGATCGCCCATTTTATAGATTCCACCCGCTATCTGTTCACTCAGAGTTTGGGCAACTTGTTCGTATTTTTTCATATTAACCAGTACAGATAGGCCTCGAAGGATGCCTCACAGGTGGATAAATTGGAAAACTGTAATGCAATAGATATTTATATTGTGAATCTGTAACGGTCACAGAGTAACGCATAAACTAGGTCTCATCAAACAGGCGGAGATCGATAAATGGAAATCACACTACGCAACCTGATTGCGCACCAACCGAGAAGACACCCCCACCGTCGGCTCGGCGAACTGATCACTATTTGGTACCAACGGCAACAACAGCGCCGGGTATTGCTGCAATTGAATGACCGTATGCTGAGTGATATCGGTATCAGTCGTTGTGAGGCGGAACAGGAGGCAGCTAAACCCTTCTGGAGAGAGTAACAATATTGACACTGTTGTTTACATTTACTCACTTGATACATACCAGGCTGATTGTCATCATGGACCCCACAGGGAACCACCGGTTGTTCCGCCATCAGCAGACTATCAAGACGAGGCGTGTCATGAACAAACAGGTATTAATAATTGCAATATCCACGTTGCTTTTGGCTGGTTGCGGTGCGGAAAATCAGGGTACCGAGCGCGCTTCCGGGAGCGCGGAAAAAAGCAGCATGGAAAAGGCTGCCGAGCATGCAAAAGCATCAGCTAAAGAGCTGGGCAATGCGATATCAGAGTCCACCGAGTCGGCGCGTGAAAAGTGGGACGAAATGAACAAAGATCGCCTCGATGAACCCTCCCGGGAAGAGCCGTCACCACCAACCCAGGATGCCGACATGGAGGCCATAAAGCAAACATATGAAGAGGTGAAGCAGGCGACCATCGAAAAAACCGGGGAGGTGGTCGACAAGGTCAAGGAGATGACCAAATAGCGACACTAAGGTGTTTGTTGCTCCTACTTACCTGCCGGCCCGACAGGTTGATCACTTATTTTGATACGGTGATCTGCATGCCCTGCATGCGCAGGGCCACCATGACGGCCCGGGCCTGAGCCGGCTCAAGCTTTACCCGTTTCAGGCTCTTGAAAATGCTCAGCTGATCCAGGTAGAGCTGTTCAATCTGTGGATCACACCCCAGCCCCTTCAGGACCAGATCGATGGTCTCTGCTACCTTGATATAGCTGGAGTCAACAAAGTAGATGGCATTACGGCCGGGTGAGTAATGAACGCGGTCCATGCAGAGATTGAAGAAAATATTCGCTTCACCCTCGGAGGCCGGAGAGCTCACCTTGCGGTGGCTTTTACAAAGGGTCTTGGCGCAATTGGAGTCAACAGGACCGATCATAACAATATTTTCAGGCTGTCTCTGGGCTTCGGGCGATAATCATCACTAAGGCGATAGTACGCCGGACCTCGGAACCGTGGCAACATTAAACCCGGCACCCATCCTGAATACCCAGCTAACCGCCGTATTCAGGAAAACTGCGGGTACTATTTTGTAGATGCCACGATCGCATCCGTTCCTGCCTGGCAGATTGATCGGCCGCACCCCGCCACAGACGCTCAGCGAATTGCCGGGTTTATCCCTAAATCGGTGCGACTGGAAACAAAAGCCGCGGCGCCAGCGCCAATGCGTTTGGCGAACCGCTCCAGCAGATCCTCTGACCGGGTATAATCCACCAGAGTCTCGGCGCCGATCAACTCGCGCGCGACGTAACTGCTGCTGCCCAGACCATCCGCCAGTCCGAGCTTGATACTTTCCTCGCCGGACCAGAACAGCCCGCTAAAGATATCACCGCTCTCCTTCAGTCTGTCGCCGCGACCATCCTTAACCGCCTGGATAAACTGTTGGTGTACCTGATCAAGCATTTCCTGGATATGCTGCTTCTCCTCCTGCTTCAGGGGAGAAAATGGATCAAGAATGCCTTTGTGTTCGCCAGCCGTCAGTAATCTGCGTTCTACGCCCAGTTTCTCCATGCCGCGCTCAAAACCAAAAGTACTCATCAGCACACCGATCGACCCGACGATGCTGGCTTTATCCACATAAATATCGTCGGCTGCCACAGCTATATAGTAGCCGCCCGAGGCGGCCATATCGGTGACCACTGCATATACGGGTATTTTCGGGTGCTTCTCTTTAAGCCGACGGATCTCATCATTGATATATCCCGCCTGCACCGCACTGCCGCCCGGACTATTGATACGCAAAATTACCCCTTTGGTTTTCTTGTCCTCATAAGCTGAACGCAGGGCAGTCACCACATTATCCGCACTGGCCTCCGCATCGTCCGCGATTACGCCGTTGATTTCGATCAGAGCGGTATGCTCCTTGGTCGCTTTCATGGCGGCATCTGGCAAGGTGCCCGGAATCCAAAGAATGAGTAGCGTGACCAGATAGGCAAAAGTCAGCAGTTTGAAAAAAATGCCCCATCGCCGGGCACGCCGCTGCTCGGTGATGGATGCCGTGGCCAGCTTTTCCAACAACTCCCGTTCCCAGCCGTCCTTGCGTTTCACTCTCTCTTGTTCCAGATTATCCATCGTTCTTACTCTGAATTTATTGTAATAGTCCTAAATCGAGACTTAGCGATCCAGCCAATCCGAAAGCTCTGATATATCATCCAGACATCCGAGGGGATTGAACTGATTAAGACGATCGACCGAATGAACCCCATAGCTTACCGCCAGCCCGTGGGTTCCGGCATTAATGGCCATCTGCAGATCGTATTCGGTGTCCCCGATCATCAGGGTGTCCGCCGGTTCTACGCCCAGTTCATCCATAATCTGCATCAGCATCTCCGGATGTGGTTTGGAAAAGGTTTCGTCAGCACACCGGGTGGCATGGAACAGCGACTTGAGACCGGTCTCCTCCAATACCTTGTCCAGGCCTGGCCGCCCCTTTCCCGTGGCAACAGCCAGCAGATAGTCCTGGGCAACCAACCCGTTCAGCACTTCCAAGGCGCGGGGAAAGAGCAGCGAAGGCGTGCTGTCTTCATGGAGAAAATAGCGCCGATAAAATGCGATAAAACGCTCCTTGAAAGGCTCATCAGAGCCGGGGAACAGCTTCTCGAGGGCCTCTTTCAGCCCCAGCCCGATAATATCTCTGATCTGCTCGTCTGCCGGGGTTTCAATCGCCATATCCCGGGTGGCGGCACGTACACATGAGACAATCCTCGCTTCCGAGTCCATCAGTGTGCCATCCCAGTCAAACACCAGGAGCTTGAACTTACGTTTCATTGTTTGTAAATACCAGTTTAATTCAGCTCGCTTTCGCTCGAATCCGGGTCAACAGTTCATCCAGCACCGGCTCAAGCGGCGCCCTGAACACCAGATCCTGTTTCTCATCGGGCCAGCGAAACCTTAATGTTTCAGCGTGGAGGAACAATCGCCTCAGACCCAGTTCCTTCGCCTCCCTGTTGGCAGCTGCATCACCATATTTTTCATCACCCAGTATCGGGGTTCCCAGGTGTGCTGCATGAACCCTTATCTGATGCGTGCGCCCTGTCATCAACCGGGCCTCGATCAATAAAAAGTCCCCCATTCGTTCCCTGACACTGAACCGGGTAACGGACTCCTTTCCGCGGGGATCAACCACCACGACCCGCTCACCACCCTGTAGGGTGTTTTTCAGAAGCGGCGCGTCGACTTCGACACGATCACGGCGCCAGTGACCCTTCACAAGCGTGATGTAACGCTTATCGATCCCATTGGAGCGCATAAGTTCATGTAGCGTGCGCAAGGCACTTCTGCGCTTGGCAATCAGCAGACACCCGGAAGTTTCCCGATCCAGTCGATGCACCAGTTCTAGCTGATGTTCTTCAGGACGCAACTGACGCAGGGCCTCGATGACTCCGAAACTGAGGCCACTCCCACCATGCACCGCGACTCCCGATGGTTTATTCAGTACCAGCAATCGCTTGTCTTCAAATATTATGGCCTTTTCGAGCCGATCCAACTGGCGGCTATCGACTCTCCCCGGCTCATCCTTTTCAGCCATGCGAACCGGAGGGACGCGCACCTGATCGCCCACCTGCAGGCGATAGTTTGCTTTAATGCGCCCTTTGTTGACCCGCACTTCGCCGCGGCGGAGAATCCGGTAGACCAGGCTCTTGGGAACGCCTTTGAGATGATTGATAAGGAAGTTATCAATACGCTGCCCTTCATAACCCGGTTCTATATTCAGGATATGCACGGTGCTGCTGATCGGCTGGGAGTTTGACATCGGCCTTATGATACCAGTTTCGGAAACGACACCAAGCAGTTGTTGGCGTACTGCAGTAAATTAGTTACTTAAGCTGATATTACCTGGCCAGGTATCGATAATAGTGTCGACCTGTCCCATGCACTCTCTATTTGCTGCACCTGCTTAAGATAGTTATAATCCTCCGTTAGCGGCGAATTTAGCTAATAGGGCTATCTGTATCCGCTATAAGCAAACTGATCACCGAACGCCCACCTGCCTGGTGGCGTTCTGTTATTGCGGGCGATCAGATCTCTCACCCAGGTGAGATAGATCGATCAGCAGAATCCACTGCCGGCCCTATGCATAACAAAGAACGCATCGTATTGCAGACGCACTCGATGTACATAATTAACGGCGTGCTTCAAAGATGCTGCCGTGTTGAACAGGCCAACGGCTGATTCAATCACGCGTGCAGCTCTCGCTTTTGATGGGAATCTGGATACTGGGAACGACCCGGTAAAGCCAGGTGTCATATAACCCTGTCCGGTTCCTGCAGGAAGAAAGCGCGCCCTGGGAATTTCACAATATGAAACGTATGTTGATCAACGCAACTCAGCCAGAGGAGTTGCGGGTAGCCATCGTGGATGGCCAAAAATTATACAACCTGGACATTGAAACAGCCGGTCGAGAACAAAAAAAAGCCAATATATACAAAGGGAAAGTTACTCGGGTAGAGCCGAGTCTTGAAGCCGCCTTCGTAGAATACGGATCGGACCGTCACGGTTTCCTTCCACTTAAAGAGATCTCCCGTAACTACTTTACCGGTGCCGCAAAAGAGTCTGGCGGACGTGTACAGATCAAGGATGCCATCAAAGAGGGACAGGAAGTCGTTGTCCAGATCGAGAAGGAAGAGCGTGGCAACAAGGGTGCCGCACTGACCACCTTCATTTCTCTCGCCGGTCGTTATCTCGTGCTGATGCCGAATAATCCCCGGGCCGGCGGTATTTCCCGCCGCATTGAAGGCCAGGAGCGCAACGAACTGCGTGATGCCATGTCCGGCCTTGAGATTCCAGATGGCGCCGGCCTAATCGTACGTACTGCCGGGATTGGCAAGAGCCAGGAAGACCTGCAGTGGGACCTCAACTACCTGCTACAACTCTGGGAAGCGATCGAAACCTCCGCCAAAGAGAAACCTGCCCCCTTTCTGATCTATCAGGAGAGCAATGTCATTATCCGCTCTATCCGCGACCATCTGCGGGCAGATATTGGCGAGATTGTGATTGATCACCCCGAGGTCTATGCAGAGGCATGTGAGTTTATCGAGCAGGTGATGCCGCATAATGTTAAAAAACTGCGTCACTACACCGATGAAGTACCACTGTTCAGTCGCTATCAGATCGAAAGTCAAATAGAGTCCGCCTTCCAGCGTGAAGTGCGTCTGCCTTCCGGCGGCGCTATCGTCATCGATCACACTGAGGCATTGACCTCTGTCGATATCAACTCGGCGCGCTCCACCAAGGGTGCCGATATTGAAGAGACGGCACTGAACACCAATCTGGAGGCGGCGGATGAGATCGCCCGCCAGCTCAGAATGCGTGATATGGGTGGTCTGTTTGTGATCGATTTCATCGACATGACCCCCACCCGTAATCAGCGGGAGGTTGAGAACCGACTTAAAGAGGCGATGAAGCAGGATCGTGCGCGTGTCCAGCTGGGACGCATATCGCGTTTTGGTCTGCTTGAGCTATCGCGGCAGCGCCTGCGTCCCTCACTGGGCGAGTCCATGCTGCATGTCTGCCCCCGATGTGATGGCCACGGTTTTATCCGTGGGGTCGAATCCCTTGCTCTTTCGGTGCTTCGTATCATTGAAGAACACGCCATGAAGGAGAATACCCTGCGGATCAACGCCCAGTTGCCGGTGGACGTGGCGACCTTTCTGCTGAATGAAAAACGCGAGGCGATACATGACATCGAGCAGCGTCAGGATGTGAATGTTGTACTGATCCCCAATATCCATTTTGAGACGCCACATTACGAAATTGAACGCATTCGCGAACAGGATCTACCGGAAGACGCTGAAGAGACCTCCAGCTACAAGATGATGGTGGAACCGGAAGACAAAACCCCTGGTTTTGCCAAACCCAAGGAGACTAAAACGGAAGAACCGACGGTTAAACGGGTTGTTCCCTCCTCCCCTGCTCCAACACCCCAGCAGCGTCAGACGACTGTGGAGGAGAAGCCACGCGAGAAAGGATTCTTCAGCAAATTGTGGAAGGCCATCATTGGCGATGATGCCGAAACCGTTGAATCCCGCACGCAAAAATCGGCACCGGCAAGACAGTCCAGCGAAAAGCGTGAAGAACCCAAAACACGTGACAAGCGCACCCGGGACAATCAGGAAGAGAGCCGCCGATCGAACTCGGGCCGCTCAAGCAAGCCAAAGCCGACCGGAAAGAAAAAATCCGACGATAGCCGTCAACAGCAGTCTGCCCAACGCAAGAGCGACACCCGGGCCGACAAGCGCAACGGTAGTGATCAAGAGCCTGCGGTGGAGCAAAAACCGGCAACAGCCGGAGACAACCGCCCAGCCGAGCAATCATCCACTGGAGATGAACCGAAGCGCAGCTCCCGCCGCGGACGTCGCGGTGGCCGGCGGCGGCGTAAAACAAACACCGGTGACAACGAAACCGGCACGACAAATGGTAACGGAGATACAGCCAAGAGTGACCGGACAGGAGATACCCCCGTCTCGCAAGAGAGAGGCGCCCAGGAGAAGGATCAGTCCCGTCCCGGCAGAAGTCCGCGTACGCGCAAGCCAAGAGCGTCTAATCAAGATGGAGACAGCGGCACGCCAGATGTCCAGGCATCAGGTGACTCAGGGGACGAGAAAACAGCACGTCGCCCGGTTGCTGGCGAAACCGATGTAAAAGCCACCCAGGCTGCGGCCCAGACCGGCGGAGGTGCAGAAACAGATACCACTGCCAGGCCGACATCGGCTGCCGAACCGCAGGCCCAAAAGTCACCGGCAACAGAAAAGTCGCCAGACACCACTAAAGGCCCGGCCGCTGAATCCCCCGCAGCCCCGGCACCAGAAAAACCACAGGTAAAACCTGAACAACCAGCAGAGCCGAAAGCCGTGGTGAAACCGGCGGAAAAGAGTGAGACCAAGCCGGATACCAAGGTAAGCGGGCCAAAGGAGCCGCCATTGCGGCAGGTTGAGACCAAAGCGTCGGCAATTAAACCGGCTGAGTCAGCAGCACCGGTAAAACAACCGGCAGAAACACCACCCAAGCCTGCGGCGGTGGCTACGGCAACACCAAAATCCCCCCTAGCCACAGAACAACCACTGCGGCAGGTTGAGACCAAGCCTATGGCGGCAAAGCCCGTACCAACGCCTCCTCCGGCCAAACCGGCACCAGCCAAGCCTGAAGCGACACCAGCGAAGGAGGCTGCCCAGCCGTCTCCGGTGGCTGAGCAACGGCCGCTACGCCAGGTTGAGACCAAACCCGGTGTCAATACCGACCCGGCAAAACCGCAAGGCGAGACATCCGGGGCCAAGCCGGCAATGGCCAATAAATCGGCTGAAGCGCCGGCAGCTAACAATGACATGGTGTCGAGCAACAAGCCGACAAATAGACCTGCGTCAGATACGGACTCGTAAACAGACACCAGGAAATTTCACAGGTATGGCGGAGGGCGGCAATAAGCCGCCCTCCGCTATTATGCATTACCTGATCAAATCTGATGCTCCCTTCTTATTGTTGCCAACAGGGCCTCCGAGGCGGCCGAAACCAGATCAAAAACCCTATCGAATCCCCCGGTACCACCATAGTAGGGATCGGGGACTTCCCGTATGCCCAACTCAGGGGCGAAATCGAGTAGCAGATGCAGTTTCTCCCGGAAATCATCCGGAGCAATTTCCAACAGATTGTTCAGGTTGTCCCGATCCATGGCGATGACATAGTCAAACCGCTCAAAATCTTCCCGTGCCGCTTTGCGAGCGCGTTGCCTGCTAAGGTCAATACCCCGACCAAGTGCGGTTTTTTGGGAACGGGGATCGGGTTGATTGCCCACATGGTAAGCATGCGTGCCCGCTGAATCGACTTCAATATATGGAGTCAATCCAGCATTTTTGACCATCTGTTCAAACACGCCATGTGCAGTAGGTGAACGACAAATATTGCCCATGCAGACGAACAAAACGGATACTTTTTTCATATTTTGAGACCTTTAAACGGGGCAGGACGGGGTCCGTATCCTGTGACCGACAGCCTATCAGTCAGGCATCCTGCACATTATTCATTCTTATCGCATTATTCCACGATTGGCGGGACCGTTGTCTGCCGTCATTGAAATGACACTCAGGATAAACGGTTGCCGAATGATGTCCAGCACCCCGCGGAACTGCGGCACTCCATCAACCCCCAGCCATCTGGCACTTCAAGTCCGTTTATAGTCTAGCTTCCACGGTTATCCCGGGCTTTTCAGCATAGGGAGAAAGTTGGCCTATAATTATGTATACAGTGCATAGACCGGTATTAGATATCATGAAATGGTTTTCCAAATACGAAAGCAAACCGTTAAGTATTGAGGAGATGCGGAAGGCCGAACTGGATAAGATCAGACGATATGATCGCTTTATCCTGCTAAGGGTATCCAGGTGTGGCTGTAAATCCGCCATCCGTCAGATGGACCAGGTGTACCAGGTCAACCAGCCTCCAAGACTTCCATTTCCTGGCTGTGATGCCGCTGAATGTCATTGTGTCTATGAGGGAATTGTTGACCGGCGAACCACAAGATCCAGGCGCTACCGCGTGGAACGCAGGCGGGCTCATAGAGACGGCTCGGACCGCCGCTTTAATCATGGTCGCAGAAATAGTGATCTACTTGTATCCTATGGCCATTTTTAGGAGGAGTGACCCTGCCCTCTTCCGATCACCCATCCGTTTTTGCCCCTTTACCCTGGAGTCTATTTTGGAAGATCAGGATTTTGTTCTGCGCATACGCTCACTGATTGGAAGCCATTTCAACCATCTCGGTAGGGAGTGGGTGTTGCATGAAGTGCTGGCGGATGAGGGAGTCCTGGTGCTTTCTGACCCATCCAATAAAGCAATCATTCAGGAAAACCTGTTTGGCGAGCCGTCCAGAAAAGGACCCGAAACCGTTCTGATTCCACTGTTCGGAAAAGTACCTGACACCCTTTCCGAGGAGCTTTTGGAACTCCTGGCCAACAAGGTCGGCACAGATATTACTCACTAGCCGGCGGTCTGTTCCGTTGCTGAAACCGTTGATTGAGCAGGTCCAGATCTTGCTGCGTATCCACGCCCTGCCCCGGCATCTCCGCCGCGGCACTGACATGTATCCGTTCGCCATGCCAGAGCACTCTGAGCTGCTCAAGCGATTCAACCAGCTCGAGCGGAGCGGGCTGCCATTGGATGTATCGATCCAGAAATCCGGCGCGGTAGGCATATAGCCCGATATGACGGCGATAACCCTGAACCGATGTAGGTAGCCGTTCCCGGTTGGCAAACTCATCCCGATTCCAGGGGATGGGCGCCCGACTGAAGTAGAGGGCGTAGCCCCTGGCATCGGTCACCAACTTGACCACGTTCGGATCAAACAACTGCGCCGCATCGCTCAGGTCGGCGGAGAGGGTGGTCATGACAGCATCCGGATGGTTGTCCATGTCAACGGCAACCTGGTGCAACAGCGTGGAGGCCATATCCGGTTCGTCGCCTTGCAGGTTGACCACGATTTCATCCGCTGCCCAGGCATACTGTTTTACCACCTCGGCTATGCGATCGGTGCCACTGCGATGACGGGAATCGGTCAGACAGACCTCACCACCAAATCCCCTCACGCAAGCGGCGATTCGCTGGTCATCCGTGGCAATGATTATCTGATCGGCCCCGCTCTCAACGGCACGCTCATGCACGTGCTGAATCATCGGTTTTCCATCTATTTCAAGCAGTGGTTTTCCCGGCAATCGAGTTGAAGCATAACGAGCGGGTATAACGACTTTAAAGTTCATTGCTGACTCCGGACGATGGGACGGATTACTCTACCTCTTCATCCGCGGGCAGACTACGCGCCTCCTCCTCCAGCATCACCGGGATGCCATCGTGGATGGGGAATGCCAGCCGATCCGCCTTGCAGATCAACTCTCCTGCCTTTTTGTTGTAAGTCAGTTTGCTTTTGCACAGCGGGCACACCAAGATATCAAGCAATTTCTTATCCATCTCTAAACTCTCTGATTCGCTTATCCAGCTGTTGTATAAAACCCATGTCCGGTTGCGCACTGACTTCCAGGTACCAGTGCCGCCGATGGGCGAATGGAGCGCATTTTACCGCATCTTTCTCCGTCATGATCACCGGCAGGGCATCATCCGGGGTTATTTCCGCCTCGCTGAAACAGTGGTGATCGGGAAACGGGTGCACATGTGCTTGCAGACTCGCCGCGCGCAGGGTGTTAAAAAAACGTTCGGGATTCCCTATACCCGCCATCGCATGCACCGACTGATCCTTGAAATAGTCCAACCCGACCTGGAGGGATGGCGATGCCAGATTGATCATTTGTCCCGGGTACAGACTCATCTGGTTGCTGGTTAAATCCGAAGGTCCATTGGCTATTACCAAGTCCACCTGGGTCAGCCGTGACGGACGCTCGCGCAGCGGCCCGGCAGGCAGAGAAAATCCATTGCCCAGCCCTCTGGCCCCATCGATGACCAGGATTTCCAGGTCACGATGGAGTGCGTAATGCTGCAGGCCGTCGTCCGAGATCAGGATGTCACAATCGGCTGCGGCGAGCAGCGCCTGGGCGGTCGCGGGTCTGTCGGGCCCTACCCACAACGGGCAGCCGGTTCGACTGGCCAGCATGACCGGCTCATCCCCCACCAGGACAGGATTGCTTTCAGGTACTACCGGCTGTGGCCAGTCGGCTGCCTTACCGCCATAGCCTCTGGAGATAATGCCGGGCTTGTAGCCCAGGTCTCGCAGGTGTCGAGCCAGCCAGATCACCAGCGGGGTTTTACCCGTGCCGCCAACTGTGATATTGCCCACCACAATGACGGGCACCGGCAGTTTTTTTGTGGCAAGCAGCCCGACCCTGTAGGCACGATACCTGAGCCAGCTGACCATGCGAAACAGCCAGGAAAGCGGCAGCAGGGCAGCGGAAACCGGATTGACGCTATCCCAGTAGTGATCCAGACGTTTCACGAATCGGTCAGTTGCCCTCTACCGGCTGCTTGCCGGGAAAGGTCATGTTGACAAAGCCCAGCTGACTGGTGACATCCATCACCTTGAACACCGACTGAAAGGAGGCGCGGGCATCCGCCTTGATAATGACCGGAAGGTCGCGGCGCATGCCGGCCGCTTTTTCAATGGCCCGCTTCAGCGTATCGGCCTCGGTGTTCACCACTTCCCGCTCATCCACATAGAAGCGTCCACTGGCATCGATGGTGATCTCCAGGACCTTCTCTTCCTCCACCTGCTCATCCTGGGTCGCCGCGGTCGGCAATTCCACCTTGATACGGGACTCCTTATCGAAGGTGGTGGAGACCATAAAGAAGATCAGCAGCAGAAAGACCACGTCAATCAGCGGGGTAAGATTCAGCTCTGGCGACTCCTTGCGATGTGGGCGTAAATTCACCTGGGTTTACTCCTGCTCTCGCTCACCCTGCATCACCTCCACCATTTTCAGCGCCTGCTCTTCCATCTTGATCACCAGTCGCTCCACCTTGCCGCCAAAGTAGCGGTGAAACATGAGGCTCGGAATGGCAACCGACAGTCCGGCGGCCGTGGTGATCAGCGCCTCGGAGATGCCGCCCGCCAGCACGGTGGGATTACCCACACCCGCAGTCATAATGGCGGCAAAAACCTTGATCATGCCAATCACCGTCCCCAGCAGTCCCAACAGAGGCGCGATCGAGGCGATCGTGCCCAGGGTGTTGAGGTAGCGCTCCAGCTCGTGGACCACCTGGCGCCCGACCTCCTCTATCGCCTCTTTCATCACTATCTTGGTATGCTGGCGATTGGCCAGACCGGCCGCCAGAATGCGACCCAGGGGGGAACCCTCCTTGACGGTAACCACATGGGCGTTGGTGAGTTGTCCCTTGCTATGCAGCTGCCAGATCTGCGCTACCAGGTTATTCGGTATGACACGCTTGGATCGAAGCGCCCACAAGCGTTCGATGATAATCGCCATGGCCACGATGGAACATGCGATGATAGGCAGCATCAGAATGCCGCCAGCTTTAACCAGTTCAAACACCTTGTCTATTCCCTCTGGAGTTCTTTTGTGCGGATCAGGGCCGCCCGCCTCACCAAATGAGCAGTATCATACTGTATTCCATGCAGTGATCGAAAGCTGTTAGACATTTCCCATCCTGATCGTCCTGCACAATCATGGGGTCATCCAGTATCGTCTATGGGTCTCTCGATAACGGAAAGGGCCGTCGATCTGGCCATCTGCCTTCAATCTCAGGGATAAAGCACCGGCTTCAGCAGTGTTCAACAGGCTGGCATTTTGTCCCTGCCAACGTTCCAGTACTGCGGCCTTGGGGAATCCGTAACGGTTCCGGTAACCGGTTGATATCAAACCATACTGTGGGTCGGTTGCAGCGATAAACCGGCCACCCGACGAACTGGCACTGCCATGATGCGGTATCGTAACCACTGTCGCCGCCAGTCGTTCCCCATAGTTTGCAACCAGGGACTCTTCCGCTTCCGCCTCGATATCCCCGGTCAGCAACAACCGTCCAGCCGGCGTGTCGACAGCAAGCACACAGGATGCATTATTGCCCCGCCAGCGCGAAGAACCGTCTGGATGCAGTATCTCAAATCGCACCCCATCCCATACCCATTGCATGCCGGCGGTACAACGTACCGGCTCACCGATGGGGATACGTTCCGGCTCACCACTTAACAGCTCTGTCGATGGAAACGATCGCATTAACGCTGCCACTCCGCCCCGGTGGTCCATATCACCGTTCGTCACGATGATCCGGTCGATTTTTTCCACACCCCGGGTATTCAGAAAGGGCACGATAACCGCTTCACCGGTATTAAATCCGGATGGGAACATAGGACCCGTATCATAAAGCAGCACGTGGTCTGAGGTCTCCAGCACGATAGCCAGCCCCTGTCCCACATCAAGCATGGTCATCCAGACCTCGCCATGGGGCGGATGCGCTGGCCGGTAGAGCAGCAGTGGGGAGAGCAGAAGCGTTCCCAACCATCTTCCCGGGATGCCGGCTGGCAGCAGCAGTAACAGAGTGCTCACCAGAACGCCCAGCAGCATCCACAGCGGCGGTGTACCGGCCAGGGAAATGAGGTCACCGTGCTCCGCCACCAGGGCGAGTATCGCCTGTATCTGGCCCAGCGACCAGGCGGTAGCCGTGAGCAGCGTTACACCCAGGGATGGCCACAACATGAGCATCAGCACCGAGACCAGCGTGAGGGGAACCAACAGCAGTGAGAAGAGTGGAACGGCGATAAGATTGACCAGTGGAGAGACGACTGGCAGATCAAACCCAAGCAGCAGCAGTATCGGAGCAAGACCCAGTGCAACAACCCACTGAATCTTGAACAACCCCGGAATCACCACAGGCCTTACCCTGCTCCTCCCGAGTATCCCTAGCATAATCACCGCCACGGCCCCAAAGGAGAGCCAGAAACCGGCGGACAATACCGACACCGGGTCCGCCAGCACAATTAACAGCAGTGCGATACAGAGACCGCGTGACGGTTGAACCATGCGACGAAATAGCAGACCACCCAGCACGGCTGAAAGCATTACCACCGCCCGCACACAGGGGATGGCAAAACCCGCCAGACCGGCATAACAGAAGCCGCTGACCAGGGCGGCAATGGCGCCCACCCGCGGTGCGGGAATAAGGCTGCAAAGTGCCGCGGACTGACGCCAGAACCAGCCGCCAAGAAAAAAAGCAAGACCGGAAACAATACCGATATGCAGCCCTGAGATCGCCACCAGATGGTTGGTGCCGGTCTTGCGAAAGACCACCCATTCATCCTGGGAGAGGCGACTGCGATCGCCAATCACCAGCGCACGCACCAATCCTGACGGCTGTCCCGGCTGCAGCACAGAATCAACCCGCTCGGCAATCATCTGCCGCAGACGCTGAAACAGAAAGCCCACATACAGCGTGTCGAGTCGACGGTTCATCTCACCCTCGCGGATATAGCCGGTCGCTCTGATACCTTTCTGGAACAGAGTTCGCTCATAGTCCAGGGTACCGGGATTGGCCATTCCATGAGGCCGTTTTAATCTGACCGATAACCGCCAGCGTTCACCTGCTGCCAGTTCAGGCGCATTCTGATACCAGCTCAATTGCACCCGACCAGGGGATGAATAGCGCCGCTCCGCATCGGAAATCTGCTCAATATGAAACCAGAAGCGTGTCCGGTGGGCGGTCACATCCGGAAGGGACTCAATGACACCGGTGACCTGTAAATCGACCCCTTCCAATGCTCTCGGCAGACTGGATTGCATGGCGAAATGCGCCATTACTGAAGCCCAGAGAAATCCACACATCAGGATTGCGGGCAGTTGGATGGCTAAATGGGAGCGGTAGCGCCAGGCAAGAATTACCAGCGGCAATAATAATGGCAATGAAAACAGCGGGGGCAGCGTCGGCTGAAACTGCAGCAGCAGGACACCAAAGACAAAAGCTATCGTAGAGTGAATCACATCGCCCTTCCCTGGGTTTATGATCTGGCAATCGTTGAGCTAGTAGATTAGATCTTATTGTGGATTAACTCCACTGCTTTTTGTACCAACAGAGAACGCCATAAAACGGGAATCTGCAAGCCCCGGTCAGAGTTCAATAATGGTGGGAAACCGTGTGAATACTGGTCAAAAGCGTGATAGCGTGATTCAATACGCTGCCCTTTATAAGGGGGGATTACACTGTCAAGAAGAGGTTGTATGCCAAAAAACCTGATCAAACGCTTTACCCCGAATCATGAGACGATTCGGAATCACAAGCATCTCAAGGTCTTTGGTCAGCTTCTGCACGATCCGAATCTCTGGCATTTGAATCGCCGCTCTGTCGCCGGTGCCTTTGCCGTGGGACTATTCTGGGCTTTAATTCCCATACCCTTCCAAATGATTGCGGCAGCGGCAACCGCTATACCGGTCCGGGTTAATATGCCAATCTCAGTTGCCCTGGTATGGATCACTAACCCCCTCACCATGCCACCGCTATTTTATTTCACCTATCTGGTCGGCACCTGGATCATGGGCAATCCGGCATCAAACGGTGATTTTGAACCCACCATGGAGTGGTTCAGCCACAGCATGGGCAGTATCTGGCAACCGCTCTATCTGGGTAGTCTGGTTTGCGCGTTAATAGCCGCATTGATTGGATACCTGTCCATTCGCGGGTTATGGCGTATGCACATCATCTCGAACTGGAAAAACCGGCGGGGCCCGAAATAGACACTTCCGGGACTGGCTGGCCATTCAGCAGGCCATCAGAGAGAAGCAGCACCCGGTCCATACTCTCTGCCAACGCCATGTCGTGAGTTACCACGATAAAGCTGGTCTGCAGGTCCCGATTCAGCTCCAGCATCAGACCGTATACCTGCCTTGCCGTTTTCTGATCCAGGTTTCCGGTCGGCTCATCGGCCAGCACGCAGCGCGGGTGGTTCACCAGGGCTCTGGCAACAGCGGCACGCTGGCGTTCACCACCGGAAAGCTCCCCCGGCTTGTGTCCTATCCTGTGCTCCAAACCAACCCGTGACAACATCTCTGCGGCCCGCTGCCTTGCTTCGGGTACCGGGTGGTTGCCGATCAGCAACGGCATGGCGACGTTTTCCAGAGCGGTAAACTCGGGTAACAAATGGTGAAACTGGTAGACAAAACCGAGCGCCTGGTTTCTCAATAGACCCCGCGCCTTCTCGCTCATGCGTTGCAGATTATGTCCATCGATCAGAACCTCCCCGCTGGTGGCCCGGTCCAGCCCACCCAAGCAGTGGAGCAAGGTACTTTTTCCTGAGCCGGAACTGCCGACGATGGCGATCCGCTCCCCACGCTCCACGCGCAGGGTGATGCCGCTGAGTACCTTTACCGTCAGTTGTCCATCGACGAAGGTACGGGTTAGATCCCGGCATTCGAGTACGCTGGCTTTCTCACTCATAACGTAACGCCTCGGCCGGCTGGGTACGGGAGGCGCGCCAGGCCGGATAGAGAGTGGCAACCAGAGTGATGAGAAAGGCGCTGATACTGATCATACCCACATCGTCCCAATGCAGGTCGGACGGCAGTGTACTGATGTAATAGATATTGGGGTCAAGAAAATTTACATTGAAAAGCTGTTCAATCGACTTGACGATTGACTCCAGATTCAGCGATAGCAGGATGCCACCGCCAATTCCCAGAAGGGTGCCGACAAAACCGATGGTAGCGCCCTGAATTATGAAGATGCCCATGACACTGCGGGGCGATATACCCAGGGTGCGCAGGATGGCGATATCACTCTGTTTGTCCGTCACCACCATCACCAGGGTGGAAACGATATTGAATGCCGCAACTGCGACGATCAAAAAGAGTATCAGGGACATCATGCGCTTTTCGGTGCGCAGGGCACTGAAAAAATTCCGATGCTGGAAAGTCCAGTCACTGACCCGATAGACGCCGGGCAGCTGCTCGGCCAGCTCACGGGAGACCTCAGGGGCCAGGTAGAGGTCATCCAGCTTGAGACGGACACCGGTGACACCCTCCTCTAGTTTCAGCAGCCTGGCCGCATCCTGCATGTGAATGAGCGCCAGTCCCCGATCATACTCTCCCATGCCCACTTCGAATATTCCCGCAACCGTAAAGCGTTTTAACCGAGGCATGGCCCCGGCAGGGGTAACACGTATCTGTGGCGTGACTACGGTCACCTTGTCACCGACCCCGACTCCCAGCAACTGGGCCAGCTCCTTGCCAAGGATAATGTCGAATTCACCGGCCGCCAACTGATCCAGACGCCCGGCCAGCATATGTTCACCCACCTCGGAGACCCTGGGTTCATACGCCGGCAATATGCCGCGCAGGATGGCGCCACTGACCTTCTGCCCATTGGTCAGCATGGTCTGGGCCTCGATAAACGGCGCCTGCCCCACCACATGGGGGTTTTTGGTAGAGAGCTGCATCGCCTCCTGCCACTCTGTCAGGTTGTTCTGATAAGAGGAAATGGTGGCATGGGAAGTCATTCCGAGAATTCGTTCACGGACTTCTTTGTGAAAGCCATTCATAACTGAAAGCACCGCGATCAGCGCCACGACACCCAGCATGATTCCCAGCATGGAGATCAGCGAGATGAAAGAGATAAAGTGGTTGCGTCGCTTGGCGCGCGTATACCGCAATCCGATAAACAGTTCGAGAGGCTTGTACATAGGCGCGCATTAAACCATATTCTGAAAAGAAACACCTTTGTGTTTCGGGATCTAGATCAAAATGCTATATTTTACCTTAGAGAATAAGAGGACAGGAGTTCCTATATTATGAAACCCATTTCAACACTGTTACTGGTTGCCGCGCTCGCCTCCATTCCCCCTCTGATATCAGCCGATGTGCTCCTGCTCGATGCCATAGAGCAGGCACCGGCAAACAGCAGTGACGGTTTGTTGCGCCCGCGCACCGGGCAGAGCATGAACAGTGTTCGCGCCCAGTTCGGGGCACCTGCACAGGAGTTACCCTGGGTCGGTGAACCGCCAATCAGTCGCTGGGTTTATACCGATTTCACTGTCTATTTTGAAAACGAATACGTGATCAACACCGTCGTTCACCGTTGACAACCCAGACACCGGCCGCTGGCCGGTGTCCTATGGAACCGCTTCCTTGACACCCGAATACCTTCTGCCCGCCGAATGGGCGGCGCAATCCGCCATCATGTTGACCTGGCCACACCGGGAGACCGATTGGGCCGAACATCTCGAAGCCGTGGATCGGGTCTACCTTTCGATCAGCCGGCAGGTGACCCGATTTCAACAGCTGCTGATCGTCTGTAACAGCAAGAGCCACCAGCGGGTTATCAGTCAAAAACTGGCTGACGCGGCAATCGACACAGACCATCTGCTGTTCGCCATCGCCCCTTCCAATGACAGTTGGGCCCGGGACCACGCGCCTTTGACCTGTATCGGTGATAAAGGTGCCCTGCTGCTGGATTTTCAGTTCAACGGTTGGGGTGGAAAATATCCCGCCGATCTGGATAACCGGATCAATCAGAACCTGTTCCATTCAGGCTTATTCACCGACGCCGAATACCGGACCGTACCGCTGGTGCTGGAGGGTGGCGCAGTGGAAACCGATGGCCAGGGAACACTGCTGGCGACCCGCAGTTCGGTCCTGACCCAGAGCAGAAATCCTCAACTGACAACAGCGCAGGTTGAGAACCTGCTTACCCGGCAGTTGGGGCTTGAGCGATTTTTATGGCTGGATAATGGCCATCTCTCTGGCGATGACACCGACGGCCATATTGACACCCTGGCCCGGTTTAGCGACCCGGCGACCATACTCTATGCCACGGCAACACCGGACGACCCCGATCATCAGGAACTGGAAGCGATGGCCGCAGAACTCCGTGAATTCCGGCAGCGCGACGGGACACCCTACAGACTGATACCGCTACCGCCGATCCCGCCAATCATATCGGAGCATGGTGATCGTCTGCCGGCAGGTTATGCCAATTTCCTGATTATCAACGGAGCGGTGCTGCTGCCGGTCTATAATATTCCCCAGGATGTGGAAGCGGTTCGCCGTCTGCAGGAGAGTTTTCCGGAACGCGAGATTATTCCGATCAACTGCCTGCCACTGATCCGACAGAACGGCAGCCTGCACTGTATCACCATGCAGTTTCCACAGCAGGTGACACTCTCCCCGGCTCTGTCCGACTGATCCATACAGATCGAGGTTGTGACGACCCGTTGAATCCTGTTAAATCGGCCCACAACTGTTTGCCTTCCGGGGCACCGAAACCATTTTTCAGACACTATCTATGAACAACAGCAAATCCCTCAAGATCGCCCTGGTACAGCACGCCTGTGGCAGTGACAGAGATACAAATCTGGCGCTCATCACCGACCGGATACGCCAGGCCGCGAAGGCGGGTGGAAGGCTGATATTACTGCAAGAACTACACAACACGCCCTACTTCTGTCAAACCGAGGAGACAGGTGTTTTTGATCTAGCGGAGACCATCCCCGGCCCCTCCACCGAGCACTTCGGTGCCCTGGCCGCTGAACTGGGCGTGGTGATTGTCAGTTCGCTGTTCGAAAAGCGGGCCGCCGGCATCTATCACAACACCGCGGTGGTTTTTGACAGCGATGGCAGGGTAGCCGGGCGCTATCGAAAAATGCATATTCCGGATGATCCGGGATTCTATGAGAAGTTCTACTTCACCCCGGGCGATCTAGGCTTTACCCCGATCAACACCAGCGTCGGCCGACTGGGTGTGCTGATCTGCTGGGATCAGTGGTATCCCGAGGCCGCCAGATTGATGGCACTGGCCGGGGCTGAACTGCTGCTCTACCCCACCGCCATTGGCTGGGACCCGACTGATAATGAGGACGAACAGATGCGTCAACGCGATGCCTGGGTCACGGTGCAGCGGGGTCATGCTGTTGCCAATGGTCTGCCGGTGGCGGCCTGCAACCGGATCGGTCACGAAGCGGACCCGTCTGGCCAGAGCCGAGGCATACAGTTCTGGGGACATTCGTTTGTCTGCGGTCCACAGGGAGAAATCCTCGGAAAATCAGGCGTAGACGAGGACATCCTGCTCGTAGAGGTCAATCTGGAACGGAGCGAATCGGTACGGCGTATCTGGCCCTTCCTGAGGGACCGGCGGATCGACAACTTCGCCGATCTGCAGCGGCGTTATATCGATAGCTGTTCGAGTAAAGAGTAACCGGTGCGGGCTGTCATTCGACAGGCCGCGGCTACTCCCCGTCCTTGTCCTTGCCTTTGCCCAGGTCGAACGGAACAACGGTTGAGGTGGGCTGCGCGTCCGTATAATAGGGGCGTTGCGCTGTCTCGCCCGCCTCGTCACCCAGCTCCCGTTCTCGGGCCGTAATCATCCCCAGGCAGACCCGCACATCCTGAATCGTCTCATCGGTCAGGGGGTGGCGCATGCCCGGCGGTGGTGTTGTGTCCCGGATGATCGCGCTTAATACCTTGCGCATCGCTTCGAGGATGGCACGGTCTTTAGTGTTATCGGAAGTGATGATCAGATCTCCTGTAACTGACGGCGCCGTTCCATCATCTCATGCACCAGGGGGTTCAACAACATCTCCATGGCGAATTCCATCTTGCCGCCTGGCACCACCAGAGAATTACGCCGTGTCATGAAGGCACCGTCAATCCGTTTCAACAGAAAGGCAAAGTCATGGTCCCTGGGTTCCCGGAAACTGATCACCACCATACTTTCGTCATTCTCGGGCATATCCCGTGCGTCGAACGGATTGGAAGTATCCACCAACGGAATACGCTGAAAGTTGATATCGGTCTGTGAGAATTGCGGCGTGATGTAGTGGACATAGTCGTGCAACCGGTGCTGGATAGCAGCGCGCACTGCATCCAGCGTATAACCCCGATTTTTGATATCGACATGGATCTTCTGAATCCATTCCAGGTTGACAATGGGAGCGACCCCCAGGGTCAGATCCACATGCCGCTTAATATTGACATCGGGGCCGGTAAACGCACCGTGCAATCCCTGATACACCAAGAGGTCCAGATTCGACGGCAGAGATTCCCACGGGGTAAAGGTGCCTACTTCCTGACCGTGCTGTTGCGCCTGATCTTCGGTGTGAAGATAGTGTCTGTACTGGCCAGAACCATTGGATGAAAACTCGCTGAACAGGGACTCCAGCAGATCAAGCCTATTGCCGTCGGGACTGAAATGGCTCAGGTAGCGGCCATCGGCGCAGGCCTCTTCAACCCGTACTGCCATCTCATCCCGTTCATAGCGGTGGAACGCACTGCCATCCACGATGAGATGGCTGATTTTTTCTCGCCAGGCAATGTGATTGAACACATCACTAACCCGATTGGAGCCGGAGCCCGACGAGCCGGTGATTACGATAATGGGGTGTTTAATTGACATTGCGAAACCGTAATACACTGCCTCGATTGATGCAATGCGCCATAGATTCAATTTTTCTTATGTATAGAGCAGCCACCACTTATGGATAGGGTCCTGTTTTATAAATGCTTTTCAGAAATATGCTGAATTATTGCAAACGCGCCAGTGTCGCAACCAGCAGATCCCAGAACCGCTGCACCGAGGGAATGTGCATGCATTCATCCGGCGAATGCGGGTAGCGGATGGTAGGCCCAAACGAGATCATATCAAGCCCCGGGTACTTACCCCCGATGATGCCGCACTCGAGACCGGCATGGATTGCCCCGATCTCGGCCTCGTTATCAAAAATCTCCTGGTAGGCGTGGCGCATGATCCGCAATAGCGGTGAATTCAGGTCAGGTTTCCAGCCGGGATATTGACCATCAATCACGGTTTTCGCCCCGATCAGCCTGAACAGTGACTGGTGAACCGCGCAAAGCTCATCGCGAGCAGAGTCAACCGAACTGCGGATCAGGCTTTTGATCTCAATACGGCCATCCGCCACATTTACAATGGCAAGATTGGTTGAGCTCTCCACCAGTCCGGGCATGGTGTCGCTCATGCGCATTACCCCGTTCGGGCAGGCCATCAAAGCATCCAGCAATCCTTGTTGAATGCCTTGCGGCAGCCAATATTCCGCGCCTGTATCGGGCTGAAGTTCGATCGACAGATCCGGTTCGACGGCCGCCAGTTCCAACGTTATGGCATCCGAATGAACTTCAATCAATGCCTTCAGCTCTGCCGTTCTGGATGCCGACACAAGGAATACGCCGGTCGCCTCCCGAGGAATGGCATTACGCATATTGCCTCCGGCGAATGAACTGAGCCGAATATCACAAACCGATTCAGCAACCGATAGCAAACGGGACAGCAGTTTATTGGCATTCCCCCTGCCGCGGTGAATATCTACCCCTGAGTGCCCTCCTTTGAGACCTTTTAGTGTAAGACGATAGCCGATCCAGCCGGGTTCAATGGCCTCGGGTGTGTACTCCAGGCGAGTACTGGCATTGGCACCACCGGCACAGCCAATACAGAGGACGCCTTCGTCTTCGGAATCCATATTAAGTAACAGTTTCCCCTGCAACCAATCCGGCCTGATACCGAAAGCGCCGGTCATGCCATCTTCCTCGTTGCTGGTGAACAGCGCCTCTATTGGGCCATGCTTGAGCTGACGGGATTCCAGCACCGCCAGGGCCGCCGCCACACCGATGCCGTTATCCGCTCCCAGGGTGGTACCGGACGCCTTCACCCAGTCCTGTTCAATCCGGGTCTGAATAGGGTCCTTGGTGAAATCATGCCGGGTATCGGCATTGGCCTGTGGGACCATATCGAGATGTCCCTGAAGCACAACGCCAGGCGCCGACTCCATACCGGGAGAAGCCGCCTTTCTGATCAGGATATTGTCTACCTGATCTCTGATGACCTGCAGCCCCAGTTGCTCACCCACCCGCATGACGTACGCTTGTACTGCCGCCTCATGGTGCGAGGGTCTGGGTATCCGGGTAAGCTGGTCAAAATGCTTCCAGACAGGTTGTGGAAAGAGATTTGAAATAGCATCATTCATGGGCGACGATGATCAATGGGGCCGGCCGATTTTGGCGCAATCATGGTAGCGCCCGTCATCCCCGGGAGCAATCACAATCGGGCCTATTACCGCGTCCGCGTCTCCTTTTGCGATATGGTAAAGTCGCGGTCACGAAACAGCCGGTTCTTCTATAGTTTAGTGAACAGATAACAGGTCACCAGAATATGTCCTACCTAACCCACTATCATGAATTGATTTCTCAGATCGACAACGCCATCAGTCTTCCGCTGATTGGGCAAATTCTGCTTCCTGTCGATGAGGCGTCAGCGGATATAAAGGATAACTTTGGTTTCGTTGTGCTGAGTGATGGCAGCACCGGGCCATTTTATACCTGCCTTGAAAAAACCCGGGAATGGGTGGAGACAACAGCTCATGCAACCATCGGGCAATCACCTGTCACCATTGCCCGTCATCTCGATGGCGTCAACATCCCCCGCAGCGCGCTGGCCCTGGGCGCATTCAACGCACTCAGTCAGCATCTGATGAAGCGTGCCGGCTTTGACCCCTCCACCATTGGCAAGCGGGCCGACAGCGAATTGCCCGATACCCATATCGGCATGGTGGGCTTTTTCGGACCTCTGATAGAACGCTATCTCGCCCAGGGAAAAAAGGTCACTGTCATAGAGCAGCAACCTGAACGGGTGCCGGCAGAACTGGGACTGGCGGTTTTTACCACCCCAGAGGCGTTGGCTGATTGTGACTATATCCTGTGTACCGCCTCGACCCTGATCAACAACACCATTGAATCGATTATCCAGGCCGCCGGGAATCCGGCAAAGATAAACCTGATTGGCCCGAGTGCCAGTGGACTACCCGATCTGTTGTTCGACCTGGGTATCCACTCAACCGGCGGCCTGATCATTGATCGGCCAGATGATCTGAAACGCGCCATCGAAGCCGGGGAATCCTGGGGTAGTTGCGGACGAAAGTATCAATTAACCCGGGCCGACTATCCCGGTGTAACGCAACTGCTTGAGGCCGTATCCAATCCGCAAGTAAACTCAATGCAGTTGTAATCAGCAAAGCTTCACACTTATGCTAGAGATACTTTCAGCTACCAGGTAACGGCCCATGACAACAAAGCAATCCGTTGGCTACCACAGTATTGTCGCTCTTTTCTCGCCATCAGAAACCCGGCAGCCGGCCACTATCAGGGCGGCAAATGTCGCTGCAAAATTGCACAGTCAGGTGACGCTGGCACATATCGCAGAAACATCCGAAGCCGCCGATAGCATACGGTTGAATGAGTTGACTGCCGAACATTCTGAAATCGTACAGACGAAGCGTGCTCAAGGCAGTCTGCTTGAGATAGTCCGGCTGGCGGATGAGGTGAGTGGTGACCTGATCGTCCTGGATAGCGGCCTCTACGGGCAACTGCAGCCGCTGCTCCAGGAAAGCAGTGAAACCGCCTGCGATCATGGAGAGTGCGACGCCCTGGTGGTTCGCAATACAACCGACGCAGACGATGAAAATGTGGTCGATTATCGGCATATCGTGGTTGCCGCCGATCTCAATGATCAGGGATTGATGACCATCTACAAAGCCGTGCGTATGGCCAAACGATACAACGCACGACTGACCCTCCTGAATGTTGTGGACAATTTTGCTGACGATAAGGAAAAAGCGAGTGCGGCAAAAAATCTCCGACTGCGCGGCCTGGAGGCTTTTACATCGGTCATTGAAGGATTGAAGGTGGAGAAAGAGGTGGTGGTGACATCGGAGTCTGTCGATCGGGCGGTATCCGCCTATTCAGCACAACAGCAATCCGACCTGGTGGTCATTGGTTCACATAGATTCCATGGACTCTGTGTCCTGCTGGGCAGCACCGCCAAGCATGTTATTGAAAACGGAAACTGCGATGTGCTGGTGGTACACGAATAGCCGATCAATGTTGTCAGGCAATTTTACACTGGACCAGTTTTGGATCTGCATGAAATTTGTAACCAGCTGACATTAATAATAATTTAGCGTTATGGAATAATATTTGCGTAATGCATGGGCATCTTCACGCCGGTGACTCAGCCATGCACTACAGATTATTTCCTGCCCTTTTATTTCTTCTTCTGACGCCCGTTTTCTGCTTGGCGGCAAATCCGCAACAAGCGGATGGCCTGCGCGAACTGGCTGTACGGTATGAGCATGGGCGTGGTGTAAGGCAGGACTATCAAAAGGCCTACCGGCTCTATTGCATGGCAGCGGACCGGGGAGACACCGAGGCTTACTATGCCCTGGGCTGGATGTATTTCAACAGTCGCGGGGTTGCGCAGGACCCATCGGTGGCGGCCGGGTGGTTTGAAAAGGCCGCTGCCGCCGGGGATCCCGCCGCCAAACGAATGCTGGAGGTTCTGGCTGCAGTGGAGCCACGTCAGGACCCCCTATGCAGTACCCTGAAGAAACAGCAAAATCCAAATCGTCAGCAGATTGAACACTGGGTCAGGGTCTGGGCTCCCGCCTACGGCCTGGAGCCCGATCTGGTGCTTGCCGTGATATGGGCCGAGTCCAATTTTAACCCGCAGGCCCACTCCCCACAGGATGCCCGTGGATTGATGCAGCTGATTCCAGCCACTGCCCGGCGTTTTGGCGTTGCGGATGTCTGGGACCCTTCACAGAACATGCACGGAGGGATGGCCTATCTGCAATGGCTGATGCAGCGCTTCGATGGAGAGGTATCACTGGTACTGGCGGCCTATAATGCAGGTGAAAATGCCGTGGAGAGTTATCGCGGAATTCCTCCCTATCGGGAAACCCAAAACTACGTCAAGCGTATTACGCGCAATTATCCCAAACCGCAACATCCGGTTATCGGAAACCCTGTCATCAGCATGATTGGCAATTAAGCCGGCTTGTGGAATTCCATAGCTGTTTCTAACCTATTTGGCACATTCGTAGGCAACAACTTAATGTTTCAGATGTAACCGCAGTACCACTCTCTCCCGGCAGATCCGCTTGAGTTGTACCATACTGGTAATGCAGTGAAATCAATCAACGACGGTAACTTGAGGTGCAGTCATGTCACATGCGGAAGCAAAGTCTGCCGCGCTGCAGACAAGGCACTGTAAAGCGTGTAACCCCCAAACACCTCCCTTGTCAGAGGCACAATGCCGAGCATTGTTGGCAAGCCTGTCAGCGGAATGGCAACTGGTCGGTGCTACCCAGGCCATTACCCGCGAGTTTCGCTTCAGAAACTTTTACCAGACCATCGCCTTTGTCAATGCAGTGGCCTGGATAGCCAATGGGGAGGATCATCACCCGGATTTGGAGGTAGGCTATAACCGCTGCAAGGTACAGTACAGTACCCATGCAATCGGCAACCTCTCAGAAAACGATTTCATTTGCGCGGCAAAGATTGACGCACTGTTTCCGCTACTGGATCAGGAAGGTTAGCAACAATCCTTCATATCTGACTGAATTAAAATGATAAACATCGGTGCAGCCAACAGGGTGACGCCTGCCGCGCATCGGTCTACTGGCAGTGTTTGTTAGTAATTGCTAATATTTATTGAATGTTTCCTGACCGGTAGTCCGCAGATGCCCGATACAGCCGTTTCCGAAGATGTGATCAGAACACCATTCAGTCTGGATGATGATGGTTTTTATCAGGCTTGGCGGGCCAGAAAACTGGCCGGCTACCCCACTTCCCTGGAACAACTGCTGGTATTGGTCAGGGACCCACGCTGCCTGAGCGATGACGAGTTCAACGCCATCAGGAAACGGGTACAGAAGGCCAATATGGCCATCTACATCAGCGAGACCGGGAGTGATCCGGACCCCGAGATTCCGCTCTCGCTGGGACGACAGTTTGGCGCCAGGCACCTGAATCACAACTGGCTTTCGGATGACACCGGTCTTACCTCACTGAAAGTCGCCGCAGACGGAGTAAGACAGCAGTACATCCCTTACTCCAATCGCCCCATCAAGTGGCACACTGATGGCTACTACAACAGGCCCGAAGAGCAGATCCACTCGCTGATCCTGCACTGTATCCAGAGTGCCGGCAGCGGCGGCGAAAACGCCCTGCTCGATCATGAAATTGCCTATATCCTGCTGCGTGACAGGAACCCTGAATTCATTACCGCGCTTATGGGGCCGGATGTAATGACCATACCACCGCGCATGAACATGAGCGAAGTGGCCCGGCAAGAGGAGGTCGGCCCGGTTTTTTCCATCATGCCCTGTGGCAACCTGCACATGCGCTATACCATCCGGACCCGCCACGTCGTCTGGTCCGAAGACCCGCTTACCCAAGAGGCGCTGGGAGCCCTGAGCGAAATCCTCAACAGTGATTCGCCCTACATCTTTCGTGGCAGACTGGAACCGGGAATGGGGCTGATCAGTAACAACATCCTCCACGACCGAACGGCATTTCAAAATGATGAACAAGGTGTGCGTCATCTCTACCGGGCGCGCTATTATGACCGACTGCAGGATACCGGAATCGACCAGTATCGCTGATCGGCCCGGCGGTCACGGACGAAATACCGCGGTGTCGGGATGAAACGCATACCAGGCAAACCAGTATGAACGGATAACTGGTATCTGGTTACCTTGAGGATCGAAAAATCGTGCACTCTGACTGACGGGATTGTAGTGGATGGTGAAGGACTGACCGGCAAACCGATCCTGGATCTCGCCCTCCGTTCGACTCAGTTCGGCGACCGGATAAGCCTTGAACTGCCCGTCTATCTCCAGCCCGAGTACCTGTTCTTTCGGATGATAGCGCGGATCCTGTTTCTTGACTGGAAAATAGATCCCCTCGCTGGTTTCATAGCCGGCATAGGGGTCCCGATCATAGTTTCGGGTGTACCCCGTTTCCCGCGACAGTACCCATGTCTCCGGATGCTGCGCCCGCCACTCCAACCAGGTCGTTACCACCAGTGGCAACACCTTCAGCCGGGTGCCGTTCATCTCACCGGTGACCGCACGGGCCAGCAGCTGTGACCAGAGTGACTCCGTCTTTCGGTCATAGAGCAGCACGTCACTGTTATAGAGCAGACCCGATACACCGAACTGTAATACCTCACCGGAGACACGCGCAGAAAAAGCCACGCCGCTGCCACACAGCGGACAGTAGGTGATCGCCACAGGTTCTTCACCGTACCGGTCATTGACGATTTCGTGCCAGTTCATGATCCCTATCGGGTAGGCCTTTGTAACCCCGTTCCAGTCCAATCCCAGAACCCGTGATTCCGGTTTGAGATCAGCGACCGCCCCGGATTGTACAAATCGTGGATTATCGATGGCGGGGATGCCATCCTTTGCTGGCCCGCCCGAGTGGATCTCCCCCAGTGGGATAGAGGCCCGATCCGGATAGAGTTCGAAGTCACCAATACGCTCTGCGGTCGCAGATACCGGCAACATGAAACAAGTAACCAGAATCAGCTTCAAACAATGTGCTGCCGGTTGGGTCATGAAGGTTGCTCCCTGGTAGCGGCAGTCGTTCTGCCAAGCAGAAGCGCACGGCGGAATCATACCTGTCAGGGATATAGACCCTGCAATATCGGCTTTCCTTTCATGCCTTGGTTCAACTGCGAACCGTCAACCAGACCCCCAGTAGCAGTATCAGCATACCGGCTATCTTCTGGAGGTTCAGTTCCCGCACCTGGGCACCAAGAATGCCGTAGTGATCCAGTAGTGCCCCCACTATGAACTGGGCCGCAACGATCAAGGTGAAAGCGGACACCAGCCCAAGCCGGGGAACACTGAATCCGATAGCGGCAACAATCACCAAGCCGGCGGCCCCGGAAAGAAAGGCATACCAGGGTAAGGTATGCCATATCGAGAGGTTGCCGCCACGCAGAGCCAGCATCAACAGGCCGACCAACAGCCCACCACTGCCATAGGTGATAAATACACTCTCCAGAGTACCCATGCCCCGATCAAGCAACGCCATCAACTGGGCCTGCAGCGCGACGGCAACGCCGCCAATCACCGCCACAACCGAGATAAAAAGCAGACTGGACGACATCTTAATTCCCCTGTCGGTTTTGTTATTGCCTACACAATAGCATTATTTGACCCATGTCCCGCTTCACTTTATCCGTGTAAGAGCCTGTTGTAGCAGGATAATACCCGGCGTCATACGTTCTCGAACAGTTCCACCGTAGCCAAGCAGCAGACCCAAGTTTGGGCGATTCGTGTATAGAGCAGAGAAACCGGATAGACTCCCACCCCGGATCGCAACTGAACAGAAGACAGCGACAACCAGTGTGGCATGGTCTGAAATCAAGCAGGCGTCAGCGAAGTTCAGAACCTGCCCGCCGGTAGATAGCCTCAAGGAAACGTCCAGCAGAAACCAATAACCGCTCCGGATCTGAAGGCTGGACTGAGGCGAAGAACGAGACATACTGAGGGTAGCGATACCGTCCCGCTTGCCCGGCTGCCACGCTGTCGATCACTTGAAAACAGCAATCTCATCCAGAGATTTTTTTTCGATATCCGGCACCCCGACCCCCGCCTCTGGATAACCGACCACCAGAATCATGGTAGGGGTTTCGTTTTTCGGCCTGTCGAGTATCTGATTAAGAAAACGCATCGGACTGGGTGTATGGGTCAGACTGGCCAGTCCGGCATTATGAATAGCCGTGATCAGCATGCCGGTTGCTATGCCGACTGAATCCCGCACATAGTAATGCTTGATCTTTTTTCCCGCTTCATCGATCCCGTAGTTTTCGCTGAAAATCACGATCAGGTATGGGGCATATTCAAGGAAAGGTTTTTCGGCATTGGTAGCCAGTGGCTTCAGTGCATCAAGCCACTCCTCCGAGGCGCCTCCCGAATAAAACTCGCGCTCCTCCTCCTCAGCCGCCAAGCGGATTGTGCGTTTCAGCCCCGGGTCACTCACCACCACAAATTTCCAGGGTTGCTGATTGGCTCCACTGGGGGCACGTCCGGCAGTCCGGAGACACTGCTCAATCACCTTTCGATCCACCGGGCGGTCCGAGAATGACCTGATACTGCGGCGACGTTTCATGAATTCAAGAAACTCATCCGCACGCTGCTGCATTTTCGACGGAGGCAATTCGATAAATTCAAGTGGTACCTGTCTGTAAAGATGATCGGTCATGATCAAAGTACCAGCTCCGTGAGCTGTTGAAATAGTGCGGCTATCGGCTGAATGGCCGGTTCCGTATGTGCCTGTGACTCGGCATTGGTTGGTTTATGATCGAGGTATTCATGCGCCAGCTTATCGGCCCGGCGCAGCAACGTCACCTGTTCCGATGGTGAGGATTTCGTGTGGTGACCGGCGGTCAGTTTAATGAGTATCCCCGGCAACTCCCAATTCTCAAAAAGCCGCGCACCCAATTGCGCATGATCAATGCCCAACAGCTCCACCTCCAGTTCCGCGCCTTCATCGCCACCAATATGACGATTAATCACATCCGCATACTCTATCGGCATCATCTGCAGAAACAACAGTTTGCCGACATCATGAATCAATCCGGCAACAAACAGCTCCCCTGCCGAATCCTGACGCTGCTGTTCTGCAAATACTCGGCAGGCGCAGGCGGTGAACAGGGAGTGCTGCCAGAAGCTGTTCATATCCATCAGATCTGGCCGAATACCAAAAAACAGGCTCTTGACTTCGGTGGAGATCAGCAAGGCCCAGAGGTCGAATGGGCCGACGCGCAGGATAGCGTCTTCCACCCGGGTGATCTGCTTTGCCGCCCCGTAATAAGCGGAGTTTCCAATCTGGAGTGTCCGCGCCGTTAAACCGGGATCGGTCTCAAGCAGTTGTATCATGCGCTCGATACCGGCGGTTTCCGATTCGAGCTCTTTATAGATTTCTATCAACACATGTGGCAGGGACGGCAATTTTGCATGTTTGATCAACCAACCGGGCAGATCAGTCTCACGTTCGGTCTTTAGCTTCGCAGCGGCCAGATCACGGACATCCCGGGCACCCTGATCCCAGGCGGCAACAGAGTCCGGACAGAAAGAACAGATACCCAGCCGGGTGGATTCATCCTGACGCAGCCAGTGCATGCCCTGATCAACGGAAGAACTGATGTACCGATGGGTTCTGCCGCAGCTGATGCAGATCATATCGCCCTCCCTCGGCGCCTGAGATATCGAGTTCCACAAAATGGAAGTGTGATTATCCACCTTATCAAGCGCATAGCATACAAACCAGCCGCGGTATAAGCACAGTTTTTTTGAATCAACTCTCACTTGAGCAACAAACCACGAACCACGGCAGCAACACAAAAGAAGTCGATGATTTATCTCATAAAGCGGGTCATTGTCAGGGACAATCGAAGGTAGAGATTCAATACAGAACCACCCCATGACCTATTTCACCCTGACCATTGACCACCGGGCTCTGGATGCCTACCAGGCCAATCGCTTTATGGAGAGTTTTGTCGGGGTGATCGAAAACCGGGATGATTGATCGTAAGAGGACGGAGTCAAAGAACCTTGACTCCGCCCTACTCCCGGGGTGCCCTTCAGCGACTTATGCCAAACGGGATAGCGATCATCACATAGTCATGACCGCCATAGCTGAAACTCTTCCAGGGTTCATCATCCCGTAGTGCCGCCTTGACCAGGTTGATCGCCTGCTGATGCCGGGCATCACAGATATCACCCTGTTCATCCACCAGGTAAGCCTCAAAATGCATGGGACAGGAATTGACGTAAAGGGTTGCCAACAGTTGGCTGGGTATGCCGTTCTCATTGCCGTCGAGGAAGTCAACCGGTTCCCAGCAAGCATCGGGTATCTGGATCACTGCATCGTCCACCTGGCTGGACGCATCGTTCTGTGCAACGGGGAGTGGGGAGATAAATGAAGAGGTCTCGTTGACGACTGAAAAACTCATATGTGCAGACATGTCACAATGCTCCGTAGTATTCGCCTTTGATCACGGCCCGCTTCAACATCCACATACAACAACTTTCAGACAAGGTGGGCCGGTAGCTTTTATCTCATTGTTTTTATTATGCAATACTTGTTTCAAGCACAATTTCAGCTTGGATATTTCAATCCCTTATGATCTGCTATCATAGCAACTCATTTCTCTATTTTCTGTCATTCAGATGACATTTGGAGCTATGGAAACTCTCGAACAGTTTCTGGTTAAAAACCCCTGGATGGAGGACCTGTCACCGGCCCAGCAACAGCTGGTCAGGGACACGCTGTACGAGCGGCACTTCAACGCGGGTGACATTATCTGCCGGAAAGGTTCCCCCACTGAAGAGTGGGTCGGTATTATCGACGGCCTGGCAAAAATTTCCTGTGAATCCCACACCGGCAAGCAGATCTCATTCATCACCGGAATCCCTTCCGGCAGCTGGGTTGGGGAGGGCTCTCTGCTGAAGCGTGAACCCAGGCGATACGATATTGTTGCACTGCGGAAATCCCGTATAGGCTTCATGCCTGCAGAGACGTTTTTCACCCTGCTGGAACAGAACATCAGCTTTAACCGCTTCCTGCTGACCCATTTCAATGAACGTCTCGGCCAGTTCATTGGCTATATGGAGTATGACCGTTTCCTGTCGCCGGAAGCGCGGGTCGCCCGTGCACTGGCCTCCATGTTTAATCTCAACCTCTATCCCGGCATGCATTACAAGCTGGAGGTATCTCAAGAAGAGTTGGGGAATCTCTCGGGTATCTCCCGCCAACGGGTCAACCAGGCCCTGCATGTACTGCAGTCTGAAAAGATCGTCGATGTAAAGTATGGTGCCATTACCATACTGGATATTGATGCCCTGAAATCTTTCGAGGCGTGATGCCTCGCTTATAATACGGCGGCCAACTCGGCCCCATCACGAATCGCCCGCTTGGCATCCAGTTCTCCCGCCAGTTTGGCGCCACCGATCAGATACGCGGCTACACCCCGCGCCTGCAACGTTTCATAAAGCGATGCTCTCGACTCCTGGCCGGCACAGATAATGACGTTATCCACGTCGAGCAGTCGCGGCTTGTGATCAATGACAACATGCAACCCTTCATCATCAATCCGCTCATACCGGACACCTGCCAACATCTCTACCTGGCGATGTTTCAGAGTGGCCCGGTGGATCCAGCCCGTCGTTTTTCCCAGGCCGGCACCAGGCTTGTTTGCCTTGCGTTGCAGCAGATATATCTTTCTGCCCGACGCTATGGATGCCCGCCTCATACCGGCAACTCCGCCCCTGGCAGCCAGGCTCTTGTCTATTCCCCATTCGTTAAGAAAGGCGTCGACCCCTTCAGCCGGACCGGTCTCCGGTTCATTGTGGGAAAGGTACTCGGCCACATCAAAGCCAATGCCACCGGCACCGATGATCGCCACCCGTTCACCGACAGGCTTTTGCTCGCGCAATACATCGATATAGCTGAGCACCTTGGGGTGAGAGAGACCAGTGATTGTCGGGGTTCTGGGCAGCACACCTGTTGCAATCACTACCTCATCGTAACCTGCTGATATCAATTCCTCCGCTGTCACCTCCTGTCCGGCATGCAGCACCACGCCCGTCAGTTCAATCTGGCGATTAAAATAGCGCAGGGTCTCATTGAATTCCGCTTTTCCCGGAATCCTCCGGGCCATATTGAACTGTCCGCCAATAAGCGGATCTGCCTCAAACAGATGCACTTCATGCCCCCGGCCGGCGGCGATGGTGGAGCAGGCCAGGCCGGCGGGTCCGGCACCCACAACCGCGACGCGCTTGCGCCGCTCTGCCGGCGGGTAGTTCAACTCAGTCTCGTAACATGCCCGTGGATTCACCAGGCAGGTGGCCCGTTGCCGGGAAAAGACATGATCAAGACAGGCCTGATTACAGGCGATACAGGTGTTGATCTGATCGGCCCTGCCCTGCTCCGCCTTGCGGACAAACTCCGGGTCGGCCAGCATTGGTCGGGCCATCGAGACCATATCGGCATCGCCTTGTGCGATCACCGCTTCTGCAACTTCCGGGGTATTGATCCGGTTGGTGGTGATCAACGGAATCCCCACCTCACCCTTCAATCGTCCGGTAACCCAGGTAAAGCTGGCGCGGGGAACCATCGTGGCTATAGTGGGTATTCGCGCCTCATGCCAACCAATACCGGTATTGATCAATGTGGCACCGGCGGCTTCTATTGCCTTGGCGAGGTCGATCACCTCTTCCCAACTGCTCCCCTTTTCAATCAGATCCAGCATTGAGAGGCGGAATATAATGATGAATTCCCGGCCCACCGCCGCGCGGATTTGTTTGACCACCTCAACTGGCAGGCGCATGCGGTTACCGAATGTCCCGCCCCAGTTGTCCGATCTCAGGTTGGTATGGGTGACCAGAAACTCATTCAGGAAATACCCCTCGGAACCCATCACCTCGATGCCATCGTAACCGGATTGTTGCGCAAGACGGGCGCAACGTACAAAACCTTCAAGCTGCTTTTGTATCCCCCGGGCGGAGAGTGCGCGGGGCTTGAATGGGGTGATGGGTGATTTCACTGCCGACGGGGCAACACTGATCGGTGTATAGCCGTAGCGCCCTGCATGAAGTATCTGCAGGCAGATCTTACCGCCTTCCCGGTGGACCGCATCGGTAACTAACCGATGCCGTTTAACCTCGAACCTGCTGGTCAGTTTGGAGGCGAAAGGCGCCAACCAGCCGGCCCGTGTCGGTGCAAAGCCGCCGGTCACCATTAATCCAACACCACCGCGAGCCCGTTCGGCAAAGTAGGCCGCCAATTTTGGATAATCCGCCTTTCTATCCTCCAGTCCCGTATGCATGGAGCCCATCAAAACGCGGTTTTTTAACACAGTGAATCCAAGGTCAAGCGGCGCGAGCAGGTGTGGATAAGGAGCTTTCATTATGTAAGCCGATACCTTGTGTATAAACAGAAATAACCAAGGTGAAGGATTACAGCCTTGGTGAGTACGTGCAATTGCCGCCCTGGCATCCAGCCGGATGCCGATTGATCTGGTTAACCCGGCATATTATCGCAGAACTGTCGAAATGCTTTCAGCCGTATTCTGTATCGGCAATGAACTATCCGGTTCGCAACAGACCGTAGATCTTCTTCAGGGCCTGATCCACGAACGGGAACCGGTTTGGCTCAATAATGCGCGCTGTCTCATTGGCCAGCCTCGAAACCAGGACTTCCGTGGGCAGAATAAAAGCTTTGTAGCCAAAGCGGTCTATAAACATATGATTATTTGTCACCGGGCTATACCATGACAACTTGACACGCTGTAACTTGCCATCAGGTTCATCAAACTCAAACCAGCTACCGATATCTGTTTGTTGTGCCTTTGCCAGGAGTTTGCGCATTTTTTCTGATCGCATACCCTTGACCGCTTCTCTATTGGTGCGCAGTTCAGCCTCAGGCTGAACGACAACTTTTTCTACCGGTTCCGGTTGAGTGGATCGCTGTAATTCATGAACTGCCTGCTGTAAAGCAACATACTCCGATGGATTGGTATTACCAAGAAAATCAAGCCCTGACTCGATGCTGTTCTTTAGTCGTGGCCAGGTGTGCTTCAGCCATTCCCTTGTTTGGGGGTCTGTGTAGCCGTTGTTGATCTTGATGACGCTATTGATCACCATCAGGACTGTCCGCCACTCCTTATGCTTTTCTGCCTGTTCATCTCTTAACAGCAGCAGAGTCATATAGTTTTCCCAGACAACGGAAAGGAACTGCCAGAGTACCGGATGGAAGCGCACTCCGGCGCAATGCTGGTGCATAACTTCATCGGCACGTAGCCGTGCGTACTCCAGTCTATCCTTCCCCCTGGTGGCCTCCTTGGTTCTCTCCTCAAGTATTTTTGTTTTATGTTCCAGTGCCTGCAGGTGATCGAGGAATTCATCATAGGCACGGCTGAAGAGTGAAATGTCATCCTTGAAGTCGCGCATGATGATCTGAATCATGTCGCTCATCCTGTGATAGATACCCGCCTCAACATTGTTTTCATCGACCCAGCGGCGCCCGGCATTCACCACCAAATTCAGCAGTTTTCTGGCGATATGCTCAGGATTGGTCAGAAAATCACGGTCGATTATTGCCACTTTCAGATAAGGCGTATGCAGGTGACATATCAGGGTTTTTGTAAGACTGGCAAGATCCTGATCATCGAGAATATGCTCAAACAGCATGCCGACCAGTTCTATCGTATCCAGGTCAGCAGTAGGAATGGTATTTGTATCCAGTTCCCTATAAATATCTTCTCTTTCGCTGGTGATCCTTTTTTGCAGGTATTCAATAGTAGCCGCACTTCTATCGGCAGGTGTGAGTGTGGCTGCTGTTTCGGATTCATAAACCCCCATGTCAAAATGTTTTGGCATGTCGAGTTGATTGATCGCCGTCACCAGGTCAGGTTTGCTTCTCAGCTGTTCCAGGTTGCCATCCGGACGATATTCCGGATGATCCTTGAAACGGGGGTCGGTTCGGCGTCGTTCCGTCAACAGTGAAAGGATGGAATTGAACACCGCTTCGCCAATAGAAAAATCCTCATTGGTTAACGGCTCGGTCCTGCCCCGTGACGTGTTCTTTGCCGCTTCCGGCTGACTGCTTGATTCGTTTTCTGCCGGCACACGTTCTTCACTGTTCTGTGCCTTGCTTTTATTTAATGAAACCACGGGTGCAAGATGAGGATAGATACCGGCGTCGGAAAGAATCTTGTTTATTTCGGCATACAAGGTACCAATATCATTCAGGACATTCTTTTCAAACAAAACATAGAGTATCAGTAGCAGTTTCTGCTCAAGTTCAAACCTGCAGGAGACCGCCTGGAAAGTTGTGGCAATATGATCAGGACAGGCCGGTATATCCGGGTCTCGAAGTTTCCTGCCCTGTTGCATAACCGCCAGCCGCTGGCCGATTTGATAAAGCACCTGATGGTTTTTATTTCTCGACCGGGTGATCATCGACTGAATGGCGATGTGTATCTCAAGGTCACTATTTTCTACGATGTCGATCTGTTCAGTGTTGTTCGCCTCGATAATCGGCTTTGGATAGTGGATAGACTGTCCGCGACGGAATGCGGAAAAGCCTGTTTTAAGAGTGTCAAAATAGGCCTGTGTAACCTGATCACTCAGATCCTGTATATGGCTGATGGAGTCGAAAAACAGGATCTGCGCGTTATCAGTTTCAGCTTTACTGGCAAAGTCGATCATGACCGGCTCAACTTCAAAAAACATTCGGTCAAACCGCTCTTTGAGGAAATCATTCACCTCTGTTTGATAATTCTCGACCAGATAGTGAAACTTCGGCAAAACTGTTACTGGCGTATCATTCATGCCATATCACTCGGATGCCCTGTCTTCGTATATATAACAATGGGAGAGAAACGCGGCAAACTATACATGGGTGATCGGTCAATCACCCGTTGGGCTGCTGACAATTTCAACAAATCGCTGTAGTTGTCGCGCATTTGCGCCATCATTGGACAGATTGTTGGTTGCCGGGTAAACCCCACGTCCTTCAATATGAATACGATTGTTGGCAATATTGTTATTTTCAAGATAGGCCGCAACCGCTTTAGCCCGCTTCAGGGAAAGTTCCTGATTGTACTCGACCTCACCCTTACTATCCGCATAGCCGATAATTTGGACGGTGCGGCCCGCATGACTCTTTAACCAGTCAACCGTTTCGGATAGCAAGCTTAGATACTCATCAGAAATTACCGCGCTGTCGCTACCAAAAAGAATTTTCTTCCGCAGTCTGAGCAGGGTATCCTCTTCACCAGTATGCGGCGACTTATCTGCCTCCTTGCCATCCATAGGCGTATTTAGCGACTTGGAATTGTGTGAGGTATCTCCACTATTTCGCCGGGGTTCAGATATGGCAGCAATATCTTCCTTGATCCCGCTGTTTGTGGGAAGCGGACTGGCAACCGGTTCTATTGATTGTGAGCCGACAGGTGGGTCAAGAGGGGGAGGCAGGACTGTTTCCGCAGGCCGCGAACCCGCTATCACTGGAGTGAAAATAGCGTCACTATCTTTCGCTTCCGGATTCTGTTTTTTGCCTTGTATGATGGGATACCGTTGCGAGGCCAGTGCAATCGTATCAGAGTCCGTTAGTTCCTGGACTATTGAACTAGGCGGTTGCAAATCGTCCTGCGTGGAGGGCTGGTATGGCGGTCTGACTGCCTCCAGATGGGCCGATCGCCACCAGTGTAGCAAGTCGTCGTCATGAGCGGAGGCTTGGGGTGGTGGGACTGAATCGCCAGTTTCTCCACCGGTTTCCGTTGTATCAGGTAAAGCAGAAATATTGCTTAATTCAATTTCCGGTACTGTTTTTTTTTGAGCATCGATCAACTGGTCAGTCGATAACTCTCCACTCTTCTCCTCCCTGAAAGGAGAACTGTCATTCGATTGCAGATCGGTATCGGGTGAGATATTTGTGTTTTGTACCGCCTGACTCTGGTTTTCCAGGTCAGCTACGCCACTATCCTGTTCGTTTTTATTAAGTTCGTCCTTGACTGGCAACGGGTCAGGTTTACTGGTTGTTGGATCTTTACTCACGCTGCTTATGTTGGAATCAATTTGTCGTTCAAGATCCACTATACCGTCCTGAAGCAGTCGTGGACTGATGACGTAAAGCGCTATCAATACCGCCGCCGCGATGAGCAAAAATATCAGCGCAGTGGACAGCATGCTCCATTTTCTGGTGACGATGCCGTGTGGATTGGCACTCACCTGATATTCATTGTAATAATGAGTCCTTGCACCACCAGTTTCGTCTCGTCTCTGTGCGTTAGCGAACCTGTTACCATAGACGTGTTCCGCCAACGGCGTTTCTGCCGGCTTATGGATTGGTATCGGTTCCGAGGGTAAATCCACTGCTTCCGATAGCGAGAAATAGTTCTCTTGTATAACATCCTGTTGGGAATTATCGGACTGATATGAGGAGTGGCTCTCTTCCCGCCTTACCTGCTCTTCAAGCGAGCACAGATCGGCAATTTGGTTACCCCCCGGATTGACCGGTGCTGGTGAAATCGACGGGGTAGCTGCTGGATTGTCGTTCGTGGGCGGCTGTTCCGCTACCCCGGCCTCAGGAACAGACGGTTCTTTAGTGGATCGTGAGGTCTCGTTATCATTCGCCTCTGCTGCGGTTTCTAAGTCAGACTCAAACTCCTCATCATCCAGCAAGGGTGGCAAGTCGGCCTTGAAACCAATTGGTGCCAGTTGCTCGTGCTGTAGTTCACCGACTACGGTTCTTACATCAGACGCGCGAATACGATGCTTTTCCTCCACACATCCGTGGAGTAAAAAACGACTGCATATAAGATTAATTCTTCTTGGTACCCCTTTGCTAAACTGAAATACAACCGGATATACACCCTCATCGATTGTCGGGTCATTCTTCCAGCCTACTCGATCCAGGCGATGCCTGATATAGGCTTTTGTGTCCTGCTCACTCAACGCCTCGAGATGACAGGCCGCCACCAGGCGCTGATGAACCTGCTCCATACTCGGTTTTTGCACCAGTTCACGCAGATTCTCCTGACCGACAAGAAAAATCTGCAGCAAGGGTTGATTATTGAGCTGGAGATTGGTGAGCAGTCTTAACTCTTCCAGCGCGGATGCGGAGAGATCTTGTGCTTCATCGATAATCAGCAGTGCCCTGGTTCCTTCTTCGTGATAGCGTCGCAGTCGCACGGAAAGACCTTGAAGCACCACGGCCTTATTTGGGGCATCGATATCAAGCCCGAAGTTACAGGCCACAAGCCGCAACAGATCATCAGCTTCCAGCTGCGTGCTGACAATTGTCGCAACTACTATCCGGGATTGGGATAGACCATCAACAAGATCGTTGACCAAGGTGGTTTTACCAGTCCCCGGCTTTCCAGTAACCATTACAAAGCCTTCGGCCCTGTGAATGGCATACTGCATATATGCCTTGGCCTTGGCATAGCTCTTATGGCTGAAACAGAACCGATGATCGGGACTCAGTCGAAATGGCTCGACTTTCAGATTATAAAAAGATTCATACATAAGACACAGTCAATCCTTTGTCAGGCGCAAGAATCGGATTAGTACACCACTTAGGTGGTGAATTGTCATATTCCTATCTTGACCATTGCTATAATTGCCAACTCCCAACCATATCGGGTAATACCGCCTCTCTTTAACCAGCCATCTCTGCGGGATCTATTCTCCCAATATTCGATGGGACATGAACTATATTCAGGTCCGAAAAAAATAAATCTAATTCATATAATCAGCATGTTACAGATTATATATACATTAGTACATTAGCATGACATTTATCATATCAATCCTGCCCATTCAGATAACTTCCGGAGATCCCCCGGTTCGATAATGGGGCCAACACCAATAAGAAAAGGAATTGGGTTCCAGGTGCAGCGAGCTAATCCGATGGGTTAATTGCCGCCAGTAACTCCAGTAAATCACAAAGCACGAATAACTGAACTATAAAGTAGAAGAGTCCCTCAATGAAAGCCTGCATACTGGGAATATCCATGTAATAATCAGGCAGTGATCGTTCTGTAGCTGAAAACATCGGTTCGGGGTGAGACAAGAATATCCCAGGGAAGATTAACCAAGATATCCGGTGGCGGGAACAGGCTTCCGGTATCAAAAACAAGGATGGCAGTGACTGCCATAAATATAACTATGTACGAACAATTCTATCATCTGAAAGAAGACCCCTTTCGACTGAGTCCAAATACGAAACCCTGTTACAAACACGCCAGCTACAGCCATGCGAAGACCTATATGCTCTATGCATTGCGTCGCGGTGAGGGAATTGTACTGGTCACAGGCAGATCGGGAACAGGAAAAACGGCCTTATTAAGAGATTTCATTCACTCCATTAAAAATGAACCCGTTGTCACCGCTGATCTGGTTTCTACGCAGCTCCAAGCTACCGACTTGATCAGAATGATCGCCTTCGGTTTCGGTATTAGCCAACTGACTAATGATGAAGCAGAGGTCATTAGTGAATTGGAAACACAGCTTTCGGGAATGCGTAACTTTGGGCGACGCCCCCTGCTGATTATCGATGAAGCACAGAATCTGGAGACTGAATCGCTACGCAAGATTGAACTTCTCATGAGGTTGAGATGGAAATCTGAACCCCTTTTGCAGATTTTTCTCATTGGCCGGGATGGACTGCATGAATTGTTGCTGACGGAAAAACTGAAACAGCTCTATGCTCAGGTAAATGCGGTTATTTGTCTTGAGCCACTCGACGAAAGCAGCACGGGTGAATATATCCGGCACAGATTAAAACAAGTTGGATGGAATAATGACCCCCAACTGGCCGATGAAATTTACCCAATCATCTTTAACTACAGTCACGGTATTCCGCGGTTAATCAATCTGATTTGCAGCCAGATTCTTCTGTTTGGAATGACCGAGGAGCAACATTTTTTCGGGCTGAATGAAATCAACCTGGTTTTGCGACAGATGACCAATGATCAGATGCTGCCCTCTCCATTAAGACATGTAACGAGCTGATTTATAAATTATCATCAAAGAAGGGATCGTAAAATATCCCTTCTTTGATGAGATAAAACTAAAGTCTCCAGAGTTTAACGCCTGCTTCCGAGAAGGCTTCCCTGTCAAGCTTCGACTTCACATCCATTACTACCGCACCGTCTTGCATAATTGCCTTAAAATCCGCGGCCGATAGCGTCTGATAGTGGCTATGAGCCACCGCCAAAATAACTGCCTGGGCCTGCGGTAGCTGTTCCCAGCTTTTCAATTGGACGCCATACTCATGCATCGCCTCTTCAGGGTCAGCCATGGGATCAGTCACGCACACATCGCAGTTGTAGCTCTTCAACTCGTCGATAATATCCACGACCCGTGAGTTTCTCAGATCCGGGCAGTTTTCCTTGAACGTCAGTCCCAGAATAACCACTTTGGCGCCATTGACGGAATGCCCGGCCTGAATCATCCGTTTTACCGTCTGTTCAGCAATATACTTGCCCATACCATCATTGGTCTTGCGTCCTGCAAGAATCACCTGAGGATGATAACCAACAGCCTCCGCCTTATAGGTCAGGTAATAGGGATCCACGCCAATACAGTGCCCCCCGACCAACCCTGGACGAAATGGCAGGAAATTCCATTTGGTACCGGCGGCCTCAAGAACGTCTACAGTATCGATGCCCATTTTGTGGAAAATCATCGCCAGTTCATTCATCAAGGCAATATTCAGATCACGCTGGGTGTTCTCTATCACCTTGGCAGCCTCCGCCACCTTTATGGTAGAAGCTCGGCATACACCAGCCGTGACTACACTCTCATAGAGTTCAGCGACCAGTTCGCGGGTAACCGGTGTATCCCCGGAGACCACCTTAACGATTGTTTCAAGACGATTTTCCTTGTCGCCCGGATTGATACGCTCCGGTGAGTAGCCAATATAGAAGCCGCGGTTGCGGTCACCACTATCAGTTCCATCGCGGCCGGCCCACTGCATACCGGATACCTGCTCGATAATGGGTACACAGACCTCCTCGGTACAACCCGGGTAAACCGTTGATTCAAAAACGACCGTAGCCCCTGGTTTCAAGTTAGCAGCCAGAGTCCGACAAGCTCCGATTACGGGTGACAGGTCAGGTTTTCTGGCATGGTCAATCGGCGTTGGCACCGCCACCACGACAATCGACGCTTCAGCAAGGCGGGATGGGTCACTGGTGTATTCGAGATGCGAGGCAATGGCCAGATCTTCAGGTTCAACTTCACCACTTGGATCGGATCCATTCCTATAATTGGTAAGCTTTCGTTCATCCAGATCATAACCGATGGTGTCGCGCTTTTTACCAAACGCTACCGCAAGCGGTAACCCAACATATCCAAGACCCACAACTGCAATTTTGTCCATTATCATTCCTGATTTTTGTTGACGCCCTTAGAGCGGGCCAGCCATTGTAAAAACTGAGCCTCCCCTCCCCGGTTAGAGTTAAGGTTGGGGAGTCTGCAGGGAACTAACCTGCCCGCAAAATAGTATTTTTTATCAATTATTTCAGTTTGTTACAGATAATTCCTCAATAAACCATTGAGTTGTAACATCCAGTCCCTGCTGTAGATCATGCGTTGGCGCATAGCCAAGCAGTGCTGTCGCCTTGGAAATATCCGCCAGGGAATGCCGTACATCGCCGGCCCGAAACTCTACATATTCCGGCTGTACGCCGGCAACATGTTCATGGTGCCGGGCAAGACGCTCCCGGATCTCGCGAAAAAGCTGATTGAGTGTTGTACGGACACCAAATGCGACATTGTAAACCTGATTTACCGCTTCCGGATTGGACGTTGTCGCGGCCAGCAGATTCATCTGCACGGTGTTATTGATAAAGCAGAAATCCCGGGATGTCTCCCCATCGCCATTAATGCGACATGACGTGCCCCTGTAGAGCTCTTCTATCCAACGCGGAATTACCGCAGCATAGGCGCCTTTTGGGTCCTGTCGCGGTCCAAACACATTAAAATATCGCAGTCCAATTGACTCGATACCGTAGGTTCGCGCAAAAACATCCGCGTATAACTCGTTCACATATTTAGTCACAGCATAAGGCGAAAGCGGCCTGCCGATCAGTTCCTCTCTCTTCGGCAACCCCGGATGGTCGCCATAGGTGGAGGAAGAGGCCGCGTAAACAAAACGTTTCACCTTGGCATCCCTGGCGGCAACCAGCATATTCAAAAAGCCGGTACTATTGGTGTCATTGGTTGTCAAAGGATCGTTAATTGAGCGTGGCACACTGCCAAGAGCGGCCTGATGAAGCACGTAGTCAACCCCGTCAGTGGCTATCCTGCAGTGCTCAACGTTTCTGATATCCAGCTCATGGAAGGTGAACCGCTGCCACTGGGTTTCGCTAACCAGGGCTCGGACTTTTTCCAGATTATGCGGATGACCGGTGGCAAAGTTGTCCATCCCCACAACCGTTTGGTCAAGCTGTAACAGCTCCTCCAGAAGATTTGAACCAATAAAGCCGGCAACACCGGTGATCAACCATGTACGTGGATTAACCCGAAGTTCGTCCCGAACTTGCATAAATGCAGACATTTGCTAGACCTACCTCACCCTTCATATCCTGCTGTATTGAAGACATCCCGGATGCATTGTGAATCAGCCATGGGGCATTTCAGCCAAGCTGTTAATAATTCAGCAGATTGTACTTTCAAAGCCCCCCCGGGGCCAGTGATAATAAGTTAACATGGGCCAAGGAATCTTAATGGTACAACCTGTTGCCCGGGTATTTAAAAAGGATCAGGCACAACGGTACAATCGGGATGCTGATACACCACAGTTGAAGCCGGGGAATTGCAACACATCTAATGGACCAGAATCAAAATAATTCAGGGTAAGCCGCATTGAATATAGGATTTTTCAGTTATCTTTTTGCTTTCCTTGCCTACGCCGCATTGACTGCCCTGCTTATTACTTCCTGGCGAGGCAGAACACTCGGTCGTTTGTTGATACTTGCCAGCAGTTTTTCCACAATCTGGGCTGGAATTTCCGCTCTTTCTGCACTGTCGCTGATAACCTTTCCCGGCATCATGCAGCTTTTGGAGCTGGGCCGGGATACCTTCTGGTGCCTATTTTTGTTGAAGAGCGTTCAGTCCAACAGCAGCCAAAAGATTGGCCGCCTTTTACGCATTACCCCTATTAACCTATTCTTCGCCTTTCTGGTGATCGCCGGTATCATTACTGTACTGCTTCCGTTGTTTGCCGTATTCACTTCAAATGTCAGCCTGATAAACCGCGACGCTACTTTAGGAATCTGGGTCGCCTTTAACATCATTGCCCTGCTGCTGCTGGAGCAACTATTCAGAAACTCTGCAGTCGAGCAACGCTGGGCAATCAAGCATCTCTGCATTGGCATTGGTTGCACCTTTGCTTACGATTTTTTCATGTTTGCAGATGCGCTTCTGTTCAAGCAACTCAATCCGGCCTTGTGGAACGCCAGAGGCATCGTGAACGGTTTAATGGTTCCGCTGATTGCCATATCGGTAGCCCGCAATCCCAAGTGGTCCCTGGATATCTACATATCCAGAAATGTTGTATTCCAATCCATCACCCTGATGGGGGCCGGAATTTATCTGCTGGTTATGGCTTCGGCTGGCTATTACATCCGCTTTTACGGAGGATCTTGGGGGTCTACTCTGCAGATTGCCTTCCTGAGCGGAACAGGTGCACTCCTCCTGATCATCCTTTTTTCCGGAACGATTCGCGCAAAGCTCAGGGTCTTTCTTAGCAAACACTTTTTCAACTACAAATATGACTATCGGGAAGAGTGGTTGCGGTTTACACAGACACTCGCTGAAAGTGACGAGGATGTCCCTGTGAGGGTTATTCGAGCCATCTCGGTATTGGTCAACAGTACAGGGGGGTCTCTCTGGATCAGGCGTGATGGTGGCCAGTACGAGTTCAACAGCAGCCTGAATATGCCTGAGCCGATTATAGGAATCACTGCAGAACATGACCCTCTATGTAGCTTCCTGGAAAAAAACCAGTGGCTGGTTGATCTGGATGAATATCGGCGGAACCCGGATCTTTACGAGGGATTCTCGCCACCCGGTTGGCTAACAGCCATTCCTAATGCCTGGTTGATTGTTCCGCTGCTTTTCAAAACCAAAGTGTTTGGATTTATCATCATTTCACGCTCCCAGTCACAACGCTCAATCAACTGGGAAGACAGGGATCTGTTAAAAATGGCCGGACAACAGGCCGCCAGCCATCTGGCGCAACATCTATCTGAAAAGGCATTGACCCAGGCACGCCAGTTTGAGGCCTTCAATCGGCTATCCGCCTATGTTGTGCATGATCTCAAGAATATTCTCGCGCAACAGTCGCTGATTGTTTCCAATGCCGAGCGACACAAACACAAACCAGAGTTTGTCGATGATGTAATCAGTACCGTCAGAAACTCAGTCAAGCGTATGACCAATCTGATGGAACAGATGAAGAGTGGTATGCGAGGCAGCGGCTCACAGCGTATCGATCTGGGTTTACTACTGGCAGATGTAACCACTACACATGCCACAAGAAAGCCCGCGCCTGAACTCCATCCAGTCCCGAATAAACTTTTTGTCCACGCCGATAAGGAACAGCTGGCGACAGTGTTCGGTCATATCATCCAGAATGCCCAGGACGCCACACCGAATGACGGACATGTTATCATCGACATAACACGAATCTCAGATCAGGCGGTCGTGGAAGTTAAAGACAACGGGACTGGCATGGACCAGGAATTTATAAAACAGCGCCTCTTCCACCCCTTTGACTCTACCAAGGGCCTGACAGGAATGGGGATCGGGGTGTATGAAAGCCGCGAGTATATTCGTAGCCTGAATGGCGATATCAGCGTAACAAGCACACCAGGAGAAGGGTCGGTTTTTCGTATCACCCTACCCTATGCAAAGCCTACAGAGTAGCTCCGTACAAGACAGACACAAAAAAAATTACAAGAGTGAGGTAACCAGTGGCGGATTTGAATAAGTACCTGTTAATCGTTGAGGATGATGAAGGCCTACAGAGTCAACTAAGATGGTGTTTCGATGATTTTGAGGTGCTGATGGCCGGAGACAGGGAGGAGGCTATCACACAGATCCGCCGTCACCAGCCAGCGGTTGTGACGCTTGACCTGGGATTGCCCCCCGACCCTGGTGGCGTCAGCGAGGGCCTTGCCACACTGGAAGAGATCCTCGCACTTGCCCCGGGCACAAAAATTATCGTTGTAACCGGGGACAATGACCGTACAAACGCCGTTAAGGCAATTGCCCTTGGCGCCTATGATTTCTGCCAGAAGCCAGTTGAGCCGGAAATTCTGTCACTAATTGTTAAGCGTGCCTATCATGTAAATGAACTCGAACAGGAAAATATCAAACTTCAACAGAATCGGTCCGGTACTCCCCTCAATGGCATCATTGCAACCAGCCCGGAAATGCTTAAGGTTTGCAGAACAATCGAAAAGGTCGCGCCATCCAATATAACAACCCTATTACTTGGCGCCAGTGGCACCGGAAAGGAGTTATTTGCGCAGGCCCTGCACGAACTCAGTCCACGGTCTGATCATAAAATGGTCGCCATCAACTGCGCAGCCATACCGGCAAACCTGCTGGAAAGTGAACTTTTCGGTTATGAGAAAGGCGCATTCACCGGCGCCTCGAAACAGACCAAGGGCAAAATAGAGTACGCTAATGGAGGTACCCTGTTCCTCGACGAGATTGGCGATCTGCCATTTGATCTCCAGGCCAAGCTACTCCGTTTTCTACAGGAACGTATCCTGGAGAGGATTGGGGGACGTGAGGAAATCCCTATAGACGTAAGAATTATCTGTGCAACTCACCAGAATATTCAGAATCTGATTGAAGAGGGGCGATTCAGGGAAGACCTTTATTACCGAATCAGCGAAGTTACGATAAAAATACCGCCATTAAAGGAGCGTGAAGGAGACGCGTTACTGTTAGCCAAGGCATTTCTTGAGCGTTTCAGCAAAGAGTACAATCAACAGATAAACGGTTTTGAGAAAAACGCTATTCTTGCCATTGAACACTACGACTGGCCGGGCAATGTGCGTGAAATAGAGAGTCGGGTTAAACGCGCTGTCATCATGGCTGAAAGCTCGCTGATAACGATTGAAGACCTTGAACTCGCCGCACCGGATGAAGAGTCTACACCGCTAAATCTAAAGCAGGTTCGTCGGGAAGCTGAACGAAAGGCTATTCTGCGGGCACTGAATCATGCTGACTCAAACATTTCCGAGACAGCAAAAAATTTAGGTATTACGCGCCCAACTCTCTACAGTTTAATGGAAAAATACGACATCAAGCCGTAAAAACTGACAATAGCTGGCTGGCTCTCTACCGCACACCCTTCTTGAAAAAAATGATCTCCGCGGTCTGTACCAGTATGTAAAAGTCAAACAGCAGCCCATGATTTTTCACATAGTAGAGGTCGTATTGCAGCTTTTCCATTGAGTCTTTCTTGGATGCGCCGTAGGGGTAGCATACCTGCGCCCAACCGGCTAATCCTGGCGTTACCCGGTGGCGTTCCTTGTACAGCGCGTTTACCTTGCAGAGCTGTTCCACAAATTCAGGACGTTCCGGTCTGGGGCCGACAAGACTCATATCACTGACAAAAATATTCCACAACTGGGGTAACTCGTCCAATCTGTATTTTCTTATGAAGGACCCGACACGGGTGATTCTAGAGTCGTTTTGTTGAGCCCATCGGGCTACCCCATCCTGCTCCGCATCTGTACACATACTGCGAAATTTGTAGAGATTAAAACATCTACCATCACGCCCGACGCGTTCCTGGCGATATAAAACTGCCCCTCTCCCCTTGCTTTCCAGCAGAATAGCCACGGCAGTAAGCACCATCGCTGGCGAGCAGATCACCAGCATCACGGCACTTATAAGGATATCAAACGTACGTTTGGTCGCCGCGCGGAGAATATTCCGCTTAAACCCATCGGTATAAATCAGCCAGCTTGGCTGAATGAGATCGAGTCGTATTTTTTCCGTTTCCCGTTCAAAAAAGTCAAGCAGATCAGTAATTGATATTCCACTCATGCGGCAATCAATAAGACCGTCGAGTGGTAATTTTCTACGTCTGTCATCTGGTGCAATAATAATTTCGTCAATATGATTCTGAATCGCAAAGTTTCGAATATCGTCGTCGATATCGAGTAGCTTCTGATTTCCTACCTGCACCACCTCTTCACTGGAGGTCCGTACGAATCCGACCAGTTCAAACCCCCTTTTATCCGTCTTGCGCCTGAGTTTATTAATGGTAGCTGCCCGCTTACCGGCGCCAACAACCATGACCCGTCGCTGCAGGATATTGCCATCAACAAACTTATAGAAATATATCCTTAATGCTATGGAGTAGATAAAGGCTACCAGGACAAATTTAGCGATATGGCTTGGCTCTTCTGTGAACAGGGGGAAAAGCGAATCCAACAGCGCCATCGCCAGAAAACCGGATAGAAATGCCACCATCAACCGAATAAGTGCACCCTTGATACCTTCCCTTTGCCGGGTGTCATAAAGACCCATGGACGCAATTGCCAGTATCAGTACCATCCCGGCAAAGGCTGCCTCGGGCCATTGAGGCATGGCCGTAACAGACGGTTTGACAGTCTCCACAAGGGGTATAACAAACAGGTAGACAGACACAAACGAGAAATACTCAACACAGGCAAGCAACAGAAACTGAGCATGAAAAAAGTGTCCGAACAGCCGCACCTTCCCCCTTATGGAATGAAAGCGCGAAAAGACACCTGTATTGGTAGTACCATCAGGCGCCACACCATCAGGCACATTTCCGGTTTCAGAACGCCTTTGCTGCTGCTGTTTGTTATTGAACCGGATCAATGGAACGTCTGGATTACCCTGAGCGCTCATACCCTCTCCCTTGCACCCTGCTTTTTATTTCCTTAACGAGGTTTGTACGATTCTACCCCGCCTACGTGTCTACAAAACTACTGGAACATAAAACGGTATCAGAGTCCTGTCATTTCCAGTCCAGGCTGAACTTTGACACTGCTGTTTTTAACGTACTGTGTAATCTTAACCCTTAGGTAGGGTTACGCCTACCCCCGTTGACTTAAGTCAACAAGTTCCATGGTTAAAGATAGACAAAAAAATTGCACTCCCTGAGGCTTTTTTTTCTTATTCTATCGAAGGATTTGTAGCCAGAAGATAAAGAATCATATTCCTCATCTGTATCGATTAGTTGCTCCGGTATCCGCAGCAGAGCACATTACAATACCAGGGTTGGAAACATAACAGTTAACGGAATTATTTTTCTTTCTGGAGTAAAAGTTTTGTAATCCCGGGATTTTTATCGCTCTCAATACAGGTAGAGAGCATGTACGAGAGTTTAGCGGCATCGACTGGAATTTGCCTTTTTTCCAATACAGGCACGGCCAGATTACTAGCCTCGCTAACCATAAAGATCACAACTCTATCTTCGATAAGTACCGCAATATACGGGTTATTTTCATCTTTTACATAGGGATAACCATCATCGGTTATCAGATAGCGATACCCTTCGACCTCGCAGTTATTCCCAGCTTGACCCGCTGCCGTCTCCTCCAGGATCGTGGTAGGGTCGGCACCCTGTCGTAACTGCCAGGAAATCTGTTCGTTATCGTAAACAATGGTGCTGATCAGCATTGGAATAGCGAATGCAAACAGAAAACCAAAGGCGACAAAGTAAAGCATTACTCTCATACTCTTGCCCTTTTATATGCCTGACCGGACCGTCCCCAGATCCAACACATACTCACTTTAGGAGTTAATTTCCACAACATGCTGACCGATAATTTAATATTTGTGCATAAATACGCGTTGACTTGGAGATCAATCCTACGCATAGATAAGCAACATCCTACACAAATATTGGTATTAGCTTTATCCTGCTTTATTAATAAAAGTCACCTTTGCAACATTTAGGCCATTAGTATATCTCTATGTAATATAAGCGATATAATCCGCACGCCCTTCTTAGATGTAAAATATTCCGACAAGTTACGGTGTGGAGAATTCATCCAGAGCAGTCTAGGGAATCCTGGCACAAACACTACCCCAACCGCCCCCACTCGTCTTCTTCTCCGACAATCCTGAACGGATAGCGGGTTATTCCGGAAAACTGTTTTACCTGCCCCCGCTTCTTTTCCGTCGCGTGGATGATTTGGCCAACTACTTTTCAAGTAGAAGGGCAGAATCCAATCTGGACGAAATTCATAATAACAGTGCGGCCGCAACCAGAGATGTCGCCTCGGTAAGCTCGCAAATGGCACCCGCGCTATCTCCTGTAAATCCACCGATACGTGACAACATCATGTGTCGGCAGACAACAAATAACAGAGCACAGAACAGCAAAACCCCGACTGCATACCATCCCAGGACAAACAGACAGAGCAGTGCAGAAGCCAGCAACACCCTTTCAGCCTGAGCCCTGGGAAGATGCGCGGCAAGGGTGGCACCCAACCCTGAAGGTCGGATATAGGGCAGATAAAGAAATGTGGCAACAAGACTGAGACGCCCAATCATCGGAATCAGTAGCACCACTTCCCAACGGCCCTGCAAGAGCAGGACGTTCAGCGCGGCCAGCTTCGCCAGCAGCAGTAATACCACGGCCACCACCCCACTGGGGCCGCATTGGGGATCCTTCATGATTTCCAGGGTTCTGTCCGCATCACCCTGCCCACCTATCCAGGCATCCGCCATGTCAGCAAGGCCGTCAATATGCAATCCACCGGTAACCACCACCCAGACAATCAACAACAAAACAGCGCGTAGCAATGGATCTGCGCTGCTCGCCATAGCGCCTGTCGCAACCAGCAACAGACCGATGAGCAGACCCACCAGTGGATAGTAGAGCAGGCTCTTCCCCTGCTCTGTTTCACTCAGCATCGGTTCCCGTGCGGGAACCGGAAGTCGCGTCAGAAACTGTAGTGCGAAGAAAAATGGTCTAATCATAAATTCAAGCTGGATCCAGAGAGCAAGATTGACGGGATTCAATGAACCACGCAGCCGCTGCGCAGTTAACTGAGTGATCCACAATGAAATACCAGTCGTGGGCAACCCTGTTCAATGCGGATGCGACTGATGCCCGCATATGGCAACTCCAGCCTGAACAGATGACTTAGCGGAATATTCAACACCGTGCTGATAATCATTCGATTGACTCCGCCATGGGCAACAACCAGCAGGTGTCGTCCCGCATGTGCCAACTGGATATCCTGCCAGGCTGATTCCACCCGGGATTGGAACCGGGCCATCGTCTCACCACCGGGCGGAGGGAACTCAACAGGATTACTCCAGAAGTCGCTCACCAATTGCGGTGACTCCTGATACAGGAGCTCTGGTGAACAGCCTTCCCATTCACCAAAACCGATCTCTTTAAGGCGCTCATCGATTATCATCGGGATGCCCGCCTTGTTACTCAACTCTTCGGCAAACTGCGCACAGCGTATTAACGGTGAGGCGACCACTAAATCCCAGGAGGAGTGTCCAGAAGTTGCATTCCGCATCTGCTGCCATCCCAGGATACTTAAAGGATCATCACGCCAGCCGCGAAACAGCACACCGCCTTCCGGTTCACCATGGCGAATCAGATCGATCGTGGTTACCGGATGGGAGGCCTGGGAGTCACTCAACGACACCGTCAGCCCTCTGCCACGCCGGCATCAGCAAAAGTTGCCATGCGGTTATGCAGGTCGCAGGCTGCCCGTAGCAATGGCACGGCGGTTGCCGCACCACTGCCCTCTCCCAGCCGCATGCCCAGAGCCAGCAATGGCCGGGCATCCAGTGCCTGCAGCAGGGCCTGATGGCCCGGCTCGGCCGACTGGTGGGAGAACAACAGCCACTCCCTGACTGATGGCTGTAGTTGCACAGCCACCAGTGCAGCGGCAGTGGTGATATAGCCATCGATCAGCACAGGCATGCCCGACTGGGCACAACTGAGGTAAGCGCCGGCAAGGGCGGCAATCTCAAATCCACCCAGGCAACGAAGCGCCTCTAATGGCTGACTCTCAAGATCCTTGTACCGGGACAGCGCCTCTCTCAACAGTGCGGCTTTATGCGCCACACCGCGCTGATCAAGTCCGGTCCCGGGCCCCGCCAACTGCTCAGGATCTGCTCGAAGCAGCGCACAACCCAGGGCCGCTGCCGCAGTGGTGTTGCCGATCCCCATATCGCCGCCGATAAACAGATCGGCGCCCTGCTCTCTGGCCCTGAGGACAGCGGCGCGACCGGCATTTACTGCCACTGCGAGCTGCTCATGGGTCATGGCATCCTGATAGTGCAGATTGGCGGTTCCCGCTCCGGCCCTGTGGCTGATGACACCGGGCAGATCGCCGGGTTCGACCACTGTACCGACATCGACCACCTCCAGTGTGGCACCAAGCGAATCCGACAATACACTGATGGCAGCCCCACCAGCGGAAAAATTGGCCACCATCTGCACAGTCACCTCTTGGGGAAAGGCGGAAACCCCTGATGCGGCGACACCATGATCCCCGGCAAAAACCGTTATCCACACCTTATCCACCCTGGGGAACTCCCTGCCCTGCAGGGCAGCCAGGCGAATGGCCAACGCCTCCAGCTCACCCAATGAGCCGGCCGGCTTGGTAAGCTGTTTCTGCCGCTCTGTCGCAATTCCGATCAAGGTTTGGTCCGGTTGGACTACCGGATCATTCAGCCAGTCTGGTTTCAAATCGCATCCCCTTTAAGTATCAGTGGCAGACCCGCCACGGTTAATATGACCCTGTCGCACAGCTTGGCCACCTGCTGATGCAACCAGCCGGACTCATCCTGAAAACGCCGGGATAGCTCCCCCAACGGTACAATCCCAAGGCCCACCTCGTTACTGACCAGAATCAGGTTGCCTCGCAGTTCGGGCAGAACCGATAACAGTGCCGTCGTCTGCTGGTTAAACTGCCGTCCCTCATCCACCAGCAAAATATTGGAGAGCCAGAGCGTCAGGCAATCCACAATCAGAAACCGTCCCGTTGCACAATTCTGGCGGAGGGCTTCGGCAAGATTCAACGGCTCTTCAATCAGTTGCCAGGCATCGGGTCTTCGATCACGGTGGGCCCGGATCCGCCGCTCCATCTCGATATCACTCTGTGCCAATGTGGCCGTGGCGATATAGATCACCTCCTCGGAGGACTCTGTTGCCAATCGTTCCGCCAGCGTGCTCTTGCCTGACCGGGCGCCGCCAAGGATTAACTGTTTCACGTTTTGGCCACCATTAAGATCAAAAGGCGCTCATTATGGGGTTCAAATATTCGAAGGTAAACTTCCGGACCAAAACCTGTAAGATTACAGGCTCAACATAACTTCAGGTGCCCGGCCACTGACGGCCGGGAGAATCGGGAAAGCGGTGGAATTCCGCTACGTGCCCAACGCTGTAATGGGGATTTTACCGGTAGACCTGTCTTTCGCAGACAGCCGTCAGCCACTGGCCATTGTGTCCGGGAAGGCGCCCGTAAAAGTCGATCCTAAGTCAGAAGACCGGCCTGAAGCCTCACCACGATGGATACCTGGCCAAGTATCCAGGATTTTCCAACCAAGGGGAATATTATGGAAAATCAATCAATTAGCAAACAACCAGAAATCGTTTTCAGCAATGCCGAGCGCGACGCCCTGTATAAAACCATCTACTCTCGTCGGGATGTCAGGGGACAATTCAAGTCTGACCCTGTTCCAGATGAGGTGTTGGCACGGATTCTAAAAGCGGCACACCATGCTCCATCAGTCGGTTATATGCAACCATGGAATTTTATGCTGATTCGCTCACAGGAGATCAAGCAACGGGTTCACGAGTTATTCCTGGAAGCCAACCAGGAAGCCGGGGAGATGTTTGAGACAGTGGAGAAAAGGCGTATCTACAGTACACTCAAGCTGGAAGGGATTCTGGAATCACCGATCAATCTGGTCATCACATGTGACCGGGAGCGCGCCGGCCCCGTGGTGATCGGACGGACCCACGACATGGCGATGGACATCTATAGCAGCGTCTGTGCCGTGCAGAATCTCTGGCTTGCCGCGCGAAGTGAAGGCGTGGGTGTCGGTTGGGTCAGCATTTTCGACCGGTCAAAACTGAAACAACTACTGAATCTGCCACAACAAGTGACCCCCGTCGCCTACCTGTGCGTGGGCTATGTAGAACATTTCTTTACTGAACCAGAGTTGAAGAGCGCAGGCTGGCGCGACCGGTTGCCACTTCAGGACCTGGTCTACTTTGACCACTGGGAAAACAGCCATCCGGATCAGGAACACAATCTGCTATCGGAACTGGCAAAACCCGGCTATTAACCCAGACCTTCAGAATGGGAGGAGCCTGGCTCCTCCCCCTCCCGACAGCACTGTAATTCATTGACATACAGCAAACTTTTACCCCGTCAGGGACTGTCAATGGAACTGGATTCAGATATACTTCTGATTGCTTTTATTAATCTGGCTATTCGAGTATTTTATCTTGCAACACCGAAAACTGTGTGATTCCGTTGTTCCAATTGTCTTGTATCAGGATCGTTTAATCAGGGGTTGATGTCGTTCATTGCCATTAAACCCGGACGATTGTTTTTATGTTGAATAAAAAAAACGAGGGGATAAATGAGTTTAAGTAACTTATTACCACCATTACTGGGGGTCCTGGGCCTATTCGTGGCCTTTAAGATCTACAAACTGGTCATGCAGTATGAGACCGGCAACGAAAAAGTCACCAAAATAGCAGAAGCGATACATGAAGGCGCCATGGTCTTCATGCGGCGCGAATACAAAATGCTGGGGACATTTTCAGCCATTCTGGTTGTGTTGCTGCTATTCATGCTCGGGGTTAAAACCGCCTTTGCCTTTGTCGTGGGCGCCAGCGCCTCTGCGCTGGCTGGCTATATCGGGATGTTCTCGGCTACCCAGGCGAACGTGAGAACCACCACGGCGGCTCATGAAAAAGGCGCATCCGAGGCCCTCTCCATTGCCTTCTTCGGCGGCTCTATCATGGGCCTGTCGGTCGCATCTCTGGGTCTGCTTGGACTCGGCACGCTTTATCTCTTCTTCGGCGGAGACCCGGAAACCGCTCATGCCATACACGGTTTCGGCATGGGTGCCTCTACCGTGGCCCTCTTCTCCCGTGTTGGCGGTGGTATATTTACCAAGTCAGCCGATGTGGGCGCCGACCTGGTTGGTAAGATCGAGGCGGGCATTCCCGAGGATGATCCACGTAATCCCGGTGTTATTGCCGACAATGTCGGCGACAATGTCGGCGATGTGGCCGGCATGGGATCCGATATCTTCGAATCCTATTGCGGCGCCATGATTGCGACCATCGCAATCGCATCCACCATGACGGTGGACGTCCTCGACCCACTCGGCAAGCAGGCGGACCTGATGTTCCTGCCCCTGGCTCTCGCTTCTCTGGGTCTCATCTGTTCCATTGGGGGTATTCTGCTGGTGCGCAAATACTCTGCAAAAAGTCCTGAAGTTGCCCTGCGCATCGGTACCATTGGTGCAACCATACTGTTCATCATCGCCTCGCTGGCGCTGATTAAGATGATCGGTGTTTCAGCCGCCATCTGGGGAGCTGTGCTGTCCGGTGCGGTCGGTGGGATAATCATCGGTCTGGTTACCGAATACTATACCGCCGGCAAACCTATCATACAGATTGCCAAAGCCGGTGAGACAGGCCCGGCGACCGTGATGATCGCAGGACTGGCAATCGGTATGCAGTCCGTGGTTATTCCAATCCTGACCATCTGCGCCATAATCTTCGCATCAAGCTCCCTGGTCGGTCTTTATGGTGTGGGTATCGCGGCCGTTGGCATGCTTGCCACAGTGGGCATCACCATGGCGATCGATGCCTATGGGCCAGTCGCCGATAACGCGGGCGGAATTGCCGAGATGGGTGGACTGGGGCCGGAAACCCGTGCAATTACCGACTCGCTGGATGAACTGGGTAATACCACCGCGGCAATTGGTAAAGGCTTCGCCATCGGCGCGGCCGCACTGGCCGCACTGGCCATTATTACCGCCTATGTGGAAACAGTTTCCGCCAACATCCCCGGCTTCAGCCTCAACTTGAGCAATCCTGATGTGCTTATCGGCCTGTTCATTGGTGGTATTCTGCCATTTCTGATTGCCGCTATTACCATGACGGCCGTGGGTGACGCCGCCTTCGACATGATCAAGGAGATCCGTCGCCAGTTCCGCGAAATACCGGGATTGATGGAAGGCACTGCTGATCCCGACAGCGCACGCTGCGTGGATATTGCGACAACTGCAGCTTTAAAGAAGATGATCCTTCCAGGTGTCATCGCCGTTTCGGCACCGATGGTCATCGGTTTCATTCTGGGTGCCGAAGCGCTCGGGGGCATGCTCGGTGGCGCGTTGCTTGCCTGTGTTCTGTTGGCATTAATGATGGCCAATGCCGGCGGCGCCTGGGATAACGCCAAAAAGCACATTGAAAAAGGCAATTTTGGTGGCAAAGGCTCGGATGTGCATAAGGCAGCGGTAGTCGGTGACACTGTCGGTGATCCCTTTAAGGACACCTCGGGTCCATCGATGAATATTCTGATTAACGTGATGGCCATTGTCAGCCTCGTCATTGCCCCACTTCTCAGCTAATCTGGCACACCTTCGGATCTGGTGCCTTTCAACCTGATCCCAAAGCGCCGGCGGCCGTGTCAAGAACGGTCGCCGGCACACACCTCAATTAACCTGCATATTTTTCCTAATTATTCACTTTTCTAAGAATACACTTGTCAATGGTGCTATATTTCGACTAACCATCTGAGCAAATGCGCGATATTTCCAGCAGATTTCGGAACCGGATCTATTCGAACGAAACAATGTCCAACTACTTGGATTATTCTTGAAATAGCCTGCACAGGGATTGAAACATGGAGATTTTCATTCGAAGGTTGCCGAACTCAACTACCCGGCTTGACCTCATGCAGTTCGTTTCCGAAGCATTAAGACCAAAATGGTATCTGCTGCAATTTTCACCTATAGGTACGCTTGGTCATTGTGATATCTGCCGCATTGACAATCCCAAAACCAAACAGGTTGAGTATCACGGTATCGTCCATGTTGACCCCCCTTCTGCGGCCCTTAGCCTGATAAACAGACTTAACGGTGAGATATTCAAAACCAAAAAAGTTGAAGTCAGGAAATTCTTCCGGCGGTCAACGAAACGGGACAGAAGACGAACTTCGCTCGAACAGATCTCCCGTGACATCAGTGAAAAACGCAAACAGGATCGCCGGAGATCAGGCATACAGATAGATTACCTCCATGCCGGGATTACCACTGATAAAAAACGCCCCGCCGGTCGATTAAAAGTGGCGTCCCATCATTAGCATACTATCGAACAGGTCCCCCCTGATCTCTCTTAATGTTGCCTCCCCCATCAATCGAGTGGATTCTAATTTAAAGCGCCACACAGGCTCATGATGGGGGACACAACACGGTAGTTCCACACCATTACAGATTAATTAATCAACTGACCCACTAAATTCGGGACACCTGTTTCCCATTTGTTCTCTTTTGGCTATAATAGAACAACAATAGAACAGGGAGCCTTGTATGATTGATCATCTGACACGCAGACAGCAGGAAATATATGACTACCTGCAAGCTAATCTGGATAAGTTTCCCCATCCCCCAACGCTGGACGAACTATGCAATGCGCTTGGACTCAGTTCCAAAGGTTCGTTGCATAAACAGATCCAGGCACTGATTGATGCCGGATTGATTGAACCCATGAATAATCGCCGGCGGGGTATACGACTTAGCGGCCAGAGTCAGGATGAAGCCCAGGGACTGCCCTTCCTCGGCTATATTGCTGCAGGCCACCCCATTGAAGCGGTTGAACAGCAAGAAACGATCGAGGTGCCGGACTATTTACATACCAATCGGCCCTGTTATGTCCTTCAGGTCAAGGGTGACTCCATGATTGAAGAGGGTATTCTGGATGGTGATCAGATCATCATTGAACAGCGTGATCATGCGCGTAACGGAGAAATTGTCGTTGCCCTGGTTGATGGAAGCGATGCGACTCTCAAACGTATAGAGCAAAAACCGGATCGCGTAATCCTGCACCCTGCCAATGCAAGCCTGTCACCAATGACCTATGCACCGGACCAAGTGCAGATACAAGGCATCCTGGTTGGTCAAATGAGGCGGTATCACTAAAACAGCCGCTATTTCCTGTCATCCAGATACAGGCCATTCCGCTCCATAATCAAAGGTGATCTCTTCATCAGGCCTGATTGTCACTCTGGCATATAGATCAAATCCGTCAAATTCAGCATTGCCCGGTATTTTGTGGTTAAGATAGCGCAGAAGATTTTTACCACTGCGCCCGATTGCATTCTCATCATCATCCGGCTCATAGACCCAAAGCACATAGGTACCATTTCGCCGGGCGACCGGGCCGTGATAAGTACCTATATACTCGCCCTTTGACAACTCCTGCCTGGCAAAAACACCTTTACCATGAATCTTTGATGGGGCGACATAAATCAGCCCCCTAAGCTCACTGTTTCTTAGACGTAGCGGTAATGGCACACACTTTCCCCCGTCAATTTACCAGTACAGATATTCTGGCCGATAGACCGAACATGTCACAGGGGTGTACTCTGCATTGCAACATGCTGTGTGCGCCCGTCTACGGTCCCCCAACCGACAAGGTGCCGATTCAGGGATACATCCGCAATCCTGCTGAAAAGTTCACTCATGGAGCGGATCTCCCACTGCCCCCCTTTCCACATCACCAGCAGTCGCTCAAAAACCTTGAGAAGACTCCCGCCCTCTCTCTCCGCGGACAAACTGAATACCTCGCCATTGGGCATAATTCGCTGACAAGCCGCATAAAGATACTGATGCAAGTTCTCATGGTTAACCTCTTCCTGAGTTAGCAGCTCATCCAGCGTCGGAAGGGTTGTAGGTATCTGGGGACAGCTCGAACGAACCCCTTGTGATTCAGGTAGAAAAATATGATGCCCACGCACATCGGACGCAAAATCAAACCCAAGCGCTTCCTCTTCACTCAACACATAAGGATTGATCTGCCATCCCATTGCAGCAAAACAGCGAGGCGCTCTGCCAAACAGCTTGTTAAATGCATCACAGGCGAGCAGCATTTCACTATGGGTCCAATCGGCAGTCTGAAAAGCTACATCACGCTTCCAATCGGATGCGGTAAAGGAAGAAATACCGATATCATGACCGGCATCTGCCACCGCCCGGAGATTGTCTCGACACCGCTTACCGATGTAGGAAACCGGCAACTGCTGCCTGATTATTCGGGGGATATGATCACTGAATGGATAACGCGAATAGTCAGGACCAAGGCTAAAAAAGAAAGTGGCCTTAATCTGGTGCTCATCCAGCAGGCGTAACAGTGCCGGCACCCCCTCACGCGCACCTTTCTCAGTTCCTACCTCTATTCTGAGTGCTATCCGCAACTTCTGAAAAAACCTTCGCTAAATCTTATTGGTTTTGAATACCGATAAAGTATACACAGAGTGAATGGTTAGTTGGAATAAAACACCCTAACGCCGTTTTTTTAGCGCATCACCAAGCGCGGCAGCCATCGCTCCTCCAGAGGGAGGTGTATTTCGAGTTTGCTGCCTGGTCGGCCTCTGTTCGGACTTGGACGACGCTTTGCCAGCAGATTTATTAGGACTTTTGTTTCTGTTGTCGGTGTTGCTCTGGTCAGACAATCGCATGCTCAGGCCAATACGTTTTCTAACGACATCCACCTCCATTACCTTCACTTTTACCAGATCACCGGCCTTCACCACCTCTCGTGGATCCTTGATAAACTTTTCAGACATGGCAGAGATGTGTACCAATCCGTCCTGATGAACGCCAATATCGATAAACGCCCCGAAATTGGTCACATTAGTGACAACACCCTCCAGCACCATATCAGGTTTCAGATCGGCCACTTTCTCAATGCCTTCCTGAAAACTGGCTGTTTTGAACTCGCCACGCGGATCCCGTCCCGGCTTTTCCAACTCAGAGATAATATCCGTGACGGTCGGTACGCCAAATTTTTCATCTGTAAACTGCTCAGGCTTGAGTGTGCCAAGAAATGCCTTGTCACCAATGACATCCTGGATGCGACGCCCCGCCTTGAGCAATATCCGCTCAACAACCGGATAGGCTTCCGGATGAACGGCAGACGCATCCAGCGGATTGTCGCCGGCATTGATCCGGAGAAAACCGGCAGCCTGCTCGAAGCTCTTGTCGCCGAGTCTGGGCACTTTCAACAGCAGGCGGCGGTCCTTGAATGCACCGTGTTCATCACGATATCTGACAATGTTCTCCGCCAGGGTTTTGTTCAATCCGGAAACCTGTCCGAGCAGCGCAGGAGAGGCAGTATTGATATCGACACCGACCGAGTTCACGCAATCTTCCACCACATTATCCAGTTGTCGGGCCAGGCGGGTTTGATTCACGTCATGCTGGTATTGGCCGACACCAATTGCCTTGGGTTCGATCTTTACCAGTTCCGCCAGTGGGTCCTGGAGCCGCCTGGCGATTGATACGGCCCCACGCAGGGTCACGTCAAGGTCAGGCAATTCAGCCGACGCCAGCTCGGAAGCGGAATAGACCGAGGCGCCCGCTTCGCTCACCATAACCTTCTGCAACTTCAGTTCGGGATGACGCTTGATCATATCGGCGACCAGCCGGTCGGTTTCCCGTGAGGCCGTACCATTACCGATAGCCACAAGGCGTACGCCATGGCACTTTGCCAATGTAGCCAGTGAAGCGATAGAGGCGTCCCAGCGGTTTTTGGGGGCATGCGGATAGATAGTATCCGTATCAAGCACTTTGCCAGTAGCATCCACTACTGCCACCTTGACGCCCGTTCGCAGACCAGGGTCAAGCCCTAGAATCGGCAAATTACCCGCCGGAGCCGCCAACAGCAGGTCATTTAGATTATGCCCAAATACCTTGATAGCTTCTTCTTCAGCAGCCTCCCGCAGGCGCATTTTTAGTTCCAGGTCGAGATGGCTGAATATTTTCACACGCCATGCCCAGCGCACACACTCCTTCAACCAGGCATCTGCGGCACGCCCCTGATCTTCAACACCAACCTTGCGGGCTATGGTGATTTCACAAGGTGTTGTGCCTGATATCTCCTCATCAACCACCAGTTCGAGATTCAGTAAGCCCTCATTTCGTCCGCGAAATAGCGCCAACGCCCGATGGGATGGGACCTGGCGAATCGGTTCCGCATATTCAAAGTAATCCTTGAACTTGGCCGCGTCTTGTTCCTTTCCCTTAACCAGCTGTGACTTGAGAACACCCTGGTCCCACAGATAGTCACGTAACGCACCAAGCAGTTCGGCATTCTCCGCAAAGCGTTCCATGAGAATCTGCCGGGCCCCGTCAAGCACCAGTTTGTCATCGGTAAAGCCGGCCTCCTTATTCAGATAGCCGGACGCCTCGACTAGCGGATCGAGCGTCGGATCAGACAGCAGCTTTTCCGCCAGCGGCTCAATACCCGCCTCCCGTGCGATCTGCGCCTTGGTCCTTCTCTTGGGCCGGTATGGCAGATAGAGATCTTCCAGTCGGGTTTTGGTCTCTGCGGTAACAATATCCCGCTCAAGTGCCTCCGTCAGTTTGCCCTGTTCCCGGATACTGTTAAGCACGGTCTCACGTCGATCCTCAAGCTCACGCAGATATCCGAGGCGTTCTTCCAGATTCCGCAGTTGGGCATCATCCAGGCCACCGGTTTTCTCCTTTCTGTAGCGGGAGATGAATGGCACGGTTGCACCCTCGTCCAGTAGCCCTACCGCCGCCATTACCTGGGGTATCGCTACACTCAACTCTTCAGCAATCTGGCTAATAATTTTCTGCATGACAGCTCTGATTCCGGTTATGTGCCTGGTTCTAACCCATGCACAAAAAACAGAGCCGGGCTAGAAGGCTCGGCTCAATGTGGTGATCAATATTTTGGTGAATTAATTATTCAGATTTTCTGGATATATAGCCTATCACCGCTAAACTCTGCAGCTATTTCCATAAACAGACATGATTGTTTTGAGCTCCTCCAGCACTGACTGGCGTGCTTTCAGACTGAGATGAGACAGCTCCGGCAGGGTCTGACCCTGCTCTAGCAGCTGGATTTCACGCCTCACTGCCTGACATCCTTTGTTACAGATCGCCTCTATACAGGCATCAATATCAAGGTTCTGCATAGCATCACTACTTCACATAAAATTCTGCACCGATTATATAGGAGATTATTCTGTCCCTGCCAGAGATCTGTTCATTCGATCACGCATCAGGATGAAATCTGGTTTATGCGTTCAAAATCAAGGCTTTTAATTCCATATCTCTTTCTGCAAAACAAATGTTCTATTTTCGTTCTCTTTGTACTATCATAGAACCATTAGAGAACAAGGACCGTCCTGGCGTGCGGCATACCAGGGAAAGATTGTCGCAATTAACCTTAAAGATGACCCACTACGTTAGGTACGCACCATGAAATATAAAAATGGTTATATCATGCAGGATCAGGTTCGCAATCAGATTTCCAGTCTAATGGCGTGCACTCCGAACAATAAGCCTTCACGCTCAGATTCCCGATTGCATCTGGTATCGGTGGCCGTGGTTACCTCTGTCTATCTATTAGCCATGGCTGTATCCGTCTAAGAAAAAATCGCACCTCGTTTCATATACGACGTGCCGGGACTATTTACAGCCAGATCAGGGATACTGAATACAACGCAGTGTCGAAGGTGCCCATGCCGAAATGGCTAAGCCTTAACCTGATCAAGCTTGCAAAGATTTACCAGGCTAAATTGAATGGTCTTATTGAATAGGTCGGATGGCGCTTGGCCCTATCAGGACAAACAGGCGGGAAAAACAGCGCCCCCTTAATTTCACCTGGCTTTATCCAAGCTCCAATACACTATAAGCAGAAACAAACCCCGGCACTCTGACTCGAGACGAGCCGTGAATACCACCGGCCACGCCGCGGGTAAAGTATTCTTGAATAGTTACTCGAAGCTCGAACATATACCAAGAAAATTTAATCCGGAGCGCTATTTCCAGATTAATAGCATCAGGGTGTATTTCGTGATTAACCGGTTATTTTGGATCCGCTGGCGGCGCTTTCATTTACCCGCTCACGCAACTCCTTACCCGGTTTAAAATGCGGAACATATTTTCCTGCCAGCGCTACTGACGCTCCAGTCTTCGGATTACGCCCCTGTCTTGGTGGACGAAAATGAAGAGAGAAGCTACCAAAACCCCGAATCTCGATACGCTCCCCGGAGGCCAGGGTTTGACTCATCTGCTCCAGCATGCATTTGACAGCCAACTCCACGTCACGGTATGCAAGGTGGCTTTGTTCTTTTGCGATGACGTCAATCAATTCAGATTTTGTCATTCTTTTTGAATCCCCTTGATTAGGCCGGAACCCAATACTGGGTTCCGGCTTACCTAGATCAACTGCGCTTACCGCAACGGATCACTTCTTGGATGCTTCATCCATTTGTGCCTTCAGCATATCGCCAAGTGTAGCGGTACCTGTTGGTGCACTTGAATAGGACTTGATTGCTGCCTGCTCTTCGGCAAAATCCTTTGCCTTGATGGATAGCGTAATAGTGCGGTTCTTGCGATCCACACCGAGGAAGCGGGCTTCGACCTCATCCCCTTCCTTTAACTCGGCACGTGCATCTTCTACGCGATCCCTGGAGATTTCGGAGCCACGAATATAGCCCTCAATACCCTCTGCCAGGGTGACGACCGCACCGCGCTTATCAACCTCTTTGATAATACCTTTGACGATATCGCCCTTGGCATTATTCGCCAGGTAAGCGGAGAAGGGATCTTTGTCGAGTTGCTTGATACCCAGGGAGATGCGCTCACGCTCCGGATCAACGGAGAGCACAACCGTTTCCAGTTCCTGGCCCTTCTTGTAATCACGCACGCCCTCTTCACCCGCTTCATCCCAAGAGATATCCGAAAGATGAACCAGACCATCAATGCCACCGTCCAGACCGATGAACACACCGAAATCAGTAATTGACTTGATCTTGCCGGTAACGTGATCACCCTTCTTGTGGGTCTCAGCAAACTCTTCCCAGGGATTGTTCTTGCACTGCTTCATGCCCAGGGAAATACGACGACGCTCCTCGTCGATATCCAGGACCATAACCTCAACCTCATCACCCAGCTGAACCAGCTTGGAAGGATGAATGTTCTTGTTGGTCCAATCCATCTCGGAAACGTGCACCAGACCTTCAACGCCCTCTTCAATCTCAACGAAGCAACCATAGTCGGCGAGGTTGGTCACCTTACCAAAGAGGCGGGTGTTTTCCGGATAGCGGCGAGCCAGATTCGTCCAGGGATCATCACCCATCTGTTTCAGGCCGAGTGAGACACGCTGTTTGTCACGGTCGAACTTCAGGACCTTGACGGAAATCTCTTCACCGATCTCAACCACCTCGGACGGATGTTTGACGCGTTTCCAGGCCATATCGGTAATGTGCAGCAGACCATCAATACCGCCAAGGTCCACGAAGGCGCCATAGTCAGTAAGATTCTTGACAATACCCTTGATCTCAATGCCTTCCTGCAGACTTTCCAGCAACGCTTCACGTTCGGCGCTGTACTCGGTCTCAACCACTGCACGACGTGATACCACGACGTTATTGCGGCGCTGATCCAGTTTAATTACCTTGAATTCGAGATCCTTGCCCTCGAGATAGGTAGTATCGCGAACAGGGCGAACATCAACCAGTGAGCCCGGGAGGAATGCACGGATCTCGCCCAGTTCAACAGTGAATCCACCCTTAACCTTGCCGTTGATACGGCCGGTTACATTTTCTTCTGCTTCAAATGCTGTCTCGAGGACCTTCCATGCGTGATGGCGTTTGGCCTTTTCACGAGAAAGACGGGTTGCACCGAATCCATCTTCAACAGCGTCGAGAGCTACCTCGACCTGATCACCAACAGCGACTTCGATCTCTCCGGCCAGGTTCAAAAACTGGCTCTTCGGGATAACCCCCTCAGATTTCAGTCCGGCATTTACAATTACGGCGTCATTGGTGATTTCCAGTACGGTACCAACGATAATGGCACCGGTGCGCAGCTGAGTTTGCGCGACGCTCTCTTCAAAAAGTTCAGCAAAGCTTTCGGTCATGGGTTAATAATCCTAATCGGCGAACCGATTATTGTATCGACCTGATTACTACCGGGTCGACGTGGGTTGAAGTTAAAAAAACAGCCCTGTAACGGGCCACCAGTTACACCAGGTTTGGCAGTGTTTCATGAACCCGTGCCAACACCAGTTCCAGCACCTCTTCAATAGAGAGTGCTGTTGAGTCCACAATCAACGCCCCATCGGGGGCTTTCAGTGGTGCTACGCTACGGTTACGATCCCGATCATCCCGTTCACGAATCTCCGCAACCAGACTCTGTAGGTTAGCACTTAAACCCTTCTCTATCAACTGCTTATATCGACGACGAGCGCGCTCCTCCGCGCTGGCGTCGAGAAATACTTTCACCTCCGCCCGGGGGAAAACCACGCTGCCCATATCCCTGCCATCGGCCACCAGCCCCGGCTCCACGGCACAAGCCCGCTGCCAGGTCAGCAGCGCCTCTCGAACCTCGGGCAACGCCGCTACTTTAGAGGCGGCATTGCCCGCCTGCTCAGTACGAATCGCCAGACTGACATCCTCCCCGTTGAGCAGTACAAGCCCCTCCCGGAATTCAATATCCATTTTAAGCGCCAGTCGGGCCAACTGTTGCGCATTATCAAGATCGACTCCAGCCCGCTCCGCCGAGTATCCAAGCAACCGGTAAAGTGCTCCACTGTCAAGGCAACGCCAGCCCAGAATGCCGGCCAGCCGGCTGGCAATGGTGCCCTTACCAGAACCGCTCGGTCCGTCAATGGTGATGATTGGGGCCATTCAATTCTCCTCTTCGCTGTCGATAGCCAGCCCCACGGAGCCGGCCAACCTGACAAATCCGGGGAATGAGGTGTTCACGTTGCTGCAGTCATCAATGAGGATCTTCCCCTCTGCTCGCAAGGCCGCCATGGCAAAGGCCATGGCGATCCGGTGATCGCCGTAGCTGCCGACCCTACCGCCCTGAATCGAACCGCCTTGAATCACGATTCCGTCCGGCGTTGGGGTCGCATCCACACCCAGGGATGCCAGACCATCAGCCATCACCTGAATCCGGTCACTCTCCTTGACCCTAAGCTCTTCCGCGCCCGTCAGAACAGTCTCTCCCCGGGCGCAGGCTGCAGCAACGAAAAGTGCCGGAAACTCATCAATGGCCAGTGGCACCTGATCAACAGGTATCCTGATACCGTGAAGGTCTGCAGAACGCACTCGCAGATCCGCCACCGGTTCACCCCCCACATCCCGCTGATTCAGAACCTCGATATCCGCGCCCATCAGCCGCAGGATATTGATCACCCCTTCCCGTGTCGGATTGATCCCCACATGCTCCAGCAGGATATCCGAGCCGGGGGCGATACTGGCACCAACCAGGAAGAATGCGGCAGAGGAGATATCCGCCGGTACGTCGATGTCACAGGCGGTCAGTTTCCCTCCACCGTTGAGAGAAGCGGTAGCCCCGACACGTTGAACCGGGTAGCCAAAGCCGCTCAGCATGCGCTCGGTATGGTCCCGGGTGGGAGCCGGCTCGGTAACCCGGGTTGTTCCCTTGGCATAGAGCCCGGCCAACAACAGACAGGACTTGATCTGGGCACTGGCCACCGGCAATGCGTAATCGATGCCATTCAAGTGATCAACCGGGTGAATCACCAACGGCGCGGTCCCCTGTTCAGTGGTTTCCACCCGCGCGCCCATGGCTCGCAAAGGATCGGTCACCCGGCGCATGGGCCGACTGGAGAGCGAACTGTCCCCAACCAATGTCAGTTCCAGTCCCTGGCCGGCCAGCAGCCCGGCCAACAGGCGCATGGAGGTTCCTGAGTTCCCCAGGTCCAGCGGACCAGACGGGGCTTTCAGGCCATGCATGCCGACACCCTGAATAGTGACTTTGCCATCCACCGGACCGGCGATCTCCACGCCCAGCGCGCGAAACGCCTGCAGGGTGGCCAGGCTGTCCTCTCCCTCCAGGAAACCGGTAATTTGGGTCGTCCCCTCTGCGAGTGAACCGAGCATGATTGAGCGGTGTGAGATCGATTTATCTCCCGGCACGCGCAGGGTACCTGTCAGGCAGCCTCCCGGCCGGACATGAAAAATCAGATTTTTGGCTGAACTCAATGGAGTCTCCAGAATATGAACCAGGGAAGGAAAAGGCCGCACAGCTTAGCCCTAAACGGACCTTAAGTAAATACCAAACAACAATAAAAAACAAAGGGTTAGGGACAGATCCAACGATATCAGCAAGCACATTCGGATGCTAAATGACAATAACTGCGCGGTACTATTCTTCCAGCAATTCGTTTAGTCCGGATTCATCAAGAATCGCTATCCCGAGGGTTTCCGCTTTGGTCAGCTTGGAACCGGCATCGGCACCGGCAATCAGGTAATCGGTCTTTTTTGAGACGCTGCCGGTCACCTTGGCACCAAGGGCTATCAGGCGCTGCTTGATCTCGTCTCTCGGCTGGCTGAGAGTGCCGGTAATGACGAACACCTTGCCTGCAAGCGGCTGGCTGGCCAGATCCGGAACAGCGATCGCCTCCCAACGCACCCCAGCTTGGATTAGCGCCTCTATCACCTCCTGGTTATGCGCCTGGCGAAAGAAGGTGAAGACGTGCTCCGCCACCACCGGACCCACATCCGGCACCTGCAGCAGCGCATCGATATCGGCCCGCATGATCGGTTCCAGATCACCAAAATGATTGGCCAGTGACTGGGCCGTGGCCTCACCCACCTCGCGGATACCCAACGCAAACAGGAAACGTCCCAAGCTGGTCCGCTTGCTCTTCTCCAGTGCGGCAAGAAGATTCTCGGCCGATTTCCGGCCCATGCGCTCCATCCCCTCCAATGCAGTCAACTGGAGATGAAACAGGTCGGCGGGCGTCTCCACCATCCCCAGGGTAACCAGCTGGTCCACCAGCTTGTCCCCCAGCCCTTCAATATCCATGGCCCGGCGGGCGGCAAAGTGCTTGATGGCCTGCCGCCGCTGCGCGGGACAGAACAGCCCGCCACTGCAACGCACTACCGCTTCATCCGCATCCCGAATGACATCGGCGCCACAGACCGGACACTGTTGCGGCATCTCGAACGGCCGGGCATCGGCAGAACGTTGCTCAGGGATCGATCGCACCACCTGGGGGATAACATCACCCGCCCGGCGGATAATCACGCTGTCACCCACCCGGATATCCTTGCGCCTGATCTCTTCCTCATTGTGCAGTGTGGCATTGGTGACGGTGACACCCGCCACAGTGACCGGTTCCAGTCTGGCCACCGGGGTCAGGGCGCCGGTCCTGCCCACCTGGATATCGATCGCCAGCAGGCGCGTCATCTCCTCCTGTGCGGGAAATTTTTGCGCAATAGCCCAACGCGGCGCGCGGGAGACAAAGCCCAGTCGCTGCTGTTGTTCCAGGCTGTCCACCTTGAACACAACACCATCGATTTCGTAGTCCAGGGCGGCACGGCGCTCGCCAATCTCCCGGTAATAGTCGAGACAACCCGCGGCGCCTTCAACCGTGCGCATTTCCGGCGAAATCCTTAACCCCCAATCAGCCAGGCGTCGAATACTCTCGCTCTGGGTGGCGGCCAGCGGCCCGCCGGAAATCTCACCAAAGCCGTAGCAATACATCGCCAGCGGCCGTTGCGCGGTAATCTTCGGGTCGAGCTGCCTCAGGCTGCCGGCAGCGGCATTGCGGGGATTGGCGAAACCTTTTTCTCCATTGACCCGGGCGCGCTGATTCAGTCGCTCAAAACCGGCCAGGGGCATATAGATCTCCCCACGCACCTCCAGCACTTGCGGCCAGTCTTCACCCAGCAGACGCAGGGGAACAGAGGGGATGGTACGCGCATTATGGGTCACATCCTCACCCCGACTGCCGTCCCCCCGGGTGGCGGCCTGCACCAGCAGGCCCGATTCGTAGCGCAGGCTGATAGCCAATCCGTCCAGTTTCGGTTCAGCGGTATAAATGACTTCGCCCACCTCACCCAACCGCTCCCGTACCCGGCGGTCGAAATCAACCATCTCTGTATCGGAAAAAGCGTTTTCAAGCGACAACATCGGCATCCGATGCAACACTTCGCCAAAGCCGTCCAGTGGCTGGGCACCTACCCGCTGGGTGGGCGAGTCCGGCACAATCAGATCGGGAAACTGCTGTTCCAGCGACTGCAACTCGCGCATCAGCCGATCATATTCACTATCCGGAACCTGTGGATCATCCAGGACATAGTAGCGATAGTTATGCAGATTGAGTTGTTCGCGCAGCTCAGCCGCACGTTGTAATATCGCCAGGGGAGTACTCATCGTTTACTAAGGGCCAGCTGGACCTGTCGGCGGTGTTCCAGGATTCGCTCGCGGATATGTTCGATAGTCTGTTTGCTGAGTACGCTGTGAGTCTCGTCCTGCAACTCTCCCTCCAGCAGGGCTGCCAGACGCTCAGCGGTGAACAGCATATCGGAGAAGGCTGCCAGGCCATCCTTGGGTCCCGGTAGCTGGCCGAACAGCACCAGGCCGGGCGTGCTGAACTCGCCCATTTGGTCCAATGGAAAAATACCCGGCTCAAGCATGCTGGCCATGCTGAAAACCACCCGTGACCTGGGACCGCTGGAATCATAGCGGTGAAAAATGTTCATATCACCGTGTTCGAGTTCCACATCCCGCGCCCCCCGCAGTATCTGTTCTCCGGAAAACGATCCCTTTGATGCCACCACATGGATCTGCAGGATCATGCCGGGCAGGCCCTCCCGGAGCAGTTCATCCTGTGCATCATCCGGATCGTCGGCGGTGAATGAAAAGGACTCCTGTCGTATCGCAGGCTCTATTTCACGGTAGGCTTCATGTGCAACACTATCAAGCTGCTTCAGTTCGGCCTCCAGCTCCTCGTCATCCGAATCATCATCCGCGTCATCGAAGGAAATCCGGTCGACAACCGGTTCGGCCAAGTCCTCACGCTCGGGTGCGTCACTCCAACTGGGGTCAACGCGCTCCGTCAAGTCTTCCGGGGATTCAAAACTCTCAAGCTGAGCCTTGCGTATGGCATGCACCCGGGCATTGACCTTTTTGTGACGATCCCAGAAATAGATCCCCAGAATCAGGCCTACGCCGGCAAGAAACAAAATCAGACGAAGTATATCGGCATCCATTCGTTTACAGGTTCACTAGTGTCAGTGTCATGCGGTTGATAGTACAGCGCCCATGGCGTTTTTTGTACGCTTTTCATCAAATCGACGGCGCCCTGAACCATGTCTTACATGGCCGCCAGCTCGGCTGCCTCCGAAATATCCACCGAGACCAGACGTGATACACCCGGTTCATGCATGGTGACACCGGTGAGTTGATTGGCGATCTCCATGGTGATCTTGTTATGGCTGATAAAAATGAACTGGACCTGTTCAGACATGGATTTCACCAGTTCACAGAAGCGCCCCACATTGGCGTCATCGAGCGGTGCATCCACCTCATCCAACATACAGAACGGTGCCGGATTCAGCTCGAAAATGGCGAATACCAGGGCCACCGCGGTGAGCGCTTTTTCACCACCGGACAGCAGATGAATACTCGAATTGCGCTTGCCCGGCGGTCGCGCCATGACCGTGACACCGGTGTCCAGCAGATCCTCACCAGTCAACTGAAGATAGGCATGCCCACCGCCAAACAGCCGGGGGAACTTCTCCTGCAGACCGCTATTGACCTTGTCGAAGGTCTCCTTGAAGCGGGTGCGGGTCTCCCGATCAATCTTGCGGATGGCGTTCTCCAGGGTTTCGAGAGATTCGGTCACATCGGCATGCTGGGCATCCAGGTATTTCATCCGTTCGGACTGTTCCTGGTACTCATCGATAGCCGCCAGATTAATCGGTCCGAGGCGGCGTATGCGCCCATCCATCTGTTCTACCAGTTGCTGCCACTCATCAATAGTGGCCTCGCCCGGCAACTCAAGAAACAATTGTTCACGCTGAAAACCGGTCTCTTTCAGCTGCTCTTCCACGGTCTTGCAGCGAATCAGCACCTCCTGCCGATTCATACGGGCCTGATCCATGGTGGTGCGCTGACGCATCACCTCCTGTTCACAGGCCGACCGCTCCTGTTCCAGCCGTCTGACCCTGACATCAATCTCTTCGAGGGTCGCGCGCGCCTTGGCTAGTTCAGTTTCGACCTCCACCCGCAGGGCGAGCTGTTGTTCCAGCGCCTCGCCCTTCTCAAGAAGCGGCATCTGCCCCTCTTCCAGGGAGTGCATCAGCTCTTCCCGGCGTGCCGTGAGATGTGCGAGCTGCCCCTGCATGCGCTCCAGACTCTGCGTCAGGGAGGCATGCGAACTGCGCATGGATTCAATCTGCAGGGCGACAGCATGGGCCTGATTGCGCTGGCGGTTTGACTCCTCGCGGATCTCGTTCAGCGTCCGACTGAGGGTTTCGCGCTGCTGTACCAGCATTTCACGTCGCTCACCCAGTGTTTCCATCTCCTCCAGGGCGGCATGCAGGCGAGCCCTGGACATCTCCAGCTCTTCCCGATCATTCTCGGCCTGGTCGCGTAACTCATCCATCTCGCGCTGAATAGTTTCGCCGCGGTGTTTCAGATGCTCCGCACGGGTTCGCTTGCCGGTCAACAGGGAGCGCAATTCAGAGAGTCCCCGGTTAACTTCATTGAGCTGTTTCTGTGCCAGCTCTTTCTCTTGTTCGGCCGCATGCAGCTGCTCACGCCCCTCGGCCAGTGCGATTGAAGCCTGCTCCGTCTGTTCGTCCAACTCGGCGATGCGCTCATCCAGCTGGCGAATCTCCTGTTCACGCGCCAGTACTCCGGAGGTCTCATCTTCGCCGCGACTCAGACGCAGCCAGTTGCTGCCCAGCCAGATGCCGTCCGGGGTAATGACAGACTCGTCGGCTTTCAAGCTGCCGCGCATGGCATAGGCATGGGCCAGATCATCTGCCGTGCGGACATTACCGAGCAGACCGTTCAGCGGCCAGGGAGAGTTGATCCGGTTCAGCAGTGCATCCGCGACAGCAAGTCGCTCTTCCCCGGCGACACTGGTATCGAACAGGGAGAGAGTGCCGGCTTCAAACGTAGTCAGCATCGTTTCCAGGTTATCCAGCCCATCGCTGCAAACCGACTGCAGATGAAAGCCCAGTACGGTTTCCACAGCCCGCTGCCAACCGTCCTCAACCTCGATCTTCTGGGCCAGTCGGGATGCCTTCCCCAACCCCTGGATCTCCAGCCACTCGGTGACCGCATGCTCCTGTTTACCCAATGCCGCCTGCTGCAGCGCTTCCAGCGAGGCGTAACGGCCGCGTGCTGTCTGCAGGGCCGCGCGCGCCTCGTCCAGCTGCTGTCCGGTGTGCAGGTTATCCTGGCGAATAGTGGTTATTCTGTCGGCCGCCGTGGCCAGATTCTCCTGCAGCAGCGCGGACTGCTCCTCGCGCTCCTGCTCCTGCAACTCCAGCGTTTGGATACTGTCCAGCAGTTGCTGATCATTCAGCCGCTCCTGTTCCTCCATGAACCGCTCAAGTCGTTTCTGGGTCTGACTGCTTTTGTCATCAAGATGATTAATCCGGGTGCGTTCCACCTGCGCCGTCTGCGCCGGTTCCGCCGCCTGATGATTAAATCGCTCCCACTCATTCTGCCAGGACTGCATGGCCTGCTCGGCATCGGCCAGTCTGGCGGCGGATTCCAGTTCGATCTCCCGCGCCTGCTCCAGCAACGGCTCCTGCTCTTCCAGACTGGCATTCAGCTCTTCAAGCCGCGCCTCGTCCTGCTGACGGTGATCGCTGGACTCCTGCCACGCCTGTTCGGTCTGGTGCAGATCATGCTCGAACTGGGCACGACTCTCCTTGGCGTATTGAATCGACTGCTCCAGACGGGCGATTTCGCTGCCGACCGCGTAGAAACGCCCCTGCACCTCGTTGAAGCTGTCATTGGCTTCTGTATGACCACTACGATCTTTTTCGATCTCGGCTTCCAGCCGCCGTTGCTTGGCGATGGCTGCCTCCAGATCGGTCTCCTGCTCCAGAATATCCTTGTCCCGACGCTTAATATCGTCATCCATGCTGCGCCAGCGCAGCGCCAGCAGCTCGGCCTGGAGCCGGCGCTCCTGTTCCTTGTACTCCTTGTATCGCTCCGCGGTATTGGCCTGGCGCTGCAGATGCTGTAGCTGCTTGGCGATCTCATCGCGCAGATCGTTCAGCCGGTCCAGGTTCTCTTTGGTGCGGCGAATCCGGTTTTCGGTATCGCGGCGCCGCTCCTTGTACTTGGAGATGCCGGCCGCCTCCTCCAGGAAGGCACGCAGATCTTCCGGCCTGGCTTCAATCAGCCGCGAGATCATCCCCTGCTCGATAATGGAATAGCTGCGCGGACCCAGCCCGGTACCCAGAAACAGGTCGGTGATATCACGCCGCCGGCAACGCACGCCGTTCATCAAATAGTTGGACTGGCCGTCCCTGGAGACCTGGCGCTTTACAGAAATAGTGCTGTACTGGGCGTACTGTCCGCCGGCAGTACCGTCGCTGTTATCAAACACCAGTTCAATGCTGGCGGTACCAACCGGCTTACGGCTGGTCGAACCGTTAAAAATGACATCCGCCATCGACTCGCCACGCAGCATTTTGGCCGAGCTCTCGCCCATCACCCAGCGAACCGCATCGATTACATTGGATTTGCCGCAGCCATTTGGTCCGACAATTCCGACCAGATTACTCGGGATGTGCACGGTCGTTGGATCGACAAAGGATTTAAATCCGGCCAGTTTGATTTTTTCTAAGCGCATAGACTCGGTAACATACAGCTAGGCGGACCCGGACACAAGAGAACCAGGTCTGGTTATTTTACTTTAAATATTTCTTTTATCTTATTGTTTATTAACGCTAATTAATTGTTATATCTAATATTTTTCCGGCCATCTAAAGCACTCGCTTCAGGCCGGCCGGCAACTCCCGTATAATCGCCGAATTTCTTCTACAGATCGAGAACATTTGCACATGCCAAGCCAACCCAGCAAGACCTTGGAAACTTTCGACAATCCCCAGCCGGAAAGAGACTACACCATCCGCATCGAGGTACCTGAGTTTACCTGTCTCTGCCCGAAGACCGGACAGCCCGACTTCGCTGAGCTCACCATTGAGTACATTGCCGATAAACTCTGCGTCGAGCTGAAGTCCCTGAAGATGTACGCCTGGTCATTCAGGGATGAGGGAGCCTTTCATGAGGCGGTGACCAACCGGATTCTAAGTGATCTGGTAGCGGCCACCCAGCCCCGCTTCATGCGCCTGACTGCAGACTTCAATGTACGTGGCGGTATCTATACCACAGTGGTGGCCGAACATCGGGCGGAAAACTGGCAGCCACCGGTCCCGGTCACCCTGCCCTGAGCCATTTTACCGGCGTTGTCCCCGTGGACGCCCGGAGCCAACAGCTCAAGGCGTTCACGGAAAGCCCGATAAGGCGGTAATCCCATGGGCCGCGTCCGGGACACCGATAAGTCAGCTCTCCTCGGCCAACCCGCCAAAGGTCTCAACCAGCCGGGTGATAAACCCCCGGAGCTCAAGACTCATGAGGGCGAAATCGACATCGAACCGGGTAGCTGCGTCCTCTGCCTCGGCGGCAGCCGCCTCTTCCAGGATCAGATCAAGAAATTTCAGACGCTTGATCGACATGTCATCCGACAGCACAAACCCCAGTCGTTCACCCCATTCCAGGGCCAGTTTGACTACCTGTTTACCCGCCTCCAGGTGAATCCGCAATTCATCGCCCTCCAGATCCTGGCGCTTACAGCGAATAATGCCACCCTCTTCCACCGTATCGCGCAATTCGCACTCATCCTGAATCAGAAACTCCGCCGATGGCAGGGATCCGTTCAGCCAGGCGGTCATGATGGAAGCCGGCGACTGGGCCACTTCAAGCGGTTTTGCCGGTAGCGAGCCCAGGGTCTCACGCAACAGACTGACCAGCTCTTCGGCCCGCTTGCTACTGGACGCATCCACCACCAGCCAGTTAGCCTGGGTGTCGATATAGGCGTAGTGACCGGACGATTTGACAAAAGCACGGGGCAGCAGGTCATGGATCAGTTCATCCTTGACCTCCTCCCGCTCCTTGCGCCGGACCTTTCTCCCCTCCGCCTCTTCGATCGAAATAACCTTCTCTTCCAGCAACTCACGAACCACGGACGAGGGCAATAACCGCTCTTCCCGCCTGGCGCAGATCATGATGCAACCGTTTACCACATGGGTCAGCAGTTCCGCCCCCCGGCCCAGTGGCGGCTGCCAGCCGAAGGAGGCGGGCTCCAGGCTGCCACAGCTTTTTGCCGCCCGCGCCAGCAATTGCTCATGCAGCGTCTCGGGAGTCATTTCAAACGGGGTAAGGAGTCTGAAGATCTGAAGGTTCTTGAACCACATGCCGATATAGTTTCCTGCAAAAAGCCGGCATTATCCCGGAACCGGCCCTACCTAGCCAGCCTCAATCGGACACAAACCAGTGATGTTGTGATGTGGGTAATAGTCAGGAATGTAGGTGATCTATAGATAACCGTCCATCCGCACCGGCATGCGTTTTGCCCCCCAGTCACCGGGCTTCTCCTCGAATACCCCGGGACAGGCTGCCCCACAGTATTCGCAGTCTCCATCCGGCGTGAGATGCCACTCCCCCAGTTCATACCAGTCACGTTCAATCAGCAACTTGCCGCAACCGGAGCAAAAGGTGCTGCCACCGGCAGTGTCATGCACATTGCCGGTGTAGGCGTGGTGCACCCCGTTGCTCAGGGCAATCTCCCGGGCGCGGGTCAGGGTCGCCGCCGGGGTCGGTGGGTGATTGAGCATTTTCCAGTCCGGATGAAAGGCGGAAAAATGCATCGGCACATCCGGTCCGAGATTCGCCACCACCCAGCGAGTCATCTGGCTGAGCTCTTCATCACTGTCGTTCTCACCGGGTATCAGCAGCGTGGTCAACTCAAACCAGACAGATGTCTGCTCCTTCAGGTAGACAAGGGTATCCAGAACCGGCTGCAGATGGGCGCCAGTCAGCTTGTGATAGAACTTGTCGCTGAACGATTTCAGGTCGATATTGGCGGCGTCCATGTGCCTGTAAAACTCCACCCGCGGTTCCGGCATGATGTAACCGGCGGTCACCGCAACGGCACGGATTCCCTGTGCATGACAGGCAATAGCGGTATCCACCGCATACTCCATGAAAATCACCGGATCGTTATAGGTAAAGGCCACACTGCGACAGCCGAGCTGGCTGGCTTTTGCGGCAATCTCCATCGGGGAAGCGGCATCCGCCAGGGTGTCCATCTCCCGGGACTTGCTCATATCCCAATTCTGGCAGAAACGGCAGCTCAGATTGCAGCCAGCCGTGCCGAACGAGAGTACCGGGGTACCCGGCAGATAGTGGTTCAGCGGCTTCTTTTCGATTGGGTCGATACAATATCCGCTGGAGCGCCCATAGGTGGTCAACACCACCTTTCCGTCATGACAGGCCCGCACGAAACAGAGCCCCTGTTGCCCCTCCTTGAGTTTGCACTCACGCGGACAGAGATCGCACTGTACTCTGCCTTCATCCAGCCTGTGCCAATATAGGGTCGGATAGTCGGTCACCGCTGCTTGCATGTCGCCACCTCAATAAAACATCTATGCTCTACACTTGATTATAGAATCGCATGACCTGTTCAGCAGTACGATTCAGCACCAGGACACCCGAATATGAAAACGATAAAGCAACCGGCTGTCGCCGGACTTTTCTACCCGGCCGAACCGGCAACCCTGCATAGACAAGTCAGGGAATTTATTGCCGCAGCGGAAAATGTCATTACTTGCACACCGAAGGCGCTGATAGCGCCGCATGCCGGCTACATCTACTCCGGACCAATTGCCGGCAGCGCCTATGCCACCCTGGGTCCTGCCGCTGCAGGCATTCATCGCGTGATACTGCTTGCACCGGCCCACCGGGTGGCCTGCCGGGGTATCGTATATAGCTCCGCCAGCCATTTTCAGACACCGCTTGGGCTGATCCCGGTGGACAGGCCGATCGTGGAGAAACTGTCTGAATTACCGCAGCTTAATCTGAACGATATGGCATTCGAGGAAGAACACAGCATTGAGGTCCACCTGCCATTTCTGCAGGAAGTACTGGAGGATTTCAGCATCGTACCGCTGCTGGTCGGGGATGCCACGGCAGAGCAGGTGGCCGAAGTTATCGAGCAAATCTGGGATGACAGGGGGAATCTGGTTGTCATCAGCTCCGACCTCAGTCACTACCTGGATTATGAAACGGCCGCCGAAATGGACCTGAAAACTTCCCGCGCCATAGAAGCACTGCGACCGGATGCCCTCACCTACCACAGCGCCTGTGGCAGAACACCGGTGAGCGGGCTGTTACTGGTGGCAAAAAAGCATGGTCTGAAGGCCAGGACGGTTGATCTTCGAAACTCCGGTGATACCGCCGGCTCGCATGATCGGGTTGTCGGATATGGGGCCTATGTCTTCAGTTGATCAGATAACAAAGCCGATCTGCGAGGGTGATCGGGAAGTACTTCTTGCGCTGGCTGAAGCGTCTATCCGCCACGGGCTGGAACATGGCCGGCCGCTGCCGGTCGACTCAACCGCGTACACAGCACCACTGCAACAGCAACGCGCTTCCTTTGTCACTCTGCTCAAGCAGGGCCAGTTACGTGGCTGTATCGGACACCTGGAGGCTACCCAACCCCTGGTCGCCGATGTGGCGGCCAACGCTTACTCGGCGGCTTTTCAGGACCCGCGATTTCCCTCGGTTACGGCAGCCGAGCTACCGCTGCTGGATATCCACCTCTCACTGCTGACACCGGCACAGCCACTGACTTTTGATTCGGAGGCGGATCTGATCAACTTGCTTCGCCCTGGGAAAGACGGTCTGATCCTGGAAGAGGGACACCATCGGGGCACCTTTCTTCCCTCCGTCTGGGCACAGCTTCCCGACCCCAAGGCCTTTGTTACACAGTTGAAAATCAAGGCCGGACTGTCTGCCAATCACTGGTCGGAAAACATCCGTGTTTTTCGCTACACTACGGAGTCCTTTCCTTGACCATCGTGTCATCGGTTACTGTTTAACCAGACAGTTCCCCACCGATCCGGGAAGGCATGACGCACCATTGATCCAGATGGCGTTATCCAGGCGCGCCTGCTGCAGTTTCGCTCCACCGAGATTGGCCCCGGTTAGATCGGCAAAGCTGAGATCGGCCCCGCTTAGATCCGCATAGGATAAATCGGCATGTCGCAGCGTCGCCCCTTTCATCGCTGCACGTTTTAGCTCCGCATAGCTCAGGTCCGACTCCGACAGGTCGACATATTTCATGTCACTGTCATTGAATTTACCGCCTGAAAGCTTTGCCCGACGGAACATACCGTTGTTCAACAGCGCATGATCCAGATCAGCGGCATCCAGTTGTACACCGTCCATCCTGCAATTGCGCCAGTTGACCCCGGGCGCCGGCTTGCTCTCACAATCGGGGTCCGGTATCGATTCCGGCGCCCCCAGATAAAAACCAAAACCGATAGCCAGAACCACCAGGACACCAACCACACCGATAGAAAACAGCGGCAGCGGCTTTTTCCCTCTCCGTTCCAGCAGGTCGGTCTTGGCCTCGCGATGGTGCTGCATAATCTCCAGCTCTGCCTGTCGGCGCTCCCCTTTTCTGCGCCTTTTGAATTCCGCATCATCGGCAGAAACTCGCCGCTCACGGCCATTTCGCTCATCCTCACGCATGCGCGATGCGATCAGCAGATCCGTCTCTCCTTCTGCCAACGCCTTTCGGACTTCCGGTGGAATGACATCCGGCACCTCGGAGACGGGCCGCCATTGTTTCCTGTCATTGCTTACCTGATCCTCCATAGTCACCCGGCCGAGAAGGACAAAGCGCCTGACACCACCACAGGGATATGGCCCCTTTATCTGGCCATCGCGCCGGATATACCAGAGGTTCTGTTTTGTCGTCTCAATCTCTTTATCTGTCTCTGTCATAGGATCTCTATGCTGTCGAGTACCAATTTACGCCGAGGCAATCCCCGTTCAATCTATCGACCTGCCGGTCGATAAACTAAAATACCATCAGGTCTTTATACCGAACATTGATATGCAAATCACGGACCCAATTTCGAACCCACGGCTGTTTATCGAGCAAACACGTTCGGATGCCTTGCAGCAACTGCGGCCTGGGCAGGTGGTACGGGCTGTGGTTGAGGTTCCAGCCGACAAGGGGATCGCACAACTGAATATCGGCGGTATAAAGATACCGGTCAAAACCGGCATGAAGCTGGAAATCGGCCAGCAGCTTGCCCTGGATGTGGTTAAAGCGGGCAACATACCGGAATTCAAAGTAGTCAGAGAAGTCACCTCCGCCAGCACCCAGGCACTGGCGCTTAAAAGCATTCTGCCTAAACAACTGCCACTGAATCAGTTGCTCGATGCCCTGAGATCACTGACAACCATTCAACAAGCCCCGGTTACTACATCCGGCGCTGCCCCGGCCGTCATCAAGAATAGCTTGGATACCCTCTTCCAGCAGCTAATTCAGCAGACGACATCAGCCCTTCCCGGTGCATCAGCCGGATCCAGTCCGCTTGAACGCAATCTGCAACTAATCGCCAATGCCTTGCAGACGAACCAGGGACAGTCTGTTCAGGGAAATATAGAAAAAAGCCCCACAACCGAGCTGGCCAGACAAATCGGCCAGCTGATTAACCAGTCACTATCAAACGGCCAGCCAATCACTGGAGCTGTCGTCCGGCAGGCATTAAACCAGTCGGGCCTGTTTATGGAACCCCATCTGCTCAATGGCCAACCGGTACAGAACGATCTCAAGGGAATTCTGCTCAAACTGCTGGCGACGTTGCAGCCGATGCTGACCACCGCCCACCTTCTGGGTGACCCCCCGGTCGGCAGGGCCGCCGATACAGCCACTGCGCTCCAACTCATCGCGGCAAGACTATTTGCGGAGTTGCACCATCAGGCCGAAGGTGCGCTGGCCAGGATTCAGTTACATCAATTGGCCTCCCTGCCACAGGATGAAAACAGCCACAAGCAGCTCTGGCAATTTGAACTGCCCATATCCCATCCCGAGGGTCATGATGAATTTCTGATCCAATTTGAAAAAGAGACCAGACCGGCTGAACAGGCAGAGGATCACTGGTCAGTGACCCTCAACTTCAACATTCCGCCCACCGGACCGGTCCGTGCGCGACTCAGCCTGATAGCGGATGAAATTTCCAGCCACTTTACCGCCGAACTTGACGAAGGGGTGAAGCGGATTGAACAATTTCTGCCGACATTGAACGAGGCATTTTCCAGGGCAGGATTGAAAGTCGGCAAGCTCTCTGCCAGCCAGGGATCGGCCGTCAAAAGGCCGGACCAGCCCATCTCTCCCTCGCCGCTGCTGGATGAACGGGCATGAGCGAAACCTACGAGCAAACGCCTGATGTCGCGATCGCCCTGCTGTATGACGGGGAAAATACGCCACGCATTACGGCAAAGGGCCAGGGGAAACTGGCGGAACAGATATTTCTGCTGGCCCGGGAACATGGCATACCGCTGGAAAATGATCCGCAGCTCGCCGCCATTCTTTCGCAGATTCCACTGGGAGATGAGATCCCCGAATCACTCTACCGGGCAATCGCCGAAGTTATTGCCTTCGCCTATCTGGTATCCGGCAAGAGGCCGCCGGGATTCCGGGACGAATAACGGGAAACAGCTATTGGCTTAACGCGGTCCCCGCTGGTTGCGCTCGTCAATCTCTGCCTGTTCGCGCTTGTCATCAGCCTTTTGCTCGGCTGAACGAAAGCGGTCCATTACCTTGCCCAGCGCCTGGGTACGTACATGCTTCTGCTGCCACTGCTCTTTGCGGGTAACACATTCACTCTTGCTGGCGAGGACCACCTGTTCCTGCTCTTTGATGGCCCGATCCAGTTTTTCCAGAAACACCCGGTATTCCTGCATCTGTTTGGCGGACATGCCCTGGCGTGCGGTGGTCTCAAAACGCTCCAGATACTCCTGGTGATAACGCTTCAGATCCCCCAGTTTAGCCTCCTGGTCACGCATGCGGCGCTGGGAATCGCCCAATTCACGTGCCGCATCATTCTCCCGGGACTGGGCCGCACGCTGAACCGGTTGTAATCTTTTCGACGGGACCATTATTTTTCTCCACCAAGCCGCCCGGACTAACCGGACCCAGTATTAAGGTCGCATTATTTGGAATGTTTCTCAAGAAAAGAGTGCCATCAGCTCCGACAGACTCTTTTCACGGGAAAACGGGGTGTTCATATCCTGCCGTAAAAAACGTTCCAACTCCGGTATTGCATCTATGGCAGTATCGATCCGCTCATCGCTGCCCCGTTCATAGGCGCCCACGTTGATCAAATCCTGGTTCTGTCGATACAGTGAATAGAGTTGTTTGAACGCCCGGGCCGCATCCTGATGCTCCTTGTCGGTAATATCATTCATGGCGCGACTGATCGAGGCCTCGATATCTATCGCCGGATAGTGTCCGCTCTCGGCGAGTCTTCTGGACAGCACGATGTGCCCATCCAGGATGGCACGGGCGGCATCAGCAATCGGATCGTTCTGGTCGTCCCCTTCAGCCAATACGGTATAGAAGGCAGTGATGGAACCACCCCCCTTGTCTCCATTGCCGGCACGCTCCACCAGCTGTGGCAACTTGGCAAACACCGAGGGCGGATAACCCTTGGTTGCCGGCGGTTCATTAATCGCCAGGGCAATTTCCCGTTGCGCCTGGGCAAATCGGGTAAGGGAGTCCATCAACAACAGCACATGCTTGCCCTGATCACGAAAATGTTCCGCGATACTGGTGGCCAGCATGGCGCCATGCATACGCCGCAGAGGAGTATTGTCCGCCGGAACCGCCACTACCACGGCACGGGCCATACCCTCTTCGCCCAGGATATTCTCAACGAATTCCTTCACCTCCCGGCCGCGCTCACCGATCAAGCCGACCACGGTGATATCGGCATCGGTATACTTGGTCATCATGCCCAGCAACACACTCTTGCCCACACCGGAACCGGCAAACAGGCCCAGCCGTTGCCCCCGACCGACGCTCAGCAAGGCATTGATAGCCCGTACCCCGACATCTAGCGGCTTGCGAATGGGCGTTCTGGACAACGGGTTGAACACCTTACCGGTCAGCGGCCGCCGTTCCACCCCATGCAAACGACCCTTGCCATCCAGCGGCCTACCCGCGCCATCCAGCACCCGGCCCAGCAGATGATCACCCACCACGGCCTCGCAGACCCTGCCGGTGGGCACCACCCGTGCATCCTGCTCCAACCCCCGGATATCACCGGTGGGCATCAGATAGAGGCTCTCGCCGGCAAAGCCCACCACTTCCGATTCAATGCGTTCGCCACTGCTGCTGATTACATCACACTGACCGCCGATGGCAGCCCGACAGCCTACCGCCTCCAGGGTCAACCCGATCATCCGGGTAATCTTGCCCTCAACCACCAGCCCCCGGTCTTCACCCACCCGCTGGTGGCAGTGGTGCAGACGCTCTTTCCAGATCCGGTTACGGTTGGATTCCGGCAGACTCATCGCTCTCTTCCACCCGCCCGCGACTCATCATCATCACGCTCTCCCCCCATGATGCGGGCGATCATGGCGGCAATACGTGACTCCAGCGTGGCATCAATCTGTGAGGTTTCGGTAACAATCCGGCAGCCGCCCCGGGCCAGCACCGGATCCTCAACAATCTTCCAGCTCTGCTCCCGGTCGCTCATATCATAGATTTCCCGCACCAGTCGGGCATCTTCCGGGTGTAACTGTACCCGGATATTGCGTGATGAAACCGGCAGTATGGAGAGGGATTCCCGGACAATACCGATGATATGACTCGGCTCAAGCTTGATTTCACGGCGTACCAGTTGGCGAACCATGGAGATCACCAGGTCCACCAGCTCACGCTCCACCTGTTCATCGAGCTCCTGCAGGGGATTTTCCAGCGTCTGCATCAAGGCATCGACCTGCTGTATCAGCTGGCCAATTCTCTGCTGCCCCTTCTCCAGCGCCTCCTTATGGCCGAAAGCAAAGCCCTCTTTTTTTCCAAGCTCAAATCCCTCCTGGTAGGCCTCCTTCTGCAGCTGCTCCAGCTGTTCGGCTGTCAGCATGGAACCGGATGAGCGCATCTTGACCACACTCTTCTCTTCTTTCTGCCCCATACTGGGCGGTAACCACTGCTGTGCATCCCCCGCATCACTACCGGAAAGCACTTTAGATGAATTCTTCTCCACCGCCACCTCCAAGCATGATCTCTCCGGCGTCCGCCAACCGGCGCGCAACCGTCAGGATCTCTTTCTGGGCCGCTTCCACATCGCTCAGGCGCACTGGAGGCGCTGCCTCGAGATCATCCCGCAGCATCTCGGCAGCACGCTTCGACATGTTCTTGAATATCTTCTCTTTGAGCCCCTCGTCCGCCCCACGCATCGCCAACAGCAGCTGATCGGAGGCGACTTCGCGCATCAGGGTCTGGATACCGCGATCATCCACATCGATCAGGTTATCAAACACAAACATGTTGTCCTGAATCTCCTGGGCGATTTCCGGATCGGCACCGGCCACGTGTTCCATGATACTGCTCTCGATACTGCCCTCGATCAGGTTGAGAATATTGGCCGCGGTTTTAATGCCACCCAGGCTGGAGGACTTGACATTGGAGGCGCCGGAAAACTGTTTCTCCAGTATTTCATCCAGTTCCTGCAACGCGGCCGGCTGGATGCCATCCAGCGTTGCTATGCGCATAACGATATCGGGCCTGACACGTTCAGGGAATTCAGACAAAACCTCGGCGGCCTGGTCGGAATCGAGAAACGACAGCACGATAGCGATGATCTGAGGATGTTCAAGACGGATCAATTCCGCCACCGAACGTGGGTCCATCCATTTCAGCTGCTCCAGGCCCTTGCTGTTCCTACCCAGCAGGATGCGATCAATCACGCCGCCCGCCTTATCCTTGCCCAGGGCATTGGTCAGTACATTACGGATGTACTCATCGGAATCCATGCCCAGTGATGTCTGGCTGCGCAGGGTATCGACAAACGAGTGCATTACCGATTCCATCTTACTGGTGCTGACATTGCTCATGTTGGCCATGGCCAACCCCAGCTCCTGAACCTCTTTAGGTCCCATGTGGGAGAGTATTGAGGCCGCATCCTTCTCGCCAAGTGCGAGCATCAGGATAGCCGCACGCTCTACCCCCGATGTCTTATTTTCATCTGCCGGCATCTTCCGCCACCCAACTCCTGACTACCTGCGCAACGCGCTTGGGATCATCCTGGACCATTTGACGTGCTGCATCCAGGGTATTCTCATATTTCTCCGGACCCGGCAGCCGCATGGCGCCATCCGGCGAATCCAGTGAACCGGCCGAACCGACCCCGCCTTGTGCATCATCACCGGCGCCTTCGGCCGAGGATATCTGCTGAATAACCGGAGGGGCCGTCAATTTCTTCATGGTGGGCCGCAACACGAAAAAGATCAGAATAAGTACCAGTATGACACCTCCCGCCTGTTTCGCCGCATCCCAGACCCAGGGTTCTTCCCAAATCGCCAGCTCAGGAAGCGGTTCGATAGGTGCGGGCAGCATAAAGGCTGAATTGATCACCTCGACACTGTCACCCCGCTGGGTATTAAAACCGATCGCCTCCTTAACCAGCCTGGTAATGCGGCTGATCTCTTCAGGCGTACGCTCTACCCGGGTAACCACGCCGTCGTCGGCCACGTTCACCAGATCATCCACCACCACGGCCACCGAGAGACGACGCAGATTATTGCTGGAAAGCCGGGTGTGGCTGATGGTCTTGTCCAGTTCGTAGTTCCGGGTTGCCCGCTTGCTGGTATTCAGCGGTGAAGCGGCCGTCTCACCTTCAGCGCTTGCCGTTGCTACTTCAGGAGCTGTCCCGGCCGCCGGCGGCTGATTGCTCAATGCACCCGGTACACCCTGTACCGATGAAAGCTGACTGGACTGCTCATTGACCTGTTCACTGCGCAGCGCCGGCAGGTCGGGATTGAATCGTTCCGACGTCTGCTCGGTTACCGTAAAATCAACATCCGCACTCACCTGCGCGCGCACTCTGTCGGCGCCCAGAATCGGCGCCAGTATATCTTCCACCCGCTGCTGGTAGTGTTTCTCCAGCTCCCTGGTGTACTCGAACTGGCTGGATGTGAGCATCATCTGGCGTGAGTCCATCTCTCCGCTAAGCAGATTCCCCTTATGATCGACCACGGTTATCCGCCCCGCATCGAGCTCCGGCACACTTGATGCCACAAGATGTACGATGGCTGCCACCTGGCCCTTGTCCAGAACCCGGCCGGAGTAGAGTTTCAATACAACCGAGGCGCTCGGATCGTTCTTTTTACGCACGAAAACAGACTGCTTCGGCGTGGCCAGGTGTACCCGCGCCGACTCAATGTTCGACAGCGTGGCGATGGTGCGGGCCAGCTCGCCCTCCAGCGCCCGATGAAAGCGCGCTGCCTCCAACGCGCGACTGGTGCCAAATCCGGTCTCCTGTTGGAGGATTTCATAGCCCATGCTGTTACTGTGCGGCAAACCCTGTCCGGCAAGTTTCATCCGCGCCTCTTGCAGCTTGCCGCTGGCAACCATCACGGCGCCGGTAGAGTCATTGATCTTGTACGGAATGCCATTCTGATCGAGTGCGGCTATTACCTCGGTGGCATCCTTGGGCGCCATGTTGGCGTAGAGAACGCTATAGCTCGGCGTCTGGGACCAGAGAACCACCGCAATTCCCAGGGCCACACTGGCTGCAATACCGATCATCACCCCCAATTGGCGCACGATTGGGTTTTGCCCCAAACCGGCCGTCGGGAATGTTTGGGTCAAGGCATTTTCATCATTGGCCACGATTTATCACCCACTTGCAATTATTTATTAATTACTTTAATAAAAATATATTATTCTTTGTTTATAAACAAATTTATATTGGCATATTCATGACTTCTTTGTAGGCGTCCACCAGCTTGTTCCGGACCTGAAGCATGGCTTCAAAAGAGAGACTGGACTTCTGGACAGCTACCATGACCTCAGCCAGATTGACATCTTCCGCACCGAGCTCAAATGCTCGCTTCATCTCGCCGGCATGCTGTTGGGTTTCGTTTACCTGATTGATCGACTGGGTCAATAGATCCCCGAAGCTGGCCCCGGCAGGATCATCAACCACTTTGGGCGTGGCCGCAGCCTGGGCGGACATGGTGCGTATCTGGGCCAGTACTTGATCTATATTTGTCGTCGTCATTATCTCTATTCCGTCAAAACCGTGTCACTGAATTCAAGTGCATGCAGAAAATGCACCAATATCACCGGGGAATGGCCACACCCGCCTCCCGTAATCGCGCAATCTTGTAACGCAGTGTGCGTTGACTGATACCGAGACGCTCGGCGACCTCTTTTCTACTCCCACGATCCTCACGCAACGCATCTAGGATCATGCGCTCCTCCATGGACCGCAGGTCATCGCTCAGACAGCCTTTGGCCTCCGACTCATTGGATTCACGGACGGGTTGCGGCATGACCAGATCCATTTCAAAGCAGAGTGCATCGGGAGATATTTCAGTGCCATCACAGAGAATCAGTGCGCGCTGCATCACATTATCCAACTCTCTGACGTTACCCGGCCAGCTATGCCCCAACAGTCGTTGTTCCGCTTCCTGTGAGAGTCTCGGTTCAACTATCTTTTGCGAATGGCAAATCCGTCGAAGCAGAAAACGCGCCAGCGGCAGGATATCCCGCGGCCTGTCCCGCAGCGGCGACAGATGCAGGGGAAACACATTCAGACGATAGAACAGATCCTCACGGAAACGGCCGGCAGCCACCTCTTCCCGCAGATTCCGATTGGTGGTCGCCAATATTCTGACGTTAAGGGGGATCACCTTGCGGCCACCCAGCCGTTCAACCTCCCTTTCCTGTAACACCCGTAACAGTTTTGCCTGTAGAGGCAAACTCATTTCAGAGACTTCATCCAACAGCAGCGTACCATCCTGTGCCTGCTCAAATTTTCCAGGGGCCGAATTATAAGCCCCTGTATAAGCCCCTTTTTCATAACCGAACAGCATCGCCTCAAGCATATTGTCCGGTATGGCAGCGCAGTTGATCGCCACAAAAGGCCCTTCACTGCATTGGGACTGGCGATGAATATACCGGGCAAACACCTCCTTACCGGTTCCACTTTCGCCACCGATCGAGACTGTCGCGCTGCTCCTGGCCACGCGCCCCGCGAGACCCAACAGTTCACGGGTACGGATATCTTCAGCGATCACCTGTTCGTCTACCGGCTGAATATGCTTAATACAAGCCTTCACCTTTTCGATCAGAAGTGCCGGCTCAAACGGTTTGGCCAGGTAATCCGTGGCACCATTTCGCATCGCTGCAACCGCTTTTTCTATATTGCCGAATGCGGTCATCATCAGCACCGGCATGGCCGGAAAACGGGATTTGATCCTGGCAAGCAACTGATGCCCATCCATGGGATGCATCTGTACATCGCTGATGACCAGACCAACAGATTGTGAACCCAACACCTTGAGCGCACTTTCCCCGTCAATTGCGGAAACCACGCCATAGCCCGATAACTCCAGGGTGTCGCACAACGCTTCACGCAGAGTTGCATCATCCTCAACAATTAAAACAGTTGCATCACTCATGCAGGACTCCTACTGCGGTTTTGCAGCCACTCTCTTCATGACATTCGGGAGCAGTGATCGGCTCTCCGCGATAATCCGTTGACAGCGGCAAAAGAATATAAAAACAGCTACCTTCACCAGGCGTGCTCTCTACTGTGAGCTTGCCCTGGTGGCTCAGAACGACCGATTGGACAACGGCAAGACCAAGTCCGGTGCCATCAGGTCGAGTGGTAAAAAAAGGATCAAAAATACGCTGCTGGTTTTCAACACTAATCCCGGCCCCGTCATCGCTAATGCTGATCCGCACATTCCCGGCCTGCCTTTCAGCATAAATCTTCAGGTGTATCCGACTGTTCTGCTGCAGCGCATTCAGTGCGACATTCAACAGGGCACCCGACAGAGCGGCGGAGTTTCCGTTGATTCTGATATCCGCATCGAGTTCAATTCGATATTCAAGAACCGCTTCGTGCTCCTGACAGAGCAACTCCAGATTCCGAACCAGCTCCATTAACAGCTCATTGACAGAGAGTGGGGTCAGCTCAAACTGCCCTCCCCGCGCAAAGCTGAGCATGTCGTTCACCTGACTCTCCATGTGGTGCAGACGTTCAATACAGCGTGTAGAAAATTTTTCGCGCTGCTGGCCAGAGAGATCATCGCGTGACAGGTGTGATGTATAGAGCAACGCCGAACTAAGTGGGGTCCTGATCTGATGCGCCAGTTGGGCCGCCATTTCACCCATGACACTCAGCCGTTGTTTACGGGAAATCCGCTCCTGCATCTGACGCGCTTCCGTGACATCCAGAAGCAACAGGATACTGCCGGACTCCGGGGCGAGGGAGCGCTGGGTCAGCGAAACCAGTCGGCCGGATATGAGCCACTGCTCACCCTCCGCCTGACCGGGTTTAAAATGACGCTGCTGTATCTGGTGCCACTCACAATTGACTTCGATGCCGGGGAATATCTCTCGCGCTGCAGAGTTGATCTGTTTGATCAGACCGTCGCCATCCAACACGACAACGGCGGCAGGCAGGGTTTCCAACAGGTGGACCAGGCGGTTGGCCAATGACTCCTTTTCCGCCAGCTGCAACAGGCGTTCGCTGCGGGCTTCGGAAAGTTCACTGGTAAGGCGGACGACTTGTTGCTGCAACTGATGATAAGAATCAACCAGCTGTCCCGACACCTGATTAAAAATCTGGAAGGCGTCTTCGAGTTGTTCACGTTGCACACTGTTTTGCATTGCCATTGGCATGTACCGTTATTTGACGCTTGCGGAGTAAAACCCCACGCTTAACCATCAGATAACAAATAACGTGCCAATTTTTTTAATTATTATTTTTCAATGCCTTAGCTTTGCTGTAAACGAGCTAGTCAAATATTTGTCGTTTCATGGGTGCGCTGAAGACCGAATTTGCGCAACTTCTCGACCAGTGTTGTTCTGCGCATATTGAGGCGCTTGGCGGCATGGGCAACTACACCATCAGACTCATCCAGCGCCTGACGGATCAGATTCAGCTCCAGGTTACTGAGATGGGTTTTAAGATCAATCCCCTCATTAGGGAGTCGTGGAACACTCTCAACCACACCAGACTCTTCTCCCAACACGGTCACCTCGGGGAGGTCGCCGGTGGATTCGCTGATTGTCATACCGACCCGGAACTTCTCCGGAAGATCCTTGACATCAACAATTCCGTAGGGATAAAGGATGGCCAGCCGCTCAATAAGATTCGCCAGTTCCCGGACATTCCCCGGCCACTTAAACTGGGTCAGCGCCATGACCGCGGCCGGAGTCAACCGCACTGATCCACGCTTCTCTTTTTCAATGCGCGCAATCAGATCATTGACCAGTACCGGGATATCATCGCGCCGCTCCCGTAAAGGCGGCATTTCTATTGGAAATACATTCAGCCTGTAATAGAGGTCCTCGCGGAAGCGATTTTCCTTGATCGCCTCTTCAAGATTCCGGTGGGTAGCCGCAATGATCCTGACGTTGCACTGTATGGTTTTGTTGCTGCCGACACGTTCAAAAGAACGCTCCTGCAGAACCCGCAACAGCTTGACCTGCATCGGCATACTCATGTCGCCGATTTCATCCAGGAACAGGGTGCCACCATCGGCCATTTCAAACCGACCCTGCCTGGCACTGATGGCGCCGGTAAAGGCACCCTTTTCATGTCCAAACAGCTCACTCTCCAGCAGGTCGGCCGGAATAGCACCGCAATTCACCGGCACAAAGGGCTTTCCACGCCGCGATGAGTTGTAGTGGAGCTTTCGCGCGACCACCTCTTTGCCGGTCCCCGATTCACCCAATATCAGTACCGTGGCCTCGGTATCGGCCACTTGTTCGATCATTTTGTTGATCTGCTTGGTCGCCCGACTGTTGCCGGACAGACTTCGGAACAGCTCCAACGGCCGTTGGCCGCTGCTTTTGTTTTGGCAATTCTCCTGGAACAGTTGTGCCTTGTACAACAGGCCGATCAGCTCCTCATACTGGCTGGGGATGGAAACAGCGCCTATGCAGGGGGACTCCACGTGCACGTTGGCGGTTGTTTGATCTTTTCTCAAAAGCTGGAGCAGTGCAATATCGGTCGTTTCTTCCCTGATCACATCGATCAACTGCTTCCTTTCATCCGAAGAATAATCAGGGCCAATCAACACAGAAGTGCACTTATCCTTGTCCCGCTCGGTAAGCCGCTGCTTCAGCGAGGCCCAATCACTGACAGTCTCCAGCTCATAGTCGATAAAATGGAATATGGTACGAAGATAATCTATTCGTTCCTGATCACAATCCACAAGCAACAAGCAACCGTTATGCAACATTTCAAAGGCCTCTAACAGTTTACCTTTCATTGCCCATATCCCTGGCCCTCGATAAAACTGCTCTGTTCTGATAAAAACCACATGAGGCAAGGAGTTAACCAGCTTATGAGTGAATTGTCAAAATATTGTCGCCTATCAATCTGCTGACACTGCATGAAAATACCTGATAATTATTGATGCTAACACAGATAGCTAGCATTACATTTTAATTTTTATTTAAACTAATTGCTATTACTTATTGTATTTACTGAATATATTAATAATATTCCTTCAGTCGGGTCCGGATCTTTTTTCTGCCTTTTGCTGAGCGATCATGCGACGATGCTGGCGAAAGATCAGCTTCCCCAGAAGGTCTTCGACCGGCTCATCAAGTGATTCAAACGCGACAGTGATCTCTGACGTCCCACCATGACTTGTGATATCCGTTACCAGAACCGGTAGCCTGAGCGGCTGAGCCAGGCGCGAATCAATATATAGAGCTAACCAGAGCCGCTCACCGACCGAGGGCAAATGATCGTCCGAGCTGATCCATGAAGCTCCAGTCAGCCAGAGAAGCACCGTCGTCTGTATCGCGTCCTGTTGTTCACTCCGCAACAATTGTGAAACCATATCAAGCAACAGATCGAGCTTGGCCTCAACCCGGGCAAGATCGGCCACTCCCCGATCTCCGGATTCGTCACCATATTCGTACTGCAGATCCTGTGAGACCAGCATGGCCTTCAGCAGGCGTGCGTTTTTCTCATCCGTCTCCAGTCTACTCAATGGCCCGTCCAGCGCTCGCTCTTCCCATTGAACCGGCATAGTTCCGCTGAATGATACTCCCCTGGAATTCTGATCATCCTGCTGATTTGGCATATCCCCTCCACCAAGCATATCCATAGCGACAGCTGATACCATGTCCGATCACACAACACTCAGAGCGACCTGGCTTGACATCACAAAACAGGCAGCTTAGAAATGACACTCACTTTATACTACAGAAGGCGCGTCCTTTGAGCGACATCTCAACCGGTATGCTGTTCGGCATACTCATTTTTCTGATTCTGTTATCGGCGTTCTTTTCCGGATCAGAAACAGCCCTCATGACACTTAACCGATACCGCCTGCGCCATCTCTCCAAGATCGGGCATCACGGCGCCGTCCGGGCAAGCAAACTACTGGAGCGCCCCGACAGGCTGATCGGATTGATTCTGCTCGGGAACAACTTCGTCAACATCATGGCCTCATCACTGGCAACGGTAATCGCCCTGCGTCTGGGCGGCGAGGCAGCGATAGCCGTGGCGGCCTTTTTGCTCACCCTGGTGATTCTCATTTTTGCCGAAGTGGCACCAAAAACCCTCGCCGCGCTGAAACCGGAGCAACTGGCGTTTCCGGCGGCATTTGTTTATACCCCGCTGCTACGGCTACTCTACCCGCTGGTCTGGGTGGTCAACAGCATCGCCAATATGATCCTTCGATTACTTAATGTTTCACCGGATGATATGGATGATCAGTTTCTCAGCAAGGAGGAACTGAGGACGGTAGTCATCGAAGCCGGCGCCATGATACCAAAGCGCCATCAAAAAATGCTGCTCAGTATTCTTGACCTGGAGAAGCTGGCAGTGGAAGACATCATGATCCCCCGGAACGAGGTGGACGGTATCGATCTGGAAGAGCCAATAGAGGAGATCATCAAACAGTTACAAAACAGCGCCTATACCCGCCTGCCCGTATTTGACGGCAGCATCGATGATATCGTGGGCACCATTCATGTCAGAAAGGCGATGCATGCGCTTACCCACGGCGAGCTGACCCATGCCGTCATTCGGGAAATCTGCGACCCACCCTACTTCATCCCGGAGGGCACCCCGCTCAATCGGCAGCTGATCAACTTTCAACGAAAAAAGCAGCGCATCGGTATGATCGTGGATGAGTACGGTGACCTGCTGGGCCTGGTCACTCTGGTTGATCTGCTGGAAGAGATCGTGGGTGAATTCAGTACCGACCCGGCAGATAGCGTACAGGAGGTTCAACCGCAGGAGGATGGCAGCTTTCTGGTTTCCGGTAGCGCCAATATTAAAGAACTGGTGCGTACCTATCATTGGGAGCTACCGGTTGACGGCCCCCGGACCATCAGCGGCTTGATTATCGAATATATGGAGACAATTCCTGAACCCGGTACCAGCCTGTTGCTGGCAGGCTATCCGGTAGAGATTCTGCAGATCAAGGACAATATGGTCCGAATGGTGCGAATCCAGCCGCAAAAATACCCGGTGGAAACATAACGAAGAACTGGCACCCGCTGATCCGCCGCACTGGTGGATTGCAACAGATTACTGGCCCGCATTGGCCAACAGCCGTCCGGCAATAAGGCCGAATGCCCCGGTATCTTTTGTGCCCATGATGCTATTATCGTGACTTATTTCACATTAGTAACTTCAGTCCGCTTCGTATCGGCCGCTAAACGTAGTACCAATTTGATGCTTTTTCTCTGAAAACTGACAATCAAAGCAATAATCACTGCCATGCCCAAGTTAACCTTATGCTTTAAAGGGCGTTTCATCGGACTGCACAATCTGAGTGAAACAACCGCCACCATCGGCCGAGCCGCGGATGCCGGGATTCATATTGAAAGCCTGGCGGTCGCCGAGCGGCATGCACTGATCACGCTGAACAACGAGCAGTGCCATATCTCCCCAATTGACGACCACAAGGTCTGGGTCAATCATCATCCAATCACTACGCCAACCCAGCTTTCTCATGGAGATATTATCCAGATTGGCAAACATGAGCTTTTCTTTTCAGAAAACGCCATTGGCCTGAATCCGACCTTCCTCAAAGACAATGTGCATTCAATCAATCAGCCAGGGCGCCAACCAGGCGTGTCAAAAAATGCCTTTGATCAACTACTTCACTGCATAAACACACTACCTACCGGAACCATTCAGATTCTGAGCGGCAGACACCTGGGGAAAATCATTCCATTGCAACGGGGACTCACCCGGCTCGGATTGACCGGTGATGAGTGCGCAGTGATTGCGCACCGGAATGACGGTTACTACATCTCGCATCTGGAAGGCGATGTCCCGCCCAAGGTGAACAACCAATCCATCGGCAACAGCTGTGTTCGCCTGCGGGAAGGCAACGAAATCCAAATGGGTAATATCAGAATGCGGTTTCATGAGGAGATTGTACAATCTGCCGCTATGTGATGGACTCAAGGTTCATCCCCTTCAGCAATCAGCGACCGGTATTATTGCCATGACCACCGTAGATAAAGATGAGCGTCGTAATTTTCACCGGATACTGTTCGATGCCCCGGTGACCGTTTCCCACAACAACAAACATTTCCACAGCAAACTGATCGATATCTCCCTGAACGGCGCACTGCTGGAAACCGCGACAGGCTTTAACGGGAAATCCGGCGACACAGTATTGCTCAACATCCGGCTCGGTGACGATATCTTTATAGACATGGAGGCGCAGATCGCCCACCTTGAGAACGCACAGATAGGGATGCACTGCGTGCATATCGACATGGAGAGTATTAGTCACCTGCGTCGACTGGTGGAGCTGAATCTGGGTGATACCGCGTCGCTGGAGCGTGAACTGTCCGCGCTTGGCTAAACGCGTCGGGATTGGCCAACAGACGCCTAGAACAGATCCAATACGTCCGACAGCCGATCAACAGCAGACACCTCTATCCCATCAATCGCCTTTTTTGGCGCATTGGCACGAGGCACGATAGCTCGACTGAATCCGTGCTTGGCGGCCTCCCGCAACCGCTCCAGCCCATTCGGCACGGGCCGTATTTCACCCGCCAGCCCCACTTCACCAAAAGCCACCAGTTCCCGGGGAACCACCCGGTCCCGAAAACTGGAGAGCACGGACAGTAACAGCGGCAGATCGGAGGCGGTCTCGGTAATCCGCACTCCGCCAACCACGTTGACATAAACATCCTGATCAAACATGGCAATGCCGGTATGCCGGTGCAGCACCGCCAACAGCATGGAGAGCCGGTTCTGCTCCAGGCCCAGGGTGACACGGCGCGGATTGGCGAGCGGACTCTCATCCACCAGGGCCTGTACTTCCACCAGCAGTGGCCGACTGCCCTCCCGCGTCACCAGGATCACACTGCCCGGGACCGCCTCTCCATGGCGGGAAAGAAAGATGGCGGAAGGGTTATTCACCTCGCGCAGCCCCCGATCCGTCATGGCAAAAACACCCAGCTCATTGACCGCACCAAAGCGGTTTTTGATGGTACGGATGAGACGAAACTGGCTGCCTGACTCGCCCTCGAAATAGAGCACGGTATCCACCATATGCTCAAGCACCCGGGGACCGGCCAGTGCTCCCTCCTTTGTTACATGGCCGACCAGAAACACGGTAGTGCCGGTCTGTTTGGCAAATCGCACCAACTGGGCGGCCGACTCCCTGACCTGGGCCACGGATCCGGGGGCGGATTGCAGCTGCTCGGTATACAGAGTCTGGATCGAATCCACTACCATGACAGCCGGACTTTCTTGCCGGGCCAGAGCAATAATTCGCTCGACACCGGTCTCGGCCAGCAGCCGTAATCCGTCACTGTTCAAACTAAGCCGCATGGCTCTTAAACTGATCTGTTCCGGAGATTCTTCACCACTGATGTAGAGTGTCTTGAGCCGGGCCGACAACTGGGCCATGGTCTGGATCAGCAGAGTTGACTTCCCGATCCCCGGGTCACCCCCGATCAGGACTACCGAACCACCCACAAGGCCGCCTCCGAGGACCCGATCCAGTTCAGCCAGACCGGTGGGCTCACCGCTGCGTTGCTCCGGTGAGACATCAGCGAGATTGCGGATCTGATTCTGGTTGGCGTCGCCCGCGTAGCCGGCAAAACGCGAGCCGGCCGGGGAAGCGGCAGGAGCAATCGATTCCTGCAGGGTATTCCAGCCCTTACAATCGGCGCACTGTCCGGCCCATTTCTGAAACTGGCCGCCGCAGTCAGTGCAGATATAGATGGATTTCCCAGCTTTCTTGCCGCTCACGCCCGCCATGCGTTACCCCTATCCATTGATCTCTTCAAACAGCACCCGTTGGGTCACGCCACAGAACAGTTCATAGGCGATGGTCCCGGCCTGATGGGCAACCACCTCCGCCGGCAGCCCCTCACCCCAGAGGGTCACCGGATCGCCGAGCCTGGCAGCCGGCTGGCTGCGCAGATCAACAGTCAGCATATCCATCGACACCCGCCCGATCAGCGGCACCCGACTGCCATTGAGAAGTACCGGGGTGCCGGATGGGGCATGCCGCGGATAGCCGTCGCCATAGCCCGCGGCAACCACACCGACCGGCATATCTTCCGGGCAGACCCAGTTACCGCTGTAACCGATGGGACTTCCCTTGGCAAAATGGTTGATTGCGATCAGCCGGCTCTGCAGCGACATCACCGGCTTCAGGCCGATCTGCTCACCGGTCTGCCCCAGCATGGGGGACGCGCCATAGAGCATGATGCCGGGTCTGATCCAGTCTGATTTTGCCGCCGGCCAGCCGATAATGCCGGCCGAGTTTGCGATTGAACACGGAGTGCGAAACCGCTCCACAAAAGGCCTGAAGGTCGCCAGCTGCGCCGACGTAGTCGGGTCATTGAGATCATCGGCCGAGGAGAGATGGGTCATCAGGCGCACCCCCGCGGCAACAGAGGGATCACTTTGAAGCGCTTGCCAGGCGCCCTCTACCGCTGCCGGCTGGAATCCGAGGCGGTGCATGCCGCTGTCGACTTTCAGCCAGCAGACAATTGGATGCGTCAGACGCCGCTGGCGCAGGATATCTATCTGCTCCTGCTGATGGACCGCCACCTCAAGCTGATAATGTGCGGCCGCTTCCAGTTCAGCGGCATCGTAGAACCCCTCCAGCACCAACAGCGGGCGATCTACCCCGGCCTGACGGAGTTTTACCGCCTCCTCGACCCGGGCGACCGCCAGGGCATCCGCGCCGGCAAGATACGGCGCCACCCGCAACATTCCGTGCCCGTAGGCATTGGCCTTGATGACTGCATAGACGCGGCCTCCCGGAACAAAGTCGCGGGCTTTTTGCAGATTATGCCTGAGCGCGGCGAGATCGATGCGTGCAGTGGGGCCCATCAGTATCCGGAATCACCATAGACATCATGGGCGTAGTTTTCAAACTTGGTGTACTCGCCCAGAAAAGTCAGCCGGACACTGCCGATGGGTCCGTTTCGCTGTTTGCCGATAATGATCTCCGCGATTCCTTTGTCCGGACTATCTTCATGATAGACCTCATCGCGGTAGATAAAGACGACCAGGTCCGCATCCTGCTCGATGGCGCCCGACTCGCGCAGATCCGACATAATGGGCCGTTTGTTGGTGCGTTGCTCCAGACTCCGATTGAGCTGGGAAAGTGCGATCACCGGGACATTCAACTCCTTGGCCAGCGCCTTCAGCGAGCGGGAGATGGTGGAGATCTCGTTGGTGCGGTTGTCCCCCATCCCGGGCACCTGCATGAGCTGCAGATAATCCAGCATGATCAGGCCCAGCTCCCCATGTTCACGCATCAGGCGTCGGGCGCGGGCACGCACCTCCAGCGGGCTGAGGGCCGGCGTGTCGTCGATATAGAACTTGGTCTCGGCCAGCATGCTCACGGCCGAGGTGAGCCGGGGCCATTCATCATCTTCCAGCTTGCCGGTGCGCACCCGGGTCTGGTTAATGCGTCCCAGGGAGGACATCATGCGCATCGCCAACGACTCGCCCGGCATCTCCATACTGAAGACGGCTACCGGTTTGCCACTCAGCAAGGCGACGTTCTCCGCCACATTCATGGCGAAGGTAGTCTTGCCCATGGAGGGGCGACCGGCCACGATCACCAGATCCGCCGGCTGCAGTCCAGAGGTCATCTTGTCGAGATCGGCAAAGCCGGTACTCAGGCCAGTAATCGGCTGATCCTGGGCAAACAGGGTTTCGATCTTGTCCACCGCCTTGGTCAGCAGCGACTTGATACCCTCAAATCCACCCTTGCCCTTGGCACCCTTTTCGGCGATCTCAAAGACCTTGCTTTCGGCGGCATCCAGCAATTCGGAACTGTCGCGCCCCTCTGGATGAAACCCACTGTCGGCAATCTCGTTACCGACATGGATCAGCTGTCGCATCACCGAACGCTCACGCACAATATCGGCATAGGCGCGGATATTGGCGGCACTGGGAGTATCCTTGGCCAGGCCACCAAGGTAGGCAAGGCCACCTGCGTTCTCCAAGTGGCCGTGGCGACCCAGTTCTTCAGAGAGGGTGATGACATCAAAGGGCCGCTGCTGGTCGGCCAACACTTCGATAGCACGGAAGATCAGTTGATGTTCACGACGATAGAAATCGCCTTCGGAAACCCGGTCGGCCACGTTGTCCCAGGACTGATTATCCAGCATCAGACCGCCCAGCACGGACTGCTCCGCCTGAATCGAGTGCGGCGGAATCCGCAACTGGTCGGTCATGCCGCTCTCATCGGGCATGTCGGATGGAAAAACGGAATTTTGCATGCGTCTCTGATGGTCTGGCTTCGATATAGAGCCAAAGGATACGGCAAAACGTGGCTGGCTGGAATTCCTCAGCAACTTTTTTAGCCTGCAACGGACAAATGCCTGGCAACACCGCTCCCGGCCATCCCAGAACAAAAAAACGCCGGGACCGACAGCATCGGTCCCGGCGTTATTCTGTCACCCTTGACGCCTGATCAGGCGACTTCGGGCTTGATCACGATCTTGAGCGTGGCATCCACATCGGTGTGCAGGTGAACCTGCACGTCGAATTCACCGGTCGCATGGAACGGACCATCCGGAAGTCGAACTTCCCGTTTCTCCAGTTCACCACCGGCTGCCACCGTTGCCTCCGCGATATCCGCAGTGCCGACTGAACCAAACAGACGACCTTCATCACCCGCTTTACGCTCGATGGTGATGGTCAGGGTTTCCAGCTTCGTCTTGCGTGCCTCGGCAGCGGACAGCGCTTCTGCCGCCTGCTTCTCCAGCTCAGCCCGACGCGCCTCGAACTCGGCCACGTTGCTCTTGGTTGCAGTTATGGCCTTTCCGGTAGGAATCAGGAAGTTGCGACCGTAACCGGACTTCACGTTGACCTTATCACCCAGACCACCCAGGTTATCTACTTTCTCTAACAGAATAACTTCCATCGTTATTTCCCCTGTAACAGGTATTAAATCTTCAGCTCGCCTGTCCTGGACCACGGGGTCCCAGGCGTGCCCTGAAATCAAACCATGCGTCTGCTATTCCAACCATTGCCAGTACGATAACCGTATGCGGCAAGGCAAATAACAGCAGCAGATATATGCCAATTAACCAGCCACTGCTTGAACCCAGCTTCCCGACAATCCCGTGTGCCAGCGCCAGTCCCTGGATAAACCATGCCACCACCAACAGGATGAGGGCATACTCCGCCACTGTCACTTCGGTTCCGCTCTGCATCAACATCGGCAGCACCGCCAACAACAGGGCTATTGATAGCACCTTGGGCAATCTCAGCTGATGAAACTCGGTGCGGAAACCACCCGGGTTATACAGCAGCGCCTGCCACCAGCGCGCCAGAAGCAGGGACACTGTCAACTGCAGAAAAAAGCCTGCGGCGACAATACCCGGCATCCAGCTTGCCATCAGCGCGACCAGTGTCGCCTGCTGGCTGCCCTCTACCAGTTGTGCATCGACCAGTGACTCCACAAAGGGACCCAGTAGCGCTGTCCAATCAGCCACGGGATCGGCAGACTGGATAAACTGTCCACCGAGCATCACAAAACCGAGAACCATTGCACCCACAATCGCCAGGGCCAAGGACCGGCTGGACCTGAGCAGCACGGCCAGCAACCAGACTGGCAACCACATCAGGATCAGAAATCCGATGGCCAGATTGACCCCGCCCAATGCCAGCAGCGCGATCCCGCCACTGATGGCGGTGGCAAGCCCCAAAATAAGGGCTCCGGGTACAGTTCCCTTCCGCAGAGTGACCAGGGCCACGACGGAAGTGCTGAGTATACTTGCCGGCGGAATGAGCAGTGACAGGGCCGCCAACAGGATGGTCAACATCACCGCCTGTGGAACACCCCGCATCACAAAGGATGCTAAAACCCGCATTTACTCCAACCCGGCAATTTCAAACAGTGTCCGCGATCATTCAACAAAACAATGAACGCGGGTAAAAGACAGCCTCAGTGGCTGTCGGTGTACGGCAGCAGCGCCAGGTAACGCGCGCGTTTAATGGCTGTGGCCAACTGACGCTGATATTTGGCTTTGGTACCGGTGATGCGGCTTGGCACAATCTTGCCGGTTTCGCTGACGTAGGCCTTAAGCAGGTTGAGATCTTTGTAATCAATCTCGGTGATCCCTTCAGCGGTAAAACGGCAGTATCTTCTGCGACGGAAAAAACGTGACATATCAATCTCTCTATTCAATTCATTTAAACTGGTCATATCTCATCTGGACGACCAGATAATTCCACGAACCATGGCCTGATCAGGCCGATGCGGCCTCATTATCATCGTCATCTTCGTCGCCATCTTCATCATCAGAAGCGTCGTCGGAAGAGGATCTGGAGGAGTCATCACGATCATCCTGGGATTTCACCAGCGGTGAAGCCTCTGTAATGGCAGAGTCGCACTTGATGACCATGTTACGCAGGATGGCGTCGTTGTAGCGGAACACGCTCTCAAGCTCCTCGAGAACCGCCGCGCTGCACTCAATATTCATGAGTACGTAATGGGCCTTGTGCAACTTTTGAATTGGATAGGCGAGCTGACGGCGTCCCCAGTCCTCTAGACGGTGAATACGGCCACCATCTGTCTCGATCAGTGAGCGATAGCGCTCAATCATGCCGGAAACCTGGTCACTCTGGTCCGGATGGACCATAAACACAACTTCGTAGTGTCTCATTATTTCCCCTTTCGGATAATAGAGCCTCCCATTTATTATGGTGAGGCAAGGAGTAAAGCGCGGAGGCACCTCCACGCCAGGAAACCGCGGATTCTACATCGCCACCCCAAGACATGCAATAAGGGCGAGCACCACCGGCCACCTAACTGGTCATTCCCCTCTGCCTGACCGACTCAAACAGACAGATGCCCGCGGCCACGGCTACATTCAGGCTTTCAACAGCTCCGGCCATGGGCAGTTTCACCAACAGATCACAGGATTCCCGGGTCAGTCGGCGCATGCCTTTCTCCTCGCCACCCATCACAATACCGAGCGGTCCCTTCAGATCGGCGTCATAGAGCGGAGTCTCGGCTTCCCCGGCCGTGCCCACCAGCCACACCCCGTGCTCGGACTGCAACCCTTTCAACGTCCGTGCCAGATTGGTTACCTGAATAAAAGGGACGGTTTCAGCGGCTCCACTGGCTACCTTGCAGGCCGTCGGGGTCAATCCCACCGAACGGTCCTTGGGAGCAATCACCGCATGTATCCCTGTTGCATCCGCACTGCGCAGACAGGCACCCAGATTGTGCGGATCCTGAACGCCATCCAGGATCAACAGAAAAGGCGGAACATCCAGCCCGGCAAGCAGTTCTTCCAGGGCTTTTTCATCCAGAGATGAGGGAACCCGGGTACGCGCCGCAACCCCCTGGTGATTTGATCCCTCAGTCATTTCGTCCAACTGCTCACGGCTCACGTAGGTGACCGGAACAGTGGATTCCCGAGCCAGGCCGATCACTTCGCGCATACGCCTGTCCTGCTTGCGCGCCCCCTCGACCCAGATCTCCAACAGTGATCCAGCGCCGTGCTTCAGCGCCGTTCTGACACTGTGCAACCCGGCAACCAGCTGACTCTCACTCATTTACAACCTCTACAAACACCACATAAAACCGGAAAAAAGATGACGACATCTAACACGCAGCAGCCTGATATATGCCATCTATTCGGCCTTGGATTTTCCACGCTTTCCCGGGCCGCGCCGCTTCCGCCCGGTCGGCTTGTCACCCTGTTTCCGGCTGACAGGCTTTTTATCCTTCACAGCCGATGCCGCAGCACGGCTGCTGGCCGGCTTCTTCCGTTTTTTCCCGGCACTGTCCCGAGGCGTGGTTTCACCTGCCGGTTCAGAAGCCGGCTTTTTCCTGCGCCTGGACTTTGCCTTGGCACCCACCGCCTCCACCAGGATAAAGTCGATCTTCCGATCATCCAGGTTCACGGCCGCCACCTGTATCTTCACTTGATCACCCAGGCGGTAGACCATGCCGGATCGCTCGCCGGTCAACCGGTGGCCCACCGGGTCAAAATGATAATAGTCATTATCCAGTGCGGTGATGTGCACCAGACCATCGACATAGATCTCGTCCAGTTCGACAAAGATACCGAACGAGGTGACCGAGGTAATGATGCCGACGAACTCTTCACCGATCTTGTCCATCATGTACTCGCACTTGAGCCAGGAGGTGACATCCCGGGTCGCTTCATCGGCGCGGCGCTCGGTGGCTGAACAGTGTTCGCCCAGCCCCTGCAGCTCGGTCTGGGAGTAGTCGAAATCCTCCAGCGTTCCGCCCTTCAGCAGATGCCGAATGGCGCGATGGACAATCAGATCCGGATAGCGACGAATGGGCGAGGTAAAGTGGGTATAGGCGGCAAAGGAGAGTCCGAAATGACCCTGATTTTCCGCGCTGTAGACCGCCTGCGACAGCGAGCGCAGCAGCACGGTCTGGATCAGGTGGGAATCGGGACGGTCACGCACCTGGTCGAGCAGCTCCGCATAGTCACGGGTCTGCGGCTTCTCGCCGCCGGGCAACCTGAGACCCAGCTCGCCGAGAAACTCCTTCAGATCCAGTAATTTCTCTGCTTGCGGCCCGTCATGATTACGATACAGCGCCGGCAGTTTCTTGCGCAGCAGGAAACGCGCCGCCGCCACATTGGCCGCCAGCATGCACTCTTCGATCAAGCGGTGGGCATCGTTGCGCACCACTGGTACGATCCGCTCCACCTTGTGCTCCTGATTGAACAGGATACGGGTTTCGGTGGTATCGAAATCGATTGCCCCCAGCTCACTCCGCGCCACCCGCAGCACCTGGAAAAGCGCATACAGCTGGTGCAGATGAGGAAGTAACTCGGCATGGGTGGTGCAAAGTTCAGGGTCACCCTCGATCAGCATCTCCGCCACCTGGTCATAAGTCAGGCGCGCCTGGGAGCGCATGACCGCCTCAAAGAAGCGTGACCGGGTCACCACCCCCTCCTTGTTGACATAGAGCTCACAGGTCATGCAGAGGCGATCGACCGCCGGATTGAGCGAGCAGAGCCCATTGGAGAGCACCTCGGGGAGCATCGGTATCACCCGGTCGGGGAAATAAACCGAGTTGCCCCGTAACTTTGCCTCCCGATCCAAGGCGCTACCGGGTTTCACATAGCTGGAAACATCGGCAATGCAGACCAGCAGACGCCAGCCCTTGGGTTTGGCTTCACAGTAGACCGCATCATCAAAATCCCGGGCATCCGCGCCATCGATGGTGACCAATGGCAGATGGCGCAAATCGACCCGGCCCTGCTTGGCGCCTTCATCGACTTCACGCCCCAGATGGGCGATCTCCTGCTGCACCTCATCCGGCCACTCGAGCGGCAATTGATGGGTTCGGATCGCCACATCGGTTTCCATGCCGGGGGCCATATGCTCCCCGAGTACATCCTTGATTCTGCCGATGGGCTGGGTGCGCTTGGTTGGCTGCTGAACAATCTCGGCCACCACCATCTGACCATGGCCGGCATCATTAAAATTATCCTCGGGAATCACAATGTCCTGATGCAGCCGTTTATTATCCGGCACGACGAAGCCGACGCCCTGGTCCATATAGAGACGACCGACCACCAGTTGATTCCCCCGCTCCAGCACCTCGACCACCGCCGCCTCCTTGCGGCCACGCCGGTCCAGCCCCACCACCCGGACCACAGCCCGATCATTGTGCAGCAACTGACGCATTTGCCGGGGCGATACAAACAGATCCTCACCACCCTCATCAGGACGCAGAAAACCGAACCCATCAGGATGCCCAATGACCCGTCCGGCAATCAGATCCTTGCTGTTGACGATACAGAGTGCGCCATTGCGATTGCGTACCACCTGGCCGTCGCGCTCCATGGCATTGAGTCGCCGGCGCAACGCTTCCAGATCATCATCGTTATGCAAAGTGAGCTGTGAGGCCAATTCCTGCTGGGCCATGGGCACGCCGGCAGACGCCAGGTGCTGGAGAATAAACTCTCTACTGGGTATCGGGTTGGCGTATTTTTTCGCCTCCCGGATATGGTGCGGATCCGCATTTTTTGCTGTTTTCTTACCTGAACTTCTGCTCAAAGGATATTCCCTGAATTTTGTTTAATTGAAATGCCATTGTACCGTTGACAAGGATTAAATGTCGCTGTAAAGTTCGCGGCCTCTGGAATGTGAGCGCAATCAACTGCGACCAGACCGGAAAAGCCGAGGTGGTGAAATTGGTAGACACGCTAGCTTCAGGTGCTAGTGGGGGAAACCCCGTGGAGGTTCAAGTCCTCTCCTCGGCACCAGACACAGAAACCCCTTTCATTTCAATATGTTAGGGGTTTTTTATTTCCATCCATACCTCACGTCGGGCTATTTCACAGGCCTCAAACTACGCCTTCGTTTATCACAAACCTGGCCCTGCACAGAAACACCCGCCAACACTAGCCATCGTCCTGATAGAGACTCTCACCACCACCATAATACGAGTCATAAATATGTCGATAGGCCGTCTGACACTTGTCATTGTAGACTGAGGTGACCTAATAGATTTATACAACCCAGTTAAGCATAATTCACTTAACTGAGGTAAAGACAATGACAACACGAAAAAGGTATTCGAAAAAAATTCAAGTTGGACGCGGTCAGCCTAGTCCTTGACCAGAGCTACAGCAGGGCCGAGACTGCGAAGAACCTTGGTATTAATGCCCAGGCGCTGGGTCGCCCGATGCAAGAGCATCGGTCGGCCGATGACCAAGCCTTTCGCGGCAATGGCAAGCTGACACCGGAGCGGAAAGAGATCAGAAGTGACACAGACGGGTGCCATGTACTCTGAAGGTAAGAAGCTAACAGTCGTTTATCACTCGTAATGTGTGGCCTTGGAGCTAGAAAACTTTTAGGGATGCCCAAACACTGGGCAGACTAACTGGCTAATTCAATGATCGCGTTCAATAGCAATTCACACCGCCGTTTCACATTAATCCTGCTCTGCCTCTTTCTGGTTTGGTGGCTCTGGCTGGCCATTGATCCACTCTACCGCAACGATTGGTTACTTGAGAATATACTGGTTCTGCTGTTTATAGGTCTGCTTGTCGGATCTTATAAACACCTGCCCCTGTCCCGCATCTCCTATACGCTGATATTTCTGTTTTTCTGTCTGCACGAAGTGGGGGCGCACTATACCTACGCCGAGGTACCTTACGAAGCTTGGTTTCAGAGCATGGCAGGGCAATCGTTCAATCAGCTGATGGGGTGGGAACGCAACAACTTCGATCGGGTGGTCCACTTTTTATATGGCTTACTGTTGGCCTACCCGGTGCGGGAGGTATTTCTTCGGGTGGCCAGCGTTCGCGGTTTCTGGGGCTACTTCCTGCCACTGGATCTGACCATGTCCAGTTCCATGATGTTTGAACTGTTCGAGTGGGGAGCCGCCGAGCTTTTCGGTGGTACGCTGGGTATGGCTTACCTCGGCACTCAGGGTGATGTATGGGACAGCCATAAGGATATGGCACTTGCTTCCCTCGGAGCATTTGTTTCAATGGCTGGAACGGCGCTATTAAACAGCTACCTGCAGCGTGATTTTTCCCAGGAGTGGATAGAGAGTCTGCGCGTAAAACAGCCCGCCCCTCTCGGTGAAGAAGAGATCGCCCGGTTACTGAATAAAGATAATCAGTAGAAGTAAGTATCGAAAGTTTCTTTATAAACCGATAGCACCACCCTAACCCACTGTTCTCTCGTCAGAAAGAACAGCTATCATCTGTCCGCAGAACCTATCGACGGTCAAGCCACTTCAGACCCACCCAGGCATATAGTCCGCCAGCAATAAGCCCACCCGTCGTGCCACCCAGGATCGCCCCCATAATCTGCTTGAAACCAACGTGGTGAATCGACGACTCCGTCAGTTCGTAGCTTGCCAGCATCGCCTCATGCACGGACCAAACGCTACCCGCCACCACCACGGAGAGCGCAGCCGCCACAAGGGAACCAACCATTGACAGAGGCAATCGGCAATCCAGCCTGCTGATTATCTTAAATACCCCATAGATGTAGAAAGTTCCGGTAACCGGCACCAGTACGGCAGCGGTAAAGTAACTATTAAAAGCAGCGCCAGCCTGGACAAATGCCCAGAGCACGATGCCGGCAAGCGTACCTGCAACCAGTCCGGTCAGCGCCTTCATCAACGCTCCACTCACCTCACGGTGGGTATTTCCATAGATGAAGCCGGCAACAACGCCCGCCATCAGGGAAACCGCTGCCATTTCGTTGAGTTGCAGATTCTCCGCGAGAATCAGGTAGGCAATGCCGGAAGCGGAACCGGCGAGCGTACCAATGATCGCCACCTGGAAGGAGCCGTAGAATGCCGCGCCCACCGCACCGGCAAACGCCGCTGCCGGAATGATTGCCAGGTCACTGGCAATAAGCGGCGTTAACATGCTGACAAAGCCAATATAAAGCCCGCCGAAGATACTGCCGACGAATCCCCAGATAATGGCCCGGATAAAGATATCGGCCTTTTGGCTGTGATAGCCACTGCTCCGGGATTCTGGCGACACCGGCGACTCTATGCCATCGCGCTGGATGGCGATACTGCTGGACTGTTTCATGAAATTGCTTTTAGGTTCTGTTCTAAACTAGGAAGGAGATGAACGGACAGCCGACATGGTCCCTCCCCCGTCCCGGGAGAGGAGACCAGCCGACTCCCTGAGACGTCAGGTAACCTTTACCTGTACCATCTCTTCGCCATCTTCATCTGACAGATGTACCGCACAGGCAATACAGGGGTCAAAACTGTGGATAGTGCGTAGAATCTCGAGCGGTTGCTTCGGGTCATGCAACTGGTGATTGTCCTGCAGTGCCGCTTCATAGGCACCCGCCTTGCCTTCATTGTCTCTCGGGCCGGCATTCCAGGTGGATGGCACTACCGCCTGATAGTTTTTGATCTTGGTATCCTTGATCACAATCCAGTGACCCAACGCACCGCGCGGAGCCTCCATGTAACCCGCACCCTGGCACTCACTTGGCCAGGAGGATGGATCCCACAGTTTGTCATTGAAAGTCTTGCTGTCCCCAGTCTTGATGTTGGCAACCAGATCGTTATACCAGCCCTGCATGCCATCAGCCAGAATCTTCGACTCCAGGGTACGGGCAGCGGTTCTACCCAGGGTTGAGAAGAGCGCCTCGATCGGTACATCCAACGTCTTCAAGGCAAAGGCGGCCAGCTCTTTGGTCGGCTCATGTCCCTTGGCATAGAGCAACAATACCCTGGCCAGCGGCCCCACTTCCATGGAGTTGTTCTTCCAGCGTGGTGATTTCAACCAGGAGTAGGCCTGCTCTACATCCAGATGCTTATAGGGTGGTTTGGGCCCGGTGTAATTCAGGTTTGTCTCGCCATCATAGGGATGCAGGCCCTTCTCCTTGCCTTCGTCATAATCGTACCAGGAGTGTTTGACGTACTCCTGGATCTGCGAGGCGTCATGGACATCGACCTCGTGAATGGTGCTCAGATCACGATTCAGAATCACCCCAGCCGGGAACAGGAAGCCGGACGGATCACTCATGCTGGTGGAAGGCAGATCGCCATAGCACATGAAATTGCCCAGACCCTCGCCCCGCTTGAACCAGTCCTTGTAGAAAGAAGCCACGGCCAGCGTGTCGGGCAGATACACCTGATCAACAAATGCACGCATCTGGGTAATGATGTCCTGCACCTGTGAGAGCTTCTTGGCATTGATGGCAGAATCGGAATTGAGATCGATCGGCGACGCAACGCCGCCGACCAGGAAGTTGGGGTGCGGATTCTTGCCGCCAAAAATAGTATGCAACTTGGCCACATCCCGCTGCCAGGTAAGCGCTTCCAGATAGTGCGAGACCGCCATCAGGTTGGCTTCAGGCGGCAGCTTATAGGCCGGATGGCCCCAGTAGGCCTTGGAAAAGATGCCCAGCTGGCCGCCATCGACAAAGCCCTTTAGCTTCTTCTTCATGTCCGAGAAGTAACCCGGCGAGGACTTTGGCCAGTTGCTGAGGGACTGAGCCAGTTCGGAGGTCGCCTTGGGATCGGCACTCAGGGCCGAGACCACATCCACCCAGTCCAGGGCGTGCAGATGATAGAAGTGCATCACGTGATCATGAATATACTGTGCACCGATCATCAGATTTCTGATCAGCTGGGCATTTTTGGGAATCTCATAATTCAGCGCATCCTCCACCGCGCGTATGGAGGCCATACCATGCACCAGCGTGCAGACACCGCAGATGCGCTGCACATAGGCCCAGGCATCGCGTGGATCACGCCCCTTCAAAATGGTTTCAATGCCGCGCACCATGGTGCCGGATGAGTAGGCCTGGCCGATATTGTTGCCATCCATCTGCGCTTCAATACGCAGGTGACCCTCAATACGTGTGATCGGGTCAACGACAATGCGTTCGCTCATATCTCTGTTCTCCCTTAGCCGTCCCGATTGACTGGACGGAGCTTCGCGCTCATGGCGCTGCTGCAATCTTTATGATCGGCCTTCCGCTCACTGGGAGCGGAAGGTCCCGCATTATTTTTTCGTTTCTGGTGGCGTCTCATCCACTACCAGGTGATCGGCAATCATCTCGGAAAGGCCGACAATCGGCATCTCGATATTGTACTCCTCGAGTCCCTCCTCAATGACCAGCCGGCAGTTGGCACAGGCGGTTACCAGTACATCGGCACCTGTCTCCGCGATCTGATCCCGCTTTTTCTTGAATGCCTTGATGCGCAGTTCATCCGCGTCTTCATTACTGGAGACGCCACCACCACCGCCACAGCACCAGGCCAGCGTGCCGCGGTCTTTCATATCGACAAAATTGCTGGTTACCATATCCATCAGGCGCCGTGGCTCATCAATCACGCCACCCTTTCTAACCAGGGAACAGGGATCATGGAAGGTATGGCGCTCCGTCTCAAGACCCTTGGTCTTGATCCGTCCCGCCGCTCGCAACTCGTCCAGCAGTTCCAGGATATGCACCACCCGGAACGGGAATGGCCGCCCGATCAGATTGGGGCCTTCCCAGCGAATGGCGGTGTAGGCGTGACCACACTCCGGGCTGATGACATTTTTCACTTTCAGCCGCTCCGCGCCATCGACAATGCGCTGCACCAGGGTGCGGGCAATATCGCTGGAACCGATTTGGATGCCGGAGTTGGTGGCCTCAAACGCCGTGGAACAGAGCGTCCAGCTGACACCGGCCTGCTTGAAGATTTTCGCCAGCCCTTCCAGGTACTCGGGAAAGTTCATGATCTCCATGGAGGAGAGCAACGCCAGGTAATCGGCACCCTCCACATCCATGGGAATCTTCAGGCCACTGTCCGCCTCGATATGCTTGATCTGCGCCTCCAGGGCGCTGAGCTTGACCCCCATGGGACTACCGATAGTAACTGCCCGGATCGATGCGCCCTTGACCCCTTCCGGCGCATTACCCGAGGCCACCATGCCTTCGCGGGTTTTGCGTATCATGTAGGCGATATCATTGCCGACCGGACAGATCATGGAGCAGCGGGCGCACATGGTGCAGCTGTCATAGAGCAGTTCCTGCCACTCCTCCAGCATCTCATCGGTCACAGGTTTGTGCAGACCCAAGGCCTTTTTTACCTTGCCGATCAGGGTGTACTCGGATTCCCAGACCCTGCGTAGTGGCTCCAGCTTGTAGATCGGCGTGTATTTCGGATCTCCGGTTTCGGTATAGAAAAGGCACGCCTCGGCACACATGCCGCAACTGACACAACTGGAAAAGAAGGCGGCAACGGGTGCATCGATCTGTTCCTTCAGGGCGTTGATACCCCGTTCAAGTGTGGCTTCACTCATGATTCAACCCCCCGACGGCCGCTCATCGCACCGTTGTACCAGCGCGAAAGGAAAACAGTGAACGTGTGCATCAGCTTGGTGAACGGGAAGGCTATCATCAGCGCCTCTACACTCAGGATATGCAGACCAAGAATCACCGGGTATGGATTTACCATGCGGTGATACGCCAGATAGCCGGTAATGATTGGCAGGAACGTCAGTGCCCAGACCAGCCAGTCCTCCCAGGTGGTGATCTTCTGCATCACCGGGTTCATGATGCGGTGCCAAAGACCGGCCAGCAGACCGACAATGGCAAGCACGGCAGCCGCATCCACGACCGGCGTCGGCAGGCCAGGCCAACCGAAGCCAAAGGTGGCCCGAAACAGTTCAATGTGGGGTACAAACAGAAACAGGCTGACAAACAGGCCGATGTGGAACATGTAGCCGGTCACCACGGTAAGTGGCTGTCTTCTGAACGTACCCAGATCCGGAACGGATCTTGAGAAGATTGTTTTCATCCCAGGGCCAAATTCAGTGCCCTTCGCTTCGGCCAGGCTCTGCTTGCGACCCAGGGAGATAATCTCAAACAACCTCAGGATAACGCCGATGACGAAAATGGTAACGGCGATATCGAATGCCGTGCCCTTTGTCCAGATGAGAAAGTCCATCGATTCATTCATGATGATTTCTCCAGATCGTCAATCGTGACGGTACCGTGCGCCTTCCGTGCCTCATCCTTTTTCTTGTAGTTGAGGCCCGCGGCAGCGGCACCCAGTGCCAAGCCGGCGGCGGCGGCAAATGCCACTGTCTGTGAATTGTCGCTGATCGGGACCGAGAGCGCATTGTAGAAACCGCCCGCATCCCAGAAGCGGGGCTCGGAACAGCCCAGGCAACCGTGCCCGGACTCAACCGGCCAACTGGTTCCCTGATTCCACTTGGTGGTAGCGCAGGCGTTATAGGTCATCGGGCCTTTACAGCCAAGTTTGTAGAGACACCACCCGGCCTTTGCCCCTTCGTCATCAAAGGTCTCGGCAAACAGGCCTTTGTCATAGAAGGGACGGCGATAGCAGCGATCATGGATGCTCTGGCCATAGAACACCTTGGGACGGTTGTACTGATCCAGTTCAGGGATGCTGCCAAAGGTGAGAAAATGCGCCAACACGCCGGTGATCACGGTAGGAATCGGCGGGCATCCGGAGACGTTGATAATCGGTTTGTCCGTGATGATATCCGAAACAGACACCGCACCGGTGGGATTGGGATTGGCCTGTGGCAAACCGCCAAAGGCCGCGCAGGTACCCACGGCGACAATGGCCGCCGCATCCTTTGCGGTCTCTTCCAGCATCTGCAGATTGCTGATACCGGCGATAGTGGAGTATCCCGGATCGCCCAAAGGAATAGAACCATCCACCACCAGGATGTACTTCCCCTTGTTCTCATGCATGGCCGCTTCCCGGGCCGCCTCAGCCGCCTCACCGGCCGCCGCCTGCAGGGTGTGGTGATAGTCCAGGGAGATATGATCGAATATCAGACTCTCAACTGATGGGGAGTGACTGCGGGTCAGTGATTCCGTGCAGCCGGTGCACTCCTGGAAAGAGAGCCAGATGACCGACGGGCGTTTCGCCTTTTCCAGGGCCGCCGCAATGGCGGGGACCATGGTTGGCGGCAACGCCATGAGTGAGGCGGTTGCAGTACAAAACTTCAGAAAACCGCGTCTTGAAACCCCGTGACGCCTCAGGCTGTCACCCAGGGTGCTTTTTTCAGCCATGTTACCTCCCTTATCTAAATACCGATTTCTGTTGAGTCTCTGTTTTTCTTTTCATCACGATCGAATATCGTCCACCGCGATCACCTGCTATGCGTTCTACACCTGCCTCTCACTCCGGTCTGTGCATCTCGACATCCAGCACTGTATCCAGTTTTTCAAGGCTTTCATACATGTCATCTGCCTGGGCGCGCAAGAGTTCCGGGATTTCAATCACTTCGATCTGAAACGCGATGCGCTCAGCTTCGCTATTGTAATGATCCACTATCCAGACGCCACTGAAGCGGGACTCCTTGACAGTCGTTTTACCCAAGGCGTCCAAGGTCGCCATCACCTCACCCTGACCCAACAGGTCAAGCAGATGCTCCTCATCACCCGGTCCAAACGGGATGGCGCGCAGGTCAATAATAGTGGATTCACCGGTCCGTACCAGCCGTTTCAACGCATGCCGTACCTCATTCAACAATGGCAGGGTATTGTGTGTCATGTGCGTCATGTAAGGCATCTCTGGACTTGGGATCGATTCAGAATCCGTTTGATCGAATACGCTCATATACTTATTTATCCTTTGTCTCAAGACTATCCCGATTGAGAAAAATCTATGATGACCCAGATCACGTTACCTTTTGCTTTCTTTAAAATTATTCTTTAATGCGTAATAACAGCAACTTAGTATACATAGCTGTTCGCACAGAAGTGCGCTGAGAAGTATGAGGAACAGACGGGAGACTGGTCCGATCAATCGCCATCGACTCCCCAACGGTCAATCAAGTCGACCACCATGCGCACTGCTGATGGTATCGCCTTGGCAACCGGGTCCGAAGGCTTTTCCCCCCAGTCCAGGCTTCCCGGCTCAATCCCCACCAGCGCCCGTTTTTCCGGGTAATGATCAGAGAGACGGGCAATATCCAACAAGTCAGTAAGACTCACCTCATGCACACTTTGCCGATTGCCCGTCAGGTAGCGATCCATATCACTGCCCTCATAGCAGACCACACTGCCAGGGCTGCCGCCTGTCCTGGCGGCATCCACCACAATCAACTGATCATGCTCAGCCAACAATCCGGCCAGTGAGAAACTCAATGTGCCGCCGTCGACAAAGGTGACAGACTCTTTGTGCGGAAACTGTTCCTGTAACCGATTGATGACATGAATGCCCACCCCCTCATCCGTTAGCAGGTTATTGCCAACGCCCAGCACCAGGGTTGTTTTTATCTTGCTCACCTTGGGTCATCCTGATAAATATTAATTACATGTATATTAATTTATTATTTACTACTAACTATATGATCTCTATCAAAACCACCTAAGACTAAAGCTATTATTCTAACGTTGCGACAATTCCTTTTCAGACGACCTAATCGGAGGGATGACATGATTAAGATAAGTCGAGTTCTTACTGCTGCACTCATAGCCACCTCTGCGGCTATGGCACCATTATCTGCAAACGCATTTTGGGGATGGGGTCCATGGGACGGCTGGGGTGGCCCGTGGTCCGGGGGACCGTGGGGCGGCTATCCGTACTACGGTGGCTATCCGTATTATGGTGGTTACCCGCCATATGGACATGGGTATGGTTATGCACCCTACGGCTACTACCCCTACTATGGCACTCCCTATTTACCCGCCGCTCCACAGCAGCCTGCTACAGCTAAACCCGAGGACGCAACTAAATAATCCTCGGCTCAACACTTCAGTAAGACCACCTGAGCCTGCCCATACAGGGTGCAGGCGCAGGTGGATACTCCGCGACACTCCGGCGATACCACTAACTGTTGTGAATAAATTCAGCAAAAACACAATATATTGTGTTTTCTTGAATTTCCTTTTTTTTCCGTGACTTATCATGATCTTGAAGCCAAAAGCCAATCATAAGTTACTGTTTTTATTAATTATTAGATTTATCTTATACTCCATAAGCAGGCTTGACAGCGGTAGCGAGCAGCCCTAATCTTCACACACCAAAACACAACATATTGTGTTTTCATGCCAAACACGGAAAGTAAAGCTACAATATATAGGAGCGACCATGAGAACAGATTATTCTTTTACAAATGCCCGGTGCCTATGCATTGAGCGACACCCTACGAAGTAACCAAGTATTACACTTGAAGCAGTATGTGATTGCGCGCCCCGGTACCGAGAGGCTGGATTCAGGCGTACAGGACAATAAATCATATAAATATAAGAGCCGAAGGATTTATGTGACATGAAAAGCGCCCACCTCAAAGCTGTACCCACTGCCGCCGTGGAGATTCCCTTGCAACCCGCCTCACTCGATATCTGGAATACCAAGTACCGGTTGAAAACAAAGGACGGCACCCCCGTAGACCAGGACATAGATGGCACCTACCAGCGGGTCGCCAAGGCACTGGCCGATATAGAACTGACCCCCGAACTACAGCAAGAGTGGGGCGAGCGTTTTCTCTGGGCCCTGCGGCGTGGCGCCATCCCGGCTGGCCGTATCACCTCCAATGCCGGTGCCCTGGAACATAAACCGGCCACATCAACCATCAACTGCACCGTGTCCGGCACCATCTATGACTCCATGGACGAGATCCTCGGCAAGGTGCACGAGGCGGGACTGACCCTGAAAGCGGGTTGCGGCATCGGCTACGAATTCTCCACCCTGCGCCCACGAGGGGCCTACGTGAGCGGTGCCGGCGCCTATACCTCCGGCCCCCTCTCGTTCATGGATATCTACGACAAGATGTGCTTCACCGTCTCATCCGCCGGTGGACGCCGTGGCGCCCAGATGGCCACTTTCGATGTGGGGCACCCCGATGTCATGGATTTTATCCGCGCCAAGCGTGAAGCCGGACGCCTGCGTCAATTCAATCTCTCGCTGCTGATTACCGAAGAGTTTATGGAAGCAGTCAAGCAGGACGCCCAGTGGGACCTCGCCTTCCCTATCTCGGAAAAAGAACTGCAGGAAGACAATATCGATCTGACTGACAGTAAACAGATCATCTGGCGCGAATGGCCCTACAAGAACGGTTTCATTGTTGACGAAACCGGCACCCGGGTGGCCTGCAAGATTTACAAGACCATCCGCGCACAAAGGTTGTGGGATGTCATCATGTCCTCCACCTATGACTACGCCGAACCCGGTTTCATCCTGATTGACAAGGTCAATGAGATGAACAACAACTGGTTCTGCGAAAACGTGCGTGCCACAAATCCCTGTGGCGAACAGCCCCTGCCCCCCTATGGCGCCTGTCTGCTGGGTTCGGTCAATCTGACCAAGTTTGTCCGCAATGCCTTTACCAAGGAGGCCACCTTCGACTGGGCGGAATTCCGCGAGGTGGTGGCCGTGTTTACCCGCATGCTGGACAACGTGGTGGAGATCAATGGACTGCCGCTGGAAGAGCAGCGCAAAGAGATTGAACGCAAACGCCGTCATGGCATGGGCTATCTGGGGCTGGGTTCCGCCATGACCATGCTGGGCATGCAGTACGGCGACGCCGCCTCACTGCGCTTCACCGAGAAAGTGACCAAAGAGCTGGCGATGGTTGGCTGGCAGACCGGGCTCGATCTGGCCCGGGAAAAAGGCCCTGCTCCAATCATGGAGCAGGAGTTCACCATCACCAAGGAGATGCTGACCCAGCGCCCGGAAATGGCCGTGGATAACTGGAAAGTCGGCGATAAGATTAAGGGCAAGATCCTGCATGCCAGATACAGCCGCTACATGCAGCAGATTGCCGCCGAGAACCCCGCTCTGGTCGAGCAGATCGCCGAGGATGGCTGCCGCTTCACCCACCACAGCTCCATCGCCCCGACCGGCACCATCTCCCTGTCACTGGCCAACAACGCCAGTAACGGTATTGAACCGAGCTTTGCCCACCACTATGCGCGCAACATCATCCGCGAAGGCAAGAAGAGCAAGGAGAAGGTGGATGTGTTCAGCTTTGAACTGCTGGCCTATCGGGAACTGATCAACAAGGAGGCGATGCCCTACTCCGATGAAGCGGATAAACAGTTGCCGGAATACTTCATCACCGCGGACAAGATCACGCCCAAGCAGCATGTGGATGTACAGGCGGCGGCACAGAAATGGATCGACTCATCCATCTCCAAAACGGCCAACGTACCGACCGATTTCGATTACGATGCGTTCAAGGATATCTATCTCTACGCCTATGAGCAGGGACTGAAAGGCTGCACCACCTTCCGCTTCAATCCGGAGGCGTTCCAGGGCGTGCTAGTCAAAGAAGAGGACCTGGCCAACACCACCTATAAGTTCACCCTGGAAGACGGCACCGAAATCGAGGCCAAGGGTAATGAGGAGATCGAATATGACGGCGAGATACACACCGCCGCCAACCTGTTCGATGCCATGAAAGAGGGTTACTACGGTAAATTCTAGACCGGGGTAACAGACCAGACAGAAAGTACCAGACTCAGGTCTGACACAGAGGATTCAACCGCTCAGTATCCGCTGACAGGGTTAAGTAATATGGCAATCAAGATTGACAGTAAAATCGTAGGCTACAGTGTCGCCAAAGAGGAAGAGGCTCCAGCGCCCGTTGAGGCGAAGGCACCGGAAAGCAATATCATCCACATGCATGAGAAAGTGGCGCGTCCGGAGATGCTGTTCGGCTCCACCTACAAGATCAGCACGCCGCTTTCCGAACATGCGCTCTATGTCACCATCAATGACATTATCCTTAACCATGGTACCGAGCATGAGGTACGCCGTCCCTATGAGGTGTTCATCAACTCCAAAAACATGGACCACTTCCAGTGGATTGTTGCCCTGACCCGAATCATCTCGGCGGTGTTCCGCAAGGGTGGCGACGTCACCTTCCTGGTGGAAGAGCTGCGTTCGGTTTTCGATCCCAGCGGCGGCTATTTCAAGAAAGGCGGCAAATACATGCCCTCACTGGTGGCCGAGATCGGTGATGCCATTCACTGTCACCTGGTCATGATCGGCCTGCTCAAGGAAGAGGGTCCGGACGAGCACCAGCAGAAACTGATAGATGAAAAACGCGCCCAGTACGAAGAGTCGATTAACCTGCGCGACAAGGAGCACGCCAGTGACTTCCCAGAAGGCGCCCAGCTCTGCAAGAAATGCAACACCAAGGCCGCCATCATGATGGACGGCTGCCTGACCTGTCTCAACTGCGGTGATTCAAAGTGCGGTTGAGCCAGCCTGCGTAACAGACCAGGGGCCCGTTTGTGGGGGAAAGCATAAGCTGCAAACCTGTGCTCATAAGATGCAAAACTGGCTAACATAACTTGAAAACCGAAAAGGCGAGCTTAACGCTTGCCTTTTTTCTTGTGAGTGAGAGAACACTTTTATGATTACTTTCGGCTGATAAACTCAGGAATACTAAGAAATGAGCTTCTATGGGCGGGATGCCTCACTCCAAAATTATCCCTAAATATAGAACACAAATAGAACAATATGTCGGGATCGTCAATATATTCTACAGATGTATATTGCGCCGGATATGCGGACTGTATAAACAGCGTTAGGGCAAATATGAAATGAGCTTCGAAGATGAGTTTGCCACTGTAGAACTACTCAAAGAATCCTCCGCAGAAACAAGAGGTGTTGATGCTTTCGCGCTTTCATTGATAAAAGCAGAGCGCCAGATTAGAAAATTGGTAACACATTTAGTCTTTCAGTTTCCCTGCTTTTCAGGGAGTGAGGTCTCAGCACTCAAAGAAAAGCTGGCAGACAACCGCCGCGTGTACTTTGAAGGAATGATTAACGGCTTTAATGCTATATACCCAATTACCGTTGAAGTTGTGGTCGGTCAGCAATACCAAACGCTTCAATCGAAAATATCTGAAGCAATACAGCATAGAAACAAGATATTCCATGGCCAGCTCACGAGCAGAAGCTTATCGAGAGATGACCTCTTTTCATATATAGATAATATTTCGGAGTGGTGCCGTCTGTTAGCTTCTGGAGCTCAAAATGAAATTGGCTATAATGGTTTCACTAGAAATTCTTTCCAAAAATCAAAGAAAAACGATATTCACACTCAGTTTAAAGTGTCACTTCAGTCTGTCGAAGATTATGAGGCATTTATTAGAGAAAACATGCAAAGGCCCTAACAAGTGCGTTAACTCGGACCCCATAAAGCGGCGTTCATTCCTCACGCCACCTTATGGGTCCGGTTACGCATGGCGTTGAGGCTGTAGAAAAACCCCGTTATTGGGTAAAATCAGAAACACAATAATACTGGCAGGGAGAATGGATGATGGCCCGCTATAAGGAGTACAACTACGATCAAATGAAGATGATCCCGGTTGCCTTTGATCGCCAGATTCTCCCCGGCAGCTTTGAATATTCCCTCTCTTATTTAATTGATCATGAACTGGACCTGACGTCCTTCGATCGCCACTACCGCAACGATGACAATGGCCGCCCGGCCTATGACCCACGACTACTGCTAAAGATCATCATCCTGGCCTACTCCAAAGGCATCACCAGCAGCCGACAGATTGAACGGCTGTGCCGTGAGAACATCACCTTCATGGCGCTCTCGGCCGATACCCAACCCCATTTCAGTACACTGGCCGATTTCATCTCCCGTGCACCGGAAGCGATTACCGATCTGTTCAGCCAGATCGTATTGATGTGTGATCAGCTGGGTCTGATTGGCAAAGAGATGTTTGCCATTGATGGTTGCAAGCTACCCTCTAATGCCTCCAAGGAGTGGAGTGGCACCCATGCCGAACTGAAAAAGAAGCGTCAGAAGATTGATAGAGCGGTGCGCCGCATGCTGCAGCGACATCAAGAGCAAGACAATGCCGAGCTGGCACCGGACATACAAGCACGCGAAAAGGAACAGATCAAGAAGCTGCGGGCCGTCTCACGCAAGATCAAACACTTTCTCGATACCGAAACCGAGCGTAAGGGGATAAGCGGCAAAACGGTAAAAAGCAACATCACCGACAACGAAAGCGCCAAGATGAAGACCAGTCATGGCGTGATACAGGGCTATACCGGTGTAGCGGCGGTGGATAGCCAATGCCAAGTTGTGGTGCACGCCGAGGCCTTTGGGCAGGGTCAGGAACATGGCTTATTGAAGCCGGTCCTCGAAGGGATCAGAGAAACCTTCGTTGACACTGCATCAGAAAAGCAGTTGAAAAAGACCCAGATCACGGCGGACTCGGGTTATCACAACCGGGAGATGCTGGAATACCTGGAAGCGGAAGGTATCGATGCCTATCTGGCCGATACCGGATTCCGTTCCCGTGATCCGCGTTTCAAGGATCACAAATCCGCCAAGGAACGAAACAAGCGCCAGGACAAGGAGCGTTTCAGCCAGAGTGAATTCGCCATCGACCGAAAAAGCGAGACCTGTCGTTGCCCAGCGGGAAAGATAATGTGGCTCAAGGCCCGGCGCGCCCGAATCGGCCATCACCTGTTCATGCAGTTTCAGGGCTACGAGCACGACTGCAACGACTGTGGGTTGAGAAAGCGTTGTCTGCGGAATCCAAACCAGCCTACCCCACGCCAGATCAACGTCGCACTGGATATCACGCAGGAGCAAAAGGCGGGAATCATCGAGCGGATGAAGCGCAAAATAGACAGCCCGAAAGGCCGGCATATCTATAGTCAGCGACTGGGCACGGTGGAGCCGGTGTTTGGACACATTACGGATGCCATCGGCATCAAGCGATTTAGCCTAAGAGGCAAGCGCAAGGTGGATGGGCAATGGAAGTTGATGATGTTGTTACACAATATCTTGAAGATCCACCGGTATGGATGGGAATGGGCGTAGAAAGCAAGGAACGATGGCGTGTTGATCGCCATATAGATAAATCATCAAACAGCTACCAATAATTATGAAAGAGTGTCGTCGAGAATTCACCAGCCAGAAACTTGTTTGCGTTAGGCGGGTTTTTCGACAGGCTCGTTAGGTCTTTAGAGGGAAAGTTGTGAACAATCAAGAAGAAGCGATAGCAGTAGTCCAAGAGCTTTCTAGTCAACTGGTTAATATCGCCAATGAAGCTAAAAGCTTAGCTGATCATCAATCGGGCTTTGAGAAGGTAAAACGATGGAAAGATCGTGCGTCGAGAAAAATATCAGAACAAATCAATCAAGTTGAAGGAGATAAGCTAAGGAACAAACGAAAGATGTCGTTTCGAATGGGTGACCCTATCGGAAACTTAGTTGATGAAGCTCGAATGTATCTTGGTTTTCTTGAGGCCCTCGAAGATGAACTAAAAAACCACCCAGAAGATGTATTAGATCGTGCAGTCCCTGCTAAAGATGTTTCGGATGCCGTTATAGAACCTCAAGCCAAGACAGTCAGCAACTGTGTGTTTATCGTACATGGTCATGATGAACTGAATTTGCTTAGAACAAAAGAGCTACTGAGGGAGCGATGGGCACTGGACCCAGTAGTGCTATCGGGTCAGCCAGGAAAAGGTAGAACAATAATTGAAAAATTTGAAGATGAAGCGCAAAGAGCATCTTTTTCTTTTGTTCTATTGACTCCTGATGACGTAATACAAAAAGATGAAAGTGAGTACAGTCAAGCCAGGCCAAATGTAATATTTGAGTTAGGGTGGTTCTATGGTCGCCTTGGTAGAGAGCGTGTATGTATTCTGTTTAAGAAAGGCACAAAAATTCACTCTGATCTTGATGGTGTAAGCCGCATCCAATTTAATGATTCTGTTACGGAATCAATGGCCGAAATAGAGTCAGAACTAGTTGAGGCTGGCCTTCTTGAAAAATGACCTAATCGGGTAGCCGGGGGTCTTTAACCCCCAGCCCCCACAACACCCTGCATGCGGCTCCGCACAGGGCGTTTCACTTGGAATGGTGAAGCTTGATCCATCCATCACGTAACGAGTAAAGTCCCTGAGATTTCAGGTAGGCATTGGACAATGCCTGCTGTATCCCCGGAGTCTTTGAGAATCAATGGGGTCAGTGTCATTGATATTACAGCTAAGGGCACTTCACCAACGGCCTACAGCATCTTCAACCACGTCACTGAAGGGATCAACTCACAGTTCGTCCTGCTAGTCAGCCGTATCAATAACTCTGACCAGAATGGCACTTACTTAATTCCAACCAATTGAAATAATTGCAAAAGTGACCGGTATGACGTTAGGCTTCAAATCGCCAAATCATCCACCTTCATGAACTAATTGGGGTCAGATGAAAAACTATCTGTAATCATACTTGTGCGGCATGGAGTTTTTCATCTGACCCCAGTTACTTCAGTTACTTGCCGGTGATGGTATTCACGGGCACGTCGGTAACGAAAACCACACACTGCAGCGGCTCAGTTCGACATAGCGAAAATTTGGACTAACTTATTAGTAGCGTTGATTGCAATTTAGAGGCTCTGTCCCAGTTACCCGCTGCATTCGGGACAATGCTTTGTAGGAACGGATTCATCCGCGAAATTGACGGCTGATGCCGCTCCTAGCGGGCAAATCCGCTCACGCACATCCTTGTGCTTCGCGGTATAAGCCCCTCCCTGGGCAAATCGCCAAATCAAATCGACATCAACGCATAACCGGGACAAAGCCACTCTGAAGGACGTGAATATGATCAAGACACTGCACCACTATATAGGCGGACAACCGGTCGAGGGTACCAGCGGCCGCTACGGTGACGTGTTCAATCCTGCGACTGGTCAACTCAGGGCTCGGGTGCCGCTGGCATCGGCCAACGAGGTAGACAGCGCGATCGCGGTGGCTGACCAGGCATTTGCCGGCTGGCGGGATACCCCTCCCCTGCACCGCGCCAGGGTACTTTTCCGGTTTAAGGCGCTGCTCGACAAGCATCTGGAGGAACTCGCCGAACTGGTATCCGCGGAACATGGCAAGGTGCTCAACGATGCCAGGGGTTCGGTGATTCGGGGCATGGAGGTGGTGGAGTTTGCCTGCGGCGCGCCCCATTTGCTGAAGGGTGGTTTTTCCGAAAATGTCGGTACCAACGTGGATAGCCATTCGATCCGCCAGCCATTGGGCGTCTGTGTCGGTATTACACCGTTCAATTTTCCGGCCATGGTCCCGATGTGGATGTTTCCGCTCTCTATCGTCTGCGGTAATACCTTTATCCTGAAGACATCCGAGAAAGTACCCTCCACCGCCCTGCGGCTGGCTCAGTTGCTGAGCGAAGCAGGCCTGCCGGACGGCGTGATGAATGTGGTAAACGGCGACCGGGAGGCAGTCGACGCGCTGCTCACCCACCCCGGCGTGGCTGCCGTCAGCTTTGTCGGTTCCACCCCGGTTGCGGAGTACATCTATCAGACGGCTTCCAGCCACGGCAAGCGGGTCCAGGCCCTGGGTGGCGCCAAAAATCACATGGTCGTGATGCCGGATGCCGACATGGATCAGGCCGCCGATGCCCTGATGGGTGCCGCCTACGGCTCGGCCGGTGAACGCTGCATGGCAATCTCTGTGGCGGTGGCCGTCGGTGATCAGAGCGCCGATGCCCTGGTGAAACGACTGGTGCCGCGGGTGGAGAACCTGAAGATAGGCCCAGGCACCGACCCAGAGGCGGAGATGGGGCCACTGGTCACCCGTGAACACCGTGCGCGGGTAATAGGCTATGTGGACCTGGGCGTTGAAGAGGGGGCAGAGTTACTGGTGGATGGTCGCAACCGGACGATCAGCGGCCATGAGGACGGTTATTTCCTCGGCGGCTGCCTGTTCGACCGGGTGTTACCGGACATGCGCATCTACCGGGAGGAGATCTTCGGCCCGGTGCTTTGCATAGTGCGGGCGGACGATTTCGAGACCGCACTCAAGATGGTCAACGACCATGAGCTTGGCAACGGCACCGCCATCTTTACCCGCGATGGCGAAACCGCCCGCACCTACGCATCGCAAGTACAGGTGGGCATGGTGGGCATTAACGTGCCGATTCCGGTACCCATGGCTTTCCATAGCTTTGGCGGCTGGAAACGCTCCCTGTTTGGGGATATACATGTGCACGGCATGGAAGGCATCCAGTTCTATACCAAACTGAAGACCATCACCACACGCTGGCCCGAGGGTAGTCGGTCCGTCGCGGACTTTCATATGCCAATCATGAAATAGACACTCATTATCCGCTAGTCAGTAACAGCCCCGGCCAGCGCCTTTCGGCGATGCACACACCAAAACAGGCGGAATCCACCGGCAATCAACCATTACACACACCATGGAGTGAAGGTAGATATGAGCAAAATAGGATTCATCGGAGTGGGCATCATGGGTAATCCCATGGCCGGGCACCTGCAGGCGGGAGGGCATCAGCTTTACCTGGTGAGACACCGGTCTCCCCTCCCTCAGGCGCTGCTGGACGGCGGCGCCGTGGCTTGTGATTCGGCCAAGGCCGTGGCTGAGCAGGCCGAAATCGTGATCACCATGGTGCCCGATACCCCCCATGTGGATCAGGTGCTGTTTGGAGAGGATGGAGTGGCGTCCGGATTGAGCCCCGGAAAACTGGTCATCGACATGAGTTCCATCTCACCCAGCGAGACCAAATCCTTCGCATCGAGGATCAATCAGCTGGGCTGTGATTATCTGGATGCCCCGGTATCCGGCGGTGAGGTGGGCGCCAAGTCGGCATCTCTTACCATCATGGTGGGAGGACCGGGCAGCGCCTTCGAAAAGGCCAGGCCGCTGTTCGAACTGATGGGCAAGAACATCACCCTGGTCGGCGGTAACGGCGCCGGTCAGACCTGCAAGGTGGCGAACCAGATTGTCGTCGCCCTCACTATCGAGGCGGTGGGCGAAGCGCTTCTTTTCGCATCCCGGGCCGGTGTAGATCCCGCCGCTGTGAGAGAGGCACTGATGGGCGGTTTTGCCGGTTCAAAGATCCTCGAGGTACACGGCGAACGCATGATCAAGCGCACCTTCGACCCGGGATTCCGTATCGCCCTGCACCAGAAAGACCTCAACCTGGCGCTCACGGGCGCCCGCGAGCTGGGCCTGAGCCTGCCGAATACAGCCACCACCCAGGAACTGTTCAATGCCTGTGACGGAAATCTCGATCACTCCGCCCTGGTCCAGGCGCTGGAGGCGCTGGCGAGCCATGAGATCGCGTGAGACCAGCCATCAGTGGGACTAACTCCCACCGGGTATAGCTGTTTCGGTTTCGTAGGGTGGATAAGCCGGTAGGCGCATCCACCGCGGCAATGGTGGATGCGCTGTCGCTTATCCACCCTTCAAAGTACTTTATCAACTTGAAGTACACCAACCACCTTCTCCCCGGAGGAGATTTATCAAACACGAGGAAATCAACCATGCCAACCGTTCACATCACTGTCGATCAAATGGATCACTCATCGTCCCGGGGACAGGCCGGTGATCACTCGCACATCATGGACCGTCCGGAAGCCAAGGGCGGACAGAATAAGGGCCCCATGGGAGGGCAGACACTACTGATGGGCCTCGGGGGTTGCTTCATGAGTAATCTGCTGGCGGCGGCCAAGGCGCGGAATATTGAGATCAACAACGCCAGGGCCAAGATCGAAGGAGAGCTTGCCGATGCCCCGGCCCGCTATACCGATATTCACATGATAGTGACGGCACAATGCTCCGCACCCGGGGAGCTGGAAAAACTGGTTACCATCGCCGAACGCGGTTGTATCGTTGCCAATACGCTCGCGAATGCGGTCAACCTGACTATTGAATGTGGATAGTCTGGCAGGCTGTTGGCAAGTGGCAGGCGGGTGGGACAGCATGAAGCGTCAGCGCATCCACCAAAGCAATGGTGAGCGGTGGTACAGAGGGAGTTGTACAGGGATGTATCGTTTATGGAGCCGAGGATGCAATGTACCGTTTACAGAGTCGAGGATGGCATGCACCTACCGGCTTATGCACTCTACAAAACTGACGCACGACATAGAAATGTTGCATGGTTTCTTGAAAGGCACCACTCGTAGAGTTCAGCACCACACCCCGTAGGAGGCCCGCCCCCGGGCCGATTTCGCGGCGAGGCGCCGCTCCTACAGGTGGATTTTTGCAAAAATCGGGTAAAGGGTAAGATTATTCGTTACTGTTATTGCCCTTTTCACGCAGCGTGCGCCAGAAATCGTAGATTGCCAGCAGCGAAACCAATCCAATAACAATGATCAGATCGATATCCGGCACGAACCAGGCGACCACCCCCAGGAAGGCGATCATCGTGGACAGTGCCATGATGGCCATGATTTTGTCTGTCATATCACTCGACCTGTTTCAGACCTGACATGTTCAGGCTCCCAGGGTGTTGACCAGCCAACGCGCCGTACGCAACAGCCGCCCGTCGGCGTGGCGGCGGCCAACCAGTTGCACACCGATCGGCAATCCGTTGGCACCCGTCAGCAACGGCAGAGTCACTGCCGGCACGCCAACGAAAGACCACAGGACATTGAATGCCGCACTGCCGGTACTGCCGAAGCCGGCCGGTGCCTCGCCTGCCACAGCCGGTGTAACGATCGCATCATAGCGCTCCAGAACCTCTTCCAGACCGGCATAGAGCGGTTCGCGCCAGTCGTGAGCGGCGAGATAATCGACCGCACTGATGCTCCGGCCCTCCTCTATCGCACTGCGGGTCTCCTCCGCGAGACGCTCGGATCCACGGTCATAGTAGTGCCGCAGGTTGTGGGCAATCTCGGTCAGCATGATGCGGCGATGCGCCGCTGCCCCCTCACTGAAGATCCTGGGCAACTCAACTTCATCGCAATGGTCTCCAAGTGCCGCAACCAGTTCGGCGAAACCCTCGGCACAATCCGCCTCGATCCCGGTCCAGGCGGGTGTCTTGACGAATGCCAGCCGTGGCGTCACCGGCGGTTCGGATAGCGCGGTGTCGAGGATCCTTGGCGCGGCTGCGGGTGTCGTGTCCGGGTCAGCCGCATCATAACCGGCCAGCACATCGGCAAGCAGGGCGACGTCCGCAATTGTTCGGCCGAAGGTCCCTACGGTGTCGAGTCGTCGCGACGTGCGCAAGACACCGCTGCGCGGGATCAGACCAAAGGTTGGCTTGAAGCCGACCACGCCACAATATGAGGCGGGCCGTATCACCGAACCGCCGGTCTGGGTACCGACCGCCAGTGGGACCATGCCACTGGCGACCGCCGCCGCCGAGCCCGAGGAAGAACCCCCAGGGGTATGTTCCAGGTTATGGGGATTACGGGTTTTGGCAGGGGCAAGGTAGGCACATTCAGTGGTGACTGTCTTGCCGAGAATCACGGCACCGGCGGCGCGCAGGCGGGCCACCAGCCAGGCATCCTCGTCGGGTCGACGCCCGGCATCGAGCGCACAGCCATTTTCGGTCGGCAGGTCCCGGGTATCGATAATGTCCTTGATGCCCACGGGCAGTCCGTGCAGCGGCCCGAGCGGCTGCCCGGTCCGGCGATAGGCATCAAGCCGCTCCGCCTGGCCCATGGCATAGCCTTCATCGATGCTGGACCAGGCCTGGATTGCCTCTTCGCCAGTGGCAATCCGGCGCAGGCAGGCGGCGGTCAGTTCAACAGCACTCAGCGCGCCGTCGGCAATCCGCCGGCGTGCCTCCAGCGCACTCAGGTCAACCAAACCGGGGGAATTCGTTACTATTTTTTGTTGCTCAACGGCCATAGATCAGATCCGGCAGCCAGAAGGTGATTTCGGGGAAGTTGTACAGGATTACCATGGCAAACAACACCATGGCGAGATAGGGATAGTTGCCCTTGAAGATCTGGTTCAACTGCACGTGCGGTGGCGCGATACCCTTCAGATAATAGGCCGACATCGCCATCGGGGGCGTCAGAAACGAGGTCTGCAGATTGAGCGCAACCAGGATGCCGAAGAACAGTGGATCGATGCCGAAGTGCGGCAGCAGCGGCAGGAATATCGGCACGAAGATGATGATGATCTCGGACCACTCCAGCGGCCAGCCGAGCAGGAAGATAATGATCTGCGCCATGATCAGGAACATCACGGGCGAAATGTCCAGGCTGGTGACGAATTCGCTGATGATCTGTTCGCCACCGAGATAGGAGAACACCGAGGAGAAGGTCCAGGAACCGACGAACAACCAGCACACCATCGCCGTTGTGCGCAGGGTCAGGTAGACCGATTCTCGCAGCCGCTGCCAGGTGAACGCCCGGTAGGCGAAGGTGAGCAGCAGGCCGCCGAGGGCGCCGACCGCGGCCGCCTCGGAGGGCGTTGCCAGGCCAAACAGGATTGCACCCAGAACCGCCATGATTAGAAAGGCGAGCGGAAAAAATGAGGTCAACAGCCGCACAATAATCTGGGCAACCGTGAATTCACCGACCTCCGCTCGGGTCGGCTTGGGTGCCAGATGCGGTTGTAGCATCGAGCGACCGATTACGTAGACAACGTACAGGCCCGCCAGCAGCAGACCGGGAAACAGCGCACCGGCATATAGTTTGACGATAGACACACCAGATGCCGCCGCATAGACGATCAGCATGATCGACGGCGGAATCAGGATGCCCAGTGTGCCGCCGGCACAGATTACCCCGGATGCCAGGCTGGTGTCATAGCGCGCCTTGAGCATCGCCGGGAAGGCGAGTAGACCCATCAGGGTCACGACCGCGCCGACAATGCCGGTGGCCGTGGCGAACAGAGTGCAGGTGATCAGCGCGGCGACTGCCATCGAACCGGGTAGGTGGCGGGCGGCGATGTTCAGGGTGTGAAAAAGTCGCGCGACGATGTTGGCGCGCTCAACGATGTAGCCCATGAACAGAAACAGCGGGACGGCGGTGAGCACATCGTTGGCCATCACCGAGTAGGTCTGGTTGACAAACAGGTCGAAGATCCGGTTGTTGAACAGCCCGTCGATCCACAACTGGATCTGAGTCCACTGGTCCGGATCACCTTTGGAGATGGCCCGATCGTAGGCCCGCCACATCCGGTCGGGGTCGAAATAGGCGTAGTAGCCGAACATGATGCCCATCGCCATCAGCGTGAAGGCGACCGGAAAGCCGAGCAGGATGATGAACAGGAAAATCGCCAGCATCGACAGTGCGATTATAGGATCGGACATGGCTCAGTTGCGCTCCGGGTCATTGTGTTTTCTTTTTGTTCGTTGCTGCCTTTCTTCCAGTTCCTGGTGCTGCTGTTCAAGATCGTGCGCGTCCTCGCGCGACACCTGAGAGGCGAAACTGCCGATCTCCTCGGCCCCCTCGCGAGCCAGTTGCACCTCCGTCTCCTCGATATCCTCGGCAGCCATGAGCCATTCACCGGTGCGGATACAGATGATGCAGCGGAAAACCTGGGCGATACCCTGAATGAATAACAGGATGCCGGCCGCGACGATCACAGTCTTGAACTGGAACACCGGGATGCCTGCCGGGCTGTTAACGCTGACCTCGAGGTAGCGCCAGGAGCGCTCAGCATATTTCCAGCCGGAGATAATCAGCGCGAGCACACCGGGGAAGAAGAACAGAAAATAGAGCACCAACTCGACGCGTGCCTGGGTTTTTGGTCTCCATAGCCGGTAGATAAAGTCGCCGCGCACATGCCCACCACGCGACAGCGTATAGGCGCCGCCCATCATGAACAGCGTTCCGTAGGTAATGTATGACAGATCGAATGCCCAACTGGTGGGTGCATTGAGACCGTATCGCACGACAACTTCATAGCCAACACCGATCGCCATGACCAGGATCAGCCAAGCGAACGCCTTGCCGAACCACGCCGACAAGCGGTCGGCAAACTGTATGTAGCCGAGCATTGTTATCCCTTTATCCTTGCGTAAAGACGGCTTGCAAAGGCCCGCCCCACCCTGTGGCGGCATCACACCGGTACCGCCACAGGGTGGGTTGCACAGTCACCGCCGGTCAGAGCTTCAATTTGCCCGGGAAGTAGTGATTGTATGCCAAAGCGTAGTCCGGCGAGTTCATCAACTCATAGAACACGACCCGGTCGACCCAGGCACGCTGGCTGTCCAACACCTTTTTCATGTAGGAATCCTTCTCCAGGTCGGGGATAATCTCATCCCAGGCCTTGAGTTCCGCGTCGAGGATCTCCTGAGAGGTGCGGTGCACCGTGACGCCCTTGTTCTGTATCTCCACAAGATCCTTGGAATAGTTGTCCAGCGCGCTGGCGGTATTCGCTGTGCTTGCCGCTTCCACGCCGTACTCCAGGATTGCCCGCAGGTCCTCGTCCAGGTCGTCGAAGAAGTCCTTATTGAACAGGAATTCGAAGCTCTCGCTGGCCTGGTGATAGGACGACAGGAAGTAGTTCTTGGCAACGTCTGGCGATCCGAATCGCAGGTCCGACGAGGGGTTGTTGAACTCGAAGGCGTCAATCACACCGCGCTCCATTGCCGGCACAATCTCGCCGCCGGGCAATTGGGCGACGCTCATACCCATCTTCTGCATCAGGTCCGCTGCGAGACCCACGGTGCGGTACTTGAAACCCTTCACCTCCGATGCCTTGGTTATCGGCTTTTTGAACCAACCGAATGGCTGCGCCGGCATCGGGAAGCCCATAAAACCGTAAACGTTGAGACCCATGATTTCCTGGGTCAGCTCGCGGTAGAGATCCTTACCACCACCGGCATTGAACCAGGCCAGCATGGTGGTGGCGCTGCCACCAAACACCGGACCGGTGCCGAACAGCGAGGCCGCCTTGTGCTTGCCGTACCAGTAGACCGGTACGGTATGCGCCGCATCGAGCACGCCGTCGCTAACCGCGTCCATGACCTGGAAGGCGCCAACCACGGCACCGGCAGGCAGCAGGTCGATCTTCAGGCGATCGCCGGACATGCGCTCCACGCGCTCTGTATACTGGCGGGCAAAATCCATCCAGATATCGGAAGATGGCCAGGATGTCTGCATCTTGACAACCTTGGCGGCTCCCATGGAAATCATCGGGAAACCGACCGTAGCGGAACCGACCGCCGCGGCAAGACCACCTTTCAAGAACTTGCGCCGGCTGGTTGATGCCATGTTCTGTTCCGAACCGCCGGCCACGTCACCTTTCTTTGTTTCGTGTTTCATATAGCTCACCTCCTCAATGGGTACTACGTTTTAGTTTTTTTCTTACTGCATCAAAACGTACTCACACTCCTTCGCTTACCACATCTATCGAACTCTCTAAAACAGTATAGGCAATCGTTCTCCAACTATCCGAGCTAGGCCAGCCGGTCAGGCGGTTCCCGCCCGGCAGTAATCGCATCAAGGTTATCCAGTGCCCTGAAGCCCATGGCATCCCGGGTTTCCCGCGTGGCGCTGCCGATATGGGGCAGCAAGAACGTGTTATCCAACGCCTTGTAGCGAGGATCAATATCTGGTTCATTGTTGAAAACGTCGAGTCCGGCGGCAAAAAGCTTGCCTGAGCGCAACGCTTCAATCAGGGCGTCGTCATCCACTATGGTGCCACGAGCGGTATTCACCAGTATCGCCCCATCCGGCAGCAAGCCAAGGCGTTCAGCATTCATCAACCGCTCTGTTTCTGGAGTGGCCGGACAATGCAGCGAGAGAAAATCACACTGCGGCAGAAGTTGCTCCACGCTCCCGTGATAGATGGCACCCGCTTCAATGTCCGGAGATAGCCTGCTGCGATTATGATAGTGGATCTGCATGTCGAAGCCGCGGGCCCGTTTTGCCAGGATCTGGCCCACCCTGCCCATACCCAGAATACCCAAGCGTTTGCCCGTAACCTGAATACCAAGCCCACCGATTGCGCTCCAGTCACTCCAGGTCGCGGTACGAATCTGCTGTTCACCCTCATGGGCCCTTCGGGCCGCTCCGAGTATCAGCAGCATGGCAATCTCTGCGGTGGCGTCGCTGAGCACATCCGGCGTGTTGGTGACAATGATGCCACGCGCCTTGGCCGCATCGAGATCGATGTGATCAAACCCCACCGAGAAACTGCAGATTGCCCGAACGCTGTCTGGCAGGCGTTCAATAACCGCTGCGGTAAGTTTCTCAGTGTGGCAGGGGATGATGGCGTCGGCACCGGCTGAGAACTCCACGAGTTCATCACTGGTATAGACCCTATCCGCGCTGTTGAAACGGGCATCGTAATCACGCTCCAGTCGGGCCTCGACCGCATCTGGAAGTTTTCGTGTCACCAATACAACGGCTTTTTTACTCATAGCCTGTCATTGCGAATTCTTGATACCACTTGTTATCCTCACCGAGACTGGAGCAAATCCCAAGGAGCAAATCCCAAGCTGAAATTCCCCATTTACGTCCGTTCTCCCCCTTTCATGGCCATTAATCCCGCCATGCCGGGTCGTTTTCATAACAGTGTAGGCGAAGATTTTGGAATTTCGAGAAAACGATTCTAAATAGTCTAAAATTGATCCAACCAGCAGGTTGGTCTGATATATCCGCAAACCTCTCTTTTACCCGTTGATGGTGACGCCGTGCCTGTTTACCCCGAAACCTACTGCAAACGACTGCCCGGACCATGAACAGACTGAAAGATCACACCCTGGGTTTTATCGGACTGGGTCTGATGGGACGACCTATGTGTCTGAACCTTCATAAGGCCGGCGCCCGCCTGATCGTTCATAACCGTAGCCAGGAAGCCGCAAGGCAACTTGAAAGACCAGGCATCGTGCCCGCCGTATCACCTGCGGAGGTTGCCCGCTCCGCAAACATCATCCTGCTAATGGTCTCCGACACCCCCGCGGTTGAGCAGGTCCTGTTTGGACAATCGGGTATGATCGAGTGTCTGCAGGCGAACGCCCTGGTCATTGATATGGGGACAACCGCTGTCGCTCCCACTCGGGAGTTCGCCAGACGTTTGAACGCAATTGGCGTCGATTACATCGACGCACCGGTGTCAGGGGGCGAGATCGGTGCCATCAACGGCAGCCTGACCATTATGGCGGGGGGAACAGAAGAATCCATTCAGCGCGCCCTCCCCCTGTTCGAGGTGCTCGGCTCCAAGTTCACTCATGTCGGCGATGTTGGTGCCGGTCAAATCGCCAAAGCCGCCAACCAGGTCATTGTCGGCCTGAACATCGGCGCGGTTGCCGAAGCACTGGCGCTGGCAAAGCGGGCCGGTGCCGATCCGGCCAAGGTTCGTGAGGCTCTTATGGGCGGCTTTGCCGGCTCACGGATACTTGAAGTGCATGGTCAGCGGATGATCGAGGAGAATTTCAAACCGGGCGGGAAAATTGCCACTCAGTACAAAGACCTTGTTCAGGCACTTGAACTGGCCGCCCTGTTTGGCCTGGATTTACCTGCAACCAAACTCAACATGCAACTCTACAAGTCCCTGATCGACCAAGGCCTGGGCAATCTCGATCACAGTGCGTTGATCAAGGCGTTCAATAATCAGATTGAATAGTGCCCCGGGTTCAATTTGTAAGGTAATTGTCCAGGATAAATAGAAGTGCAACTGCTGATATATGGTGCCCGGGGCCGGACTTGAACCGGCACGGTCGCAATGACCGGCGGATTTTAAGTCCGCTGCGTCTACCAATTTCGCCACCCGGGCAGCGGATTTTAAAGCGGATAAAATGGAGGCTGAGCCCGGAGTCGAACCGAGGTAGACGGTTTTGCAAACCGCTGCATAACCACTTTGCTACTCAGCCATTTATCTGTACAGGGGCGGAAGTATCCGGCATTTTTGAGATATTTTCCACCACCTGAAGAAGAAAACCCCGAGTCTTTGCCCGGGGTATTCCGAAACTTGGAGCGGGAAACGAGATTCGAACTCGCGACCCCAACCTTGGCAAGGTTGTGCTCTACCAGCTGAGCTATTCCCGCGTCTCCTGATGCGCGGGCTATTGTAGTCGCCCAGCCGATCGTGTCAAGCCGAAGATCACCCCGATCAGGCGTTTTCCTCTGTTTGTGGATCGGCCCGGTCATTCAGACTTGGCCAGGCCGCCCGCAGGTACACGAACATGGACCACAGGGTGAGGACAACCGCCACGTAAAGCAGCACGAAACCGATGGTGTATAGCGGCAGACCAAACAGATCATTGCGGAAGATCAGAAGAAATATGGCGGTCATCTGAAAAGCGGTCTTCACCTTGCCGATCGCCGAGACCGCAATCTGCGCCCGCGCCCCGATCTCCGCCATCCACTCACGCAGGGCTGAGATGGTGATCTCGCGCCCGATAATCACCAGCACCGGGATGGCCAACCCCGGGATAGGATCCTGCTGTACCAGCAAAATCAATGCTGCAGCCACCATCAGTTTATCCGCGACCGGGTCAAGGAATGCGCCGAGCGCCGACACCTGTTCCAGTTTTCTGGCAAGGTAGCCGTCAAACCAGTCAGTGACCGCCGCGAGGGCAAAAACGATGGCACATGCCTCCGCCGCATACTGCCACGGCAAATAGAACAGCACGACAAAAACCGGAATCAGGAGTATCCGCAGGAGTGTCAATATATTGGGTATATTCTGAAGCATGCTTCCCTATTTATCTTCATGAAAGGCCGCGTAGATCTGTTCAGCCAGCTTACGACTGATCCCTCCTACCCGTTCCAGATCAACAATGCCCGCCCGGGCAACGCCCTGCAGCCCACCGAACTGCTTCAACAAGCGTTGCCGCCGCTTCGCCCCGATCCCGGGAATCTGTTCCAGCACTGAGGTTTTTCTGCTTTTTTCCCGCCTTTGTCGATGGCCGGTAATGGCAAACCGGTGCGCCTCATCCCGAATCTGTTGGACCAGGTGCAAAGCGGGCGAGTCTGCTGGCAGTATAATGGGGCTATCCACGCCGAACAAGAACAGCTGTTCCATGCCCGGACGCCGATCCGGCCCCTTGGCAACACCCACCAGCTGCACACCGACGACTGCCAGCTCATCCAGCACATTTGCAGCAGCCCGCAGTTGCCCCTTGCCGCCGTCAATAAACAGGATGTCAGGCAGTACCCCTTCACCCGATTGAATGCGCGTGTAACGCCTGGTTAGCGCCTGGGCCATCGCCGCATAGTCATCCCCACCCTGAATCCCGTCGATATTGAATCGCCGGTAATCCGCCTTGACCGGCCCCGTCGCATCGAATACCACGCAGGAGGCGACGGTCAGTTCGCCACTGGTATGGCTGATATCAAAGCACTCCATTCGATTGGGCATTTCATCCAGGGAGAGACTCTGTTGTAACGCCTCTACACGCTGCTGCATGCCCGCCTTGCTGGCCAGCTTCGCATCCAGTGCCAGTTGTGCGTTCTGCAGCGCCATGCGCAATCCCTGTGCCCGATTGCCGCGCACCTGCTGACGCAACCTCACCTGGTGACCGGCTTCCTGGGTCAGAACCTCTTCAAGCAGCGATTTATCATCGGGGGAGTGACTGAGGAGAATCTCCTGGGGGATCTGCTTACCGATGTAGTATTGGGCGATAAAGGCCGTGAGTATCTCCCCTTCCCGCTCCACGCCGGCCGTGTTGGGGAAGAAACTCTTGTTCCCGAGGTTGCGCCCATTACGGATAAAAAACAGCTGTACGCAGGCGCCACCACCCTTGGCGGCGCAAGCGATAATATCCATATCGCCCCGCTCACCGGTTATGTACTGTTTCTCCTGCACCCGGCTCAATGCAGCAATCTGATCACGCAATCGGGCTGCCTGCTCAAACTCGAGGGCGGCTGAGGCCCTTTCCATGCGTTTCACCAGTCCGTCAATCACCTGGCTGGCCTTGCCCTCAAGAAACAGCACGGCATCCTTCACATCCTCCGCGTAGTCGGCTTCTGAAATCAGTCCGACACAGGGTGCGCCACAGCGCTTGATCTGGTACTGCAGGCAAGGCCTGGAACGATTGTTGTAGAAGGTGTTGTCACACTGCCTGACAGGAAACAGCTTCTGTAGCAACTGCAGTGTTTCACGCATCGACCCGGCATTCGGATAAGGGCCAAAGAAACGCCCTTTTGCCTTGCGCCTTCCCCGATGGTAGGCGAGCCGCGGAAAGCTGTCGGCAGACAGGTAGATATAGGGATAACTTTTATCATCCCGGAGCAGAATATTGTATTTGGGCTTGAGGCTCTTGATCAGATTATTTTCAAGAATCAGCGCCTCGGCCTCTGTATGAGTAACCGTGACTTCGATGGAGTGGATTCTGGCCACCATCAATTGAATGCGTCGGTTCAGTGCCCGGGAGAAATAGCTGCTGACCCGCCGCTTCAGGTCCTTGGCCTTGCCCACGTAGAGCACTGCTCCCTCGACATCGAGCATGCGATAGACGCCCGGCAGTCTGGTCAGATGCTTGAGAAAACTTTTATGATCGAAAGCCGGTGTAGGTTTGTTTGCCGCCATGGGGCGATTATAGAGCGTTCAGCACTGCCCTGGCATGCGCAAAAACGGCATGGAACATCTCGGGTGTCAGTCGCCGTGTCTGCGTGTTGTATCGACTACAGTGGTAGGAATCGATCAATTGCAGACCATTTGGCAGATGATGGTGGGCGGCATGAGCAAACTTACAGGCACCCAGTTTGAGACCCGACGCCTTGAGTACTGCATTATGAGCCACCAGTCCCAGTGCCACGACAACGCCTGACTGAGGCACTGTTTTCAGCTCCTCAGCAAGATACTGGTTACAGGTGTTGATCTCACTGCCAATCGGTTTGTTCTGTGGTGGCAGGCACTTGACAGCATTGGTTATCCGGCAATCGCTAAGCCGCAGGCCATCGCCAGCCGATAGTGACTCGGGCTTACTGCCAAAACCGAATCGATGCAGCGTTTCATATAACAGGATACCCGCATAATCGCCGGTAAAGGGCCGCCCCGAGGCGTTCGCCCCATGCATACCTGGCGCCAGCCCCACTACAAGCAGCCGCGCCGCCGGATCACCGAATGGCGGAACCGGCCTGGCATAGTAGTCCGGATAATCGACTTTAACCTGATCCAGGAACTCCGCCAGGCGCGGACATTGACGACAGTCAGGATCAAACACCAACTACTTTTCCGTTGTAATCAAGCCGTGGCGGATCGCCAGCAGCGTCAATTCCACGTCGGTTTCTACATCCAGCTTTTCAAACAGCCGATGACGATAGGTGCTGACGGTTTTGGGGCTGAGACAGAGGGAATCCGATATGAACTGGGTTTTCTGTCCCTGGGTGATCATTAGCAGCACCTGCATCTCCCGCTGGGAGAGCCTATTAAAGGGGGAGTCCGGATTAGTGCCGGTCAGCATGGCCAGGGTCAACTTCTGGGAAACTTCATTGGATATAAAGGGCCGTCCGGATGCAACCATCTTGATGGCCTGAAAAAGCTCATCAGCCGGGCAGCCCTTGGTGAGATAGCCAAGCGCACCTGCCTCGTGCAGCTGCTCCGGAAATGGCGCATCGGAAAGCACGGTTACCGCTATCACCTGGGTAGCCGGATTCTGTCGGCGAATGCGCCGGGTCGCCTCAATACCACCTATTCCCGGCATATTGACATCCATCAGCACCAGATCGGGCTTGGTCTGCTTGGCCTTGACAACGGCGTCCTCACCGCATTCTGCTTCCCCCACCACCTCGATACCCGAGGAGTCCTGGAGGATATGACGAAACCCCGTCCGCACGAGCTCATGATCGTCAACAAGCAGTACCTTGATCACTCATTCACTCCATAGGGTCCGATGCCTACCAAATCACAGCACAAAGATAGGAAATTAATAACTAGCCGCTCAACCGCAAAAGCTAACCGTAACACGGCCGACTGTCAAGACAGAGTCCATGGAAGTTTGGCAATTCATGATCTGCAACAAGTTCCGCATGTGTTGATTCCAGAAAGCCTTTCCGCAGAATGCCGCCCCCTCTCCTTACGGGGCCATACACTATTTATACCTCGCCTGAAAAGCGGCGACAAAATCGGTATACCGGTCGATTGGGAGATGATTAATTCCGGCCGCACCGCGCCGGCCCCCTCCGGATGGAAACTGGCTGCACAGCACATCCGCTCCCATCTTATTTAGCAGCGGAGCGCGTACGCTAACCTGGTAACCGCCCTGACGGTTAGCAGTGACGACCGCATGAGCCCTTGCCGGATCGGCATTGGCCAGCGCATTGCCAAAGACCCCGCTGACCCGCCGCGCCCATGCCTGATCAGGCAATATATAAACAGCAATCACATCCGTTTCATAATCAGGCCTGATGGCATGCGCCCGGGCCATATCCTCGTTATACCCGTCATGCAGCTGCGTGTAACACGAGCGGGGATCGGCGATAAAATCCTCTGGGTTCGGATAGGCGAGCAGCGAGCGAAACAGGGCATCCGGAGCGACATGCAGATCGTTCACGGTTTCACCATAGCCGTTGTAGTTAACACAGGTGCCCAGCACCCTTAGCCGCTCAAGCTGTGCCTGCGACAGACCGGCCCGTCGTCCTATAGTCTCCGCGGCAGTCACCAGGTTGTCACCAAAGGCCGCCGTCACAGCCCAGGGCGTGAAACGACCACTCAGATAGTGATCGACCAACAGGCTGGTACAGACATCCGGAGCAGTATCTATAATGGCATCCAGACCGGGGTGATCAGGAATCTCACCCGCCATGTGATGATCCACGTAGAACAGCTCTACCCCCGCATCCAGCAACCGGAGCACATCATCCCTGTTCTGAGCCAGCGAGACATCCAGCACATTCACCCGGTCACCGGCAACCGCATTTACCCGTTGCAGCAATCTAATGTCCCTTTTCACGCCAGTGACCAGGATGCTCTCAAGCGGATTGGCCAGACGCAGTTGCAGAAGTGCGCAGATACCGTCGGCATCCCCGTTAAAGACATCAAATGTCGTCATTACAATACCCCATCACACTCATCGGCTATCGGAATTCCCATCCATTGTACCCCCCGCAATAATCATGCGATCTGATCCGATAGCAGGTATTGTACAACGCCATCACAACCTATGGGTTCGGGGGCCGAAACGAGCGTTGCCTGGGGCAACGTCCAGATCGGCTCCTGCCGATCTGTCGAACCGAGGGTTCTCACCAAATCCTGTGCACTTCACCAAATAAAAAGGCTCTGTCCCAGTTACCTGTGGCATGAGAAGTGGTCTTTTTGTAGAAGCAGGTTTATCCGCGAAATTCTCAGCTGAAGCCACTCCTGCCGCTACGTTTGGCCGCCGTAGAGAGGGGCTTGACCTGTAGGAGGCCCGCTCCGGGCCGAATTCGCGGCGAGGTGCCGCTCCTACTGGGCGAATCGCCAAGCTAAGCCAAAACAAGACCAACACATAATTGGGACAGAGCCAATAAAAAGCCCCGCACGAGGCGGATATCGTACCGATATAGTGTCTGCGGATAGCTGGCGGGGATTGATTCGCGCCATCCCTGGCGCTCACCCTGCGGGCGTTGCCTATGGCAACGTCCAGATCGGCTCCTGCCGATCTGTCGAACCGAGGGTTCTCATAAAATCCTGTGCACTTCACCAAATAAAAAGGCTCTGTCCCAGTTACCTGTGGCATGAGAAGTGGTCTTTTTGTAGAAGCAGGTTTATCCGCGATAATTCTCAGCTGAAGCCACTCCTGCCGCTACGTTTGATCGCCGGAGAGGGGTTTGACCTGTAGGAGGCCCGCCCCGGGCCGAATTCGCGGCGAGGCGCCGCTCCTACCAGGCGAATCGCCAAGCTAAGCCAAAACAAGACCAACACATAATTGGGACAGAGCCAATAAAAAGCCCCGCACGAGGCGGATATCGTACTGATATAGTGTCTGCGGATAGCTGGCGGGGATTGATTCGCGCCATCCCTGGCGCTCACCCTGCGGGCGTTGCCTATGGCAACGTCCAGATCGGCTCCTGCCGATCTGTCGAACCGAGAGTTCTCACCAAATCCTGTGCACTTCACCAAATAAAAAGCCCCGCACGAGGCGGGGCTTTTTATTTGGCGGAGAGACAGGGATTCGAACCCTGGGAGGGCTACAAACCCTCGCTGGTTTTCAAGACCAGTGCATTCAACCGCTCTGCCATCTCTCCAGAATTTTGAGTTGCGAAGAATACCCGATCCGGAAGGGTTCCGCCAGTACTTGCACGCACTATTTTCAGGCCTTGATTTATTGAACATTCGCCTCAATCCAGTATGCTATGATCATTTCAAAGACTATGAACCAACAGGCTATTCTATAGTCATACTAGACAGATCAACCGTTCTATAAAACCTGCATAACCATCGGATTTATTGGAGAAAATGCAACATGAATCGATTTAACCAGACTATCGCACAACCGGCACAAAGTGCACTTGCGGTAAATAAAGTCATTAAGAACACCTACATGCTGCTATCGGCCACGCTGTTCTTCAGCGCCATTATGGCGATGGTTTCCATGTTCCTTGCCATGCCCCCCATGGCCTATCTGATTTCCGTGATTGGCGCCATGCTGTTGGGTATGTTTGTACTGCCCCGTACCGCCAACTCTTCCTCCGGTATCGGGGTGATCTTCCTGATCACCGGTATGCTCGGTTTTGGACTGGGCGCCATTCTCACGCTCTATCTGCAACTGCCGCACGGGCCACAGACCATTGCCACCGCCCTGGGCGGAACCGGTGTGATTTTCCTGGGTCTCTCAGGTTATGCCCTGACCAGCAAGCGTGATTTCAGCTTCATGGGCGGGTTTGTGTTTGCCGGTATGCTGGTTATGATCGTGGCCATTATCGCCAACATCTTCCTCCAGCTGCCCTTCCTGTCACTGGCCATCTCGGCTGGCGTGATGTTGCTGATGAGTGCCTACATCCTGTTCCAGACCAGCCAGATGATGAATGGCGGCGAGACCAATTACATCTTTGCCACCTACAGCCTGTACATGGCCATTTTCAACATCTTCATCTCTCTGCTGCAGATTCTGGGCGTGTTTGGTGGGGATGACTAACCGGTTCAACTGGATAAAGCCCGTTCAGACCCCGGCTGATGCCGGGGTTTTGTTTGGAGGAGTCGATGGATAATATCTGGTTACAGATCGCGCTCGCCGCTACCATGGGGATGATGCTGTTCTTCCTCTATCCGAGAGCCAAGCAGTGGATGCAAAACGGCCCCAAGGCCGAGCAGGGTGACTGGATGGCGGCAGTAATTCCACTGCTGGCGGTGGTGGGCTTCGTGCTACTGCTGATCATGCTGGTCTGAACACGGGCACCACGCTTTTCACAGCAATAAAAAACGCGGCACAAAGGCCGCGTTTTTTATTGCTGGAGTCAGCTCAAGTCAACCGTTCAATACCGCCCATGTAGGGCCTCAACACTTCTGGAACCACGATGCTGCCATCCGCTTGTTGGTAGTTTTCCATCACCGCAACCAGGGTACGTCCAACCGCCAGTCCCGACCCATTCAGGGTATGCACCAGTTCGGGTTTCCCGGTTTCCGGGTTACGCCAGCGCGCCTGCAGGCGACGTGCCTGGAAGTCCTCGAAATTGGAACAGGATGAGATCTCCCGGTAGGTGTTTTGAGCCGGCAACCACACCTCGATATCGTAGGTCTTGGCGGCGGAGAAGCCGATGTCACCCGTGCAGAGTGTCACCACCCGGTAAGGCAACTCCAGCATCTGTAGAATTTTTTCCGCATGCCCTGTCAACTCCTCGAGCACCGCATAGGACTCCGTGGGTCGAACGATCTGGACCATTTCCACCTTTTCAAATTGGTGCTGCCTGATCATGCCCCGGGTATCACGACCATAAGAGCCCGCCTCGCTGCGGAAGCAAGGCGTCTGGGATACCCATTTGCGCGGCATATCCCCATCCTCGATGATCTCTCCGCGTACCAGATTGGTGACCGGAACTTCGGCTGTCGGAATCAGATAATAGGGTAACTCTCCAGAGAGCTTGAACAGATCCTCCTCAAACTTCGGCAGTTGCCCGGTTCCCTGGAGACTGTCAGCATTCACCATGAACGGGACATAGGCTTCCGTGTAGCCGTGTTCACTGGTGTGGGTATCCAGCATGAACTGGGCCAGAGCCCGATGCATGCGGGCGAGCGGTCCCTGCATGGTGACAAAACGCGAACCGGTAATTTTTGCCGCTGTTTCGAAATCCAGCCAGCCCAGGGCACTGCCCAGATCCACATGGTCCCTGGGCTCGAAATCTAACTTTTTTGGCTCGCCCCAGCGACGCTCCTCCCGGTTGTCCGCCTCGTCTTTGCCATCGGGAACCGAGCTATGGGGGATATTCGGCAACCCCAGGGCGATCTCGCTCAGCTGCTCCTGGACGTTATTCAGCTCATCCTGCGCGTTCTTGAGTTTTTCTCCAAGGTCGGCAACCTCCGCCAGTAGCGGCTGGATATCCTCTCCGGCAGCTTTCGCCTGGCCGATCTGTTTGGAGCGACTGTTGCGCTGGTTCTGAAGTTCCTGAGCGGCCACCTGCAATCTTTTTCTGGACTCCTCCAGGGACTGGAACTGCTCAACATCCAGCACAACACCACGCCGTTTCAACTGGTCGGCGGTTGTTTCTAATTCAGTTCTGAGTATACGGGGGTCTAGCATGTTTTATTCACCACTGTTGACTGTTGCCGACCAGCTGACGATATGGCCCGGCTTGATGAGGGAATTCAGATGTTTCAGTACCTGGGACACTTTTTCAGGGGTATCGAAAAATTCCAGAATAATGGGCAAATCCAGAGACATGTCGAGTAGCGATGATGAATGCATGGTGCCCGACTGGCCAAACCCGGCAATTCCGCGAAACGCCGTCACGCCGGCCACCTGTTCCCGGTCGTGCAGTAACTCCAGCAGCTGCTGATACTGGTGTCTTCCTTCGGTCAGATAGATACGAACCATGGTTACCGTTCTGCTGTTCATAGCTGTCTCCCAAGAATCACGCCAGCCCAGCAGGCAAGCACGCAGGCACTCACCGATAGAAACATATTGAGGCCGGCCTTGACGAAATCCGCCTGCTCGATGAGATTGATTGTCTCAATGGAAAATGTGGAGAACGTGGTAAACGCACCCAGAAACCCTACCAGCAAGGCACCCCTGATTTCAGGGCTGACGCTCATCCGTTCCAGAAACAGGATATAGAGGAATCCCATCACCAGAGAACCCAGGACATTGACCGTCAGGGTGCCATAGGGAAACCCTCTACCGAACACCCCATAGATACCGTTGGAGACCCAGAAACGCATCAGTGCGCCGATAGCTCCCCCCGCTGCAATGGTCAATACCTGGAACAATGTTCACGCCCTGCCGGCACTCAAAAAGAGGTATTTTACACACTGTTAGATGCCCGGAACACAGGACGGCGCGATTAAACCATTCAGCCGCCCGGTTTCTCACCTCGGGCCTTGCTGTCCAGGGTACGCAACCGGTCTAGTTTCTCGGCGATTTTTATCTCCAGCCCCCGCTCTACCGGAAAGTAGTAACGTCTGGGCTGCAGGGTTTCAGGGAAGTAGTTCTCTCCGGCGGCATAGGCATCCGGCTCATCGTGGGCATAACGATATGCACGCCCGTAGCCCAACTCCTTCATCAGCCGGGTGGGCGCATTTCTAAGGTGGATCGGAATCTCGTGGGTTCCCGATTCCCGTATATCCTGCATCACCGCCTTGTAAGCGGTATAGACCGCATTGCTCTTCGGAGCACAGGCCAGATAGAGCACCGCCTGGGCGATTGCCAGTTCCCCTTCCGGACTGCCCAGGCGCTCCTGGGTCTCCCAGGCATTCAGGGCGATAGTAAGGGCGCGTGGATCGGCATTGCCGATGTCCTCCGAAGCCATGCGCACCACCCGCCGGGCGATGTAGAGGGGATCGCAGCCGCCATCGATCATGCGGGCAAACCAGTAGAGCGAGGCATCCGGCGCAGAACCCCGCACCGACTTGTGCAGTGCGGATATCTGGTCATAGAAGGCGTCGCCTCCTTTGTCGAAGCGGCGGAGATTACCACCCACCACCTCCTCTACAGCGGAACGGCTGATCTCTGCACCGCTTGACAGATCGGCAGAGATTTCCAGCAGATTGAGGGCGCGCCGGGCATCGCCATCGGCGGCTTCCGCGATCAACCGCCGCAATTCCGGCTCAAGCTGCAAGCCACGTTCGCCGAGTCCATGCACCGAATCACCCAAGGCCTGATCGATGATCTTCTCCAGATCCTCCGGACCCAGACTTTTCAGCACATAAGTGCGCGCCCTGGAGAGCAACGCATTGTTCAGTTCAAAGGATGGATTCTCTGTCGTGGCGCCGATAAACAGCACCGTGCCATCCTCCACATGGGGCAGAAAGGCATCCTGCTGGGCCTTGTTGAAGCGGTGCACCTCGTCAATAAAGAGTACGGTTTTTTGCCCGTTCAGTCTTTGCGCCTCACGCGCCTTGTCCACGGCGGCGCGAATATCCTTTACTCCGGAAAGTACAGCGGAGAGACTGAGAAACTGGGCGCCGGAATGGCGGGCGATCAGGGTTGCCAGGGTGGTTTTTCCAGTTCCCGGAGGCCCCCAGAAAATGAGCGAGTGCAACCGGTCGGATTCAATCGCCATGCGCAGTGGCTTACCCTCCCCGACGATATGCGCCTGGCCAAGAAACTGATCCAGGGTGCGCGGGCGCATCCGGTCGGCGAGCGGACGCATCAACTCAGGGGCATCTTGTGAAAACAGATCGTTGTCCGACACCCAATTGCCTGCGCTTAACGTTGATAAAGGTCGTAGTAATCCGGTCGGGTGAAGACAAAAAAACCGGGCTTGAAAGTGGGATTCTGCTGGATATCGTAAAATTGAAAGCGCGTAATCTGACCAAAGGTGTCGGTCATCTCCATCCGCTGCAGCAGGTTATCATGGAAGGCGAGCAGCACACGTATAAACTGACTCTCCTTGTCACGCGGGATCAGTTCCACCCAGGCAAACCCTTGGCTGTCACCGATATCGACTACTTCAAAATGCTTCTCCACCGGATCACCGCCAATCAGGAACATGGCCGGGGTTCCCTGCAACGCGCCCTCCTGGGTCTGTACGCTCACCTGCTCCAGTTCAGGATCCAGCAGCCAGATCTGGCGACCATCGGCGATAATCTGCTGCTTGTCAGGCTCTGAATAGTCCCAGCGAAAACGGCCCGGACGCTGCATGGAGAAAACCCCCTGGGAGCGTGCCGCCTGACGCTGCTGGGGATCCAGTACCGACTGTTCGAAATGGGCCTGCAGACTCTGCATATCGGTGAGAAACCGCTCCATCTGCTGCAAAGACGAACTGGCCGAAACAGGGGCCACAATCAACAATAACAGCAGCAAAAGCCATTTATGGGTCTTCGAATATTTAATCACATCACATCTCTGGGGGTGGAGGTGCCAGCACTTCACGGTTACCGTTGGACTGGGCGGGAGAGACGATACCGGTCCGCTCCATCTCTTCAATCAATCTGGCAGCCCGGTTGTAACCGATTTTCAAACGGCGCTGCACCCCTGAAATGGAGGCACGCCGTGATTCGGTGACAATCTGAACCGCCTCATCATACAGGGGATCGCTATCTTCCGTATCCCCTGCCTCACCAGAGAGACCCGGAATCATCTCGGTTGGTTCCCTGAGTATCTCCTCGATATAGTCAGGCTTACCGCTCTTTTTCAGATGATTTACCACTCGGTGTACTTCATTGTCATCCACGAAGGCGCCGTGCAGACGCTGGGTAAAGCTGCCGCCGGGTTGCAAATAGAGCATATCGCCATGACCCAGCAGATGCTCCGCCCCCATCTGGTCGAGAATGGTTCTGGAATCGATCCTGGATGAGACCTGGAAGGCGATGCGGGTGGGAATATTGGCCTTGATCAATCCGGTAATCACATCCACGGAAGGCCGCTGGGTGGCCAGCAGCAGGTGAATACCCGAAGCACGCGCCTTTTGAGCCAAACGGGCAATCAATTCCTCTACTTTCTTGCCCACCACCATCATCATATCCGCCAGCTCATCGATGATCACCACGATATAAGGCAGACGCTCCAGGTTCGGCACTTCCTGGGCCTCGAACAGCGGGTCCGGCTGGAACAACGGGTCCTTGATCGGCTCGCCGCGCTTTTCCGCGTCACTCACCTTCTTGTTATAGCCGGCGATATTTCGCACACCCAATGCCGCCATCAGTCGATAGCGTCGTTCCATTTCACCCACACACCAGCGCAGGGCATTGGCCGCCTCCTTCATGTCGGTGACCACCGGCGTCAGCAGATGGGGGATGCCTTCGTAGACCGACAGTTCCAGCATTTTGGGGTCCACCATAATCAGCCGGACCTCTTTGGGCGAGGCCTTGTACAGCAGACTCAGAATCATGGCGTTGATCGCCACCGATTTACCGGAACCGGTGGTACCGGCAATCAGGGCATGAGGCATCTTGCCCAGATCCGCCACGGCGGGGTTGCCCGCAATATCCTTGCCCAGGGCGAGGGTCAGGCGGGATTTGGCCGAGTCATAGGCCTCCGACTTCAAGACCTCGCTCAGAAAGACCATCTCCCGATGTTCATTGGGAATCTCCAGACCAATGACGCTCTTGCCGGGGATCACCTCGACCACACGGACGCTGATGGTGGAGAGCGCTCGCGCCAGATCCTTGGACAGATTGGTGATCTTGCTGGCCTTGGTACCCGGCGCCAACTGGAGCTCAAACAGGGTGATGACCGGCCCCGGGTGAACCGCCACCACCTCCACTTCAATACCAAAATCCTTCAGTTTCAATTCGACCAGCTGTGACATGGCGGCCAGGGCCTCTTTGGAGTAACCAAGACCGCTCTTTCTCGCCTCATCCAGCAACCCCAGGGGCGGCAAACCACCCTCCTCCACCGTATCGAACAGCTGAACCTGCCTCTCCTTCTCAACCCGCTCGCTGGTCTTGACCTCCCGAATAACCGGCTCGATCTTGGGGGGGACTCGTTTCTCGATCCGCTTCTTCTCGGCCTTGAAGGTTTCGCTGCGGCGTTTCTTCACCTCCCGAGCCTTACGCGCCTCCGCAAATCGGCCCTGGAATGATCCCAGATAACGCAAAAAACGCAGCACCAGAGCGCCCACGCCATCCATCACCCGGAACCAGGAGATCCCGGTAAACAGGGTAAATCCGGACAGCATCAGGGCAAGTAGCAGCAGGCTGCCCCCGGCAAAGCTGAATACACTGACCAGTTGTTGCTGGAAGAACGCCCCCAGCATGCCGCCTGAACCACCCGGTAAAAAGGTGGCGATGTGGGATAGATGCAGTGCCGCCAGACTGCTGCCGGCGGTAAGGGTCAGCAGGAAACCGACCCAGCGCAGGGAGACCATGGGGATATTCAGGCTGTTGTCCGGATTCCGTTCCTTGAGAATAAGCCAGCCGCTCCAGCCGATCATCAGCGGGAACAGATATCCCCACAGCCCAAACAGATTCAGCAGCACATCGGCCAGCCAGGCACCGACCAGTCCGCCCGCATTTTCCGCAGCCTCGCGCGCGCCGGCATAGGACCACCCGGGATCATTGGGGGCATAAGTCACCAGCGAAAGCATCAGGTAAGCCGAAATGGCCACCAGCAGTACCAGCGCCCCCTCTCTAAGCCGCTGTCCGGCAACGCTTCCCCGGTCATTCTGCAACTGTTCTGTTTGACTGGCTTGTGCCAAGGTATTCACCAAAGTAAAAAATGGATTTTAAATTATATAGTTAGAGTGGCTATTTAGTCTAATTTGATAGCTGTTGACAGGATAAAGCCCAGCATACTTTGCCTGGAGGAATCTTCGCCGAATCGATAAAAAGAGTCTTTACCCTCCATCACGCTTTACGTACCATCGTCACCCATCTTGCCCTTGGGCTTGAGAGCCAAAAGGTAACGGGCGTTATCTGTCACTGTTACGGAAACCCCATGGTTATATCTTTATTGCCTGATCCACCCCCCTGTCTGGACGTGGTTCAGTCTGCATGGACATTCGCAGGAGTAATTATACATGAGTGATACCAAGCATTGCCGTCTTCTGATCCTCGGATCGGGACCCGCGGGCTATACCGCCGCCGTCTACGCCGCCAGAGCCAACCTGCAACCCGTGCTGATCACCGGCATGGAACAGGGCGGTCAACTGACCACCACTACCGATGTGGACAACTGGCCGGGTGATTTCGCCGGCGTGCAGGGCCCGGAACTGATGGACCGTATGCTGAAACACGCCGAGCGGTTTGATACCGAAGTGATCTTTGACCATATCCATACGGCGGAACTGACGCAGCGCCCATTCCGGCTGACCGGCGATCAGGCCAGCTACACCTGCGATGCCCTGATTATCGCCACCGGCGCATCGGCCCAGTATCTGGGACTGGAATCGGAAGAGAATTTCAAGGGACGCGGCATCTCAGCCTGTGCCACCTGTGACGGTTTCTTTTACCGAAACCAAAAAGTAGCCGTGATCGGCGGGGGCAATACCGCCGTTGAAGAGGCGCTCTATCTCTCCAATATCGCGTCCGAGGTGGTCGTGGTCCATCGCCGGGATAAATTCCGTTCCGAAAAGATCCTGTCCGATCAGCTAATCCAAAAGGCGGAAAATGGCAATGTCACCATCGAGTGGGACCACGTGCTGGATGAGGTTCTGGGGGACCAGAGTGGCGTCACCGGCATGCGAATCAAGAACGTCAAGGATGGCAGTACCAAAGAGATCGATTTGATGGGTATCTTCATCGCCATCGGGCATAAACCCAATACCGATCTGTTCAAGGGGCAGCTTGAGATGCAGCACGGCTACCTCTCCGTCACCGGTGGACTGGAGGGAAATGCCACGCAAACCAGTATTGAGGGCGTGTTCGCTGCCGGGGATGTGGCGGATCACGTCTATCGTCAGGCAGTTACCTCAGCCGGCAGCGGTTGCATGGCGGCACTGGATGCCGAACGTTACCTGGATGCAAAAGAATCAGCAAAATAAGCAGATGCCGGGCACCGGGCAAACGCATCCGTCCGGTGTCCGCTATTCAGTTTTCGCCATTTTTCAGTTGCAGTACGCAATTATTGAGCAACACTTCCTGAAGCCGGTTGACCTTTAGAAACGAGATACCGCAACAGTATCTCGCATCTTCCGTATCCTGCTTGTCGCTGACGACTGAACGATTGCAGATCTCTGTCAGCACCATTATCTGCTCACTCTCTCCACACACATCGATATCCAGTTTCATGACCAGCCGTTCGCCCTTGCGACCCAGTGGATCAAGACTCTCCAACCTTGCGCCCGTCATGCTGAGATCCTTCACCAACACCGGTTGCCACGCATTGTCGTCGTCCGCGTGCCTGGTATTTCTGACCAGCGCGGGCAGATTGGTGTTGACCCTTTCCGCATTCCGTACGGCGAGACTCTCTATCTCTGACGGATAGCTCATATGAAGATGGGGATATGGCTTGCTGGCCGAGTGGGTTACGGTCGTGACAAACCCCAGCACCTTGCTGCCGTGCAATAGACGCACCGCAAAGCGCACACCCTCTTTTATAAACTGTATTTTATCGTGGATCATCGGCGTGGTTACAATCACCCCCTTCCCCGGCAGCGAACCGATTAACGTGACGGTGTAGCGATCATGAAACTCCGGCGAGATTCGCTGTAACTGGAGCAACTTTCCAACATGTAGATTCAGAATATTTTCGGGCATGGAATTTATTTCAAGATACCTATAATGTTCATATCGCAGAGATTCATCAAAAAGGCAAGCGCTGGTAATTATGATTTCATTGCTTGATCCAGACAATCCGGAAGAGCACTTTCCACCGGTAGAAAATGCAGAACAGGAACCGGACGGCCTTCTGGCGGTGGGCGGTGACCTTTCACCCACCCGCTTGCTGAATGCCTACCGGCACGGCATCTTCCCCTGGTATTCATCTGAACAACCGATACTCTGGTGGGCGCCTGATCCCAGAACAGTGCTCTTTCCGGAGAGCATCAAGATCTCCCGGAGTCTGGCGAAAACCTTACGCAACCGCAACTACCAGTTCACCTTTGATACTGCATTTAGCGAGGTGATCAACGCCTGTGCCATGCCGCAACCCGGCCGGGAGGAGACCTGGATTACCGAGGAAATGAAACAGGCATATATCCAACTTCACCAACTGGGATTCGCCCACTCTGCGGAGATCAGGGAAAATAACCGGTTGGTCGGCGGGCTCTATGGAATCGCCATCGGCCGGGTGTTCTTTGGTGAATCGATGTTCAGTCTGGAACGCGATGCGTCTAAAATTGCCCTGGTACATTTGGCCCATAGCCTGGCTGACAGAGAGTTCGGGCTGATTGATTGCCAGGTCTACACCTCACATCTGATTTCTCTGGGAGCCGAGGAGATTGAGCGCAGACACTTCTGCGATCTTCTGCAGCGCTTCTGCAATCAACCAGGATTTATCGGGAGTTGGACCGAGGGTATAGATGAATCGTGAAACCAGACGTTCAAGGATGGTACAGCTCTACCAGACACCGGAACATGACTGCGCCTACCTCGACGAAAGACAGGCAAGGAGTCTGTTTGTCGACCCGTACCGGGCTAAATCGATGCCGCTCTACGAAGCGCTGATCGACCAGGGATTCCGACGCAGTGGAGACATGATCTATCGCCCGGATTGTCGTGACTGTAAACAGTGTATTCCGCTACGCATACCGGTGGAGGAGTTCAGACCGCGCCGCTTTCAACGGCGCATCTGGAACAGACAGCAGACGGCTTACCAGGTAACCGAACAACCGGCTGAATTTGACCCCGCCCATTTCGAGCTGTTTCAACGCTACATGCGGTCCCGCCACCCCGATGGCGAGATGGCGGCCACAACCGAGGAGGGTTATCAGCAGTTCATATCCAGTAATTGGGCTCTCAGCAGCAGCTTCGCATTCTACCAGGACACAAAACTGATCGCCGTCGCGGTCACCGACATACTTCAGAACGGTCTATCTGCCGTCTATACCTTTTTTGATCCGGAGCTTGAACGGCACAGCCCGGGCGTTTTCTGCCTGCTTTGGCAGATACAGGAGTGTAAAAGACGCCGACTCCCCTGGCTTTATCTCGGCTATTGGGTACCGGATTGCCGGAAAATGTCATACAAGAGTCAATACCTTCCCCACGAGGTGTTCATTGATGATGAGTGGGTCAGGGTTTCGAAGCGTAAATAAAGTGAAAGAAGCACCGTATATTGCATGAGTAGACAAGTAAAAATATGAACAAATCACTTGCCTTATACTGATTTTCACTCATAATTGCCCGCTTATTTCGGCTGGCAATGTGCTATAATCCGCCGCCAGCAACTCAGGGTAACCAGGAAACCGAATGGCAAAAGAAGATTTTATTGAGATGGACGGCACGGTCATTGAGACCCTCCCCAACACCATGTTCCGCGTTGAGCTGGAAAACGGCCATGTCGTTACAGCCCATATCTCCGGCAAGATGCGTAAACACTATATCCGCATTCTCACCGGAGACACTGTCACTGTTCAGTTGACCCCTTACGATTTGAGCAAAGGCCGCATCACCTACCGCGCGCGCTAACCGAAATGTTCGATGCGCTGGGTCAATGTATGGCGCAGCCCTCCATCTCCAGCGTAAGCTCTCCTTCGACTACCGTCACTCTGATGTGACCGCCTTCCGACAAGGAGCCAAACAGCAGCTCTTCTGCCATTGGCTTCTTGATCTTCTCCTGGATCAGGCGCGCCATCGGGCGGGCACCCATGGTTGAATCATAGCCGTGTGTTGCCAGCCAGGCCTTGGCCTCATCATCCAGCGTCAGAGTCACATGCTTCTCTTCCAGTTGACCTTCGAGCTCGAAGATAAACTTGTCCACCACATTGCTGATCACGTCCAGCGGCAATGACTTGAACTGGATGATTGCGTCCAGCCGGTTGCGGAATTCGGGTGAGAACATTTTCTTGATCGACTCCATACCATCACTGGTGTGATCCTGGGAGGTAAAGCCGATTGAAGCCCTGGCCATCTCACCGGCGCCGGCATTCGTGGTCATAACAATAACCACATTCCTGAAGTCAGCCTTGCGACCGTTGTTGTCGGTGAGTGTGCCGTGGTCCATCACCTGCAGAAGCAGATTAAATACATCCGGATGTGCCTTCTCGACCTCATCCAGCAACAGCACGGAATGCGGATGTTTACTGATCTCCTCGGTCAACAGCCCTCCCTGATCAAAACCGACATACCCGGGAGGTGCGCCGATCAGACGGGAAACCGTGTGCCGCTCCATGTACTCGGACATATCGAAGCGAATCAGCTCAATACCCAGAATTCGCGCCAGTTGTCGGGTAACCTCGGTTTTACCCACGCCGGTCGGTCCGGCAAACAGGAAAGACCCCACCGGTTTTTGTTCAGTTCCAAGCCCCGAACGGCTCATACGAATGGCCGCGGTCAGGGTAGAAATCGCCTCGTCCTGGCCATACACCACCATCTTGAGATCACGATCCAGGTTTTTCAGCGCCTCGACGTCAGACACCGAGACACTCTTTGGTGGTATGCGCGCCATTTTGGCGACAATATTCTCGATGTCCTCCACCTCGATGGACTGTTTACGATTGCCGGCATCCTGTAACTGTACACTGGCGCCTGCCTCGTCAATCACATCAATCGCCTTATCCGGAAGATGTCGGTCATTGATATAACGCTCCGCAAGCTCCGCAGCCGTCCGCAAGGCCTCATTGGAGTAGCTGACGTGATGATGCTCCTCGAATCGGCTCTTTAATCCCCTCAGGATTTCAATGGTCTCTTCAACGGATGGTTCCTCTACATCGATCTTTTGGAAGCGGCGGGCCAGTGCCCGGTCTTTCTCAAAGATGCCGCGAAACTCCTGATAAGTTGTCGAACCAATGCAACGAAGCTCACCCGAAGCCAGTACCGGCTTGATCAGATTTGAGGCATCCATGACCCCGCCGGATGCCGCACCGGCACCAATAACCGTATGGATTTCATCGATAAAGAGTATGGTATCCGGCTCCTTCTTGAGCTGTGCCAAAACCGCCTTGAGTCGCTTTTCGAAGTCTCCACGATACTTGGTGCCTGCAACCAGACTGCCCAGATCAAGGGAGTAGATGGTGCATTTTGCCAGGATCTCCGGCACCTCCTTGTCAACAATCTTCTTCGCCAGTCCTTCGGCAATAGCCGTTTTACCGACACCGGCCTCACCCACCAGCAATGGATTGTTTTTCCTGCGCCGGCAAAGAATCTGAACGGTGCGCTCGATCTCATGGCCACGACCGATCAGTGGGTCAATCTTGCCCTGCCGTGCCTGCTCGTTCAGATTGGTGGAAAAGTTATCCAGTGGATTGGAGGAAGGTGAATCCACTTCAATCTCTTCACTGCTCCGACTGATCTCATCCCGCTGTTCAGACTCCCCATGCACCTTGGAGATACCGTGGGAGATATAGTTAACCACATCAAGGCGCGCTATATCCTGCTGATGCAGAAAGAAAACCGCCTGTGACTCCTGCTCACTAAAAATGGCGACCAGGACATTGGCGCCGGTCACCTCATCCCGGCCAGAAGACTGGACATGGTAGACGGCGCGCTGAAGCACCCGTTGAAAGCCGAGGGTCGGCTGAGTCTCATGTTCCGTATCATCCGGCAACAGCGGAGTGGTCTCCTCAATGAACTGGTCAATATCGCGTCGCAATACCTCAGTGTCCGCACCGCACGCACGCAGGACATTCACGGCGGTCGGGTTATCCAACAAGGCCAACAGCAGATGCTCTACCGTCATATATTCGTGATGCCTGTCCCTCGCCTCCATGAAGGCCTGGTTCAGGGTGAATTCTAGCTCTTTACTTAACATGGCTGACCTTGGCTTCCTGGTAACAAGAGTGACTGAAATGGGTGCTACAACCTATTGACTACTTACCGATCCGACAGTTCGAACACAGGGCATCAGGCTTCCTCCAGCGCACAGAGTAGCGGGTGTTGGTGACTTCGGGAAAACTCGTTAACCTGGGCCACTTTTGTCTCCGCCACATCCTTAGTGTAGACCCCACAAACGCCAACGCCACGTGTATGTACATTCAGCATGATCTGGGTAGCTTTTTCACGGTCCATTTTGAAAAAAGACTCCAGCACCAGAACCACAAATTCCATCGGTGTGTAGTCATCATTCAATAACAGGACCTTAAACATAGGCGGCCGCTTGAGCTTCGGTTTGGAAGTCTCAACCGCCAGGCCGCCATCATCATATGGATTGGTTTTATCCGTCATAGCCTAATTCTAGTAAAAATAAACTTTCCGTAAACATCTCGGGCGTTAGCAAGAGAGGGAATTTTCATTCCCTTCATCATCCTTGCCCAGACTCCGATTATCCCCTATTTCAAGACAAATTAATCCATCTCAACTACCCTGTTATTATGCCGTGAAATGTCTAATATTTGACCAACCGTTCCGAATCGCTATACTAATTAGATTGAGGGGGGTAGAAATTTAATTTATGATCGCCGTGGGATTTTCTACCCGCTTTGTATTCGTGATCTGCATAATTCAACGGGCATTAATTCAATAACAACAGCCCTGCCACCTATGCAGTGATGAATTAAGTCTGTACTTGGAGTACTGGAGGAGTACGCGTCATGGCAACTGGCACTGTTAAATGGTTCAACAACGCAAAAGGTTATGGGTTTGTAACGCCTGATCAAGGCGAGCAGGACATCTTCATTCACTTTTCAGCCATCAGTATGGATGGCTATAAAACACTCAAAGAGGGCCAGAAAGTTCAGTTCGAACTTGAAGAGGGCCCCAAGGGCCTGCACGCTGCCAATCTGCAGTCTATTGCTGAAGCCTGACAAGCTTTCATAACACGCTGCATCACCTGTACTCATCCAGGTGGTAGGTGGTGCAGATGGTCTAAGGGCGCCGCTTTACCAGACACCCGCTCGTTGGTGGTGCTGGTGTTAGGCCCTGCCCTTCAGGCCAGCAAATTGAAAGAAACAAAAAAGCCCGTGACGTTATTCGCCACGGGCTTTTTTTAACACAAAAACGACAAGTTACATATTCGCGATCATCGCGTCGCCGAATGCCGAGCAACTTAACAGGGTGGAACCCTCCATCAGACGCTCGAAATCGTAGGTCACGGTTTTTGCCTTGATCGCTCCGGACATCGCCTTGACCACCAGGTCCGCCGCCTCGACCCAACCCATATGCCGCAACATCATCTCGGCAGAGAGGATCAGTGATCCGGGATTCACCTTGTCCAGGCCCGCATATTTTGGCGCGGTGCCGTGGGTTGCCTCGAACATGGCCACGGTGTCGGACAGGTTGGCGCCCGGTGCAATACCGATACCGCCCACCTGGGCCGCCAGCGCATCAGAGATGTAGTCACCGTTCAGGTTCAAGGTCGCAATCACATCATACTCGGCAGGACGCAGCAGGATCTGCTGCAGGAAGGCATCCGCGATCGAGTCCTTGACGATGATCTCATTACCGGTCTTGGGATTCTTGAAGCTGCACCAGGGGCCTCCATCGATTTCGACTGCGCCGAACTCCTCCTTGGCAATTTCATAACCCCAGTTTTTAAAGGCGCCTTCGGTAAACTTCATAATATTACCCTTGTGCACCAGGGTAACCGAGCTACGATCGTTGTCGATGGCATACTGCAACGCTTTGCGGACCAGGCGACGGGTGCCATCACGTGACACCGGCTTGACACCGATACCGGAGCATTCCGGGAAGCGGATCTTGGTGACGCCCATTTGACCCTGCAGGAAATCGATTACTTTCTTGACATCATCGGTGCCTTCTTCCCACTCGATTCCGGCATAGATATCTTCCGAGTTCTCCCGGAAGATCACCATATCCGTCAGGTCGGGACGCTTCAGCGGGCTTGGAGTCCCTTCGTAGTAGCGGACAGGACGCAGACAGACAAACAGATCCAGCACCTGACGCAACGCCACATTCAGAGATCGCATGCCACCGCCAACCGGTGTGGTCAGTGGTCCTTTGATGGACACGGTGAACTCCTTGACAGCCTCATAGGTCTCTTCCGGCAGCCAGGTATCGCCACCATAAAGATTGTTGGCCTTTTCACCGGCAAAGATCTCCATCCAGGCAATACTGCGCTCGCCACCATATGCCTTATCTACCGCAGCATCGATCACCTTAATCATCACCGGGGTGATGTCGATACCGATACCATCGCCTTCTATATAGGGAATGATTGGGCGATTGGGAACACTGAGGGAGAAATCGGGATTAACGGTAATTTTGTCGCCGTCGGCCGGAACTTTAATCTTATCGTATGCCATGCGCGTTTCCATCGTTGTCCAAAAAAAATAATTCTAGCATCGGCCCCGGGGTTAGGCGAAATTTTTTTTGTTTTTTTATAGGATACTCATACTATTTAGTTACGTATTCACAGTCCGGGCATAGAATGCAGCGGTCGCACTCCGGTTTAACTCGGCAAGCCTGCTTTGCATGCTGCACGATCAAGGCATGATATTCATTATAAATTGCTGCAGATGCATCAAGTGCTCCCTCAAACCGGGCTCTCAGCGCTTCATAGTCTTCATTACCGGACACTAGTCCAAATCTTGAAAATATTCGCCGGGTATAGGCATCAATTACGAATACCGGTCGTTGAAAGGCATAGAGCAGAATCGCGTCCGCGGTTTCCGGCCCTACACCGTTCACCGCCAGCAGTTGTTGCCGCAATTCTCTGGTGGGCATCTCCTGAAGCCGCTTAAAACCGGCGTTATGCAGTAGCATGCAGAGATTTTTCAGGCGCGTGGTCTTGATGTTGAAATAACGGGCCGGTCGCAGCAGTTGTGCCAATTCGGCATCAGGACAGTTGATTATCCCGTCGGCAGCGAGCAGGTCTGCACGCTTCAGGTTATTGATCGCTGCCTCCACATTGCGCCAGGCGGTATTCTGGGTCAGGATCGCGCCAACCATCACCTCAAACGCCGTATCGCCCGGCCACCAGTGCTGTGGACCGTAGTGATCCAGCAGGCTACGGTAGACTTGGTTAAATGGGCATTCGGGGGAAGCGACGCCGGCACTCATCGCCGGGATGCTGTCTTATTCCGCGGGGGTTTGCCTTTTCTGCCCCGACCGCGTTTTTTCGGCTCGGGTTCCGGTGCGGCAGTGGTAGCCATCAGCAGATCACTCAACTCCTGCTCAGTCAGTTCTCTATGCCGCCCAACGGCCAGACTGCTATCCAGAAACAGGGGGCCAAAGCGTACTCTTTTCAGGCGGTTAACCTTGAGATCGACCGACTCCCACAAACGCCGAACCTCCCGATTGCGTCCCTCCATGATCACCACGTGAAACCAGCGATTGCGTCCCTCTCCCCCCGATTCGACGATATCCTCGAAACGGGCAAATCCATCATCCAGTTCCACGCCATTCACCAACTGCTGCAGCTTTTCGCTGGTGACCTCGCCATTGACCCGCACGGCATACTCCCGCTCAATCTGCTGTGAGGGATGCATTAACTTGTTGGCCAGTTCGCCATCCGTAGTGAAGATCATCAAGCCACTGGTATTCAGATCCAGTCGTCCAACTGCAATCCATCGACTACCGACCAATTTCGGAAGACGGGAAAATACCGTTGGACGCCCACCGGGATCATCCCGGGTCACCAGTTCACCTTCCGGCTTGTTATAGATAATGATCTGGGCCTCTTGTTTCTTGAGCCGCCATGCCCCCACCTTGGTCCTGCCGATATAGATGGTATCTTCAGGCGTAACCCGATCCCCGAGCTTGGCCGTCTTACCGTTGACCGACACCTCGCCCGCCTCAATTTGACGTTCGAGTTCACGGCGTGAACCGAATCCCGCATTGGCCAATACCTTTTGCAAACGCTCCCCTGAATCAGTAGGTTGAGATTTATTCTTCATGTTTTTTCTCATCCAAAGCAGGCGATTCTAACGTATCGCCTGGATCAGATTCAGCGCCGATCTCGTCATTCAAATCAATGGTCGAGTCCGGCTTTTTGTCCGTTGTCTCAACAGGCGCGGCATCGGTATGCAATGAAATGACATCCGCCAGGTGATCAACTGACAATGCGGCATCATCCGCACTCTCGTCATCGAATGTTTCTCCCAACGCTGATGCAGCAGACTCCGCCAGATTGGCTATCGATGCCTCGCCGGCCATCTCACTCCCCGGCTCAGCCAGTTCCAGCTCCCGGTTGATGGAGTCCAGATCACGTATCTGCTGAAGAGTTGGCAGCTCGTCCAGGCTTTTCAGGCCAAAATAGTTCAGGAACTCCCGCGTAGTGGCATAGAGTGACGGCTTCCCAGGCACATCTCGTGTCCCCACAACACGGACCCACTCACGTTCCAGCAGGGTTTTCACTATGTTGCTGCTGACGCTGACCCCGCGGATATCTTCAATTTCCCCCCGGGTTATCGGCTGCCGATAGGCAATCAGTGCCAGGGTTTCCATCAACGCCCGGGAGTAACGAGGTGCACGCTCTTCCCATAGGCGGGACACCCAGGGTGCATACTCCTCGCGCACATTGATCCGAAACCCACCAGCCACCTCAACGATCTCGATACCGCGTCCGGAATAATCTTCAGTCAACGCGGCTACTGCCTCACGCAGATCCTTTTTCTCCGGCCGCTCGTCCTCCAGGAACAGCTCCTGCAGTCGCTCAACCGTTAATGGACCGCCGGCTGCCAGCAAGGCTGCTTCTACGATCTGTGTCAGTTTATCCATCATTGATATTTCGGTCCGTCCGATTTTACGCTCCGGGTGGGGCACCCAGTTAATTTTTATAACAAGCTGTCAGGCAGCTTCGCATCACATCCCGGTTTAGTGTTCCGCCTTGGATACCGCCTTAACATGAATGGGACCGAAGCTTTCTGCCTGGATGAGATCAATCAAGGCCCCCTTGATCAGTTCCAATACCGCCAGAAAGGTTACCACCACCCCGAGGCGGCCTTCAGTGGGATCAAACAGCTGGGTGAACTCAGTGAAACTCTCGGCATTAATACGCTCCAGGATGCCGGACATCTTTTCCCGCACCGAGAGCGCCTCCATCTGCACATGGTGATGACTGAACATATCGACCCGGTGCATGACCTCTTTCAGGGCAAACAGAATCTCCCGCAGGTCCACATCGGGCGGCCGCCGCTGAATGATCCGGTCCGGCACCTCGGCTTCTGCCTGAAACAGGTCACGGCCCATTCGGGGAAGATTATCGATATCCTCGGCCGCCTGCTTGTAGCGTTCGTACTCCTGTAATCGCCTGATCAGCTCGGCACGCGGATCACCCTCCTCGTCTTCCAGCTCTTCCTGCCGGGGCAGTAGCATGCGGGATTTGATCTCCGCCAGCATGGCCGCCATCACCAGATATTCCGCCGCCAGTTCCAGGCGGATATCTTTCATCAGATCAACATACTCCATGTACTGGGAGGTGATCTGGGCAATCGGAATATCCAGAATATCCAGATTCTGTCGCTTGATCAGGTAGAGCAACAGATCCAGCGGCCCCTCAAAGGCGTCAAGGAACACCTCCAGCGCATCCGGCGGGATATAGAGGTCCTTCGGAATTGTGGTCCAGGGGGCTCCCTGCACCACGGCAAAGGGCATCTCTTCCTGTGCGGGATGGGGATGCAGCGGCAGATTCAGTTCCTTATCTGGCATTATATTCCTGACGACAATGTTATCCAGTGGTCCATGATACTCCGATCATTTGCACCGAAACATATCCGTTGAACCATCCAAATAACCTTGGCTAGCGATAATTCATGCTCATGGCGTGGCGCACCTCAACCATGGTGGACTGGGCCATGTCCCGCGCCGCTTCACACCCTTCCGCCAGGATCGACCGAACCAGGTCCGGTTGGGCCTCGAATGACCGTGCGCGCTCCTGGATCGGCTTCAGCTCTTGCAACACGGCATCGATAACCGGCTGCTTGCACTCCACGCAACCAATCCCGGCACTGCGGCACCCCTCCTGCACCCAGGTCTTGACACCGTCATTCGAATAGACGAGGTGAAATTGCCATACCGGGCAACGATCCGGGTCGCCCGGATCTGTGCGACGCACCCGGTTTGTGTCTGTGGGCATGGTGCGAAGCGCCTTTTCGATCACCTCTGGATCATCCCGCAGGGCAATCGTGTTGCCATAGGATTTGGACATCTTCTGCCCATCCAGCCCAGGCATTTTAGAGGCCTTGGTCAACAGCGGCTGGGGTTCCGGCAGAATCACGCGACCACTCCCCTCCAGGTAACCAAACAGCCGGTCCCGATCATTGACCGTGATATTCTGTTGACTGTCCAGCAGAGCCCGGGCCGCATCAAGCGCCGCCTGATCGCCCTGCTCCTGGTAGGACTTGCGATAGCGACTGTACAGCTTGGCACTCTTTTTACCCATCTTTTTAATGGCCTGCTCGGCCATCGCTTCGAACCCCGTCTCCCGGCCATAGATATGGTTGAAGCGCCTGGCGACCTCCCGGGTAAACTCAACGTGGGACACCTGGTCTTCGCCCACCGGCACCAAACCCGCCTTGTAGATCAGGATATCGGCCGCCTGCAGCAGCGGGTAACCGAGAAAACCGTAGGTAGCCAGGTCCTTCTCCTTCAGTTTCTCCTGTTGGTCCTTATAGGTCGGCACCCGTTCGAGCCAACCGAGCGGGGTAATCATGGAGAGTAGCAGATGAAGTTCCGCGTGCTCCGGCACCTGGGACTGGATAAAGATCTTCGCTTCTCCCTGGTTCACCCCTACCGCCAGCCAGTCGATCACCATTTCCAAGACGCTCTCGGGAATGGAACTGGGATCGTCATAGAGGGTCGTCAGGGCATGCCAGTCGGCCACGAAGAAGAAGCACTCATATTCGTGCTGGAGTTCTACCCAGTTTTTCAAGACACCATGATAATGACCCAGGTGAAGACGGCCGGTCGGTCGCATGCCGGAAAGTATACGGGCATGTTGCGCAGGAACAGAGTTCAAGATTTTTACCTCAAGTTAATGTTTTTTTATTACAAAACGGTCATAAAAACTAAAAATACCCACGCCCCGCCGGGTATTCGATTCAGGTTAGCAAAGTGTTCAGCTCAAACCCACTATCCAGGTGCTGAAACTCTGCACCAGACCCACACCCGGTTGAACAACACTGCCAAGCAAGCCGCTGAACAAGAGGGCCACCACAATCATTAATCCCCACGGTTCCAGCCGCGCATACTGCATGGCCAGACGTGGAGGCAACAGGGAAGCGACCACACGCCCCCCATCCAGCGGCAGAATCGGGATCAGGTTCAACACCATCAGAAAGGCGTTGATGAGTATCCCGGCAGAGCCCATATAGACCATGGGCAGAGCAAACCAGGCATAATCATCGCCAAGGATTATTCCCAGGTGAATCATTCCAGCCCAGAAAATTGCCATGATCAGGTTTGCACCGGGGCCGGCAATCGCCACCAGAGCCATATCCCGCCTGGGTTGTCTGAGTTTTCTGCCATCCACCGGTACCGGCTTGGCCCAACCGAACAGAAAACCGGTGAGGGCGAACATGGCCAGGGGCACCAGTATAGTGCCGATAGGGTCGATATGACGCAGCGGATTAAGAGTGACGCGCCCCAGCAGACTCGCAGTCTGATCTCCCAGTTTTTTCGCCATCCAACCATGTGCCGCTTCATGTACGGTAATGGCAAACAGCACCGGAAGAAACAGCACGGTGAGTTGTTGCGTTGTAGTTAAACCTTCCATCGATCGATTATACCCGTCTCATTTCGACTGACATCTGCTCAGGATTCGAACAAGGAGATATCGCCTTTTCCGGCACGAACCACCACCGGCGCATCCCCTTCCATATCGACCACCGTGGTATCTTCAAAACCGCAGTAGCCGCCGTCAATCACCAGATCCACCTGATGACTGAGGATATCCCGCATTTCATAAGGGTCGGTCAGCGGCATCTCTTCGCCCGGCAGAATCAACGTAGAACTCATCAGGGGCTCATCCAGTTCTGCCAGCAGTGCCTGGGCGATGGCATTATCCGGCACACGAATACCGATAGTCTTTCTTTTCGGGTGCTGCAATCGCCGGGGGACCTGCTTGGTTGCCATGTGAATAAAAGTGTAGGGACCGGGGGTCAGATTCTTCAACATCCGGTAGTGCTGGTTCTCAATTTTGGCATAGATGGCAATTTCCGAAAGATCGCGACAGACCAGGGTGAAATTGTGCTTGTCGTCCAGCTTACGAATGGTGCGGATCCGTTCCATCGCCGCCTTGTCGCCAATGTGGCAACCCAATGCGTAGCTTGAATCAGTGGGATAAACCACCACACCGCCCTGGCGAATGATCTCTACCGCACTGCGTATGAGCCGCAACTGCGGATTTTCGGGATGTATCTGAAAAAACTGTGCCATGAGTTATGAATCAAAAAGATAGATGAGTAAATGGGAGAGAATCAGGCCGGAATCGACACTGCTAAATCGGGCCAGCCACGCCAGATGGGAACCGCGTTATCCGGTAACGCGGATAGCTTACCCAGGTCGGCCCAGGGCGTTTCGGGTCCATGATAGTCCGAGCCGACGGAAGCCCGCAGGGAGAAATCACGACTATGCTTCGCCATGGTGAACGCCTCATCCCTGCTATGGCTTCCAGAGACCACTTCCAGTGCAGCACCACCGGCCTCCTGAAACTCGCCAATCAGGCGTCGTAGCTTGGTTCTGGTCATGCTATATCGAGCCGGATGGGCAATGACCGCTTCACCACCCGCACCGTGTATCCAGCCCACAGCCTTGCCCAGATCAGCCCATTCGCCGGCGACATGGCCAGGTTTCCCTTGAGTCAGAAACTGCTTGAACACCTTGCGCATATCAGGAGCGTAACCCTGCTCGACCAGGAACCGGGCGAAATGGGTACGGCTGATCAGGTGCCCATTGGAATATCCCTTTGCTCCTTCATAAGCACCCGAAATCCCATGTTTTTCCAACCGCCTACCTATCTCTTCCGCACGCCAGCCACGGAAACGGCGCAGTTCCGCAAGCCCCGCCTGCAGGGTTTTATTCTCCGGATCGAAGCCCAGCCCCACTATGTGTACCACCTGGCCACCCCAGGTTACCGAGATCTCCACACCGGTGACCAGGCAGATCCCGCTGCCTTTGGCGGCTATCGAGGCTTCCAGTAACCCTTCGGTGGTGTCGTGATCAGTCACAGCCAACACATCAACGCCTGCCGCCACGGCGCGAGCCACCAGCACAGAGGGAGGCAGAGTTCCGTCAGAGGCAGTGGTGTGGGTATGGAGATCGTAGCAGACATTCATCCGCGCATTGTAACCTAAAGAGTCGCAGATTGATTCACTACCGCTGCAACACCGACAAGCGGGTGCAAGACTGAAAAGCGCCGTTCTGCTGCTGGGATCTGGGCAATTTATGTTATCCTGCCACAATCAACAGCCGGGCCTTATTATAAAATCATGAAGTTTCTCAGCGATCTGTTTCCCGTCATACTTTTCTTCATCGCCTATAAAATGTATGACTTCTACGTGGCGACAGCGGTCATCATTGTCGCCACTATCGCTCAGGTGGGTTTTAACTGGTTCCGGCATCACAAGGTTGAGAAGATGCACTTGGTCACGCTGCTGCTGGTGCTGCTGTTTGGTGGCCTGACTCTCTATCTGCAGGATCCGTTATTCCTCAAATGGAAGCCGACAGTAGTTAACTGGCTGTTCGCCATCGTGTTTCTCGGCAGCCAGTTCATCGGAAACAAACCGCTGGTTGAGAGGATGATGAGCAAAAGCGTTGCGTTGCCTCCTCCTGTCTGGAGCAGGCTCAACCTGGCCTGGACCCTGTTCTTTGTCGCCATGGGGGTGGTCAATCTATACGTGGCTTTCAATTTTTCCGAAGCAGCATGGGTCAACTTCAAGCTCTTTGGCATGATGGGAATGACCATACTGTTTATCATCCTGCAAGCCTTCTATCTGGCAAAGTTCATTACCGAGCCAGAGCAGAAAACAACCCCGGAGGAGAGTTGAGTGTTTTACGCAATCATGGGTACGGATCGAGAAGACAGCCTGGAGGCCCGCCTGCAGGCACGTCCCGAGCACGTGGAGCGACTCAAGCAGCTACAGAATGAAGGCCGGCTGCTATTGGCAGGCCCCCACCCGGCAATCGATAGTGAAGACCCGGGACCAGCGGGCTTCAGCGGAAGTCTGATTATTGCTGAATTCGCCAGCCTGGAAGAGGCCAAGGCCTGGGCCGATGACGACCCCTACACTCAAACAGGTGTCTTTTCGCAAATATCGGTCAAACCATTCAGGAAGACGCTTCCCTGAACTGACAGACAGTGGCATCAGCCCCTTTTGATACCCTCACCCACCCCATCGGCCTGCCGCATGGCAGGTCGATTGAAAAGCGCGGGGTCCTGCAGATAGTCGTTGATGAGCGGCATGGAATCAAAACCCCAGAACACTTCCTCATCAAGGATAAATCCCGGCACACCAAATATATCCCGAGAGATCGCCTGTTGGGTGTTTGCGATCAGCCGGGACTTGACATCGGGTGCGCTCACCAAATCCGCCGCCTGTTTGCTGTCCAATCCCAAATCATCGAGTAATGAGGCCCAATCGGCTGGGTTGTCACTACTCTTTCCTTCAGCCCAGACAAACCTGAACAGGCGGTCTGCAATAGACGGATCGTCCCCCAGGGCAATATTCAGGCGTAACAGCTTCAGTGGATTAAACGGGTGAAGCGGCGGAAATTTAAGCGGGATGGTATTTTTTTCCGCCAACCAGGCAATCTGCCGATAAGTGAATTTGCGCATGGGTGCAATCTCACCCGGCCCCCGCGTCTCCCACTGTTTCAGGATGCCAGCGAATAAAATTGGCCGGCGCATAATGCGCACGTCAGCGGGAAACCGGTCCAGGGTCTGACTCGCCAGGTAGGCGTAAGGGGAGATGAAATCGTAAAACCACTCAATGGTCTTTGGTTCACTCATTGGCGCGGATGATCTGTATTTTCAGCCGCCGGTCATGGACATGACACGCACCACCTGGTCAGGATTGGTATTAAACTCGTGTTTCTCCGGTTTTCTCTGGATCGCCGCCAGGATCTCGTCCTTCAGTTGATCATCAGAGAGTCCCTTGCGCAATAACGGTTTCAGTTCCAGTTTGTCCTGTTGTCCCAGACAGAGATAGAGCGTACCTTCGGACGAGAGGCGCACCCGATTACAATCCTCACAGAAATGCTGAGACATGGGGGTGATAAATCCGATCTTGATGCGTTTATCAACTATCTTGAAATATTTGGCAGGTCCGGCCCCCTTCATGCGTGCCGGCTCCAGCTTGAAGCGTTGTTCCAGAATCTGTCGAACCTCGTCCATCGGCACATAGCGATCCCGGGCCTCTTGGCCGGCAGCGCCCACCGGCATGGTTTCAATGAATCTCAGGGTAAACCGGTTTTTAATACAGAAATCCACCATATCGCCCACTTCATGGAGATTCAGGTCCCGCATCACCACCATATTGATCTTGATCGGGTAGAGATCGACCCGCTTCGCCTCCATCAACCCATCGATTACCTTGTTCAGGTCCCCTTGGGTAATCTGACGAAATACTTCCGAATTCAGGGAATCAAGACTGACATTGATACGCCCTACCCCGGTATCCTTGAGCATCCGGGCGTGTTGCGCGAGATGGGAGGCGTTGGTACTCATCGAGAAGTCCTCGATATCCGGTAGCGCGGCAATCCCCCGAACCATCACCTCGATGTCCTTATGGATCAGCGGTTCACCACCCGTCAGCCGTACCTTGCTGACACCCATTTCACTAAACACCCGGATCAGCCGGATAAACTCATCCAGCTTCAGCCGATCCTCTACTTCGGTAAAGCCTTTAAATCCCTTCGGGATACAATAGAAACAACGAAAATCGCAGCGATCCGTCACTGAGAGCCGCAGATACTCTATCTTTCGATTAAAACGATCAATGAGTGCAGTCATGGTTTCTCATCCCGGCGTGTGAAATGCAATTGTTTCCTGTTATCAGTTAAAAAACAATAGCCCGTTGGACAAATCCAGCAGGCTATTGTTCAAATCGGCCCGGACCATTTCATGCCAGGCATTTACTTACTGTATCGGGATCAACCTTCACCAGGCATGTCTTCCGCCGGGTCATAACCCTCCGGCAGTGAGTGCGCGATACCCTTGTGACAATCGATACAGGTGTAGCCCTTCTCAATCGCTTCATCATGGGAATCAGCACTACGACTCTCCTGGCGGGTGAAGTCCATGGAATCAAAGTTGTGGCAGTTTCGACACTCACGGGAATCGGTATCCTTCATCGCCTTCCAGACATTCTGCGCCAGTTGCAGCCGCTTGGCCTCGAACTTTTCGGGTGTATCAATGGTGCCCATAAACTTGTGATAGAGCTCATTACTGGCCTTGATTTTACGCACCACCTTATGCACCCAATCCTTGGGTACGTGACAGTCAGGGCAAGTAGCGCGCACCCCGGTTCGGTTAGTAAAGTGAATGGTATCCTGCAATTCCTGGTAAACATTCTCTTCCATCTCATGACAGGAGATGCAGAACTGTTCGGTATTGGTCGCCTCCATGGCGGTGTTGAAACCACCCCAAAGAACAATACCCAGCACGATGCCGACTACCAACAAACTTAATACGCCACGCTTAGCACCCTTATTCATTTTACGACCCCATATCTTCTTTATTATCTCTGCTCGGAATCATACCGACCCAGGACATTTAGGTAATTGCTTTCGATCAACAAATAACCCCCGACTCACCCTGGTTGAATCGGGGGTAAGCTCAACACCTACAACTAGTACCTACTTCGCACCTTCGAACTGATTGTTAACAATTGGCTCAGCATTTAGCTGAGGCGCATGGCACTGGTTACAAAAGTATCGACGGGTAGAAATGGTCTCCAGAACCTTACCGTCCCGTGACACATAGTGAGAATCACCCGCCTTTGGCGCTTTTTTCTGTTCATAGGTCTTTTCAGAATGGCACTTCATGCAGGTGTTCGTTTTAAGATTGATGGTCTCCTTGTCAATCTTATGCGGGATCATTGGTGGCTGGATCTTGTAGCTGCGCTCTACAGCACCCTGGGTGATGACCTGCTTACGCATCGGATTTTCGTCCGCTCCTGCAGTCAGATCCTTATCACCCCGAAGCGAGGTGACTCCAGAGAAGGCGCCCCCGGTGAACATGAGTGTCACCATGGCAACCATTAGGGTTACGATTACTTTTTTCATCTCGATCTCCATAAAGCTCTAAATCATGATATCCGGATATTTGACGGTCTTGATCAACCAGGATCAGACAGAATGTTGCGCTCCGTCGTCTCGCTGTTTTCCGGATGCGTTCACCATCAGGTTGTTAAAACGGGTCCCAAACTGGAATACATCTTTTGCACATACATCAATACAGCGTCCACAATTTGTGCAGTTGGCAGAGAGGATAACCGGCCCAATCCCCTTGTCCGCCCCTTTCAAGGCAGGTTTGATTACCTGCTTCTCCGGACAGACCACAAAGCAATCCATGCAGTCGTTACAGCTCTCCCTCTCAGCCGCAACGATTCTGATTGCACTCCCGGCACCCAGCAGGCTGTAAAACGCGCCTACCGGACAGAGCCTTCCACACCATCCATTCTTGGCAATGAACAGATCAAACAGGAAGATTCCTACAATCAGAATCCATGCCATGCCCATCCCGAACACAATGCCGCGGAACAACATTGATACCGGATTGAACAACTCCCAGACCAGCGAGCCGGTTACAATAGGCAGGACCAACGTCAGTCCCAACATCCAGTAACGCGTCGACTTCGCCATCTGTGAAGTGGTTTTGATACCGAGTTTTCGACGTAACCAGGCAGCAGCGTCCGTCACTATGTTTACCGGGCATACCCAGGAGCAGTAGACCCTTCCTCCCACCAGCAGATAGAAGGCAATCACAATGACAACGCCGACAATAGCCGACAACTCCGGTACCACACCCGACAGCACCGACTGCAACAGGACATGTGGATCAGTCAGCGGCAATACATCCAGCGTCATACTGGCTGCCAGATTACCTTTTACTATCCACAAACCTGCCAATGGGCCCAGCAGGAACAGAACCAATATAGACAACTGGCTTGCACGACGAAGAATCAACCACTGATGGGCCTTGAACCAGCCCTTGGCGGCAATGGCATCGGTACCTGCTACTAACTTGTCAGCCATTATTGATCCTCCAGTCCACGGTTAAGCCGATCCAGCGGATTTGAGGGAAACGGCTTTGTCTGTTGTCCCTCGGGTTCCACTATCAGGCCCTTACCTTGCAGGTCGTAGCGCACTCCTTCAGGAAGGTTGTACTTGTGCTCTACGTCCGGTGTTACCAGCGACTTTCCTGCTTTCTCCTTCTCTTTCCAACCGAGTCGATAATGTCTGCCCAGTTCTCCCTTCGCCAGATGGGTTGGGAAAACCTTGATTGCCGCCTCTTCGAGGATGCAGGCTTTTTCACAGAGTCCACAGCCGGTACAAGCGTCGGAATGCACGACAGGCAAAAACCTCGCATGCTTTCCTGAACGCACGTTGTGCTCGTACTCCAAAGAAATCGCCTTACCCCGAATCGGACAGATATTGAAACAGACTTCACAGCGCAATCCCTGAAAGGCAATACAGGTTTCCTGATCAACCAACACTGCAAGACCCATCCTGGCGTCATTTATGTTGGTCAATCCATGGTCCAGCGCATTGGTCGGGCAGGCCACAACACAGGGGATATCCTCACACATTTCACACGGATCGGTCCGCGCATAAAAGTAAGGCGTGCCAGTAGCCACCTGATCCCCCAACTGCCCCAGCGACAGCATGTCGTACGGACAATCCCGCACACACAAGCCACACCGAATGCAGGCACCCAGAAACTCCTCTTCCGGTAGTGCCCCCGGTGGCCTGATTGCCATCGCCGGCAGTGACTCGGCCTGTTTTGCATAAAAGCCGAGTCCCATACCCATAAGGCCCACTCCACATGCAGTCTTGAGCGTTTGACTCAAAAACTGCCGGCGGTTGATGCCTTTGCCTGTACCATTACCTGAATCTGACATCTCATTACTACTCTGCTATCGATCCGGTATTTCACCATTCCAGTTTGCCGGTTCAACCGATTTTCACCGGTTGAACCTTCAACCACCCATTACGCCTTGACGATCTTCACCGCACACTTCTTATAGTCCGTCTCTTTGGACAGCGGATCGGTTGCATCCAGGGTCAACTTGTTAACCAGACGGCTCGCATCAAACCAGGGGATAAACACCAGCCCCTCGGGAGGACGGTTACGGCCGCGCGTTTCCACGCGTGCAAGCAGTTCGCCCCGACGGGTCTGCAGTTTGGCCATCTGGCCATCACGCAGCTTCCGCGCCTTGGCGTCTTTCTTGTGCATGAACACCACGGCATCGGGTACCGCACGATGCAGTTCAGGCACACGCTGCGTCATGGAGCCGGAGTGCCAATGCTCCAGTACACGACCGGTACAGAGCCAGAGATCGAACTCTTTATCCGGGCTTTCCGCGGCCGGTTCGTAAGGTGCGGTAATGATATTGGCCCTGCCGTCAGGCTTGCCATAGAACTTGACACCTTCACCCTTGGCCACATGCGGATCATAACCCTCACGGAAACGCCACAGGGTCTCCTTGCCATCAATCACCGGCCAGCGCAGACCCCTTGCCTGATGGTAGGCCTCGAAGGGTGCCATTTCATGACCCTTCTTGATGATATTGTCTGCAGAGTTGAACATCCGATACTCTTCAAACAGGCCCTTCTGCGGATAGAAGCCGAAGTGCACCATCTCATCGTTCTCGTAGACGTTACCCTGGCTGTCCTTGACTTCCTGAACTTCGAACTTGTTCACCTGACCATTGGCATACAGCACATCAAACAATGTTTTGCCCTTGTACTCAGGTGCCTTGTCCAGCAGTTCAGCCGGCCAAATCTCTTCCATCTGGAAGCGTTTCGAGAACTCCATCAACTGCCAGAGATCCGATTTGGCTTCGCCCGGCGCCTTCACTTGTTGACGCCAGAACTGGGTGCGCCGTTCCGCGTTACCGTAGGCGCCCTCTTTTTCCGCCCACATGGCGGTTGGCAGAATCAGATCCGCCGCCATGGCGGAGACCGTGGGATAGGGATCGGAAACCGTGATGAAGTTATCCGGATTACGCCAGCCGGGATAGGACTCTTCGTTCAGGTTGGCGGCTGCCTGCATGTTGTTGTTACACATCACCCAGAAGGTATTCAACTTGCTGTCTTTCAGCATGCGATGCATCAGTACCGCGTGAAAGCCGACCTTTCCGTTCAGGGTCTCTTCCGGCAGTTTCCAGACCTGTTCGGAGAACTTGCGATGGGCCGGATTAGCCACCACCAGATCCGCCGGCAGACGATGACAGAAGGTACCCACTTCACGGGCGGTACCGCAGGCGGAAGGCTGACCAGTCAGCGAGAACGGGCTATTGCCGGGCTCTGATATCTTACCCATCAGCAGGTGAATGTTATAAACCAGGCCGTTGATCCAGACGCCGCGGGTGTGCTGGTTCATGCCCATGGTCCAGTAGGAAGAGACCTTCTTGTTGGGATCGGCATAGACCTTGGCCAGCTGCTCCAGGTTCTTCACCGGCACACCGGAAATCTCCGATGCCTTCTCTACGGTGTAGGGTGCGACCGAAGCGGCATACTCTTCAAAACTGATCTTGTCCAGTTTGCCCTTACCGGCATTCTTGGCCGCCTTCTCAAGCGGGTGTTCCGGGCGCAGGCCATAACCGATATCGGTTGGAGTCTTGGTGAAATTGACGTGTTTACCAATGAAGTCTTCGTTGTAGGCCTTGTTCTGAATAATGTAGTTGGCAATATAGTTGGCGATTGCCAGATCCGATTGTGGATGGAACACTATGCCGTTGTCGGCCAATTCAAAACAGCGATGCTCGTAGGTGGAAAGCACGTGCACTTCACAATCCGGCTTGGTCAGACGGGTATCCGTCAGACGTGACCAGAGAATCGGGTGCATCTCCGCCATGTTGGCACCCCAGAGCACGAATACATCGGCATGCTCGAGGTCATCGTAGCAACCCATGGGCTCATCAATACCAAAGGCGCGAATAAAGGCTCCCACCGCCGACGCCATACAGTGGCGGGCATTGGGGTCCAGGTTGTTGGAGCGGAAGCCGGCCTTCATCAGCTTGGATGCGGCATAACCTTCCCATACCGTCCACTGACCGGAACCGAACATGCCGACCGAGGAGGTCATCTTGTCAACCGGCTGACCGGCATTTTTCTCCATATCCTTCTTCAGTGCGACTTTCCATTTCTCCGCCATCACATCGAAGGCCTCATCCCAGGAGACCGGTTCAAACTTGCCATCTTTGGCAAACTGCCCGCCCTTTTTGCGCAACAGCGGCTGGGTTAGACGATCCTCTCCGTACAGGATCTTGGGCAGGAAGTACCCCTTGATACAGTTCAGGCCCTTGTTTACGGGTGCGTCCGGGTCGCCCTGGCTGGCAACCATCTTGCCGCCCTTGGTGCCGACCAGAACAGAACAGCCGGTACCGCAGAAGCGGCAGGCTATTTTATCCCAACGAATACCGTCGGCATCCACGCCGTCGGCGGTTGCGGCATTGGCCACCTGGATGGCTGGCAGTGTTACACCCGCTGCCACGGCCGCTGCTGCAGCCGCATTGCTCTTTACGAAATCACGCCTGGTTAATTTCACTTCATTACCTCCTTATCAGCAGGTTCTTCCCCGCAATAGTGATAAATCATCACCGTATTGATTACACCGGTTACATCATTGAATTTGGCCATGGTATCCGCCAATGCATCATCGCCTTCCCCTTCCAGGGTAACGATCAGCTTGCCCACTTCGGCCCCACCATGAACTTCGACTCCCTCGAATGCTTCTAAACGTGCCTGCACGACACCCGCCACTTCAGGCTTGGCATGTACAATGGCGCTGCAAATATTCATTGTCGTAATTCGCTCCTTAATTTATGCGGCTTGGACGCACGGTTCGTTTATTGAACAAAGGGTTACTGCTCGGATGGGGCAGACGGTAAAACAGGCACCGCAGCCCGTACATAAATCAGTATCCAGTAGTGGTTTGGCTACACCGCCAAGCTCCAGCTTGAATCGGATGGCCCGTTCGTCGCATACCTCACCACAGGATCTGCAGATGACGGCATTCAGAGAGAGGCAGGCAGGCTGGATGGATGCCTTGATTTTCCAGGGAGGCTCGGCGGATTCAGGGTCCTGGACCAGCGCTCCGGTCTTGCAGGCGGACAGACAGTCCTCGCAGAAATCACACCCTCCCCGGGAAAAGTCCATCCGGGGCAGCTTGCCGCGCCCGACAATAATCAGCTTATCGGGGCAGGCAGTGACGCAATCACCACAACCGTTACATACTTCGACGAAATCAACCTCAGCAACCGCCCACGGAGGCCGAAACGGTTGTTTCTCCCCTTTCACATCCCCACTTAGTAGTTGCGCGCGGCTGACGTTATGTTCCATAAGCTTGAAGTTTAAAAAATATACACACTTAATAAGTGGGCTTTATAGACCTGCACCCCATGACCATCGTTGACCTAAATCAAGTTTCCCCGACGCCCACCGGTATTGTTGACCTACATCAATGAATAGCTTCATCAGGGAAATTAATGACTTTATGTGCGTCTGGAAATATGCCTTCGATACGCTCGTCAGCTGTGCGAAAATCACCCGCCTGTCTTACCCGAACGACTGGTGACATGTCCGATTCACAAATAACTGACTCCGTAGTGCTGCATGAGCCAATGCATCCGCCAATTCCCGGCAAGCAGGATGAACGCATCCAGTGGGGACGACTCTATGGCTTGAGTGATGCGCTGGCCATCGCATCGGTCGCCCGGGAGTTCCAGGGCATTACCATGGTAATCGCCGATGATGCCCAGACCGCGGCAAAACTGGAGGACGGGCTAAGGTTTTTTCTAAAGGATGCAGAGATACCGGTCTTTGGCTTTCCCGACTGGGAGACTCTCCCATACGATATTTTCTCGCCTCTACCCGAACTGGTATCCCAGCGTCTATTGACGCTCTATCGCCTGGACCAGATGAATCGCGCGGTACTGATCCTTCCAGTCAGTACCCTGCTGCAACGACTCCCGCCCAAAAGTTATCTGCAGGCCAATACCTTGCTGCTGAAACCAGGCGACACGCTGTCACTGGAGAAAATGCGCCGGCAACTGGAACAGGCCGGTTATCAGTGTGTGTCGCAAGTCGTGGAGCATGGCGAATACACTATCCGCGGTTCTTTGCTGGATATCTTCCCAATGGGAAGCAGTATCCCCTACCGGGTCGACCTTTTTGATGAGGATGTCGAGAGCATAAGGACATTCGATCCGGAAACCCAGAGAACGCTGAATCATGTCGAGGCGATCGAAATGCTTCCGGCAAGGGAGTATCCCCTGGATGAAACCGGCATTACCCATTTCAGACAGTCATTTCGCAACACCTTCGAGGGTGATCCGCAACGCAGCCTGATATACCGGGAGGTGTCCAACGGCAATGCTCCAGGTGGCCTGGAATACTATCTGCCGCTCTTTTTTGAACAGACCGCCACCTTGTTTGATTTTCTGCCTGATCAGCTACTGACTATTCGCACGGCAGAGACCCGGGATTATGCCGACCAGTTTCTGCAGCAGGTCCAGACACGTTATGAGCAGCGCCGATATGACCCGGAACGACCATTGCTGCCCCCCGATCAACTCTATCTCGATACCGAACATCTACTGGCGAATCTGAATCGTGGCATGTCGATCTGTACACAACGGACAGAGATTGAGACACGCAGCAAGGGCTACAGCAACTTTTACAACTTTGCCACCCGCACTCCCGAACCGCTCAGCTTCCAGGCACGGGCGGAACGTCCCGCGGCCGCGCTGCAGGCATTCATCGCCCGCTCCCCGGGGAGAATCCTGTTTGTCGCCGAGAGCGCCGGACGCCGGGAGATGCTGAAAGAGACCCTGGCCGGATATAACATCCGTCCAAGCCAGGCGGAAGGCTGGCAGGCGTTTGTCGATGCCGACAACCCCCTGATGCTGACGGTTGCCCCACTGGAACAGGGAATCTGGCTGGACCGGGCCGGACTGATCATTATCACGGAGAGCCAGCTGCTCGGTGAGCGGGTTCGGCAGGACCGGCGAAGAAAGACCAAACAGCGGGATGCCGACCAGATTGTCCGTAACCTGACGGAATTGCATATCGGCGCGCCTGTCGTCCACGAAGACCATGGTGTCGGCCGTTATCTCGGCCTGCAGGTGCTGGAAGTGGGCGGCATGACCACTGAGTTCCTGACCCTGGAGTATGCCCGGGGTGACAAACTCTACGTCCCGGTCTCATCACTGCACCTTATCAGCCGCTATGCCGGGGCTTCTCCGGAAAGTGCTCCACTGCATCGTCTCGGAGGCGACCAGTGGGAACGGGTGAAACGCAAGGCGGCGGAGAAGGCACGCGACGTGGCGGCAGAACTGTTGGAAATTTATGCCCGTCGTGCTGCACACAAAGGCTATGCCTTTCCACCACCCGGGGAGGAATACGCCGCTTTTGCCGCCTCTTTCGAATTTGAGGAGACGCCCGATCAACTGCAGACCATTGAGTCGGTGATAGCTGACATGGCCGCCCCCCAACCCATGGACCGGGTGGTGTGCGGTGATGTGGGTTTCGGCAAGACCGAAGTAGCCATGCGCGCCGCCTTCATGGCGGTTCAGGGGGGGAAGCAGGTGGCGGTACTGGTCCCCACCACCCTGCTCGCTCAGCAGCATTTCGAGAATTTTTCCGACCGGTTTGCCGATTGGCCGGTGAAGGTAGAAAGCCTCTCGCGCTTTCGCACCGCCAAACAGCAGAAGGCGATTACCGACGGTCTGGCGGCGGGCACCGTGGACATTGTGGTGGGCACCCATAAACTGCTGCAGGAGAGTATTCGCTATAAAAACCTTGGCCTGGTGGTGATTGACGAGGAGCATCGCTTCGGTGTGCGGCACAAGGAGCGACTCAAGGCGCTGCGCAGCGAGGTGGATATGCTGACCCTGACCGCCACGCCTATACCTCGGACCCTGAACATGGCCATGTCGGGGATGCGCGATCTCTCTATCATCGCCACCCCGCCAGCGGCCAGGCACCCGATCAAGACCTTTACCAGTCAGTGGAGTGATGCACTGATCGTCGAGGCGTGTCAGCGTGAGATCAAACGCGGCGGTCAGGTCTATTTTCTGCACAACGAAGTCAGCACCATAGAGAACACCGCGAATAAGCTGGAGACGCTGTTGCCCGGAATTCGGGTTCAGGTGGCCCATGGACAGATGCGCGAGCGGCAGCTGGAAGAGATCATGCGGGATTTCTATCACCAGCGGTTCAATATCCTGGTCTGCACCACCATTATTGAGAGCGGCATCGATGTCCCCAGCGCCAACACCATGATTATCAATCGGGCCGACAAGCTGGGGCTGGCCCAGTTACATCAGTTGCGGGGCCGGGTTGGCCGGTCCCATCACCGGGCCTATGCCTACCTGATCACACCACCACCGAAGACCCTCACATCAGACGCAAAGAAACGATTGGAAGCGATTGAATCTTTAGAAGATCTTGGAGCTGGATTCACCCTGGCCACACACGATCTTGAGATCAGGGGTGCAGGCGAATTGTTGGGTGAGGGCCAAAGCGGCCAGATACATGAAGTCGGTTTTACCCTCTACAGCGACCTGTTGGAGCGTGCCGTCAAGGCGCTGAAAGCCGGGGAGCACCCGAGTCTGGACCGTCCACTGGATCACGGTGCCGAGATCGATCTGCAACTTCCCGCGCTGCTGCCGGAGGACTATCTGCCCGATGTCCATTCACGCCTGGTGCTCTATAAGCGGATCGCCAGTGCCGGTTCCAATGCCGAGTTGCGTGAACTGCAGGTGGAGATGATCGATCGTTTCGGCCTGCTGCCGGAGCCGACCCAAAACCTGTTTGGCATTACCGGATTGAAACTGAAGGCCAATCCCCTGGGAATCCGCAAAATCGAGGCCGGGCCTGCCGGCGGCCGCATCCTGTTTGACGGTCAGCCAAAGGTCGACCCGGGACAGATTATCCGACTGATTCAGACACGCCCCAAGGAGTACAAACTGGACGGTGGTGAAAAACTGCGATTCTTCAAGGATCTTAGCGACCAGCAGAGGCGTATCCAACAGGTGGGGGATATCCTGGATGAGGTATGTGGGTAGTGATGCGCCCGGTGACGCAACCGAATCTTAATTACCCCTATACATTTTTTCCTTTGAAAGGGACAATCATCGCCTGTTATCCAAAACAATAGCCGATCCGCAAACGCCATCCATATGAAACTGTTCCGATTTTTTGTTGCGATAGTACTGGGTCTGTTCACCCTGACGCATCCCGTACAGGCCGCAGATGAGGCCCCCTGGTACGATATTGAATTGATTCTGTTCAAACAGGACGCTTCCGGTAGTGAAGCCACGGAAAACTGGCCGGAAGATCCGGGTAGCCCGGACTGGACGGACGCAGTGACCCTGCTACCCCCTTTGTCCGAAGAGATACTACAGCCTTACACCTTGCTACCCAAGGCAAACTGGCAACTGAATGCACAGTTTAATGCCTTGCAACGAACCCGTGCCGGGATGGAGCCGCTGTTTCATCAGGCTTGGCGCCAGCCGGTGGCCGCCAGCAGAGCGGCGGAGAACATTTACCTGGGCCCAGACCTGGTCAAGAAGAACGGCGCACCTCCGCCGCCGTTCGAGGGTCTGATCAAAATCAGCGTCAGCCGTTATCTGCATGTCGAGCTGGATGTTTTGCTGAGGGGTGCCAACAACAACCTCCCCTTCAACACCCTAGACACGCTATCCAGCCCGACCCGGGGCAGCATCCGGTTTCATGCCAACCGGCGCATGCGCAGTGGAGAACTGCACTACATCGACCACCCAAGGATAGGAGCACTGATCCTGATCAGCCGGGTGGAACTCCCCGAACCGGAACCGCTGCCGCCCCCGGAGGACGTTGCACCAGGTACCTCGGCACCGATTCCCGAGACATCCCCTCAAGCGCCGGAAAAACCAACGCCAACCCCGGCAACGAACTGATTCGAGCACTGGTTAACCGGAAACATGAGCGGATATTTTCTCCCGGTCGGTCTGTTACTGGCATTTCTCACGGCCTGGCTTGCCCCGGAACCGGGCAGGCTGCTCCAGCAAGCGGGACTGGTCCCCTGGATGGTCGTGACCATTTTCCTGATTAATGGTTATCAGACGGTACTGAGCCAGATGCCCCTGTCGGGAAAACTCTGGACCACCGCACTGATTGCCGTCCTGATCAATCTGCTGATCAGCCCCTTTCTGGGTCTGGCGGCTGCCAGTCTGCTGGCACTGCCAAGTGCCGCCGCCATCGGCCTGATCGTCACCGCGACGGTACCATCCACCCTCTCCTCGGGGATTGTCATGACCCAACTGGCCGAGGGCGACGGCATCAAGGCGCTGTTTCTGACGATCCTGCTGAATCTGTTGGGGGTATTCACCATCCCCTTCCTGCTTCCGGTGGTGCTGGAAAACGCCGGCTCCCTCAATCTCTCTCCCTGGCCGCTGCTCAAGCAACTGCTGATCATCGTATTACTCCCCTTTGTCCTGGGGATGCTGGGCCGCCGGATCCTGCAGTTGTCACCACGCCACTGGCTGATCCGCTACCTGCCCTCCAGCTGCGTGGTCGTCACGGTCTGGATGTCCGTCTCGGCATCCAGTGAAACCCTCAAGGAGATCAGCCTGCCGCTGATCGGCGGCATGATTGTGGCAGCACTGCTGCTGCATGGCGCACTCCTTCTGCTCTGTCTCGGTTCGCGCCACCTGTATCAACCGCAGCGCGGTGAATGGATTGCCCTGCTGTTCACTGCATCGCAAAAAACCCTGCCGGTCGCCGTTGGCGTATTGGCCGCACTCAATCAACCCATTGGCGTGGCGCTGGTGGCCTGCATCCTGTTCCATTTTATGCAACTGCTGGTCGACTCCATGTTGGCTGCCAGGCTGGCAAGGACTACTGCCGGGTAGGATCCTGTGTAATCATGCACAATCAATGCACAACCATACTTGTTGGACAGCATCATTCCGGAACTCGCTCCAGGATCTGCTGTCCCAGCTTTACTGACGACAACGCCCGCCGGGCAAACTAATCAGCAAGGATATTCGATGAAGCCAATCAAGATAGTTACACTCACTCTGGCCCTGTTCGCAGGCAGCACACCTCTTCATGCCGCCACAGATGCCCTGCTGACCGAGGAGAGTGTCATTGGTACGGTGAGCGGAAAAGAGATCCGTCTGTCGGATATCGAGGACCAGAAGATCAATGAACTGCGCATCCAACTGCATAACGCCCTGCAGGAAGCATTCATCCAGCATGCCGTCACACAACTTGGCGCCAATTCAGCCGACTATAAACCTGCTGCACCCGCACAGATTACCGACGAGCAGGTAACAACCTTCTACCAGAAAAATAATCTGCAGAGTCGCGGCTCCCTGGAACAACTGGGCCCCATGATCAGGGAATATATGGAGGGCATGGCCAAAGCCAGGAGTGATATCCAGATATACCAACGTGCGGCGATCAAGGGGGATATCACCACCCGGTTGATAAAACCGAAAGAGATGCTGCTCAATCTGCCGGTAGCCAGTGCCTTTGTAAGGGGTAATCAGAAGGCGGATGTCATGGTGATGGAATTTTCCGACTATCAATGTCCGTTCTGCAAACGCGCCCAGAGCACCATCAAAGATCTGATTGAACAGTATGGAGACCGGGTTGCCTTCGGTTATCGCCACTTCCCACTGGCCTTCCATAAAGAGGCCGATGATGCGGCATTCGCCGTTGAATGCGCGCGTGATCAGGGCGGTTTTGAAGCCATGCACGAAATACTTTTCGATCAATCCGATCTATCCAGGTCCAACTTGAAAGAGATCGCCAAGCAGATCAATCTGAAAGACCTGGAACAGTTCAACAGTTGCCTCGATAAAGATCAGTACGCCGATCGTGTCGCAAATGATATGGCCGCCGGACAGGCCGTGGGAATTTCCGGGACTCCGGGTTTTATTATCGGTTATTACAATCCTGATAACGGCTCCCTGGAGGGCGAACTGATCTCTGGCGCACAACCCGCAAACGTCTTTATTGCAGCCATTGAAAAGTATCTTCAGGGCCGTTAACACACCCCATTACATGGATAATGGAGTACATATCCAATCCATAACCATCAGAAACAGCCCGGCAACGCCGGGCTGTTTCTATTATATTCCAGCAGCAACGGCTGCCTCTGGGTGGTGCCCCCTACGGCATCTTACTCAGATTAGTGAGTACGACCAGTTCTACAGTCCACAGGCCGTCCATCGGGATCATATTTAGTGCATAGACTTAAGGAGCCATCTTTTCTGTATTGATATTTCTTTTGGGGAGCCCCCATGAAATAGCTTGTACTACTACGCTCACGGCCTGACTCATAGTACTGCACACTGTCACCATGCTTTTGTCCATCCGCATAGGCTGTTTGATAAGCCCGGTACACTGCTCCGGATTTACTTATCCGATAAGCCTCATCAAGACCGTTCATTTTACCATCGGCATACTGCGTTCTACGTGTTGGATAATGTGTGGAGAATATTGAGTCATACCGATAATTAGTCTGCAACCCGACTTTCACATTGTTCAAAAACCGCTGCTCGCTGGAGAGATGCCCGGTATTATCATATTTACACAGCAAATATGTTCCTCTGGCATCCTCACGATTTGGATAAAAACGGATGTTCCCGCGTTTATCACCTTCAGGGTTTTTCATGGCACAATCACCCAAATCCGAAGCATCATTATTGACAGATGTATTATTTAAAATATTGTCTAAAGACAGCTGTTCAAGATGGTCAGAACTGGTTATTTCATTCAGCGTATTTGCAAAAGATGAAGAACTTGCAATGGCATTATCAGCGTTTTGCAACTGTTGAGATCCACCATCTGGATCGAGATGATCATTTTGTTGTTGGGTAAGCACCCGTATATCGGCTTCCAACTCAGGAATAGTCTGTAAAAGCACCAGCTTCTTGGTCTCCTTTGACAACTCTACAGCGGTAAGAATGGTCTTGAAATATTTTTCATGAGAATAGATTTTTTTTGATATCAGGATTGTCATTACCCTCTCTTCCAACTGCTGTCGAGTCATGAACTTTTCCGGCCATAAAAAAGATTTCGGAATCCAAATGAGATCAGGATCGTTGACTGCCTGTGTAAGCAGCGCATGCTCCTGCTGCAGTTCCTCGAGAGTTTGTGCCAGAACCGGCGACTGGACCAGAAAAACGATCAGAATGGCCCCTGAGATTATACGAAAGTATTCCATTTCCTACTCCTGATCCTCGTGAAAAACTGGTTGAAAAATATTCGCTCCAAACCGTTTGAAAATGCAGTCACCATTTCGGTCAGGCATACCAGGTATTACTGCACTCCGCTTGGTTGAAGGCGATCCAGAATCAACCGGCTGCTGCGCAACTCCTCAACGCCGAGCGTAATATCCGGTTCTATCCCTACATCCTTACAACCAACACCCCCGGGCAAGCGGATTTCCAGGTTAGTAAAATAAAACAGCGATCCATCGGAGAGCCGTTTTTTTTGTCTGCGAGACACATTTACCGCGACTTCGCATGCCAGCCAGCCTGGCACGCCCCTGCTGCTGAAGAATACCGGCGAATATCTCTCCAGCACTCGCGGTCACCTCACTTATCCAGATAGTTAGCGGGCGGGCGAACTTGGGTGGAGTCTGTGGTGAATAAAAACGCCGTTTTAGGCCATGCCGATCATAGGTCACTGCCAGCTCCTGTCCGGCCGGGAGGAACAAAGCGGCACTATCCATCGCCTCAAACAGGTCGCCCCCCTGGCAATCACGCAGATCCAGGATTAACGGGGAGGAGTCGGTTGTTGCGCTCACCAAAGTGGCGAGAAATATTTTTGTCTCCTGCTGCCTGAAACTGCGTACTCGGATGATGCGTTGCCCCGCCAACTCCACCGCTTCGACCGCTGGAACCGGGGTATCTTCCAATACTAAGGTCAGGGTCGAGGGCGATCTGCATGCGGACTCGCAAATCTCAATCTGTAACACATCCCCCGTACTACCCGTGAGCATTCGTGCAATATCGGGTAGAGACAACACTGCAACCTCTTTACTATTGACCTTGTAGAGTTCGACCCGATCCCTGATACCGGCACGAGCAAGCGGCCCGTTCATATAGGGCATGAGCCAGGTTCGCTGCCCGATTTTATATAACTCGGCGCCTATTCCTGCCCTGCTCTCGGCCACATTTCCGGGCGGGACAAGGTGTGCCCAGGGATCGATGGTCTTTACACTCGATCCCAGGTCCTCCTGAGCCAACGACTGCAGCTGGGATTCATTCGGCACATTCAAGGCCTGGCTCAGTAAAATTGCCCGCACCTCTTCCACAACCCGGGCTTCCGTCGCGACCAGGGGCAAACTCCACACTAGGCCCAGAAGGGTAACCAGGTAACGCAAACGGGATTTCACTCTGCCAGCATCAATGTCAAGCTGAGCAACGAGTCATACTCCTTTTGCAACTCCAGCCGTTGTGCCTCCAATTGTTGCCGACGCGTGTCACCGAGCGCCCCGGTGCCAGTTCCCTCCAGCGCATCGGCGCCCCCGGTACCGCCACCTTCAAGCGCATCGAGGCTAGTCTGCTGCTTGGATAACTGCCCCTTCAACACGTCGAGCCGACGCTGAAGGTCCGCCACCCGCTTATCCGAGGCACCCTGCTCCTTACCCAGCGTCATCAATCTCGCCTCCAGGGCCTTCACATCGCTGTTCAGAGTAGCCAGCTTGCTCTGTTCCTGTTCTAACACCAACTGACGCTGATGCTTCTGTGCATCAAGGCTCTCTGTTTCCGCTTCCAGTTCTTTCTGCATGGCCCTCACTTTCGCCAGATTTTCCTCACGCTCCTGGGCGCGACGTTCGTAGGAACCACTGGAAATACCGTGAACCCCTCCAAAAAATCCTCCTTCCCGCGGATCGTCGGTGGTCACGCAACCCGTCAGCAGCAAAGTGGCAAGAATCACCAGCGTCTGTTGCGTCTTCATACCGATAACCTCTCGTTTATCTGTGCAAGCTGTGTGCTGTCATCTCGCAACTGTTCAATCTGGGCCTTCAGGTCGTTGTTTTCCTTCTCCAGTTTGGCCAGGTAGGGATCGGATGCCGGACGTGTCTTGCGCTCTTCGGCAAGAATTTCGGAATTGATCTCATACTCTTTCTGTAATGTAGATTCAAACTCCTGATTCTTTGCTATCTTCTCGTTGAGCTGTTTCTGCTTCGCCAGCAGTTGATCCCGATTCGCCTTGCCAGACTTGTACTGTTTTCTCAATGCAGCAGTCTCGGTATCAAGTGCGGCTATTTCCGTACGCAGACGCTGGTGCTGTGCTTTCGCCGTCTGATTGAATTCGGCGGTGCGTGCAGTTTCCGCGTCAAGGAAATCTTCATTGGTGGCGTAAGCCTCCTTGCGCTTGGCGATTTCGTTACCAATCAAGTAGCCCGCCCCCGCACCTACTGCCGCTCCAATAACGGCGCCTTTTTCATCGCCAGCAGCCAGCCCAATCAGCCCACCCAGTAAGGCGCCAAATACTGCACCTTCGGTTTTTGTTCGCTGCGAATCTGACTGACTTGATGCCGTGGAACTTTCGGTATCGTTTCTTGGTTGATTAGTGACACAACCGGTAAGCATGGTACCGACCAGAATCACCGGTACAACTTTAACTGCCAAGGTTTTCATACATCACCTCTTATCATCTAAATTCACTGAAAATTTTGTTGAACTCTTCCAACCAGACAGCTTTATCCACCATCCGATTCTCGTTATATTTCTGCACATGGAGATCCAGTAACTCCAGCACACGCGCCTCTCTCGAACTTAACGTCTTCTTCTGCAGCATCTTGAATGCATGCGTCCTGAATTCATTCTGATAGTCACCAATCAATGCCACCTTTTCCAAGTAAGCCTTATACTGTTCTTCGGCTGCGGCCCTGTTCTCATCCAGAGACTTCTGTACGGCATCAACCTGAGCCTGGTAGCGTGTGGACATAGCCAATAATTTTTCCGCTGTCTTTTTGGCTGTTTCAAGCGTGGCGCGCTTGCTTACCAACACACTCAGATTGGTCCCGTTGCGCGATGCGTCCTGCAACAGGCTCCGGGCACTCTCCCGCTGCGCCTGATCCAATTGACCTCGTGCCGTATCCACATAGCTCTGAATTGACTGCACCTGTCCTTGCGCGTCCGGATAGCGGTCCAGCAATTGCTGAAGCACCGTGTCCACGGTATCCAATTGACTGGATGCCTGACTGACCAGGTTATCCAGTGTGCGGCCTACCGGCGTCTCGCGGCGCAGGGTTTTACGGTATTCTGCATACTCTTTCTCCAGCGCACTGCGCGTGGCAGAACTGACCACAACATTGGAACCGAAGGCGAGTCGGGCACCTATATTGAAGGTTCTGCGCAAAACCATCTGCTTGTTTTCCGCATCCCAGGCATAAGCGTCAAACTCTGTTCTGTAGCTTGATCGCACCTTACCGGCGGGACTGGAAACACTCGCACCACGCACAGGCACACCGCCCGGCTTGCCTTGCCAGACTTCGGGCCGAAATATGCCAGCAGTCATTTCATGAACATTGCCATAGAGATCGTGAATGCCCAGTCGATTGGGTTTGCGCATGCCGACTGGTCGTGGCTTGTTTTTTGCGTTGCCCAGATGCCAGGCGTACTCATTCAACTGGCGTGCTGCAAAGGGTACTCGATCGTTGAAGCTCCCGTCCTTTATTGCCTCCAGTCCATCTCTGGCGGAATATTCCCATTCATCCTCCGTGGCCAGGCGAAAAAAGCCCGGCACACCATCCACTGCAGGGAGTCCAGCCTGTCGCTCCGGGTGTGCCGGATCAAACAGCCAGCGATTGTACGCCCGGATGAAATCTTCAATCACCTGATAATCTATCCACGCAAGGGGCATCGCCTGCGCCTGTTTCAGTTTCCGCCCCTGCAGATCGTCAAATTTCTGATCGGCGGAATTACCGCTGGCAGCGGCCAGGGCATCACTGCCCATCACTGCAACAAACTGCCCCTTGGTCAGTTCATATTTGCCGATCCAGATTATCCAACGCTCGTTCTGGGCATCCTGAAACGACCCGGCCACCATGCTCCGCTGTATACCTTCGAACGCACCTCCACTGGCATCGCCCATTTGCACGAATCGCTCACGGGCACCCCAGAACCCCTTACCCGGGACTTCAACCGGACGCAGTACCATCTCGGCCCCGTTAGGCATCGGCAATACCAAGTCACCGTCGGCCGGGCTGGGGTTATAGATGCTCTTTGGCGGCACCGCCCCCCAAACCTGTAGTGTTACCAATAGAGCACCCAACAGCCACAGACATCTACTCTTCACGAATTGCCTCCGCTGGATCGATTAATGTTGCCTTCCAGGCTGCGATCAGAGAACTGCATACAGCCAGCGCTAGCGTGGCCGCCAGGGCCAGCCAGGAATACCCCGCGGGCAGACGACAGATGGCCTGTCCAACGGCAAGTTCATGGCCAAATGCACTATTGATCACCTGTGCCAGACACCAATAGCCAAGCCAGCCAATGGCCACGCCGAGGATGGCAATCAGCGCTCCCTGAAAGACCGGAAACAGAAATACATCGGTACGTGCCAGACCGATCAATCGCAAGACACCCAAATCCTTTCGCTCACGTTCAACGGCCGCATACAAACTGGCCACCAGTACGGCACCGGCACCCACCACGCCCAGCACGGCGATCAACCAGAAGAGTCGACTCAAGCCTCTATCCAAAACCTGGATGCGTTCAATCGCGTCGACCTCCGCGACCACTTCCAGTCCACCGGATCGGAGATGTTCTACCAGAGCGGGGATATCATCGATAGTTTCGCCATAGAGTCGAAAACCACGATAGCCGGCACGTTCCAGAACCAGGCCGCCGGACTCTGGCTGATAACTCACCTTGCGCTCAACACCTGTGCGCAACATACCCATCAGTTCAGCCGGTATTAGCGCCGTCTTTAAACTGGACGCCCCGGCAACCTTTAAAGGCAGCTCCAACCTGGCGATACCGGTAAAGACGGCCTGCAGTTCAGAGGATTGATCGAACATGTCATTTGGCAGTACGGCCTGCAATAACCGACCAGAATCCAGAGCCCGGTCTGACAACTGCCCCCAAGGTGGAACCGGCCAATCGAGCTTTCTGGCCAATTCAGCACTGATCGAGAGTCCCATCACCGCAAGCTGGCCATTCGGCAGTTCAAGTTCCATTTCCCTGGCATAGGGGAACACCACCGCGCCTCTACCCCGCAATTTCCGCTGCAGTGCTTTGATACTGGAGAAGTTGACCGCTCCGGCGGGGATGTTCAGATCGTACGCATGCCAGCCATCCGGCAAACCCAGGCCGGTCAGTGATTTAAACGACACGGCAGTCATGCTATCTGCCTTCAGCAGGCCGGTATTCACCACCAGGCCGGTACGGGTTACCGGATCAAGCGGGGTCTCGGATAGCACCACAACCCCATCAAAACTCATATAGGGGCGGGCTGACTCCCCGTTCCAACCACGCCTGGCAATCCCACGCCCCTCTTTGTAGGACTCGACATCGACAACAAAGTCCAGAGGGGTATAGACCCTGGCCAGATTACCGGCCCGGGTTGATAAAACGGCTATCACCCGCAGCCGCTCTTCCGCGGTTTCCAATCTTCCCGCACGGCTCCGGGTCACCCGGGCCACGATGGTTTCGCCGGCCTTTGTCCCCAGACGTCTGGCCGCTTCACCGCTCAGCACGCATTCACCATTCTGTGGAATGGCAGCGCCATTTTCCAACAAAAGCGGATCACCACTGTCCGTCGGAACCAGGTCCATCAGTTCACTGTCACTGTCGCCCGAGCTGAGATGAATCATTGATGAGGCTGGCAGGATTGTGGGGGTCATGAAGGCCACGCCGGGCTTGCCCTGCAACTGCCGCAGCCACTGTTCGTCAAAGTTGCGTGTTATCGCGGGCCGGATCTCCCTGTAGACCGGGTCCTGCACCAGTCGATCGCGTAGCGTTTCTATTGTCCCCTCTTTAAGCCCCATCAATATCAGTAGCGGTGCGAGCACCGCGGCCAGCGCGGAAACCAGGCACAGGGTTAATACCCATTCATGCCGGAGGTGGGCCGCGGCCAGGTTGAAAACGCGCATCCTTTGGCTGCCGCTATTAATCATCAGGCAGGCTCCCTGCGACAGATGGAACGCACCTGGTTCTCCGCAACTTGGGTCACTTCAAAACCATAAGTCGCATCGGCCAGCGATTTCACCAGATCCACATCATGCGTAACCATGATAATGGAGAGACCTTCATCCCTTGCCAACGACCTGAAATCATCCACGATCAGTCGGGCGCGTCGTTTGTCAACAGCAGCGGTCGGTTCGTCCGCCAGTACCAGCCGTGGAGCATGGGACAGGGCACGCAGGATGGCGACCCGCTGGCGCTGTCCCCCAGAAAGCGCATCCGGTTTGCGCTTCAAACAGTCAGTGACCCCCATACGTTCAGCCATGGCAAGCACGCGCTGATTGGCACCCGGCAATCTGTTCATGCGCATGGGTAGCAACAGATTGTCCTGCACGCTCAGATAGGGTAATAACCCACCCGTCTGCAATACATAACCCAGGTGTCGTCGTCGGACGGAGGCCAACGCGTTCTCATCGTTACGCGCCCACAAGCTGGCCACATCAGTTTGATCCTGCTCCGTGAAGGCCAGCCGAAAGCGGGAAACCTCGTTCGGCTTTGATATCAGCGCCAACAGGTCAAGCAAGGTGCTTTTGCCACAACCACTCTCACCCACCACCGCCACAAATTCCCCTGCACGGACAGTCAATTCCGGAATCACAAGCTGAAAACTGTTCGTGGCATGTTGTCGCGTCTTCACCACCTGTTGCAGCATTAACACTGGTGCTGATAGATTCTTATCAGCCTCCGGATGTTGCTGCCTGACAGCTTCTACAGATTCACGAACGTTCATAGCATTTAAGGCAAATAATCGATATGCAGCGGATGCACCAGTTCACTGGCTGGGTCGGATTCATTCAGTCGATGCCAGGCATCGACCTGCGAATTAATCGCCAGATACTGGGCCAGTTTGGCCTTCAAACCCCACTCCAGTTGAACCCGCTGCTCGGCAGTGAGGCTGGCAAACATCTCATTGCTCAGCGAGAGAATATCGCTACGGTATGGCAGACTCTGGATAAAAGCGGGAAGCAGCCCGGTCTCCGCCAGACTCTGCGCCCTGCCCAGATCCTCGGGGCGCTTGAGGGTCTGGCCCGAGACACTCTGCAACGCCTCGAAAAACTGTCCCTGGCTGATCTTCGCCTGATCAAAAGCCTTTAGGACACGATCAAGGGCCTGTACCAGGCTGCTTAACTGTTCGCGCGTCACCAAAACCCGCACTTCCAGGGCGGTATCAGCGGGATTCAGCAGGTCACGATCCATTACCCAGGCAACGATATCTTTGGGTGGCCGTGCACCCTTGCCAAGATATTCGATCAACGCCGCTTCCCAGACCTTGTCCATCGCCATCTGACCTTGTGTTGCGACATCCAGGTCGGCTCCGTATTCCGGCATGGGAGGTGGTGGTGGCAGACTGCGCATGGCCAGGGACTGTTCAAACCGGCTCACAACCCCGCCTACCACGCTGTCAACAGCGGCCTGAAAATCACCCTCTTTAAAGGCATTGACCTGTACCAGTGCCTGTTGGCCATCGCTACCCCGAACCTGCGCCAAGTGGCCAAACTGGGTGGCAGCACGGTCATGATCCTCGGCGGCACGCTCATCCTGGAGATGTAACGAGATCAGATGCACACCGGCATCATCCAGCTCACGTCGCAAGTCGGTCTCGTCCTTGCCGGTAGTGTTCTGCGGATGTCCGCGGGGATGGGAACTGGCATCACCCACCAGGACAATAAAACGCAATGCACCGGGACGCCATTGCGAGCGCAACGCCATATCCACACCGGAAAAAACCTCTTCAGCATAATCCAGACTGCCGGCTGGTGTGGCCCTGGCTTCGTTGGTAAGTACCTCGATCAAGCTGTTGGCATCCACCAGTTCCGGGGTGAAATTGCGGCTGGTGTACTCCACAGCCGGGACGGCGGCGACCGCGTCACGATAGCCGACCAGCCCGAACTTCACCTTATCCTTCAGGCGATCACCCGTGGTCTGGACCATGCGCCTGACGGCATCCCGCGTCATATCGATATAAGGCTGCATGCTGCGTGTCGTATCCATGACAAACACCACATCGATCGAGAGGTCAGCGAGTCCGGCCCCCTGATCCACCTCGCGACCAGTACTGGCCTGGTCCCTGTAGCCACTGTCGTCCAGGGTGTCGGCGCCACGCTGCCCGGGTACAGCCGCAGCTAGTTGAAGCAGCCGCACCTCGTCACCATAGATATCCAGCTGTTCCCAATCCAGAATGGGCAAAATATAAAATTGACGGTTGATATCGATGTACCTTTTTGGCTCCATGCTGACCACCGTGTCAGGTGGCGTCGCGTTATCGATGGCGTTGTAGATCTCCGCAGCCTTGCCCGTCATATCCTCAGCATCGACGATGGCTTGCAGCGATTCCACATCCTTGAACATCAAAACCGGTTTACGCCCTTCTGCGATCCCTCCGGGATGGGTATAAGCGACCACCAGTGCCTGTCGCCATTCCAGGGCATCTTTCGCCTGAATCCAGCCCGTGGTCTGCTTTTTATTGCTACCCACCTGATACCAACCCTGTGGATCAGAGGGATTGCTTAAATCGATACCCTCGCGCGCAAATACATACAAAGGCCGGAAGGCCTGAACATTGGCCTGCGCCACCGCATCGGGATTTGCCTGCTGCTCCAGGTAGACATTGGCAAAGGGTCGAGGCAGCACCTGCAGCGGTAATCCGGTAGCGGTTTCGATACAGGGTGATTGCCCATCACAGGTTACCGGTGAGGCACTGATGCCACCTTCCAGGGCATCGGCCGACACCGCTCCACCTTCCAGAGCATCCGCGCCGGTTGCGTTGTTCCCTTCCAGCGCGTCGGCGCCGGTACTTGCGTATACCGTGCTGACCAATAGCAGACTGCACAGTAGAGTGGATATTAATTGTCTGAGCCATTCATGCCTTTTCACAACCTTTCCTCCCAGTTGTAGGCCAGGCCCCTAGCGCTGCCTGAACCCAAAAATAGTTGTCTCTTTTCGGTGCTGTCATTCATTTTTATCTCGCGGGTGCAGTTTTGTTGAGTACACCCTCGACCAATTGCATGTGCGCTTCCAGGCGGTAATCCGGATAGAACCTGAGGCTCTCTTGATACTTGTCCAAGGCCTCGCGCAATCGCCCTTGTGCCTGAAGTTTTCCCCCTTCAGTACGCAAACGTTTAGCCTTTTCATAACGCTGGCGCATCTTGGGATCCATGGCGGCCGTATTGGCCGGTTTTTCAGTTGCAGCCTGTAGTGCCGCTGTCTGCTCTTCACGTTTCACCGGTTGCATGACACCACTGCTGCCCTGAAACAGGTCGATGGCGAGGTCGCTGTCACGGATCGGCCATAACAAGCCCTGCAGCTCAGCTCCGGCAGCCACCCGCTCATCTCGCTCCCCGGGTTGCGCGGAACAGTTAACATCCAGAGACAGGTGCCTGACCACGCCGGACTGGCTGGCCACCATCACCTCGATCGTTTGCTGGCCAAACTGCAATGGCAGGTCAACGTGGGCCTCATCACCGGCCAAGACGGCCTTGTGCCAGGGCCCACCCGCCGTGCGTACACCGACCAGTTCGGTCTCCTTCGGTATGGCAGTTACCACGTGCGCGTGACGTTCTGCGATCGATTCACCGGGTTTGGGTTGCATGACCTGGGCCTGGGGTTGTGCCGCTTTCACCTTGACAGGGAGCACGTTGATGGCCGTATTCCCGGCAGCATCCACCACCCGCAGTTCAAGGCGATGTTCGCCCGGTTGAAGTAACAGTTCGGTAGAGAACTTGCCCTTGACGGGTGGAAATTCGGCCCAGAGTCCGCCATCGATGGAAAGCGCAGGTTCTACCGTCCCGGCTTCCTTGTTTATGGTCGCTTCGAGACGTTGGATTGGACCCTCGACAGTACGGCCAGGCTTCGGCTGGTTGAAGGTGATAACAATCGGCTTCTCTTCGCCTTTGACGGGTAGGAAAAAGTTTGCCTCGTTATTGACTCTATCCAGATCGTTGACCTGTTTTTCCGGATCAGCCACCAGATAGAAGGCACTGGACCCGGCTGTGGCCTTCCAGCTGAATTTCGCAATCGCGCCACCATGCAGGGTAATATCGCTGACAGTGACACGACCGATCTCTTCACGATCACGCCCCTGCGTCTTGCGAAGCAGCGCGACGTCCACCTGGGGTACGGCAACAGATCCCAGATTATGAACCGGAACCTCAACCGTCACCTCGTCGCCCGTCTTTGTTTCAGCGGGGGCGTCCAGCCAGATTTCGGATGAAGAGAGACTCAGGTCCGCTGCATTGATAGAGAGTCCCCCCACCTGCGATACCGACTGGCGCGCTTCTGTCTCGGATTTGGCAACTGTCCAGACAGGCGTCGCGGTTAACCTGAACTTGAAACGAAAATCGCTATTAACCACATAGTGGCCACCGCGCAGATGCTTGGAGTTGATACCGATGCGGTTGTCCGCCGGATGTCCGTTTTTATCAAACCGCAATGCAGCTGGTGGTATGCGGAAGCTGTAGTTACCCTCGGGTATGGTATCCCGCAATCCGCCAATAATCTGACCATTCAGCACAATATCGGTATCGTGGGGATGGTAGCTTTTTCGACTCCAGGGCAGGCTGAATCCCATCTCAAGCCAGGCCTCTACCAGGTTGGTCTTATGCCACTGCTCCTGTTCAAGCAGCGCGGAGTATTCAAAAATCCCGTCATCGCCCACATCGGCGTGAACAAAATCGACTTCACTATCCGCATTGGTATCGTCACCAACCCAGCGTACATCACCGATGTTCATCGACCAGCGATCCGCCACCCCATCCCGATCGAGATCTTCCGGGTTATCACGCCGGCTCCAGTCAATGTTCGAAGGGTCGAGCCTTTCCGCCAGGTTGGCGTTATGAATCAACCCGGGTTCCTTTTCTTGCAGGGATTCGTCCGTCGGATCAATACCCGGAAACAGCCAGATTTTCCGCGCGCTTTCGCCCGCTGCCAGCTTCATTTCATAATCGTAACTGAACTCCTTCTTCAGACCGCGTGCCACGATCCGGGTTTTGACGCCATTGAAGCCCTCATAAAATCGCGGCGTAACCGTAAAGTCCAGGTACTGGTTACGGGCTAGCAACCCATGCTGAACGGTGGGGGAGATGGTCACGGCCTGGCTATTGTCACTGGTCACCTGAAGATCGGTGATGGTATCACCCAGGTTGGTCAGCCGCAGAGTACGACCATGACCAAGCGGGAGCGCCCCCCGGTCCTTCCACTGCAGTTCGACATGCGGCAATCTAACATGAACTGCCACCTCTGACTCGTCACTCAATCCGTTATCGGACACGATCCGGACAGGAATTGTATGATCAGCAGTGTTCACATCCTGGGCGCTAATGCCGAGAAGGAACTCCCGCACCTCTCCCGGTGCCAGGTTGATTGGTTTATCCTCCGAACCTTCACCGACAAAACCGACCAGCATGCTGGGGTCCTTCGGTTTACCGCACTCGAGGCGAACACTCAGCGGTTCATCACCGTTGTTGCGCACGCTGATACCCACCCGTTGATTATAATCCCGGCGGATATTGGCGCCGTAACGGCTGCGCCCAAAGGCCAACCCCTTGACTCGGGTCAGGGTCTGTACCGGACCATCCTGACTGCCGCCCATCGGTTGTATCTCGTAAGGCACGGCGGCTTCCAGATCCTTCAGCTCGACCACGCGCAACCGGCCACTCTGTCCACGCTCGGTCTTCCACTCCGTGCTGCCCTGTTTCCGGTAACGCAACAGCGACTCGCCATGCCTGGGTGCAAGCCAGCTGACCCGTATCGATTCGCCAGTGAGCACGGCCCCGTTGGGAGGAGAGATATCAAAATACTCTGACAGGTAAAATTGCCGGGTGACGCTCGCCTCGACACCTGTACCATCGTAGGCTGTAACCTCCACGGTATGTTTTCCCGCAGCCAGCGCCTGCCAATTCACATCAACATCGTAAGGGGCCGAATAGTCCGTTGCCAGGACGGTGCCATCCAGTTTGTAGCGCACACCGGCAACTGGTCGACCGTTATAATTGATCGCCTGGGCCGCCAGCTTGACGGGCTGATCGATGGTCTGCCCTTCCCTCGGTGAATTGAGGAACAAGGCAATCCCTTCACGGGCGCGATTGCCGGTCGCCTGCACCCAGAATTTCTGCCATGCAACCTGGCCATCAGCACCAACACACTTTGACTCAACCACATAACGCCCTTCACCGGGGAAGCGTGCGCTTTTGGCCTGGTCGCTGTTGAGTGTGATCTCGGCCTTCCCATCACCATCAAGGTCGAGCTCACAACGGGTCGCCGGGTCAGCATGCTTGAGGACCAGCCGCTTGAATGAGACCTGTTCGGGGAAAGAGCCATCGGGGGTGGATTCGATATGCTCGGCCTGGAGAGTACGACCCCGGCTGTCGACCATGATAAACCCCGGTTCCCTTGAGGTCGCGTTGTTACCCCATTCGCTCAGTTCTATACGGAGGCGAACCGGCTCATCCAACTTCAGCGACCGAGACCATCTAACCGGATCGTAGTGACCGGATTCGTGAATCAGCTTGCCAGTCTGGTCGTTGTATACCTTGACCAGAGTCTGTACCTGGCTGGCGATACTCAGTTTGACCTCGCCGGCCTTGGCCATTTCAAACAGGAAGCGGTCGCGGTCCCCGTTCTGGTCAATCGAGAAGGACTGCGCCTCACCATCCAGCAACCGCCGCGGCGGGTCTTCGGCCAGGGGCTCTGTTTCCGTCGGTTCAGCTCGCTGCAGTGCCAGCTTCAGCTCATAGGGTTCGGTCGAGGCGGTGTTATTGCCCCACTCACTGAGCTGGATATAGTAGATGCCCTTGTTCACCTCAGGCCGCAACTCGGCGGTCTTATTCCCATACGCTCCTCGCTCGGCAATCATCTTCCGCTGACTGTCGAATATTCGCAGGTGGGTCTGCTGAGCAGAAGTTGCACTCACCTCCAACATACCGGGAAAGTCGATATCCACGGCATAGAAGTCCTGATCCCCGATCGGCAGGTAACTGCCGTAAACGGTATCCCCCGACACCAGTGGCGTCGCCTGGTCAAAGTTTTCGTTGCGCTGTTGATAATCGATCTCGTCCGCCCGTTCAAACCAGACCCGCATCGTGTAGGGCAGTGCAGAGTAACTGTTGTTGCCCCACTCCTCGATCGACACGAACACCGTCCCGGGTCCGTTGGCGTGCCAGTTGAGTTCCACCGATTTGTTCTCGTAGCCACCTACCTCCTGCAGCAGTTTACCTTTAGCATCGAACACCTTGAGATGACGCTGCATCGGCCCCTTGCTCTGCATGCGCAGTACGCCGGCACCGGGAATATTGACGCTGAACAGATCCCGGTCTCCGACAGGCAGCAGGGTACTGGCAAACCAGATATGGGAGGGCAGTGAACGTGCGGCGCGCATCTCCCCTGGCACCTGTACCGGATCGACCACACCGTCATCGGGCATCATCTCTACTGAAAGGCGGTAGGGTTCCAGCGAGGCATCATTATTTCCCCACTCCTGCATCTCGACCAGGTAGACACCCGGGGTTACCGCATGCTCCAGAGCGAGTGGTTTGCCAGCGTAACCACCCTGCGCTGCCAGCTGCTTACCCAGACTGGAGTAGATCTTTACGTGACGCTGCAGGCTAGTATGCATATCGCTGAGTCGAAGAATACCGGCCTGCTTGACTTCGAGACGATAGAAATCACGATCACCCACCGGCCAGATCAGCCCGGAGACCTGCTGATTCAGATTGATGGTGCGGGCTGATTCAGCATCCTGGTTCGGTTCATTGGGATCAACGGCCGGCTCTGCGGCAATGGTCAATGTCAGACTGGCTTCCGGGTCGCTGGCATTATTACCCCATTCGGACGCCTCGATTGAGTAACTGCCACTGACCAGGCGCTGCTCAAGAATATTCGGTTTGCCGACATGAGCCCCCTGCTGCCTGATCGAGTTACCATCGCTATCCCGCAGATGTAACAGTGTCTCAAGGTGAGCAGCTTCAATCGTTACCGTCAGCTTTGCCGCTTCGGGCAGCCTGAATTTAAAGAAGTCACGATCTCCCCGCTCGGCAATCTTGAAGCGGATGGATGCGCCCACGAGCACTTCCTGGCCGTGCTCAAGATCATTGTTGGGCTCCAGCTCCTGCTGCTCGGTCAGCGGTGATAAAGAGACATCCAGCTGGGAGGCACTCTCGGAGAGCACCAGCGGAACAACGGTAGAGACATAACCCTCTGCCGCAACATGGGCGGTAATCTGCCGCCGCGACAGGCTCACCCGTCCATTAACGTCCTGGTGGTTGGCCGCACCAATCTGCAATCCCTTGAAATGGGCCAGTCCCGATCTATCACTCTTCATCTCCGCAATGGCGCCGCTGGGCCAGGTCTCGGCTAACGCTATAGTGGCACTGGGGATCGGTTTACCCGTCACCCGGTCAGCCACCTTCACCGGCTGACTGATGGCTTTTGATTCCGCCCTCAACTTCAGCAGCAGCGGCTCCTGTTGATCACCAACACACTTTATCCAGCTGATACGATCACAGCTATCCGTTTCACATAATTTTCCAGAGGTGATGATTCGCGTCGGTGGCTTATCATGTTCTACCCGGAAGTCCCCCGCTTCGAAATAGTTCTGCTGCTGACAAAACAGGTCGGCTGCCGGCTTGTTACAGTTCTTGCCCCACTCACGACAGAGATCCAGCGCTACGCCGTCGATCATCGGCCCATCGATCTCGACCTGTTTGGTCATATCCGGGGCAACCACCTCCACCACCTGGCTGATTGATCCATAGCCGGGGGCATTGGCGCTGAGTTGATAGCGGCCAACAGGCAGGTCGATAAATTCAAAGCGTCCATCCCAGGTAGTGACCGAATGGGCCTGTCCGGAAAGAGACGATTTCACCTCGATCGGATCCAGGACCACCATCACCCCGGCAATCGGCTGCCCCCCACCCTCAATGACAACCCGACCACCCCACCGGACCACAGCTGCCGGCGTCAGGGTCAGCTCGATGGCCTGGCGGGCGCCATTTGCCAGACTAACCTGCTGGGTCAGGGTCTGGTAATCCGCCTGCTCCACACTCAGCTTGTACTTACCACCTGGCAGGCCCTCGAAGACAGCCATCCCACGGGCGTCAGTGGCAGCATGCCGGTTACCGATATGCACCCGAACATTGGCCATAGGCTTTCGTGTAGCGTCAGCGGCCTGTTCGAACACTTTCACACCCAAGGGCCCCGGAGCCTCGGCATGGGCAACGGTAACAAGAAGGGTCAGGAGCAATAAGCCATGGAGTAACCGGGCAGTTAGTGACTTCATTATCTGCGCTCCACGATAGCTGGCAGAACAACCTTGGCCTCGATCTGCGGGCGGTTGGTGCAGTACCAGTCTTTCTGCTTGTGGTGGGCAGTGATATAGGCACCACCCTTCCCTTTGACCAGGCCCAGTTCATTCACCAGGGAGTCGATCAGGCTGATCGGTTTTCCGTCCTTGCCTTTCTGTGGATGCTTGGCGTAGAAATCCGCCCGCTTCTGCAACCTCTCACGGATGTCCGAGAACTCCACGCCCGGGGGCAGACGCAGACGGCCTGAACGGAGATTGCGACAGATATTGACAATGCTGTCACCGGCCTTGTACTGGCGGTCGAGTGCATCGTGGTCATAACCGGTTATAAGTTCCCTGCCATCCAGTTCAACCGAGGTACCACCACCGGCACCCAGCCCAAGCGTGGCAGACAGCTTGGCGCCCAGGCGGATCCGGGTCCAGGAGAGTTCGGCATCGACCTTCGCCTCTGCACCGGCACCCGCCGATACCTCGCCCTGCGCCTTGCCTGTCAATTTCAATCCCCAGAGCGACAACGAGGCCTCCGCAGCGGCCTCCGCCTTGCCGCCCACGAAAACCTTGGCTTCCAGGGAGCCGGCTATGCGATCCGAACCCAGATGCGCCTCTGCCGAGGTTTTCCCTTCCGCTCCGAGCTTGGCTGTACCTGAACCCTTGACGCCCAGGGTTGCATCACCGACTTTTTGTTCCGCACTACCCGTGGCCGTCATCTTGACCGCGTTGGCTTCCGCATTGATATCCGCCTTGGCATGCAGACCGCGCTTGTTGGCGGTAACCTCCCAGCTACCTGCTGCGCTATGCTGGCCGGTCTGTATTTTGGCATCGTATTCATAGTCACCACCGGAGTCATTCTGCCCGGCGCCGCTGGTGGATAGGGTTTTACTAGCCTCATCGATCGGCTCGAAAAGTTTTCCCCCGGCAATTTTGACATTAACTTTAGTGGGGTCCCCAATCCCCTCGCCCTCCTTGGGCTGGTTGGGATCACCGCCCGGTTTCAGGTCCTTTTCATAGCCCCCGGTGGTGGTTCTGGATTTTTGCCAGGGCTTGTCAGTTGTCGTGGTGGTAACGCTTGTGGTCGTTTTTCTGCCGTCATCACCGGTACTAGTCGTGCTGTGGCTATCCGTATGGGTGGTGGTTCGCTTACCGGTCCGATCATCAGTTGTGGTGGTTGTCGAACTGTCAGTTCTCCTTTTAACCCCGCCCTGTTCGTGCTCCGTAGTCTGTTGGCTGGAATCCGTGGTCGTGGAACCCGTGCTACCCGGCATCCACCCCTTGTAGTCCTGCTTCGTGGTTGAGTTTTCGTAGGTACTGGTACGCTTGCCATCCTTGGTGGTGCGTGTGTTGGTGGTTTTAGTTGAATCGGTCTGTTTAACTGAACCATCAGCACCCGTTTCGAGGGTTGTCTTTGTCTGACGGGTGGTTTTACCCCCACCCGGGGTACTTTGGGTGTCGGTCCGGGAATCGCGTTGGGTCGTGCTACCATCCGCATTTTGCGTGGTCGATGTCCGGGTCTGGGTGCGCTTGTCACCATCCCGCTCTTCGGTGATCTTCCATTTACTGTTCTTGGCAGAGCCCGAACGCTCTGAGATTGTTGTCTTGGAGTCCTTGTCAGCAGCACTCTTGCTGGCCTTTCTTTCGGACTGTCTGGTTATTTCTTTTTCATCCGGTGTCGGAGCAGCAGGCAGGTTGGCCTTTTTTCGCGCCGCTTCATTAGCCGCCCGAGCATCCTCGTTAGCGTTATCAACCAGCCTGTTGCGACCACGAATATTGGCAGCCGTATCCTCGGCATCTTTATCAGCTGTGCCCCTGGCGCTCTTGTCTACCGTTTTTGCTACCTGTTCACGGATCTTCTTGATGTTCTCAGACTTTTTGGCGGCAACAGGCTTGGTATTTTGTATCTCCTGGTCAGCCTGACGAATCCATTTTTTCTCATCTTCCTTCTGCTGTTGCGGAGTCGCGCCCAGGGGTGTGATACCGGTCTCGTATTTATCGCCGTAGTTCCTCAGCTTGTTGGCTTGTTTAATGACTTCTGAATCATGATCCACTTCATCGGCCGACTTACTGACACTTTTACCCATGGTTTTCAGTGCCATGTCCCGCTTCAGCTGGTCGTCGGGCGATTTGCTGTTGATATCGGTATTTTCGAGATCTTCTGCACCGTGGATAAACTTTTTCTCGTTATCCAGAACATTGCCTTCAGGATCCCTGACCGACTCATTGCCTTTTACATTGGTCGCCTGCTTGCCACCTGGTGTAGAAAAGGCATCGTGGTATTTTTGTCGTTCACTGAGCTGGTCGGCTGTGGGTGGTTGCCACAGGGTCGTATCTTTCGATTCATTGATATAGATACCCAGCTTTTTATCGTATTTAACAACGTCCCCGTTCGCTCGCCACTCATCGGCGATTTTCGCGGCCACATCACTATTGTTGGCACTAATATCAACATCTGCACGCACATCTTTCGGTGAGCTGCCGGTGGTTTTCAGACTCGAACCATAGCGCTCCTGCAAGTTTTCAAGCTCATCACCCCGCGTATCCAGGTTATTGAACTGAGACTGGATTTCTGACTTATCCTTGCTGTAATCACTGAGAATCTGCTTGTATTCAGGGTGATCGGTATCGACAGTTCCATCCGCCCTGATCAAATTCGGATTGCTGCGAACCCTGGTGTGGTAACTGCTTTCAAGCACATTCAGTGCATTCTGTTGGCGTATCCGGAGATCATTGATGCTGTCACTGGCAACGGCACTGATCGGCAGCCCCGTTAGCAGTAGAAGGACTATAAACAGCCATCGGTACAAGCCAAACAGCCTGGTGGCGGGCAGCGGGATTGACAGATCAGCGCGCACCTTTGTCACCCAATTTCTTCAGCAGGGCAGACGCTTTCTCCTTTAACACTGCATCGGCCTTGCCGTTGCTGAGGATGCCTCGCAACTCCTTATCCGCAGCCTTTTCCTGACCCAGTTTGATCTGTACCCCGGCCAGGTAGAGGGGGAGTTCCGGAGTACGATCACCGGCTGCTCGTGCTTGCAGATACCTTTCCGCCGCTTCCTTGTTCCGCCCCATGTCATCCAATAGGGTCGCTAGCAGGAACAGTATTTGAGGATTTTCAGAGACGGCTTCCATCGACTCTTCCAACAGCTTTACCGCCTCATCACCGCGGCGCTGACTAATAAGCAGAATCGCCAGGCGATGGATGGCCGCCGAATGCGTGGGATCAGCCTTGATGGCCCTGTGCAAGTACTCCCCTGCCGGTTTCGTCTGGCCGGCCGCCATCAGTATTTGCCCCATGTTGTACCAGGCATCTGCACGCTTGGGATCGATCTTGACCGCCGCATGAAAATTGGTCATCGCCTCCTCTACGTTTCCCTGTTTCAACGCCAGAACGCCCAGATTATTGTAGGTTTCAGCAAACAGTGGATCTGCATTCAGCGCACAGTCGTAATAGCTTTTCGCCTGCTCAAACTGACCCTGGGCCAAGGCGATATTGCCCAGCAGGTTACAGGCTTCCTTATCATCGGGATTGGTCTTCAGAATGGATTCAAGCTGTGCCCTTCCCTGCTCTATATTGCCGTCATTCAACGCCTGCTCTGCCAGTTTGAATCTCTCATCCACGGTTAGCTCCCCACTGTGCAAACTGAATGGTACGCCCAAAACGGCGATAATCAGGACTCCGGGTATCAATCGCCTGAAGCGGCAAAACAGACGCTCTTTCCTCGATGGTGTGGTTTGCATGAAACCCTCTCCTTTGCTCCCGAATTACTCGTACAAGTCCGTTCCGACCAGCGTCGTCAAACGGGCGCTGGCCTGTTGTGCCTGCAATGTTTGGTTGCCTTGATCGGTGCGCATCACCTGGCGATATTGCTTGATCGCCCCGGATTGGTCACCACTCTTCTCCAGCGCCTGCGCATACTCCAGCAGTTCCTGAATCTGTGGCATCTCCGCAAAGCCCATGTTGGCGAACTGCTTCCGGTATGCTTCAACCAGTTCGTGCCACTTTTCCGCATTAAGCAGTTCAATAATCTCGATACGTTTCCGCGCTACCCGTAACCACAGATCACTCATATCGTAGTTACCGGCCTTTTCACCACTGGCCACGGTCTGCACTTGCCGGTAAATCGCGAGCGATTTATCGCGCTCGCCACTACCCTCCAGTGCCCTGGCATAATCAAGCAGTGTCACCAGATAGTGTGGATTCGCCTCGGTGAGTGCGGACACCTCTGCATGGTAAAGCTCCACCACCCGCGGCCACTGGCCCGTATCTTCATAGGCACGCCGCAAGCGCTTACCCATCTCTGGTGCCATTTCTGAGGCCGGGTAGCGTTCCAGGTACGCTTCCAGTAGTTCCCTGAGCTTGCGATATTCCGGTGGATCCATACCCATGCGATAAAGATTTGAGAGTCTGAAATAAGACTCTTCAGCCTGCTCGGTATCGGGACATTCACTTATCAGCTGCAGGTAGAGCTGTTCGATTTGTGCATAGTCATATTTATCAGCCTGCCGTATCTGTTGAAACAGCTCCGTTGCACGCGCCTGCTGCTGCTCCAGCGTCAGTAAAGGTACTTGCTCGACTTCAGTGCCTTCACCGGGGTTCTGTTGTGCTTTTGTCGCGTCACCCCGTTGCCCGAGAATGCGCACAATCCCCATATCACCCTTCGCGGGATTACGGGACCAGGTCCCCGGTTCAGAGTCCAGCACTGTATAGGTGCCGGCCTCCAGCATGATGTTCGGTTTCACTTCCCAGTAGGCGTTAGCCAGCCCCTGACCATCATCGATAGCGCTCGCCTGCCAGGGTCCGATCAGGCGTTTATTTTTTCCCTGCAGGGCTATAGAACCGGGCAATGCACCCTTGCCTCCATTCCAGTGAAAGGTCGTAATACTGGTAATGGTTCGACTGTCATAGAGGGTAAACCGGGTCGGCTTCAGTGGCACACTTTCCACCGGAGCGGGGATACTATTGTCAAAAATTACGCCGCTTTGATCCGCCTGCAAGTTGGCGGTCGCGGATAAAAGCAGCAGTGCTGCCAATATTGATCGATACAAATTGGCCCTTGTCATTTTTCACCCCTTATCGCCACTACTTCCTGCCGTTGCTCAACATCTGTTCGATCAGTCGTACATGGGCTTCCAACTGGTCATCCGGATACAGTGACAGGGAGCGGCGGTACTTCTCGACCGCCTCGGTCAGCTTACCCTGCTGTTGCAGCGCCGCCCCCTCGGTACGCAAGTCTCTGGCCTGGTCATAGCGCTGGCGTGCTGTATCAACTGCCATTGTGTTGTCCGGCGCCGCGCTAACGGGGGCATCAACCGTATCGACAGCCTGATGCTTGTTGACGGTGGGCTCCGTCTCTCGCTCCGCCTGTAACGGTTCGATTACCTCTTGCTCTTCCTGTACTGGTTCGATTGCCTCTTCCCCGGCATCCGCGGGAGCCACATCATCGGCTGCCGGCGGAGCCTCGACTCTCTCCGACTGAGCCGCTGCCTCGTCCACTGCGACTGCGGTAGGCTGTACAGGCTGCCCTTCTGTTGAATGGATCACAGCTACCGGGCGCTCGACCCTTGCAACCGGTGTTTCACTCGCCCACTCAGGGCCGAACACGATGGAGTCGAGCACCCGGTTATGGGTGGCCGTATCCGGCTCAGCCGCCGCGGCGGGGCTGGTTGTAAAATGCACGATAAAAAATGAGGGTTTGTTTTGCTGACTGGCCGCCTTGAAACGCATCCGGCTATCGATGATGTAATAGTCGTGGATCGACTCCACCTTTTTGGAATCGGTATGCTTTTTTCGATAATGGGTTGCCGGGTAACCGTCTATGGTCAGTTGCTCCAGGGTCTCGGCCGGGTGATCGTAAGCGGTTATCGGATGCACATCCGTGGTGTTATGGTTGATGTAGGCCTTGATATCCGCACCGGTGGTGAGCACCCTGTCATACCAGGAGAGCTGGAACTTGGAATCCTGATTTTTCCGCCAGCTGCGTGGCACACCGACCTTCAGTCCCTCATTCCAGTCATAGGTCACCAGGTCATCACAGGGACCGGCCTGTTCCGGTAGGTTCAGCTTGACGCTGGCCAACAGTTTGTCCAGCTCTACCTTATGTTCGGCCAACTGTTCCTCGGAAGCGGTGATGGCATAGCCGAAGCGATCACCCTTGGCAAGGCAGATATCCGATAGATAGAGGACGGTGGTGGCCGGAATGGTTTTGTTACGCATTGGGGAGGTGTAGGTGACACCCACCCCGGTACCGACAATCTTCCAGGCCGGGATTCCGTACATCTCCGACTTCTCAATGATCGGATCCTTCATCTTGCTCAACAGCCCGTTGCCACCGGTAAGATGGTAACCATGGGCAAAGCGGATCATTCTCCCTCCGTAGATCGAGACTAGGGGTGGTTCCCAGGAGACATTGTCTGAGTAGTCGGTTTTCTCCCAGTTATTGCGCACCTCCAGGCTGATCAGCCCGTCGAACAGCTCATGCCGGCTGTACCCTTGCAGAAGCGCCACCAGCTCAGGCGTGGGCGCCACACTCGCCATCACTTGCTCGATCACCGGCTGCCACTTGTCCAGGGACATATCAATCAGTGAGGTGCTAAAAGTGATTTTGTCTCCATCGGGAAGCAGACCGTCGAGAATCGCGACGCTGACAAACAGATCCGCGCCTTTCATTTGGCCTGAAATCTGATGTTTTTCACCGGACAAGGAGCCGAAGGATGCCGGTCCCAATGCCTTCACCTCCATACCATCCTTTTCCGCCCCCTTGAGCATGCCCTCGGGTCGCCGCTCGCGAGAGATGGCGAAGGCGATGGCCTGATGTTTCTCATCATCCCTGATACCCCACTGCCCCTCGAACTCCCGTTCCTTTATCACAGCCCAATCAGCCGGTACAGAAAATGACAATCCACCATGAGTTATTTGTTTCCATTCGGTTGGCAATTCCGCACATACCCATGCAGGGAGTAACCAGAAACAGATAACGAGCAACTGTTTAGTATATTTGTTCATATCGACCTACCGGCAATATATTGTTATGGGGAGATGACAGTGTCAGTTGCAGGAACAGAACAGATGAATATAACGCGGGAAGCAAACGAGGATCGCTACCTTGCATGAGTGCGGATTTTGATTGTTGGTTTCCAGTTAACACTGCCATGGAACCTTTTTTTATATTATTACCAATCCTGCGTTCAGGATCGCACTCTGGAAAAAATCATCCATGATAAAAATCAAGCTAAACCGGGAAGTCCGAAAAGAATTATTATTCTTAATTACACCATTATCACCAGCCATTCATGCCGGTCACTAAATCACTTTATTTCTTATGGAGTTATAGTAAATAACCGCAAAGCTCCTAATATGCTAATGTCTAATTAACGCGGAGTCCACAAGGTTATAATGGAAGCTCAAGCTGGAGATGGACTGAGAGGCAATGACAAAAAAAAAGCGGTCATCAGACCGCTTTTTTAACAGGACAATTCTCACACTACCCGGTAACCATCGGTTATCTGACTCCGAACACTATGATGAACTTGAAATGGCGTCCCCTAGGGGGTTCGAACCCCTGTTACCGCCGTGAAAGGGCGGTGTCCTAGGCCTCTAGACGAAGGGGACTTGAATCGCCTCCATTGAATGACCGGTCAGCAGGTTTTCCGGTCAAGCGGGCTTCCTGCCCTGAGTTTGTTTGGTGGAGCCAGGCGGGATCGAACCGCCGACCTCGACACTGCCAGTGTAGCGCTCTCCCAGCTGAGCTATGGCCCCGTAACAAGGCGCGCATGGTAAGGTATCCTGCACGGTTTGTCTAGTTGGCTTTGGCAATTTCCGGGGTTCTGTCGATTACCTGGCAAGGGTACAGAAGTGTCTCCGTTAAATGCCATCCCAAGCCGTGATAATTCTCACCTGGATAACGATAACGGCGCTTACGAAACCATCGCTACAGCTACACGAAACCGCGCCCCGGACAGAGCAAAAGCGGAAAATAAAAAACCCGATTGCTGTTATTGCAATCGGGTTTTCAGATGGCGTCCCCTAGGGGGTTCGAACCCCTGTTACCGCCGTGAAAGGGCGGTGTCCTAGGCCTCTAGACGAAGGGGACTTGAATCGCCTCCATTGAATGACCGGTCAGCAGGTTTTCCGGTCAGGCGGGCTTCCTGCCCTGTGTTGTTTGGTGGAGCCAGGCGGGATCGAACCGCCGACCTCGACACTGCCAGTGTAGCGCTCTCCCAGCTGAGCTATGGCCCCAAACGAGGCGCGAATATTAAGGTAAGCGATGGCGTTTGTCCAGACCAACCAGACAATTTTTGCCGTTCAGTTATTCTGCTCCGCGATCTTGGCCCAGGTATCGCGCAGGGTGACGGTACGATTGAAGATCATCCGCTCGCCACTGCTCTCCTTGTCGACACAGAAATAGCCTTCCCGCTCAAACTGGAAGCGGTCGCCTTCAACCGCCTGCCCCAGGCTCGGTTCGACCACCGCCTCCACCACCCTCAGCGATTCAGGGTTAAGGTGTTCCAGGAACGATGCGACCGACTTGTCGCTGTCGGGGGCCGGATGGTTGAACAGCCGGTCATAGAGACGCACTTGTGCGCGCACCCCGTGGCTGGCGGAAGCCCAGTGGATCACCCCGCGCACCTTGCGCCCGACCGGGTTGGCACCCAGAGTATCGGGATCGTAACTGCAACGCAGCTCGGTGATCTCGCCCGCTCCATCCTTGATCACCTGCTCGCACTTGATTACGTAGGCGTTGCGCAACCGCACCTCGCCACCGCTCACCAGGCGCTTGTACTTCTTGTTGGCCTCCTCGCGGAAATCGTCGCGATCAATATAGAGCTCGCGGGTGAAGGCAAGCTGGCGGCTGCCCATGCTCTCATCTTTGGGATGATAGGGGGCGTCCAGCATCTCCACCTGTTCCTCCGGATAGTTTTCGATCACCACCTTCAGGGGATTCAGCACCGCCAGGGCACGGCGGGCATGTTGATCCAGGTCTTCCCGGATACAGGCCTCCAGCATGCCCATCTCCACCGAGTTGGCGGATTTGGTCACCCCGATACGCTCACAGAAGGTACGGATTGACGCCGGCGTATAGCCTCTGCGGCGCAGCCCGGCGATGGTCGGCATGCGCGGGTCATCCCAGCCCGTCATCAGCCCCTCATCCACCAGCTGGGTCAGCTTGCGTTTGCTCATCACGGTGTATTCGAGATTGAGCCGGGAAAACTCGATCTGCTGCGGATGGCAGTCGATACTGATATTGTCCAGCACCCAATCATACAGCGGGCGATGATCCTCGAACTCCAGGGTGCAGAGGGAGTGGGTAATCCCCTCCAGGGCGTCCGATATCGGGTGGGTGAAGTCATACATCGGGTAGATACACCACTCCTCCCCGGTCTGGTGATGGATCACCCCGTGACGGATACGGTAAAGAGTGGGGTCACGCATATTCATATTGGGCGAGGCCATGTCGATTTTGGCCCGCAGCACCCGGCTGCCGTCGGCGAACTCGCCGGCACGGATACGCCGGAACAGGTCCAGATTCTCCTCCACCGAACGGTTGCGATAAGGGCTCTCCCGTCCCGGCTCGGTCAGGGTGCCACGATAGTCGCGGATCTGTTCGGCGTTCAGATCACACACATAGGCCTTGCCGGCCTCAATCAACTCCACGGCATAGCCGTAAAGTTTCTCGAAATAGTTAGAGGCGTAAAAGAGTCGATCCTGCCAATCAAAGCCGAGCCAGCGCACATCCTCCTGGATGGCGTTGACGTAGTCTTCATTTTCCTTGTGCGGATTGGTGTCATCGAATCGCAGATTACACAGCCCGGCATAGTCCCGGGCGATACCGAAGTTGAGACAGATCGACTTGGCATGTCCGATATGCAGATAGCCGTTGGGTTCGGGCGGAAATCGGGTATGTACCCTTCCATCATTCTTGCCAGCCGCCAGGTCACGCTCGATGATCTGGCGGATGAAATGTGTCGGTGCCGTGGTTTCGTTGTTGCTCATAGCCTGTTGCGCCAAAGAGTTGCTGTTGTTCTGTTGATCATAGCGCCCGGATCAGGCGTTCGCTTCCCGCTTGCTGATGTAATCCAAGGCCTGGTCGATGCGGCGCAGACAAGCCGCCTGCCCCACCAGGCTGAGAGTGATATCAATGCCGGGTGAGGCCGCACGTCCCACTACGGCCACGCGCAACGGCTGAGCCACCTTGCCCATTTTCAGATCCATCGCGGCCGAGACATCCATCACCAGCTGGTGCAGCGCCTCGGGGGACCAGTCTGCTTGCGACTCCAGAGCGGTGCGCATCCGTTCGAGCGGCTCACGCGCCACCGGACGCAGGTGCTTTTTCGCCGCATCCTCATCGAAAGCTTCAAAATCACGGTAAAAGAAAGCGCTGATCTCGGCCATCTCCACCAGGGTTCGCGCCCGCTCCTGCTGGGCCTTGACCACCTCAATCAGATCCGGACCCTGGGACGGGTCGATCTCCAGTTTCCCCATATGGTAGCTGAGCAGGTGGGCCAGATGGGCCGGATCGCCCGCCTTGATGTAGTGTTGGTTCAGCCACAGCAGCTTTTCAGTATTGAAAGTGGACGCCGCCTTGTTCACATCCTCGATATCAAACAGCTGGATCAGCTCATCCACGCTGAAGATCTCCTGATCACCATGGGACCAGCCCAGGCGCACCAGGTAGTTGAGCAGGGCCTCCGGCAGAAAGCCGTCCTCCTTGTACTGCATGACGCTGACCGCACCATGCCGCTTGGAGAGTTTGGCGCCGTCGTCGCCCATGATCAGCGCCACGTGGGCATAACGGGGAATATCCCAACCCAGCGCCTTGAAGATGTTGATCTGCCGGGAGGCGTTGCGCTTGTGGTCATCACCACGGATCACATGGGTTATACCCATGTCATGATCATCCACCACCACGGTCAGGTTATAGGTGGGGGCACCGTCGGTGCGACGGATGATCAGGTCATCCAGCTCCGAATTATTCACCACCACCTTGCCATGCACCTGGTCATCAAATACCACCACACCGATCTCCGGATTGCGGAAACGGACCACATGGGGTTCATCGGGATTAACGAACTTATCCCGGCAGTGACCGTCGTAGCCACGCATGCCGCCACTCTTCTCGGCCTCGGCCCGCAGGGTATCCAGCCGCTCCTTGGAACAGTTGCAGCGATAGGCGTGACCACCCGCCAGCAGCTCGTCTATCACCTCGTTATAGCGTTCGAATCGATGGGTCTGGTAAAAAGGCCCCTCTTCGTACTCCAGCCCCAGCCAGGTCATTCCTTCCAGAATGGCATTGACTGCCTCCTCCGTTGAGCGCTCCAGGTCGGTATCTTCGATGCGCAATACGAAGGCGCCACCGTGACGTCTGGCATAGAGCCAGGAGAAGAGTGCTGTGCGGGCGCCTCCCACATGGAGGTAGCCGGTCGGACTGGGGGCAAAACGGGTACGGATGGTCGTCATAACTCACTACCAGGCAGCCAATATCGGAAAGAGGCGCATTCTAGCAGATGTGTATGGATCTGCGTATGGAGCATTTGACCTGACGGTGACAAATCACTAGAATTGCGCACCTCCACTCAGGGGGCGCGTAGCTCAGCGGGAGAGCACTACCTTCACACGGTAGGGGTCCCTGGTTCGATCCCAGGCGCGCCCACCAATAAAATCAACGGCTTACGAGAATTTTCCCGAACCGCTCTAGCAACAAAAAAGCCTTTGTAAATCCGCTGTAAAACCACTTTTCCCGAATTAAAGACACAAAAAACCCCGCCAAGCGAACCGGACGGGGAAATCACTACACACTCAACCAAACTACTGTAATCGGTCTTTCAACTTTTCACCTACAAAACGGACTTCTCCTTCTACTTCTCTCATCGCCGGAGTGCTAATATCCAGACGGGAAACAGCAGTATGAGCAAGGGAAATGAACGAATCGACATACATATCGCCGGAAGAGCGGACTAGGATCAGCAATATCCAGATGGACAGGCTCAAAGAACAGCCAGAATCCACCGCTCATTTCTATACGATGTGCATCGGGTGAAGGAATCCACCCAGGAAGAGATCGAGCGACGGGCAATCTAATTCCCTACCTCCAAGAATTTCCCTGAAACGGCGCAGGGCAATTTAGTTAAGGCACCTAAATTCATTTGTTGACCAAAAGGGATGAAGTAACCATAATGGTTAGTGTGGAAGTCAAGGCGGAGAAGCGGGAAGCAGAGTATTCTCTTTCTTGTATCAAAAGGCTCGCTGCAGAAGGATCTGTTTCTTATGCCTCATCTAGAGTTCAGCGCCATATAGAGAACTTGGACTATTCTCCTAGTGATGTGCATGAATGCCTATCTAAACTTACTCCCGAACATTATCAGAAAAGTATATTGTACGAGAATAGGCCATCGTGGCTTGACGTGTACCATATACGCTATGCAGCCTCAGGTTCCTATGAAGAAGATCTATATATAAAGCTCAAATTGAATAGAGATTGCATTATCGTTGAATTACACTCATTTCATCCGGAGGGTTGGTTGTAATGACAGAAGAAAATTGCCCAGTATGTGAAGTCGGGAAGCTTGAAGAGCGTACGTATTCCGATGACTTTAAACACAACGGAGCTTCTATTCATGTCGACGGACTAGAGTGTTCGATTTGTGACCATTGTGGCGCTGATCCTATTTCTCCGGAACAAATTAAGAAAAATCACAAGCGTATTGCGGACGCAAAAAGACGTGCTGAAGGTTTGCTGTGTAGCGAAGAGATTTGTTTCGCTAGAAAAGCTTTTGGTTTAACTCAGACATTGGCTTCTCAGTTGTTTGGGGGCGGGCTACGGGCATTCTCAAAGTATGAACGTGGTGACAATGTCCAAAGCGTACCTATGGATAGATTATTGCGGTTATGCATTAAATATCCGTATCTAATATACGACTTGGCGATAATGGCTGGCGAACAATTACCAAGCGATTCATCTCCAGCCATTGAAAGCAGGATCGGTGACTACAGAGACTCAGGTAGGGTGGCAAATGACCACTATATACTTGGAAATACTAATGAATGTGCAGAAATGACTGTGGTTGAGTTCGCGGATTATAAAAGTAGAGCAGCATGAATGCCGAGCGTAACCAATTAATTCGAGAGGCAACCGATTCTCTTAAATTAAGGGACATCTGGATCCACTCAAATCGATTAGAGAGGGACAGTATTCCTCGCGATCTGCCAGACGATTTAGAGTTGATGCGTCAGGATAAGTTAGGGGTGAAATTCGACAAAGAGAGAAGGAAAGAAGCTCAAACAGAAATAGAGCTTCTAAGGGTATTTGTCGAACCAGGAATTCGTTTAGTTGTAGAGCATGAGGGGAAGGAGCATATCCTGCTAACGCTGGAAGCTGAATTCCTCGTTGTGTACGAAATTACCGGTAAGCTGCAGGAAGAAGCGCTTAAAGCCTTTGCCGATTATAATGCTGTGCACAACGCTTGGCCGTTTTGGAGGCAGTTTGTGTTTGATGCTGTGCAACGCAGCAAGCTTCCACATCTCGATGTTCCGTTATTTAGCGGCCGATGCTAGGATGACCCCTCATTTATAGCTGCGGACGCAACCTTCTTAGGTACCTGCCGCGCTCCACGACGAGGCCATCGAGATTCGATGATTGAGCCCGCGCGTAGAAGGCATAAACTGTCGTGATTGATTAAACGAAAGGCCCCCTCCCAACACTCTAGGTGGGTAGGTGATCGGACCTATCGCGGGCCGTCGCAGGTCCTTGGCCGAGACTGTAAGTATATAACCTCGATCGAGCTCTGTGGTACATTTGCGCCCCCCTTTGGTCGGCTGTCTCCCTACCATTGTAGATACGGGACAATCTGTATTTTATTAAGTAGAATCCCTTTGAGAAGCAAACGGTGAACCGATCCTTACAATATCCAGAGCAATATTGTCGGAAGGGAGTTCGATATGGAATAAGGAACAGGCGCATTTACAGGCCTCCTGACCCTGGCTGTACTTGTCGCCATTTATTTTCTGCCTTGGATTATCGCGGGTGCCAGAAAGCACCACCAGGAGACCGCTATCGGTATTGTTAACCTGCTGCTGGGGTGGACGGCGCTGGGGTGGTTGTTCGCGCTGATATGGTCACTGACGGCCGTCAATCGTGACCTTCGCCAAAACGGCAAAGTGCCCTGCCCTCACTGCGCAGAGTTAATTCAGCCCGCGGCTAAAGTATGTCGGTTCTGTGGTAGGGATATCTACCAGGCAACGGCACCAAAACAGCATGCGGAGCCGCGCAGGCCACGCTCACTAGCGACACCCAGCAAGCGGGCCCTGGCTAAGGACCTGGGTATAGAAAAGCACGGGGACTACTGGATGTGGAATGGAGAACGGTACCCTACCGTAGATGTTGCGCTCAAATATGCCCAAGCTGCGAATAAAGGCGCTGCCAAATGAGCCTCACAGATTGGTCATCATCACGCTGGTGACGTAACCATCGCATCGAACACACCCATTTTCATCCACCCATCTATGGGGGCCTTCTGACGTCAGAGTCATAGAAGCCACCAACAGTAAAGTAAAAGGAGAATGACCTCAGGATCAAAACCCTATTTTCCAATTTCTTGGTTTTTTCAGACTTCCCCTAGCCCGGAACCATCAATCTTTGATCGGATGCCAAAGAGTTAATTAATATATAAAGACAATTAAGTCAGTCTCTAGCCTTTCTGTACATTTTCGCGCAGTCCAAATAAACATCATTCTTGAACTCACGTACAGCACGGGTCTGCATCTTTTTCGTATGATACCTAGTCTGATCGAACGCAGCGAAAACTAACCCCTCCATCAGTTTGCTTCCTTCCGCGACATCAATCAGCGCATCTATAGCTGCACCATCTTGCCTAAATTGCATTATTTGCTCGGCCATACCACCCAGTTTTTTACAGTTTCCTCTCCAGTCGGTCTTCTCTTCAGCGTTTGCGGCGGTGAAGTACAAAATCGCGGCAATGATTATTGTCCTTTTCATACTCCCTCCGATAATATGATTTTACAGTTCTTAATTCTCACACGTGATTTGCTTATAGTTTCGTGCCTTGAGATTGTGAGGCAACGAGCAGAAACAGGTTGTCGTATTGCTACAGCTTGACGGCAGAGAGAACTGTCCCGGCCCCGTCCATAACGAAATAGACCTGCTCCACCACGTAGCCGCCGAAGGAGTTTTTGGCCCGGTATTTGTGCCGCACGGCATACCGCCGTTGCCCGTCAATCAGCTTTGTAACCACCTGGCTCCACTCTATGCCCTCGTATGAATCGGGGTCTTTCAGGGTATGCTCCAGATACCGCTCGATCTCGTAGACCGACCCATCCCATGGGCTGTTTGATACCTTGCTGTCTGGCGGTACTGGGTGCCATTTCGATTCGTCATACACGACAGGCGGCGCCTTGGTGGTTTCCTTTGCCGGCGGATCATTGTCCGAGGTAACAGCAATCACAAACATAAACACCACAACCCCCAGAATGGCCACCTTCGACCACTTCCCGATGGGCTGGCCTTTGAGGTCTGTATTGCAATACGGGCATGTTTTCGTCCCAGCGTCGACCAGCTTTCTGCACCCTCTACACGGTATCCTTGCCATTACTCCTCCCTCTACCGATTCTGCTTGTGATGCAATTTTTCGGGCGCGTAGCAGTTGATGTCGGCGCCTATCGGTCAATACTCCAATTGGTAACGCGATCATCCTCAAACCGGATGTATTTGGATTTCAGGCGGCTTCCCGAGTGATCCCACCACCACCAACGCTCCGTTCGCCCAGAACCACTATCGCTCACGTCAACCTCATCTGGCTCACCCCAAGCCCGCATGACCTCTGTCTTGGTCATGCCGTTCAGAATCTCACCCTTTACCGCGGCATTCCGGTAGCGCAGTCGCTCGCCGTAGTCCCTGCTCTGCGGCGCAACCGCCTCTGTCGACTGCTGGGGCCTGTCTCGGTGAATGACGATTACATCGGGACGCACCATGGACCCGTTGCCGGTGGCGGGGTCTCTGACCTGGATACGCCTAGCGGACTGGCTGGGCGGCGGGGTATCTCCGAAGTGGACATTGCCGTCATCGTCCACCCACTTTTTGATGCCGCCGGCCTCGACTGCGAGAATAAATAACAGTAGAACGAATAGCGTTGTAATTCGTTTCATAGCCCTTCCCGGAAAATAGTTCCAGAAAACCCTGATGGCCTTTCTCCTCTGGGTATGGCTCGAAAACACCAGGGCGCAAGCAGTCGCAGGTTATCTCGAGCGTGAGGACATGACCTTCTATCACTGCTGAGGATTTGTCACAGCGGCGGTGGTGATTCGTGAGTCGATTCCTGCTTAGATTTTGCCTTTTGTCGCTCCAGTTTTGCCAAGGCCCTATTGGTGCGCTTTCTTGCCTCATTGCCAGCATCTGATTCTGACACTTCGCGTTTAATCACATCGCTATTGATAATCTGCTTGATTTCATCCGCACTGACTCTCAGTCCCGGGGTAATCTTCCTCAGTGTACGCCGCACCAAATTAGCAACTTCATCACCGCCAAGCAGAGCGCCGATCATAAACTTATTGCAGGCCTGGCGGTGTTCGTAGAATTCCTCTATCAGGTCTCGGTTGATGGCTCGTTTACAAAGCATAAACAGAAGTTCCATATCATCGGACTTGCGCATTGAAATATCCAGAAAGTTGAAGCTGGCGACCTTCTCATTTGTCACCTGCCCGTCAACTAGAACTCGATGGATCTCCCAATTGATACCATTCGTTAGAACGACCCAGCGGACGCCTTCCTTTGCCGCGTAGTTGATTGCCTGGCGAAGGTGGGATTCTTTGAGATCCATACCAATGGCCTTAACTTCCAGCAGGTAGTCAATTCTGTTACCAGTTCTAACCGCGAGATCAACGAAGGTCCCTTGAATAGCAAACTCACGGGTTACATCCTCGTACTTATCAAGGCCGAAAACTCCCTCAAGCATATCGGTAATAATGACGACCGTGTCAGCTTCATTGATATCTCGGTCTCGAGCTGCCTGCAGGATCTTTTGAAACTTGGGGACTTCAGATTTGAGTCGATTGCTCACGACGTTTGGAATTGTTGCCATCCGTGTTACCTCCCTGATTATTATTTACAACTGATTGCTGCTATATCCTTGATTCCATTTGCTTATTATCAGCTTACAGCCAGTATAGCTTTAAATTCACAATTTGATCAAAGCCGTATATTCGCCGCCAAGCCTATAGTTACTTCAATGTTAGGCATAAGATATTGACTGACAAAGAAAAACCCCGCCAGGCGAACCGGGCGGGGCTGGTGGTAGTTATGATTAGTGGATATTGAGTAATGCCTCGACCTCGTCTTGAAGCAGCTTGCCTTTTACCAACAGTGCTTCAGCCACCTTTACCACATTAGCCCATATTTCAGGATTATTGAGCATCTCCCAGCACTCAGCTTCGAGTGACCTAAAACAATCAATGATTTCGCTATCAGACCGGTCTGGTTGTTCTTCTCGAATTGCCCTCAGGGAATCAAGTTGATCTCCTTCTTCTAATTCGTCGTCTATATAGAACTCTAGATCTTCTTTTAAGCTGTCGGTATCTATCTTAAACGAGTGACGCGGATCATGCTTACAGCCAGCCTGCCATCCCGCGCAATTTATGATAACCCTCCTCCATGCCGTGTGATCCCAAGACCTGCAACTTACTGCGGTGTAATCGCGCTTCCCGTCACCGACTCTCTCAATCGCTACATACCGAACCCACCATCCGACCTGATAGGCGATTACAGTGTGCCCCGCTTCATGGTAAGCCCCGTTTTCTATTCCCCTGGTAGTATCCATCTAGCCTCCTAGACCCCGCCCATTGACCGGGCGGGGCTGTGGTGGGGGTGGGTCAGTCTAGTGCGTTACAGTTCGGAGATACGCCGACAGCTTCGCACAGCTGCTCCAGCAGGTCGTGGATGTCGCTTGCCGATTCTCGGGCTGTTTTCTCGGCCAGGATAGCCAGGTTCCACTTCTCACCGCCCTCAGCCCTCCCTAGGGCCAGCTCGTCTTCCATGTACTGAACCGCCTGCAGATTCCACACGGCTTGATACAGGCCGCAAAGGATCGGGTTCAGCTGCTCGAATTTGGCGTTTTCGGTTTCGGTGCTCATGACTGCACCTCCTCTTCAACCTTCGCCGTGAGCAAGGCATTCACCAGGTCGATCACGTCCCGGATACCCAGGCACAGGGAATTGCCGTAGTTCAGCTGCAGATCGTCGTTCATTTCCATGAATGAATCGCTGCCGACCTGGTAGGCAACGGCTGCAAGGCCCTGCAGTCGAAGGGTGGCCAGGTTGGCTATCTCGCTGGCGCTTTTGGTGTTGAGGGCTTCTTTGATGGTGTCCATGATGGACCTCCTACAGTTTCTCGACATTGAAAGATCACCCGTAAGGGTGGCCAGGAGGGTCGAAACCGCTGTAGCAACGGCCTGGAGTATTCCCCCGAAGGGTATTGTATTTCTCCAGACTCCCGACCATAGAAACTGGTGCGGGGCGTTGCCTATATGACAGGCACAAAAAATCCGACGCTGACGGGGCCGGGTGTCCGGCTACAAGAGGTTTCGACGCCTCACCGGGTCAAGATAGCCCCGGCAAGGTGTTCTGTCAATCACCACGGGTTTCACGCTCGTAGGCTAGCGCCGCTTCGATCAGCGCCGAACACAAGCGGGATGCCCCTTCGCTGATAGCGGGTCCAACTGCCTCCAGGACGTGGCACACGGTCACGGGGTCAACGCCTGGCACCTCTGGCGGGGTGAGCCGTAGCCCTTCGTCGAGAACGGCCTGCAGGCGCTCCATGAGCGGGTCTGGCCGGGGTCTTTTGATGGGGAATACATAGATATTGTCCATTACAGATTCCCCCGCTTTCTGGCTTCTCTGGCAATCACGCTTTCTACGTAGTCCGTGCCGTCACTGTAAGACCGCACACCGTTCTGCACAGTCTCATTGATGGTCTGCACCCTCAAGACTATGGGATTCTGGTTGGCGGCCGCTTGAGCGGTTCTGATCGCCTCCTGAATGCTTGCGCTTAGACTGTTGTTGTCGATATTCGCCGGTATGTTGGTCAGCAATTCCCTAAGTTGCTGGATCTCGGATTTGTCTTTTTCTGTGTCGACCAGGTTGGTCTCAGCTTTTTTGTTCGCCGCCTCAGTTGCAATGCCGCCGATCATCTTGGCGAGGCCGCGTACCTCAGTAGACGAATACTCGCCGGACTCTCCGATGGTTCGCACCATTTCGGCGGCTGCTCGGGCTTTCTCGATGGCGCCGTCATAGTCTCCGGCATCCAGGGCTTGTTGTGCGCCCAGTTTGGCATAGCTGGCGTCAATGAAATCCGGTGGATCGTCCTTGCCTCTGCCGCTCACATCGTCAACGAACTGCTCGAATTCCAGTTTTACCTTGTTGGCGTTTTCCTTGGCTTGCTTGTAGGCATCGACTTTCTTTTTAGCATCATCCAGCGCCTTGTTGTGCCGGATCTGCTCGTCTTTCTCGTCCTTGATCTTTCCCTTCGTGTCCTCCGCCTCTTCTCCAAGGTCTTTTGTTGCCTCGGTCAGGTCGTCGGCCGCCTTCTTTCCATCTTCGTTTGATCTGGTTTGTCGCTGTACTTCACCCAGCAACTCTTTAATCCGATTCTCGGCGACAACAAGCTGGTCCTGTTTCTCGCTGAAAGACTCCCCAAGCAAGGCGTCCCATAGACCACGACTCTGTGGTCCCTTGTTGATATCGTCCAGTAATTCCCGACGTGTTTCATACAGGCTTTTAAGTTCGCGCTGAATATTTCCTATACCACGCTCTGCACCAAGCCCTAGACCCTCCAGCGATTGGTTGAGCACTCCGATAACGCCAGGCCCGAAGCGCAACACCAGCGCGTCCATATTCGCGCCCAGGCGGGTCATTTTGTCATTCAGATCCTCAACTGCTTTTGCGGTTTTGTCATCAATGACGCCGCCCATCTTTTCCAGCTCGTCGCCCATCCGCTTGACGCCCTCGGCGCCGTCGTTCATGAGGTTGATCAGGTTGACGCCTTCGGTATCGAACAGCTTAAAGCCAATCCTCACACGCTCGGCTTGGTCCGGGATCTTGGACATGGCATCCGCGACTATTGAGAACTGCTCGTCCGGGCTCTTGCCGGCAATGTCGTCGATGCTTATACCAAGATCATCAAGCGCAGAAACAGCAACACCAGTTCCGCCTGCTGCCTCCGCAATTCTTCGCGTCATGCGTTGCAGACCGGTGTTGAGTTGGTTTGTCTCGACACCGGATAGCTTTGCCGCGTGCTGTAGTTTCTGCAGCTCGCCAACAGGGATTCCCAGCTTGCGAGAGGTTTTCGCCAGGGCGTCTATATCCTTGGTCATGGAGGCAAGGCGCACGCCGACAGCGGTTAAGCCAACGCCCAGTCCGGTGGCAATCACCCTGCCGATATTCGCGGCAGAGCGACCTATACGCTTGGTGATATTGTCGATACGTTCACCGGTGGCGTTGTACTGGCTTTCAACCTTCTTCAGCGAGCCGGTCAGCTTGGAAACGCCGCCCGTAAACTGATCTTTCAGCTTATAGGCAATTTCGATAATGCGGTCTTTAACGGCCATTGTTTATTCTCCGTTTGATTTCAGCCGGCACACCATCCGGCCCCAGCTCCGCCAGGGCTTCACCGATGAATCGCGCCAGGTCATCCAGGGCAGGGCGTGGGATGTTGGGGTGCTTCTTGGCCACTTGTGCGACTACCACCGAGAATCGCTCCCGTGCCCGCTCTGCGTTCGTCTGGCAAAGGATCACGGCCAGGTCGGTGGGCATGTACTGGGATCTGGCCTCACGTTCCCTGATCGCCTCCCGGTTGGCCTGGTGATGTGCCAGCCGGGCGCGTTCCTTCTGCAGGTCGTGGCCGTGGTCGGAGGTGTATAAAAGCGGCAGTGCCTTCGCTGTCTCATAGAGGTGGGCAGCACCATCGACAACTGGTTTCAAGCCAGAGAGACGGGCCTTGATGGTGCGATACGCAAACCCGGTATACACGGAAAGTTGATTGATCGAACAGAGCATTGATGATGTCCTAAGGGGTGTGCTGGCTACCGAAACCGGGCACCTCGCATCACCAGCGGCGTTCTGGGGCGGTGGAGGACCCGCTATCCACATATTCAACCCGCAACCCTCCCGGTAATGGGCTCGATATGCTGCTTTGTGATCTTCTTCCAGAGCTTTTCGTACAGTTCGTCCGTGATCTCCTCTTTATCAAACAGCGTCCGCAAAAAGAGATCGTAGTCACCACTCAGGTAGGACCACGCCACAAAAGCCTCATGTATCTTCGTCTTCAGTGCCTTATCTGAGCGAATCTCCTGCATCGCAGTTTCGGCAATCGCGTGGGTGAACTCAGCCAGGCGCTGACGAACAAGGCCGTATGGCACACCGCCTAACTTCCCGGTCCTTTCCGCTAGCTTCCGCTGGCTATCGTGTAACGCCTTGGAGAACTCTTCCATATCGCGCAGTTCGCTGCGGATGCCCGTCACCTTGTCCTTTGCCGCCTGCATATCGGATTCAGAGATGCCGTCATATGCAAACACCTCCAGGGCCCTGTTCTTATCGGTCTCTGCCTCGGCAAGCTGGGCCTTCAGGGCAAGCTCCCTTTCTTCGTTCTGTTCGATCTTCGCTTGTACGACCTTCTTCCTGCTCTCGCACTCCTGCAGCTCATCGATAGCGGTCTGGTATGCGGTTCTTGCTTCGCTGATGGATTTGCTCATTTTGGCTCCGTAGTTTTGTTGCTTCTGTGGAATCTGATCATGCATAAAATATATGGGGCATTCACTGACCATGCTGATCGAGCTGGTCAGCGGAGAAGTTCGTATAGTTTTCGCTGTGTCCTGATCATCTCGCAGCCAGCAGAAAATGCGCTGAATAGTTCTTGCTGCAGTGGGGTCAGACTTCTATCTTGGGTGCCCTGTACTTCCGGCCACCTGATAGATTCGAATCTGTGGATTGCTGTTTCCAGAAGTCCGGCTTTCTGCCAAGCGCCTAGATCATTGGATGGATCTAGCAATCTGGCAGCCCGAATAAGGGATCGATTTCGCTGCACCTTTGCGCCAGTCCCTGAGAGCGATAGAGCCCGCTCCAGGGGTTCGCCCTTATCCCACCGATAGAGCCCCGCCTCTAGCCAATCGGACAGCTCTGGGACCGATCTGGCCAGCTTTCGGAGTTGATCAAGATGGAGGGTGCTCATTCTGGTTCTGTCAACAGTCAGCGTTGATTGCTCTCACGGCTTCATTCACCTGATCAGAATCCAACCGGCCGGCCTTGAGCAGTGCATTGGCTATCGCCTCTGCTGCTGGCCAGAGGTCCATCAGGATTGCACGCGCCAGCCGCTGACAGTAATAGACGCCGTGAGTATGCCTAAACGCCTCGCGCAGCATGTTCTTGGCGACTTTCTGGTCTGCCGATGGAAGAAAGACCGGCCCATTGACGGTGATTCCGTGTAGGATCAATTCGGCCTGTTCACCTGCCAAGTAGCTTGCAGCAGCCCAGAGGGCACCTTCTTGCTCTGAATGCAGCTTTTTGTCGTCACTGAGAGGCGGGTTGGTATGCGACAGTTCTTTCCGTAATTCAGCAATCATTTCCTTGTCTTGTGCCACGTAACCGCCACCAACAAAACCAGGTTCCGTTGGCGATAAGTCCATGCACACCTCCTTGATCGGGATGCCGAATGCCAGAAACAGCACGGCATGACCGGCTTCGTGATAAGCGGTTGTTCTGAGGTCCCGCGTATAGCTCGGCATTGGCACCGGTTGCCAGACTCGGCTAATCCAGCGTTTGGGTGGATAGTGGCAATTCATGGGGTTTCCTTGATTATCTGATATGGCCCGCGATATTCATCGCGGTAGCCAGGCAGTGGAGGTACATCGCGTCATCACTTGGCAAATCTATTCGCTCGGCCAGGTGGCGAGCTCTTGGCATCCAGTCGAGGGGATCTTCTTCGCGCTCACCGCAAAGCCAGGCGGACAGGATGTATGTCAGCGCCGGAAGCCTTAATAGGCCTTTTTTCTTCGCTTGATCTCGTCCCATCCTCCACAGAAGGCAGACGAAGGCATCGTACAAGTTCGCCTTTCCTCGTCCGCCGCGGATAAATGGCATTCCGTCGCGCTGGTACTGCGTGACGGTCGTTCGATCGACCCCGAACCACTCAGCCATTTCAGTTTGTGTTAGCTCCAGCAGGTGATAGCCGCCTGCCTTGTTTACTCGCTTCATGGGTTTCTGACTCATGGTTTTACCTGTAGTGGTGGAAGTGGTTTCCAGGGCGAAATTTAGCCGACAACCGGGGCGCACGTACCCCCGGAGTACCAGAATGGGCAGGAGGACCCGGAGCATCACCACCGGCCCTCCACGTAGAATGTCTGCGTTGGCCCATTAAAGATGAACTTCTCACGAAGCCATCCCTTCCGGCCGGACCGGTTCTTGAGCAGTCCCAGGTGCATTGGGATCAGCCGGTCCCCTTCGCTCTCTGCGTGCAGGAATATGGCAATATCCGCATCCTGCTCGATTGATCCGGAGTCTCGGAGATCGGCCAGGGTCGGATATCGTTTCTCCTTTTCGACGCTCCGGTTCAACTGGCTGACAGCAATCACCGGTATCTGCAGTTGCTTGGCCGTTTTTTTCAAGGCCCTGGAGACAGCGCCTATTCTGTCGTTCGCGCTGCGCTGGCCGTCCACCTCCACCAATCCGATGTGATCAACAACCGCCAGCCCGATGTTGTGCCTACGCTTCCATTCCGAGATCCGCGCGGTGATAGCCGGCAGGCTATAGCTATCCGCATCAATCCAGATCGGCAGGTCCTTCACCGGGTTGCCTGGTATCTTGTGCATCAGGGCAGTTATCTCTGCATCATTGCCAAACGCCAGCGCGGTCCCGTTCACCTGGTAGCGGTTGGCCATCGCACGAATAGCAAGCTCGGCCTCGCCCATTTCCAGGCTGCAGACGCCAACACCGTGCCCCTGTGCTGCTGCATGCAGGGTGATCTGATTGACCAGTGCGGTTTTGCCGATAGAAGGTCGAGCAGCGATCACCACAAGCCGGGGCGCCTGCAGTCCGCCTATGCGGTCATCCAGCGGATAGAGACCCGTAGGGACGCCGACAGGGCCCGAGGTAGCGCCGGCCTCGTCTATCGCCTCCAGGGCTGCCGTAAAGGCTTCAGCGAACGATTTGGATTTGCCTGTGCCCCTGTGCATCAGTGACTCCAGTTTCGCTTGCACGTCGCCGATGATCTCGGCGGCCTCCCGGTTGCCGGCGCCCTTTATGGTTTCCTGCAGATAGCGGAGAGTTTCGCGCTTGATTGCCTCGCTTCTGACCAGTTCGGCATACAGCACAGCGTTTTGGGGTGCGTAGGTGTTGCGAACGTAATTAGAAACTAGGGTTCGCCCTGGCTCGCCTCGTACCGCATCCAGCACCGACAGCACATCAACCGGGATATCCCGATCCCGCAGAGAGTGGATAGCTCGCCAGATTTTCCGATTCGGGCCGGCTGCGAAATCTGCTTCGGTCAAGACCGCCTTAACAGGGTCGATCATGTCCGGGTCCAGCATCATGGCGCCCAAAACATTCAGCTCCGCGAATCCAATGTTGTTCAAAACAGCTCCTCCGATATTTGTTTCGGGGCAACATGAGGCGCTGAACTACCGCGGGCCTGCTGGTAGTCATGCGCTTGTCTGATCCAGTTCCGCCAGCCCGCAACCCAATCTGTCAACTTGCGGTTCTTCGCTCGTGCATGGTCGGCAAACTTCTCGGTCTCTTGCTGGAGATTCACAGCCGGGAATTTTTCACTCCCCCATGCCTGCATTGCACTGGTCAGAGTGAAGGTATCAGGTAGAGGGTGGGCGCGTTTGCGCTCTCTCTCTGGGGGTTCTTGGGGGTTCCTTATGGTTCGGGGTGCGTGACGCACCTGTTTTTGTGATCTCTCGCACCTGTTATGTGATCTCTCGCACCTGTTAGGACCTGTATCAGGTGTTTCTTGCACCTGTTTAACTGGTGCGCCTTGCATCTGTTCTCCGATCCGATAGCGAGTGGATTTTCCCGGACCGCCTGCGCTTCTATCTCGGGCAATCAGGTGGTGCTGCTCGAGCGTGGCCAGGCTCCTGGTTACTGTGCTGCGATCTATTCCGGTCATTTCGGCAATGCGAACAAGAGACGGCCAGCAAAGCCCACTGTCGTCTGCATGATCGGCAAGCGCGAGCAATACTAGCTTGGGTGCCGGCTTAAGATTCTGCGACCAGGCCCACGTGAGGCTTTTATTACTCACTGCTGACGATCCTCTATCAGGTCCTCTGGCAGCGCTGTGTAATACGGGCCTCTCGGGCATCGCTGCGCCGCGTAGCGCGCGACAATTGCACTCAGGGTCAGGGGTGGCCTTGGAAAGCGTCGTGGGGATGCTATAATCTTGTGGTCAACGTGATTACAGCTATCCCCAAACGAAGCTCGGCCTAATGGTCGGGCTTTTTTCATTTGGGGATTCTCAGGCGGTGGCCTTGTTGCCGGAACGTAAACGCTGGATAGATTCTCGGGTAATTCGGCGGGAGCGGCCTATTTTGTATCCTTCCAGGTCGCCACTTGCCAGGAGCTTATAAACGGTTGGTGGGGTGCAGTTCAGCCACGTGCAGGTTTCGGTAACGCTGCAATCACCAATGGATGTACCGGTGGGTTGTGAGTAGGTTCTGTTCATCTTTATCACCACTGTCAGTATTTAGTAGTGATAAGGGATATTAAACACATAATTGAAAGCCGGAAGGGGTAAATTTTTTTCTTTTTTTTACCCCCCGTTATCTTGCCGAAGAAACGCCTTCAGCCTTCCTTTAGGTGTTGCCCACGCTTTATGCGCTTTATAGATATCCTCGACAGTGTCACGCTTCCTATCGATTTCAACCGCAACCGCCGCGATCGCCTCATCTCTTGTGGCTCCGTTTCTACGGAGATTCTCAATCTTGGTGCAAATATCGGAATAACGCATTATTTTATCGATATCCCTGGTATTAGGCCGAGTGAGCCCGAATGCCCTGTCGGCCCCTGGCGCCTTCCCTTGTCTTAAATTTCGCGTGATTTTGGCTGCAGCGCCTCGAATGTAATATTCGATCACATCCGGATCTATATCCTCCTGATCGGTAGTCGCGATGTATTCCATCAGATTTGCCGCAATTTCGGGGTCCCCATTTAACGCTGTTTGAGCATGCAAAATAGTCGGTTGATTGGGGTCTGGATCGTAGTAATGGGGAGGCAATAAATCGGCTACAAGAATTTCAACCCTGGACCTAATATAAATCTGCATTATCTCGATAGTAGCGCAGTCAATTTTGTCCGGTGGAGTATCCAGGAAACTATTAAGTAGGTCTGCGATTTCGTATTCTGTCATGACAGCAGCTCCACCGCGTTGCGTAGGTTGTCCGGCGCCAGGTGTGCATAGATCAGGGTCATTTCCAGCGAGCTATGCCCCAGCAACTCCCGGACGGTGTTCAGTGGAACTCCAGCCATAACCAGCCGGCTGGCGAAGGTGTGCCGGGTGTCGTGGAATCGGAAGTTCTCGATCTTGGCGGCTTTCAGGATTGCCGCGAACGCCTTTTTGAACTCATGCTGACCAAACACCGGGTTGGGTGGCATCGGCGCCACGTCGCCCCGATGTGCCTTCAGGACATGCAAGGCTGTTGCATTGAGTGGAATGTGGCGCGTCTGCTTCGACTTCGCCCCCTTGCCGTGAACCGTGAGGATCTTCTGTTTCAGGTCAACGTCACCCCAGCGGAGTTTCCATAGTTCCCCGCGGCGCAATCCTGTATTCAGCGCCAATAGGATCATGGGAGTCAGGTTATCGGTGTACTCGCCAAACTCCGGCATCTGCTCCTGGTTGCGCTCTGCTCTCCAGGTGTTGGCGCTCTTCCGTTTCTCCCGCCTGAGGGTATCCCGGTCCCTGAGGGCATCTTGCAGTCGCTTGTCCTCCTCCGGTGACAGGTAACGCACCACGGGCCGCCTATCGACCTTCAGCGGCTTCAGTCGGGCCAAGGGGTTGTCTGGCAATAGATCCCAGTCAACAGCACGCTGAAGGGACGCTTTGAGGGCATTTGTTCGCCGGTTGATAGTTGAGGGTGCCTTGCCTGCCGTCTGGCTCTTGGTCCGCCAGGTCTCGACATCAGCCAGCCGGATCTCTTCCAGTGGCTTGTCATCGAATCCGAACCGCTTCAGGCGGCTAAGTGACTCCTCCGGCTTGCTATGGTTCGCCTCCAGAAACGGCCAATAGTGCTTGGTCAGATATCGGCCAAACGTCATAACCTCCGGCGCTTCTTCCTGCTCCGGTGCTGCATCTGGGTCCTCGCCCCTCAGGATCGCCAAGGCTTTCTCGGCGGCCATTGAGTAAGTCATTACAGGGGATCGCCCCAGGGTGCGGGGCTTACGGTTCTGAATCAGCTTCCAGGTCTTGGTCCCGGTTGGCTGGATTCGCAGCATTAAGCCAGGGACAGCAACATCATGAATCTGGTAAGGCTTGGCTTTTGGCTTGGCTGAATCTGCAACCCTTTGATTGAGTAATTTCTGCATGGCGGCGGCCCTGATTTCAGAGTTTGTAAATCCTCTGTAAATCCTAACCCTTTATTACCGCTAATTCCACTTAATAGCGAATCAAGCAAAATCAATCAGTTATGAGATAAGGCATTGATGAAAATGGGCATTTTTTCGCCTTCACACGGTAGGGGTCCCTGGTTCGATCCCAGGCGCGCCCACCAATTCAATCCGCACCACTCAGCTAAATCGTTCCGTATCCGGTGGTGTCCGGCTTGCTGCGGGATCCGGCGCCCTGCCGGCCTGTCCCAATTGTCCACGCAGAATACTCCAGACCAGTGTCAGTATAAACAGCGCCAGTGTCACGGCATTCAGGATGCTGCCCTGGATCAGGAAGTCGGCATTGCCGCCGAGGCCACCGACGATGCGTAGCAGCAGCGATAGTTGCAGCAGCAGCAGGGGGAAGTAGAAAGCTGGCGAATAGGGAATCTTCAGCCGGGTCACCGCCGGAAAGATGATCAGGGCGTGGCCTATCACCATGGAAAAGACGAAACCGAGAAAGATGGCATGCAGAGCGGCATCCCGACTGATACCGCCCCACTCCAGGGCCATTCCCAGGAACAGCAGCGCGGACAGCAACAACCAGCCGTAACCGGCCAGCATACAGACTGCGGTAAAACGGGTCAGTCCAGTCAAACGGACTGTCCGCCTGGCAATATCGAACAGCAGCAGCCAGGTGCCGATACCCGCCAGTCCCAGGGCAAACAGGGTCAAGCCCAAGGACGGGTTGAACATCCCAATGGCTGTACCGGCCAACGGCATCACCGACAACAGGGCGAGCCCCATGCGCTTGCGCTGATCCCGGATCACCAGACGACTCAGCTCCAGTCGCTCACCCGCAATGGTCAGCACCAGAAATGCAATCCACCAGTAGAGCACCTGACTCACCGCCTGGCCATTCAAAAGCAAAAAATTACCGATAAACAGTCCACTGGCTCCGCCGAGCAGGATCCAGTTATGTACCGCCTGCTGGATGCGCAGCACCTTGATCGAGGCGATCAGAAACAGCAGGCTACCCAGCGTTAACAGAGCGAGAGTGATAACCGGCGGCGCACCCAGCAACAGCGCAATACCCGCAGCACCAGTCGACAACGGGGCAAGATAGGCCCAACGCTGGCCGATCGCCACCGCCCGCTCCAGTCCGATTACCGTACCGAAGAAGGCGGGAATCATCAGCACACCGTGCTGGGCCGCCTGCTGCAGGGCGATGTGTGGAACGGCCAACCCCAACCTGGCCAGGCCGGCAAGCACACCGAAAACCAAGGACAACATACCGAGTATCAGAATCGGATACCGGTAAACGGGTTTGAGATCACTCCACATAAACATCACCCTGCAAACAGTTGCTGAGGTTAATCAGGCGGCCTTTTTGGTGATATGCACCTGCCACACCTCAGGCCCCTGCTCAATATACTCCCAGGCGAATTGATTAGCGCGTTCCGCCTCAAACTGGTAGCGCAACGGTGCCGGATCATGGTCATTCACCAGCAGCAAAAACTCTCCCGGCTGCAGTTCCTCAAAGGTGTTGAAAATAATCGGATGGCGAAATCTTGGCTCAATGGTTCTGACATCCACGGTGCTCTTTGCTGTTGGCGTGCTCATATCATCGGTCTCCAGTTCTATTAAACAATACTATTTCCAACCCAATAGCTGTTTGGCCTCATCCGACATCATCTCCGGATTCCAGGGCGGCTCCCAGGCCAGCCTGACATCCACAACCACTGAAGCGGGCACTATGGCCTGAATTGCCTGTCTGCTCTCATCGGCGAGGTGAGCACCCATCGGGCAGGCCGGGGACGTGAGGGTCATGGACACTTCAACCCTGTCGCTATCGGCAACCACGTCATATACCAGTCCCAGCTCAACAATATTGATCCCGACCTCGGGATCAATGACTCCCCGCAGGGCGTTATAAACAGCCTCGCGGGTAATCTCCGTATCGGTGGAGTTGTCTTTCATGTTGGATGATTCCATAAGCTATATATGATTTGCATGTTTAATCTAGCACGCCGATTTGAGATAATCAACATGTTAAATACATATTAAAGGCACCTCATTATGCGGCTGACAACCTTTACAGATTACACCATCCGGGTGCTTATATTCCTCGCCCTTGATCGGGAAAAGCTGGCGACCGTGGGTGAATTGGCGACCAGCTACGGGGTATCCCATAACCACCTGACCAAGGTAGTCCATTACCTGGGTCAACAGGGTTATATCGAAACACTTCGGGGCAAAGGAGGTGGCATTCGCCTGGCACTGAGTCCGGATGTGATCAACATCGGTCTGCTGATCAGGCAGACAGAGCAGAACAGTATTCTGGTAGAGTGCTTCAGTCCCGAAAGCAGCCAGTGCAGAATACTGCCCGCCTGCCGCCTGGCAGGCGTCTTGACCGAGGCACAGGAGGCATTCTATCAAGTGCTGGAAAAGTACACGCTGGCTGACCTGATGGGCAACGCCAGTGCCCTCGATCACCTGCTTTCCGGCCATGCCTGAGTTGAGGTTTCCCAACCAAAGCCGCGTTAATACCTTGTGCGGTAAACCGATTCCACCAACGCGCCATCTGCTATAATCGCCGCCTCGAATCTATTTGCGGAGCATCGTCGTGCCGAAAGCGTGTGATTTAAAACGAGGCGTCATTGTCGAGATCAATAGCGCACCCCATGTGGTAAAACAGGTTGAAACGAAAAGCCCTTCATCCCGTGGAGCCGCCACCCTGTACAAGATCCGCTTCACCAACCTGCAGACCCGTCAGAAGCTGGACGAGTCCTACAAGGGGGACGACCTGCTACAAGGTATCGACTGCCTGCGTCCCCAGGTTCAGTACTCCTATCTGGACGGCGAGCAGTATGTCTTCATGGATATGGAGGACTACAGCCAGTATGCCATTAACAGGGAGGACATCGAGGATCAGGTCGGTTACCTGACCGAGGGACTGGAGGGCATCACTGCGTTAATCGTGGACGGCAAACTGCTGGGCATTGAGTTACCCCAGTCCGTCTCACTCACCATTTCCGACACCGCTCCCGGCATCAAGGGCGCCACCGCCACCGGACGGACAAAACCTGCCCTCCTAACCACCGGCCTGGAGATCCAGGTACCTGAATACCTGGAACCCGGTGAAATAGTCAAGATCAATACCGGCACCGGAAAATTTATCTCTCGCGCCTGAGGTGTAGTAATTGAATTCACACCCGATCTGCCAGTTAGTGTCAGATCGAAAAGCTCGCAGTGTGACCAGAGCAGACAATTGTGATCAGTCCCTAAACGGCTCTAATCGACATATACCTGCCGTTCATCTTGTGGCTGTTCAACAAGGATGTCGGCTGATAAACTCGGGAGTACAAAGGAATGAGCTTCTATGGGCGGGATGCCTCACTCCATAACTATCCGCTAACATAGAACAACCCGTTGATGTGGACCGATTGCTTCACTCCGTTCTGCACCAGCCACTCAACATTAATCGTTAGAGTTTTTAAATATGCCGTCGCAAACATTTGAAAATTTTTCCCATGCGATTCAGGATTCCATTGATTTGATGCAGAATTTTGACACTCTTAATAAGCAGCCTCCACCGCCAGAAATAGAAGTGCTAAAAAGAGCAAGTCTGGTAATGGCTTTGGCCGCACTAGAAACATACTTCGAAGATAGAATTGCTGAGGCGGTGCATACTGCCTGTGAAAAAAGCCGCGATGAAGACAGACTTAAGATCTTTTATAAACAGTCTTTAGAAGTGGATCTCAAAACATTCCATTCACCGAACGTAGAGCGCGTCAGGTCAATATTTAAAAAATATCTAAGCCTTGATGTAACTGAAGGATGGTCTTGGAACCATTGCAATCAAGAGCAGGCTAAGAGTGAACTAAATCGCCTTGTAAAAAAGCGAGGAGATATTGCACACCGGTCACTGAGGCCAGTGGTTGGGCAGCCAGTTGCCCATCCTGTTACAAAGGATGATATGCGCAAGCATATACATTTCATCAAAGAACTGGTTAAAGCAACGGACGTGTACCTTGAATCACAACTCTAACAAGCGAACCGACCTCTTGAAACTGTCACCTTATGTGCAAACGACCGCACAAAAGGCGCCAGTTACCTCCGGCGGTTGTGCACCGCGTTAAGTGCAATAATCTTGAAGCACGATCCAAAAACCTACGGCATACTTTTGACCGTGTTCTTATTGTCACTCGGTGCCGCGTGGATAATTCCTGCAAAAGATGTTTTGAAGGCGGTTGTCGCCTCACCAGGAGTCGTTGCTTTACTTTCGGCATTGTTTCAGCTGCTTAGGGACCAAGCCGCTCATGAGAAACAATTAGAAATTCAAAACAATCAGTCCAAGTTCACTCTTGGCGCGGCATCACATATGGCAAACACGGCCTTCGATAAACATGTTGAGTTCTGCGAAAAGTATATGGCAGAAATTCATGCTTCAGTAAGCACGCTGTTTCGAAAGGGCAACACCCCAGAAGCTCTGACCCACGCGGAAAATCTTCACGAGTTGCGCCTGGAGTACGCGGTCTGGTTGACAGATGCAATAAACGAAAAGCTCCAAATATTTGAAAAAGCAATCCGAAAGCTAGGTGCAGATTCTCAGTTTATTCGTAGCACAACGGACAGCCCAAACCATGCAGAGCAAAGAACCATCGTCATTCAGCGCTCCCATGATCTGTTCCTTGAGATATTGGGCATTGACGAATCGAAAGAAGTAAATGAAGAATATGCGGTAGAGGCCGTCAAGAAGAAAGTGCGGGCCATTCTTGGCGTGGAGGAACTCACACGCTTGCGTGAACACCTAGTCATCGAGGCTAGCAAAGCTATTGAGCGAAGCACTTAACAAGATCTACTTCACTCATTTTCACTCGCTGGAACAGGCTGCAAGCAACCCGTTAGCACAACATTGAGGCTGTAGTAAGGAGGTCAGCACGTGACAATGGAAATGGCCGTAGAAGTCTCCCGACTGTTTATACCGATAGTAGCTGTTGCCGGCGTGTTTATTGCTTGGCAACAGTTCCAGGCCAATAAGGCGAAGATTCGAGTAGAGCTGTACCAGAGAAGGCTCGATGTTTACCGAGTGCTTCTCGAAGCCATCCAAGTTACGAGCTACTTGGATGAAGAACGAGATGAGCATGAGGTTTTTTCAAAGCTCGAGCTTGCGCTAGATGAAGCATATTTTCTTCTACCAGAATCGATTTACCAGAAAATTCAGCCAATAGAAGAGCGCGCGTACAATATACACCATATGCACTGGAGTGCCGGTAATATGCAGGAAAGCCTCGCAAAGCCGTTATCTGAGCGGATTGGCTATAAGCAAGGCCAATTAGAGGCGCAGTACAAGCAACTGAGTGATGAATTTAAGAAAGAGGTTGAATGGTTTAGGGAACATGCCCAGCCGCTCTTGCGAGAATCATTTAAAGAGGTACTGGGTTTCTACAGGTTTTGAGGATGAGGCATGGCGGCAGCGAACACTGGTACGGGCGTCAAGTCTTGAATCTTGGACTCTATCGCCATTCGGGACTGATCTATTTTTCACGAACAAGAACAGCGTCGATATGAACGGCAGTTATTGGATGGTTTCAGCCCGTAACGTTGGTTAGCCGAATGACCGCTATGGCTGAAAGCAGACGGATAGCTTGACCAGGGTTGGATAATAACTGGCAGTCTGCCAGACCAAATCCAAGCAATCAGATCTGCTGTGACAATCCGCGTCTACTCTTCGATCAACTGTCCCTCGGGTGTAACGACGGGCAGTCCAAACACCTGCCACAACTGCATGCCACCCCGGTAATAAAACAGCTTGTCGCCCGGATAGCCGATGCTGAGCAGCCCCTTGATAGCGGTCGGAGATTGGCCACACCAGGGGCCATTGCACCAGAGCACGGCCTGTTTGGCCTGGGAAAAATCCCAGCCATCGTCCCCTTCCCCCACCCCGAGCTGGCTGAGCGATTCACTCAGGGTAATGTCATCGGCGCCCTGCCCCGGATTCAACTTGGTAAACGGGATATTCACCGAGCCGGGTATGGTGCCCCGGGCATGCCAGTCGGCCGTTCTGGCATCGATCAGGATGCCTGTGCCATCGGCCAGTCGCTCACGCATAAAGGCGACCAATTCAACTTCACCGATGGTGGCGACATCCGGCGCAACCTGCATCGGCTGGGCGCAGAACGGCGGACAGGGCCGGGAAGTCAGTGCAAAGTCGGGAGAAATGGTTGATGTGCGATCCTGCTTGCGCACAATCGTGATCTGCTGCTGGCCATGAGTCACCTGGAACTGCCCGATATCCCGGGTGATGTTCACCTCCAGGGCATCGGCCGTGGCCGTATATATCAGCACGGCCGTCAGCATCATCAGTACACTTTTCATTACTCGCTCCTCCCGCTCATGTTCGACCCGCAACATTGCCATGTTTATCGTAACGGGGACTTTGTCCGCTCCTTATGGTCGATCCACAGGCCACTTGAAACCGGCATCAGACTCCGGTAGCCGGTGGTGCCGTTTTCTTATGCTTCGGTTTTTTATCACGTTTCTTCGCCTTTTTGGCCTTGTCCGGCTGGGCCTTTGTGCCCGCCTGGTGCGGCTTTACCGGTTTCAGCCGCAACGGCTGGTTACAGACATAGACACGCTGAAGATGCTTGAACACATCGCCCGGCATTCCCTCGGGCAGATCCACCAGGGTGTGATCCTCGGCAATCTGGATCTGGCCGATATAGGCACCATCCAATCCGGCCTCATTGGCCAGAGCGCCGACCACTTCACGGGGCGTCACACCGTGCTTGGAGCCCACCTGCAGACGATAGGTCTCCATGGGGACATCACTCTTGCGGGATCCCCGCTCTGTCTTGGTCTTGGGTTTCCGCTTTGCCTTGTCCTGTGGAGTTGCGGCCTGATAGGTCCCCGGCTCTTTTCCACTTTTCGCCCTGGTGCGCCTGGCAGCGGAATCCGCCACCTCCTTGACAATAAACGGCCGCTCCTTCTGCCCCAGATAGGTGAGCGCCGCCGCAATGTCCAGCTCACTCATCTCCTGTTCCTGAGTCATCCGATGAATCAGCTGATAATAGTAATCAAGATCCTGTTGCGTCAGGGTTTCCCGGATTAGCGTGGTGAAACGGTCAATCCGGTGTTCGCTCAGATCGCCCGCGGAAGGCAGCTCCATGGCCGGAATCTGTTGCCGAATCGAACGTTCAATAGCCTTCAGCAAGCGGTTTTCCCGGGGCTGGACAAACAGCAGCGCTTTGCCCTTGCGCCCTGCCCGCCCGGTTCGCCCGATACGGTGCACGTAGGACTCGGGATCATTTGGAATATCGTAATTGACCACATGACTGATGCGCTCCACATCCAGACCGCGCGCCGCCACGTCGGTAGCGACCACGATATCCAGCTTGCCCCGCTTCAACCGATCAACTGTGCGTTCGCGCATCGCCTGATTCATATCGCCATTAAGTGCCTCGGCGGCGAAACCGTGCGCCTCCAGCTTATCGGCCACCTCGACCGTGGCGAGCTTGGTGCGAACGAATACAATCATGCCATCAAACTCTTCCACCTCCAGGATGCGCGTCATCGCATCCATCTTGTGGTCGCGACTGACCACATAGTGGACCTGATCGATCGCCGTTACCGTCTCACTTTTCGACTTGATCTTGATCTCAACCGGATCGCGCAGATATTTTTTTGCCACTTTGCGAATCGAATCCGGCATGGTGGCGGAAAAAAGCGCCACCTGGCGCTGTTCAGGGGCCTGTTCAAAGATCCATTCGATCTCATCGATAAAGCCCATCTTGAGCATCTCATCCGCTTCATCCAGCACCAGACTTTTTATGCTGCCCAGTTTCAGCGTGCCTCTCTTGAGGTGATCGATCACCCGACCCGGTGTCCCCACGATTACATGGGCGCCGCGCTGCAGTTGACGCAATTGCAGGCTCATTCCCTGGCCACCGTAGACCGGCAGGACATGAAATCCTCCCAGATGCCTGGCATAACTCTGGCACGCCTCGGCCACCTGCAGTGCCAGTTCACGGGTCGGTGTGAGGACAAGAATCTGGGGATCACGCGATCCGAGACTGAGGTTGCTGAGCAGCGGCAAGGCGAAGGCGGCGGTTTTGCCGGTGCCGGTCTGGGCCTGGCCCAGCAGGTCACGGTTGGCCAGCAGTTCGGGGATACAGGCCGCCTGGATGGGGGTCGGGGTCTCGTAGCCCTGATCCTGAATCGCCTTGAGTACGGCTGGCGCTAGGCCAAATGTGTCGAAACCTGCAATAGCCGGTGCGGAGTCCATAGTGATAACCTCTGGAGGGTGTTGGATCCACCGAAGAAGCTCAATGGAGTCAGGATATGAAGAAGCCGCGGGATTGTACAGGCTTGGTGGGTGGATGTGTACTGTTATCGCAATTTAACCCGCAAAGCACCAGCTCTGCCGCGCCAAGAAAAAACGGGGCCTGACCGGCCCCGTTGCGCTACTCAGAATGCGACAACCGCATCAGGCATCGAACGGATGGCGCACCACCACGGTCTCCTTGCGGTCCGGTCCAGTGGAGATCACATCCACCGGCGTGTCGGTGAGTTCTTCGATCTTTTGCAGATATTTGCGGGCGTTCTCCGGCAGTCCGTCGACACTGGATACACCAATTGTTGACTCGTTCCAGCCCGGCATCTCCATGTACACCGGCTCGCATTTCTCAAAACCGTCCGCGCCCACCGGCGGGACGCTCACTTCGCGGCCATCGAGCTTATAGGCGACACAGATCTTCAGGGTTTCCATGCCATCCAGCACGTCCAGCTTGGTGATGCACATGCCGGTAACGCTGTTGATCTGCAGAGAACGCTTCAGGGCCACGGCGTCCAGCCAGCCACAGCGGCGCTTACGTCCGGTGGTGGCGCCAAACTCGTGCCCTTTATGACCCAAGTGATCACCCACGGCATCAAACAGTTCAGTCGGGAACGGACCTGCGCCCACCCGGGTGGTATAGGCCTTGACGATACCCAGCACGTAGTCGATGTGGCAGGGGCCGACGCCACTGCCACTGGCGGCACCGCCGGCGGTGGTGTTGGAAGATGTCACGTAGGGATAGGTACCGTGATCGATATCCAGCAGCGCGCCCTGTGCTCCCTCGAACATGACATTCCGGCCTTCGGCACGCATCTGGTGCAGGGTACCGGTCACATCTTCAATCAGGGGGGTCAGGATCTCTGCCTGGGCCAGCGACTCATCCAGCACCTGATGGTAATCCACTGCATCGGCCTTGAAGTAATTGACCAACGTGAAGTTATGGTACTCCATCACTTCGCGCAGGCGCTCTTTATAGACCTCGACATCGCACAGCTCTCCAAAGCGGATACCACGACGGGAGACCTTGTCCTCATAGGCGGGGCCGATACCGCGCCCGGTGGTGCCGATTGCTTTCTTACCACGGGCCGTCTCTCGCGCCTGGTCCAGTGCGATATGGTAGGGGAGAATCAGCGGGCAGGACTCACTGATACCCAACCGATCCATAACCGGCACCCCGTTCTGTTTCAACACGTCCATCTCTTCCAGCAGCGCGCTGGGGGAGAGGACCACGCCATTACCGATGAGACAGCGGACATTTTCCCGCAGAATCCCGGAAGGAATCAGGTGCAGAACGGTCTTTTTGCCGTCAATCACCAGGGTATGGCCGGCATTGTGACCACCCTGGAACCTGACAACAGCCTCGGCCCGATCGGTCAGCAGATCGACGATTTTACCCTTACCTTCATCACCCCATTGGGTGCCGATTACTACTACATTTTTACCCATGTTCGTACTCATCAATACGTGATTCCACGGATTTGCCAGAGGCTTCAGAGCGTCTTGACAACCCAGTTATCACCCTGTTTTACCAGGGCCTCCCCACAATACATCGTGCCCGCATCACCCGTCTGACCGGGCAATGCGATTACCACCCGGCGCCCTTCGGCGCGCAGTTCCTCCACTCGTTGCCGCAAGGCCGAGTCATCTTCCGCCGGAGCAAATATCCCGGTCGTTTCGTTCAGGTTTTTGGCACTGCCAAGACGCATCAGCATCTTCAGGTCGGCGCTGAAACCACAAGCTGGACGCGCCCGCCCGAACAGTTTGCCGATATCATCGTAGCGCCCGCCACGGGCAATCTCCTGCCCCAGTCCGGACACAAAGGCCGCGAATACAACCCCGGTATGATAGTGGTAACCGCGCAGTTCGGCCAGATCAAAATGCACCGGCACATCCGGACGCCGCTCCACCAGCAGCGCCGCCAGCCGTTCCAACTGCTCAAGAGCCGACTGTACCTCCGCACCGGCGCCGGCAAGCGATTTTCGGGCCCGTTCCAGGGCATCGTCCCCGCTCAGGCTTGCCAGTGAAGCCAGCCGCCGACGCGCATCATCCTCAAGCTCGCAGCCATCCAGCAGTGCTTCTATCTCCGGCACCGCCTTGCGCTGCAGGGCATCGAACAGGGCCAACTCCTGCTGTTTGTCCAAACCGCTCTCTTGTGCCAGCGCGCGAAAAATACCCACGTGACCGAGGTCGAGATAGACGTTGTCGATACCGGCCCGCTCCAGGGCCTTCAGCATCAGGCAAAGTATCTCGTGATCACTCTCCACACCTGAATGGCCATAGAGCTCTGCGCCGATCTGAAGCGGAGAACGCGAGCCTGCAAAATCGTCATTTCGGGTATTGAGCACAGTCCCCACATAACAGAGTCTTGTGGGCGCCTCCCGGCGCAACTGATGGGCATCGATGCGCGCCGCCTGCGGGGTGATATCGGCCCGGATACCGAGGGTCCTTCCCGTAATCTGATCTGTCAGTTTGAATGTACGAAGATCCAGATCACCACCAGTACCTGTCAGCAGCGATTCCAGATATTCGATAATAGGGGGTTGTACCAGGTCGTATCCCCAGCTGTCGAACAGGTCCAGAAGGTCCCGGCGTATTCTTTCCAACTGGAGCGCCTTCGGAGGAAGCAGTTCATCTATCCCCTCCGGCAACAACCAATGCGCATTGTTCATTGTTTTCTCAATCTAATTTACGAGATAGAGTGTTACCACACCCAGGATCATACTAATCAACCCACTGATCCGTAAGGATTTATCATCCATCTCGACTATAGCCATCATCATACGCTTAGTAGCACCAGGACTTAAAAAAGGAATAACTCCCTCAATAACCATCACCAATGCCAAGGCAATCCACAAGTCGTGCCACATATCGCTGTCCAATTACGCTCTCGCACTTCTTTGTGCTTCGCTGCATAAGTCCATCCCTGGACGAAAAAAAGCCGGGGTGACAACCCGGCCAGAATATTCTGAATTTGTTTGGACAGGGGGGCTGATTCTGCCAAACCAGGCCCTGATTGTCCATTTCTCTACTCCCCACCCGCCACAAGGCAGGTGGGGAGATTACCCGGTTTTATTGTTTGCCTTCTGCATTTCTGAAGTAGCGGAAGAACTCTGAGTCAGGGTCCAACACCATCATATTGCCACTGCTGTTGAACGTCTTGCCATAGGCATTGAGACTACGGTAAAAGGCGTAGAACTCCTCATTTTCTTGAAACGCCTTGGCATAAATTTCTGCCGCCAGGCCGTCCCCCTCACCCCGGGTCTCCTCCGACACCTTGTAGGCATTCGCCAGAATCACCACCCGCTGGGCATCTGCATTGGCGCGGATCCTTTCAGCCGCTTCCGCACCCTGCGCTCTCAGTTCGGAAGCGACCCGTTCACGCTCAGCCCGCATGCGGTCATAAACCGACTGACTCACCTCTTTTGGCAGATCAATCTGCTTCACCCGCACATCCAGGACCTCGATCCCCAGCTCGGCAGCTTTTTCGTCGGCATCCTTGGTCAGCAGCGCCATGATTTCGGCACGTTCACCGGAGATAACCTCCTGAATGGTGCGCTTGCCGAACTCGTCACGCAGGCTGGTATTGATCCGTTCCGACAGCAACCGGGTCGCACTGGCCACGTTGTCGCCGGTTGAACGGAAATACTGCGCGGCATTGGTAATGCGCCACTTGGCGTAAGAGTTGACGATTACATCCTTCTTCTCAATGGTCAGGAACCGCTCCGGGTTCGAGTCCATGGTCTGGATACGGCCATCGAACTTCTTCACATTCTGGATCACCGGGATCTTGAAATGGAGGCCCGGCTCATAGTCTGAATCGACTATCTTGCCAAACTGCAGTTTGATGGCCATCTCCCACTGGTTCACCACAAACAGGGATGAGACCACCAATCCGATCAGCAGGATAATGCCGACAAATAAAACACCAATCCTTCCATTATTCATTAACGTACCCTCCTGCTACGATTGTCTTCACGTAGCAAGTTTTCCACCGGCTCCTTTATCGTTGCCTGCGGATTGGAACTACTGCGCAAGGAGTCAGGCCTTGCCTCAATCAGCTTGTCGATGGGCAGGTACATCAGGCTATTGCCAGCCTTCACGTCCATAATCACCTTGTTGGTATTACCCATCACCTGTTCGAGTGTCTCCAGATAGAGTCGCTGCCGGGTTACTACCGGCGCCTTCTCATACTCCTTCATCACCGCCAGGAAACGTGAGGTCTCACCCTCGGCTTCCGCGATTACCTGTTCCTTGTAGGCCCCTGCCGCAGCAGTAACACGTGAAGCGGCACCGCGTGCCCTCGGCACCACATCATTGGCATAGGCTTCCGCCTGGTTCTCCTGCCGGGCCTTGTCCTCGCGCGCCTTGATGGCATCATCGAAGGCACTCTTCACCGCCTCAGGCGGTTTTGCCGGTTGGGTATTTACGCTGGTCACTTCCAGACCGGTTTTATAAAAGCTGATCAACTCCTGAATACGCCGCTTGATGTCACTGGCGATCGAGCCACGTCCCTCGGTCAGGATAAAATCAAGTTTGCTCTTGCCAATTGTTTCACGCAGGGCGGTTTCGGTGGCGTCACGAATAGTCTTGTCCGGATCGCGGTCCTGGAACAGATAGTCCACCGGGTCCTGCACCTTGAACTGAACCGTCAACTCGATATCGACAATATTCTCATCTTTGGTCAGCATCGTCTCCTTGGATGGAAAGGTGGAGATTTGATCCACATTTACCTTGATCACATCATCTACGACCGGGATAAGAAAATTGAGACCCGGCTGGGTTACTTCGTAGTAGGCGCCAAAGCGCAACACCACGCCGCGTTCCGCGGGAGCGATCGTATAGAAACTCTTGAACCCGAGCAGCACAACCAGACCCACGACCACCAGACCGATTATCCCTTTGGTCCCGGCGGGCCCGGAAACCGGACCGCCCCCGGAACGGTTGCCACCGTTTCCGCCTTTGCCGCCAAACAGGCCTCCAAGCCTGTCTTGCATCTTCTTGACCACTTCATCCAAGTCAGGTGGGCCTTGTTCACCACCCTTGCCACTCCAGGGATCTTTATTGTCTCCCCCCGGTTCATTCCAAGCCATCGATAACTCCAGTGCTTTCTCGTAATAAACAATATACCCGGAGGATACTTCACAAACATCCGGGCAGCGAATTTTTCTTAACTTAACATTACCTAAGAGCAACGGCGAATCAGTTTATGCAACTAACTGATCACCAGGCGACTCTCCAAAACCGATTCCTGCTGCACCAGACGGTCATAGGCAACCTTGGGTAGATCGATTTCCATATCCCACCCGCCGGTATCGGTCGCCTTCTCTGAGATGACCCCACCCAGTTCAAAAAGCCGCGCGCGTAGACGACCATCCGCAGGTTGTAACTGCAATAACTTATGCACATGTTCCTGATGATAAAATTCCGCCAGCGCCTGTTTCAGCAGTTCCAATCCCTGACCACTCAACGCTGACAGCCAAATGCGTTTGACCAGACCGTCTTCACCTCGTTCAATTCGAGGCGCTTCCGTCTCTGTCAGATCGATTTTATTGTAGATTTCGATTTGCGGAATCTTATCCGCACCAATCTGCTTCAGTACGTCATTTACCTCGGCAATACAGACTGCGCGCTGTGTACTTGCCGTATCGATCACGTGCAGTAGTAGCGACGCCTCAGATGTCTCCTGCAGAGTGGATTTGAAGGCAGCAACCAGTTCATGGGGAAGATGGGATATAAAACCCACCGTATCCGCCAGGATACAGCCCCCCTCACCCGGCAGGTCCAGACGGCGCAACGTTGGATCCAGGGTAGCGAACAGTTGGTCCTGTGCATACACTTGCGCATCGGTCAACCGGTTAAACAGGGTGGACTTTCCCGCATTGGTATAGCCGACCAGAGAAACCGTCGGGATCTCAGCCTTGCTGCGGGCTTTGCGCCCCTGGTTGCGTTGACTATCCACTTTTTCAAGACGTCGGCGGATCTGCGCAATGCGATGATTAAGCAGTCGCCGGTCTGTTTCAAGCTGGGTTTCACCAGGACCACGCAAACCGATACCGCCTTTCTGGCGTTCAAGATGCGTCCAGCCACGCACCAGCCGGGTGGAAAGATGCCTCAACTGCGCCAATTCCACCTGTAGCTTGCCCTCGAATGAGCGGGCTCGCTGGGCAAAAATATCCAGAATCAATCCTGTTCTGTCGACCACCCGGCACTTGAATTCCCGCTCCAGGTTGCGTTCCTGGCTTGGAGAGAGGGCGTGATTGAATATCACCAATTCCGCCTCTTCCGCCTGGATCAGGTCACGAACCTCTTCCGCCTTGCCACTTCCGATGAACAGCCGTGGATCAGGCGACCTGCGGCTTCCGGTGACTAAGCAGACCGGCGTGGCGCCTGCTGAAACCACCAGTTCCCGGAACTCCTCAAGCTCTTCAGGATCGGCTTTAATGTCCATATCCACATGAACAAGAACGGCTTTTTCGCCTACTTTTGGGCGTTCAAACACTGGAAACCTCATCAATCGCTTGGATCATCGGCCAACCGACCCTGGAACCAGCCGAAAACTTATTTAAACCTGGGTAACGAATTGTCAAAGGCATAATGTCTGGGTTGAAGCGGACTGTAGATGGGCTTTTGTTCTTGAAGGTTTAAAGGTCAGCATCTGTTCTGAATCGGGTGTTAACCCACACTATCCTAAGCCACGGAACAAGATGGAGATAATGGCGGTCCTGTATATCGAAATCATGCCAGCCTTCAGATTCGGCACTGATAATTTACGACGCCTGCCGTTAATGCCTTGTAACAAACGGCAGATCGTCGTCACTTCTCCTGATAGATCAGCTATTACCAGGTTCAACCGGATCGTCGCCGGCCGGCATCTGCAAACGCACATTTCTGGCGGGAACCACCGTGGAAATGGCATGTTTATATACCATCTGGCTGACCGTATTTTTCAGCAAGACCACAAACTGATCAAATGATTCGATCTGCCCCTGCAACTTGATTCCATTCACCAGGAAGATCGACACGGGTATACGCTCTTTTCGCAGCGTGTTGAGGAAAGGGTCTTGTAGACTTTGCCCCTTAGACATCGGAGTTCTCCTTATTGTAGTATCGCGTCGGTATTTAAAAAATAGCTTATGGTACAAGCTTGTACCAGAAAAAAGTCCAATAATTCGCCAATATTTTTACACACAGCTCACACTGTCAGCTAAAACTGAGGCCTGAGCGGACTATTTTCAAGGCTTGTTGCAAAATATTCCCAGCCTCTTCGTCCAGCCAGTGTAAATCCGGATAGGAACGCAGCCAGGTAAACTGACGCTTGGCCAACTGCCGGGTGGCGATAATACCGCGTTCAATCATGGTTTCCCTGTCCCACTCCCCCTGCAGGTACCGGATCATCTGGCGATATCCCACCGAACGCATGGAGGGCATCTCCGGCCGCACGCTACCTTTTTGCAGCAACTGCTGCACTTCTGCCTCAAATCCCTTAGACAGCATTTCGCTGAAGCGTTCAGCAATCCGCTGATGCAATACCGCCCGCGACTTGGGAGCCCGGGCCAGTTTAACCAGTCGATAGGGCAATGCACGCCGTTCCGCCTGCCCTTGCAGCAGGGACATGGGCTGTCCGGTCAACCGGTAAACCTCCAAGGCTCGCTGTATTCTTTGGGGATCATTCGGATGTATCCGGGTCGCCGCTGCGGGATCGATGCGTTTCAGCTGCTCATGCAGATTCTCCCACCCCAACGCGGCGGCCTCTCGTTCCAGCTCTGCGCGAACCTCAGGGTCCGCTTCCGGCAGACTGGAGAGTCCGAATTCCAATGCCCTGAAATAGAGCATGGTGCCTCCCACCAATAAGGGGATGCGTCCGGTAGCGCTAATTTCGGCCATTTCAGCCAAGGCATCTTGCCGAAAGCGTGCCGCAGAATAAGCCTCTGTGGGATCACAGATATCAATCAGCCGATGCGGCGCAAGGGCCAGCTCTGCGGCATCCGGTTTGGCCGTTCCGATATCCATGCCACGATAAACCAGCGCGGAATCGACACTGATAATCTCGCAGGGCAGGTGCCGCACCAGTTCAATCGCCAACTCGGTCTTGCCTGAGGCCGTTGGCCCCATTAGAAATATGGCGGGAGGCAGTCCCTGGTCTGCAGTTTTTTCACCCATTACTGGCCCCGAAGAAACAGCTTATCCAGACGGGTCAGGTCGAGCTGTACCCAGGTGGGACGTCCATGATTGCACTGATCACTGCGTTCGGTACGTTCCATGTCCCGTAACAGGGCATTCATCTCTTCAATGGTCAGGCGTCTGTTGGCTCTGACTGAACCATGGCAGGCCATGGTGGCAAGGACCTGATTTATCTCGTCACGGATGCGCTCACTGCTACCATGCACCACGATGTCCGACAGGATATCCCGCAACAATTTTTCTGCATCCGCACCCTGCAGCAGCACCGGTATGGCACGGACAACCAGAGTTTCTGCCCCGAGCCGATCCACTTCCATGCCCAGTTCACCGAACAGCGGCTGCTGGACCTCGGCCAAATCGGCCTCCCTGGAACTGACAGATACGGAAACAGGTACCAGCAGTGGCTGGCGACTGACGCCTCCTTCCAGCAAAGCCCGCTTGAAGCGTTCGTAGGTGATCCGCTCGTGGGCGGCATGCATATCCACCAACACCAGTCCGGATGCGTTTTCTGCGAGAATATAAATTCCTTTCAGCTGCGCCAGGGCAAAACCGAGCGGTGGCACTTCATCCGCCGCCGCTTCACCTTCGGTAACCGGAGGCATCGGAGACGGATGCTGCATATCAAAACTGGGCTGATAGCTGGCGTGGCGCTCCTGCACCTGAAATCCCAACGGTCGCTGATAGGCAGGCGGGACCGCGGCTAATGGTACCGTTCGCTGATCCACCTCCACCTGGCGGATCTCCCCGGTTGACCGGTCAATCTCCTGCCCGGGCCGGGTCTCCGCCAGCAGCTTATGCAAGGTGCTATAGATAAACCCGTGCACCATTCGGCCATCACGAAAACGCACCTCATGTTTGGCCGGGTGTACATTCACATCCACCTGCAGGGGATCAAGATCCAGGTAGAGTACGTAGGCCGGGTGGCGACCATGAAACAGTACGTCCTGGAATGCCTGTCGTACGGCATGGGTCACCAGTTTGTCCCTGACCATGCGCCCGTTGACGTAGAAGTACTGCATATCGGCCTGACTGCGGGAAAAGACCGGTCGCGCCACCCAGCCACGCAAGGCAAGGCCGGCCTGGTCCCGATCAAGGTGGATCACCTGCTCCAGAAACGAAGCCCCCAACAGCCCGGCAAGCCTGCGCTCCTGCTCCAGGATCTGACTGGCGAGGGGAAGCGTGAACACCTCCTTGCGATTATGCGAGAGGCTGAACGAGACATCAAAGCGGCTCAGGGCAAGCCGCTTGAGCTGGGTTTCGATATGGCCGAACTCGGTCTTTTCGGTACGCATGAACTTGCGGCGGGCCGGAGTGTTGTAGAAGAGATCCCGGACCTCCACCGTGGTGCCCTGTGGGTGGGCGCTGGGCACCGGATCGACAAACTGATCGCCGCCATCGCTGCTGACGCTCCAGCCGCCCTCCTGGCCGGTTGCACGGGAGGCGATGCTCAGACGGGATACGGAGGAGATGCTCGGCAGTGCTTCGCCCCGAAACCCCATGCTGCTGACCCGTTCCAGCTCCTCCAGACTGGCAATCTTGCTGGTGGCATGACGCGACAATGCCAGCCGCAAATCCTCAGGATGGATACCACCTCCGTTATCCCGCACCCGAATCAGTTTTCCACCACCCTGCTCAATATCCACATCGATCCGGGTAGCGCCGGCATCCAGACTGTTTTCCACCAGCTCCTTGATCACAGAGGCGGGACGCTCCACCACCTCGCCGGCGGCGATCTGGTTAATTAATTGTGCTGGAAGCGCCTGTATTCGCATTTGACCTGTACCGATTTTAGCGACGGAGCGACGTCTGAACCAAACGTCGGCATCCTGGATTAAGCGTACGGATGAAGACCGGAATTATAACCAGTAATCGGAGGTGGGCGTGAATCAGTGATGGCTTACATTAAAGCGGGGGGGGGGGGGGGGGAACCGCGGATTGATCAGGTACCGGGAATCACCAGCACCTGGCCGATACGGATCATGTCGCCGGAAATCCCGTTGGCGGATTTCAGGTTGGCGAGACTGATGTTATAGCGATCGGCAATTGCCCCCAGGGTGTCACCCCGGGAAATGGTATGTTGTTTCGATTTCAACTGGGCCATGAGCGTTCCCGGCGGTGGACTGTTGCGAAAGTAGCTGCTTAAGCCGTTCATTATGGCTCCTGCCACTTGCTGCTGATGCCGCGGGTCCAGCAGTTTGCGCTCCTCTTCCGGATTGGAAATGAAAGCTGTCTCCACCAGAATCGAAGGAACATCGGGCGATTTCAGCACCGCAAATCCTGCCTGCTGCACCGATCGCTTGTGAGTCCTGCCAACCCGCTTGAGCTGCCCCAGAACCTTGCTGGCCACTTCATGGCTCGCCTGTCCGGTACCGGTCTGGGAGAGATCCAGCAGCACAGAGGCCAGCACATCATCCTTGTCTTCCAGCTTGACGCCGCCGATCAGATCCGCGCTGTTTTCACTCTCGGCCAGCCAGCGTGCCGCCTCACTCGAAGCCCCACGCTTGGATAGGGTATACACCGACGAACCGCGAGCCCTGGAATCGCGGAATGAATCGGCATGAATGGAAACAAACAGATCGGCACGATGAGAGCGGGCCAGATCCATCCGCTTGCGCAGGCCGAGATAATAGTCGCCATCCCGGATCAGAACGGCTTTCATGCCTCGTTCTTTATCGATCAATGCAGCCAGTTTTCGGGCGATGGAGAGTACGACATTCTTTTCGTAGGTACCGCGCCGCCCCTTGGCTCCCGGATCTTCACCCCCATGACCGGCATCAATCGCTATGACCACGTCCCGCATACCGCTGGTTTCAATCTGTTTGACCGGCTTCTGCAGCGATTTCCCCTCTGAACGCTCCTCCTCACCAAACAGATCAACCACCAGTCGATGCCCATATTGGCTGTTCGGCCTGAGAACAAAACTTTTCGGATGGGTCTGGGTATTGAGGTCCAGTACGACCCGTAGCGTGCCATCCTTGCGCTGGGCACTACGCAACCGCTTGATCAGGGGGTTGTCACTCACCGCCGGCATGGAGCCGGTCAGTTGGGCATTGTTGATATCAATTACCAGCCGATCGGGTTGTTTGAGGGTAAAGAGTTTGTGATTGACCGGGTGGCTGGTATCGAACACCAGTCGGGTGTGATCCGGTGCCGCCCAAATACGGAGATTATCGACCACAGTCTGCCCGGCCAACAGCGGCCAGCAGACCAACATCAGCAGGATTGTGGCTATCTTCTTCATAATTCTGTGCCGCTTTGTTACCGGACCGGGTGACCTGACGCAATTAAAAGATAGCATGCAGATCTAATAAATTCCAGAAATATCTACAAGATAGAAAACTAACCTACATTCAACTCTTAACTACCGCATCCAACTCCAGCGCAAGCTTTTCCATCAGCCGGGCACCCGAATCCGTTTCTGCCTCAATAACCAGTTCCCGGCCATCCTCAAGATAGCGAATACGGATCAGCAGATCTGGTTCCGGCAGTGCGCCCTGCCCCTGCTCCGGCCACTCCACCAGCATGATGGCATCATCCTGCAACATGTCCCGCAACCCCAGAAATTCAATCTCGTCCGGATCGGCGAGTCGATAAAGATCCAGGTGATAACAGCGTCTATTGCCTATCTCATAAGGCTCTATCAGTGTGTAGGTGGGACTTTTCACCGATCCGGCATGCCCCAGACCTCGCAGAAATCCCCTCGCCAGGGTGGTCTTGCCGGCACCCAGATCCCCCGTCAGATAGATCAGGCAGCTGGAGGGGACCACCCGGGACAGCGCCATACCAATCAACTCCTGCTTCCGTTCGGAATCAGCCCTAATCACCAGCATTCAGGTCATCCCCATTGATCAGCCCGCGAATTGCGGGTAACAGATCGGTCGCCAGCATTCCCCGCTCCCCAGCCCTGGCCGACAGATCAGCGGCCGCACCATGCAGACAGACCCCCATCTCGGCCGCCATCTTGATCGCTTTGCCCTGAACGACCAGGCTGCCAACGATGCCGGTCAACAGGTCCCCCATGCCGCCGCTGGCCATGCCTGGATTGCCCTCACAACAGAGTCCCGTCTGTTTTCCCGGTGCGCTCGAGATCAGTGTCCCGGCGCCCTTCAGCAACGCCACCCCCCCGTAGCGCTGCTGCAGCCGCGAAACCGCCAGGAAGCGGTCCGCCTGTATCTCTGCCGTCGTGCAGCCCAGCAGTCGGGCCGCCTCACCCGGATGAGGTGTCAAAACCCAGTTTTCCCTCTGCTCCGGCTCCATGGCCAACAGGTTCAACGCATCCGCATCCACTACCAGGGGCAGCTTGCTTTGCAATACCCGTCGCAGCATGCGTTGCCCCCACTCCTGCTGCCCCAGCCCTGGCCCGATCGCGACCGCATCGGCCCGCGCAAGCAGTGGCAGCAGCGCATCCGGCTGTTCAACCCCATGACACATCAACTCGGGTCGCTGACTGGCAATCAGTGCCGCATGCTCGGGACGGGTAGCGATAGAGACCAGACCGGCCCCGGTTCGCAGCGCCGCCTCCCCGGCCATGCGGACTGCACCGAGAAAACCCGTGTCGCCACCGACCAGCAGCAGATGTCCACAATCCCCCTTGTGCAGGGTGCGTCTCCGCGGCACGAGCTGCGCAGCGAAGGTTTGCCAGCGCAACAGGCGTGCACTCTCTTGCACCGTCTGATACACCTCGCCCGGCACCTCCAGGTCATCCACCGCAATCCGGCCGCAACAGTCCGGACCTGCTCCGGTGAACATGCCCTGCTTGAGGCCAATAAACGTGATGGTTGTCTCCGCCCGGATGGCACAGCCCAGGATCCGCCCACTGTCAGAGTGAAGGCCCGAGGGGATATCCAGTGCGAATACCGGCGCAGGATGTCGGTTGGCGGCCAGCAGGGCTGTTTCCCACGGTCCGCTGACGGCTCGCTCCAGGCCGGTACCCAGCACCGCATCCACGATCAGATCGGTGGAAAAATTCAGCTCATTGAAGAGCTCGACACAACCGCCGGCCTGGCGAAATTTTTCGGCACTGGCCAGCGCATCGCCCTGCAGTTTCTTGATATCGCCAAGCTGCAGCAGACGCACATCGAGTCCCGCCTGCAGCGCCAGGCGCGCCACCACAAAACCGTCACCACCATTATTGCCGGTGCCACATAGCACGGTGACGTGCCGCGCAGCCGGCCAACGCGTCCTCAACAGGCCGAAGGCAGCGGCACCCGCCCGCTCCATCAGGGTCAGGCCAGGGATGCCAAACTGCGCAATGGCACAACGATCCAGGGCACGCACCTGCTCGGCCAGATAAAGCTGGGGCGGGAACTGTGATGAATCAGTGATTAACATTATTAAATGAATCCGCAGCCTTTGTTGTGCCTATTGTAGGGTCTCAGTAAGGGTTTTGTCCCGTCCGGACGGTGCTATCCTGAGGGCTTATAGATGCTATGATCGCACGCCATCATGTCAGAGCAGACAACCACAGACTACCAGGCCCTCGCCGAACAGATCAGGCAGTGGGGCACCGCGCTCGGTTTTCAGCAGGTCGGCTTTGCCGACACCGACCTGACCCTGGCCGAGCAGCACCTGCACCAGTGGCTGGATCACGGCATGCACGGCAACATGGAGTACATGGCCAGTCATGGTCTGAAACGGTCCCGCCCGGCGGAGTTGGTGCCCGGCACCCTGCGCATCATCTCGGTTCGTATGGACTACCTGCCGCCCGACGACGATCCGGAGGCGGTCCTGGCGGACTCCCAGCGCGCGTTTATCTCCCGTTACGCCCTCGGCCGCGACTACCACAAGCTGATGCGCAACCGCTTGCAGAAACTCGCAAACCGGATTGAAGCAGCTGTCGGCCCCTTTGGATATCGTGCCTTCGTCGACTCGGCGCCGGTGCTGGAGCGGGCCCTGGCGGAGAAAGCGGGACTGGGCTGGACCGGAAAGCACAGCAATATTGTCAACCGCCAGGCCGGCTCCTGGTTCTTTCTGGGTGAACTCTACACCACCCTGCCACTCCCGGTGGATCAGCCGGAAGCTGATCACTGCGGCCGCTGTGCCGCCTGTATCGATATCTGCCCCACCCAGGCGATCATCGCGCCCTATCAGGTGGATGCACGCCGCTGCATCTCCTACCTGACCATCGAGCTGGATGGTCCGATCCCGGAAGGGCTGAGGCCGTTGATGGGCAATCGCATCTACGGTTGTGACGACTGCCTGATGGCCTGCCCCTGGAACCGTTTCGCCACGGCGGCAGACGAGGCCGATTTCAGTCCCCGTAACGGGTTGGACAACGCCACACTCCGCTCCCTCTTTGCCTGGGATGAGGAGACTTTTCTGAAACGCCTGGAAGGATCACCCATCCGGCGCATCGGTCATCAGCGCTGGCTGCGGAATATCGCCGTCGCCCTGGGCAATGCCCGGACCTCAGCCGAGACGCTTGCCGCCCTCAACAGCCGACGCGATGATCCGTCGGAACTGGTCCGGGAACATGTGCGCTGGGCGCTGGCGCGACACGGCGAGCCGCAATAAGGCTGAGGGGCATTTCGCCACTGTCATTCAGTGGCGACTAGCGCGGCGCCGACTCGGCAGCAGATGGGATGTTCAGGAAGTGATCGCGATAGTGTCGCAGTTCATTGATAGAGTCGCGGATATCGTCCATCGCCAGGTGCTTGCCACTCTTTACCACGCCCTTGGCAATAGCCGGCGCCCAACGCTTGGCCAACTCCTTGAGCGTGCTCACATCCAGATTGCGATAATGGAAGTACGCCTCCAGTTCCGGCATGCAGCGGGCCAGAAAACGGCGATCCTGGCAGATACTGTTACCGCAGATGGGCGAGCTCCCCATGGGCACATACTGGCGCAGAAACGCCAGGGTCTCCTGCTCTGCCCTCCCTTCAGTGCAATCGCTGGATAGTACCCGTTCGGTAAGGCCGGACCTGGCGTGTTGATTGGTATTCCACTCATCCATTGCCGCCATCACTTTCTGCGGCTGGTGAATAGCAATTACCGGCCCCTCGGCCAGCAGATTGAGGTTGGCATCCGTGACAATGGTGGCTATCTCAATAATTCGGTCGTTCTGAGGATCGAGACCGGTCATCTCGAGATCAATCCAGATCAGGTTTGTTGGATCCTGCGCCATCTCATCTCCCGCGGTTGGTTATCTGTTGAGCTGCGGCATTCTAGCAGAAGCGCCGCTATCTCTGTATCCTGTAGGGATGCATCTATTCACGCTTCTGTTCATCTCGGCCCTTGCCATCGGACTGGTTCTGCAACTCTGGCTGATGCAGCGGCAGCAGCGGCATGTGGCCACCCACCGGGCGCAGGTGCCACCCGCCTTTGCCGATAAAGTAACGCTGCAAGAGCACCAGAAAGCCGCCGACTACACCCGTGCGAAACTCGACATCGGCCATATCGACCTGTTTATCGGGACCGGCCTGCTACTGCTCTGGACGCTGGGCGGTGGCATTGATTTCCTGCATCGGCAATGGCAACTATGGCCGGTTGATCCAATCTGGAGCGGCATCGCACTGATCTTTTCGGTCTCCCTGATCTCGGCGCTGCTGGAATTGCCGCTGGGCATCTGGAACACCTTTGTGCTGGAAACCCGCTTCGGTTTCAACCGCACCACAGCGAGGCGTTTCATCACCGATCTGTTGCTGCAACTGCTGTTGGCGCTGCTGCTCGGCATACCCCTGCTCTGGGTGATCCTCTGGCTGATGGAGCGGTCAGGCGATACCTGGTGGCTAGCTGCCTGGGCCGTATGGATGGGTTTCATGCTGTTGATGCTGTGGATCTATCCCACCCTGATCGCACCCATTTTCAATAAATTCACGCCCCTGGAAGAGGGCCCGCTGAAGCAGCGTATCCAGGGCCTGCTGGAGCGTTGCGGATTCACCAGCAAAGGCATCTTCATCATGGATGGATCGAAACGCTCGGGACACGGTAACGCCTACTTTACCGGGTTCGGTCACAACAAGCGCATCGTCTTCTATGACACCCTGGCGGAGAGCCTGGAAGGGAATGAGATGGAGGCGGTTCTCGCCCACGAACTGGGACATTTCAAGCGCCGCCATGTGCTCAAGCATCTGCTGCTTTCAAGCATGATGTCATTGATCGGATTTGCCCTGCTCGGCTGGCTTGCCGAACAGTCCTGGTTCTATCAGTCGCTGGGGGTCAACGGCCAGAGCAACGCCCTGGCACTGCTGCTGTTCATGCTCGTACTGCCGGTCTTCAGCCAGTTCCTGCAGCCGGCCATGGCCACTATGTCACGGCGGCACGAGTTTGAGGCGGATGATTTTGCCGTGGAACAGGCGGGCGCGGCACCGATGATCCAGGCCCTGGTCAAGCTCTACCGGGAAAACGCCAGTACCCTGACCCCCGACCCGCTCTATTCGGCATTCCATGACAGCCACCCCCCGGCGCCGGTACGGGTCGCCCATTTATCAGCTAAAATTCAACCTGTCCCCACAGAGAAAGAGGCCACTGAATGAAATCCCTGACCACACTGATCGGCACTATTTGCCTGATGGGACTCCCCATCGGGCAAGCCGGCGCCTTCGATATCCAGGCCGGCAAATCGCAGGTAACGGAAAACTGCACCTCCTGCCACGGCAGTGAACTCTACACCCGGAAAGACCGGCTGGTGAACAGCCGCAAGGGACTATCCGCCCAGGTACAGCGCTGCCAGCTGGCGCTGAATCTCAACTGGTTTGATGACGAGGTGGAAAACACCGCGGAATACCTGAACCAAGACTACTACCACTTCAACAAGTAACCCTGGGCAACAGCTTTCGCATGGCAAAACGGAGATTGACCCAGCGCCAGCGGGAGCGCATCAGAGCGATACAGGAGCGGCGAAGAGACAAACTGGAACAGCAAGCAGACCAGGTGCTCGGCGAGGCCGACGCGGGCCAATCCCGTGAAGGACTGGTGGTCACACGGCATGGCCAGAACCTGGTGGTTACCGACGATTCAGGCAACCTTACCCACTGCCTCTCCCGACAGAATATTGGCCAGGTTGTCTGCGGCGACCGGGTAGTCTGGCAGACCACCGGAGACAACCAGGGCGTGGTTACTGCCATTCTCCCTCGCAAAACTGCCCTGATCCGCCCCAACTACAGTGGCGAACAGCGCGCCCTGGCGGCGAATATCAGTCAGCTGGTCATCGTGCTGGCACCCGAGCCCGCCCCCACCCCCTACCTGGTGGACCAGTACCTGGTCGCCGCGGAACAGATCGGCGTAAACACCCTGATTGCGCTGAACAAGCGGGACCTGATGGACCAGCAGGCGCTGGCCGGATTTGAGCAGCAGTTCGGGCACTATCCCGACATCGGTTATCCACTGATCGAGATCAGTGCAAAATATGAACACGGGCTGGACCCGCTGATCGAGCGATTGAAAGACCAGACCAGTATCCTGGTAGGCCAATCCGGTGTCGGCAAGTCGTCGCTGGTCAATGCACTGCTGCCGGATATCGAGATCCAGGTCGGCCGCCTCTCCGTGGCATCCGGCCAGGGCTGCCACACAACTTCCGCCACCACACTCTATCAACTGCCCAGCGGGGGCCATTTGATCGACTCACCCGGAGTGCGCAGTTTCCGGCTGGGGCAACTGAGCCTGGATGCCCTGGCCGGCGGCTTTATCGAGTTCAGGGATTATCTGGGCCACTGCCGATTCAGTAACTGCAGCCATCAACATGAGCCCGACTGTGCCCTGCGCAAAGCAGTGCAGGAGGGGAAAATCGCCCCGCAACGCCTGGCCAACTACCTGCACATGGCCGAGGGCATGACAGCTCCCCACGACTAAGCCGCCACAACCTCAGCGCATGGTCACCAGCTCTTCCGCGCCAGTGGGATGGATGGCGATGGTGTCATCGAAGTCCCGCTTGGTGGCCCCCATGCGGATCGCCACGGCAAATCCCTGCAACATCTCATCCGCGCCAAAACCGATGATATGACAACCGACAACCTTCTCCTGGGCACCGACGCAGACCAGCTTCATCGCCACTTTGCTCTGACGCTTGGTAAAGGCATGGTACATGGGGGTAAACCGGGTCTGATACACCTTGACCGCCTCACCATGGGAGGCTCTTGCCTCCGCTTCCGTCAAACCGACGGTGGCGATCGGCGGATGGGAAAACACCACGCTGGGGACCAGAGAGTAATCCAGGCAACGATCCGGCATGCCGCCAAACAGACGATCCGAGAGGCGTCGCGCCGCCGCGATGGCAACCGGAGTCAGTTGCGGGGCATCGGTCACATCCCCCAGGGCATAGACACCGGGCACGGCGGTATTCTGAAAGGCGTCCACACCAATATAGCCTTCGCTATCACAAATCACTTCGGTATTCTCCAGCGCCAGGCCAGCGGATGCCGGGTTACGCCCAATAGCCCAGATAAGCTGATCAAAGCCGCTCTGCACCTGGCCACTCTTCGCGCAATAGAGGTTCAGGGTGCCATCATCGGCACGCTCTACCCGGTCAATACTTGAAGAGGAGATAATATTGACACCATCGTTCAGCATCTCTTCCATCAGGCTTTCACGCAACATATCATCGAACCGCCGCAGCAGATGTTCGCCGCGCAGGAACATGGTCACATCACTGCCGACCGCATTGAGCATACCTGCAAGCTCCACCGCGATATAACCACTGCCCACCACCGCCACACGCTTGGGCTGTTCAGCCAGACCAAAGAATCCGTCCGAGGTGATGCCCAGTTCTGCGCCTTCGATATCCGGTACCACCGGATAGGAACCCGGTGCAATCACGATATGATTCGCCTGATAGCGTTCACCGTTTACTTCCAGGGTATGATTATCCACAAACCGGGCGTAACCGTTGATCTCATCGATATTGGAGTCAGCCAGGTAGGTGTGGTACCAGGTATTGATATTAGCCACGTAACGGTTACGCTCTGCAATCAACTTTTCCCAGTTAAAACCCTGCTGTTTGAGGGAAAAACCGTAGGCCGAGGCATCGTGCAAGGTATGGGCGATAGAGGCGCCATACCACATGATCTTCTTCGGTACACAGCCCAGGTTGACACAGGTCCCACCCAGCTTTCCCGCTTCCACCACCGCCGTGCGCGCCCCATATTTTGCCGCCCGCTCAGCGGCGGAAAGTCCACCGCTTCCGCCGCCAATCGCGATCAGATCATAGGTTTTGGCCATACATCACTCCTTCAAATATGGGATACTTTAGCAGCCTGCCGGGTTTGGCGCTGATTGCCACACCAATCCCGACAGGCCACCAGGTTGATCATGCGGGCTATTGTCCCAATATGAGTAGCCATTGGACAACCATTTATACGGAACTAAAACCTGTGAAGAATTTCCTGACCGCCCTGGTAGCAAAACTGGGCCACCTGGTTCGACGCATCTCGCGGCTCTACCATCCACAGACCATCCGTGAAAAAGGCCTGCTCTGGTCCAGCGGACTGGGCGCTGTCACAGTAATCATTATCATGTATGCGTTCAGCGTCTACTGGAGCCTGGAACCCGACCCATTTGATATCCAGGAGAACACCCGTCAGGAGTTGGCCGGCGCGGAGTTTGTGACCGGTGCGCATACCACGGCAGCACTGATCCGCGTGATGGAGACCTTGCTGAATAAACCGGGTGGCTATCTGAGTAATGACATCATGCCCCCCAGTGTAGTGCTGGATAATATACCTAACTGGGAATTCGGCGCCCTGGTGCAGTCAAGAGACCTGGCCCGCGCACTGCGTAACGACATCAGCCGCTCCCAGTCGCAGTCGACAGAAAACAAGGATCTTTCCATTGCCGAGCCCCAATTCAATTTCAGCAATGATTCCTGGATTCTCCCCTCCACCGAGGGTGAGTATGAGGAAGGGGTTAAGGCACTGCGCCGTTATCTTGCCGGTCTGGCGAAAAGCAATGTCCAGAATACCCAGTTTTATGCCCGGGCCGATAACCTGAGAGTATGGCTGTCGGTAGTGGAAAAACGCCTTGGCAGCCTCTCCCAGCGGCTCAGCGCCAGTGTCGGCCAGGAGCGGATCAATACGGATCTGGCCGGCGACCCGGATGCAGCACAGTCCACCCAGACAGCGAGCCAGCTTGAAGTACATACGCCCTGGCTGGAGATCGATGATGTATTTTACGAGGCCAGGGGTTCAACCTGGGCATTGGTCCATTTTCTACGCGCAGTGGAGCTGGACTTCCGCGAGATCCTGATGAAGAAAAACGCCCTGGTCAGCCTGCGTCAGATCATTCGCGAGCTGGAAGCAACCCAACAACCGGTGATGAGTCCGATGGTGCTCAACGGCGGCGGATTCGGCATCGTAACCAACTACTCCCTGGTGATGGCCTCCTATATTTCGCGGGCCAATGCCGCGGTGATTGATCTGCGTAACCTGATGAGTGAAGGCTGATTTACAAACGATTCACGGCTGAAGAAGCCGCTCTCGCCTCACAGTAGTCGCAGGCAGCAGCTTCCCACGCGGGCACCGGAATGCCTTGCCCATGGACAATTAACGCTTATTCACCGCCGAGGAGAGATCCCACATCGGCAGGAATACGCCCAGCGCCAGTACCAGCACCATGACGCCGATGACAACAATGATCACCGGCTCGATTGCATCCGACAGTCTGGCCAAATCGTATTTCACTTCCCGCTCATAGTGCTCGGCGGTCTCCAGAAGCAGGTCATCCACTGAACCCGACTCTTCCCCAATAGCAATCATCTGTAACACCATCGGAGTAAACATACCGGTTGCCGCAGCGGTCCGGGCAATACTTTCACCACTTGATATACCGTCCCGCATACTCAGGATGCGCTCGCTGATAAAGGCGTTATTGACTACCCCGGAGATCACGCTGAGAGCCTGCACCAGGGGCACGCCGGAACGCATGGCCAATGCCAGGGAACGACAAAAACGACCCAGTATTGCCTTCTTGAGGATATGACCAATTAACGGTGTGCGCAGAATCATCCGTGCCCAGATATAGCCCCCCTCCTCGGTGCGAATCCAGAAACTCAGTGCCAGCAACAGGCCGGTGATCCCCGCCAGCAGGTGTGGCCACCAATCGAGCGTGAATTGGGAGACGGCAAGCAGAACCCGCGTGGCCAAGGGTAGCTCGGCATCAAAACGGGCGAACGCATCAGCGAAGGCCGGTATTACCCAGATATTAATAATCACCATGGCTATCACAATGGCCAGCAACACGGTCAGGGGGTAGCGTGTCGCAGCCTTGATGCGATTGCGGGTCTCTTTCTCCAGTTCCAGATAACCCGCCAGTTGCAGGAAGGTGTCATCCAGCCGGCCGGTGCTTTCTCCCACCTTCACCATACTGATAAACAGCGGTGAGAAAATGGCCGGATAGCGGGCCAGCGCCATGTGCAGTTCACGCCCTGACTGGATATCATCCACAATGCCTTTCAAGGCGACGGCCAGGGTGGGATTTCGCGTGGTCTCGATCAGGCTGCTGAAACCGCGCAATATCGGAACCCCGGCCTTCTGCAGGGTATAGAGCTGGCGACACAGCAGCACCAGTTCATCCAGCGTGACCGTGGGTCGGAACCAGCCGAGCTTGATCTCCTTGCTGACGCCACGCCGCTCAACCGGCGTGATGTCAATGGGAGTCAGACTGGACCGGAACAGCTGTTCGGCAACCGCCTCCGGGGTCTCCCCCTCCAGGGTGCCGGTCAATGCCTCGCCGCGGCGGTTTCGCGCCTTGTATTGATAGGCCCGCATCAGACGCTGACGACCCTGTCATCCATTGAGCGTTTCACTCGACGACCGCCATCCACATCACCCGAGATCCTCATCGCCTCACTGAGAGTCGTAACGCCCTGGGACGCAAACTGCAATACCGATTGCCAAAGTGGCTCAAACTGCTTGCTGGCCAAGGCAATACGGGTGAATGACTCATGATCATCTCGCCGCAATGCCGATGCCATCTCGCCGTTCAGTTCCAGCAACTCGTAGACACCGACCCGACCCCGGTAGCCCGTGTTGGAGCAGCGGTTGCAGCCACGACCAATGCGCAGACCGCCCAGATCGTAGTCATGCTGCACCCCTTCCAGCCAGGCCTGCTCGATCTGGTCCGGTTCGTAGGGTACGGCGCAATGGCTGCACACCCTTCTGACCAACCGTTGAGCCACAATTGCCAGCAGCGAGGAGGCCATCAAATAGCCAGGGGCCCCCATGTCGAGTAACCGGCTGACGGTACCGATAGCACTGTTGGTATGCACCGTGGACAGCACGAAGTGTCCGGTGATAGCCGCACGCAAGCCAATCTGTGCGGTTTCCAGGTCACGCATCTCACCTACCAGCAGGATATCGGGGTCCTGGCGCAGGGCGGTTCGCAGCACCCGTGCGAAATTCAGACCGATCTGTTCATGCACCTGTACCTGATTGACCCGAGGTAACCGGTACTCAACAGGATCTTCAACGGTAATGATCTTCTTCTCCGCCGTATTCAGTTCATTCAGGGCGGAATAGAGAGTGGTTGTCTTACCGCTACCGGTCGGACCCGTAACCAGCACCATGCCGTGTGGTTTTTTAATCAGCAGTCGCAGTCGCTGCAGCATCCCCTGCTCAAATCCCAGATCATCCAGACTCAGGATGCCAGAACTTTGATCCAGCAGACGCATCACCACCGCCTCACCATGCTGAACCGGCATGGTGGAGAGCCGGACATCGATGGAATGTCGCTTCACCTTGATCTGAAAACGCCCATCCTGGGGCAGGCGCTTTTCCGAGATATCCAGGCTGGCCAGCAACTTGAGCCGCTGTACCAGTGCCGGGGCAATGCGCCGCTCGTTCATCACCTGCTCATGCAATACCCCGTCGATTCGCTGGCGTATCCTCAACACCTCCTCATCCGGTTCAATATGGATATCCGAGGCCTTGGCCTGCAGTGCATCCTCGAACAGCGTCTGCAACAGGCGAATCACCGGGGCATCTCCGGCCTCTACCGTCTGCATCAGCTGGCCAAGATCAAAATCCCCCTGGGTCAGATCCTCATGCAGCTCACCGGCGAGCGAGGTTAGTTCTTCCGAACGCCGGTACATGCGATCCAGCGCCTCCAGCAGATCACTCTCCCGTACCACCGCCTGGCGTACCCGCTTCTTCAGAACATGCCCCAGTTCATCATAGGCAAACAGATCCGTTGGATCCGCCATACCCACCAGTACATCCTTGTCGCGGTTTTCCAGCACAATCACCCGATAACGCCGCGCCAGGGTCTCCTGGATGCTCTTCACCACTTCAGGCTGGAGCGGATAGCTGGTCAGATCGATATAGGGAATCTGCAACTGCTGGGAGAGAAAGTCGAGCAACCGTTGCTCATCGATAAAGCCCAGCTCAATCAGAGTATGTCCCAGTTTATGTCCGGATCGTTTCTGCTCCGTCAGTGCGGCCTGTAGCTGACCTTCCGAGATCACCCTGTTCTCAACCAGCAGATCACCAATACGAATCCGCTTACGGCTGCGCGTGACGTCTGTCGGGTTTGTTTCCACTTCATCCACCATGCTGTTATCGCTCCACCGATAATGCCGAGACCCGCTTGCGGGCATATTCACTGACTTCCGCAGGCAACGCATCAAGGGCCAGCGCCTCCCGATAGACCGGCAACGCTTCTCCATGGTCACCCGTGGCATCCAGCGCAATGGCCAGGCCGGCAACGGCACGGGCATTGTCCGGTTGCTGTTCGATTATTCGTCGGTAAATCCCAATCGCATCGGGAAATTGGCTGGTCTGCTGATAGGCGGAACCGAGCAGCGACAGCAGCTCAATTTCGTCGCCTGCAACGGAACGTTGCTGTTCAAGTAATCTGACGGCCCTGGAAAGATCGCCATCCTCTATCAGCAGCCTGGCACGTAAAGCGCCCAGGGATATCGCATCCGGGACGATGTTGAGCCCTGCGTCCAACAGGGCGGCAGCCTCTTTACGCTCCCCGTCTTTCAGCAACAGCATCACCAGTAGCCGACGCGCCTCGGTGTGCGCGCGATCCAGCGTGAGGCAGTGACGTAGTGCTGCTTCCGCCTCCCGCAAATGCCCCTCTTCCAGGTGCATCAGGGCAGTGGCATAGACATTAGCCGCTGATTCCCGCACTGTTTTTGGCGCGACCTTTTGCACCCTGACCAGTGGCTGTTCCACCGGGACACTTACCGGTTTAATCCCGTTGGGTTTGACAATCGCCTCCTTCACAACGGGGTCCTGCCGCTCATTCGGCCAGGCAGCTACCGCTGTATCCGCCGACAACTCAGGCTTGGTAGCCGGCCTGTCCTCTACCGCCTGCCGGGCGGAGTGATCTTTTATCCGCTCACGGACAATATCCCTGGATAACGGCGTATCCAGTGGATTGGACTCAATCACCTCCACTTCGGTATCGGCGGGCTCATGGGTGGTGATGGTCATATCCTCGACTGATTCAGGCAAAATCTGCCTTGCGTTCAATTCCTCCGGCGACGGCCTGGTGGTACCCGCCACTCCCGGTGTCATTGCGGGGCCAGTGGCGACGGGTTGCTCCGTAGTTTCCACACTGCCAGAGGGTACGGTTTCCTGGTGAATGGCTAACACGGTCCGCTCGTCGGATTGTTTTTGACTGGCACCGGCAGGACCTTCGGAGACGGAACCGAATAGCCAAGCCATACGGGGCTGAAAATAGATCGCAACCAGCAGTGCAACAATGATCGGCAGAAGCCAGAAGATGAGATACCCGCGTCGACCACTCACAGGACGAGACGACACCGGCGCAGGGGTAACCACTTGTCGTGGACCCTCCGCGGCCTCCCGACGGTCCAGGTCGCGCAGCATCTGATTGATCAGGCTCACCCTCTACCCCGCATGGTCGCCAGCGCCTGACGACCGAAGAGTGACTGCCAGAAGCGCACCAGGCTGTTATGCCGTAACGCTGCCCCTTCGGTATCATCGATGGCCCGTCGGACATGGACCTTATCCACACGACCCTTGCCCTCGCCATAGGCGGCCAGCATCGACTTATGGGCCAGGATATTGATCAGTCGGGGAATGCCCCGGCTACCTCGATAGAGCCACTCCAGTGCCTTGTCGTTAAACAGGGTATTGCCCTGATGGCCGGCAACCCGGGTGCGATGCTGGATATAGCCGCGACATCCCTCGGGATTCAGTGCATGGATGGCGTGGGAGAAGGTGATCCGCTGCTTCAGTTGCCGGACCGAGGGGCGCTCAAGATGCTCATCCAGCTCCGGCTGACCGAACAGCACCACCTGAAGCAGCTTGCTCTTCTCCGTCTCCAGGTTGGTCAGCAAGCGGATCGCCTCCAGCGTCTCTTCCGGCAGCGCCTGGGCCTCATCCAGCAGCAGGATCACCTGCCGCCCCTCCGCCTTGAGAGTGATCAACCGGTTGTAGATGAGTTGCAGGGCACGGTGTCCGCCTATATTCATTGGATATTCAACCCCCAGCTCTTCCGCCAGGGAGTAGCGAAGCGCTGACGGCGTCAGGTAGGGATTGGGAATATAAGCGGTCACCATCCCTTCATCGGAAAGGGTATTGAGCAGTTTGCGGCAGATCAGGGTTTTACCGGTACCCACTTCACCGGTTATTTTTAAAAACCCTTCCCCCATGCGCAGTGCCACCAGCAGGACATTCAGCGCCTCCTGGTGGTCCGCGTAGGAGAAGTAGTAATCCGTGTCCGGCGTCAGACTAAAGGGGGATTCTTTGAGTCCAAAGTGCGTCTCGTACATGACTCACTCGGTCTTTTCACCAAGATTACCGAACACCTCGGGCTGACTGCCGTAGTGAAAACCGCGATCCAGTTGCCGGAAGCGATCCGCCGCATCCGATACCCGCGCCCGCCAGGTCTCCGTACTCTCCACCACGGTGGGCCGCAATACGATCACCAGTTCGCTCTTTTTCGCCGCCTGTCGTGTGTGCCGGAACAGCTGTCCCAGCAGCGGCAGGTCGCCCAGGACCGGCGTCGATGCCACCTCTTCGCCACGGGTATCCTGCATCAATCCCCCAATCACCACCAGCTGACCACTCTCGGCATAGACCAGGCTGTCCGATTCACGCACCGTGCTCTTGGCCAGCGGCAGGTTCTGTGTCTCGTTACCCACCTGGATCACCTTCTGCTGATCGGTAACCTGGCTGACCGAAGGGTGGATATGCAGGGTCACCCGGCCCTGGCGATCAATCTGCGGTGTCACATCGAGCGCAATACCGGAGAAGAAGGGGGTCAGGGTGATATCCGGCGTAGTGGTGGTCGCGGTACCGGTGGTGGTGGTGCTGGAGACATCGGTGACAAAGAATTCATCACTACCAACCTTAATTACCGCCTTCTGGTTGTTCAGAGTCGAGATGCGCGGGCTGGACAGCACCTGGACATTTCCCTGCGACTCCAACAGCTCGATGAATGCCATGAAACTGCCGGTATTGAGCGCGGCGCCAAACAGACCGCCAAAGGCGGAGAAACTGGTAAAGCTGACGGGAGAGGCCTCGGTTGGCGAACTGATCCCGCCCTGCGGCAACTCCACCCCGGCCTTATCCGGATTGGTAAACAGTGACGAGCCACCGGTCTGCCCAAAACTGAACTTTTTACCGTCCACCGTCATCATCTTGGCCCAGTTGATACCCGCCTGGTAGCCGTCGTTCAGCTCCACTTCGATTACCTTGGCCTCCAGGATCACCTGCCGGTGCATCGCCTCGTTGGTGGTTTCCAGAAAGGCCTCGACCTCACGTAACTCATGGGGCATGGCACGCACCACCACCAGGCCGGACTGGGGCGAAACCACCACCGAGCGATCAGTTCCACTGCCGACGATGGATTGAATCGCACCCGAGAGCTCGGTCCAGAAGTCCGCCTCGGAGGTGGTATTGATCTCGCTGCCGGAGGTAACGCCGCTGGATGAACTGCCGGAACCCGACTCCTCACCGTCGCTGCCACCCCCGGTTACCTGACCGGAACTTACCCGCGTCTGGGAACTGCCGGTACGTTTCAGATTGAGATAGTTGACCTGAAAGATGCGCGACTGCAGCCGTGCCGGCAGCACATGGAACCCGCTGCGCACCCGCTGGTATTCATAACCATACACATCCCTGAGCATCTCCATGACATCAGGAATGGTCACCTGCTTCAGGCTCAGCGAGAGACTGCCTTCCACCTGCGGATGCACGACCATATTATACGGAGTGCCTTCCACCAGTCCCATCAGGAAGGCGCGCACCGGCACTTCACTGACATTGACATCGAAACGCGCCTCCTGGGCGCGTTTGCCGGCTCTGGGCAGTTGCATATCGACCGGCGGCAACAATGCCGCCGCAACCGCTGGAGGTGGCAGAGATACGGGTTTGGCCTCGGATGGCGGAGGCGTCTTCAGGTCGTCCTGAATTTTCTCCATGGTGCCGCCATCTTTGGGAGCCATGCTCTGACAGCCGCTTAGCAGCAACAGGGACAAGACCAACAAAGGTGATCGGATCACACAACGAAACAGACTCATTCTCCCCCTCCGGATAAATCCTTTGCCGGTGTTTTTACGATAATCGGCAGCAGTTCAATTTTGATTCTATCCCCCTCAAGATCGAGTTCGACCAGCTGGGGTTCTATAGCGACAAGCTGCGCGCCCGCGATCTGATCACCGATTCGCAGGCGGCGTCCATTGATCACGGCGCTATTACCATCCGGCCCGATGAATATACCTGAAAGTCGTATGGAATTCGCATCGAACATCGACGCCATTGTCTCTGGCGACCCACCAGTATGCGTCTGCCGAAAACCGTAGGGTTCCAGCGGATCACGCAATTCTCCCCAAACCGGGGTCAAGATAAGCAGCAGTGCGCCCAGTAGCGCATATCGTATGAGTTCAGACACCTATCCACCCCTCCGACAGACTCAAGGTGTGCAGCTGCAGCCTTACCCGGGCGGTGGGATAGTCGGCAACCTCCAGTTCGATGCCGTCCCAGAAAAACCGTCCCGGTAAGGCCTCCAGGGCTTTCAGATAATTGAGCACCGCCAGATAGCTCCCCTCAAATTCGATAACAAAGGCGTGCCGGTAGATATTTTTCTCGGCTACCCTGGCGGGATCATCAATAACAGGAGCATCAGGCTTCTCGGCGTCCGCCTTCTGGCTCCCCATCAGCGGCTCAGTTTTCAGTGTACTTAACCGCACCAGTTGCAGCGCGTCGTTACTCAAGAGAATCTGCTCCAACAATTGCGCCATCTCCCGGGGCTCGATCAGCGCCGCTGTGGTTCCCTTGATCTGTCCTTCCATCTCGGCGATCAACCGTTTCAGCTGCTCCAGCTCCTGATTTATTTTCTCATTGGGATCGCGTTCCGCCTGCTTGACCAGACCACCCAGTTGGGTGTCCAGCAATTCAATCTGGCCATCTATCTCCTCGATGTTATTTTTTATTTGCCCCTGAAGCACGCTCTGCGGATACCAGAGCAGGTTAAACCAGGCGCCAACCAGTATCGCCAGCACCAGTACCAGTATCATCACCCGCTCCCGCCCACTGAGTGCGTCAAAGCGGTTCGGCAGGGCGCGTATTTTTTCCGACAGCGCACTCATGGCCCATCACTCCTGCCGACGGTCATCAGATTAAAATCCAGTGCCGGGGAAAACTCATCCTGCCGCACAAGCTCAACAATCTGAAAACTTCTACCGGAAAATGCCGGCTCCTGGTACAGATTCTTTAACAACAGCGGCACCCACTCAGGCTTCAGCGACTTCCCTTTCAAAGTAAGAGATTTTCCGGCCTCAGTGATGGCGACATGGGTAAACCAGAGTTCAGGAAACGAGTGACGTGCGAGCCCCTCGAAGATACCCGAAAAACCATCCCGGTTGGCGGCAACCCTGGACTTCAGCGTATTCAGTAGTGCGAACCCACTCTTGCGCTTGTTTATCAGCTGCTGCAGCTCACTCTCCAGCAGCTTGTTCACGGCCGGCTTGGGAAGCTGCCCGGCTATCCGCTCCACGCTCTCCTCCAGCTTGTCGCGCTGAGCCTGGGATGCACCAAGCTGCTCAGCCAACCGGGCGCTTTGCCACTCACCCAGACCATAGAGCCCTGCCATGGTCAGAATTGATAACAGCATCAGTATCAGCAGCATGTTGAATGAAAAGGATACCGGCTGCTTGCGAAAAACGGGCTGGTATAGATTGATCTGCTGCCTACGCATACCTCAGTCACTCCTCAGGGCCGCGCCGACGGCAGGCAGACAACGATAGAGAACGGCCGGGTCAACTGTATCCAGGCCATCGAGAAATCCCGTCAGATCGAACAGTCTGACTTTTGCTGCCAGACTTTCATCCGCAAGAGCCTGCAACTGGTGTTTCCTGGATTCGGGCGCGATCACGGAGATCGTCGGCACCGCCCCAAGTCCGAACTGGCTTTCGTGATAATCCAGCGAACGCTGTAGTTCAAGTACCAGCGAATCAAGCTGTTCCTGCAACCCAAAACCGCCCTGCTCCTCCAGGTCACTACCACTGATCTCGATCCGCCGATTCAGATAGAGCGTATCGCCCTGTACAATCTCAATCAGTCCATAACGGGGGGGCAGATAGAGCAGCGCCTGGAAACCCTCCGCGCCCCCGGTGGCCGCAAGCACATTTCGCAGCGCCAGTTCGGTGATATCGATAGCCACGATTTCCAGTCCAAGTGACTCCAGCTTGTCAACGTACTGCTGAATCAGGCTGCGCTTCACCACCACCACATACATCATTCGCGGGCCGCTACGGCGCTGTGAGACCGGGAGGTCAAAAATATCCAGCACCGCGTCATCAATGTGATAATCCAACAGATCCTTGATCCGCCAGCGGATAGCGCTTTTCAGCTCTTCATGTTCAACCTCGGGAGTTTCCACCTGGAAAAGGGAATAGGAATTCGGCGGTAGCACAGCCACCACAGGGGCACCGCGCAATCCCTGTGCCTTGACCGCGTGTGAGAGCTCAACTTCGGCATCCGTGCCGGTTGTATAGAAATTACAGTTTTCCAGTCGGTGCTGTCCCGCGACCTGATTGATCGAGACCAAAGAGAGGCCGTCGGAATGAAATCCCACCCCCACCTGGAGCGTCGCCTGCGCTCTCTTTTTAGTAAAAAACATCAAGTTTTCAACCCCATCCAAGTCTCGGACAGAACAGACACTGTCCGACTCCGTGTACATTCTAATATAACGGCTGGCAAATCAATGGCTTTAGTGTTTTTTTTATTACTTTAGATCAACTTAGTACGTTTCAGGCCGGCCTGGCATCCAGATAGCGATCCTGGCACCACCCAGATCACTCTCACCGATCTCAAGATCGCCTCCGTAAAGGCGCACAATTCCACTGGCGACGGAAAGCCCTATCCCCTGCCCGGGCATTTGCTGATCCCCACGCTCTCCCCTGCGCAGCACCCGCTCTCTCACCTCAAAAGGGATACCCGGACCATCATCAGCAACACAGAGGCGCACACCCTTTGCCGGCAACCGCTCAGTGTCCGACTCCAGGAAGATAGCTACGGTAGTGTTGGCATATTTGAAGGCGTTTTCCAGGATATTTCCCAGGCATTCCAGCAGATCACCCTGCTCGCCCGGAAATAGAACATCGTCAGCCACCTCACAGAGACAGTTGATCCCCTTGTCCCGGTACACTTTCTGCAAGGTACTGACCAACCGGTCTATTATGGGGCGCAACAGTGTCTTGTGTGTAAGACCGGCACCTCGCCCGGCCGCAGCAGCCGATTTCAGCTGATACTGCACAATGTCATTCATTCGCGGAACCTGTTCGGAGACCGCTTCCCGAAGTAATCGCGCATCCCCTCCCTCGGCGGCTCCCTGCAGTACCGCCAACGGCGTCTTGAGGCTATGAGCGAGGTCACCCAGACTGTTCCTGTAGCGATCCCGACTGGTCTCGCCATGCTGGATCATGGAATTGATCCCATCCGTCAATCGGCGCAACTCTCGGGGATACGCCCCTTCCAGCCGTTCCCGCGTACCCGATTCAATCATGCGCAGATCCAGTGCCACCTCACGCAACGGCTTAAGCCCCCAGCGCAACACCACGCCCTGCACCAGCAAAAGAATGATCGCGGCACCACCCAACCAGATCAGTATGGTCTTTCTGAAGGCGGCGACCCGCTCCTGCAGTCCGAATGCGCTTTCTGCGACAACAAAAAGATAGGCAATCTCGGCGCCTGCATCATCCTCCCAGAGCAGGGAGTAGGCGAGTAGATAGAGCGGCTCATCGGCCGGCAGATAGACAAAATGCGGCTGTCCGGATGCTATACCGCCAGGCATAGGCAGCCTGCGTCCTACCGCCGACGGGGAGTGCCACTGATATTCACCCTTTTCACCACTGACCTGGGCATAAAGTCCGGATGCGGGATTGGAAAAGCGCGGATCGGGCAGTGTTTCCGGTAGTCGCATCCGTCCCTGCGCATCCGTATCCGCGGCCCCGAGCAGGGCATAGATCTGACTCATCAGTTGGGTTTGCAGTGCATTCTCCGCGCTGTCCCTGAAGGCACGATCCAGGGCGACAGCCCCCAGACCCAGAAATGCAGCAAGCACCACGGAGGCCGCCAGCAACAGTCTGCTATGGATCGATCGCATCAGGTGGTGGGTTGTTTCCGGGCAAAGCGATAACCCCGGCCACGCAAAGTTTCAATAGGTTGCAAATCACCGTCCGGATCGAACTTTTTTCTCAGCCGGCGAATAAACACCTCAAGTACATTGGAGTCGCGGTCAAAATCCTGATCATAAATATGTTCAGTCAGCTCACTCTTGGAGACCACCTTGCCCGCATGCAGCATCAGATATTCCAGCACCTTGTATTCATAGGCGGTCAATGCCACCTCCTGGCCATCCAGGGTGGCAATCTGGTGCAGGGTATTGATTTCGATCGGCCCCCACGCAATCTGTGGCGAAGAAAATCCGGCCGAGCGTCGCAACAGCGCATTGAGGCGTGCCAGCAGCTCCTGCATATTGAAGGGTTTCACCAGATAATCATCGGCGCCGACCTCCAGTCCTTCAACCTTGTCCTGCCAGTTATCCCGCGCGGTGAGGATCAGAATCGGAAAACTTATCTGTTTCCGGCGCAGACCCCGTATCAGTTCGATGCCCGAGAGCTTGGGAAGTCCCAGATCAATAACGGCCAGATCGAAGGGGTATTCCTCGCCAAAAAAACGCCCCTCTTCGCCATCCTTCGCCACATCCACCGAATATCCCTCGGTAACCAGCCGTTGTTGCAGCTGATGTCTCAGGTTAGCTTCATCTTCGACGACCAGTATTCGCATGGCGACCCTTCAGCGCCGCCGCTTACCGGGCGACACCTCCGCTCCGGAACCAGCGTCAACCCGATAGCGTTTCACTTCACCCCGGTCGGTAATAATCCTCACCCGGTGTTCCCGGTTGCCCTGGTTATTCATGGTTTCCGCATGCAATACTCGCCCACCGGTCTTTTTTCGAATCCTTTCCACTGCCGAATCCAGATCAACGCCATTCCCTCCCTTATACTCATCCCTGCTGTAGGCTCTGTTTCCCGAAGGGTTATACTGCTGGGCCGCCAACGGCAGACTCACTACCAAACCGGCCAGCAGTAGCCCCGCCATGATTCGGCACCGACGCTTCAAAACCATACAATCCTCCCAACGGGACGGTTAATATTCAGACTTTCAGTCATACCCCCGAAAACCATGGTTGTAACCACCGGCAGGGGTTACTGACACCTGTACATCGATGAATTTTCCCGGCTCCCTGTCCGTACGGGTATGGAACACCTTACCTTTATACTTGTATTTTACATCATAACCGACCAATTCCTCATGTTCCCGATAGCTATCCACCAGTTCACAGCGCCGCTCACTAGTGACATATCCGTGTGTCGGTTTTTTACCCAGGTCATTACCGATTGAACCTCCTAACAGTACGCCTGCCACGGTCATGGCGTCCTTACCTCGACCTTTACCGAACTGATTACCGACTACGCCACCAACAATGGCACCAGCGATAGTCGGTGTGTAGGAATCACTGCGTGAGTCGCCACGATGGCGGACACGTTCATTCCAACAGCGTTCCTCCGGCTGATTGACCCGCACGATCTCATAGAGCGGCTGACTGCTGATTACCCGCGCCTTGTCCAGAAAACCATTGTCCGCCAACAGCATACCGGGAGCCGCAATAATGCTCAGCGCCAGAATAACGGTTCTTTTTTTCATGATTGCTTCCTTTTGTCATCAGGGGTGAGAGTCCAATCCCTCACCGTTGATCACAGGATAAGACGTGTTTCCTGAACCGTACCTGAACATAAAATCCTATTAATTTTATCCCATGCCGCACTGGCCAAAGTGCGAATCATGTACTCACAAACAGACTTACTATCCAATTGAATTTAAAAGAATAACCGTTTTACCTGGAGCTTGATGCGCGCCCTTCCCCAACAAGGGCACAGAGTCTTCCCAAGCACGCTATTGGAAATAATCTCCCATACTCTTTTTACCCGTTTCCTTGCCAAAAAAAAGGAAACTGGGTAAAGATGGGCAGCGGACGTTATAACTAAAGCACTCCATGACCTGGCCGCTATCCCTATAAGCGCATGCCGCCATGCAATAAGGAGTCAAGGAAGTCATATATGGAAGAGTTGTCCCAAAAACCTCAAGCCACTCCATCAGGAAAAAAACATCAACAGATCCTGAATGAGTGTCGAGATATGGTGATGGTCTATCTCACCACCCAGCTTAATGAGCTTTTTGAACAGATTGAGCCGGTTTTTCTGGATTTTGCCAAAAAGGCGGAAACCAACGCATCACAAGCACGATTTTTTGAGGCCATTAATCACGTCCTGTCACTCAGGGATGTCATCGAGCATGATTTCAGAGAGTCCATCGAACAGGGATTCAAGGCATTCACTCTCGGAAAACCGATCACCTATCCCAACTCACCGGTTGAAGAATCAACTGAAATTGAACTGGAAGTGATCGATAACGATGCGCTGGAGAAGCACATCGCGATTCAAAGCATGATTTCCAAAACCCAGTCCAACTGCTACCAGGAACTGTATGCCTTGGGCAAACGGATGGCAGTGCTACGTGGTGGTAGAAAGCTGGCTGAAGACGACATACCCGCCTGCCCTGCCCACACCGCAATCTCTTTTCAACAGGCTGCAGAGGTGCTGGATGTTGATAAGCAGATCCTGCTGATTATCTATTTTCTGTTTGGGAAATTTGTCCTGGGGGATGCCGGCAGCATCTATAAAAGCCTGAATGACACGCTGATCGAGGCAGGAATTTTCCCCAACCTCAAACTCAGTTCGATTATTCCGAGGCCTTCCAAGGAGGCAAATAATCAAACCAGCAACATGATGGAACAGCCCGAATCAACCCACCCCGGGCAATTCGAAGCCAGGCAACCGACTCCATCCCATATCCAGCAAGGGGCAACTCCGGGGAGCAACATTGCGCTGGGTGAAGAGCTGTTTCGATCAATCCATGATCTGTTAACCGCCAGAAGAGCTGCGGATCCGGACTACTGTAACCATCCTGAGTTTGCACCTGGCGGGAATACGGCTCAACTGAGGAGTGCCCCCGCCATTGTTCAGGCGATCGAACAGATTCAGCCACGAGCCCAGGCGGACTATCTTCCAAACCCGGAAAGTGACGAAGGCATACCCCAATCCATCGAACTGGATACCAACCTGATCCAGAATGTACGGAAAACCCTGGAATCAGAAAGAAATAAAGTACTAAATGATCTAAACAAAGACACTATTCCCACCGCCGATCTGGATACCATTGAACTGGTCGGCATGCTATTTGAGCAGGTGTTAAACGAAGAGGGGCTAGCCAATATTGCCAAGGCCCTGATCAGCCATCTGCACACCCCCTACCTGAAAATCGCCATTCTGGATCGTACGTTTATTACGGATGAAGAACACATCGCCAGAAAGCTGCTGAACCTGATGGTCGACGCCGGCAAACTCTGGATCGATGAGGATGACTTGCGGCGCGGCATCTACTACCCGATGCAGGAGATTGTCAAAACCATCCTGACTGAATTCAAGAGCGAGCTATCGATCTTCGACGAAATGTTCTACAAACTCGAAAAACAGGCCAATGAACTGGAGTCCCGGGCCAAGATACTCGAGGAACGGAATCAGGAGGCTGCCAAGGGACGTGAGCGATTGGAGTCCGCCAGGCAGCAGGCCAGGGAGGTGATCAACGAAAGGATTAAGGGACGCAGCCTGCACCCGGTACTGGAGCGTTTTCTAAATCACGCCTGGCTGGACCGGATGATTCTGATGCTATTACGGGACCCTGAAGTGGAATCAAGCAAGGAGTGGTCTTCCGCCCTGGTGGTCATCGATAGCCTGGTCAAAGTAATTGATGCGAGACACAATCCGAAAGCAAGAGAGTGGCTGATAAAAAACCAGGCCAGCCTGATACAGCACATCAAGTCTGGACTGGACTCTCTGGGCAACTATCATCATCCTGATAGCAACGCCCTGTTCAAACTGCTGGACTCGGTAGTCAAAGAACAACCAGCCGTTCCCCGAGCCAGGGAAAAGACTGATGAGGCGGTCGAAATATCCCAACCAATCATCAAGCCCATAGCGAGCAAGGCAAAAAGCACGCCGGCACATCCGGCCAAGGATGAGCCAACGGAGGCGGAGAGGCAGATGCTGCTTAAATTGCGGGATATTAAATTTGGCACCTGGTTCGAGCTGATCGATGACAATCATAAACTGCGTCGTCTGAAACTCTCCTGGTTCAGCCCTATCACCCGCAAGTACATGTTTGTCGACCGATTTGGCATCCAGGCTTACATCACGCCCTCCGATGAGCTGGCAAAACAGCTCTGCGCCGGTAAGGCAAGTATTATAAAGTCCACTGGTATACCTTTTGTCAGTCAGGCACTGAAGACCATACATGCCATTCTGCAAAAATCAATTGGCCTGAATCCCGCCGGTTAGGCTCAAACAAGGAAAACGGTAATGTCCGATAAACGCTCCAACCCAAGAAAAATCTGTGACGCCAGGATTGATATCCTTGATGCTGAGTCGAATGAAGTGATCGGAACTCTGGTAAATATCTCCGTCAGCGGATTTATGATGATTTCCGAAAAATCATTGCCGGAAAATTATGTATTCCAGTTTAAGGTGGTCTTTTCTCCGGGAGCGGCAGATTCACATACCATACAACTCGGTGCGGAGAGCCTGTGGGTTCAGGAGGTGGAAGGATCAAACCAACGCTGGATAGGCTTTCATATTATCGATATATCAGACAGTGACAAAGCAGTCATCAGTGCATTAATTGGTGACTGGCGGGAGTAAACCCAAGCTGCGGATTATTCGAGGGCGGCAAATTGGCCAGACGACTGATTTTCCCTGTAGAGATCAAGTACCCGAACAACATAGGCCTCGGTTTCCGGATAAGGTGGTATGCTGTTGCCAAACCGCTTCACCGCGTTCTCTCCCGCATTGTAAGCTGCCAGAGCCAACCGCAAATCATTATTAAACATAATCAACAGATCACGTAGATAGGTAGCTCCCCCAGTCAAGTTGGACCTGGGGTCCCAACTGTCATACACGCCGTAACGCTTTGCAGTATCCGGCATCAATTGCATCAATCCCTTGGCACCCGTACGCGAAAGCGCCCGTGGATCATAGGCGGATTCCGCCTTGATGACGGCATGTAGCAGGGCCGCTTTAAGCCGGACTTTTTTGGCAATCTCCTCGATCATGGGAGAATAGAGGTGGCGATTCCTGTCGCTTGATGCAAGATCAATTCTCGAGCTGGTAGATTTTTTCTGCCGTGTTGGCGAGTGCCATAACAGTCGATAACCACTCCCCTTCATGGGACGGTCGGTGAAATGGAGTTTGCCGTTGCGATCCTCATACTTGTAGATATCCGCAACCGCCGAGACAGAGCAAAACAGCAGTCCCGCCAAGACCATCGCCCTGATTCCATGTCGCAATATTGTTTCCAACCGTTCTCCCCTTCAGCAGATAACCGACAAGCGTTATGTTGATGCTTCCCTGTCTATTAGCGGCGGTATTGATTCAATCATAGACTGTCCGTGCGATCCAGGATAGCTTCCAGGCATAGCCAGGATGGCAATATCAACTCAGCAAAGGCGAGCTGCTACACAGATTCCACTTTTACCGTGCCAAGCACACAAATCATATCTCTCTGTTGACAGCGGAAAAACGGACCGCATGTTTTGTGAACATCAACACAACTGACAACACCACACTCAGCCATTATTGAACCCGACGATTGATGACAACGGCCACCCTCCCGCAAATCCTTACCCGGGCCGTTGTCGTTAATCTTCACTTGGGCCGAGATAAAAAGTAACACCCATCGACTAGCCGCCCTTAAGGCATCCATCGGCCATTTCCAGCGAAACTTGAGCTTATACGGCATTCATGAATTCAGCTTAACCAAGACCTCCTCTATACTGTAAAAATAGTTTATCAATTCAGCGGGAAGTTCAGATGCCAACCCAGGACTTTACGGTTAGCCAGGCTCACTGGCCAGAGAGCAAAACCATTCTGCGCGCCATCCGGGAATCGGTATTCATTATTGAACAGCAGGTACCAAAAGCACTGGAGTGGGATGACCAGGACGAATCCGCCCTGCATGCCATCGCCACAGATAGTGAGGGCAACGGCATCGGTACCGGCCGTGTCACCGGATCAGGCCAAATCGGCCGAATGGCTGTGTTGTCAGACTGGCGCAACCGGGGGGTTGGCAGTGCACTGCTGGCTCAATTGATTGAGCTTGCCCGGAACCATGAACTGAAAGCACTTTTTCTGAATGCCCAGAAGCAGGCAATTCCGTTCTATCTCCGGCATGGCTTTCACCCTGTCGGTGAAGTATTTATGGAGGCCGGCATACCTCACCAACGAATGGAACGGGACGAAAGACAACTCAACGTCCGACAGGAGTCACCATGAACAGCCCAACGGAAATAACCATTGACTCCCTGGTGCTGGGGGAAAGCAGAGAGCGAATGATCCTGCGGGGCCGCGAGCCGTTCAGACAGGCAAGCGAGAGCATCGCCCAGCAAGCGAAATACCATCTCGACATCTTCACCTTTGATCTGGATAAGCCCATCTACGACCAGACCCGGTTCCTCGATGCGGTGAAGCGGCTCGCCATCGAATGCAGGGGCATCGGCATTCGCATCCTGCTCCAGGACAGTGAACGGGCGCGCCGGGAAGGGCACCGGTTAATCGATCTGTCGCGCAGACTCACCAGTAAAATAGAGATCAGGCGACCGCACGCCGACTATATTGATCATCCGGAAAATTTTATCATTGCTGACGGAATCGGCTATATCAGACGCCGGGCAGCCGGGCGCTATGAAGGTGAAGCAAACTTCTGTCATCCGATTGAATCCAGACTATTAACGGATTTTTTTACCGAAGTGTGGGAACGGAGTGAACAGGAAAGCAGCCTGCGCAGACTCTATCTCTAATCCCGAGGATACAATCATGAAGCAGTCATTACTCCTGCTGATTCTTCTAATCTTTTGCGCTCAATCCGCAGCCGACTATCCACTGGAGATTATTCAACTGAAGAGCCGGCCCGTGGCGGAGATTATCCCGATACTCCAACCCTTCATAGATAATGACGGTTCAATTGCCGGGATGAATGATCAATTGATTATCCGCACTTCACCAGACAATCTGGTGGAGATAAAGAAGATTCTTCAGCGCCTTGACCAACCGCCGAAAAAGTTACAGATATCTGTCAGACAGTCGGCAGGCGAACACCAATCACAGCGGGCGGTGGAAGCGGATATGAATACCATGATTGGCAAACGTGCCAAGGTAATTGTCGGCCAGCCACAAAACGGTGGCATACGACTGCGAATGAAAGAGGCGAGAACCAGAAGCCATCTGGATGCCACGCACACCCTTCAGGTACTGGAAGGCTATCCTGCCTTTATCTCCACCGGGCAGTCAGTACCGGTGTCCGAGCAAACCACCATCATCAACAACAATACAGTCTATCAACAGACCACAGCCCGCTATAAAAATGTTTCCAGCGGATTTTATGTAATTCCGAGGATCAATGGGTCCGTGGTAACACTTGAAATTAGTCCGCAAATGAACCGCACGGGCAACACCCAGAGCCACTATGAGATCCAGCAGGCGCACACCACCGTATCCGGCAGGCTGGGTGAATGGATCAGCATTGGCGGCGTATCTCAAGATTCCGTCGAGAATGGGCATGGCATATTGAAAAACACCCGCACGACGAACAGTGATGACAGAGCGATGGAACTGCTGGTCGAAGAGATCGATCTCTGAAAATAGCGAGCTGTGAATTTTACCTTTATTTACAATCTACGGATGATTGAGTCTGACATTTGTCTGTTATATTAAGTAGGCTTTCCATTCAATCAAAAATAAAGTCAATTAGGAGTCGGACATGCCTGAATTCATGGATCTAGAAAAACTGGTTTCGACCTTTGTTATCCCCTGGGGCATCAATATCCTCCTGGCGCTGGCCACCTTCTTTGTCGGTCGTTGGGTGGCTAATATCCTGCTTAAGGTAGTCAAAAAGCTGCTTGCCAAGAGCAAAATGGATGTCATTCTGATCAATTTTGTCACCTCCATTCTTCATGCAGTCCTGCTGCTGTTTATTGTCATTGCCGCCATGGATCAATTGGGTGTGGACACCACCTCATTGATCGCCCTGCTGGGTGCCGCCGGCCTGGCAGTTGGTCTGGCCATGCAGAACTCATTGCAGAACTTTGCCGCCGGGGTCATGCTGATCATCTTTCGCCCCTTCAAAACCGGGGATTTTGTCGAGGCAGGCGGCACTGCCGGCGTGGTGGAAACCATCAGTATTTTCAGCACCATTATGCGTACCGGTGATAATCGGGAAGTCATTGTGCCGAACGGGTCCATTTATAACGGCACCATCACCAATTATTCCGCCCGTGCGACCCGGCGTATCGATATGGTTTTCGGCATTGGCTACCAGGACGATATTCGCAAGGCCAAGCAACTCCTGAGTGATATCCTGAGTGCGGATGAGCGAGTCCTAAAAGAACCTGAGCCACTGGTTGCGGTGGGGGAACTGGCCGACAGCAGTGTCAATTTCAATGTCAGACCCTGGGTCAAGAGCGCAGACTACTGGAATGTGAAATTTGATCTGACCGAACAGATCAAGCTGGCCTTTGATGACAATGGCATCTCTATTCCATATCCGCAGATGGATGTGCATCTGGACAAGGCAGATTAAGAAACTGTGCCCGCCTCACCGCGGGCTCTTTTTTTTGCCGTGCCGTGCGCTTCACCAAATATTTAATAAGCAACTATATTGCTACTTGATTATTTAATAAATAGACAGACTACAAACAACCTCAGAGCCAACCAAGTTATTCACGCCCCTACTCATCCTGGCCATTCTTCCACTGCGTCTTGACAAGGCGGGTAACGGTCGCTGTAGCATCCGGCGAGCCGATCATTCCACCGCCTTCTAACCGCTGGCCGATTACATTAGAATAAGCGCTTCTGACCATTGAAGATGACATCATGAAACCGAATCGAAAATTGTTCCTCGCTGCTGCCTTGGCGGCTCTCATTTCCACACCGCTCCACGCCGACCTTGAAGCGGGTCTCGAAGCCTATGCCAAAGGTGACCATGCCGAAGCGTACAGGCAATATAAACAGGCGGCGGAAGCGGGTGACGTGGATGCATTCGGCAAGCTGGCCGGGATGTATCTCTACGGCGTAGGCACTGAAAAAGACTATTCAAAGGCCTATATCTGGTTTGGCATGGCACAGCACGGCGGGGATAAATACGCGGAAAAATTCAAGCTGGCCGCCTCCTCTGCCATGACCCTGGATCAGGTAAAGAAGGCTGAGGAAATCCTGGCGGACTACATCAAGCGGCTTGAGGAGTAAACTGCCTGAACCGGATCTGTCGGCACGATTGAAGCAGAGTGGGCGGTCCGAAGACCGCCCCCCCCCTGCACAGACTCAACGCGAGGCGGCAAGCGCCTGATCAAGATCGGCGATGATGTCGTCAATATGCTCAATTCCAATTGAGAGTCTCACCAAATCCTCACTCACCCCCGCCCTGGCCAACTCGTCCGGATTCAGCTGACGATGGGTCGTGGTCGCGGGATGACAGGCCAGGGTCTTGGCGTCGCCGATGTTCACCAGACGAACCGCCAGTTTCAGGGCATCGATAAAGCGCCCACCCGCCTCCTTGCCTCCGGTTATACCGAACGAGAGAATGCTGGAAGCTCTCCCTCCCATGTATTTATCCACCAGATGCTTGTCGGGACTTCCCTCCAGTCCCGCGTACCGGACCCACTCAACCTGTGGATGGGACTGCAGATAATTGGCGACAGCCAGGGCATTTTCACAATGTCGATCCATCCTCACCGGCAGTGTCTCGATACCCTGCAGCACCAGGAAGCTGTTGAATGGAGAGATAGCCGCACCCATATTGCGCAACGGCACCACCCGTGCCCGACCAATAAAGGCGGCCGGCCCCAGGGCCTCGGTATAGACCACGCCATGGTAGGAGACGTCCGGCTGATTCAAGCGCGGAAAGCGATCCGCATGCTCGGCCCAGGGGAAATTCCCGGAATCCACGATTACCCCACCGATGGTCGTGCCGTGCCCGCCCATGTACTTGGTCAAGGCGTGCACCACGATATCCGCGCCATACTCGAACGGACGACAGAGATAGGGAGACGGGACGGTATTATCCACCACCAGCGGCACGCCGTGGGCGTGGGCCATATCCGCCATTGCCCCGATATCCACCACATTACCGGCAGGATTGCCGATGGACTCGCAGAATACCACCTTGGTACGCTCATCAATCAATGCCGCCATAGCGTCAACATCCCTGGGATCGGCAAAACGGGCCTGAATCCCCAGTTGCGGCAAGGTGTGGGCAAACAGATTATAGGTACCACCGTAGAGGGTGGTGGTGGTAACGATATTGTCACCGGCCTCACACAGGGTAAAAATCGTGTTGGTGATGGCCGCCATGCCGGACGCCAGCCCCAATGCACCGATGCCGCCCTCCATCGCCGCCACCCGCTTTTCCAGCACATCCGTGGTCGGGTTCATAATGCGGGTATAGATATTGCCCTGGACTTTCAGATCAAACAGATCGGCGCCGTGTTGGGTATCATCAAAGGCGTACGAAGTGGTCTGATATATCGGCACTGCTACCGCCTTGGTCGTGGGATCCGGTTCAAATCCCCCGTGTATCGCGACTGTTTCAATCTTCATCTAAGCGCTCCTCCACTGTTTTTTTGCTATTGCCAGTCAAAATGACCTGCATCTTAACTGCTGAAATAACATGCTGTCGAATAACTATGAGTTCTGACAGGCTCATCTGCAGATATCAAAAACTGGCTTCATCGACGATAAACAATGGATTCAAAATGACAGGCATTGCCTGAAATCAGGCAAGTTTAATCAGTGTCAATGGTGGGTTGGGATAGATCGGGAAGATTATCCGGAGAGGGACTGTTCAAAAAACGGGAGCGCGAATACCCCTCCGGCGCGCATGCGCCAGAGGGGGCATAACATCAATTCAGCGACTGATAGTAATTCATCAGGATCTCAGCCACTTCCGGACGGGAGAATTCAGGCGGCGGTGCCATGCCCTGCCCCAGCATCTCTCGTACCTTGGTACCGGAGAGCAGCACGAAGTCTTCCTTGCTGTGATCCGGGGCATCACGCATCATCACTACCCGATTCAGTTTCTTGGAATAGGCGGTGTGATCGGCCCTGAAGATCTCGATATCCAGAGCATCTGCCGGCACCTCGGTATCGAAGATGGTCTGCGCATCGAAAGCACCGTAATAATCGCCCACACCGGCATGGTCACGACCGATAATGAAGTGGGTTGCGCCCATGTTCTGCCGGAAGTAGGCGTGCAGCACCGCTTCACGGGGACCGGCATACAGCATATCGAAACCGTAACCGGTGATGCAGACGGTGTTGGGCGGGAAATAGAGCTCAGCCATCTTGCGAATCGCCGCGTCCCGAACCGGTGCAGGGATATCGCCCGGTTTCAGCTTGCCCAGCAGCATGTGAATCACCACGCCATCGGCCTTGACTGCATCCATGGCCATCTTGCACAACTCTTCATGCGCCCGATGCATCGGATTGCGGGTCTGGAAGGCGACAATTTTCTGCCAGCCGCGCTCCTGGATCTCATTGCGGATCTCAACGGCGGTACGGAAGGTATCCGGAAAATCCGTCTGAAAATAGCTGAAGTTCAACACCTGGATCGGACCGGAGATTGCGTAGCGGCCCTGGCTATTAAACGCCGCCACACCAGGATGCTCCGGGTCGGTGGTGCCGTACACCCGACGGGTCATGGTCTCCATCTGCTCATCCGAGACCTGCTCGATGGTATTGATGTCCATGACGGCGAGTATCGGATTGCCTTCCACATTCGGATCCCGCAGTGCGATGCGCCCAGCGCCCCGGAGCTCATCCACACTCTCCAGCAAGCAGAGTACGGGAACCGGGAAGAAACTGCCGTTGGACATTTTCATGTGTTCGGCACAGCCCATGGCGTCACCGACGGTCATGTAACCTTTCAGGGGATTGAAATAGCCAGCACCCAGCATCACCGCGTTGCCTGCGGCCTGGGAGCTGATAATCACCGACGGCAGAGACTCGGCCTCATGCATTAGTGCATGGTGTTTATCAGTGTCATAGACAAAAAGCGGCTGAAGGGTATCGGATCCGACAGGCTTGATCATCTCTCTAGATCTCCTTAGAACAGTTTATCGTTAAATATTTTTGTATCCGATTACAATAAAACCACGCAATCGGGTAGCTATAGAAATCAGCGGGATACTCTTCCGGTACAGTCATGATCCCAATCTGGTTCCACTGAATCAGAATCTTGGCCGATTGAGCAACGGCATCGCACCCATATATAAATTCAGGGCATACCCTACCACATGGATGAATGGGTTATCCCAAATTTATATTTATAAGGGCAGTAAAAAAAATACTGTATTGATTTAACTGGAAAAAACCTGCCAGAAATCGATTATCCGGACACAAGAAAAATCGAGTTGCGGGGTATTAGGAAAGGGCGACGCTTTTCACTTCCGGCTGCCAGCCCTGCAGCTCGGCAAACTTCGCCTCCTGCACGGGTTCCTTGCCGGGAATCGCTTCGTGCAGCCAGTTGATTATGGGCTGCCACTGTTTGCGGTCTTTTGATGAAACGCTGTTCTTCATTTCGCAGATGCCCATGCCCGACTCCATGGCAATGGCATAGTTGTGGGTATCACGCAACGAACCAATCAGCGGAATCCCCATCCTGGATGACAGGGCTTCAATTTTCTCATATGTCGCCGTTTTGAAGCGTACCCGATTGATGACCATGGCGATCCGCTTACTATGGAGTCGGTTTTTGGCAAACCGCATCAGTTCGGTAAGAAAACCCTCAACCGCCTGTAAATCGATAATGTTGGGCATTACCGGAATCAGGATAGTGTCGGCTTTGTTGAACAGCTCTACCAGTTGTCCACCGGTGACACCGGCCGGGGTGTCTATAACCACGACCTCGGTTCCCACTCCGGTATGGAGCTGCCAAGTGCGGGTCATTCCGGTCCGAGAGCGTGCGGCATCGATTGAATGGATTTGCGGCTGGGAGGGTTTCCGCATATCCAGCCAGTGGTGGCTGGAGTTCTGTGGGTCATAATCCATGAGTGCTGTCTTGTAGCCCTGACCGGCAAAATAGCAGGCCAGCGTGGTGGATATTGTTGTTTTCCCACAGCCGCCTTTTGCGTTGAGCACCATGATATTGTGCATTGAACCCTATCCCCGTTTATTCAAGTTCAGAGACAGCCATTCCCTTGACCTTGTGCCCCTTGATGTTCAACCACCTGGATTCTCCGATCCATTGCTCTGGATACAGTCATTGAAGACCTTCGCGCCAATCCGAACTCAGCGGGTTATCCCCCCTCTTCTTCTGTCGGAAAGTTATTACTTTCTTAAATAGCCGCATGAGTATTATCCGAATTAAAGTAAAAGGCAAGTAATCAGGATCTGTTAGTTGATTTTTAGACAGTTTTTACTCTTTTTGCGGTGATAAGACTCACAAATAACCGGATAGCCGGATATATTTGTCCGTAACAGTGATTGTTGTCACAGTCGCGCCGACGGTTTCCCTTCCCCACCCCACAATTTCTCCCGCAATCCTGAGGCTCTTCTTGTGCACCGCGCAATAGCCGGGGCGAGCATTCCGTGCCTGTCCGAGAGGATAAATTCGCGTCGACTCCGGGTGAGTCCGGTATAGATCAGTTCACGCGTGAGCAACGGGCTATCCCATTCCGGCAGAATCAGCAGAACCTGCTCGAACTCTGAGCCCTGACTTTTATGTACCGTCATGGCAAAGGCGGTTTCATGGGGAGGCAGTCGTGCGGGGCTCACCCGACGTACTCCACTTGGAGTCTGGAAACAGACATGCATCTCCCCAGAGTCATCCGCCAGCAGGATACCGACATCACCGTTATAGAGTTTGAGATTGTGGTCATTTCGGGCGATCAGTATCGGCCGCCCCGGGTACCACACCACACCACGGTCAACCAGACCTTCCATCTCGAGGCGATGCCGGATCTCCTGATTCAGTCTGACCACACCGGCAGGACCCTCCCGCAAGGCACAGAGAACCCGAAAGCCGTCGAAAGCGGCAAACACCTCTTCCACCCTGGCACCACGAGCTATTCGTTCCAAATAGAAGCGATAAGCGGATACGGCAAACGCCACCGGATCGTCCGGTTTCACCAACAACCGGACATCGTTCAGATCCTCTCGTTCCAGCAGTTGCCGCGCCGTTTCTCCCTCACCCCGGTTCACTGCCTCGGCAAGCTGCCCGATGCCGCTGTGTCCGCCAAAACGGTAGCTGTGACGCAGTTGCACCACGGAGTTGCCCAATAGATGATGCGCCGGCGTATCTTCAGGCAGAAGCTGATCCGTGAACCGTTCAAGCCGCTGTTGGAAATCAGCGGTGAAAGCGGGGTTATCCCCACAGATATCACCCAACACCGCGCCAGCTTCAACTGAGGCGAGCTGGTTTCGATCACCCAGCAGGATCAGGCGAGCCTCGGCCGGCAAGGCGGCTACCACCTTGGCCATCAGCGCCACATCCACCATCGACGCCTCATCAATGACCAGCAGATCCACCGGCAGGGGATTGGCGGCGTCATGTCTGAATTGAACGGAATCCTGCCGACTGCCCATCAGCCTATGCAGTGTCACTGCCTGCGTCGGTATATTTTTCATCAGTTCGGCGGCAACCGGCAGGTGCTCCAGCGCCCTCTGAATGGAGTCCTGCAGGCGGGCCGCGGCCTTTCCGGTCGGCGCCGCCAGGGCGATCACCAGCGGCCGGTCACCGGCCTGTTGCTGCAACAGCGTCAGAATCCGCACAACCGTGCTGGTTTTGCCGGTCCCCGGCCCCCCGGATATCACCGTAAGACGTTTCTGCACCGCCACAGCCGCGGCGATTTTCTGCCAGTCAGTCGCTAGTTCAGGTTGTGGGGGAAACAGTAGTGCCAGCCCCTGCCGCAGGCGTTGTGGATCCACCGCCGCGACATCTCTCAGACTGCGATCCAACAGCAGGTCGGCCAGTTGCTGTTCATACGCCCAATAACGCTGCAAATAGAGGCGCCCTGCCCCGTCCAGGATCAGCGGCCGAAAGTCGCCGGGGGCACCCACAACCGGAGATTCCCGCAGCAGGCGCATCCAGTCCGCACAGCCGGGCAGTCGAATCTCGCCTTGCACCCCATCGACCGTACGACCGCTCCACTCTGCAAGCCGCAGACAGACATCACCCGCTCCAGTACAGTGGCTGGTCAAGGCGGCTGCGAGCAGCAGCTCGAGACGTTGATCATCGGCCAGTCGGCCAATCAAGGCGGCAAAATGGAGATCCAGATCGTTCAACTGAACCTGCGTGTTCAATCCCCTGATGATATCCAGCGCCTGACTCATGCCTGAACCTCTATCCCGGCAAAGTAGCGATCCAGTGCCTCAATCAGCCGTTTCGCCGGGCGATCCCGAAAAACGCCGTACTCCGCCCCGGTTGCCGGGGACATGCCGCGCAGAAACAGATAGTAGACAGAGCCGAAGTGACGCTCATAGTCGTAGTCGGCAACCCGCTGCACGAGATAACGGTGCAGCGCCACACTATAGAGTAGGTACTGCAGGAAGTAGCCGTCCCGCGCGATCGCGGAGGCGAGATTGGCCTGGGCGTAATCTGCCGGCTGGTCACCCAGCCAGTTGGACTTGTAATCGAGCAAATGATAGCGCCCATCGTCGACAAATATAAGATCGATAAAGCCCTTCAGGTACCCCTTGATCTCGCTAAAGGAGAGCCGGTGAATCGCCTGTAGCAGGGAGTCCGACACCGCGAAACCCTGTTCGAGCAGCAGCTCGGCAAGCCGCTGTGCATGCAGCCGTGATACCGGGTAGTTAAACTCCATTTCCACCAGGCATTGCGCCTTGCCAAGCCGCCTGAGGCATCGCGTGCGGCCCGGCTCAAGTGGGGTATCCAGCACATTATTGACCATTTCACAGGCCACATCCCGCCATAGCGGATCAATCCCATAGTTGGTGAGCTGCTGCTGTACCAGCCTGCGCAACTGTTCAGGGCTGTGTCGATTGAAATCAAGCTGCTCGAAAATGGCATGCAGACAGCTGCCGGGGTTGGCGCCCTTGGGAAAGCTGAAGCGGGAGCGGATAGTCGAGGGTTCGACCGGGAGTTCAATCGGCGGAAGAATTTCGTCGTGATCCGGTTGGTCGAAATGATCACTACCGGCGGTCAGGGCTGAGAAACTCGTCACTGCAGCGCCACGACTCAGTAGCCGTGTGAAGGGTAGTGCGCATAAACCCGCTGCGTCGTGGTTTTTCTGGCTGGCCAAAATGGTCAAGGCGGCATCCTCCCCCGGGCCCGCCGGGTCAAGCTCACAGGTGGTAATGCGCACCTGACCGGGCTGCTGGTCGGCCCACTGTTGCAGGCGCGCCAACAGTCGGGATTGGTCCAGGGAGCGAAATTGTGCCACTAGTGCCTCGACCGGATCATTGTCCAAGGGTGATGGCGGGGGATGCAGTAGCCAGGCAAGAGGAGAGGCATCAGCACCGTTCACCTCGCCCCAGGTGATGTAGCAGCGCTGCTCGGCCCGTGTCAGCGCCACATACAAGAGTCGCAGACTCTCCGCCAGCATTTCGGCCTGGGTTGCTTGTCGGGCCTCCGGCCACTGTGGGGAACCAAGATCCAGTACTGCCCGGTCGTGTTGCCCGGAATCATGAAAACGGCATGCCTCACCCGGCCGAATCGTGCGCAGGCCGCCATCCCAGACAAAGGGACAGAATACCACCGGATACTGCAAGCCCTTGCTCTTGTGGATGGTGACGATCTGAACCAGGTTGTCATCACTCTCAAGCCGCAGCTGACGCTGTTCATCCTCGGGCAGCTCTCCCTGCCGCAACTGGCTCAGCCAGTTGATCAGCGCCTCCATGCCGGCCTCAGTATCACGCTCCTGCTGATGAATCAGCTCGCTGAGGTGCAGGGTATTGGTCATACGCCGTTCACCGTCCGGGAGTGCCAGTAACCGCTCGGTCACCCGCTGTTCCCGCATGAGATGGCTGAACATGCGCATAAACCCCTGCGCCAACCAGAGCTGATGGTAGTACTGAAACTGCTCCAGATAGCCGATCAGTTTCATTTCATCCATGGGCAGTGCGGCGATCTCATCCCCGGACACCCCCAGCAGATCACTACCCAGCGCGGCGTAGACCAGACCCTCCCGCTGCGGCTCCATCACCGCTCGCATCAACCATTCCAGCTCGGTCGCCTCATGGGTCTGGAATACATCCTGTTGGGCACGCTGGACGCTGTGAATCCCCCGCTTGGCCAGGGCATTGCGTATCAACTCACCCTGCCGGTGGGTTCGCACCAGCACGGCGATATCACCCCCGGCCAGGGGACGCTCACCAAGGCGGACAGTGCCGTCCCGCCCAGAACCGGTCAGACGGGCAATCTCCCGTGCGGTCCACTCGACAGCGATCTGCGAAGCCTGCTCCTTGCTCTGTTTACCAGGAATAAAACCGACCCTGAAACAGGCCGCATCACCAGCCGGGTCGATCAATCGCGCCGACTCGCGGTCGGCCGGCCGGGAGGGCTGAAACGGTATCTGCCGAAACAGGAATCCCCCCTGGGGCTGGTCAAACAGCTGATTGACGGCCTCGATCAGTGGTGGCACGGAGCGCCAGTTTACATCCAGGGTGTAACGTTTTCCGGCCTCAGCGCTGGCCCGCAGATAGGCAAAGATATCGGCGCCACGAAAACTGTAGATGGCCTGTTTCGGATCCCCGACCAGAAACAGCACCCCGGGCTGCTGTACAAACAGCCGTTGAAAAATCTCGTACTGGACCGGATCGGTGTCCTGAAACTCATCGATCAGGGCCGCGTCATAGGTGTGGCGTACCCTATCCACCAGCCCTGCGCCGCGCTCCCCGCGCAGGGCCGTCTGCAGATTCAGCAGCAGATCGTCATAGGACTGAAGGCGCAATTGCTGTTTACGCATCTGCAACTGCTCATTGACGTAGGAGATCAGTTCACCCAGCAGAGCCACACGGGCCTGTTCGTAGCACTGGTCCAGCGGATCAATTGCGCGCAACAACGATTCACAACGATCAAAAAAGGGATGATCCGGCGCAGTGCCGTTCTTTTTCAGCGATGCCCCCAACACGGAACTGGAGAACTTTTCCAGCTCGTCAAACCGGGGGCCGGGACTGGACTGCAGATAGAGATCCATCGCCAGCACCCATTTATCGATGGAGGCTGGGCGATACTTGTTTCTGTTCAGCCCATCGCACTGCTTGAGCTGGGTCACGATCCCGTCACGCTGGGCCAGCCAGAGCTGGCGTGTCTCGCCAAACCGTGCGGAAAAGTCCGCTTCCCGCTCGGCCAGATCGGCCAGATCGGCCAGATCGGCCGGCATGGCCTGTCCGCGGATCTCCAGGTAGGGTTTATTGATATGACCACGCAGACCGAGAGCGAGTTGGTCGGGACTCATACCCTGATCGAGCAGGTACCCGAGCAGACCGGGCGGGATGTCCTGTATCCGACTGCGCCAGAAATCATCCACCACTTCCTGCACCAGGAGCCGCTCATCCAGCAGCATCTCGGTCTGAAACGGCATGCCGCTCTCAAAGGCATTTTCCGACAACAGCCGCTGGCAGAAGCCATGGATGGTAAAGATGGCGGCCCGGTCGAAGCCGAGGATGGCCAGCGTCAGGCGCTGCAGCCGCAGCTCGGTGGTTTGTGCGTCAACCATCAGGGCGGCGCGGAATTCATCCTCCTCGCCACACTCAACGGCGCGCTTGAGTTCGACCATGCGGGTGCGGATACGCTCCCGTAACTCGGCCGTGGCCGCCTTGGTATAGGTGACGACCAGGATCTGTTCCACCGACAGGCCCTGTTCCAGTATCAGTCGGATATAGAGTCCAGTAATGGTGTAGGTCTTGCCCGTCCCGGCACTGGCTTCAATCAGGTTCATGCCATCGAGGGGGGTCTCAAACAGGGAGAGCCGTTGCATATCAGCTCACCTCCATGGCCGAGAGCAGCGGCGCGAAGACCCGCTCACTCAAGTTCTCAAAGGTCTCATCCAGCACTTCACCATCGGGGAAGGCGAGCCGATAGTACGGATTGTCATACTCGGCAAACCCCTGATAGCCGCCGAACCACTTCTGCCGCGCCCGCTGCAGGCAGAGCTCGCGCGGTTTGCCCTCCTGTAACGCTGTGGCATAACTGCGTGCGCTGCGGGCAAACAGCGGCAGCGGCCAACGCAGACCCTGCCAGTAGAGATCCAGCAGATCCCCTAAACGCTCTGCCGCATCGGCGACGGGGTGCAGGGTCACCAGCCCCTCACGGCTGAGCCAGCGGGTGACCGGCCTCACCGCATCTGCATCGGCGACGTTCAGCAGCAGATGCCTGATCCACAGGGCAAGCAGCTGGGGATCAGGGATTTTTTCCAACGAATAGTCGAGCAGACCGGCTTGGGAGACCCCCTCCAACCGCCCCATCAAGCGCAGGCTTCCGTGGGTAAAATCCACCGTCAGGGTCTGGGTCTCCGTCGCCGGATAGAGCGGCTGCAGACGATCGGCAAATAGTCGGGCGCTGTCGGCCAGACGTTCGAACAGCACCAGGCCACTGGTGCCGTGGGGCAGCGTGCCCCGGGCACGTTCCACCAGCAGCCGTTGCCCCGGGTCGCCCCCCTCCATCGACGCCTGCACCAGACGCCGAAAAAGTTCGCTGCGCTGAAAATAGTCCAGTTCGAAGGGATCACGGCTCTCCATCCCCGCCTGTTCGTAGGCGATGGTGATACCCAATCTTGCCGACAGCAGATAGCGGACCGGATTGGTATAGAAACGGATCAATTGAATCAGTTCGACCTGTCGCCAGTGATCCTCCGGTTCTGTCAGCGGCTGTTGGATAAACCTTACAGGTGGAGTGACCTGAGCCAACAGGGCCTTGGCCCCCTGGCAATTGACATCCGCATAGCTGAACAGCCCCGTATCCGGGGAGAAATAGCGCGGATTGAAGGCTTGCAGCGGATGGCGTACGGTCAACTGCACCGAGGGCAGTCCCCCCTGCTCCGTACGATAATGGTCATCTAGATAATCGATCACCTCACTCAACAGGACCGAGGGCGGCAGTGAACTGTTATCCCGTATATCCTGGCCGACATAACTGAAATAGAGCTGATCCCGGGCCGATATCAGCGTCTCCAGAAACAGGTAACGATCATCCGCCCGCCGCGATCTATCACCCGGGCGTCGCTGGCCGGCCAGCAGATTGAATCCCACCGGGCGTCGTTCCCTTGGGAAGCTGCCATCGTTCATTCCAATCATGCAGATCACCCGAAACGGCAGGGCACGCATCGGGGTTAGGGCGCAGAAGCTGACGCCACCGCCGAGAAACCGTCCACCGGAGGGTGACGCAAACTGATCCTGCAGTTGCCCTATCATCAGCTCCCGCGAGATCTTTCCGGCAAAACCTGCGAGTGCGGCCGTTTCGGCAATTCGGGCAATACTGCTGCGCAGCGACTGAACCAGTCGCGACTCCGCCTCATCCGGGTCAAAAAAACGATCTATCAGGTCATTCAATCGCGATGCCCAAACAGCCAGCGGAGCGGGCTCAGTGAGAACTCTCTCCAGTTCAAACAACGCCGTGACAAAGCTGTACAACCCCGCCAGGATCTGCGCATCTGCTCCTTCCACCTCGGCACAGGGAAGCAGTCCCTGAAACAGTTGTTCATCATTTCCGGGCAGTGCATACCCCAACAGCAGACGGTCCAGACCCTGTTGCCAACTGTTCTGCCCGGTCAGAGGCAGGCCCAGCGCCAGCCGTTCCGAACCATCCCGGCCCCAGCGAATCGCCGCGGCTTCCAGCCAATGGCGGATGCGGGGAAGATCCCCCGCCGACAGACCAAAACGGCGGTGCAGGAGCGGCTGTCCCAGCAGGGAAAAAATCTCATCCACCGGATAGCGTCCACCGGGCAGGGCCAGCAGCTGCAGGAACAGCGAAACGATCGGAGTCTCCGTGATCCGGCTGCGATCCGATAGTGTATAGGGGATATGGGTGCGGCCGGCCGACTCGCCGAAGACAGCCTCGATATAGGGGGCATAGCTGTCCATGTCCGGCGTCATCACCAGGATATCACTCGGCTGCAGGCTCTCATCCGCGGCAAAACGGGCGAGCAACTGGTCGTGCAGCACCTGCACCTCCCGCATCGGGCTGTGGCAAAGATGGAACTGCAGTGACCGGCCCCCCGGGTCCAGCCGAGCAACATCCTGCCGCTCCTCCATTTCACAGGCATGCAGGATGTCTCGCTGCAGTTGATGCAGCAGCCCATCCCCCGGCGGTTCGACAAACGCCTCCGTGGCGCCCGAGTCATGGCTCAGCAGGGATACCAGGAAATCACTCCCCTGTCCGCCCATGGACGCCAGCAGGGGATTGCCCACCTCCAGATAGAGCGCCTGATCCGCGGCATCGAGGGTACGCCGTCCCAGCTCCTCCTCGGAAACCAGATCCATCCAGTAGCCTTCTGCCGGATTCAGGATGAAGAGATGGATCTCGATCCAGCGTGCAGAAAGATTAAGAATCTCCAGATAACCGGGCGACAGGCTGTTCAGGGCAAACAGGCAAATTCGCTCAGGGAGCTGATCCGGATTGATCTGTCCCGCGTCAACCGCCCGCAGCAACCGCTGTTGCAGATCGACCCAGTGTTCCGCATCCCGGTCAGCCACCAGCTCACGCCACAGCACCGCCTGCCAATAGTCACCGGCTATCGCATCACGCCCCTGTTGCCAATGCTCGATCCAGTCAGGACGATAGACCAGATACTGGTCGAAACAGTTGGCAATCTCTCCGGCCAGCTGAAACCGCGTCACTTCATCATCACGCGCCAGGTAGCGGCGCAACGGCTCAAAACCGTGCTCGGGCATCGGTTGCACCAAGCGTTCGAACAGCCACCACTGCATCAGTTCGGGTTTAAAACTGTCGGCTTCCGGCACATCCTCCAGCAGTTGCCGAAGCAGTTGCCAGATGAAACCGGCAGGCAGCGGAAACGCCATATTGGCACAGATGGAGAGACGCCGGGCAAGCTGCAGGGAGAGCCAGCGCCCCATGCCGGGATGCTGGACCACAATGGTCTCGGATGCCAGCGTATCAACCAGTGGCCGGCGCAGGGTATCGGCCAGTTGATCGGCCAGCAGTTCCAGTTGATTGCTATGGTGAAGATGCAGCATAGGGGCGTTTATGATTGTCGATTGCCTGAAGCGGTGGTCGCCAGAATATTATCCCCCGACAGGCTCATCCCATGAGCCTGAATTGAAAAAAAGCCTATTGCACGCTGGTAAAGCCGGCAATTTCCCGCTGGATGCTATCGAGGCTCGCCTGGGGATCATCGGCGGCGGTGATCGGCCGTCCGATGACCAGCAGATCCGCGCCGTTGTTCAGCGCATCGAGCGGCGTCATCACCCGCTTCTGGTCATCCTGGGCCGCGCTGGCGGGACGCACTCCCGGAGTAACCAGGAGAAATTCCTGCCCCACCAGCGGCCGCACTTCAGCCGCCTCCAGGGGCGAACAGACGATACCGTCAAGACCGGAATCCGCCGTCAGTCTGGCCAGGCGAATCACGTTGTCCACCGGCGCCCCTGAATAACCGACTTCCGCAATATCCTTCTCACCCAGGCTGGTTAACACGGTAACAGCAATCAGCAGTGGTCGGTGGGTCAGCGGCTCCAGCCGCTCCCGCGCCGCCATCATCATCCTGCGTCCTCCGGATGCATGCACATTCACCATCCAGACACCCAGATCAGCCGCCGCCTCACAAGCTGCCGCCACGGTATTGGGGATATCATGGAATTTCAGATCAAGAAATACATCGAAGCCCTTTCCCACCAGTTTTTCGACGAAAGCCGGACCCAAACGGGTGAACATCTCCTTACCCACCTTGAGGCGACAGGAGGCAGGGTCCAATCCGGATACCAGGTCCAACGCCGGGGCGGCGGATGGGTAATCGAGTGCGACAATAATACGGGGATTCTTGGATACGACGGTCATGGATTCTGCCTTATGAGTTCTGGTATCTGTTCAGTGTGAAGAAAAACCGGGGTCAGATTTCATGGAGTTCATCACGCGGCTTAATGCTGCCCCAGGATTTGCAACTGGGGCACTGCCAGTGCATGGTCTTGGCGCTAAATCCGCAGCTGACACATTGATAGGCCGCACGGCTTTCCAGTATTTTATTCAGAATCTGTTGCAGTATCTGCAAGCTTTCCAACCCATCGCTTTTACCCGCCTTCAGCGAGAGGCCAACCATACGATCCAGACCTTCGAGATTGGGATGGGCATGCAGATAACTGCTTAAAAACCGGATAGCACCCTCTTCACCCTCATCTTCCTGAATGAAGTCGGTCAACGCCAGGACACTACTGACCGACTGGTGGAGTTCATAGAGTTTTCGCAGGTACCTGACCAGTTCTTTCCGGTTACCCAGTTCCCGGTAGCATTCGATAATCGCGGGAAGCACTTCCGAAAGATAGGCCGGATCCTGTTTTTCCACTTGTCGCAAAGTACGAATGGCGTTTTTCGGTGAGCCGTTCATAGCCTCGATTTTGCCCTGCAGAATGGTGGCCCTGACACAATCTTCATCTGACTGCTGCGCTTTCTTCAGCAGCTGGGACGTCTTGATCAGATCCTTGCGGAACTGCGCCTCTTCAGCCAGTTCACAGTAGTAGTGAGCACACTCTTTGCGGCGGGATTTTCCGGTACGCTGTCCTAACTGCTTGGCGACCTGCAGGCATTTATCCCAATCCCTTTCCTGTTGATAGATGGTCAGCAGATTTTCCAGCGCCTGGGCCTGGAACATGTTCATCTCACCCAGCTCATTGAACAGGCTCTCGGCCCGATCGAACAGGCCTGCCTTCATATAGTCCTGTCCCAGTTCCAGCAATGCCTGGGCACGTTGCTCGCGATTCAACATGGGCCTGGCAATCAGGTTCTGATGTATCCGGATGGCACGATCAACTTCGCCACGTCGCCTGAACAGGTTACCCAGTGCCAAATGCGTTTCAACCGTATCACTATCGACCTCGAGCATCTTTATAAAGACATCAATGGCCTTATCCGGTTGTTCGTTCAACAGGTAATTCAGACCACTGAAATAACCTGGCGAGCGATCGGCAACGGTCACCTCCTGGCGGGAGATGCTTCGCTTTGCCGCCCACCAGCCAGAGGCGGCGGCGACAGGTAACAGTAACCAGAAAAATTCCATCATAATGGCTTCAGCGGGTCACCGGCTGGGGGAAGGTAAAACAGAAGAAACTGAACGGCATCATCCCTTTCCGTAACATGCTTTCAGTTGTCCTTAATTGGAATCGAACGCAGATTGTTCACTTCCTGGCGGGCAATTCTTGCCTTGTGCCGGAGGCTCATATTTTCCCTGCGCAACCTCAGCGAGCTGCTCAACGTGGCAAGCACCCCCAGTATCGCACCCAGACCGACAGCCGCAACCAGTATCACCGACAGGGGCAGTTCTTTCACCCCGAAATAGTAGTTGAGTCGCACAGTCTCGGCATTCATGACTGCAAACGCAGCGCCGATCATCATGATCAGTAGAATGAAAATCAGCTTTAGAAATCGCACGGTCTAATCTCTCCCATGGTCGATCGGATTCCTGTAGCGGGTATCATAACCAAGATTCTGCTGGAACCGTACCTGGAAATTGCCACGCCAAGGACAACAAGGCATCTATCCCGGCTGTAATTCGGCTTTGGTCTGAAAACGATAAGGAGATGCCAGCGGAATATGGTATCTATATTCCCACTTGAGACGGCAGATTCAAATAATGTTTCAGCAACAGGGGGCACCGCCCTGGCAGGTGGCAATTGCGTGATGCTGAAAGAGCGCGGCCAAGGTTGCGGGCTGTCGCCCGCAACCTTGGCCAGGCATGATCATTCATGCGTAGTCATCGACAAGGCCACTGGATGTCACGACGCGGACCGGGCCGAGCTCCTCCGAACTGTCGGCATCACCTCCCCGTTGCCCGTTGGCGGTAAAATTACCCCCACCGCCGGCACCCGCCTGCTGGAACAGATCCATACCGTTCTTCTGCTCCCCGGCATCACGCTGCGCCACATCCACATTGACCAGCTGCATGTTGTTATCGGCAAACATTTCACGCAGACGCGGAATCGCCGATTCGAGAGCCTCTTTGACCGCCGCGTTGTTCGTCAGGAAACTGATGTTGGTCTGATCATTCTGGATTGAGACCTGGATATCGACAGGACCAAGGTGGCGCGGTGTGACATGCAGCGACGCCTGCTGCATCTGACTCCCTACCATCCACATAACCCGGTTACTGAGCACATTATCCCAACCCTTCTCTCCGACGGGAACCGAAATGGCCGGGGGTGTATATACCTCGGATCGTTGGGTCGATATCTGCTCGAGCCCCGAAACCACTGCGCTCAGCGGTGTCGCTGTGGCCACGCCATTACCATTTAATACCCCGGCCGGCAGATCCCCCGTAAACAAGCTCGGTTTAACACCAACAGTATCGTTAGTGATCTCGCCTTTTGTCAGCAGTAACGCCGTCTGGGCATCCGCTGGATTTGCTGGTCGACTCCCCTGTCCAGTCTCGACATTCACCGAATTCCCACCAGCACCCTGACGCAGCAGCGCGGCGCGCAGGTCTGCCGCGGTTAAAGCGACGCCCGGTGTCGATTGCACACCGAGCGTGGCGGCGATCTCCTCCCCAACACCCTCCGCTCCTGTCAGTTGAAGCATCCACTGCAGCAGAGAAGGATTGCTCAGTGCATTGGCGGGATCGGCAATATCTGCCGAAAACGGCAAACCATTGCCGTTTTCAAGCAGTGCCTCAAGCTGGCTCAACTGATCGGGGGGCAACATATCCTGAAGCTTGGCCATACCTTCGGGCGTCATTAGCTCCCCATTGATAATCCTTTTGAAATCAATGACATTTCCATCACTTGCCGTTGTACCCGATAGGCTTGAACGACCATTTCCTGCCGAAGAAGGCAGTAAAGAGGGAAGCATATTTGAACCTGGCATCGCGCTATTCACATATCACTCCTGGCTTGCGCTGTATGGAATGACCATGTAATCAGCAGTAACTGTGCCAACAGAGTAAGGATCAACGCCTTATTCAAGAAAGTCGCGTTTTTCTGCCCGTCTCCATTCACCGGACTGCACTTGCCACTCACCTTGTTCAGCAGCCAGTGTCAGATCCAGCCGTATCAGGTCAGCGCGCATGGAAAGCAGTTGAGATACACCGCTGAAGGGTTGCCCCGCCACGGCGACGAAGAGTGTCACCTCCGCCCGCTGTTCCCCGATCAGTTCGAGACGGCTCACCTGGGTCAGCAGATGGATCGATTGGTGGGCCACAAAATAACCGGCCAACAGGCGCATGATCGCCTGCTTGTTGCGGCCGGCACCGCCACTATAAGTGGCTGACAGGAGTGGTGACACCGCAGAAAGGGAGCGGGACTCAACTGCCTGCTCACCCGTATCGAGCAGTTTGCGTATCTGCTCTTCGGGGGTCTTTTCACCATTGCTGCATGCGGTGATGAGTAGGAGCAACAGGAGCAGCGTACCTAACCGGCCCAGCATCATCGCCAATCCTCCAGCCAGATTCCGCAGGGCAACCCGTTCAGCGCAGCCCCAATACATCCTGCATGTCGAACAGGCCGCTGTCCCGCTGCATCAGCCAGCCGGCCCCGCGCACGGCACCATTAGCGAAGGTCATACGACTGGATGCCTTGTGGGTAATCTCCACCCGCTCACCCATCGCGGCAAACAGTACGGTATGATCACCCACCACATCACCGGCACGGATGGTTTCAAAACCGATGGTTTTCCGGTCCCGCTCACCGGTTATGCCTTCACGGCCATAAACGGCGCACTCTTTAAGATCACGACCCAGTGCGTCGGCTACTACTTCGCCCATGCGCAAGGCGGTGCCGGAAGGGGCATCCACCTTGTGGCGATGATGCGCCTCGATCACCTCGATATCCACCTCATCACCCATTACTCGGGCAGCGATATCCAGCAGTTTAAAACAGAGATTGACACCAACACTCATGTTGGGTGCCAGAATAATGGGGATCTCCCCGGAAGCCGCCTGCAGTTCAGCCTTCTGTGCTTCGGAGAAACCGGTGGTCCCGATCACCATCCGCTTACCGTGAGCACGACAGACCGCCAGATGAGACAGGGTCACTTGAGGCGCAGTGAAGTCGATGACGACATCGAAGTCGTCGACAACCGCCTCCAGGGAATCCCGGATGGTCACATCGATCCGGCCGATACCGGCCAACTCACCCGCATCGGCCCCCAGCAGCGTACTACCGGGCCGCTCAGTGGCGGCACCCAGGGTAATGCCTTCGGCGTCAGACACCGCCTGTATCAGCGCCTTACCCATACGCCCGGCGGCCCCCACGACTGCTATTTTGATCATCGCTGCTGTTCCTGTTACTGGTTTTATTTGGTTCCGCGGACTGTCTAGCTGGGGCGTTTAAAAACCCATGCTCTCAAAAAACTTCTTCACGCCGTCCATCCATCCTGTGGAGTGCGGGCTGTGCTTGCCGCCGGCATCTTTCATGGTTTCATCCAGTTGACGCAACAGTTCCTTCTGGTGTTCGGTCAAGTTGACCGGTGTCTCCACCATTACCTTGCACAGCAGATCGCCAACGGGACCTCCACGTACCGGCTTGACTCCCTTTCCGCGCATCCGGAACATCTTGCCCGACTGGGTGCCCGCAGGAATCTTCAGCACGACCTTTCCATTCAACGTGGGCACTTCAAGCTCGCCCCCCAGGGCGGCACTGACAAAACTGATGGGAACCTCACAGAACAGATGGTTCTCTTCACGGGTAAAGATCTCATGCGGCTTGACCGAGATCTGCACGTAGAGATCACCCGCAGGACCGCCGCTCTCGCCCGCCTCGCCTTCGCCGGAAAGCCGGATCCGGTCCCCGGTATCAACCCCGGGCGGCACCTTCACTGAAAGCGTCTTGTGCTCCTGAATCCGACCGGCCCCGTGACAGGCCGGACAAGGGGACTCGATAACCGACCCCTTGCCGCGACAGGTCGGGCAGGTCTGCTGTACCGAGAAGAAGCCCTGCTGCATCCTGACCTGGCCATGGCCGGCACAGGTGCTGCAGGTCTTCGGCTTGGTGCCCTTCTTGGCGCCGCTGCCATTGCAGGGATTACACTTGACCATGGTGGGCACGCGAATCTTGACCGAGGTACCGGCCACGGCATCTTCCAGGGAGAGCTGCAGGTTGTAGCGGAGGTCGGCGCCACGATGCACCCGTGAACCGCCACCCCGACCGCCAAAGATATCGCCGAACACATCGCCAAAGATATCGCTGAAGTTTCCTCCGGCGCCATGCCCATAGCCCCCGCCCATGGAGTTATCCACACCGGCGTGTCCAAACTGATCGTAGGCGGCACGTTTCTGGGCGTCCGAAAGGACTTCGTAGGCCTCCTTGGCCTCTTTGAACCGCTTCTCCGAATCCGCACTCTGATCACCGGAGTTGCGATCCGGGTGGTGTTTCATGGCGAGTCGCCGATAGGCCTTTTTGATCTCGGCTTCACTGGCGTTCTTACTGACACCTAATACTTCGTAAAAGTCACGCTTCGACATATTCGATCTACTTTGTAAACCGCCAAAGCGCGAGGGTATGCAGGGACCTTCCAGCCCCTCCATACCAACGCGCCTCAGCTATGAAATATCAGACGGGTAACCCGTCACTCAACACCGCTACTTGTCCTCTTTGACCTCTTCGAACTCGGCATCGACCACATCGTCATCCTTGCCTGCGGACTTGGCATTCGCATCAGCAGCTCCCGCTGCGCCGGCTGCGGCCTCGTCACCGCCCTTCTGGGCATAGAGCCGCTCTGCCATTTTGGCTGAAGCCTCGGTCAGAGTCTTGGTCTTGGCCTCGATTGCATCCTTGTTATCGCCCTTGATAGCCTCTTCCAGGTCCTTGATAGCAGACTCGATGGACTCCTTTTCGCCAGCTTCGAGTTTCTCTTCACCCAGCTCTTCCATCGACTTGCGGATAGCGTGAATCATGTTATCCGCCTGGTTGCGCGCCTGGACCAGTTCATTGAACTTGCGATCCTCTTCGGCGTGCGCTTCGGCATCCTTGATCATCCGATCCACTTCGTCATCACTCAGACCGGAAGATGCCTTGATAATAATCGATTGCTCCTTGCCGGTCGCCTTGTCCTTGGCGGAGACATTGAGAATGCCGTTGGCGTCGATATCAAAGCTGACCTCGATCTGCGGCATGCCCCGAGGTGCCGGTGGGATATCGGTCAGATCGAAACGACCCAGCGACTTGTTGGCGCCCGCTTGCTCACGCTCACCCTGCAGCACGTGTACTGTTACCGCAGTCTGATTGTCATCGGCAGTCGAAAATACCTGGCTGGCATTGGTCGGGATAGTGGTGTTCTTCTCGATCAGTTTGGTCATCACACCGCCCATGGTCTCGATACCGAGCGACAGGGGAGTCACGTCCAGCAACAGCACATCCTTCACCTCTCCACCCAGGACACCGCCCTGAATGGCCGCACCGATGGCGACGGCCTCGTCCGGGTTGACATCACGCCGGGGGGTCTTGCCGAAGAACTCTTCAACCATGGCCTGGACCTTGGGCATACGGGTCTGTCCACCAACCAGGATCACCTCATCGATCTCGGAGGCGCTCAGGCCGGCATCATTCAGCGCCGTGCGGCAGGGGGCGATGGTACGGTTCACCAGATCATCCACCAGCGCTTCCAGCTTGGAGCGGGTCAGTTTGATGTTCAGGTGCTTCGGACCCGAGGCGTCTGCGGTGATGTAGGGCAGGTTGATATCGGTCTGCTGGCCATTGGAGAGCTCGATCTTGGCCTTTTCCGCGCCCTCTTTCAGACGCTGCAGGGCCAGCGGGTCATTGCGCAGGTCGAATCCCTGCTCCTTCTTAAAGGTCTCTACCAGATAATCGATAATGCGCAGGTCGAAGTCCTCACCACCCAGGAAGGTATCACCATTGGTGGAGAGCACCTCGAACTGATGTTCACCGTCGATTTCGGCAATTTCAATAATGGAGATATCGAAGGTACCGCCGCCCAGATCAAACACCGCCAGCTTCTGGTCGCCACGCTTCTTGTCCATGCCGTAGGCCAGTGCGGCTGCGGTCGGCTCATTGATGATACGCTTGACATCCAATCCGGCGATGCGGCCGGCATCCTTGGTCGCCTGACGTTGTGAATCGTTGAAGTAAGCAGGTACGGTAACAACCGCCTCGGTCACCTCTTCACCGAGATAATCCTCGGCGGTTTTCTTCATTTTCTGAAGAATCTTTGCCGAGATTTCCGGCGCTGCCATCTTCTTGCCGTTCGCCTCAACCCAGGCATCACCGTTATCGGCCTTTACAATCTTGTAAGGGACCATCTCGATATCACGCTGAACCACGTCGTCTTCAAAGCGACGGCCGATCAGACGCTTGATCGCAAACAGGGTGTTCTGGGGATTGGTCACCGCCTGACGTTTTGCAGACTGGCCGACCAACACCTCTCCTTCACTGTTGTAGGCTACGATGGAGGGGGTTGTGCGATCGCCTTCGCTGTTCTCGATAACACGGGCGCTGTCGCCATCCATCACTGCCACGCAGGAGTTGGTTGTGCCCAGATCGATTCCGATGATCTTTCCCATTGTTTGATCTCTCCGGTTAACTGTCTGTTGTTAGATATAAAAGTACTTGTTTAAGGTTGTTATTCCAGATGGGGATAACCCTTCGATTTTCAAGGTCAGGCCTGTTCATCCACCTGACCGGGTTCGGCCTGGGAGACCATCACCATGGCTGGCCGTACCAGACGACCGTTCAGGGTGTATCCCTTCTGCACCACAATCACCACGGTATTCGGGGGCACATCACTGCGCGGCTGCATGCTCATTGCCTGGTGCAGCTCCGGATCAAAGGGTTGACCCTCGGGATTGATCTGCACCACATTGAACTTCTCCATAACATCGGAGAACAGTTTCAAGGTAAGTGCGGTACCTTCACGCAGGTGATCAATGGTGGCGTTTTCATCATTCGCGGCCGCCAACCCCATCTCCATGCTGTCACGTACCGGCAGCAGCTCGTTGACAAAGCGCTCCAGGGCGTATTTGTGCGCATTTTCCAGCTCCCGTTCCTGCCGCTTACGCAAATTATCCATCTGAGCCTGGGTGCGTACCAATTGATCCCAGTGCTCATCCGCCTTGGCCCGGGCATCTTCCAGCAGCAGGGTCAACTCTTCAGGGGTCTGCGCATCGGCCGTGGACTGCACCTGGGCTGAATCAACCTCGGCGCCGTTTTCAGCCGTCTCATCAATCACCGCCTGATCGCTGACCTGTTCCTGATCTTTGCTCATCTGTTTCCTCTAACTTGTTGAAGTCTGAAAATAAAACAAACAGACCGCCAAAACGGACGACCTGATTGAAAGGGGATCCTGATAATCCCCACAATCTGGGGGGTGGATAGGCCGGTTTCAAGCCATATCAGCCAATTATTTATCTTTTCGCGTCTGCATGGCGGTGCTCAACAGCTTGGCGGTGATATCAACAATCGGTATCACCCGGTCATAAGCCATACGGGTCGGCCCCACCACACCCAGAACACCGGCCACCTTACTGTCCACCTGGTAGGGTGCGGTGACCAGACTGCACTGGTCCAGCGCCCTGTACCCGGACTCCTCACCAATAAACAGTTGTACGCCCTCGGCCAGCATCGAGCCGTCGAGCAAGTGGAGAATTTCATTCTTTTCCGTGAAGGAATCGAACAGTTCACGAAGTTTGTTCATCTGTGAGAAATCATTAAAGTCCATCAGATTGGTCTGACCGGCCATCACATAATCATCACCACTGATCTCCGGATCGATTACCTGCTCCGCCATCTCCAGCGCCTGCGCCATGATCTGATTCATGTCCTTGCGCGCCTGTTCCATCTCCCGCACCAGTCGTTGATGCATATCTTCCATGGAGAGCCCCGAATAGTGCTGATTCAGCATATTGGCAAACTGTACCAGCTGGGACGCCGTATAACTCTTGCGAACATCGATCACCCGGTTATGTACCTCTCCCTCGGTAGTCACCAGGATGGTCAGCAGTCGCTTGCTGGAAAGCGGAAGAAATTCAATCTGCCTGAAAGTAAGCTGTTTGCGGCGCGGAATCATCACCAATCCGGCCATGTGGGTCAGGCGTGAGAGCAGCTTCGAGGCGGACTCAACCAGTATTTTGGGATCAGCCGAAGTGTATAATCCCGTCTCAAGCTGCTTGATTTTGCCTGCTTCCAGAGGCTTCAGCGTGACCAGGGTATCCACAAACATACGGTAGCCGGAGGCGGTCGGTACCCTGCCCGCCGACGTGTGGGGTGACGAAACCAGCCCGAGATCCTCCAGATCCGCCATGACATTGCGAATGGTAGCGGGACTCAGATCCAGCCCGGAGTCACGCGACAGGGTACGAGAGCCCACCGGCTCGCCGTCCTGGATATAGCGCTCAATAAGTACTTTCAGCAAATGCTGGGCACGTTCGTTTACCGACAATTCACTCGACACCTTTTTAACTGTCACAACCAACCTCTGTAGTATCCGAGTAACCGTTTCCGGTCCGCCGCCGATAACCGCCCGTTAGCACTCTTAATAATCGAGTGCTAACGGATGGATTATCATTTTCACACCTGACACTGTCAAGAAACGATCCAACGGCAGGAAAGCGCACGCTATCGGTTGGCTGGTCAGTGACGCCATGATAAGTTGGCGTCTGAAACTGCGTTTAAATATAAGACGAAAATGCCCATGCCACAGAAATTCCATACCATCGGTCTGATCGGTAAACACGGGGACGTCTCCCCTCGCGAGACGGTACTCGAACTGGGGCGTTTTCTGCTGGAACGGGGCCATCGAGTCCTGCTCGAAGAGAGTACCGCCAACCGAACTCCGAATCACAAGATGATCGCCGTCTCACTGGATGATTTGGGCGCCGAGTCGGATCTGGCCATTGTGGTTGGCGGTGATGGCACCCTCTTGCACACCGCCCGCAGCCTGGCCGACTATGAAGTGCCCTTGCTGGGTATCAACCTGGGTCGTCTCGGCTTTCTGGCGGATATCTCACCCAGGGAGATGCTGACTACCCTGGAGCAGATATTCTCGGGCGAGTTCCGGGAAGAGTCGCGGTTCCTGCTTAGCGCGGAAATCGATGGCGTCCATTACACCGCCTTCAATGACGTGGTAGTACACAAGTGGAACATCGCTCGCATGATTGAATTCGAGACCTATATCGATGGCAGTTTTGTCAATGTGCAGCGCTCCGACGGCATTATTATCTCCACTCCTACCGGCTCCACCGCCTATGCCCTCTCTGGTGGAGGGCCGCTGCTGCATACCGGTCTGAATGCCACGTTACTGGTGCCAATCTGTCCCCACACCCTCAGCAACCGGCCACTTGTGGTAGATGGCGACAGCGAGATCGAGATTGTCGTCTGCGACCCCTCCGAGAATGTGCATCTCAGGATCACCTGTGACGGCCAGACCAGCCTGCCGTTGCGGGGCGACCGGGTAACCATACGCAAACATGCCCACCCGGTACGACTGATACACCCGGTCAATCACGATCATTTTTATATCCTGAGAACAAAACTCGGCTGGAGTGAACACAATACCCTTTCCAAGGACAAGTAGTCTCCTATGCTGCAACAGATAAACATCAAAGACCTGGCCATCGTCAGTACCCTGGAGGTTGAGTTGCTTCCGGGCATGACGGTATTGACGGGTGAGACCGGTGCTGGAAAATCGATCCTGGTGGACGCACTGGGGCTGGTGCTGGGAGATCGCGCCGATACCGGCATGATCCGCAACGATTGCGACCGTGCGGAGATCACCGCCATTTTCGACACCGAGGGGCTTCCCTCGGTCAATCAATGGCTGGAGGAGAACGCCCTGGATAATGACGGCCAGTGCATCATTCGCCGGGTACTGCTGCGCAACGGCAGTTCCCGCGCCTTCATCAATGGTTCTCCCGCCCCGCTCAAATCCCTGCAGGAGCTGGGCAACCAGCTGGTGGACATCCATGGCCAGCATGCCCACCAGTCACTATTGAGACGTCACCACCAACGGCAATTGCTGGATGAGTTCGCGGGACATGCCGAACGTTGCCGGGAGACTGCCGAGTGCTATCTGGCTTGGCGGGAAGCCGAACAGCAACTCACCACCCTGCAGGCCAGCGTGGAAGAACGAACCGCCAGAATAGACCTGCTGCGTTATCAAATCAATGAGCTGGGCACGCTAAACCTGGGGGAAACCGAGCTCGATGAACTGCTTCAGGAGCATGGGCTGCTCAGCAATGCCGGAAATATCATCGAACGATGCAACTTCGCCCTGAGCTGGCTGGATGACGAGGAGTCCGCTGCCCTCTCCCGCATCAATCGGGCTTATGGCGAACTGATCGATCTGGCCGGGATAGACCCCGGACTGAAGAGCACCTGCGAGCTGCTGGACAGCGCCGGAATCCAGATCAGTGAAGCACTCTCCTCGCTCCGTCATTTTGCCGACAACCTGGAACTCGACCCGGCCCGTCTGGCCCATCTGGACCAGCGTCTGCAGGAAATTCATGATCTGGCGAGAAAATACCGCTGCAAACCGGAAGAGATACCGCCACGGTTGAATCAGCTGCAGCAGGAGCTGGATCAGCTGGACAATGCCGATACCCATCTGGCGACCCTGAAACAACAGGTTGAAACACTCTGGAACGCCTACCTGACCCAAGCAAACGGCCTGAGCAACTCACGTCAGGATGCCGCCCGGCGACTGGGCACCCAAGTTTCCGAGGGCATGCGTTCACTCGGCATGCCGAACGGGCTGCTGGCGGTGGAGGTGACGGTGCTGGATGAAGCCAAGGCCTCGGTAAATGGCCTCGATCAGATTGAATTTCTGGTCAGCGCCAATCCGGGGCAACCGCCCAAACCCCTCGCCAAGGTGGCATCAGGCGGTGAACTGTCACGCATCAGTCTGGCAATTCAGGTCGCCACCGCCAGCTGCACCCAAGTGCCCACCCTGATCTTTGATGAGGTGGATGTCGGTATCGGTGGCGGAATCGCGGAGATTGTCGGACGCCTGCTGCGCCAGCTGGGAAATACCCAACAGGTGCTGTGCGTTACCCACCTGCCCCAGGTGGCATCCCAGGGACATCAGCACCTGCTGGTTGAAAAGGGATCCAATGGCCAGGAAACCCATACCAGCCTGGGCAGACTGGAAGGAGATTCCCGGGTAAGCGAGATTGCACGCATGCTCGGTGGTGTGGAGATCACGTCACACACCCTGAATCACGCCAGGGAAATGGTGGAGCGGGTTCACGGATAACTGCAACACTTAAAAGTGCATTCGGGTGCCGCTCACCTACTTTTTTTGCGGTTGCAATTCTTGTCCAGGCACTTGCCATAGATGACCAACTCATGCTCACTGATCTGAAAGCCCAGATCATCCGCAATCATCTGCTGGCGTTTCTCGATAGTCTCATCAACAAACTCCTTCACCCGCCCGCAGGTGACACAGACAATATGATCGTGGTGTTTGCCTTTGCTGAGCTCAAAAACCGAGTAGCCATCCTCGAAGTGATGCTTTTCAACCAATCCGGCCGCTTCAAACTGAGTGAGTACCCGGTAGACCGTGGCCAATCCGATATCTTCATTGGCTGCCAGCAGCATCTTGTAGACATCTTCAGCGCTGACATGCCGTTCCGGGCTCTTCTCCAGCAGCTCCAGAATCTTCACCCGAGGCGCCGTGACCTTCAGACCCGCCTTCCTAATATCCTGATCTTCCAAAACAAGTTACCTCAGGTGTTTTCATGCTGTGATTCAGGTATCATTCCGGCCATATTAAAACTAGATAGTTCCCTTACAAACCGGAAAGAGTGAATGCAAAAGCTTCTCATCTATTGGGTATGTGGCGCAAGCCTGCTGCTCACGGGCTGCTCCACCGTCAAGGACGTCAGTGACGCTATCCCTAACGCATTGAATCGGCTGCCTTTGGTCCATCGGCCAGACATCCAGCAGGGCAATGTAGTCAACCAGGATTCGATCAATAAACTCAAGCCGGGCATGTCGAAAAGCCAAGTCAGCTACCTGCTGGGGACCCCCATGCTGGTGGATGTGTTTCACCAGGACCGGTGGGATTACCTATATAGTATGAAACAGGGAAGCAAGGAAGTTACCCAGGAGCGGGTTACGCTCTACTTTGCCGATGATCGCCTCACCAGGATCGAAGGGGATTACCGTCCACAACCGACAGCGGAAACAACCGAGGCTAAACCGGAAGACGAGACCATCATTTCGGTACCCGATTACACCGGTGACAACAAAGGCCTGTTCTCCCGGGCATTGGAATCGGTCGGCATCGAATCCGACAACTAACACCATTAATGACAACAGGGCTGGGGATAGCCCCAATCCCTGCTGTCGAGTTTACTCCCCACCGCCCTTCTTGAGCTGTTTTCCCTCAGCCGCACGCTTCTTGCGGGCCTCCTTGGGATCGGCGATCAGTGGACGATAGATCTCCACCCGGTCCCCCGGCTGCAGCTCGGCATCGCCCTTGGCCGCCTTGCCAAAAACACCGAATTTTGCGCTGGAGAGATCGATCTCCGGAAAACGCTCGGTAATGCGGGAGCGCTCAACGGCCTGTTGGACGGTAATCCCCGGTTCACCATTAACGGTCAGGATCACCTGCTCATCGGATTTCGCATAGGCGACTTCTATATCAAAATGTTCACTCACCACGGGCTACCTCATCTGCACGTTTGCAGAATGCATCGACTAATGTGTTGGCAATCTGGCTGAATACCGCGCCAAACGCCGAATTGATTAACTTTCCTGAAAACTCGAAATCGAGTTCCAGTTCCACCTTACAGGCATCCTCACGCAAGGCGGTAAAACGCCACTCTCCCTGCAGACGCTTGAACGGACCATCCTGTAGCCGGATTACGATCCGCTCATGGGGAAAAAGCCGGTTACATGTGGAAAAAGTCTGGCTTATTCCGATACGCGAAACCTCCAGCCGGCCGCACAACTCCTCTTCATTACGGGAAAGCAGTTGAGTGGATTTGCACCAAGGCAGAAACTGTGGATAAGACTCTACATCATTGATCAGCTCAAACATCTCGGCGGCTGAATGGGCCACCAGGGCACTCTTCTGGACTACTGGCAACTATAAAACTCCTATCACCCGCAAGAAAATCAGCAGCATGGCCGCAGGTGTAATAAAACGAATAATAAAATACCAAAGCTTGAAACCGATACCGGCCAGACCACCCAGCTCATCCACCACGGAATCCCGAGCCATCACCCAGCCGACAAACAGCGCCATACAAAGCCCCCCCAGGGGCAGTATGATACTCGAAGTGGCAATATCCAGCACATCAAACAGGCCATGCCGCTTAACAACCCCACCGAAGTTGAAACTGAATGACCAGCTACTGAAGGAGAGGATTGTCACAACCCCCAACAGCCAGGCGACTATTCCGGTCCAGATAGAGGCCCGGATCCTCTCAATTTCACGATTCTCAACCAACCAGGCGATCAGCGGTTCAATCAGTGCAATTGCCGAAGTCCAGGCCGCAAACACCAGCAATAGAAAAAACAGGGACCCAAAGAACGACCCACCGGGCATCTGTCCGAAAGCGATCGGCAGCGTTTGAAAAATGAGTCCCGGCCCCTCACCCGCCGCCAGATCATTGGCGAATACAACGGGAAAGATGGCCAGCCCGGCCAGCAAGGCCACCACCGTATCCAGCAGACCCACCAGAATCGATGTCCTGGCGATAGAGACGCCATTGGGAAGATAAGAGCCGTACACCAACATGGCCCCCAGCCCCAGGGTGAGGGTAAAGAAGGCATGCCCCATCGCGCTCAAAACCCCGGCAGGCGTCAGTTTGCTGAAATCACTCTCAAACAGGTAGATGAAGGCCTGGGGGAAATCACCGATTCTGGCAGCATAGGCCACCAGCACCAGAAGTAGAAAAAACAGTAGCGGCATCAAGATCCTTGCCGCCTTCTCCAGACCGTTCCTGACTCCGCGGGAGACCACCTTGATGGTCATCACCATAAATATGGTATGCCACGCCAGCAATCGCTCCGGGTCGGCCACCAGTTGAGTAAAGATGCTGCCCGCACCTTCCGCAGTCACCCGCACAAACGCCCCGCTCACCATGCGCATCAGGTAGGCCAGAGTCCAGCCGGCTATTACGCTGTAGTAGGAGAGTATAACCAATCCGGCCAGCATGCCGGCCCAGCCCAGCAGTCGCCAGGTGGTGCTTGCACCAGCTTCGATCGACAGGGCCTGCAGACTGTTGACGGGGCTTTGACGGCCACGTCGTCCGATCAGCACCTCCGCCATCATGATCGGGATACCAATCAGCGCAATACAGAGCAGATAAACCAGGACAAAGGCGCCGCCACCGTTTTCGCCGGTAAGATAGGGGAATTTCCAGATATTGCCCAGACCCACGGCCGAGCCGGTTGCCGCCAGAATAAACATCAGGCGTGATGACCACTGACCATGAATGGAAATACGCTTGGACAAGGAGTGAATCCTCCGCAAGTTCGTTGACCGGCCGACTGCCTGTTCACCACCCTGTCCGGAGACAAGGAGTCGGCATTTTCAGCGAATTCCCCAATCAGCACAAGTAAACGGTCCGCAAACATGGGTAATCTGCAACATCCCACTAGCCTCCGCCCCACCCTGTCACATACAATTCGCCGCATGGCAAAAAAATCGAAAAAGCAGTCCGGACAAGGCAGTTCAACCATCGCCCTGAACAAGAAGGCGAGACATGAGTACTTCATTGAAGAACGCTATGAGGCGGGCATCTCGCTCCAGGGCTGGGAAGTCAAAAGCCTGCGTGAGGGCCGGGTGCAACTCACCGACAGTTACGTATTCATCAGAAATGGCGAAGCCTCGCTGATCGGCACCAACATCACCCCGCTGCTCAGCGCCTCAACCCACATCAAGCCGGAGCCGATGCGCTCCCGCAAGCTCCTGTTGCACAGGCAAGAGCTGGACAAACTGATCGGCATGGTCGAGCGCAAAGGCTACACACTGGTCCCGATCGCCCTGTACTGGAAGAAGGGCAAGGTCAAGCTCGAGGTTGGCCTGGCCAAGGGCAAGCAGTTGCATGACAAGCGGGAAACCGAAAAGAACCGGGACTGGGACCGGGACAAACAGCGCATTCTTAAGGCCCACTGAGCCAGCAAAAAAACAATCTATTGAAAAAAGCATTCAGTCACCCAATATAGGGGACAAGGAACCAACAGAGCCTGTATACTGTCTGTTGGGTTTACCCAGGGGGCGACATGGCTTCGACGTGGGTGATGAAACCTGAGGTGCATGCCGAGGATACAGACAGCCTCGTAAATAAGTCTGTAACACTATAGTTGCCAACGACGACAACTACGCTCTCGCCGCTTAATAACCGGTAGAAGCCGTCTGACTGGAGCCGTGCTTGTGCGTCCAGAGTCCCTCGGGACATTTCAGGCGTCATAGCTCACAAGATCGCGATAATGTACGTCCGGGACGGCATCGCTAAAACTTAACCGGAATCGCTGTCTACACGCCCTGTTTGCCGGGCAGTAGCCAGTTAAAAATAATCGGCGGAACTAAGCATGTAGAGCCAAAGGCGGAGTGCTTGCGGACGCGGGTTCGATTCCCGCCGCCTCCACCAAATGAAAAAGGGTCACCGGAAGGTGGCCCTTTTGCATTTTTAGGCAGTACAGATGACAACCCGCGACTCGACTTCGGTCCCGAATGTCAGCAATTCGAATATTTCAAGTAGTTCAGACTGAGGTAAACCGGGTGCAACTATCAGCTGCAACAGAACAACTCGTCAAGAGTGGAATCGGCAGGTACAGTCGGAATCGGAAAAGAATTCCGTTATATGGCTATTCTGGATAACTGCCGCCGGCAACAAAGCAAGCCGGTCCATATTGATAATACGACCGGGCTCGAGTGGTAAGGTCCCCTTGCAAAATACTCGCAGCAGGAACGTTCCCCGCCTGGTCGATTTCTGAAAAGAGAGTCTATGGCAAGTCCAGCATTCTCTTGCTATACCAAGCTCGAGTATTCCAGGAGGGAAACGCAGGCTTCCAGCCTGAAAATGGGAACAGAAACTTTATGACACTGGCCGTTATCGCTATCGTTTTTGGCTTGGCCCTTCTTGTCTGGAGCGCCGACCGGTTTGTCGAAGGCTCCGCGGCCGCGGCCCGCCATTTCGGCATGCCTCCGCTGCTGATCGGCATGGTAATTGTCGGCTTCGGCACCTCCGCGCCGGAAATGGTGGTGTCGGCATTGGCCGCCTCGCAGGGCAATCCGGGGATTGCGCTGGGTAACGCCTATGGCTCAAATATCACCAACATCGCCCTGATCCTCGGGGTGACGGCCCTGATCAGCCCCATCGCCGTACATTCGCAGGTGCTGCGCAAGGAACTGCCCATCCTCATGGTAATGACCGCCCTGGCTGCCTGGCAGATCTGGGATGGCGAAATCACCCGGTTCGATGCCATCACGCTGCTAGCGGTGTTCGGCGGCCTGATGGCCTGGACCATCTGGCAGGGGCTGCGGAAAAAAGAGGATGCGCTGGGAAGCGAGATGGAGCAGGAACTGGACGTTCGCGACATGCCTGTCCGCCGGGCTGTCTTCTGGTTGGTGGTGGGGCTGGCGCTGCTCATCGTGAGCTCCCGCATCCTGGTCTGGGGCGCGGTGGAGATCGCACATGTCTTTGAGGTCGATGACCTGATCATCGGACTGACCGTTGTAGCGATTGGCACCTCGCTGCCGGAACTCGCCTCATCGGTGATTGCCGCTCGCAAAGGAGAGCATGACATCGCTCTGGGAAATATCCTGGGATCCAACTTGTTCAACACTCTGGCAGTGGTGGGGATCGCCGGTACGATTCATCCTCTCGCAGTGGGGCCGGAAGTCTTCAATCGGGACATGCTGGTGATGGCAGCCCTCACCCTGTCGCTGTTCGTTATCGGCTACGGGTTCCGTGGGCCGGGTCGTATTAATCGTGTCGAGGGCGCGGTGCTGCTTGCCTGTTACGTGGGTTATACGGCCTACCTGATCAGCACAGTTTTAGGCGGGCAGGCATAGGCCTATTTGATTCCGATTCAGGAACCGAACCGGCACCCGAAAATCGGATGTGAAGTTGTTACGGTTTGACGCCAGGTAGTGAAACGCCACCGCCCCAGCCTCCAAATATTTCACCTTCATCATCTGTACCCGTTCCATGGCTGTTACAGGAAATTTGCAGCCGTGGAATTCTACCAGAAGCGCTACTATCCTTTCCTTAAGCAATCTAGCACACCACTTTTCTCTCCATTTCAAAGGACCGAATAGACCATGCGGCTCAGTTTCGACGACTTTGTCATTGACACAACGCGTTACGAGCTGCGCCGAAACGATCAACCATGCAAGTTGGAACCCAAGGTATTCGACTTGATCGCGCATTTTGCCCAACACCCCAACCAGGTATTCAGTCGCGAGCAATTGGTCGAATTGCTCTGGAACGGTCGATTCGTATCTGATGCCACCATATCTACCTGTATCAAGAGCGCACGCAAGGCGATCGGCGACAGCGGCGCTGCCCAGCGTTACATTCAAACGGTGCGCGGGCGTGGATTCCGCTTTTACGCAGGGGTGATCCGCGACGCCCCGGCTACTAATGAGATTTCCGGGCAACCTTCCAAAACTGCCGCTTCAGATCGCAACGATGATCCATCCCTATTAGTGCTTCCGTTCCGACCACTGTCCGATCAACCTGAATCGATTCAGCTCGCCAGCGGACTGACGATGGAACTGCTTGCGATCCTGACGCGTATACCGCTGCTGCGGCTCAGCGCACGCACCCACCGCTATGCTGACCTGGAGGTCACACCTAGCGCGCGGCAAATACACGAAGACCTCGGCGTAAATTTTGTGCTGGAATCCAGTGTGCAGTTGGTGGAGGGGCATCATCACATCAATGTGGGACTAGCCGATGCGCGGACAGGGTTTAGATTGTGGTCCGAACGGTTCGTTGTTTCGAGATCGGTTGGTGCCGCATTGCAGGAGGGGGTGGTCGCAATTACCGCCAAATTAGAACCGCAACTCTATCGCGCTATCGCCCGCCTGGTTGGTTCCGTGGACAATGAAGAGAACGGCCGCTCACTGTTTCTGGAGGCGAGCTCGATGCTCGCCCTCAAGGGTTGGCATCACGATTCCTTTGCCCAAGCAGCAGAAATCCTTCGCCGGAGCTGGCAGTGTGAGCCTGAATTTGCGCTCGCACCATCTTTACTGTCCTTAGTACTCGGATTCGGCCACCGTGTTGGACTATTGAAAGATCGCGAACAGGCCAAGCACGAGGCACTCAAGGCAGCCGAAATGTCATTGGAACTGGACAGCTTGGACTCCACAGTGCTCGGTTACTCCGGTTGCGCCCTGGCAGATATCGGGCAGCCCGATCGCGCACTGCCAATTCTGCGCAATGCCATCGAACTCAATCCGGCCAACGCCCAAGCCTGGGCTGCGCTGGGTGCCGCGTGCATTCTGCACCAGCGGCTCGACGAGGGCATCGCCCATATACGCCACGGCATTGCGATCAGCCCACTCGACAGTCGCCTATCGATCTGGGGCTCGGTATTGACGGCCGGCCTGCTGCTGTCCGGCGACTATGAAGATGCCCTGCACCAGGGCCAACTCGCCTGCCAACGTGACGACCGCAACTTTATGGCGCGCGTGGTGCTTGCCGGTGCCTATCTCGCACGGAACGAAAATCAGCAGGCGCACGCCGCACTGGAGGATGCCTATCGTATCAAGCCGGATCTGTCGCGGCTGCAAGTGCACTCCCTGCTCGGCCGGGATTTGGGCGAAGCGTTGCTTAAGCTCCGACGCCCCACGACGGGCAATTTCTGAACCCTCACCCATTCCCCAAGAAAAATACAAGTTCTCCTCAAGCACCGTACAGGGTCCATACCTAAGCTATCTCCTGACAGCCAGACACTCTCCTTGTGTCGGCTGTAACCGACCCAACTGCACTGGAGATGAATATGCAAACCGCGACTAGCTCTACCACTGCCACCATGCCCGACTACAACGCCATCAAGACCAAGCAGCAGACTACTTGGGGAGCTGGCGACTACGGCCGAGTCGGGGTCACCCTACAGATCACCGGCGAACTGCTCTGTGAATCCATGGACCTGTACGCCGGGCAAACCGTGCTCGATGTCGCCAGCGGCAATGGCAATGTTTCCCTGGCCGCCGCACGCCGTTTCTGCAAAGTCGTATCGACCGACTATGTGCCCTCCCTCTTGGATCAATCGAGACGTCGCGCCGCTGCCGATGGCCTCGCCATCGATTACCGGGAGGCCGATGCAGAGGATCTGCCGTTTGCCGATGCGGCTTTCGATAACGTCGTCTCCACTTTCGGCGTGATGTTCACTCCAAACCAGCCTCAGGCCGCCAGCGAGCTGCTACGTGTCTGCAAACCCGGTGGAAAGATCGGCCTGGCCAACTGGACACCGGATGGATTCATCGGCCAGCTTTTCAAGGTTATCGGGCGTTATCTGCCGCCGCCTGCCGGGATCAACTCTCCAGCTACCTGGGGCACGCAGAGTTTTCTGGATACACATTTCGGTTCACGGGTATCCGATATCCACGCGAGGCCGCGCCAGTTCATGTTCCGCTATAACTCGCCGGAACATTGGCTCGACGTCTTCAGCAAGTTCTACGGTCCGATGTTGAAGGCCTTTGAGGCCCTGGACGACCAGGCAGGTGCATCACTGCGAGATGACATCATGCAACTGATCGCCACGCACAACCGGGCGGCAAGAGGGCCGATGCTGGTGCCATCCGATTATCTCGAAGTAGTCATCATTCGCTAAGTCGTGGCGGGTGACCGCAGCCCTCACCCGGGTTGCGGGTCACCCACGAGGAGAATCGTTCATGAACATATCCAAGGTCGGCGCCACACACTCGGCGGCCCACACGACGCCCCCACACAATGCTATAAATCAGTACGGCAAAAAGATGGCTCTCCCGGTTTGATCATCAACGGGGCCGTCAGAGGCGCCCCATTTACCTGGCAGACATTGACATCCACACGGAAACCGGCGGGGTGAACCACACCGCCCGGCTGCATCCCCTTGCAGGTGAAGCCCGTGGCACAATCAGGCCAACTGCCCGCAGACGGATTGTAGTGCTCTATTGGTGAGTTGCAGCAGCATCCCGCTCCGCTACAGTTGGGAATCGTCGCCGTGGTGCCTGTTGGGGTGGTATGGAAGCAGCCGGTCAGCGTGATGACCATCAAAACACCTGGCCCCCACTGCATCAGGTGTCTGCCCGTAATTACACTATGCACATCATAAGTCGCCGCGCGCATCTCCCTACCTCCTATCGGCCGATATCCGTTTGTTCTGAGCGGTACAAGCTTCAACCCCGTCAGCATCAGGATAAATTGAGCGGAAACGATGGGTTACAATCAACTATAGCGTTAATTGTGACATGCGTCGGTCTGCCACTCTCGTCCGGAACCCAGGATGCACCCATCCTTGAACTGTGCTAGCATCGCGCCCCTTCAGTCACACAGAGCAGTCTGCAGGATCAAAAATCAGTTCGCGAACCCGGGATCACTCCGCCTACACCGCCTATCAAAGCATGGGATTGTAGTCCACCCCCCTACCCCGTTGATTTAAAAACCAGCCGATACTCCAGCGTCCTTTGACGGCCTTGGGCCGATGTTGCTCGCAGCATGAAATATGGCATGAGCATTGAACCAGACGGCAGGCCGGGACGCTGCTCGCAGAATTCAGTCGATCACTGTTTTGGAAGTTGTTTATGGTTGTATCGTTCAGAAATAGCTGGCTCAGCAATATCCGCGGTGATTTGCTGGCTGGTCTCGTGGTGGCACTGGCGCTGATCCCGGAGGCAATCGCCTTCTCCATCATCGCCGGGGTTGACCCAAAGGTAGGCCTGTATGCCTCCTTCTGTATTGCCGTGGTGATCGCCTTTACCGGCGGACGACCGGGCATGATCTCGGCCGCCACCGGCGCCATGGCACTGCTGATGGTGACCCTGGTCCGGGAGCATGGACTGGAATACCTGCTGGCAGCAACACTGCTGACCGGCTTGCTGCAGATCGGTGCCGGCTACCTGAAGCTGGGTTCGTTGATGCGCTTTGTCTCACGCTCGGTGGTGACCGGCTTTGTCAATGCCCTGGCTATCCTCATCTTCATGGCCCAGCTGCCGGAATTGACCGGCGTGACCTGGCATGTCTATGCCATGACGGCCGGTGGCCTCGCCATTATCTATCTGTTTCCTTACCTCACCCGTGCCATCCCCTCTCCGCTGGTCACCATTGTGGTGCTGACTGCCATTGCCATCGGACTGGATCTGGATATTCGCACCGTGGGTGACATGGGTGAATTACCCGATACGCTGCCGGTTTTTCTCTGGCCGGATGTACCGCTGACGTTTGAAACCCTGACTATCATCTTCCCCTATTCGGTCTCCCTGGCGGTAGTCGGACTGCTGGAATCACTGATGACGGCCACCATCATCGATGACCTGACGGATACCGGCAGCGATAAGAATCGCGAGTGCAAGGGACAGGGGGTGGCCAACATCGCCTCCGGCATGCTGGGTGGCATGGCGGGATGCGCCATGATCGGTCAGTCGGTGATCAATGTGAAATCCGGTGGCCGCACACGCCTGTCAACCCTGACAGCGGGTGTGGTGCTGTTGTTGATGGTTGTGTTTCTGGGTGATTGGGTGGCACGTATCCCGATGGCCGCACTGGTAGCGGTGATGATCATGGTCTCAATCGGCACCTTCAGCTGGGAGTCGCTGCGCAACCTGAAGAAGCATCCGCTGAGCACCAATATCGTCATGACCAGCACCGTGCTGGTGGTGGTGGCCACCCACAATCTGGCTTTTGGGGTATTCGTCGGGGTACTGCTGGCTGCCATGTTCTTCGCCAATAAAGTAGCCCGGTTCAAGCATGTGCGATCAGAACTCAGTGAGGATGGTACGCTGCGCACCTACCGGGTGGTGGGCCAGGTATTTTTCGCCTCGGCGGAAAAGTTCGTCGAGTTCTTTGACTTCAAGGAAGTAGTGGATAAAGTAGTCATCGATCTGTATCAGGCGCACTTCTGGGATATCACGGCGGTGGCGGCACTGGACAAAGTGGTACTCAAGTTTCGCCGTGAAGGTACAGCGGTGGAACTGATCGGACTCAACGAGGCCAGTGCCACCGTGGTCGACCGATTCGCCGTGCATGACAATCCGGCTGCCATAGAAAAGCTGATGAGCCATTGAACGAGGAGTAGACGATGACCCAAGTGATTGCCTGTATCGACGGCACCAACATCTCCCCGGCAGTTTGTGATTATGCCGTCTGGGCCAGCCTGCGTTTCAATGCCCCGTTGGAATTTCTTCATGTACTGGATAAATCAGAATATCCGACCGAGAGCAATCTCAGCGGTAATATCGGCCTGGGCAGCCGGGAAGCCCTGCTGGATGAGCTGGCCGCACTGGACGAGCAACGCGGTAAACTGGCCCTGGAGCAGGGAAAACTGATGCTGGATGCCGCCAGGCAACGCGCCATTGCCCAGGGCATCGAGAACCCTGGGAGTCGGCAGCGTCACGGCAGTCTGGTAGAGACGCTGATCGAGATGGAGACGGATATTCGTCTGTTGGTGTTGGGCAAACATGAAGATCACTTGAGTCAGCACATCGGTAGTCGCCTGGAAAACGTGGTGCGTACCCTGCACCGTCCGATCCTCATCACCACCGCCAGTTTCAAGGTGCCCGAACGGGTAATGCTCGCCTTTGACGGCAGCCCCACCACTCGCAAAGGAGTGGAGATGGTTGCCAGCAGCCCGCTGTTTCGTGGCCTGCCCTGTCACTTGGTGATGGTGGGTGTGGAGAGTGACACGGCACGTGAACAGCTCGCCTGGGCAACATCGACCCTTGAGGATGCCGGCTTCAAGACCGAAGCCCGTATTATAGATGGCGAAGTTGAACGGGTGCTGTGCGACTACCGGTCAGACCATGCTATCGACCTGCTGATCATGGGCGCTTACGGCCATTCGGTGATTCGCCGTTTCCTGGTGGGAAGCACCACCACCAGCGTGATTCGCAATGCATCTGTACCGGTACTGCTGCTGCGCTAGGCCGATACCGCCGTCACTGGAAATAGGTCTGGGTAATTGACTGGTTCAGTTCGGCCAGTCCGACTTGCAGCTCATCGATAAAGCGGTGCAGTTCATCCTGTTGCAGGATCGCCTGATCGGCACGCAACACCTTTTTTCCAACTTCGTTCAGTAGTGCAATTGACGCCTCATTGCGCGGCAGATTCTGCAGACAGCTTTTCACTTCCAGCAAAGTGTGAAAAAACGAGCGGGGAAACTTCTTATCCTTGAGCAGAAACTTGAGCACATCCTTGCGTCTGACCCGAACCTGAATATTGCGGCGGTACATCTGATAGGCGGTAAGGGATTTGAGCACGCTCATCCACTGGATGTTTTCAAATGGCGTCAGCCCTTCGTGCTCTTCCAGCAGATTGGCGGAACGCACATCAATAATGCGCGTGGTCATCTCGGCCCGTTCCAGATTGCGCCCCATGCGCAGAAAATCGTAGCCGACATCATGCAGCATGGTTCCGGCCAGCAGGCCGGTAATGGTCTGGGCTCCCAGGACTATGTGCTTCAGGTAATCGTAGCGGCCTTTTTTTGAGTAGCCACTGGTCGCATTACCCTTCGCCATCAGATACAGGTCATTGACCTGCTCCCAGGCTTCACGCGGAATAATATCGCGAATGGTACGGGCGTTTTCCCGTGCCAATCGCAGTGAATGCAGTATTGAACTGGGACTCTGGGGATCGGCAATCAGAAACTTGAGTACAGAGCGCTCGTTGAATTCTTCATAGTGTTGAAGAAAATACTCCTCTGTTCCGAGGATCTCGATAATCGGCTGCCAACCCGGTTGCAGACCCTTGGGCAAATCCAGCAACAGATTGGTGTTGACCATGATAAGGCGCGCGGTATTTTCCGCACGTTCAATGTACCTGGCCATCCAGTAGATGTTTTCAGCCACCCGTGACAGCATGCTAGCTCCCCTCGTCGTCCACGATCCAGGTATCCTTGCTGCCGCCACCCTGGGATGAGTTTACGACAATAGAACCCTTGCGCAATGCGACGCGGGTCAGGCCTCCGGTCGTGACATAAACATCATTTGGCGAACTGAGAATAAATGGTCGCAGATCAAGATGCCGCGGTTCGGCCCGGTTATTGACCAGGGTTGGTGCCGTGGACAGGGTCAGCATGGGCTGTGCAATATAGTTACGCGGATCCTTGCGTATCAGTTTTTTAAACTGTTCCCGCTCCTTAGCGGTGGCATGCGGGCCAATCAACATCCCGTAACCGCCTGACTCATTAGCCGGTTTCACCACCAGTTCCCCGATATGCTCCAGCACGTAATCCTTATCCTTCTTATCCACACATTTATAGGTAGGTACGTTGCCGACCAGAGGCTCCTCATCAAGATAGTAGCGAATAAACTCCGGGACAAACGCGTAAACCACCTTGTCATCGGCCACACCCGCACCGGGCGCATTGGCCAGGGCAACATTGCCTGCCTTCCAGGCACGGATCAGTCCCGGCACCCCCAGATAGGAGTCTGGATGAAACACCTCCGGATCCAGGAACAGGTCATCGATACGCCGGTAGATCACGTCAACCCGCGACAAGCCATCGACCGTGCGCATATAGACGCAATTGTCTTTCTCCACCAGCAGATCACCGCCCTCCACCAACTCGGCACCCATTTGCTGGGCAAGATAAGCGTGTTCAAAATAGGCCGAGTTATAAATACCGGGGGTGAGTACAACAATTTCCGGCCGTTCGGTTTCCCGAGGAGACAGTGCGGCGAGCATGTCGTAAAGCTTGGAGGGATAATCGTCAACCGGAAGTATATTCTGGTTCTCGAACAGATCGGGAAACACCCGCTTCATTACCTGACGGTTTTCCAACATGTAGGATACACCGGAAGGAACCCGCAGATTATCCTCCAGCACATAGATGACACCATCTTTATCCCGCACCAGATCAGAGCCACAGATGTGTGCCCAGATGCCACCCGGCGGATCAATGCCGATACACTGTTTGCGGAAGTTGACGGAGTTCTCCAGCAGACCAGCGGGAAACAGCCCTGCCTTAACGATATTCTGGTCGTGGTAGATGTCATCAATGAAACAGTTGAGTGCCCGAACCCGCTGCTTGAGCCCGGTTTCCACCTGGGTCCATTCCGACTTGGGGATAATGCGGGGGATAATATCGAACGGCCAGGCCCGATCAATTGAGCCCTCTTCCTCACTGTACACCGTAAAGGTAATGCCCATGACGCTGATGGCCATTTCGGACGCTGACTTGTACTCTTCAATCTCCTGATCTGAAAGATCCCGCAGATATTGGCAGAGCGCCAATGCCGCGGGTCTCGGTTTCCCGGTTACGCGAATCAGTTCGTCGTAGAACCCCTTTACCTTGTAACTGCCCCAACGAATAGTCATACAGTGTCTGCAATCAGTTGCTCACTTTGGTCCACCATACCGTAGTTCAGAAAGGATGGCCAAGCGAAATCCCGTTAGTAAAAGCCAAGTATCTGTTACTATTCTAGTCCAATCTGGACCTACCGCCTGGAGTAAAGAATGACCTACTGTCTTGCAATCAGTGTCAATGAAGGCATTGTGTTTGCATCCGATTCACGTAGCAATGCCGGGGTCGATTACATTCGCACCTGCTCTAAAATGCACCGTTTTTTCTGGGCCGGGGACCGCATAATCGTGCTGCTGTCCGCGGGCAATCTGGCCACAACCCAAGCGGTGGTCAACGCCGTCCAGCGTGACCTTGACGACCCCAAGGCCAAGTTCAATCTGTTAAAGGCAAAGCATCTCTTCGATGTCGCCGACTATGTCGGTGATCTCAGTCAGAAAGAGCAGCATCATCATGGCCCTGCGATCGAAAAAAGCGGCGGCAGTGCCGGTGCCAGTTTTATCCTGGGCGGTCAGCTAAAGGGTCAGGAACATGACATTTACCTGATCTATCCAGAAGGCAATTACATCAGCGCCTCTGCTGAAACACCCTATCTGCAGATTGGAGAAAACAAATACGGCAAGCCCATACTTGATCGCGTGATTACCATGGATTCATCGCTGAACAACGCAGCCCGCTGCGCACTGGTGTCGCTGGATTCAACCATGCGCAGCAATATTTCCGTGGGTCCGCCATTCGAACTATCGATGTATATCGGGGACAGCCTGGAGGAGCCAAGACAGTCATCTCTGAAACTCGCTTCACCCTATTACAAATCACTGCAGAAATCGTGGAATGAAGGACTCAAACGGGCGTTTACGCGCCTCCCAAAGTTTGACTGGGAATGAAAAAATCACGCGCTGAACAGTAACCGTGGAGTGGGGCATCCGTGCAAGCCGCGCGGACTTCTACTGCCCTTTACTGATCACGATGGCATGCACAAAGGCGAGTTTTCTTATAATGAAGTCAGTCAACACAAAAGGATAGGCGTCCGGCAATCCCATGCTGCGATTCATATCATTCAGGGCAACGGTAAAATTACTCCACTCATTCACCAGATCATTGATAGAAACCGATGACAGATACTCGGCATTGAACTGTTGTGACTTTGCTGTATGCTGGCCGGTATTACCCAGATCAAAACCGTAATCGTTGGCGGTCTCCATGCTGTCGATCATGTGCAGATAATGTGCCCAGGTCTCTGCCCAATCCTCCCAGGAGTGGGCGCTGGCGTAGCCACTGATCCAGTTGGTCTGCCAATTCGCCACCGGGCCATTGGCGTAGTATCCCTGCATCACGTCACCATAACCGATACGCTCATCGCCGAACAGCGCGCGAAACTCTTCGATATGCGGTGAATTTCGCAGCAGGACATCCCAGTAGTAGTGCCCCGATTCATGCCGGAAGTGACCCAGCAGGGTCCGGTAACTTTCATTCACATGCGCGCGTGTCTGCTCGCGGGCTACCGGATTCGCCTCGGCGATATTCAGGGTGATAACACCGCTTTTATGTCCGGTAAAAACCGTATCCTGCAATGGCATTTCCTGTGCGAACTCGGAATAGCCCTGATCCTCCATCAAGTGAAAGGCCAGGCCGAATTGTGGATTCTCCTCCCGGTTGACAATGGGCAACTCCAGCCACAACAGACTGTATAGCAGTCGTCGTTTGGCCTGCTCGATCAAACCCCAGAGCTTGAGATTATCCGGATTACTCAGGTCGGGAATAATCTCGGAGAGACGGCAAGAGAAGCAGTAAGCATGGCTGTCCGCCTCCGCTACCATCCAGTTGCAGACATGGTGTTGATCATAGTTCCGGCATTTTCTATAACGGCGATCGTTAGCCATGGCCAGCCAAACTGCTTCGCCGACCGGTTTGAGTGCGGTTAGCGTGCGCAAGTCCGGCAGAAATCCCAGCTCATGTCCACAACTCACGCACAGGGAATTTTCAAAGTGCAGACGGGCACCACACTGGCAGGTGTAGGTTTTCATAAGTCCATTCTAGTCGCGACATTGCCCAGAGTATATTAAATGCTGCCCAAGGTTCAGCCAAAACGGGCGCAACCATGAAGAAAACGGCACCCACCGACTATCTTACCCGATGGCCAAATTCCGGTTGCTTGTTGAATGTCAGGTCATGCATTGCTGGAGTGAATCTATTCAGTACATCTCACATCGGGAGCATCTACAGAGCGATCTGCCAGGCCAAACCAGCGAGTACGTAACCGGGACAGAGTCTTTCCCATGTCCTGCTGGCGGATTCTTTACAGGTTTGTTACCACTTCTCAACCCGAGCCAACAGCTCGGCAAACTGGACGGCTGCCGCGTATGGGCTCTTGGCAACTGAATCCCGGAAGATGTGAAGTGACGGCCTGACGCTATCCGCAGTGGTAGCACCCTGTATCGCGGTTGCCTGGCGGGATACCGACTCCTGCGGCCTGGTTTGATCCGGATCTGAAAATAGCTCCGCTTCATCCGCATTATGCCTAATCGTCCATTCGCTCACGGCGCGCCGAATAAACGCGCGGGCTACGTCCTTATCCATCACTTGAAGATGAAACAAGGCCTGTTTTTGCCAATCGGCATCCTGATCCGCTGCGACCTCATCCAGGGCACTCTGCCCTGCTTGCTGCAAGCCGATTCCGAAGGGTTGATTCATCTCACGCAGATAGTCGCTGAACGTCTCCGAATCCCGGCCTTGATTCTCCAGCAACCGGATCAGTCGTTCGGCGATCACACGGATACAGCGACTGGCCAGACACTCCGGCTTGCTGAGCATAACCGGCTGCTGTTTCCTTATCGAAGCCTGAACATGATGATCCTGCAGCACGTAACCCAGATAGCCTACCTGCAGCTGCAGATACTGTTCCGTGGCCTGCTTAAACCGTTTGAAGGCGGTTCTCGCGGCGTGCAGATCAGATACCATGTTGACCACGATATAGGCAGTTCCACTAAATCCGTACCGCTTGGCCATCTTCAAGAACGAAAAGGCATCCGTCAGTGAGGTCGGCTCCGGCGTAATGACCAACACCGGACAGGCGGCCGCCAGAAAGAAGTTGAGTTGACCGGTACCAACACCAGCCGCCGAATCGACCAGAATCACATCATTTTGCCGCTCAATATCCCTCAGGCCACTCAGCAGACGCTCCTGCTGCTGGGGCACCAACTCAAGGAACTCGGCGATTCCACTGGCGGCTGGAACGATCCGCAGGTGGTCGGAAACCGGCAACAGAATCTCGTCAAGGCGCTTATGTCCATTGACATATTCGCGCAGCGTTTGCAGGGGGTTAATGCCAAACAGGATATTGATATTCGCCAGATTGGTATCCGCATCGAACAGGCAGACCCGCCTTTTCATCTGCCCTAAAGCAACACCGAGATTGGCGGAGAGCGTACTTTTACCGACACCACCTTTGCCGCTGGCGATCACAACCATTCTGTTAATTGCATCACATTTTTGGCTTTTTATTCCCACTGATCCGCCAAAGGTATCGTGAATAGTTGCTTTTGTCGCTCTCATTTGTCCAGAAATTGTACAGAATTCCTTTCTATGTCATTGACTTATGGTTAATAATTGGTGCAGGATGTGATGTCATGAATGAGGCACCACTTGTCAGCATCGAAAAACTCAATCTGGGCAGACTTCCCTCTGTCCCGCAGGTATTGCTCAGATTAATCGAAGCCTGCCATCAAGTCGACGTCAGTTTTCAGGATCTGGCAGAAATAATTCAGCAGGATGTCGCTCTCACCGCCAAGATCACCGCCGTCTGCAACTCCGCCGCCTACGCACAATGGAACGATGACAGGGACTTCAACCGGCTGCTGGTGGTATTGGGGCTGAACAACATTAAAACCATCGCCATTAACGCCGCGGTGCATCAGTTCTTCTCTCAGTTCAATGTCCAGGCCGGAAAGGGCCTTGGTATGGTCTGGTACAAATCACTCTGGTGTGCCCATGCGGCCAGATCCCTGGCCACATTGACCAGCTATGAGTTTCCCGACGAGGCCTATCTGGCCGGTTTGCTGCACAAGCTCGGCCAACTGGTGTTTCTCAACAATCAACCGGAAGCCTATGGTGATCTGCTGCTCAAGCCTCACTCCGACCTCAGCCTCACCGAGCATGAACGTGAACTGTTCGGCGCCGCTTATCACGAAGTCAGTGCGCTGGTGGTGCGCGAATGGGACCTGGAGTCCTTCCTCAGCGATGCCCTGCTCTATCAGAATGAACCGGCCGATCGTCTGCTTGAAGCACCGCGTTTGGTACGCTTGACCAACTTCACCCATAAGCTGAGTGATCCGGGCATTGATAGCGACATCCTCCATGCCGAAGCAGAGCTGCTGTTTGGCTTGACCCCCTCCGTCGTCGACAGTCTTAAACAAGATATAGAGCAACAGGTTCATAAGGCGGCCGATGGTCTCGGAATTCATCTTGAAAAAGGCGTGGAAGGCCGAATTGAGGTCCAGGTTGAAACCGAGGATGTTCGACTCGAACTGGCCCGCCGGGTGCGTGAATTCGCCCTGCTTAGCGGCATCAACCTGGAGCCGGGCAATGAAAAGGATTTACAGGAGTTCCTCAGGTCGATCCTCGATGAACTGAATATCCTGTTCGGGATGGATCGCAGCATTCTGTTCCTCGCTGATACCGAAAAGCGGCATCTCAAGGGGGTCGCTGCCCGTGCCGTCAGCAACACACTGATTGCGGAATTCAACATCCCTATTTCCGAAGGCCGGAGTCGCGTCGCCCAGGCACTGATAGCAGGAACAATCCAGGAACCGATCAGACCGCTGAGTTCAAATCCCGCTTCACTGATTGACCGGCAACTCGCCAGAACCCTTGAGCGGGAATGTCTGCTCTGTATTCCACTGATCACCGGCTCGCATCGAATTGGAGTGATTGCGGTAGGACTACCTGAGCCGGAGCAGGATCAGCAAGCGCACCACTTAAGCTTCCTGCCTCTATTCGCAACAACCGCTGCGGGAAATATCCATACACACCGTGATATCGAAAGAAGAACCGAGGATCTACTAGAAAATACGCGTCAGTGGCACCAGCGTGAAGCAAGAAGCATTGTCCATGAAATCAACAACCCACTGGGCATAATCAATAATTATCTGCATGTACTTTCTGCTAAATTTAAAGAAGATCCCTCTATTTCCGACCACCTGAAAATTATCAAAGAGGAGATTCAGCGGGTTGGTGATATTGCTTTGCGATTACGCGACATCGGCGATCCTCAACACGTTGCATCCTACTCGGTGGATATCAACGAAGTAATCGGCGATCTGGTAGAGATATTTCAGGCCTCCTACTTCCAGACCCACAAGATTACCGAACATGTGGAACTGGATAAGAAACTGCCGGCCATTCAGATCAGCCGGGCAAGCCTCAAACAGGTGGTCACCAATCTGGTAAAAAATGCTGTCGAGGCGATGGCCGATGGTGGAGAAATCTGGATCCGAACGCACGACCATATCAATATCGGGGGACGGGAATACGTCGAGTTGAGCATTGCGGATAGCGGACCTGGTATTCCCCCGGATATCATGGGTAAACTGTTTACCCCGTTAGATAGCACAAAAGGCGATAACCACTCAGGTTTAGGATTAACCATTGTAAAAAACCTCATTGATGAGCTGAAAGGGAGTATTAGCTGTAGAGGTCGCTCAGGGGGTGGAACTGAATTCTTCATCCACCTACCTCGTCGTTTAGGGGACGAGTAACAAGGGGAAGATACAATGATGAAGTCCACGGAATCCTGGCTGGGGAGCGACTTTTTGCCCCAGCTAACCGGTAGGACCACCAATTCAGCCCAGAATGAACCGGCCAGGATTCTGGTGGTGGATGATGAGGTTCGCATGCGCGAAAGCGTTCGTGATCTCCTTCAGGCCTACGGACATTCGAGCATTATCGCCGCAAACGGGCATATTGCGCTGGATATACTGCGTGAGAAACCCATTGAACTGGTCCTGCTGGATCTGAACATGCCGGAAATCTCCGGGCTGGAGTTTCTGGAACTGCTTAAAGCCGACTTCCCCGGCATTGATGTGGTGATTGTCAGTGGCGAAGCGACCTTCGCAAACGCCACCGAAGCCCTCAGGCATGGAGTCCACGATTTTCTGCGCAAACCGTACAATCCGGTTGAACTCCTCGGCATTATTGAAAATGTACTGAAAAAACGTAACCTGGAACGGGATTTCAAACAGGTCCACCAGAGACTCGAAGCGTCCGAATACCGTTATCGTTTCATTGTCGATAACTCTCCGGATATCATCTACATGCTTGATGAGGCAGGTTACTTCTGCTTTGTGAATGATCGCATCAGCCAGCTGCTGGATTACCAGAAAGATGATCTGATTGGACATCATTACTCAGAAGTGGTGCACGAAGAGGATATAGAGAAGGCAAAATATGCCTTTGCCGAACGTCGCACCGGTGACCGCGCCAGCCGAAACGTGGAATTCAGACTGCGCTGCAGGGATAATGCTCAGCCCAGCCGTTATTTTGAGAGCCGCTCTGTCTCCATCGAGCTGAACTCAATGGGCATCTATCGCGACACCGGTAACAATAGTGAAAAATGCTATGTCGGAACCTATGGTGTCGCGCGGGATATCAGTGAGCGCAAACGGGCAGAAGAGATAATAAACTTCCAGCTCTATCACGACCTGTTGACCCAGTTACCCAACCGGGCACTGCTGCGGGACCGCCTCGGACTGGCCATTTCCCAGGCCAAGCGGAGCAGCAGTCAGCTGGCACTGATGTATCTCGACATGGACCGGTTCAAGGTAATCAACGACTCACTCGGTCATGTCGCCGGCGATCAGTTGCTGCAGACAGTTGCCAACCGCCTGCGGAACAGCCTGCGGGACAGCGATACCCTGGCCAGAGTCGGCGGTGACGAGTTCAATCTGTTGGTACCTGAAGTGTCCGGCAGGGTCGACGCCATTCGCTTGGTGGAGAAGGTCCTGGACAACCTGAAAGCGCCCATTTTCATCGACGGGGTTGAGGTATTCGTCAGCTTTAGTATCGGCATAGCACTGTTCCCCGATGACGGGGAAACCATGGACACTTTGATCAAGCACGCCGATATCGCCATGTATCATGTCAAACGACACGGCAAGGATGGCTACGAGTTCTTTTCCAACAGTATGAAAGCGACGGCCGACCAGCATCTCTCGCTGGACACCGGACTCCGGCGCGCCATAGATGAAGAGCAACTACAGGTCTATTTTCAACCGCAGATCGACCTGCAGTCCGGCATTGTTTCCGGAATGGAGGCATTGTTACGCTGGAAGCATCCCGAAGCAGGCAATATCAGCCCCACGGAGTTCATCCCAGTAGCGGAAGAGAACGGCCTGATCAATGAGATCGGCATGTGGGTGCTGGATGCCGGTTGCGCGGAATTGAGTAAATGGCGAAAGGCCGGGCATGATCAGCTAAAGCTGGCGGTCAACGTCTCTTCAAAACAGTTGGCGCAAGCTGATTTCGAACATCAGGTGTTCAATACTCTGACCAAACATGGGATTCCCGGCTCCGCGCTTGAGCTGGAAATCACAGAGAATGTACTGATCCAGGATATGGATCAGGTCATCAATAAACTGCGGCAATTGCACGCTGCGGGTATCTGTATCGCCGTTGATGACTTCGGCATCGGTTACTCCTCACTGGGCTACCTGCAATCCCTCCCACTGAGTACACTCAAGATTGACCGCTCCTTTGTGAGCGGGATACGCGCCACCAGCAGCAGAAACTCTATCGTCACCGCCATTATCGCCATGGCCAAGGAACTGGGGCTGGGGATTATAGCGGAAGGGGTGGAAACGGAGATTCAGCATCAGCAGCTCAAGCGGCTCGGCTGTCCCCACGCCCAGGGCTTCCTGTTCAGTCGACCCATGCCAAAAGAACAGGCCGGACTGTTTCTGAAAAAAGGCTATCTGTAGCGGCGCCAGCACTAACAAACAGAGCATCACTACCCCGGCGAGTTTTCGTCATCGACTCCAGCCGAATAAGCCCTCGGTTCACACCTGACGATGCAATGCCATCACCGCGGCCCAATACACACATCCTGTCGCAATACCCACAGCTTATACCATTGTTTCCAAATGGTTTATAACGCAACTATTTTATAAACTCACATGGCCGGACGGGTATACTATCGGATCGTCACTATCCAGGTATGCCGATGTCCCCTTCTCCATCACACATCAAAGTTCTGTTTGCAGGCGTCATGAGCCTGATCCTTACCCTCGGCATTGCGCGTTTTGCCTATACGCCGCTACTACCGATCATGCAATCCCAGACCGGACTGGGCGATGCCACCGGCGGATGGCTGGCGACCTTTAACTATTTCGGCTACATGGGGGGCGCACTGATAGCTGCCTCTATCAGCAATCTGCAGATTAAGGACACCCTCTACCGTATCGGCCTGGTCCTGGCACTGGTCACAACCGCCGGAATGGCCTTCAGCGAAAGCATGTGGCTCTGGGGTATTATGCGTTTTCTGGCCGGCCTGAGCAGCGCTGCCGGACTGCTTATAGGTTCAGGTTTGATCCTCAACTGGCTGATCAGGCATAACCACCGAATGGAGCTCGGTATTCATTTCAGCGGCATTGGCCTGGGCATCGTTTTGAGCGCGGTAGCCGTTGACCTGATGGCCAGCCATCTCAGCTGGGACCAGCAGTGGCTGGCTCTGACGGTGATTGGGCTAGTCCTGTTCATCCCTGCGTGGGGATGGCTGCCCCGTCCCGACAGCAGCCCGTTCACTACCAGCGGTGTGAAAATGGAAGACCGACCTCCCCCTCGCAGTTGGACAATCCTGCTGTTCAGCAGTTATTTCTGTGCCGGTTTTGGCTATGTTATTAGCGCCACATTTCTGGTGGTGATCGTGGAAGCCGAACCCGCACTGCAGGGAAACGGTGAATTGGCCTGGCTGGCAGTCGGACTGGCGGCGGCACCTGCCTGTTTTATTTGGGATCGTATCGCCAGAAAAACCGGCGAGCTGAAAGCATTGGCATTGGCATTTGCGCTGCAGATCATCGGCATCATCCTACCTACCCTGTTCGATGCCAATCTCTTTCTGGTGCTATTCAGCGCCGCACTTTATGGCGGCACCTTTATCGGCATCGTCAGTCTGATGCTGACGATGATGGGTAAGTTCTATCCGACAAAACCGGCCAAACCGATGGGCAAACTGACCCTCAGCTATGGCGTAGCCCAGATCGCCGCTCCGGCGCTCGCCGGTACCCTGGCTGAAACATCCGGGACCTACAACGGCTCGCTTTATCTTGCCGCCATTATCATGGGTGTCGGCCTGCTACTGATACTGCTACTGGCATTCAGGGAACCCGGAAAACTACAGGCGGGATTTAATTGATTCCGCCGGACTGATTTGACAAAGGTTTACCATTAATCTGTATAGATCCGCTTCCATCAAACAAGAAGCTGGTAAGATTGGCAGGTAATTGATCAGAAAGCCGAATTCAACCCTGGGCAACTGGAGTAGAACAATGCGTTGGCGTGGTCAGAAACAGAGCAGCAATGTGGAGGATCGACGAGGCAATCGCGGCCCCTCTGTCGGTGGAATCGGCGGTCGCGGTGGCATGCTTAATCTGCTACCGATGATCTTCAAGCTGTTTGGGCTCAAGGGTGGCGTGGTCGCTATCCTGGCGCTCGGCGCCTATGGCATCTTCACAGGGAATCTCGGCGGCATGTTGGGTGGAGACAGTATTCAGTCTGCTGACCCACAGCCATCAGGTCCGGTCAAGCAAAGTGCTGCAGAAGAGGAACTGGTCAGTTTTGTTTCAGTCGTCCTGGCTGACACCGAAACAACCTGGCACGAGCTATTCAAACAGATGGGTGATTCCTACAAAGAGCCAAAACTGATACTTTTTCGCGGCGCGGTGCGCTCCGCGTGCGGCTTGGGTCAGGCGGCAACCGGACCATTCTACTGCCCTTCCGATCAGAAAGTTTATATTGATCTCAGTTTTTATAACGACCTGAAAAACCGCTTTAAAGCACCGGGAGACTTTGCACAGGCCTACGTGATTGCACATGAAGTTGGACATCACGTACAGACGCTACTGGGCATCTCAAACAAAGTACATCAGGCAAAACGCTCCCTCTCCCAGACTGAGGCAAATAAGCTATCGGTACGACAGGAACTACAGGCAGATTGTTTTGCCGGTATCTGGGCGCATCATGCTGATCGCTCAAGGCAATTGCTGGAACAAGGCGATGCAGAAGAGGCATTGACCGCGGCGAGCGCCATAGGAGACGACCGCCTGCAGAAACAATCACAGGGTCATGTGACACCGGATTCATTTACCCATGGTCGGTCGACCCAGCGCGTCGCGTGGTTCAACAAGGGCTTTCGAAGCGGCACATTAAAAGAGTGCGATACATTTTCCGCAGCAACGCTGTAACGAGCTGATGACTCGATGCCCACAACTGCGAATATATAAACTATTCAATCGCTGCCATCACTATCTCTTATTATTTGCTTTTCCCAGTTATATGGTAGGTTATTAGCTGAAAATACCGCCCGCACCACCGTTCAAACAAGGGAGTACCATGCGACCAGCCGCGATATCGGCCATTCTGGACCGTGAATACCTGAGTACCGAGCAAGGCCACCACACACCCGTCATGCTCTGGGGACCACCCGGTGTGGGCAAGTCACAACTGGTCAGCCAGGTGGGTAATCGCCACCAGGTGCCGGTAATAGATATACGCCTCTCGCAGATGGAGCCAAGCGACCTGCGCGGCATTCCATTCCGTAGTGGTGAACGCGTTGAGTGGGCCGAACCGGCGCTGCTTCCACATGCCGACACACAGGGTGAACGGGGTATCCTGTTTCTTGACGAGATCACGTCCGCACCACCGAGTGTCTCCGCCGCAGCCTATCAATTGATTCTTGACCGGCGTCTGGGCGAATACTCCGTACCGGAGGGATGGGCCATTTTTGCTGCTGGAAACAGGCAAGGCGACCGGGGGGTCACCTACACCATGCCGGCTCCACTGGCCAACCGGTTTACCCATTTTGAAGTGGATACCCATCTGGATGACTGGGTCGCCTGGGCCTATGATAACCGTATTGATGAACGGGTGATCGCATTTCTGCGCTTCCGCCCCGAGCGGCTATTTGATTTTGATCCCGCCCACAATCCGGTAGCCTTTCCCACTCCCCGCTCATGGGAATTTGCCCATCGCGGGCTGCAAAAGTTCGGCACATTACCGGATCTGCTTTGCGATACCCTGCAGGCCTGTGTCGGGCCGGCGGCAGGGATCGAGCTGGCGGCCTTTGTTAACAACCTGGATAAACTGCCCGATATCGACGCCATACTGGAGGGTGAAGCGGTTCTTGTGCCAAACGAGATAGACCTGCAGTACGCTGTCGCTTCCGCCCTGGTCGCGCGGGCCGTCAAAGCCCGGGGCAGCGACAACGAACAGAAGGTGTATGGACGTATTCTCGAATATGCCGGCCGATTCCCCCAACGGGAGATGGGCATCATGCTGGTTTCGGATATGCATCGCGCCATCGGTCAGGATCTGTTCGGCATACCAGAGTTTGCTCCCTGGGCCGAGGCAGTCGCCGATGTGATGCTTTACGATCTGTAGCACAAGGCCGAAAAAGGCAGACGATGAGTGAGATTGAAACAAAACTCAGCGCCGCCAGGACGCGCCTGATTCTGGACAAACCGTTCCTTGGCGCCCTGGTCCTGCGCCTGCCCATGCTCAAAGCAGATCCCTCCTGGTGTCAGACTACCGCGACGGATGCACGCGCCTTTTACTACAATGTCGATTTCATTGATGCCCTGACCCTGGAACAGACCCAGTTTGTCCTGGCCCATGAAGCACTGCACTGCGCGCTCTCCCATTTCGCCAGGAGAATGCACCGGGATAAATATCGCTGGGATATCGCCTGTGATCTGGCGATCAACCCATTACTGATCGCCGAACAGCTGGAGCCCTGTCCCGGGGCCCTGCACCTGGTTGAATTTGAGGGTATGACCGCCGAAGAGATTTACCCTTGCATCGCCGAGAGTGATCAGATGAACACCCATGATCACCACATTTATGATCGGAGCGACTCCAGTCCCGGTGGCAGCCCGGGTAACGGCGGAGACAGCCCGAAAGATCAACCACCTTCGGGAAAAAGTGCCGATCAGCCCGGGCAACAGCCGGCGGAACCACAACCGGCGGCAAACCGCCAGCCTGCTTCAGACTCATCACCGACAGGCGCCAGACAACCCGACCCGCTGTCACCGGTTGAGCAGGCACAACTGGCCGTGCAATGGACCCAGCGTTTGGCCGGCGCGCATCAGCAGGCAATACAGGCCGGCAAGATGGGCGGTGAACTGGGACGCATGATCGGCCACCTGCTGCAACCGCAAATTCCCTGGCGCATGCTGCTTGCCAAATACATGACCGCTACCGCCCGGGAGGATTACAACTGGGCCAGGCCATCACGCCGGGAGGGCGATGCCATACTCCCGAGTCTGCGCAGCAGCGAATTGAAAGTGGTGATCGGGCTGGATACCAGCGGGTCTGTCAGCCATGAAGAGATGCGCCAGTTCATTTCAGAAATCGACGCCATTAAGGGGCAGGCCAATGCGCGTATTACCCTCCTGGCCTGCGATGCCGTCCTGGCCCCTGACGGCCCCTGGATTGCCGAACCCTGGGAACAACTCCAGTTGCCCCATGCGTTCAAAGGTGGTGGCGACACCGATTTCAGACCGGTGTTTGAGTGGGTTGCACAACACGATGCCCACTGCGACCTGCTGATCTATTTTACCGATGCCCAGGGCGATTTCCCTGAACACGAACCGGCGATGCCGGTGATCTGGCTGATCAAAGGCAAGGCGGAGATCCCCTGGGGTCAACGCATCCAGCTCAATTGAGGACCGCAGGTTACATGGAACTGACACACGAAGATCTGCTGCGCCTGAACGTGCTTGCCGTCAACGCCGATGCCATTCGTATCAACGAGAACAGCATGGAGGTATATGGCAAAAAGGGCGAAAAAGAGCTGAGAGTTATCCTGCACCCCGACGGCAATCCGGACAGGTATCTCAAAAAAGTGCGCGAACTGCTCGCCGGAATCGCACTTGACTCCCCCGGCGGTTATCCCGTTTTTATTCAGCGCTGGACACGCATGGGACAAGTTGAAAGCACCCGGATGTCCAGCCTGCTGAAACTGGCGGAACCGGAGGCGGTCATGGCGGTAGTCTGTTCGCCGGGTTTGACCAATGAACTCGCCCAATTGGCTTGGTGGTGTGAACCACAAGCCGAGTATGCCAGACGAATGCTGGAACAACCGGCCGTGGCGGCTGGTTCGCTGGCGCCGGAACTGGCTGCCTTTCTGGTGGAACATCTTCCCTTTGAGACCGAACCTCAACAAATGCTGGAAACTGTGCGCCTGGTACTCCAGCCGGGGTTGATTGATGACAATCTCAAACAGCGGCTTTGGAACAGGGGACGCTCCTCGAAGAGCTATCGGGTGGGATTCCTGGAAACAGTCCCTGACGAGCTGCCTGACCAGTTGCCACCCAGAAACGACCTGCAATCCTATCGTTCTGCAATAGCACCGTTGACGGATCAGGGCAATCACTACGCCATACTCATAGAGAAACTGCTGGACAGTCGTGGCCAGACATTTGCCAATGCGGTGATTGACGTGGTGTCGCGTCCGGCCAACCAGGACGTGGTCAGCAGCCTGTTCAAAGCCGTAGGCAACTATTTTTCCAGCGCCCGGTCCCACACCGGTGAACTGCGCGAGATCAGTGAAATTGATCGCGTGGTCGAATCGTTGATAGCTGACAATGACGGCCCCCTTTTCCAATTATCGAAAAGACTTCCCGAATTGAGGGCGGAAATACACGCCATGCTGTTTCTGGCTCATATGGATGACAGCGTCCTTACGCCTATCCTCAGTCTGACGGACGCTGTAGGGTCGGTCATGCGAAAAAAAATCCAGCCTGTTTCACAACCAATGGTTCGGCATCTGGCCTGCCTGTTGGGACGTCAAGGCTGATCTTCATCCATTACACAACAGCTAACGCATTGATATTGAATACTATTAATATTTTTATTAAATAGTTGTTTACTATTTTAGTAATTTCTTATATTCTTACTCACAGTTAAGGCGAGCTGTAGCGCTTTACAGAACAAGACATATACTTAATCAAGGTTTTCAGGAGAGATACCCATGAACAAATTTGCAAAGATTGCTGCTGTTGTCGCCATGTTGTCCGCATCCGCCACTGCTTCTGCCTGGTGGGGCGGCGGTCCCTGGAATGGAATGGGCAACGGTATGGGAGACGGTACCGGTGATTTCAACATGAACTTCAGCGGCCGCAGCAATGCCTATACCCGTGGTAACGGCTATGGCTATGGCAACCCCTACTATGGTGGTTACGGCGCACCTTACGGCTATGGTGCTCCTTATGGCGCGGCTCCTTATGGTGCAGCTCCTTATGGTTACGGCGCACCTTACGGATACCCGGCACCAGGCGCACCAGTAGCTCCGCAGGCACCTGCCGCTCAATAATTGGTCATCTGGTCACCATGTGATCAAAGGATGCAAGCACAGGGATGTGCCGATTGTAAGAGTTCCGTTAAGAACTGTGCAGAACTTCATTTTCCCCGAGTCCGCAGGTAGGACTCGGGGAAAATGAACTACCCTTCTCTGTCATCAACCCACTAAGGTTAATACAATGAAAATCACCAAGTTAATTGTAGCGATTGCCCTGACCACAACCTGTATGACCGCTAGCGCCTGGTGGGGCGGCAATCCCTGGAATGGAAATGGATTCGGCAACGGTCTTGGTGACGGTTCCGGAGATTTCAACATGAGTTTCCGCGGTCGCGGCAATGCCTATACCCACGGTAACGGTTATGGCTATGGTAACCCCTACTATGGCGGCTATGGTAACCCCTACTATGGTGGCTATGGCGCACCTTATGGTGCCGGTGTCCATCCTTATGGACCTGTCGCTCCTCCACCCGCCTACATGACCGAAGAACAGCAAAAGGCCATGCAGGCCCAGCATCAGGCGATGCGCGAAGCCATGGAAGCCCAGCGCAGCCAGTTTCAGCAATCAGCACCCGGACAGCCGCCATTTGCCTATCCCATGGCGCCTTTCAACTCGGACAATCCCGAGGCGAACGCCCAGCGGGAAGAGATGATCAAGCAGATGGAGGCACAGCGTGCCGAGATGCAGAAGCAGCGCGAAGAGCGCCGCGCCGAGGCACAGAAACAGATGGAAGCCCGTCGTGCGGAAGCACAAAAACAGATGGAAGCCCAGCACGAGGCAATGCATCAGGCGATGCAGGAACGTCGCGCCAAGCAGCAGTAATGTAAAAACAAGTGCGGTGCGGGCCGCGTGCCCGTATCGCACCTCCCCAACTTCAGCCTCCGGATTCTGGCGTATTTTTCGGGGCACTCTCCTCCCACTGGCGACGCAAACTCTGCAGTTTCTGCTTATAGGCGTCAGCGTCACCATAGTCAAAGAACTTATCAACCCGGTGATGCGGGTCCGGAGTACGCCGCGCATGTTTTATCGGGCACCAGTACTGTTCCGTGCGCGCGCTGATCTCCCGGCAATACTCCACCACACCATTGCCATAACTGCAGTACAGACAATTCAGCTTTTCGATGGCGTTCAGATAGGAGAGTTGCAGCCGGTCCACGCTCATATAGTCGGACCGGCGGACCAGCGGGATACCATAGATCCTGAAGCAGGTATGCTGGTAAAGAGTGATCATCAGATCCAGTAAAGCCAGCGGCACAATAACACTGTAGATGATCGGTGCAGAGAGCACGTGCGCAAGCCTGGCGCCAAGAAGATAACGCCAGAGTCCGATTCGCTGTTGGCGTTGTAACGCCTTGAAGCCCTGCTCGAACCGAACCTTTCCCTGTTCAAGAGTATAATGAAACTGCCGACGCTTCTCCTTCAGCAGTTGGTCGATCTCTATTTCCAGTTCGGCCTGCAGCTTCTGCAGACGCCCCAGAATCTCTTCCAGCGTCGGTTTTGTCATGGTATTTCCTTCGGGAACCGGGACAATCTTTGGCTGGGCAGTATGGCATAGATATCGACCGGGTAATATTCAGCTTGCTCCGGGGTCGTAACCGTACCGTAATGTTAAACATGTCCGCTGATTTTGGCATGCAGCGGCTTGGTCTGATTGAACCGATCCTTCTGTTCCTGAGTGGCCTCCTGTTGATATTTCGCCTTCCAGGCATCGTAGGGCATACCATAGATGGCTTCCAGCGCCTCATCCTTGGTGATGGAAATACCCTGTGCATCAGCTGCCGCCTTGTACCATTTCGAGAGGCAGTTCCTGCAGAAACCGGCCAGATTCATAATGTCGATATTCTGCACATCGGTCCGTTCTCGAAGATGACCTACCAGACCACGGAATGCAGCCGCTTCCAGCTTGATTCTATCCATTTCATTCATAAACGCCTCCAATCTCGGTTCATCTGCATATGGATCTAATCTAACCCTTTGTTCAGAACCAAACAAAAGGGAAACCACAAGGTTATTTCACAGCAAAATTATTCCGTCCCATTCAGGCACCATTCAGCCATCAGGTCGTAGTCTTTAGGCGTACCGGGAAAATACAGAGGAGAATCGGAATGAAACTTTTAACCAAGGCGTTGATCATCACCTCACTATCACTTGCAGTCGTGACGCAGGTCCAGGCAGGAGGCCGACACGACGGAAGTGGCTTCGTGAAAAATCAGGATAGCCAATACCAACAAAGGCAAGTTGGTTGGAATTCCCATCGTGATGACCGTTTTACTCACCGCGAGAAAAAAATCATCCGGCATCGACACGGGCATTCCCACAACCGGGCCTGGCATCACCGCTTGAATAGTCAGTATCGCCCAAGCAGACAATACTGGAACCATTACGGCAGGCCGGGCCATCGATACGATTACGGCCACTCTTCCGGGACCATTATTTTTCGCTGGTGATCATGGCAACCGATGACCCGGAGTTTTGCCACTCCGGGTCATTTAAAGGAACGGGTACATCCCGGGCAGAACGCTTTTCTCTGAGAAAGGCGAGCCAGTACCAGCCCAGGCTGTTGAACCAGCAGATCGCCGCTGTCCACAGGTCATGAGATATGAAGTGGGCGCCGCGTATCTGCTGGGTGATGCCAAATATCAGGCCCATGGTGATCCCGGTTATCAGACCAAGGCGTTTCCATTCCGGTCGTAACACGGCAAGGAAGAAATAGAGCGCCAGGAAAGTATAGCCGGCACCGGCATGCGCCGCCGGAAAACACTTACCATATTTGAAATCGCCCGGGTGTGGTTCGAATAGCCCGAGATACGGATGCTCTCCCCCATAGCGCAACAGATCCCAGGGGCAATCGACATGGGTAAGCTCCTTACCGATGCCAACCAGTAGTCCGGACAGGGGCATCACCAGTGCGAGATACCAGATTGCCCGGCGGTAGGGTCGCATACGGGTAACAAACTGACTGATAATGGCAACCGCAAACAGGATCACCGCGAGTATCTTCACCAGCGCCTTGGCGTTGGTATGCAGGATGTCGGAAAACAGCACGCTGTTCTTCAGCGTCCAACCGGGCCCACCCGCCTGGTAGATCAGATCCGCAATATAGAGATCCAGTGAACTGATCTCCAGCAACCCCACCAGTAGCACAAACAGCAACAGTGGCAGAACCAGATGGTTGCGTACGAAATTATTATTGTGTTGCATTATTGAGTAACCGCTGGCGGTTCCCAGGCATTCAGGTGCTGGGAAAATATGTAACTGGCCCCCTGATAATAGGCGATATCCCGCTCGATATCGGCATCCGGCGCAACAAGCGTGGTCTCTACAGGCGCTGATGCATTCGGATTGACCTGCCTGGTCATGCGCCGTTTTGGGCTGAGGATCGATAGTCGGTTGTCGGCATACAGACCCAGCTTCTGATAGTTACCGATCAGCGCCCGTTCATCCTCCGGCTGCATGGTCAATATGTTCTTGCCAAAAAAGGCCGAGTCATAATCCATATTCAACAACGCCAGCAGAGTGGGCGCCACATCGATCTGGCTCGACAGGGTATCCACCTTTTGCGCCTTAATATGTTCAGGGCTGTAGATCAGCATGGGAATATGATACTGCCTGACCGGCAGGGCAACCTTGCCCGCGCTACCGGAGGTATGATCGGCGACAATGACAAACAGGGTATCCTTGAACCAGGGCTTCTGCCGCGCCTTTGCAAGCATCTCGCCAATCGCCCAGTCGGTATATTTTACCGCGCCAGGCCGGCCACTGCCGGAGGGAATATCAATACGACCATCCGGATAGGTATAGGGTCGGTGATTGGTTGTGGTCATCAGATGAAAAAAGAACGGCTTATCGGCCCGATACGCAGAGTCCGCCGCCTTGATGGCCTGGGCATACAGGTCGTCATCTGCCATGCCCCAGGCGTTGGTAAAGCCCATTTCACTGTCCGGCGTACTTGACTGATCGATAATGCCGTAACCATTACCCGCAAAAAAGGCATTCATGTTCTCAAAATAGCCGCGCCCGCCATAGATGAATTCGACGTCGTAGCCTTTCTGTTTTAACACATTACCGATCGACCAGAGATTTGTCTCATGCCCTACGCGCTTGACAATGGAACGTCCGGGTGTCGGCGGTATTGACAAGGTGACGGCTTCCAGCCCCCGGGTAGTCCGGGTGCCGGTGGCATACAGATTGGTAAACAGCATGGACTGGCCGGCCAGACGGTCCAGATTTGGCGTCAGATGCTCGGTATTGCCGAATACACCAAGATAATCGGCACTCAGGCTCTCAACCATTACCAGAAATACATTAAGGTGTCGCTCGCTTCCCGGGTTATCAATATACCGCCGGATATCGAAGCTCGGGGCAACGGCCGCTCCCTGACTGATCTCCTTCTGCAGGAGCGAGGCGGCCTTTGAGTCCGGCAGCGTCTGATAGAACTTGTAATAATCCAGCTCATTGTTCCGGAAGGCGGCAATAAACTGATAGGGGCCGTTGCTGGCCAGCTCATTTTGATAGCTGTTATTGGACAGTTCACGCAGATCCTGATTAACCAGCAAAAAGCTCACCACCGGTAGCAGCAGTATCCCACCCGCATAGACCACGCGTTGCCGGAATGTCTCCCGAACATCAAGAACAGCCTTGATCCTGTCAGCAATCAGCCAGTATACAAACAGACTGACAACAAAAATGGCGCTGAGGTAGAGCGGTAACGGGTAAGACTCGCGGATGTTATCCGTCACTTCACGCCGGTACACCAGATAATCCACGGATATAAAATTGAAACGAACACTGAACTCATCCCAGAACAGCAGCTCTGCCGCTACAATAAACCCGAGGCCATATATGGTCGCAAAGATCGCAAGTTGCACAAGACCACGGTTCAGTCTAGTTTTCCAGATCCGTTCAGGTATTAACAACAGATACAGGGTAACCGGTATCAGCGCATAACTATAAAATGCCAGATCGTAAATCAGCCCCAGAAGATAGACCTTCAAAAATGCTATGATCGACAGGTCGGCTTCCGGGAATGCCGCCACCAGCAGCAGAGTTCGGGTAATAAAGAAAGCGGCCAGCGCGATTAACAGAATATAGCCAATCAACGAATATCGGCTGTTGGAGTGTCGTGCCTGCATCAGAATTTATCTCATGGTAAGAATTGAGGATTTATCCCGGCGAGACTACTTGCAAAAGATTAAGGAAAACTTAAGGCTGTTAAAGCCTAATAGCGGATTTCTTGGGCTGCGAAATTGATGGACGATAATAATGCGGGTACTACTGGTTGAGGACGACCAATTGTTGGGTGATGGGCTGAGCGTCGGCCTGGAGCAGATGGGCTACACCGTCGACTGGATAACCGATGGAAATCAGGCGGAAGCCGCCCTGCAGGATAATGCCCTGGATCTGGTGATCCTGGACATTTCGCTTCCAGGACAGGACGGGCTGACACTGCTGCGCAGAATACGCCAACAGAACAACCCTATCCCAGTCCTGTTACTGACGGCGAGGGACAGCCTGAATGACCGTGTCCTTGGACTGGATTCCGGTGCCGACGATTACCTGCCCAAGCCATTTGATCTGGAAGAGCTTGCCGCGCGCCTGCGCGCCATATCCCGGCGCCGCGCCGGGCGTGGCTCTCCCCTGCTCAGGCATGGCGCTATTACCCTCGACCCGGCCGGCCGCACGGTTCATCTCAATGACCAACCGGTCACTTGCACTTCACGGGAGTACGCCATTCTGGAGGCGTTGTTGATTCACAGCGGCCAGGTACTGTCACGGCAACGTCTGGAGGAGGCGCTTTACGGATGGGACGATGGGGTGGAGAGCAATGCCATAGAAGTCTACATCCACCACCTGCGAAAAAAACTCGGCAAGTCCACCATTCAGACCATCCGTGGAATGGGTTACAAAATCCCCAAACAGGCCGATGGCAATGTCTAGGAAGGTATCAATCCGCAAGCGGCTGTTACTGAGTCTGATCGGACTGATAGGCATCACCTGGCTGGGTATTTTTATTCTGGTCAACCAGGACGCGACCCATGAACTGGAGGAGATCTACGATGCCAGTCTCGCGCAGAATGCACGGATTCTGTTTGGGTTGCTGCAGCAGGAGATCAAGGAAGGTGAAGTGGAATTGATTCGCAATATCGAGCTGAACAGCAATTTTCAACATGACTATGAGCTGAATATCGCGTTCGCTGCAAATCTGGGCCGTCTTATTATCCAGTCGAAAGATGCCCCCGATTTCCTTACCGAGCTGCCGGAAGGCTTCAGCGACTACACATTTGATGGGGAAAAATGGCGTGTATTCACCCTCCGGGACAGGGAGACCGGACTGGTCATCCACACGGCACAAAAGCTTGCGGCGCGCGAAGAACTGGTCGCCTACCTGATCAAGGATACACTCTCAATCATCATGCTGGTGCTGCCGCTACTGGGACTGTTTATCTGGCTGGGCATCAGTCGCAGCCTGAGGCCATTGAAACAACTGGTGGATGAGGCGGGCGCCATGGACCCGCACTCACTCCGTCTTTTCAATATTGATCATGCACCGGCTGAAATTTCTCCCCTGATCAGGGCACTCAACCGGTTACTGCAACGCCTCAACCACGCTATTGAAAATGAGCGCCGCTTTACCGCGGACGCCGCCCATGAGCTGAGAACCCCGCTGGCCGGACTCAAGGTGCAACTGCAAGTTGCGCTACGGGCAACGGATGAACAACAAAAGACCAAGGCGATGAACAAGGCGCTGCAGGGCATCGACCGAACCACCCACCTGGTCAACCAGTTGCTGACCCTGGCGCGGGCTGACCGGGAAAGCGCCACCACACTGACTTTCCAGTCCGTCGATCTGGTCGGGCTTTCCCGGGGAGTGATCACCACCCTGAAGGAGGACGCCCGACAACACCGCATCCGCCTGGAGATGGATTCAGCGCAACCCGAATATCCAATCAATGGCGAGCCGACCATGCTGCAGATCATGCTGCGAAACCTGCTGGAAAATGCCATTAAATACACCCCCGGTCCGGGTGCAGCCGGCATCCGGATTACCCAGGACGCCGACCGGATCCGACTGGAGGTATGGGATTCAGGAACCGGCATTTCCAGCGAGACGCTCGATCTGATGTTCCAGCGCTTCCGGCGTGGGGCACAAAGCGGTCCCAACGGAAGTGGCCTGGGCCTGTCCATTGTCAAACGCATAGCGGAGATTCATGATGCCGAGATCGACGTGAATCATACCGACACTTCGACCGGGTTTCGCATCGGCATCCTGTTCCAGCCATTCAGATAGGCAAAACACACCCTTTCCACAGCAGGTGCACCGCCTTGGCAATCTTAAAGATCCAGGCCGACCCTGGTAGTATGGAACTGAGCCATGACCCGGTTCAGTTGCTCGATCTCCTCACTAATCTGCGCGTTGGAGTTGACTGTCTGGCGTGCGGCCTGTCTGGTATTTTCTGCCACCTCAGCAATACTGACAATCGAGCGATCCACTTCCGCGGTCACCTGGCTCTGCTGTTCGATGGCAGTAGCGATCTGGGTACTCATATCCCGGATAGTAGTCACCATGCCGACGATCTTCTCCAGGGCAACACCGGCCTCCTCGGTCTGCTCCACACTCTGGTGTGCGATCTCACGGCTCTTGCCGATCGCCTTGACCGAAGCCGTTGCCTGACTCTGTAATCGTTCAATGATATCGCGTATCTTGCCGGTGGACTCCTGAGTGCGCTGCGCCAGGGTGCGAACCTCGTCCGCCACCACGGCAAATCCACGCCCCTGATCACCGGCACGGGCAGCCTCAATAGCGGCGTTCAGAGCCAACAGGTTGGTCTGCTCGGCAATACTGGTAATCACCTCAAGCACCTGCCCCACCTGCTGGGTATCACTCTCAAGGATGTTGATGGTGGAAGCGGCCTCTTCAACCTGCTGCGCCATGCTCTGAATACCACTGCGGGTATGATTGACAATGGTCTGGCCGGTTCTCGCTTCCTGATCCGCCTGTGACGCAGACTCGGCCGCCTGGCTGGTATTGCGCGCCACCTCCTGTACGGTTACGGTAATTTCATTTATTGCAGTGGCAACCTGGGTGATCTCCTGTTGCTGTTGAGTCACCCCCTGATCGGTACTATTCAGCGTCTCGGTCGCCCTGGACGTCGCCTCGCTGACCTTATCGGCAACCTGACATACGCCTTTGATCATCTGCCCCACCTGTTGCAGCATGTTGTTATAGGCGGTATAGGCGAGCCCGATCTCATTCTGGCTGTCCAGGCAGTCAATCGGTTTGGAGAAATCACCCTTACTCACCTCCCCAAGATGAGTGCGCAGTTGATCGATCTCCTTCATCAGCACGGTCATGCCGAACACCCGACCCAGCACCACCAGCAGCAGAATGATTGAGGTCATGACAAAGGCGATAGTCTGTTGCAGCGCGACCGAGTCGTTGGCTGCAGTGGCCATCATACCCACCGCTTTGTTCATCTCCTTCAATACCTGAACCGACTGTTTCTGAATCGCCGCCAAACCGGCATTGTCCGGACTTGCCGCATACTGGGTAATTACCTGCTTGTACCCCGACCAGAGCTGCTCCACGAGTTTGAGTTGCTCAAGAATCAGCGCATCTTTCACCGGGAGTATATTTTGTGCTTCATCACCCTCAAAAAGCGCTTTGTGAGAGGATTCAAACAGATTGATCGTCTTCTCCATCACCTCGCGGCTCTCAGCCTGCTGGGCCACCAGCATCGCCTCTTTGGCCAGCCGCTGGCTCAACATCCGCTGCCGGCCGGCGACATCAATGGAGTTGGAATTCACCCCCAGACTCAGATAGATGGTGATCACCGAGATAAGGGCGCAGAGGAAGATCAGGATATAGGAGAACAGGAACTGGCTGTTGATGGAGCGAATACCGACAGCCGATAACAGCCAGCGAATAAGATGGGTTATGGACTCACGCATGAGGAGATCCCCTGACAATTGAAATTTTCCAATTCTACCAACCGGGCTATTCCATTAATTCCGGGCAAATAATCATTGTCTGTTGTATCGACAAATCAGCCTGATCCTTTAGTCATAAGACCAAAGCTGACAAAGATCAGAACCGGCCCGGTCATGCAAAATTCTCATACTCCATCAGGTCACGATGGGAGATGCGTCTTCTGATCAGGCCATATTGATCACCCGTGATCATCACCTCAGGAATGACATCCCGGCTGTTGTAGCCGGACGCCATAACCGCCCCATAGGCACCGGCCTGAAGCAAGGCCACACGCTCCCCCGAGTTGACCCGCGGCAGGCTGGCCTGTTGTAGAAAACTGTCGCTGCTCTCACAGATTGGACCAACCACATTGCAGATCTCCCTTGCTTCATCCGATTGCTTCAGCGTTAACAGTTGATGGGAGGCCTGATACAGGGCCGGGCGCAGCAGATCATTCATACCAGCATCCAGAATCAGAAAGGGAACCGGCTCAACTTCCTTTCGATAGACCACCTCACTCACCAGCACTCCGGCAGTCGCCACCAGGGAGCGTCCTGGCTCGACGGCAATTGCCACCCCCAGGTTCCGCAGCTCCCGATCGATCACGGCGGCAACCGCCCCGTACGCCAGACAACGACCATCACCGTAGTCAATACCAAAACCGCCACCCAGGTCCAGGTGGGTAATTGGATAGCCTTTATCTCTCAACTCGATAACCCACTCCCGTAGTCGACGGCAGGCTTTCTCATAGGGTTCCAGTGTCACTATCTGGGAACCGAGGTGCACTGCCAGGCCATGCAGCCTCAAACTGTCACTGCGCACAATCCGCTCCAGCGCCAACTCCAGTTGGCTGAAAGGTATTCCAAACTTGCTCCCCCTCACAGCGGTGGTGATATGCCGGTGGGTTGCCGCATCCACCTCCGGATTGATCCGTATTGATACGTTGGCGGTACGGCCCCGGGATTCGCAGAGATCCGCCAGACGTTCCAGCTCCGGAATCGATTCCAGATTGAACTGAAATATGCCCGCATCCAGCGCGGCCAGCAGCTCCGATGTTCTTTTTCCGACACCGGAGAAAATAATATCTTGTGGAGGAATCCCGGCCTTCAGTGCGCGCGCCAGTTCACCCTCCGATACGATATCCGCACCCAAACCCGCCTCGGCCATGAGCCGCAGCACGGCAAGATTGCTGTTGGCCTTCACCGCATAATGTATCGTGGCGCCAATGCTCTCGAAGGCGGATTTGCAATCCCCTATCCGCGCCTTGATGGCCGCTGCCGAATAACAGTAAAACGGGGTCTCCACCTGTTCGGCAATGCTATTCAGAGATATGGATTCCATGTAGAGCTGTCCATCACGATACTGCAAGAAGCTTTCACTATTCACTGTTTGTCTCCGTCGGTTTTGGTCTAATGTTGATCCTACCGAAGGCCCTCACACCCCACAGCTGTAAACACGCCGGTTTTTGACCGTAAGATGTACATTATTCCCGTGAAATTAGCGGTCCAGAGAGTACTGGACGAAGAACCTGAAAACTCGCAATAATCCGGCTGTGGACAAATTTGACCGGCAGATCATCAATCGACTGAAACAGAACGCCCGCGAGTCACTGGCGGCCATCGGGCGTGATATCGGTCTCTCCCGTAGCGCCGTGGCCGAACGGATTCAGCGGCTGGAAGCACACGGGGTCATCCACGGCTACACGCTGCGTCTGGGTGAGGTGGGCAAGAAAGCGGTGCAGGCCTACTTTCAACTCAGTTTTTCACCATTCAAGCTGGATGAACTGCTACCTGCGATCCAAACCATCCCTGAACTCTGTTACGGACATGCCTTGAGTGGCGAGGTGGATCTGATCCTGTTCGCCGAAACCGATTCGATGGAGCGCCTGAATCAGATACGCCGCCAGTTGGAACAGCTACCGGACCTGACCAGATTGATTACCTGTCCGGTACTGCAATCGATATCCTGATCGCCACTGACCAACTCCACCAAACCGGCGCGCATCCTCTGAAACTGGATCATCCACCGGTGCTATTCGGGGATTAACAGGGCTGATTGTTCATCGGTTGCCAATCGGGTTAATCTGAAAGTGGTCTTCAGGAACAGGCGATCAATCTATGGATTTTCCCAGAACCCACGGCAGCGACCCGGAAAGCTCAGTAGTTGAGAAGCACTATGCGGTAATCTATGTACCGGGGAAAAAACGCGCCCGTTTTCCCGAGAACTGTGTCGAGATTATGGACTCGTACAGCAGCGCCATTGCTCAGGCGAATGTGCAAGAGCAGCGCTACCCGGCACTGGTGTATGGACCCTCCCGTTCATCCGAGGGATTCCGTCTGTTCTACCTGATCGAGTGGCTTGAAGAGGCCTGAGGGCTAGGAATCAAAACCGAGGCGTATGCCAAAGAAGACCATGACCGAACCGGTCAGGCTGTGAAAACAGCGCCCAACCCTGGGACGGGAGAGCCAGACAGCGGCTCGCCCCACCATCAGCACCAGTATCAGTTGCCAAATATTGGCGATGATAAAATGCAGCCCGGCCAGGAACAGGGATTTGGCCAGCGCCGGATCGCCCGGCTGGATGAACTGGGGCAGAAACGCCATATAGAAGATGACTGTCTTGGGGTTCAGCACATTGGAGAGAAAACCTTCACGCAGTGAGGTCCAGGCGGCCACCTGGCGGTGCTTTACCCTGCCCGTATCAAACTTCAGGCCACTTTCGCCACGATAGGCGGAATACAGACTCCTGGCGCCGAGCCAGACCAGGTAACCGGCGCCCGCCAGCTTCAGCAGGGAGAACATCCAGGCCGACTGCATCAGGATCAGGGAGATGCCCCCGGCGGAGACGGCCGCATGTACGAACAGACCCAGACAGATGGCAAAACTGGTCAACACACCATCCCTGAAACCGCCACGCACGGTATTCCTGATCACCAGCAGGGTATCCACCCCGGGCGATACCGTGAGCAAGGTAATGGCCAGCAGATAGGCCCAGAGATAGTTGTCAAAAAACATATAATATATTTTTTAATTCAAACAGTTACGCGAAATAAAATCGACCGGCATTCTAGCATGGGCAGTTGCAGCTGATACAAACTATTTCAACCTGCGGGGGAGGAGTCAAGCCATCCCCTGGCCGACAATCGGTAATACACTTGACTCCGCCCCTTCACCGCCCGCTTCTATCCGCCGCCTTGATAAGCCTGAATGCCTCTACTCAACCGAGAAGCACGCGAAGAGATACCATGGCTTCTCTGCATTTCCGGCCCAATCCGGCAGGTGAGGTGGTGAATCATGAGAACACGAGTCGTTGTCTTCCTTCGTGTTCTTTGCGTCCTTGGCGGTTGAAACAGGGTTTTAACGATAAACGGTATTGGACCCCAGGAGCCTCAGTGGAACAGTCGCCCCACCAGCAACGGCAGGAACGTCTCCACCCGGTAAATACGCTCGCCCAGATCCAGCGGCGAGCACCCCGCTGCCAGCAGCTTCTCGACTTCGTAGGGAATAAACCCACCTTCGGGTCCGACACAGATCAGCGCCGGTCGCTCCGACGACAGCGCGGGATTGCCGGCGCTCCCGGCATAGGGATGAGCCACCAGCCCCAGCCTCCCTGCCAACAGTCCGGGCAGTTCATCTTCGACAAAGGGCTTGAAACGTTTTCTGATCTCAACCTGCGGCAACCGGGTATCTTTCGCCTGCTCAAGTCCCTCCCGCAGGGTCCGGTGTATCTCACCCGCCGACAGCAGGGGACTCTGCCAGTAACTCTTCTCCACCCGAAAACTGTGGATCAGGTAGAGTCGCTTGATACCGAGTTCCGCAACCATACGCAGACAGCGGCGCAACATCTTGGGACGCGGCACGGCCAGCACCAGTATAAGCGGCAACCCGTCGGGTGCCGGCTCGTTCAACTCAAGCCGCAGTGTCGCCTGCTGCCGATCCAGGGTCAGGATCTCCGCTTGGCCCATCTTACCGTTGAGCAGACCCGCCTTGAGGCGATCACCCGGTTGTGCGCGATGCACATCGAGAATATGTTGCAGCCGATGACCGCGGATCACCGCAATATTGCTCTCAATCAGGTCCTCTGGTTCCAGCAGCAGCAGATTCATGGCTTAGAGGCTTCTCTCCCAGAGCAGTTTCAGCGTCTCCGCAATCGAGGCCGCGGCACTGTTGAGTCGCACCCCAAAGGCATGCGCCATGTTCTCTCCGGTCAACACCGACTCCGGGCTTCCTTCGGCCAGGGTTTCACCCGCCACCAGCAGCATCAGGCGGTGGCAGTAGTGCGCCGCCAGCCGCAGATCGTGCAGCACCACCACCGCCGCTCCGCCCTTTTGGCAGTAGCACTGCAGCAGTGACATCACCTCGATCTGGTGCGCCAGATCGAGCGCCGCCACCGGCTCGTCCGCCAACAACACCTGGGGCTCCGCCACCAGGGCACGCGCCAGCAGCACCCGGGAGCGTTCCCCCCCGGAGAGGGTATTGAACTGCCGCGTACGAAAATCGTTCAGGTCGGTTTCCGCCATCACCTGCGCAATCAGCGCCTGATCCGTCTCCCCCGGTCGCTGCCAGTCGGAGAGATGGGGCAGACGTCCCAGGGCAACCAGGCGTTCAACACTCATCGGCCAGTGGGCGGTGCCACTCTGGGCCAGATAGGAGAGGCGTTTGGCCCGCTCCTGGGGAGACAGTTGCAGATAATCCGCCTCCTCCCAGCACAGGGTTCCCGACCGGGGTTTCAGCAGGCCGGCCAATACCCGCAACAGCGTGGTCTTGCCGGCCCCGTTGGGACCGATCAGGCCGAGCATTTCACCCGCTTTCAGATTGAAGTCGACCCCATTCAGGATGGTGACGCCCCCCAGTGACACCGTCAGACCGGTACCGTGCAGCCGATTCATAGCTGGTACCGCCGGCTCTTGAGTATGAGATAGAGAAAGAATGGCGCCCCCACCAGTGAGGTCAGCACTCCAACCTTGATATCGGAGCCGGCCGGAAACAGGCGGGTAGCGATATCCGCCGCCAGTAGCAATGCGGCACCGCCCAGGGCGCTGGTGAGCAATAGCCGCGAGGGCTGAAAACCAACCAGCGGCCGCAACAGATGGGGCACCACCAGACCGATAAAGCCGATGGAACCGGTGATGGAGACCGCCGAACCGACCGACAACGCGATCGCCAGAAAGATACGCCAGCGTAGCCGGGTGAGCGAGATACCCATGGTGCTGGCGGTCTCCTCTCCCAGGGTCAGCGCATCCAGGGATCGGCCGGTACCCAGCAGTAGCAGCCAGCCCAGCAGGACACCGGGTAACAGGGTCCAGAGATCATGCATGCTGTGATTGGCAATGGAACCCATCATCCAGAGTACGATCTCCCGCACCGCATAGGGGCTGGGCGCCAGATTCAGCAGCAGCGATATCATCGCCAGTGCCAGGGCATTGATCGCCACGCCGGCGAGGATCAGGGTGAGGGTACCGGCCTCCCGGCCAGCCATCAGGTAGACCAGAAAGGTAGCCAGCAGCGCACCGGCCATGCCCCCCATGGGAACAGCCAGCGGCAACAGCGCACCCAGGCCGAAATAGAGCATCCCCACCGCGCCAAGTGCGGCGCCACTGGCGCTGCCGATCAGCCCGGGACTGGCCAGAGGATTGCGCAACAGTCCCTGCATGGCGGCACCGGCCAGACCCAGGGTGGCACCGGTAAACAGGGCGATCAACGCTCGCGGCAAGCGGATCTCTCCAAAGATCAGGCCGATCACGGTGGGCGTATCCAGCAGGCTCTCACGCGCCGCCTGCAGCACCGGCAGGGGGTTGGCGCCAACAAACAGCGAGGCGGCAAACAGCAGACAAACCAGTATGACGAGGAGCACCACCAGGGTCTGTTGCTGCAGGTTCATCAGCCGGCTCATCGAGGCAGGCTCCGGTGCAATATCTCCACCGCTTCCGCAATCATTGGTCCGCCACAGATCCAGTAGCGGTAGGCCACCTCAATCGGCGCCCTGCCCCGGGTCAATTGCCGAAGGACCGGATGTTGCAAAAGCTGCTGGCCCCGGGAGTGGGTGCCAGATGCATAGGAGGAGGTGAACAGCTGTACCGGTCGTGCCAGGATCAGCCGTTCCAGATCAATGGCGCCGTAACCAATCACTCCCTCCAGGGCGGCGATATTCTCCCACCCGGCCAGTTCCAGGGCACTGTGCTGCAGGGTATTGATGCCGCCGGTATAGCCGTTGGGCTGATAAAATGCACCCTTGGGTCTGATCTCGGGTCGCTGCCGTTCTATCCGTTCCAGTCGTTCATCCATCGCCTCGATCATCTGGCGGCCCTGCGCTTCCCGGCCGATCAGCCCGGCCATTCGGTGAATATTGCCGCGGATATCCTCGACACTGGATGCAAGCGGAAACTGCTCCACCCGGTAGCCGAGTTTTTTCAGTAGCGCAATCAGCGAGCGGTCGGTGTAGGCGCCGGCTAGAACGAGATCCGGCTTCAGGGCCAGAATCTCTTCCGCCTTGGCGTGATTGACCGGGTAGTTGGCAGCCTGTGCCGCCATGTATGAACTATTCGGCTCCAGTGCCAGGTGACTGACCGACGCGATCTGATCCGGTCTACCCAGCATCAACAGCAACTGGTCGGTACAGAGGTTGATGGAGATGACATGTTGGGGCTGTTCGGCCCCACTGGCCCCTGTAACCACCCACAGCAATAACAGAAAAGTGAGTGATCTCCGGTTCAATATTGTTTTACCCACTCTGCTGCTCGATTAAGCCTGATCCGGCCCCTCTCAGTAATGAGGGGGCCGGGCGATTATCCCCTATTTCGCTTCATAATGAACAGAGACAAACAGTTCACGACCGCCGGTGTTATAGGTACGAATAGTCTCATAGTCCCGGTCAAACAGATTGCGCACCTGACCGCGCAGGGTCCACTCGCGGCTCAGATGGTGTGCCACCCGCAGATCCAGGGTACCGAAACCGGCAGTCCGAAAGGTATTGGTTGCATTGCTGTAGCTGTGACTGCGAGCCTGTAGTGTGGCACCCAGCTCAGTGGGACCGAACTCCCGATCAATATCAATCCGAATCGCCTGTTCATTTCGATCCGTCAACAATCTACCCGTCGTGCGGTTGCGAGGATCGAGCAGGGTCAGATTACCACTAATCCGCCAACCGGCCAGTTGCGTGTTGATGCCCGCCTCCAGGCCATCAATTCTGGCCCGGTCGACGTTCTGCGGCTGATAGGTAAAGGGTGCAATTTCGACCCAGTCGATCAGGCCTTCAATATCGGTACGAAACAGATTGATATTCCATCCGCCCCACGACTGACTGCCCCTGAGTGACAATTCAACGCTCTCTGACTCTTCCGGGGTCAGATTCGGGTTGCCGTTTGAACCCCAGGGATCCTGATAATAGAGGTCATTGAATGTCGGGGCACGAAAACCGGTGCCATAGGAGGCAACCAGCCTTAGCGTCTCGGTTAACTCCCGTCCCCAGGCGATATTGCCGGTGTTGTAGTCGCCGAACGCTTCATTGTCATCATGCCGCAGGCCGATCACCACGTCGTTCGCGCCAAACGCTGTCTGGTACTGGGCAAACAGCGCACTGTTATCCCGCTGATTTACACTGTAGCTGCTGGTACCCTCAACCTGATCACGCAGAAAATCGATACCGAGCGTGAGTACACTCTCTTCATCGACTGCAATGTCGTTCTGCCAGGAGAATTGACGCCGCCTGGTATTGAAGAATGAGGCAAAGCTGCTGTTGGTAAAATTGGTCGTCTCATCCCGGCTCTCACCGAACGAGAGTGTGATGTCCCAGCTGTCATTGGGCGAATACTCCAGTTTGCTGCTGAGCGACTGTTGCAGAAAATCGGTATCGAAAAAATCGGCCGGCCCGAAGGCACTGTCATACTCGTTCTCGCCTTTAGCCTGCAAAGCGGTAACACCCAGCTTCAGGCCATTGGAAAAGCGATAACCCAGATGTCCAGAGAATGAACGGTTTTTATAACCATCCTCATCCGGGTTATTGTTTTTCAGCGAGCTGAATCCGTCCGACCGCAGATCAGACAGGCTAATACCGTAATCCAGGTTATCCTGTGTTGCATTCAGTCCCAGGGCCACTCGTCGGGTATTGTGTGAGCCGTATTCCGCCTCGGCAGTTACCAAGCCGCCGGGCTTTCCCTTTGTGGTAAATATCTGTATGACACCACCCATGGCATCGGCACCATACAGCTGGGAGCGGGGTCCCCTGACGATCTCGATCCGTTCGATCTGCGCCAGCGGAATATCCTGAAAAGCGACCGTTCCTAAAGTAGCGGAACCGATACGCATCCCATCGATCAACACCAACACCTGTTTGGAATCTGTACCCCGCAGACGTATGCCGGTTACCTTGCCCAGTCCGCCGTTGCTGCTCATGGTCAGTCCCTGGGTACCATCGAGTAGCTGGGTGATGTCCTTGGCCTGGCTGTTTTTGATATCGTCCCGGGTGATGACGGTGACTGCCGCCAGGGTTTCATCAATGCTCTGTGCCATGCGGGTGGCGGTCACATTAACCCTGTCCAGGGAGGTGGCGGCATAGGTTGCGCACGTGGGCAGCGCCAGGGTGATGCCGGATAAAATAACCGACCGATAGTATCTATTGCGAATCATTGCTGGGTCTCTCCGTTACTCCCCGGGGGGAGTGCATTTGGAACAAATGCAGGACGGAAAGAGAGACTTGCTGATGCTGACAGGCCAAACCGGAACGGGCCACAGCGGGACTGCATACAAGTACAGGTTTTCCGACCTGCCTGAATGCGTCAGCTAACGGAAGACCGCTCTACTGAATACCCCGTTCGGTAGAAATGCGACGCATGAAAGGCAGGTTTCCTGACTTGCAGATCGACACCCGGTTTCGCCTTCCCAATCGTTGGACCAGTGGCTTCATGAAACCGGACTACTTGCTTACAGTTGCGAGGACAGTCAAGGATTTGTCTGGATCAGACTCACCTTGTTCCCTTTTAACCCATGACGGGCACCCTTCAGAGGTGGCTATTTTAAGCCAAGTCGAAAAATCCACAAGGGAATTTACCCCCCGCGGCTGGACCCGTGGCACAAACTGGCCCTGTCGGGATGAGGTGTATGGGTGAATTTCTGATTGCGGGGTCAATTCATGGCAAAGCGTATCGGCACCCGAAACTCCCAGTGGTCACGGTCCAACTGGGGCGGAATGGGTTCAAAACGTCCCAGATCTGTCACCGCCTTTGAAGCAGCCCGGTCCAGGATCACCCTGAGTGAACTGCTACCGATTCCGACGTCGGAGATGGTGCCGTCCCTGAGCACGGTAAACAACACCAGGACTTCTCCTTCATAACCCTTTTTTCGAGCCCGCAGGGGATAGCGCTTGTGTCTTTCGATCGCGGTAACCAGGGCGTTCATATAGGCTCGTTCGATCTCCCGCAGAGCCTTCGCCGACTGCTGCGGTGACTCCGCGGAATCGTGCTGCTCAACCGGCCCGGCACTGGATGATGGATTGGCCACACGCTGTACAATCGGTTCATTGGCAGGTTGTGGTTCAGGCATCGGGGGCGGCGGCTCGGCGTGTCGCACGACGGGCGCTTCCGGCTTTTTCGATACTGCCGCAGCAGGGCTCTTTATCGGTCGCCCCGCCGCGGTGGGGGCCTGTGTGGCGAGCAACTGTTGAATGACATTGCTCCGGTCTGATTCATTGGCCGAGACAACCGGTTCCGGCGTGGCTTGATACACCGCCTTGGCGGAAGCCGGTTTCGGCGCCGCCTCGGGCACAGGCGTAACCATCTCCTCCTGCTGCCCTTTTTCAGCACGCACAAGAGCGACCTGCAGACTTTTGCCCGATGTGGCCGGTAGTGGCCTGTCGTGCGGAGTAAAGCCGCCTAGATAGAGCAGAACTGTTCCATGGGCCAGCAGTGACAGGAGCACGCTGGCTATGCGTATCAACATCGTATTATTCGAATCAACCGGTTTTCAGATCCGGAACATGGCCGCCACGGATACTTCCGGGTGGTGAATATTCCGGCTGTAACAGCCGCAGCATGGCGTTGGCCTTGTGGAAAGTCTCCTGGTATTCGCTATCCAGCACGGAATCCGCCACCAGACCGCCACCTGCCCAGAAGCGCATCCTACCATCAATATGTACGATTGTGCGTATGGCGATATTGCTGTCCATATTGCCATCAAACCCGATATAGCCGATTGAACCGCAATAGACCCCACGACGATCCGGTTCCAGTTGCTCGATAATCTCCATCGCCCGCAGCTTCGGCGTGCCGGTAATGGAACCACCCGGAAAACAGCCGCGCAACAGATCCAGCGCATCCCGATTTGCCGCCAGCCGACTACTGATCGTGGATACCAGGTGATGCACAGTGGCGTAGCTCTCCAAACCGAACAACTCACCCACTTCCACACTGCCCAAGGCGCTGTTTTTGCCCAGATCATTGCGCAGCAGATCTACAATCATCAGATTCTCCGCCCGATCCTTTTCGCTCGCCAGCAGACGCTGTTTCAGCGCCCTGTCATCCTGGGTGGTTGTGCCACGCGGCAGGGTACCCTTGATTGGCCGGGTCTCCGCCAGGCCGTCCCTGATCGCCAGAAATCGCTCCGGTGAAGAACATAGCAACTGTGCCGCCGGGGTATTCAGATAGGCGGAAAAAGGAGCTGGATTGAGTCTTCGCAACTGCTGGTAGGCCTGCCAGGGGTCACCCTCGGTAGCCACCGAGAAGCGCTGGGCCAGATTCACCTGGTAACAATCCCCTTCCTGGATGTAGCGCTTTATCTCGCGGAAGGCATCGGCATACTGTTGCCGGGACATATTGGACTCGACCGCTCCCGTCACCCTGAAAGGTACCGGCTCAACCATTACCGGGGGCCGGCAGAACCGCTCCACCAGCATTGGCCACTGAGTGACGGTACGCGAATCAAAACCGCAGCCGACCAGCCAGCTACGCTGCTCCTGGTGGTCGACCACCAGCGCCCAGTCATAGATGCCGATGGCCATCTCCGGCAACTGGTCCTGATCCCTGGCCACAACCGGCAACCGCTCCAGAGAGCGGGCCAGGTCGTAGGAAAAATAGCCCAGAGCCCCACCACGAAAGGGTAAGGATTCATGGGAATCCATCCGGTATTGCCGAAGCAAGGCCTGCAACAGGCCCATCGGCTCGTCATCGGAGACAACCACCGAACCATCCGCCCGGGTGATCCGGGTCTGGCCATTTCGAGTGACCAGCGTTGCCATCGGATCACAGGTGACCAGATCATAACGGGCCTGTTTGCTCCCCCGGTCGCTGCTGTCCAGAAACACCGCCCAAGGCTGTCCGGCAAGCGGAGCAAACAGCCGGCTGGTGTCCTCGATGTAGGGAAGTTCCCGCAACAGTGTTGGCGTCTGGCTCGTCATCGGAGTGGGATCGATATCTGAAAACGGTGCTGTGAATTCGGGCCGAGCAGTATAGCACTTGCCGCCACAGGCGCCGTCCATCGAATAAACCTAAAAAAAACTATTTCAACCGCTAAGGACGCAAAGAACACGAAGGACAACAATGACTTGTATTTGCCAAATCATTCACCAACCGGGTTGGGCCGGAGGAGTGGTGCAGGGATGTACCGCTTACGGAACCGAGGATGCAATACAACTGGTTACGGACCCATGGACGGAAATGAAGATAAGCCATGGTATCTCTTTGCGTACTTTGTGATCTTGGCGGTTGAATCGAGAAATTCAGGATCAGGATCAAGGGCAATAGATGCGCGTCGCCCTGCTTGGCACACCATAGAAAAAGGGGGTGTCCTCACGGACACCCCCCTTTTGTGCTACCTGACACATAGGTTACAGACGATACCGGAGACATAGGTTACACATGACGGTATTTGGGAGGAATCTCAAATGCCCTGGAAAGAGTGTAACCGTATGGAAGAACGCCTTAGATTTGTTGCCCGTCTGCTTGACGGTGAAAAAATGGCTCCCCTTTGCCGGGAGTTCGGCATTTCCCGTAAAACAGGTTATAAGCTATTCAATCGCTATAAAAATGAAGGATTAGCAGGGCTGGAGGACCAAAGCAAACGCCCCTATCGGCATGCCAATAAATTACCCTTCCAAATTGAACGCGCCATTCTCAAGATCAAGACGGAACATAAGAGTTGGGGCGCACCTAAAATCCGCGAGAAACTGATTCGCCTTTATCCAATGATTCGGCCGCCAGCCAAGAGTACGGTCCATGCCGTGCTTGATCGACACGGCCTGGTCACACGCAGAAAACGGCACCACCCAAAGGCTCAAGGCACCTCGCTACGTGACAGTCAAACCCCCAATGGACTCTGGTGTGCCGATTTCAAGGGCGAATTCCTGTTAGGCAATCGCTGTTATTGCTATCCGCTAACCATGACGGATTACGCCTCACGATATCTACTATCCTGTGAAGGCTTGGAGTCCACCAAGGAAGTAGGCGCTTTTCCTGTCTTTGAGCGGACCTTTAAACAATTTGGCTTACCGCAGGCTATCCGCACCGATAACGGCGTGCCTTTCGCCTCGCCCAATGCGCTTTTTGGTCTGAGCCGACTCTCCGTCTGGTGGTTGCGCCTGGGCATCGCTATCGAGCGGATTCAGCCGGGACAACCGCAGCAGAACGGGCGGCATGAGCGCATGCATTTAACACTGAAGAAGGAGGCCACAAAGCCGCCTGCGTTCAATTTTCTTCAGCAGCAAGAACGATTTGACCAATTTTTAGAGGTCTACAATAACCAGCGCCCTCACCAGGCACTGGGCATGAAGTACCCCGGTGAGCTGTATACACCTTCCACCCGTGAATATCGCGTTCCCGAAGTACCTGAATACCCTTTTCATGATCGCACCGTAAAAATCACGAAGTGCGGACGTATCTGCATCGGCCGCCGAAAAATTAATCTCAGTACGGTGTTCGCCGGTCAATATGTGGGTATTCGCGAGGTCAGTGACAAAATTTGGCTTGTCAGCTTTATGAAATATGACTTAGGATTTTTTGATGAAAACGAAGAAAGGGTTGAGCCAGCGCCCAACCCTTTCTTGACCGAAGTGTTACCTATCTCTCCGGTATAAAGTGTGACCTATGTGCTCGGTACACACCTTTTTCAATTGGTCGGGCGGACAGGATTTGAACCTGCGACCACTTGTCCCCCAGACAAGCACGCTACCAGACTGCGCCACCGCCCGAAAACTGAGCGCGCATACTAGGCGGTATGCACCCCGTTGTCAATGTTGAGCGAATCAGCGTTTAAGTATCTGCAACACCTCTTCCAGCTCGGCCCGCAACTGCCTGGCTATCTGGTGACTCTGGTCCTGATCGTCCTTTGCGCCTTCACCGGAAAGCTGCTGACGCGCCCCGCCGATAGTAAAACCCTGGTCATAGAGCAGACTGCGTATCTGGCGAATCATCAATACGTCATGACGCTGATAATACCGACGATTTCCGCGCCGCTTGATCGGCTTCAGTTGGGTGAACTCCTGTTCCCAATAACGCAGCACGTGCGGCTTGACGCCACACAACTCGCTCACCTCACCAATAGTGAAATAGCGCTTGCCGGGTATTGCCGGCAGATCTGCAGTATTACTGCTTGCTTCCAGCATAAGCTTCGACCCTCGCCTTCAATTTTTGACCCGGGCGGAATGTCACCACGCGGCGCGCCGAAATCGGGATCTCTTCACCGGTTTTCGGATTTCTTCCAGGGCGCTCTTTCTTTTCGCGCAGATCAAAATTACCGAACCCAGACAACTTAACCTGTGAACCTTCCTGCAGCGAAATGCGCACTTTCTCGAAAAACATTTCAACCATCTCCTTGGCCTCGCGTTTGTTCAGGCCAAGTTCATCAAAAAGTTTTTCGGCAATATCCGCCTTGGTCAAAGCCATATGTTCAATCTCTCAGTTGTGCATTGTAGCGTTCGACAAGCGCAGCAACTATCTGCGCCATTACGCGTTCCACTTTTTCATCCGTAAGAGTGTGGGAACTTTCCTGTAAAATCAAGCCCAAAGCGAGACTTTTTCGTCCTGAGTCTACCTTTTCACCAGTATAGACATCAAAAATCAGAATTTCTCTCAAAATTTCCGGCACCGATTCCCGGATTGTCTGTCGAATCTCGTCAAATCCCACCTTTTGATCCACCACGATCGCAATATCGCGCCGAATGGAGGGGTATTTGGAAAGCGCACTGAAAACCGGCAAACGCCCTTCCAGAAGATGATTCAGGCCAATCTCAAACAGGTAGGCGCCGGAGGTCAGATCCAGCTTCTGTTCCAGCTCCGGGTGCAGTTTGCCAATCCAGCCGACAGTTTTGTCACCACGGATGATCTGTGCGCTCTGCCCCGGATGCAATGCACTGTGGCTGGCGGCCTGGAAGCGAAACTCGTCAGCACACCCAGTCAGGGCAAACAGCGCCTCCAGGTCGGCCTTGATATCAAAGAAGTCAACGGCCCGCGCAGGGGTGCCCCAACCTTCTGGCTGCGCTGCACCTGAAACAAGACCAGCTATCATTGATTCTTGTTTAATATCATCATCTTGCCTAATAAATCTAAGACCTGACTCGAAGATTCTGACGCGTGCTTGTTGGCGTGACTGATTGTACATGGCCGTCTGTAGCAGGCCGGCCCACAGGGTGGTCCGCATAATCGACATATCTGACGATATCGGATTGGCCAGCACCACCGTGTCATGTCCGGAATCGATCAGGTCGTGCATTTCACTGCTGATGAAGCTGTAGGTAATCGCCTCCTGGTAATCCCGATCGACCAGCAGTCGCTTGGCCCGCTGCAGATTGAAGGTTACCTCTGGTTCAGCCCGCATCACCGTGGCCGTCGCGCTGCGGCGGGTGGGAATCCGGGTATAGCCATAGATCCGCCCGACCTCCTCGATCAGATCCTCCTCAATGCTGATATCGAAACGGCAACTGGGGGCAATCACCTTCCAGCCCTCATCCACCTTCTCTACCCGCATCTCCAGGCGCGTCAGGATGTCGCTAATGATGTCATTGTCAATCTCCAGCCCCAGCACCCTGGCCACCCGCTCGCGGCGCAGCAGGATCTCTGGACGGGGTTCAATATGGGATTCGTCGGCCGATTCCGATACCGGGCCGGGTTCTCCGCCGGCGATTTCCAGCAGCAGCTGGGTGGCACGCTCGATGGCCTGTCTCTGCAGCTGGGGATCGACACCCCGTTCGAAGCGATGGGAAGAGTCGGTATGCAGACCATAACTGCGCGCCTTGCCGGTAATCATGGTCGGTGCAAAAAAGGCGCTCTCCAGCAGGATATCCCGGGTGTTGTCATTCACGCCGGAGTGCTCCCCGCCCATGATACCGGCTATGGCCACCGGCCTGGCCTGGTCGGCAATCACCAGGGTATCGCTGCGCAGGGTTATCTCCTGGCCATCCAGTAGTACCAGCTTCTCACCCTCGTCCGCCATTCGCACACGAATGCCGCCCTCAAGCTCGGCCAGATCGAAGCCATGCATCGGCTGACCCAGCTCCAGCATCACATAGTTGGTGACATCAACCACCGGGCTGATGGGGCGCAAGTCACTGCGGCGCAGCCGCTCCTGCATCCACAGCGGTGTCTCGGCGGCGGGGTTGATATTTTTCACCACCCGGCAGAGATAACGGGGACACCCCCCCGGCGCCTCCAGGGAAACCGGGAAGCTTTCGTCATTGACCGCCGGAACAGGCTCCATGACCGGCGGCGTGACCGGGGTACGGTTGATTACCCCGACCTCCCGGGCGATACCGGCCAGCCCCAGACAGTCCCCCCGGTCCGGCGTCAGATCCACATCGATCGCCTTGTCATTCAGCGAGAGATAAGCCCTGAAGTCATCACCGACAGGGGCATCCGCAGCGAGTGGTAGAATACCGTCAGACGACGCCGCCAGACCCAGTTCCGAGGCGGAACAGATCATACCCTGCGACTCGACACCGCGCAGCTTGGCCCGCTTGATCTTGAAATTACCCGGCAACACGGCGCCAATCACCGCAACCGGCACCCTGAGACCTGCCGCCACATTAGGCGCTCCGCAAACGATCTGCAGCGGATCATCGCCCCCCACATTCACCGTACAGAGGCTGAGCTTGTCGGCGTTGGGATGCTGCTCACGAGTGAGCACCTCACCCACCAGCACCCCCTCGAACTCACCGGCCACCGGCTCAACCGAGTCCACTTCCAGACCTGCCATACTGAGCTGATCAGCCAGTTCAGTGGTCGTAACGGCTGGGTTTACCCACTCACGCAACCAGGCTTCACTGAATTTCATAATCTCGTTTCCAATCCTGAAGGGCGCCTATCGCGCGCCGAATATCGCAATTAAACCCCACACTCCTTCGAGTCGCGGGCGAATGATCAGGCAAACTGCCTGAGAAACCTCAAATCATTCTCAAAAAACAGACGTAAATCATTGATCCCATAGCGCAACATGGTGAGTCTCTCCACCCCCATACCAAAGGCGTAGCCGGTATATTTCTCGCTATCGATGCCCACGTGACGGAACACCTCGGGATGCACCATGCCGCAGCCCAGCACTTCCAGCCAGCCGGTATGACTGCAGACCCGGCACCCCTCACCGCCGCACATCACACACTCAATATCTGCTTCGGCCGAGGGCTCGGTAAATGGAAAATAGGAGGGCCGGAAACGAATCTTCAGGTCACGCTCAAAGAAGCTTTGCAGGAAATCGTAAAGCACGCCCTTCAGATCAGCGAACGAGACATTCTCATCGACCAGCAATCCCTCCACCTGGTGAAACATCGGGGTATGGGTCAGATCAGAGTCACAGCGGTAGACCCGCCCCGGCGCGATGATCTTCAGCGGCGGACCGGCATTCTCCATGGTGCGAATCTGTACCGGTGAGGTGTGAGTACGCAGCAGCAGGTGCGCATCAAAGTAGAAGGTGTCGTGCATGGCGCGCGCCGGATGATGGGCGGGAATGTTCAGCGCCTCGAAGTTATGGTAATCATCCTCGATCTCCGGCCCCTCTTCGATAGCGAATCCGGCACGGGAAAACAGCTCCTCGATCCGCTCCAGGGTCCGGGTCACCGGGTGCAGACCACCCTGCCCCATACCGCGCCCGGGCAGCGTCACATCAATCCGCTCTGAACTCAGTCGTGCGGCCAGGGCCTGCTGCTCAAGCGCACTCTTGCGCTGCTCGATCAGCCCCTGCAGTGCCTGCTTGGCCCTGTTGATGGCCTGGCCGGCCAGCGGCCGCTCCTCGGCAGGCAGCTTTCCCAGCTGTTTGAGCTGAGCCGTCAACAGACCGCTCTTGCCAAGATAGCGTACCCGCACTTCATCCAGTGCCGCCAGTTTCTCCGCGCCCGCAATCAGGCCTGTCGCCTCATCAACCAGCGTGGAAAGTTCAATATTGGATTCAGAATCCATTAATAGGGTCCTCATCTGGAATCAGCGCCAGGAACCTGCCGGACTGGACACTGCACACAAAACAAAAGGGGAAAGACCAAAAGGCCTTTCCCCTGTCGTTGTCACACTAGTGCGCCGGAACTCCCGGTCGCAATGACAAGCTATCAGCTGGAGAGACTGGCCTTGGCCTGTTCTGCCAGGGCGCTAAACGCCGGCTTGTCAAAGATGGCCAGATCGGCCAGCATCTTGCGGTCGATCTCCACACCCGCCTTCTTCAGCCCATTGATCATGCGGCTGTAAGAGAGGCCATTGGTACGGGCACCGGCATTGATGCGGGCAATCCAGAGTGCGCGAAACTGGCGCTTCTTCTGGCGACGGTCACGGTAGGCATACTGACCGGCCTTGATGACCGCCTGCTTGGCTACACGATAGATCTTGCTGCGGGCACCATAGTAACCTTTGGCCGCTTTAAGCACTTTTTTGTGTCGGGCGTGTGCTTGTACACCACGTTTTACGCGAGGCATCTGTTCAGTCTCCTATCGGGCTTAAGCGTATGGAATCATACGACGGGCTACGGCCACGTCGGCTTTGTGCAGCTGTGAAGGACAACGCAGCTGACGCTTACGCTTGGTGCTCTTTTTCGTCAGGATATGACGACGGTGGGACTGGCCACGCTTGATGGCGCCGGTACCGGTTACCTTGAACCGTTTTGCAGCGCCACGATTTGTCTTGATCTTTGGCATTACCTGTAACTCCGCTATTTAACCCGCCGACCGGGGTCGATATCCAGAACCCATGCGGTCCTGCGATGACAACCTGTCTCGATCCTTGGATCTTGATTTTAAGATACTTACTTTTTGGGACGCAGAACCATCACCATCTGCCGGCCTTCCATCTGTGGCTGCTGCTCAACTTCACCGTATTCAGACAGATCCGCCTCAACACGTTGCAGCAACTCCAGACCGAGTTCCCGATGGGCATGCTCTCGACCGCGGAACCGCATGGTTACCTTGGTCTTGTCCCCGTCATTCAGGAAACGTATCAGGTTGCGTAGTTTGACCTGATAATCCCCCTCACCAGTCCCTGGCCTGAATTTGATCTCCTTAACCTGTGCTTGCTTCTGCTTTTTCTTGGCCGCTGACTTCTGCTTTTTTGCCTCAAAAACAAATTTGCCGTAATCCATCACCCGACAGACAGGTGGTTCCGCATTGGGCTGAATCTCGACCAGATCCAGACTGCTCTCTGCGGCGACAGCCATGGCTTCATCTATTGGGACAATGCCGACCTGTTCGCCATCGGCGCCGATCAGACGGACTTCACGGACATCGATTTCATCGTTCATCCGGTTTCTTTTTGGTGCAGCGATAACTCAGTTCCTCCACAGAACCAAAGCCTACCAACACAAAAAGCACCGATAACCGGTGCTTTCAACTGGTAAGCCTTTAATTTGAACGGCGGCTGATTTCGTCCCGCATGCGCTGTGAGAAGTCTTCGATGCTCATGCTACCGAGATCTTCACCGCTGCGTGTGCGGACGGCCACTGTCCCCTCTTCCATCTCGCGGTCGCCCACCACCAACAGGTAGGGAACTTTTGCCAGAGTATGTTCGCGAATTTTAAAGCCGATCTTCTCGTTTCTCAAGTCTATTTGCACCCTGAAGCCCTGATTATCCAGGTTTTCGGACACTTTTTTCACATATTCGGCCTGCCGGTCGGTAATATCCATGATCACGGCCTGTTTCGGCGCCAGCCAGAGCGGCAGCGCACCCGCCGACTCCTCGATCAGAATTCCGATAAAACGCTCTAATGACCCGAGGATCGCCCGGTGCAGCATCACCGGCACCTGGCGGCTGTTGTCATCGGCGATATAGCTGGCATCCAGCCGTCCCGGCATGGAGAAATCGACCTGCATGGTGCCGCACTGCCAGACCCGTCCGAGGCAGTCACGCAGGGAGAAGTCGATCTTGGGGCCATAGAAGGCGCCCTCTCCAGGCTGCAACTGCCACTCCAGCTCCTTGGCGTTGAGCGCCTGCTCAAGGGCCTGTTCCGCCTTGTCCCACACCGCGTCACTGCCGACCCGCTTCTCGGGACGGGTGGAGAGGGCAATCTGGATATCGCTGAAGCCGAAATCGGCATACACCTCGAACAGGAGGTCGACAAAGGCGGAGACCTCGGACTGGATCTGGTCTTCGGTGCAGAAGATATGGGCGTCGTCCTGGACAAAGTTGCGCACCCGCATCAGACCATGCAGGGTGCCGCTCGCCTCGTTGCGGTGACAGGAACCGAATTCCGCCAAGCGCAACGGCAGCTCACGATAGCTCTTCAAGCCCTGATTGAACACCTGCACGTGACAGGGGCAGTTCATCGGCTTGATGGCGAAATCCCGCTCTTCCGAATTCGTGGTAAACATGTCGGCCCGGTACTTGTCCCAGTGGCCCGACTTCTCCCACAGGGAGCGATCGACAATCTGCGGAGTACGGATCTCCTTATAGCCGGCCTTTCTGATCTTCTCCCGGATGTACTGCTCCACTTCCCGATAGATGGTCCAGCCGTTGGGGTGCCAGAACACCATACCCGGCGCCTCTTCCTGGATATGGAACAGGTCCTGGGCCTTGCCCAGCTTGCGGTGATCGCGCTTTTCGGCCTCTTCCAGCCGGTGCAGATAGGCCTTCAGATCCTTCTTGTCACGCCAGGCGGTGCCGTATACCCGCTGCAGCATCTCGTTGTCCGAGTTGCCGCGCCAGTAGGCGCCCGCCAGCTTCATCAGCTTGAACGCCTTCAGATGCCCGGTGCCGGGTACATGGGGACCGCGACACAGGTCGGTGAAATCACCCTGGGTATAGAGCGAAAGATCCTCGTTGGCCGGAATCGACTCAATAATCTCCGCCTTGTACAACTCCCCCATGTCACGGAAGAACTTTACTGCCTCATCCCGTGACATGACCGACCTGGAAACCGGCTGATCGGCCTTGGCCAGCTCCTTCATCCGCTCTTCGATCGCCTTGAGATCCTCCGGGGTGAAGGGGCGCTCATAGGAAAAATCGTAATAAAAACCATCATCGATGGTCGGGCCGATGGTCACCTGGGCAGAGGGGAACAGCTGCTTGACCGCCTGGGCCAGCAGATGGGCAGTGGAGTGACGAATCACATCCAGGCCGTCATCGTCCCGATCTGTGATGATCGCCAGCCGGCTGTCCTGTTCAATCAGAAAGCTGGTATCCACCAGCCGGTCATCCACACGCCCGGCGAGGGCGGCCTTGGCCAGACCGGGGCCAATGGAGGCGGCGACATCGTGTACGGAAACCGGGTTATCGAAGCTCCGCTGGGAGCCGTCTGGGAGGGTAATAACAGGCATTATATTCTCTCTCTCAGTGGTGACCCATACGAGAGGCCACATGAATTACAACAGATCTTCATGATCCATGAGGGTGACGTGCAGGGCATGTCATTGTGTCAATGGCGAATGCGCCTGCCGGCCTATCCACCCTACACCAAATTTAACTCTATTGAGTTACAGGATAGGCAAAGCGCAGCGGCCTCACCAAACACTTTTGCGACCGAAGCCGCTCCCATCACCCGGAATCCAATCAGGACAAAAAAGCCTCCGTTTCAGCGGAGGCTTTTTTGGGTGTTGGTAGGCGCGATCGGATTCGAACCAACGACCCCTACCATGTCAAGGTAGTGCTCTAACCAACTGAGCTACGCGCCTGTAAAAGAGGGCGCATAATACACGCCCAACGGTCGATCATGCAAGCGGGAAACGCAAATCCCGGAAGAAAAACGGGAATGCGCTTCGGTCCGCCCAGCGGACCGGCGGGTCGGTTGACTTCCCTGGAAATAGAAGCTAAAAACCGATCTCTTTTCTGTCGGAGTGGTTTTGTGCAGCAAACACAGCGCATCTGGTACCCCCTGCCCTTCTTTCTCTGCCATCTGTTTGCGCTGCTGATCTACGGCAGCTGGCTGTTCGAACCCACCCGGGCACTCTGGAACACCCTCGACAGCGAACTTTTTTTTCTGCTGAATGGCCTGCTGGCCAACGGGGATCCGTGGCCCACCTTCTGGGCGGCTGCCAATACCAAGGCCGCCGACATAGTCACCGGGCTGGTCATGATCCTGTTCTTCTTCATATTCATCTTTACCGGACCCAAGACACTACGCATTGAACGCCTCAGCATGTTCGGCATTATGTCCGGCATGATCTTGCTGAGTCAGGATGGCGGACTGGTGGATCTCTATTCGCGGATTATCGCAGTGGTGCGGCCCAGTCCGTCACTGGTACTGGAGCCGGTCTATCGCTTGAGCGAACTGGTGCCCCATATCAAGGCCAAGGATGCCGCCTACAGCAGCTTTCCGGGTGACCATGGTATTGTCACCATGATCTGGGTCGGCTGTATCTGGTTCTTCGCCAGCTGGCGCTGGGGCGTGGCGGCGACGCTGATCGGCGCCCTGATCCTGCTGCCCCGCATGGTGGCCGGCGCTCATTGGTTGTCCGACAATATGGTGGGTTCCAGCCTGCTGGCACTGCTGATGGTGGCGTGGATTCTCTGCACCCCACTCACCTATTATCTGCAGCGCCTCGGGATCTGGGTACTCGGTTTCATACTACCGCGAAGCTGGGGAACGACCCAGCAGGCGTAAGCACTCAGGCCAGCAACCCCTTTCCCTGTAGCGACTTGATCTGGTCGCGCAGCCGGGCGGCTTCCTCGAATTCCAGGTCCCTGGCATGCTGATACATCTGCTTTTCCAGCTCCTGGATGCGCTTGGCCATCTGTTTTGGCGAGAGTGAACCGTACTCAGCCGTCTCCTCCGCCACCCTGGCATAGCGCTTGGCCGACATGGGCCCACCGGGGCGCGCCCCTTCCATGATATCGGCTACCGATTTGATGATGCTCTGGGGTGTGATGCCATGCGCCAGATTATGGGCGATCTGCTTCTCCCTTCGTCGGTTGGTCTCATCAATCGCCCGCTGCATTGAACCGGTCACCCTATCGGCATAGAGGATCGCCTTACCGTTGATATGGCGTGCGGCCCGACCGATGGTCTGGATCAGCGCACCCTCCGAACGCAGGAAGCCCTCCTTGTCGGCATCCAGGATCGCCACCAGCGAGACCTCCGGCATGTCCAGCCCTTCGCGCAACAGGTTAATCCCCACCAGCACATCAAACTCACCGAGTCGCAGATCGCGGATGATCTCCACCCGCTCCACGGTATCAATATCGGAATGCAGATAGCGCACCCGGATACCGTGGTCATGCAGGTAATCGGTCAGATCCTCTGCCATCCGTTTGGTCAGGGTGGTGACCAGTACCCGCTCCTGCACGGTGATACGCAGATTGATCTCCGAGAGCAGATCATCCACCTGGGTGCCAGCCGGTCGCACTTCCAGCTCCGGATCCACCAGACCGGTGGGGCGCACCACCTGCTCGATCACTGCACCGGAGTGCTCCAGCTCATAGTCGCGTGGCGTGGCGGAGACATAGATGGTCTGGGGTGAACGCTGCTCAAACTCCTCGAAGCGCAAGGGGCGGTTATCCAGGGCCGAGGGGAGCCGGAATCCGTACTCCACCAGGGTCTCCTTGCGTGATCGGTCACCGCGGAACATACCACCCACCTGGGGGATGGAGACATGACTCTCATCCACCACCAGCAGTGCGTTGTCCGGCAGATAGTCAAACAGGGTTGGCGGCGCCTCACCAGACTGGCGGCCGGAGAGGTAACGGGAGTAGTTCTCAATACCGGAACAGTAGCCCAGCTCCAGGATCATTTCGATATCAAAACGGGTGCGCTGCTCCAGCCGCTGTGCCTCCACCAGTTTGTTGGCCTCGCGCAGCTGCTCGAGGCGCTGCTTCAACTCCACCTTGATCTGTTCCACGGCGGCCAGCAGGGTCTCACGCGGGGTCACATAATGAGACTTGGGATAGATGGTGTAGCGAGGCACCTTGCGCAGGATCTCACCGGTAAGGGGATCGAACAGGGCAATCGACTCCACCTCGCCGTCAAACAGTTCCAGCCGCACCGCCTCTCCGTCCGATTCCGCGGGATAGATATCGATCAGCTCACCACGCACCCGGTAGGTGGCGCGGTGCAATTCCACATCGTTGCGGGTGTACTGCAACTCGGCCAGACGCCGCAGGATGGCGCGTTGATCCAGCACGTCACCGCGTACCAGGTGCAGCACCATGCTGAGATAGGAGCGCGGATCACCCAGACCGTAGATACAGGAGACCGTAGTGACAATGATGGTATCCGGTCGCTCCAGCAGCGCCTTGGTGGCGGAGAGCCGCATCTGCTCGATATGCTCGTTGATCGAGGCGTCCTTCTCAATGAAGGTATCCGAGGAGGGAACATAGGCCTCCGGTTGATAATAGTCGTAATAGGAGACGAAGTACTCCACCGAATTGTTCGGAAAAAACTCCTTCATCTCGCCATAGAGCTGGGCCGCCAGCGTCTTGTTATGCACCAGCACCAGGGTCGGACGTTGCAGCTCCTGAATCACGTTGGCAATGGTAAAGGTCTTGCCTGACCCGGTCACTCCCAGCAGGGTCAGCCCCGCCTCGCCATCCCGAAGACCTTCCAGCAGTTGGCGAATCGCCTCCGGCTGATCACCGGCGGGCTGAAAATCGGATACGAGTTGGAAGGCCTTTGTCATATCAATTACTTAAAACCGTTTAACCGCGATAGCCGCGAATAACATTTAATAGAGAGGATAGACGGGCAAATTTCTGCACCGCCATCGAAAGCAGTTCGTGATTGGCATTCCACCAGGTCGGATAAAAAGCCATTTTGCCTGTTACGCACTTCTCGCAGTTCTCCAATGCTCTCAATCGGAAAACTCCTACGGAGACTTCACGGCAATCCTATCCGTCACCCGCGCGCGCCAGGTTAAATTCCATCCTGCCGGGCGCAAAGGAATTGTGCCACAACCAGACAAAGGAGTGTCATCGTGAAATCTCATGTAAACGGGTTTACCCGCCGGTGTGACGGACTCACCCTGCTGGAGCTACTGATCACTTTAGCCATCGGCGGTATCACTCTCTCCCTCGCGATACCCGCCATGGGCGCACTCACCGGCAACAATGCGCGCTCCAGTTCAATCAATACCATGATCAGCCATATACAACTGGGGCGCAGCGAAGCGATAACCCGCGCCCGACGCACCATCCTCTGTCCCAGTCTGGACGGTCAGACTTGCAACGACAGCATTATCTGGGATCAGGGTTATATCCTGGTTGAAGACAGTAACAATAATAAAACCGTTGATTCCGACGACACCTTGCTGCGGGTATTCCAGGGCCTTAGTGACCGGATAACAGTCCACTCGACTATTCTCCGCAAGCGCATCCTGTTCAACCCACTGGGCATGTCGCCCGGCTACAACCTGACGCTCAGTTTCTGTGATCAGCAACAGGTTGTGGAACCCAAGGCGGTCATCGTCTCAAATACTGGACGACCGCGCCTGTCACAGACCAAATCCGACGGTTCACCGATTGACTGCCCCTGAAGGCAGCGTAGAGAACAAATGCCGGCCCGTGTGGCGAAATAAAACTTTTTCCCACCTACCCTTGACCCCACACGGATAGCTGATTAGTATACGCGCCTCGACACATTCCTCGGTAGCTCAGTTGGTAGAGCGGGTGACTGTTAATCACTAGGTCGGCGGTTCGAGCCCGTCCCGAGGAGCCATACAAAGAAAGGGTTAGCGGCAGTAGTAGCCACTAACCCTTTTTCTTTGCCTGTTGCTTTTTGCGGTCTCCCTAACCTGTTATTTAATAACCCTGCAAAACGAGTTACCGGTTCTCCATCATCATCCCGTTCACCAGTTATTCCCTACCCGTTGCGGCCGGTACGGCTTGCTCAGATCATAGAACCGGATACTCTCATCATCACTGCCGCTGGCAACATAACGTCCATCCGGGCTGATGCGCACTGCGGCACCGCAGAGCCGGTGTCCCTGCAACCGGCGCAACACCTTACCCGCATCGGCCGTCACCAGCCGCAGGTTGGCATCGGTATGGCGACCAAGGCTGATCAGCCGCTGGCCGTCCGGGTGATAGTCGATCGAGGTAACCGCTCCCCAGTGTTCAGTCTGCTGAACTCGCAGGCGGCCGGTGGCCAGATCCCAGTAGAAGAGCTTGTACCAGGCACCGGACGCCAGTTCCCGGTCATCCGGCGAGAAACTCAATTCCAGTGCAGTGGCGGAGGGTAAATCCAGCCGCTGGATCTCGCTGAGCGTCCGGTCCAGTAAGCGCACAGCTTGATCATCGGTGGAGAGCGCCAGTCGGTCACCCGCATGATCGCTGGCCAGTGCCACCACCCCGGAACCGAGATCCAGCTGTTTCACCGGCTCCAGACCTGGATAGGCAAAGGCCATGACCCGGCCATTCTCATATCCGGCGACCACCAGGTTGGCTTGTGTCATATAGGCGAGCGACGTCAGCCCCGGCATCGTCTCGTGTTTGCCCAACACCCGTCCCTCAGTCAGGTCTGAAATGACAATGACGCCCGCCTCATCCGCACTCAACAACTGGTCATCACCGATCCAAGCAAGTCCCCGAACCGGTGTGTTATGCCAATTAAGTCTGCTGATTGCACGACCTTCCGGTACCGACCAGACCGCCAGGTCTCCCTTGAAGCCGGCCGACGCGATACGCTCACCTTTTGGATTAAAAGCCAGTCGGGTGACACCAAACAGATGGCTGTCGGGGATATTCAGATCGGGGGGTTGCGCCGGTTCAAGTCCGGCACAGCCGCTGAGCAGCCACGTTAACAGTAAAATCAGGCCGGCGGAGATACGCATGAATAACCCGGAGTGTAATTAAGACCTCAATTATTGCCGGCCTATTATTTATGGCAACAACAGCTCAACCCATCGTCCATCAGCCAGACCATAACGCAGATCCAGATCACCATCCCCATCCAGATCAACGGTCTCCAAAGCGGTAACGATGGGACTACTATGCGCCAGTTTTCTTACCTCCTTCAACGCTCCATTTGATAAGGAAATGAGTCGGAGTTCTTGGAACCCGGTTGCAGGAACGGCCAGATCCGGGGTTCCATCGCCATTCAGGTCCACAACCGCCGATTGTCCCAATATCGGCGAGCCGATACGGTGATTTGAAAAATCGGGCATTCGATGTACCGGCTTCAGCCGGTCACCCTGGCGTTTATAGATGGTCAAAATACCGCCAATATGGGGAGTGACCACAGCCGCCAGCTCGGTAATGCCGTCCCGGTCGAAATCGCCCGTGCCGACCGGATTCATCCAGCGATGCGGCAGGCCAATAGGATCAGATTCAGCCAGGATCTCAAGCCCGTCTGGCGTGGTCTTTAAAACAACCAGTGCCGCACCCCGGTCAAGATAGCTGCGGACCAGAACAATCTCATCCACACCATCGCCATCCAGATCGGCCAGCCTTGGATAGCGGTCTTCAAATACGGAATCATTCGGAAGCATGAAGGTCTGGCGCTGACCGGAGGCGAGTTCAACCCGCACGCCCGAAGCCTCAATGTCATCCCCCAGGATGGCATGGTCATATCGGGTGGTGGGAAACACCAGCCAGGCAGAACGAACTGCACCGGTACCCACTGCCAGCACGGCATCCGGCAGTGCTTGCGGATCATCCACAGGTGGTCGCGCTGAACCTGCGGCAGCCAGGCCGTCACCCGATACATAACGTAGCTCTAGTGGCAGGGCGGGATTAATGGCGAACAATGTGCCGATAACCAGCAGAAGAATTCGGAACATCACAGACGACGCAGTTCGATCAGCTTGCCGTTGCTATCCAGAACCAGCTCAAAGCGTCCGGAAACGCCACTGGCGGTAACAAAGGGTCGAAAGTTTTTGGCCGGCAGTTGGATAGTGCGCCCATCTTCGGCCTGAACGATCACCGCGCGTGCCGCGCCCCGGTAGTAGTGAAGAAAAGTTTCCGCACTGATATTCAGTTGAAAGCGGTGGCGTACCATTACACGATTTTCATCGGTGCTGTTCCAGCCCGAAAAATATCCCATCCAGCACCAGCAGATTGGGGCTGATGGTACCCAGGATCCGCTTGTTGTCCACTACCAGCGCGCGCACCAGGTCGAAGCGGGCAAACAGGCGGGAACAGTAGCGAATATCCATCTCCGGATCGACGTAGACGGCCGGTTTGGTCATCACCTCATACACGTTAACCCGCTTGGGAGAGCGATCCAGCGCCAGCACCTGGCGGGAGATATCCGATATCAGCAGCAGGCCGTACTCATCATCCTCATGGCGCTTGTCCACCACCAGCAGCGAGGTGCGGAGCTTTTTCATCAACAGCAGCGCCTCGAAAATCGTGGCACTTCCCTCGATCAGGCCAAACTCGGTTTTCATCACGTCCCGCACACAGACACGGGGGGTGGACTCACTCATGGCGCTCTCCTCGGGGTAGTGCGATTACCTCACCATACAAACCGCCGCTCCATCCAACCCGCCTGGACAAACCTGGAGATCCGGGACGGCACAGCGACTGACATTATCATCCAACTCGCAACGTAACTCTAGGGAAGCGCTGATTAAAGCCATCCGGTGCCGCCGTAACCTCTGAATCAGCCAGAGGTTCTCCGGATTAATTCAGGCCTTCTCCGCCACCAGCATGGCCATATCCCGCCAACCACGATGGGTATCCCCCAACAGTCGCTCTTCCCGATAGACCCGGATTTTGAGCGTGGGAAACAGTTCCAGCAGCTCATTGTCATCCAGACGGAACTGTTCCGATGAGGGTCCCTCATCAGTCACCGCCGCCCGGCTGTAGGTCTGATAATAAAGCAGGCCACCCGGTTTCAGCGCCGCCGCAATGGCCGGCGCCAGCCCGCGCTCAAGAAAAAAACTGACCAGGATAAGATCAAAGGTCCGGGGCTCCGGTGGAGAGGCAATCACATCCCTGACGGCCGCTTGTACAACCAGCCCCTCTTCCACTGCCGCCCTGTCCAATCGACTGATGGCCACCGGGGAGAGATCCCAGGCCGTTACCGCCAGCCCAGCCGCCGCCAAGTAGAGCGCGTTGGCCCCGCGACCGCAGGCCAGATCCAGTGCCCGGCATCCGGGGGCGGCCAGATGAATGTTCTGCTCCAGCACTGTCGCCACACGCCCCAGGGTTTCCGCCTCGGCGTGTCGGCGATTCCACATCTCAAGCAGTCTGTTCTCTCTCGCCACTTTAGTTAGTCAGTCCCGCTTCCAGATCGCGCTGGATGTCTTCAATATCCTCCAGCCCGACCGCGATGCGGATCAGGCCCTCTTTGATACCGGACAACTCCTTCTCCTCATCCGTCAACCGGCCATGGGTGGTGGATGCCGGGTGGGTAATGGTGCTCTTGGTATCACCCAGATTGGCGGTAATGGAGATCATCCGGGTGGCGTCGATCAGTCGCCACGCCTGCTCCCGCCCCCCCTTCACCACAAAGGAGAGCATGCCACCGGCCGCCTTCTGCTGGCGCTGCGCCAGTGCATACTGTGGATGGCTCTGCAGACCGGGATAATACACCTGATCAACCGCTTCCTGCCCCTCCAGCCAGCGCGCCAGCTGCAGGGCATTTTCCGAATGGGCCCGCATGCGCAGTTGCAGGGTTTCCAGGCCCTTCAGAAATACCCAGGCGTTGAACGGGCTCATGGTCGGCCCGGCGGTGCGTAAAAATCCAAACACCTCTTCACCGACCAGTTTGGCATCACCGACCACCGCACCACCGACACAGCGACCCTGCCCGTCCAGATACTTGGTGGCGGAGTGGATGACGATATCCGCACCCAGTGCCAGCGGCTGTTGCAGGGCCGGGGTACAGAAACAGTTATCGACCACGAGCAGCAATCCCCTGGCGTGTGCCAGATCTGCCAGGGCGGCGATATCACCCAGTTCGGTAATCGGATTGGACGGGGTCTCGGCATACAGTATGCGGGTCTCGGGGCGGATAGCCGCCTCCCAGGCAGAAAGATCGCTCAGCGGCACAAAGCTGGTGCTGATACCCACCTTCGCCAGAAACTTGTTGAACAGCACGTTGGTGGTACCGAAGATACTGCGGGAAGAGACAATATGATCACCCGCCTTCAACAACGCCATGCAGGTGGCCAGGATTGCCGACATGCCGGACGCGGTGGCCACGCAGGCCTCGCCCCCCTCCAGGGCTGCCAGACGCTGCTCGAAGCAGGCCACGGTGGGATTGGTGAAGCGCGAGTAGATATTACCCGGTTCGTCGCCACTGAAACGGGCGGCCGCCTCGGCGGCACTCTGAAAGACAAAACTGGAAGTGGTGAATATCGGCTCCGAGTGCTCTCCCTCCGCGGTCCGGATGTGGCCCGCCCTGATCGCCCGGGTTGCCAAGCCCCAGTCATCATACGCTTCTGTCATTTGGGAATACCTTTGCTTGAATAAAATCCCGGGCATAAAAAAACCCGCCTGGCTGCACAGCCAAAGCAGGTGTTCCTCGCTTTAGCCGCATTTCTATAGCGCCCGCAATCTGAGATAAATCGGCGCTTCGGTTAAGACTAGGTCGGCAACGGCAGTATTGTCAAGCGATTGTGCATACCCGGGGTCACTCGAACAGTTTGAGATACTCACCATACCCTTCCGCCTCAAGCGACGCTTTCGGAATGAACCGGAGGGATGCCGAGTTGATGCAGTAGCGCAGTCCGGTCGGCGCCGGTCCATCGGGAAACAGATGGCCCAGATGGGAATTTCCCTCACGGCTGCGTACCTCGGTGCGTTCCATGAACAGTTTTCTGTCTTTGCGCTCAACAATCCGCGCCTGATCCACCGGCCGGGAAAAACTGGGCCAACCGGTACCGGAGTCAAACTTGTCCCGGGAAGAGAACAGCGGCTCACCACTGACCACGTCCACATACAGTCCTTCCCGCTTCTCATCCCAGAACTCATTCTGGAATGGCCGCTCGGTCCCTTCCTGCTGGGTCACCTGATACTGCAGTTCTGTCAGCCTTTCGCGCAGGTCTTCATCCGTAGGGTGCTGAAAGGCCGGCGCTTCTTTTGACGGGTTTTCACTGGACATGCTGCCCTCCTGATAGTCATAACAGCTATAGCTTAAAAACAGAACAATACAAACCTGGAGGTTGTAGGGTTCGGCATCTCAAGCCGGTTTATCTATCTTCATGCCACGCTCAATAAAAACCTTTTATAAACAAGGTATATAGCACTTACCCCTGACATTTCAGTCAGTTACATTTGTTACTATTAAAACTGTCAGATATTCAGCATGGATGCGACCTCCTGCACTCCGCGTTTTCTGTTGCTGCACTGCATTATTACCGGTACTGTACACCTCATCTGATGCAGTCTATCGAGTCGTTGCTATGCTTTATAACCTCCATGCCATGGGCACTTTCTGGGCCCGTTCGGTCAATCTATACGCGTTTCTCAACGCCACACTGACCAAGGATATCCCCTGGCTGAAACAGTGGCATGCCGCGAGTCGGTTGCTCGAACGTTATACCCGTCCCTACTCCCGACCGGCCTTTGACCTGGGAATTGAGGAGAGCGTGGTAATCTGCAAACCATTCGGCGATCTGCTGCGGTTTGGTGCCGTCGATGTGAAGAAGCCCAATCTGCTCATGGTAGCGCCCATGTCCGGTCACTATGCCACCCTGTTGCGTGGAACAGTCCGGGAATTCATGCTGGATCACAACGTCTATATCACCGACTGGCATGATGCCGGCAGCGTGCCGCTCTCCGATGGCCGCTTCACCCTGGACAGCTATGTCGATTATCTGCGCGAGTTCATTCGCTATTTCGATGGTGACGTGCACCTGATGGCCGTTTGTCAGCCCTCGGTGCCGGCCATGGCGGCGGTCGCGCTGATGTCGGAAGACCAGGAGCAGGTCCCCCTGAGCATGATCCTCATGGGCGGTCCGGTGGATACCCGCAAGACCCCCACCGAGGTCAATGATTTCGCCGAAAACCACAACCTCAACTGGTTCAGGCGGCATACCATCCATACCGTTCCGCTGAATCGCAGGGGCGCCGGCCGCAGCGTCTACCCCGGGTTTCTGCAACTGGCCGGTTTCCTCTCGATGAATCTCGACCGGCACGTCTCGGCCCACCATGACTACTTCGAGCACCTGGTATCAGGTGATGGCGACAGTGCCGCCCAGCATGAGTCGTTTTATGACGAGTATCTTGCCGTCATGGATCTGGACGCCCCTTTCTACCTGGAGACCATTCAGAAGGTCTTCCTAGAGCATCACCTGCCCAAGGGAATACTGAAGTGCACAGGCCGGCTGGTTAAACCGGAATTGATCAGCGCCACCGCACTGATGACCATCGAAGGTGAACTCGACGATATCACCGGACCGGGCCAGACCCGGGCGGCCCACAAACTCTGCCCCACCGCTCCACTGCATGAACACCTGACCCAGTCAAATGTCGGACACTACGGTATTTTCAACGGCCGCCGCTTCCGCGAAGAGATCGCCCCGCGCATCCGTGCCTTTATCCAGCAAGCTGCCGCACGCTAGGAGCCTGTCGGACTTAACACTGATCTACTGCGGAAAAGCCGGATTTGGCCATATTTTCCGATCTTCCTCGTTGAATAGGTCCACTATTCCATCCTTAGGTCCGTAAACGGTGCATCCCTGCACCACTCTTCGCCTCGAAAGATCAAAAAATCTGTCTCATTCAATCGCCTGGAGCGATTGACGTGCCAACCCGGAAGGGGTGGAGCACAGGGATGTGCGGAACAAATCGGCTTTCCCTCGCTACGATCGGTCAAGCCCGACAAACTCCTAGACTCATAAACCACCTCGCCCGGTGGACCGCAACCGCCGGGCATGCCATTCCCAACAAAAAAACTCGCCTATAATTATCCGTAACGAAATCGTAACGGCTGCGAACAAACTTGACGGATTTACTGAGTTATCCTATTGTCTGCGCCCAACGCGCCTCACAAAGGCCGTTATAAAACACTGATCTGAAGCCCCAAAAGGGCTTTCAATCAGCCCGAGCCGACCGGTTCAGGCGCCAACCAAACGCGGCGACCCCGCATTGGAGGATGGAACAATGATTCACGCCACAACCCCCCGGTGGTTTTCTCCACCCAAGCAACTGCACAACACTCCCAACCTGACGGACGCCCGCCGCCGCTGCGCGCCGATCAGTTAGCCGCCGTTACCAAAGATCGATTCCACACGTCGTGCGACAGCTTCGCTGCGGTTAATCCGTTGCGTCGACGCTGATTGCCGGCGACTGACTCTATGCGGGCCAACAGCCCGAATCAGGCCCTGGGAGATCCTCACATGGCGTTAGCTGATATCAAGCTTGATGACAAGTACACCCTGGACTCCGGTCGCGTCTATCTCACCGGCGTTCAGGCACTGACCCGCCTGCCGATGCTGCAGCAGCAGCGTGACCAGCAGGCCGGCCTCAACACTGCCGGTTTCATTTCAGGCTATCGCGGATCTCCCCTGGGCGGTCTGGACAAGGAGCTCTGGAAAGCCAAAAAGTACCTGGACCAGCACCGCATTACCTTTCAGCCGGGACTCAATGAAGACCTGGCCGCCACCGCCATCTGGGGCAGCCAGCAGGTCAACCTGTTCCAGGGTGCCCGTTACGACGGCGTGTTCAGCATGTGGTACGGCAAGGGACCGGGCGTCGATCGCTCCGGCGACGTGTTCAAGCACGCCAATGCCGCCGGCACCTCGCCCCACGGCGGCGTGCTGGTGATCGCCGGCGATGATCACAACAGCAAATCATCCACCCTGCCACACCAGACCGAATATGCGTTCATGGACGCCATGATCCCGGTCCTCAACCCGGCCGGGGTGCAGGAGATCCTGGACTACGGCCAGATCGGCTGGGCGCTGTCGCGCTACTCCGGCTGCTGGGTGGCGCTCAAGACCATTGCCGAGACGGTCGATACCTCCGCTTCGGTCTCGATCGATCCCGAACGCGTGCAGATCACCATCCCGGATGACTACGTACTGCCGGACGGGGGACTCAACATCCGCTGGCCCCATACACCGCTCGACCAGGAGAGCCTGCAGCATCGGCATCGGCTCTATGCCGCCCTCGCCTTTGCCCGGGTCAACAAGCTGAACCGGATTGTCATCGACAGCCCGGAACCCAAGCTGGGCATTGCCACCACTGGCAAATCCTACCTGGATGTGATGCAGGCGCTGGAGGACCTCGGCATCACCCCTGAGCGGGCTGCACAGATCGGTATCCGCCTCTACAAAATCGGCATGAGCTGGCCGCTGGAGCGTGAAGGGGTACGTCAGTTTGCCGAGGGACTGGACGAAATCCTGGTGGTGGAAGAGAAGCGCGGCCTGATCGAAAACCAGATCAAGGAGCAGCTTTACAACTGGAAGGAGGAAGTGCGACCGAAAGTGGTGGGAAAGTTCGACACCGCCAACCAGTGGCTGTTGCCTTCGGCGGGTGAGCTGACCCCGGCCCGCATTGCCCGGGTGATCGCGGCCCGGATTGAGCGTTTCCACCAGAGTGAAGTGATCGAGAAGCGGCTGCATTTCCTGCAGAAGAAAGAGGCCGAGCTGGCACTGCCCCGGGTGACACTGGACCGGGTACCCCATTTCTGCTCCGGCTGCCCCCACAACACATCCACCCAACTGCCCGAGGGGAGCCGGGCCACCGGCGGCATCGGTTGCCACTACATGGCCACCTGGATGGACCGCGGCACCGACACCTTTACCCAGATGGGTGGCGAGGGTGTGCCCTGGATCGGCCAGGCCCCGTTCAGCGACACCCAACATATCTTTGCCAATCTGGGTGAAGGCACCTACTTCCACTCAGGGGTACTCGCCATTCGTGCCGCACTGGCCGCGAATGTCAACATCACTTACAAGATCCTCTATAACGATGCCGTGGCCATGACCGGTGGCCAGCCGGTGGACGGACCGTTCAGCGTCCAGCAACTGAGCCAGCAACTGGCGGCGGAAGGGGTCAAACGCATCGCCCTGGTCAGCGACGATCCGGATAAATTCAAGCAGCGCAGCCAGTTCGCACCCGACACCACTTTCGATCACCGGGACGATCTGGAAAAGATCCAGCGCGAGCTGCGCAACACCCCGGGGGTCTCGGTGCTGATCTATGAACAGACTTGTGCCGCCGAGAAGCGACGGCGGCGTAAACGGGGCACCCTGGAAGATCCCAAGGTGCGACCCTTTATCAATACCGCCGTGTGCGAAAACTGCGGCGACTGCAGCACCCGGTCCAACTGCCTCTCGGTAATCCCGGTAGAGACCGAGTTTGGCCGCAAACGGGCCATCGACCAATCCTCCTGCAACAAGGATATGCGTTGCGTGGAGGGCTATTGTCCCAGTTTTGTCACCGTGCACGGCGGTCAACTGAAGCGCGCTGCCAACCAGCCGGACGGTCTGGCGTGGCCCGATCTTGCCCTGCCGGTACTGCCCGGACTGGAACGCCCGCACAGTATCCTGCTGACCGGTATTGGCGGCACCGGCGTGGTGACCATCGGCGCCCTGCTGGGCATGGCGGCCCATATCGACGGGCGTGGTGTGACGGTACTGGATATGACCGGCCTGGCGCAGAAATATGGCGCCGTGGTGAGTCACATACGGATTGCCAAAAGACCCGAGGATATCCACGCCATGCGCATTGCCGCCGGCCAGGCGGACACCCTGCTGGCCTGTGATCTGGCGGTGGCCACCGGCTTCGAGGCGATGGCCAAACTTAACCCGGAGCGCACCGACGCGGTGATCAACAGCCACCAGACCATGACCTCCGGATTCATTAAGCAGAAGGATCTCACCTTCCCGGCCCAGGCGCTGGAATCGCAACTTGCGAAGACCACCCGAAACGCCCAGTTCATCGATGCCAGCCGGTTGGCGGAATCGTTGCTGGGGGATGCCATCGGCGCCAACCTGTTCATGGTCGGTTTCGCCTGGCAGAAGGGTTATCTGCCGCTGTCGCTGGAGGCACTGAAAAAGGCCATCGAGTTGAATGGCGTGTCGGTCGAGGACAATCTGCGCGCCCTGCTCTGGGGACGGCGCGCCGCCGTCGATCTGGACGCAGTACAGCAGCTGGCCGCCCCCGACAAACCGGCGCTTGAGCCACCCAAGACACTGGACGAGCTGATTGCCCATCGCAGCCAACACCTGACCGATTACCAGGACGCCGCCTACGCCGCCCGCTATCGCCACCTGGTGGAACGGGTCAGGGAACGGGAGCAGGCATTGCATCTCAATGGCCTGGCCGAGGCCGTGGCGGAAAACTATGCCCGTCTGCTGGCCTACAAGGACGAATACGAGGTGGCCCGACTCTATAGCGACCCGCACTTCCGGGAGCAGGTTGCCAACCAGTTCGAAGGCGACTTCCACCTGGAGTTCCATTTTGACCCACCCGTCCTGTCAAAGGTGGATGCGGCGACCGGCCGACACAGCAAACGCCGCTTTGGTCCCTGGATGTTGAAAATAATGAGTCTGTTAAGCCGTTTCAAAAGGCTGCGCGGCAGCCGACTGGATCCGTTCAGAAACAACCCCGACCGGCAACTGGAACGGAGGCTGATCCGTGACTATGAATCCACTCTTGAGACACTGCTCACCCACCTGACAGGCGACAATCTGGAGACTGCCATCGCTCTGGCCCGCCTGCCGGAAGAGATTCGTGGTTTCGGTTACATCAAACAGGCGGCGGCCGAGCAGGCGGCCATCAGACAGCAGGCGCTGCTTGCCCAGTTCCACCAACCGTCCGTCGACAAGACCCGGGCGGCATGACCACAACCATGAATAGAGCAGGATAATAACCATGAAACTGTTTACTCATCTTGAATTCGACCATCATGAACAGGTGGTCTTCTGCCATGACAAGGCGTCAGGACTGAAGGCCATCATCGCCATACACAACACCCACCGGGGACCGGCCCTGGGCGGCTGCCGTATGTATCCCTATGCCAGCGAAGCGGATGCGCTGAATGATGTGCTGCGCCTCTCCCGGGGCATGACCTACAAATCAGCCGTCGCCAATCTGCCCCTCGGGGGTGGCAAGTCGGTCATTATCGGCGACCCGCGCAGTGAGAAGACGCCAGAATTGATCCGCGCCATGGGACAGGCGGTGGAGCGTCTGGGCGGTCGCTATATTGTGGCCGAAGACTCCGGCACCAGTGTCGCCGATATGTTGCTGATGGGAGAGCTGACCCAGCATGTGTCGGGCATTGCCGAGAAGTGCGATGCGGAAGGCAACTGTCGCAGTGGCGACCCCTCCCCCATAACCGCACGCGGCACCTTTGTCGGTATCCAGGCGGCGGTGCGGCACCGGCTGGGCCGGGAGAGCCTGGAGGGTGTGCGGGTGGCCATACAGGGTGTCGGCAACGTGGGTCATCACCTGGCCAGGTTCCTGTGTGATGCCGGCGCCCGTATCTGGGTTTCCGACATCAACCGCGACGCGGTGCAACAGATGGTCACCGAACTGGGCGCCGTGGCCGTCGCCAACGAGGAGATCTATGATCAGGAGGTGGATGTGTTCGCCCCCTGCGCCCTGGGCGCTATCCTGAATGATGAAACCATCCCGCGTCTGCGGGCCAGCATCGTGGCCGGGGCCGCCAACAACCAGTTGGCGGAAAAACGTCACGGCACGGCGCTGATGAAAAAGGGCATTCTCTACGCGCCCGACTATGTGATCAATGCCGGCGGCGTGATCGATGTCTGTTATGAACGCATAGCAATGGATCAACAGCAGATCGTGCAGCAGGTGGATGCCATCGGCGATACCCTGTCGGAGATTTTCGACCGCGCCGAACAGCAGCATATACCGACCGATGAGTTGGCGGACCAACTGGCGGAGGAGCGATTTGCTTGAAATCAAGCGGTCAGACCTGTGGGATTGGCGCAGCAACAACCCACATGGGTACACCTTTGACGGCCTGGATGGTCGCACTATCCACCATCGGATATACTTCCAGTTAACTGTCAGAGCCTTATGCCATAGCGCACAGGACAACATTCTTGGATCGCCCAGACGCCGCACATACGCCGATCAGCCAGGACCTTCTCACACCGGGAGAGCCACCGGCCTGGGAGGAACTGAACAGCGAGAGCCCGTCACCGCTGCTGTTGCTCTGCGACCACGCCAGCAACCGGGTGCCACAAAAACTGGCCCATCTCGGCCTGGATCTGAATGTATTCGGCATGCACGTCGCCTATGACATCGGTTGTGAAAAGCTGACCCGTCTGTTGTCCAGCCGGTTCAATGCCACCGCCCTGCTGGCCAACTACTCCCGCTTGGTGATCGACCTCAACCGCCACCCGGGGGATGGCTCTTCCATACCGGAAGTGAGCGACAATATCGAGATCCCCGGCAACCACGCCCTGACACCCGAACAGATTGGGCAGCGGGAAGAGGCGCTGTTCTGGCCCTATCACAACCGGATCGAACGCATCCTGGGCCGAATCATCAGCCGCGGCCAGACACCGGTACTCTGTTCCATTCACAGTTTTACCCCGATATTCCGGGGCTTTCAGCGCCCCTGGCATATCGGTGTGCTGTGGGACCGGGATCAGCGCCTCTCCACCCCCTTGCTGGAGAGTCTGCGATCCGCCAGGCGGTTCCGTGTGGGGGACAATGAGCCGTACCATGCGCGTAACCCGGTGGGCTATACGATGGATGTTCACGGTGAAAAAAACGGTTATCCCCACCTGTTGCTGGAGATCCGTCAGGACCTGATCGGCCACGACGACGGCGTCGTCGAATGGGCCGATATCATCCATACTCATTTGCAACGGGTTCTGACTCAGGTGACTGTTCCCTGAGTAGTCAACGACAATAATAATCGGGCGATCTGGAGAGCAAATGAAGGAACCGTCATTTACCATCGGTATCGAAGAGGAGTACATGCTGGTCGACAAGGATTCCCGGAATCTGATCAGCCAGGCCCCGAAAACCATGCTGGCAGAGTGCGAAGCCCTGCTGGAAGGGCAGGTTTCACCGGAATTTCTGCAGTGTCAGATTGAAGTGGGCACCCGGGTCTGCCATACCCTGGGCGAGGCGCGTGATGATCTCGCCTATCTGCGCCGTACCGTGGCCAGCGTGGCCGAGCGGCACAATCTGGCGGTAGTCGCCGTGTCCACCCATCCCTTCGGCAAGCCAAGCCAACTGGAACACACCCACAAGGCGCGCTATGACCAGTTGGCCAATGACCTGCAGGAGGTGGTGCGGCAACTGGTGATCAGTGGCATGCACATCCATGTCGGTATTGAGGATGACGACCTCCGCACCGACCTGATGGCCCAGACCACCTATATCCTGCCCCATATCCTGGCGCTCACCACCTCTTCCCCCTTCTGGCGCGGCCGCAATACCGGCCTGAAGTCTTACCGGATTTCACTCTGGGACGGCATGCCCAGGACCGGTCTGCCGGAGTATTTCGACAGCTATGGCGAGTACCAACGGCATATTGATGTGCTGGTGAAGGCCGGCGTTATCGAGGATGCCACCAAGATTTGGTGGGACATACGGCCCAGCAGCCGTTATCCCACCCTGGAGATGCGCATATCCGATGTTTGCACCCGACTGGATGACGCTCTCTGCGTGGCCGCTTTCTACCGCTGCTGGCTGCGTATGCTTTACCGACTGCGCCGCGGCAATCAGCGCTGGCGGCGCTACACCCTGTTCTTGATTAATGAGAACCGCTGGCGCGCCCACCGCTACGGTATCGATGAGGGGCTGCTGGATTTTGGTCAGGGACAGATCACCCGCTTCGAAGATCTGATTGAAGAGATTCTGGAGTTACTGCAGGAAGATGCTGAATTCTTTGGCTGTGAGCGGGAACTCGGCCACATGCGCACCATTGTTCGGGAAGGCACCAGCGCGCATCGCCAGGTCAAGGTCTATGAACAGGCACTGGCCGGGGGTATGGAACACGAAGCGGCGTTGCGGGCCGTAGTGGATCTGCTGATCCGGGAGACGCTGATCGGCACCGAACCGCATTAAACCGAGCGTTGCAAAAATCAACCTGTAGGAGCGGCGCCTCGCCGCGAAATCGGCCCGGGGGCGGGCCTCCTACAGGATATAGCAACGGGAGATGACAGCATGGGCACCCTACAGAGCCGAACCGTCTCAGATAGCCTCGAAACGGTGACCAGCCACGTTTTTGCGCGCATGCAACGGATCGAACACCTGGCCGTTCATCGCCACATAGATCCCAGGCGGCATCATCTGCACCGTGGCGACGGCGTAACCGATATTGAAAATGGCATCGCTATAACGCAGACGGGCCGGCTGCATGGAGCCGACCAGGACAATGGTCTTTCCCGGGATGCCCACCAACGCCTTTGCCGTCTCCACCATGGTGTCGGTGCCATGGGTCAACAGAATGCGCTCATTCGGATCCTTGCGGATACGCTCGGCAATCAGTGCCCGGTCGGCGTTACTCATATCCAGGCTGTCCTTGCGCATTAGTGATTCAACCTCAAAATCAAAAGTGATGTTGGCTTCCCGCAAGAGCTCCAGAATCTGCGGCTCGCCCACCTGGAATTCGCTCTTCTGATCGAAGTAGATCTTGTCGATAGTGCCACCGGTGGTGTAGATCTTGATTTTCATAAAAGGCGCATCCTCTGTGGCGTCGGCCTGTCAATCATGAAGGTTGTACATGTTTTGCAGCTATTGTATGCCGACAGGGTGATCTCGGCTAACATGCTGCTTTGTACTACAGGTGCCAACCATGCCCGACACACCAATATTCGCCAGCCATCATGTCCGCAATTGAACTGTCAGCGGAAATTCTGGCACTGTTGTTTTTTACCGGCATGCTGGCCGGCATGGTGGATGCCATTGCCGGCGGTGGCGGTCTGATCGCCCTGCCGGCACTGCTGGCAACCGGAATGCCACCCACCCAGGCGCTGGCCACCAACAAATTGCAGGGCTCCTTCGGCACCTTCTCCTCTTCGCTCTATTTTATCCGCAACAATCTGATCAGGTTGAGCGAGTTGAAATTCATGATTGCCTGCACCTTCGTCGGTGCGGCAATGGGCACCCTGATCGTGCAGCGTATCAGCACCCAGTTTCTGGCCAGCGTCATCCCGTTGCTGCTGATCGCTATCGCGCTCTATTTTCTGCTCTCCCCCACAATCAGCGACGAACATCGCACCCCCAGGGCATCCCCCTTGTTGTTCTCCTTAACCATCGGCTTTGGTGTCGGCTTTTATGATGGTTTCTTCGGACCGGGTGCCGGTTCGTTCTTTGCCATCGGTTTTGTCGGACTGCTCGGTTTTGGGTTGACCCGGGCCACCGCCCACACCAAGATATTGAATCTGACCAGTAACCTCGCTTCACTCAGCTTTTTCATCATCAGCGGTCACGTGGTATGGAGCATCGGCCTCACCATGGGCCTTGGGCAGATGATCGGTGCCCGGTTTGGCGCCCGGCTGGTAGTAAAACGTGGCGTGCGCCTGATCCGCCCCATGATCGTGCTGGTCTGCATCCTGATCAGCACCAAGCTGCTACTGGAGAGCCATCCGGCGCTGCTTGACTGGATAGGCCTGTAACAGCACTGATCAGCGCCCGGCTGGATTCACCAAAATCAGCAGTTAGCGCTTGACATGACAACCATAATCAATAGAATACCGGCCTTCGATTGATGCGGGAATAGCTCAGCTGGTAGAGCACAACCTTGCCAAGGTTGGGGTCGCGAGTTCGAATCTCGTTTCCCGCTCCAAATACAGAAAGGCCCGAAGCCACAAGGCTTCGGGCCTTTTTTTATTCAGCCACGATACCGGGAATCGAACCGGTATGGGATAGCTGGAGACGGTCAGCCTGTAAACCGTCAATCTGCTCTTGATGGGCACGTTGCGCTTCGCCTACTTGGATGTAGGTTAGGGGCGTTAGCTGGGAGTGGCAAGCCTTGCCCATCCTACCTCTTCGTTTTTTCCAACCAGCCGCCCATTGCGTTCAATTGAGCATGCTGCTCAATTCAGATTCGGAATCATCTTCTTCAGTGCGGTTTTCCAGGTGCGAGATCAGATCCAGGCCCACCCGTATACAGGCGAGGTTGTCGTTGATATCCACCTCCGTCCAGCGGCTCTCGTTCCCCTTGTGACTCAGGATATTGGCCACCTGGATGATATCCACATAGTCCACCATATTCCCTTTGGGTACGCGGTCCAGTTTGTCATGATTGGCAGCCACATCCACCAGCCCGGGATCAAAATTCCACCGTGAGAGCAAGAATTTGCCGATCGGCATGTGCAGCTTGTCGATCACCTTGTCGAGATTCTCCTCCTTCTCCAGCAGCACCGGATACTCGGCCGCCTTGATCAGCACGGGAATTGCCCCGACGTCATGAATCAAACCGGCCAGCATGGCCTCATCCTTGTTGAGATGGGGAAAATGAGACGCCAGAACGGTCGCCTTGGCGGCCACATCCACGCTGTGCTTCCACAGAGCTTCCATACGCGCCTGGATCGGTTTGAAGGCGGTGGTGAAGACATCCCGCATCGCCAGACTGAGGATGGCGTTCTTTACTGCATCGAAGCCGATCCGGGTAATGGCCGCCTTGACGGAACTGACCGTATTCACACCCCGGTAGAGCGGGCTGTTGGCGTATCTGACCAGACGGGCAGCCATGGAAGTATCCTTACTGACAATCCGCGCCACATCGGCCATGGAACTGCCGGCATCGTTCACCACCAGCAGTGCTTCAAGGGAGATTGCCGGCAAGGTGGGCAGTTTAATACGGTTATTTTCGATATCCTCCACGAGTGTATTCGCGAAGGCCTTCATATCGAATCTGGGACTGTCACTGGAGCTCATGCGGCAACCAAAAAAGAATTAAAAAGCAACTCGAGGATTATAACGGCAGCCCACATCCAGAGCGATAAGCTGATCCCACTTCCAGACTCTGACCTGGTAATCGCCACCGGGATACGGTGTTCTTATCTATTCAACCAGTATGGAGACATTGCGGGCGGTCCAGTTCTCGCCACCGAAGGCGGGACGGTCCAGATCATTCCAGAGGCTGGCGATCTGGGAAAATGAGATCGCATTATTCAGCAGGTCCGCCGCATCCTTTCTCAAGGCAGAGATGTATACCGTGCGGCCGATGACCTGGGCCAGACCGGCGATGTCAATTTCCACCCCATGATCCGCCTTCAGAGTATCGAGTACATCTTCCAGACTGTGGCCCTGCTTCTCCAGCAGCTCAATGGCTATGGCCTTGATATCGGGTCCACTCTCATGCACCTTCTTCTCATCACCATAATCGAACAGGATACGATCCTTGACCCTCCTCCAGGTCTCGACACTTTCGTGGGTTGATTCAGTTGCCAGATGCGCAAATCGATTATTTAATTGATCCAGTCTGTCGGCGCAGGCATCCACAGACTCAAAGAGTTTTCGCATTTTATCCATCAAGCAATCTCCCAACAGATCACGGCCTATCCAGGGTTAGCGACAACAAAAGCGAAATCTTTAAATCCGACCGGCAAATGACGCACCAGGCCAGGGCGTTTCCGTCAGCAGCAGCCGGCACCCTGATCATTATCAACCGTCGATTCCGTCGCAAACGGCAGGCTGGTACCACACCCGTCGAAAATGCCGTAGTGGATCTCCCGATTGCCGAAAAACTCGAAGTAGTCCGCGAACCGGGTCTCCCGCAGCATTCGATAGGTGTTGCCACAAACGGGAATCATCTTCCCTCGCTCCATCAGGTGATGCTTGTCCAGCTCGAAGCGATGCTCACTATTGGCAATACCGCCCCGATAAATGACCGCCTGACCATAGTCCTCGCTGTGACTCTCCAGCCCATCCAGCTTGAACAACCTGTAGGTGGCGGAGAAAAATCCGATATGGCCGATTTTGCGGTGGATTTCGTCATTGCCGATAGCGATGGGATGATCCTCCACCAGCCGGGGGTCGAGAAAGCCCGCCTTTTTAGCCAGATTCTGAAAATCATTCCAGTAGAGCGCGCCACTCAGGCACTCGCCATACAGCACCTGATCGTTAAGCAGTTCCGCCGGCACCCGACGGTCCGAGTAGACATCGGAAAAGTAGAGCTCACCACCCGGTTTGAGCAGACGATACGCCTCCCGCAACACGGCTTCCTTGTCGGGTGATAGATTGATTACGCAGTTGGAGACAATGATATCGAAACTGTTCTCTTCCAGTTCCAGCTCATCCAGCTGTTCGATATAACCCTTGCGAAACTCCACATTGGAGCGGGCAAAACCGAAACGCTGCCGATGCCATTCGACATGCCGGTTGGCCACGGCGAGCTGTTCGTCGGTCATGTCGACCCCGAGTACATAGCCCTTCTCACCCACCAGTTGGGCCAGCAAATAGCAGTCGCGGCCCGAGCCACTGCCGAGATCGAGTATGCGCATACCCTCCAGCAGTTGCGGACGCACCAGTCCACAACCGTAATAGCGGCCCGCCACCTCATCATGGATATTGGCCATCGCTGTCTTTAGAAAATCCGGCGTATCCGCGCTACCGGTACAGCAGGCGTTGGTCTGCAGATCGTTGCTGTGCTGCAGGATCTTGCCGTAATACTCTTGAACTGACTCTTTCATGACTGCCTCACTGGTAGAAAAACTACGCTAACAACATACAACTTTCGCTATTCATCCGAATCTCAGAACGACCAACTTATACTAACCAGCCTTTTCCAACCGATGCAGCAGGATATTGAGCATGCGCATGGTGGCGTTGATGGCGGCAAACACCTGGTTGTAGTGAATACCCCGGGTGTTATAGCTTCGGCCAGCTATTTCCCATGCAATAGTTGCCTCGGTCAGCGCATTGGTCTTGCCGCCACGCGGGATGCGCACCTCGAAGTCCACCAGTTTCGGCAGCGCAACATCATATTTCTTCAACACCTTGCCAATGGCATTCATGAAGGCATCGAACCCGCCATTACCGATCCCGGCCATACGAATCTCCTCGCCCTGAATCAGCACCCGGATACTGGCGGTCGATTCCAGATCAAGCCCCGAGGTGATGGAACAGTTGATCAGTTCGATATGGTGATAATCCTTGCTTTCCAGCACCTCGGCGATGATGAACGGTAGATCGTCAGACGTGATTGCCTTTTTCTCATCGCCCAGTTCCACCACCCGCTTCAGTACCTTCTCCAGATTCTCCGGTGACAGGGAGATATCCATCTTCTCCAGGTTTTTCTGCAGTGACGCCTTGCCACTCATCTTGCCCAGGGCATAACTGCGGCGGCGGGAAAAACGCTCGGGCGTCAGCTTGGTCTGATACAGTCCGCCCTTCTTGTCGCCATCGGCATGGATACCACTGGTCTGGGTAAAGACATCGGCACCGATAATCGGTGCATTGTCCGCGACGCGCTTGCCCGAGAAACTCTCCACCATCTGGCTGAGCAGTACCAGGTGGGACTCCTTGATCCCCAGCTTCATGCCCATCTGATCTTTCAGGTTAACCGCCACCTCTGCCAGCGAAGCGTTACCGGCCCGCTCGCCCAGACAGTTCAGGGTACAGTGGATGGACGAGACACCCGCCTTGACCGCCATTACAGCATTGGCGGTGCCCAGGCCGTAATCGTTATGGGGATGAAAATCGAATTGACATTCGGGGAAGCGCTGGATCATGTCGGTCAGATCGTTGAACACCTCATCCGGAGTCAGCACACCCAGGGTATCCGGCAACATGAAGTGCTCGATACCCAGTCCCTGCAGACGATTCATCAGTTCGTAGACGTACTCCGGATTATCCCGGTAGCCGTTGGACCAGTCCTCCAGATAGAGATTAACCTGCATGCCCTGCTTGTGGGCGTAATTGATGGTCTTCTTGATATCTCCCACATGCTGGACGAGGGTCTTCTTGAGCTGATTGACGCAGTGGTTCTCGCTGCCCTTGGCCAACAGGTTGATGACCCGGCCACCGGTCTCACGAATCCAGTCCACACTGCGTTTGAAATCGACAAAACCCAGCACCTCGACCCGGTCTGCCAGTCCCACACTGTCGGCCCAACGAATGATCTCGGCGACCGCCGCCTTCTCCCCCTCGGAGATGCGTGCCGATGCCACCTCGATGCGGTCCACCTTCAGCAGTTCCAGCAATGCCTTGGCAATGTTCAACTTCTCCTCGGGTGAGAAAGAGACCCCCTGGGTCTGTTCGCCATCCCGCAGGGTGGTATCGACGATCTTGATCTGTCTGGACTCTGTTGCCATGGTTCAGTTTCGCTATTATCTATATTGTCGCTGTTCGCAAACGGTGGATGCGCTTTCGCTTATCCACCCTACAAAATCGGATGCAATGAGTAGGATAGGCAAAGCTTGCCGCTCCCAGCTAACGCCCCTCACCTACACCCATGCAGGCAAAACGTACGCGCGCCCTTCCGACCATCCCTGGACAAAAAAAGACCGGCCGGACGAGCGGCCGATCCATTTGATCCGACATATTTAATAAAACCCGCCCTAACCGGCCAGGGTAGTCTTCATGAAATCCCGGATCACCGCCGCATCTGCTTCCAGAACGGCACAGCGGGTCTCTTTCTCCATCAGTCCCTGCAGCGAGGGTGGCGGTTCAGACTCCACACCGATCGCCTCTTTCACCGCCGCACCGAACTTGGCCGGATGGGCCGTCGCCAGGCAGATCGCCCCGGGGATCTCTTTGGCGGCATGCACACCCACGGCGGTATGGGGATCGAGGATGTAGCCGGTCTGGGCATAGGTGTCGCGAATCTGGTCCCGGGTCTCCTCTTCACTCACGGCCGCCGCCTGGAACAGTGCGGCTACCTCGGCCCGTTTCTCAGCCGGCACCTCCAACTTGCCCTCCCGGCCCATCTGATCCATCAATGCCCGTACCTTGGCCGGGTCCTGATCCATCAAGTAGTAGAGATAGCGTTCGAAGTTGGACGATATCTGGATATCCATCGAAGGACTGATGGTGGGATACACCTCGCCGGTCTGATAGACGCCGCTATTGACGAAGCGGCTGAGGATGTCATTGCGGTTGGTGGCCAGAATCAGGCGCTCTACCGGCAGGCCCATGCGCATGGCCACATAGCCGGCGAAAATATCGCCAAAGTTACCGGTCGGTACCGAGAAGGTGACCTTCTGATCCACATCTCCGCCGCTGACCCGGCCCCAGGCATAGAAGTAATAGACCACCTGGGCCAGAATGCGCGCCCAGTTGATCGAGTTGACCGCGCCCAGCGTGTACTCCTGCTTGAAAGCGAGATCGTTGAACAGCTCTTTTACAATGCGCTGGCCGTCATCAAAGGTGCCGGTGATGGCAATGTTGTGCACATTGGCATCCAGCACCGTGGTCATCTGGCGCTCCTGGATGGGCGATACCCGCCCCTTTGGATGCAGAATAAAGATATCGATCCGCTCCTGACCCCGTACCCCGTAGATGGCGGCGGAACCGGTATCGCCGGAGGTGGCGCCGAGGATATTCAGACGGCCGCCGCTGCGCTCCAGCAGCAGCTCAAACAGATTCCCCAGAAACTGTAGCGCCACATCCTTGAAGGCGGCGGTCGGGCCGTGGAACAGCTCCAGTATGCGCAGATCCCCCACCTCCACGACCGGCGTCACCTCGGGATGGCTAAAGCTGGCATAGGACTCCTCGACCAGCTTTTCCAGTTCCACCCGGGAGATATCCTCACCGACATAGGGATACATCACCTCAACCGCCAGTGCTTTGAACGGCAATTCGGCCCAGCGCTGCAGGGTCGTGGCATCGATCTGCGGAAAGGACTCCGGCAACAGCAGACCACCATCGGTGGCCAGGCCCATCATTACGGCCTGGGAAAAGGTAACCGGCTCTATGCCGCCTCGGGTACTCACATAACGCATCGTTGATCGTCCTCGATCCTGAAATTCGTAAAAAAGTAACAGCGGCCCAGTATACCAGCCTTGTGCGGAGATTCAGATTCCAACCTGCGCATAAAAAAACTGCCATGCAAATTTTTCGAAGCTATATTGCTAATGCGAAATTTATATCATAAGATTCTGTTTGTTATATATTTTTATGCAAGTATATTTGCAAATAAGCATATTCCACGAGTCTCGATCGAATGACAAAACTGACCAATCTGGGTAGCCGTATCCGCAAACTGCGGGATCAAAAGGGCCTGACCCAGGCCGCCCTGGCAGAAAAGATGGCCATCTCGGCCAGTTATCTGAACCAGATCGAGAACGATGCCAGACCTCTCAACAAGCGGATACTGACCAAGCTTGAACTCGCCCTGAATATCGACTTCACCGACTGGACCGAAGATGAGGACCGGCGTGCCAACCAGCTTCGGGAATCCCTCAGCGACCCCCTTTTCCGGGGCACCGACATAGCGACACACGAACTGCGCGAGGTAGTCTCCACCTCGCCCCGGCTGGCCGACCGTTTCCTGCAACTGTTTCGCGCCTATCAGCGCCTCCAGGTGGATCACCAGACGCTCTCTGAATCGATTGCCGGTGAAGAGCGCATCAAGGCACTGCATGGCGCCCAGTTTCCCTATGAAGAGGTGCGGGATTTTTTCTACCGGCGCAACAACCACATCGAGTCACTGGACCACGCCGCCGAATCCCTGTTTGAACAACAGCAGTTCAATATCGACGACCTGGAACAGAACCTGACCGATTTCGTCCGGCAGGAATATGGCATCGCGGTGCGGCTGAACAGTTTTGAAGAGAAGCGCTCACTGCAGAAACAGTTTGATGCCAGCAACAAAATTCTTTACCTGACAAAACCCTCTTCACCGGCCCGGCGCGCCTTTCATATCGCCCATCAGATCGCCCTGCTGCTGTTTCATGACCTGATCGACCAGGAGCTGGAAGACGCCGAGCTGGTCAGCAGCCAGGCGCAGGCGATCTGCCGGGTGGGCCTGGCCAACTATTTCGCCGGCGCCCTGCTGATGCCCTACAGCCAGTTCCTCAACAATGCGAAAAGACTGCGCTACGACATCGGCTGCCTGAGCGGACTCTATGGCACCAGTTTCGAGCAGGTGTGTCATCGCCTGAGCACCATGCAGCGATCGGGCGACAAGGGGGTCCCCTTCTACTTTGTACGGGTGGACATGGCCGGCAATATCTCCAAGCGGCAGAGCGCCACCAGTTTCCATTTCGCCCGCCTGGGCGGGGTCTGCCCGCTGTGGAATGTGCACGAGGCGTTCTCCTCTCCCGGCACTATCCTGCGCCAGTTGGCGAGAATGCCGGACGGAAAAACCTATCTCTGCCTGGCGCGTACCGTGCACGAGAGCGGCACCAGCTACCTGCAGCCGCAGCGCAAGTTCGCCATCGGTCTGGGTTGCGAGATCAAACATGCCCATAAACTGATCTACTCCACCGGTCTCAACCTGGAGGACCAGGATGCCGTGGAACCGATCGGCGTAAGCTGCCGGGTATGTGAGCGGAGGGACTGCCCGCAACGCGCCTTTCCGCCCCTCTCCCGGCGAATCAGTATCGATGAGAATGCCCGTAGCGCCTTCCCCTATTCATTCGAGGGATCGGATTCAAACGACGGTTAAACAGCGGCCACAGCGAAAACCGCCGATTCCTGTCGGGTTACGCCTTCGGCTAACCCGACCTACGATGCATTCAGCCCCACAGATCGGACTAGCGCAGCATAATCCGACGGAACCCTGTATAAATCAGCTGTAGGTCGGATTAGCGCAACGTAATCCGACAAAACACGACGGGATATGGCAGATTTATCCATAGACCTGATTAGCACCGCATAATCCGAAAAATTCGGCCGCATAAACGATTCGACCGGTGAATTAACCCCACACTGGCGGTATCCTGTAGCAAACAGGAAGAGACCATCATGACCACTACCGACCGCAAAACACACTGGGAACATATTTATCAGACCCGCCCTTCAGATGAAGTGAGCTGGTTTCAACCAACCCCGGCCCTGTCACTGGAGCTGATTGAGCAGTGCAACCTCACCCCCGAAGACTCCATTGTGGATGTAGGTGGCGGCGCATCAAAGCTGGTCGATCATCTGATCAAGGCCGGTTACCAATCCATCACGGTGCTGGATATTGCCCGGGCGGCGCTGGAGGTGGCCCGTTCACGACTTGGTGAGGCGGCCAACCGGGTCGACTGGCTGGAGGCGGATGCTACCGACTTCCAACTGGCGCACCAGGTGCACCTCTGGCATGACCGGGCGGTGTTCCACTTCCTCATCCAGGCCAATGACCGCCACGCCTACATCGCCAACGTGAAAAAGACCCTGCTGCCCGGCGGCCACCTGATCATCGCCGCCTTCGCCCCCGAGGGACCGAAAAAGTGCAGTAATCTGGATATCGTTCAATATGACAGCCGGAAGATTTCCATGGAGCTGGGGCATGCCTTTGAACTGCAACAGACCCGACAGGAGACCCACAAAACACCCGCTGGCGCCGACCAGCAGTTCAACTATTTTCTGTTTCGCTATACCCCGGCACTCTGAATTCCATCCGCGTCACAGCCTGTAGGGTAAGTACGTTAAATGAATCCACACCATCCGCTGGGAGTGCACCGAAGACCGGACATGCTCATGGTCTGCGGGATTGGTGTCTGGCGGTTTTCACGGCGTTATCCGCGTGGGCGCAAAGGGCGTGCCCACCGGGTTCCCTCTCCCTCCGAGGGAGAGGGCTGGGGTGAGGGTGTTTTTCAAACCCAGCAGCGCTAACGCCGCTTTCTGGTGCCCGCTTTCTTACCGGCCGCGGACCCGATCACCGGCGACCTGGCACCACGCGTGATACGCTTGGCCGGGCCACTGCGACGCGTTTTTGACCGCCCCGTCCCCTCCGGCTGCCATGAAGGCACCAGGTGGCGCTTGCCGTTGCCGATCAGATCGGCCCGGCCCATCTGCTTCAGCGCCTCGCGCAGCAGCGGCCAGTTCTCCGCGTCGTGGTAGCGCAGGAACGCCTTGTGGATACGTCGCTGACGCCCGCCCTTGGGCGTTGATACCTGTTCTGAGTTGCGCTTCACTTTCTTCAGTGGATTGCGCTCGGTGTGGTACATGGCCGAGGCGATGGCCAGCGGCGTTGGCAGGAACGCCTGCACCTGGTCCAGGCGGAAATCGTTCCGCTTCAGCCACAGCGCCAGGTTGAGCATGTCCTGATCCGAGGTGCCGGGATGGGCGGCGATGAAATAAGGAATCAGGTACTGCTCCTTGCCCGCCTCCCGGGAATACTTCTCGAACAGTTTCTTGAAGCGGTCATAGGTGCCGATGCCCGGCTTCATCATCTTATCCAGCGGCCCCTCTTCGGTGTGCTCCGGGGCGATCTTCAGATAGCCCCCCACATGGTGGGTCACCAGCTCCTTGATGTACTCCGGATCGCGCACCGCCAGGTCGTAACGCAGGCCCGAAGCGATCAGCACCCGCTTCACCCCTTTCACCTCACGCGCCTTGCGGTAAAGCTGGGTAAGCGAACTGTGATCGGTCTGCATGTGCTTGCAGACATCGGGAAACACACAGGAGAGACGGCGGCAGGCGGATTCGATCTGCTCGCTCTCGCAGCGCATGCGGTACATATTGGAGGTGGGTCCACCCAAGTCCGAGATGGTACCGGTGAAGCCCGGCACCGTGTCGCGGATGGTCTCGATTTCGTGAATCACCGACTCATGGGAGCGGTTCTGAATAATGCGCCCCTCGTGCTCGGTAATGGAGCAGAAGGTACAACCGCCGAAGCAACCGCGCATAATCGGAATAGAGAAGCGGATCATCTCCCAGGCGGGATTGCTCGCCTCGCCATAGGCCGGATGGGGCCTGCGGGTGTAGGGGAACTCATAGAGCCGGTCGAACTCGTCGGTCTCCAGCGGGATCGGCGGCGGATTGAGCCAGACATCACGCTTGCCATGCTGCTGCACCAGCGCCCGGGCGTTGCCGGGATTGGTCTCCAGATGAAACACCCGCGAGGCGTGGGCGTAGAGCACCGGGTCCGCCACCACTTGATCATAGGAGGGGACGCGCACCACCGCGTGGGCACGATCCGACTTTTTCGGCCGCTGATGAAAGCTGACCACCTTGCTGTCACCGGCCGGCGCCGACTCACAGGCCGGTTCGCTCGCATAGGGTGACGGTTTCGGATCGATACGCCCCGGCTCATCCACCGTACTGGAGTCGATCTCCAGCCAGCCTTCGGGGATCTCCTGGCGCATAAAACCGGTGCCCCGCACATCGGTTATGTCACCGATCGCCTCACCCTGCGCCAGCCGGTGCGCCACCTCCACGATCGCCCGCTCCGCATTACCGAACATCAGCAGATCGGCCTTGGAGTCCGGCAGAATGGAGCGGCGCACCTTGTCCGACCAGTAGTCGTAATGGGCGATGCGGCGCAGGCTCGCCTCGATACCGCCAATAATGACCGGCACACCCTTGAACGCCTCCCGGGCGCGCTGGGCGTACACCACCACCGAGCGATCCGGACGCTTGCCCCCCTCCCCGTCCGGCGTGTAGGCGTCGTTGGAGCGGATCTTCCGATCGGCAGTATAGCGGTTGACCATCGAGTCCATGTTGCCGGCAGTGATACCGAAAAACAGGTTCGGCTTGCCGAGCCGCTGGAAATCTTCCACAGACCGCCAGTCCGGCTGGGCGATAATCCCCACCCGGAAACCCTGCGCCTCGAGCAGCCTGCCGATCAGCGCCATGCCGAAACTGGGGTGGTCCACATAGGCATCCCCGGTCACCAGGATCACATCACAACTGTCCCAGCCGAGTGCATCCATCTCGGCACGGGACATGGGCAGCACCGGTGCGGTACCGAACCGCTTGGCCCAGTACTGGCGATAGGAGAAGAGATTGGGAGCCGCTTGCATGGGGGGAGCACCGTGAACAAAGTTGACGGAACAGTATACCGGTTTGGCTCCAGGATTGCAGGCCAACATGCCTTAACCTGATGAAATAAAAGGTTAAACCATAATAAAACGCACCAGCAACATGGCCGAAAGACCAATGCCACCCAAGATATCTGGCGTCAGATGAAAAACTAAATGTCGCACACATAGCTCCATCGGTGGCTTTCCATACGACCTAAAACTTCCATCCAAACTTTCAAACTCCACTGTTGAACCGGTTCGGGTAAATGGTAATGGTTTGGGTCGGGTACAACTGTCTATAATCGGCCCACGTCATTTAACCCGGTGGCACCCAATGCAGTTAATTACCCTCATGTTCGCCTTGCTTGTTTCCTTCTGCGTATTCGCACAGGATCCACCTGGCGAGCTGCTCGTTCCGGTGGCGGATCAGGAACTTACCATTGTTCGCTATCCCGCCGAGGGCACCCGTCTGGCCATCTGGCCGATGCCAGGACTGGGTGAGCCGACACGCATGCAGGAAACGGCGACGAAGCTCGCCGGACTGGGTGTGGAGGTCTGGCTGGTGGATCTGGCGGAGAGCCTGTTCCTCATCAGGGGGCCACAGGCCATGCGGACCATCGATGGCAAGTATGTGTCAGGCTTGATAGCGGCCGCGCATGCAAGAACCGGTAAGACGATCACCGTGATCGGTCGCGGCTATTCGGCCATTCCGACCCTGCGCGGGATTCAGCACTGGCAGCAGGCGCAGCAGAACAGCGGTGAGGCTGCCACCTATCTGTCCGGCGCCATTCTGTTCTCACCCGAACTCTATGCCACGGTGCCGGCATTGGGCCTGGAGCCGGTTTATGAGCCCATTGTGGACGCTACCAATGTGCCGATAATTCTCTACCAGGCAGAGAAGGGGGGGAACCGCTGGCAACTGGGCAAGCTGCTGTCGCGTCTGGAGAACGGGGGTGCCACGGTGTATGTGCAGGTGATGCCCGGAGTCACTGGCCTTTTCTACGATGACGATGAATCACCCGCCACGCTTAACGCGCTGAAGAGGGTTCCGGCACAGATTGTCCGAGGCCTGGAGCTGCTCGATAAAACACCAACGCCAGGACATGCCCTGCCCCTGGCGGACAAGGTCGCCGCATTGACCAGCGGCCTCGATTTAGAGTTGAAACCCTTCCATGGCAACCCAGCTCCGCCGCCCATTGACCTGGTTGACGCTAAAGGGCAGCACCTCTCCAGGGACGACTATCGCGGCAAGGTTACCTTGGTCAATTTCTGGGCCACCTGGTGCGGTCCCTGCGTGGAGGAGATACCCTCGCTGAATAACCTGCGGGAACAGATGGCCGGCGAGTCATTCGAACTGATATCTGTAAACTACGCTGAGGGTGCCGAGCAGGTACAGAAATTCATGGGGCAGGTGAAGGTCGATTTTCCGGTCCTGCTGGACGAGGATGGCACGGAGTCAGCCAAGTGGAACGTGCTGGTATTTCCCTCCACCTTCGTGATTGGCCCGAATGGACAAATCGCTTACGGCGTGAACGGGGCGATTCACTGGGATGCACCCGAGGTTGTCAACCAACTGAGGGCGTTACTGACACCTTGATACGTATTTGGATGAACGCGATTGAGTCCAACCTGCCTACTGGTATGATGCCTGGGATATTTGGGGGGGATGTTTGGGGGGGATGTTTGGGGTCAGACTTGACCTGATTGTTCCATCGTTTCTTAAATTGGAGATCGGTCATTGAATACTAAAAAAGTTGGTTCGTGCCTTTGCGGTGAAATAAGTTTCGAAATAGAGGGAAACTTTGAAAGTTTCTATCTTTGTCATTGTGGTCGTTGCCGTAAAGATACCGGCTCAGCCCATGCAGCCAATCTTTTTTCTACCACTGCGACATTAAAATGGGTATCCGGAGAGGATAAAGTTAGAATTTTTACTCTGCCATCAACTCAGCACACTAAATGTTTTTGTTCTATTTGCGGATCGGCGCTTCCCAATCGCCAAATGGCAGGAAAACTTTTGGTGGTACCTGCCGGTTGTCTTGATGGCGATTTGCTGATTAGGCCGGATGCGCATATTTTTGTTTCCAACAGGGCAGACTGGGACAAAGACCTGGAAAAGACTCCAATGATTGAAGGATCACCCAAGTAATGGGGTCAGTGTAAAAAACCCGTCTGGATTTGGATAATTTTCGCAGCAACCATAGTTATTCTACGGACTTACACCCCATTGGTTCATACCCCTGCCGGACGTAGACCAATCGCTCACGTTGACCAGCCATCATGTCGATTCGCTGAACTACACTATGTAATGCCAGTCAACCGAGCTCACCCATGATGCTGCAACCCGGCCCATCAAATCCATCAGGAGCAAGCCAATGAGTAGAACTCCGCTAATCGTCAACCAGAATAATTATGGACCGGCGCTAAATGTCGTCGGCACGAAAGTAACAGTGCTTGCCTCAAACAAGGACACGAAAGGACAGGAATTCAGCTTCCAGAGCGGCGAGAACAACATGGGGCCTCCTCCGCACAGCCATGATTGGGACGAAGCATTCTTTGTGCTTAAAGGAAGTGTTGAGTTCACCTGCGACGGGAAGGCGGATATGTGTACACCGGGCACACTGGTTTTCATTCCCGGTGGAACGATACACGCATTCAAATATGGTCCCGATGGTGGCGAGATGCTTGAAGTAACAGGTGCCGGAAGCATAGCTTCCCAAATGTTCACGGCGGTCGACAAGCAAATTCCAGCAGATTCTCAGGATGTGGAAAAAATCATAGAAGTGGTGAGCCAAAACGGCGTCACGGTACATTTATAATACGGAAGAAGTAAGAGGAGAATTCGATGAAACTGACCAGCGACCAGATCAAGGATAACCGGCCCATCCCCGTAACCAATGCCTTTGGCAAGCATGACAAAAACAGTCACGTGGCACTTGCCGGCAATCAGAATCCGGGCCTGAGCTGGGATGACGCCCCTGAGGGAACGCGCTCTTTTGTCCTGATCTGCCACGACCCGGATGTACCTAGCAAACCGGATGACGTGAACCAGGAGGGGCGCGAAGTACCGGCTGACCTGCCCCGGGTCGATTTTTATCACTGGGTGCTGGTGGATATTCCAGCCAATCAGCGACAGATTGCTGCCGCTGCTGATGCCGACGGGGTCACGGCGAAGGGAAAGCCGGGCGGCCCCTCACCTGCCGGGGGCATTCGTGGCATCAACAACTACACCGACTGGTTTGCGGGTGATGCCGACATGGCGGGAGACTATTACGGCTACGATGGTCCCTGCCCTCCCTGGAACGACAGTATTGTGCACCACTACTACTTCACGCTCTACGCACTGGATATTGAGGGCTGCGGACTCAGCGGCCGTTTTGGCGGCCCCGAGGCGCTCGCGGCCATTGAAGGTCATGTGCTGGCCAGCGCCAGTCTCACAGGCACTTATATAATCAATCCCAGATTGACGTGAGTAACAGAAAAACAGGCCCATTTACCGCCGGGGTAGACGCGACTTCTGTGCCCACCCGTCAAGACTCTACCGTTATAATGCGAAAGCCATAGAGGCACTCATGTTAAGAAGAGACAACACCGGTCTTATTGTTATAGATATACAAGGCAAGTTGGCAAATATTGTTCATGACAGCGACAGGCTAGTCGCAAATGCGGTAGCTTTAATCAAGGGCATGAAGGCCCTCGATATGCCCATTTTGTGGCTGGAGCAAAACCCGGAAAAACTGGGCGCGACGATTCCGGAGATTAGTGAAGCATTAACTCCGCTTGAGCCAATAACCAAATATATGTTCGATGGTTGTGGTTCGGAGGCATTTGACAAAGCCGTAAAACAGTCGAATGTCACCACATGGCTGGTATGTGGTATTGAAGCACATATTTGTGTTTACCAGACCGTATCGAGCCTGATTCGCCTCGGGTATGAAATCGAACTGGTTTGTGATTGCGTCTCTTCCAGAGCACTATCCAATAAAGAAATCGCCATTTCCAAACTCACTTCCAAAGGTGCCGGGAAGACCAGTGTCGAGATGTGTCTGTATGAGCTGGTGGGTGATTGTCGAGCCACCGAGTTCAAGGAAATACTCGGGCTTATCAAGTAACACAGTCGGGCGAACCTATGACAACCGACACGACCTGATTGACCCTAATCCAAAAACCGGATTCCAGAGAAAAAGATATGGCGTACATATATTTGGCTATTGCTATCATTGCAGAGGTTGTAGCAACAAGTGCACTGAAGGCATCCGCAGAGTTCTCTAAGCTATATCCAAGCCTGGTGGTTATTGTTGGCTATGGCTTTGCGTTTTATTTCATGACCCTGGTTTTAAGAACCATACCGGTAGGAATTACTTATGCAATCTGGTCAGGCGCCGGCATCGTCATGATCACCATTGCTGGTGCATTGCTGTATAAACAGATCCCGGATATCCCCGCCATAATAGGTATGGGACTGATTATTTCGGGCGTAGGGGTAATTCATATTTTTTCAGGAACGATTGGCCACTAAAATATAGCAAGCCAGGCAAAGTAATTGGGATCCGTGTAAAACCGAGCCTGGCATTGGGTCATTTTTTCACTGACCCTAAATACCTGTGCGACGGACTGTAATCGTCCCGGATAGATAAAAGGATCGAAACGCAAACTTCGGGAATAGACAACCTGGCAACGATGTTGCGGGAATCATCAATGCGGAAACAGATCGGGCTTTTTACGGCGGCTGGTGATCTATTTAGCGAATAGCGACGCGGGCACGATAAACGTGCCCGCGCTGTGGGATTCAACCCTGCGTTCTGCGCCTGACCAAACCAAGTCCCAGAAGACTTACACTCATGAGAATAAGGATTGAGGGCTCAGAAACCACAGCCACCTCCAACTGTTGAATTCTAATGCCCTGGTTACCATCACCGTTAGTGGTTGGTGTTTGTCCGACAAAGGCAAACCGGGATCCTGAAAGGGCAAAACCGCTCATATCCAGGCTAACAAAATTGCTTCCAGCAAGATCCGGCGTGACGGCAAAATCATTCAAAACAAGTAATCCGTCTATATACAGATCGAACAATTCGATTGGGGTACCGCCTCTTTCAAACACCACACTCGACAAAAGCGAGACGGTTTTTGATGCCCAGTCAAATACCATCGCTTCATCCAGACCAATCCTGTGATCAGCCGGATCGGTCTGGATGCCCCAGCCATTGGCATGACGGTTTATATTGGCGGCCGTACCGGTGTTCGTGGTTGCATTGTAATCGGTATCATATCCGGAGACCTCGACGGTCAGGCCGTCAACCGATACCGTATGTGAGGTGCTACCATCGCCTCCGTTACCAAAGCTGTAGATTACAGAAGCCGAAACAGTGACAGGTAGCAGCGTTGCTATCCAAATGACCCCACACAAAAGTATTTTCATTATTATTTCCCGCAATGCAGTTCAGATTTAGAGTATTAATGCCTGACATGCACTTCAGCAAATAACGAGCCAAGAAAAATATACTATTGGGAATCAAACAGATGCTCAGTTAATTATTTTTATTATTAAGAACAATTAGACTATTTTGTAAAAAATATCGACAGTATTTATGCCATGGATATGCCTGCGCTGGCGGGCCTTACCCACCCCTCTCCCTGAGGGAGAGGGGTGTTATAGGACATAAGCAGTAAGACTGCTCATTACACAGATCAATCAGATCTCATTTTCATGACAATCCGCGCAGCCGACCTGGTGACCTTTCGGAAACTCTTTAGGACCCTCATCGGCACAGAATTGCCCCTCGTCGTCCTTACATTCCAGAATCCGGTTGGTTGCCATTGCCGAGAGCACCGTACCCTGACCGTCAGTACCGTGGCACGCCTGGCAGCTGTTCCTCGGACCATCTTCCTGGGCCTTCTTGTGGTGCGTGTTCCAGTGACGACTGCCCACCGGATGCATACCGTGGGGGCCATTCATGGTCAGCTCGAATTTGCCACTGTCCTCGAAGGCCCGTGCGTCATGACAAGTGCTGCACTCGGTGATCGTCCCACGATGCCCCTGGAGTTGAACGGCCGCCACATTGTCATTGGCCTCGGGGTTCTTGTTTGGCCAAATACCGTGAGTCGCACCATGGCACGCCTCACAGAAAATACCCTCATGCCCGGTACTTACCCGGTAGAGCATCGGGTTACCGACCCGTGGATCATCAGCCGGATCGGTACCGGCCTCCTGGGCAGCAGCGATCACAGCGGGATTCTCTGCGGTGATGACATTTTCAGCAAAACGCTTGTTGGTCGGAACAATAGGGGTCGCCTTTGGATCATTGGTCAGATAGGCCTGTAACAGCCGTATGCCATCAGTGGCTCCAGCGCTGTTACCAGGATTAACCATGACATCGGCATGCCCAGACATATTGTCCACTGCATCACCGGTATGACAGGAACCACAACCCGGCTCATTCGCCCAGGGTACACGGGGCTGATCGGCATTGGTGTAGAAGTCACCACCCAGCTCAAAGGCGCCGGGGTTGTCCGGTGTTACATTTCGGGTGAAATCATTGCCGACCTGCTCCATGCTGCCGTGGCAATCCTGACAGAGCATGCCGCCATTGGCCATTGCGCCGCGCAGGCAGTCGCTACGTCGACCGGGATGGCACTGGTAACAGGTCTCTTCAAGAACTTGCCGGCGCTCCACCACATTGAGCACGAAACCATTTTCATCCTTTTCGATCGCCGGCATGTCCGGGAACAACCGATTGCCATCTTTATCCGTGACAGTGCCGTGATGGCTGTGCATAACATTGGACATCGATTTGTTTTTTATCTGGTCGCGTCCATTATGGAGCGAGTTTCCAGGATCATTCTCTTCCCCCAGCGGCCCGAGTTGAGCCAGGTCCAGCGCCGGGGTGTAGTGGCAGGACTGGCAGACAACCGGTGTCTGATCAACCAGGTCAGGTGTGTATTTGGGTTGCGCAATACCTGACCCATGCTTCAGGTCATGCAGGCGTAGCAGATTGACGTCGGCCGCATACTCCTTGCTCACTTCCAGCGGAACCTCATCCAGCTTGGGATCATCCAGAACCGTGGCGACTTCGATACCCGCCTGGACCAGGCGGTCCGTGGCAGCACCATTGCCACCATCAACGGTCGCACCATGACAGGCGCCGCAGTTGGCCTCGCCGGAGATTGGCACGACAGTATCATTCGTTGCCAGGATATTCCCGCTCGCATCATGGGCCTGCACCCGATACAGGGGCCAGGGGTTTTCACGACCGTAGTCATCAAAAGCGGATACAGGAATGCCCGCGGCCTCATACCAGTTGACACCCTCCGAGACATAACCAAACCGGAATGCCGGATTCATGAAGAACGGTTGATCCACCACGTAGGCCTCAAACAGTTCAACCAGATTATCCAGATAGGGAGCATGACGGCCCGGCATGGATTGCTGATCGGCTGTCAGTGCGCCATCACCGAGATAGAAGCGTTCAACATTGGGCATGGGTAATCCCAGGTCCAGAATATTGGCACCCGCCGGGTAGAATGCCGGGAGTATCATTGGCGGATAGAAGGCGTCGTATGCCTCTCTCGCCACCTCCCAGAAATTGGTTTTATAGACCGTTCCATCTGCCAGCATGCTCGAATAAACCGGCCCGGTACCCGCGGAGTTAACCCCTGTCAGAATCGGATCATTAGGGTTGGAGGCCGCCGAATAAACCACACTCACACCGTCTGCGGGAGTAAGGACGTTCGGCTCCACGCCCCTTTGTATGACCGTCGCATGCAGGACATTGAACGGCGGCAGGATACTTGAGATTCGGGTATCGAAGTCACCGCAATGCATTCCCAGGTCATTAATGGCGAAGACCTTGTAATTCTGTCCGATGATGAGTGGCTGTTCCTCGACGGGAGTCCAAGGCAAACCATTCTGGCTGGTAGAGTTGATAGAGACGTTACTGGAAGGGTCTGTTGGCGGCTCAACCGGAGGTGGCTCAACCGGCGGCGGTTCGACGGGTGGTGGCTCGACCACAACCTTTGGGTAACAATCTGCCGGCGCGTTTGTTACATCGGCTTCACCCAGATTATTGTCGGTCCCGGCCTCAAATATGCTAATGCGGCAGGGCACAATTTCCAGATCACGCTCTGTAACTTTCCACCTACCCCTTCTGTTGGGATCATCCTCGCCGATAACCAGATTGTGATCAAAAGCATTGACCACTTGAATATCAAAATCCTCATCACTCGTGCCTCTTACTGTTAGCCGCTCTTTCGCTGTATTCCATACGGCACTATCAAGCGTGACAGAGGCATCGGCCTCGCCTGGTATGATGATAGCCAGCGCAACCGCAATCAATACAAGTGGAGCTAGTTCTTTGATTCGCTGACGAAATTCTGAAAAGGTCTTTTTCGATGCCGGTAGTTCTTTTTGGGTGCGCACGTAAGACAAGTTATTTGTCATTGATCTGTCCTCTTCTGGAGGAAATGTGAGATACCGCCCCTGATTGAATAACTCCGAGCTGGAACTAATTTCTAATTCCCTTTGATTCCTGCACCTTGATTGCTATCTGACCGCTTCATATTTTGAACCGGTCTAATTCCAGTAAACCTATCAATACAGTAAGCTTTTCAGACAATCGGTGCGTCAGTTCACATTTATAAAAATGGGAAGCAACCACTTAATAAAGTGCATTTATAACCAGGTGGGGTGGGAAACGTTTTTGCCTACGCCAATGAAACGCCAAAAATCAGCGATAACAGTCGAAGGATGTCCTAATGTTGTATGCAATATAGGATGAAATTCAATCTATGAAAGTTCTAGTTAAACGTGTGTACGACAAACCGGATTCAAAGGACGGATTCAGGATATTGGTTGATCGATTATGGCCAAGAGGTTTGTCAAAAGATGACGCGAAAATTGATGTTTGGCTGAAGGCTGTCGCGCCATCAAATGAACTTAGAAAATGGTATCAACATGACATCCCAAAGTGGCCTGAATTCAAGAAGCGGTATTTTGCCGAACTCGACAACAATTCCGAGGCGGTAAGTGAGCTCGTAAACTACCTCGACAAGCCAACTGTCATGTTTCTGTATGGATCAAAAGAGCGACAATACAACAACGCAACTGCACTAAAAGAGTATATAGATTCAATGCTGACGCAATAGCATGCCCCTTACCATCAGGTAATCCGGACCACTAGCCCGAAGCCTCGCCATAACGGGTGGCGCTCAAAATCAGCACCGGCATGTTGAATCGGACATGCCCATCCGCTTCTACAAACGGCCGCAAGGACTCCTCTGCCTTGCTCGTCAGTCGTTCGAACTGCCGGTCATCGAGCAGCCCGCCCAGGGTCCAGACACAAGCTCGTTCAGTGGAAACCAACGCCTTAATGGAGGGAAATTCAACCAGTCCGTCATGTCGAGTGACCGCCACCCTTCGGCAACCGGCGGCAGTAATGCCCGCCTGCGCACTGCGGGACAGCAGCAGCTCCCGGTCCCCGCAGCTGAAGGGGGCGCGGAAAGCGTCGGCCACGGCGCTGCCGAACAGCCGATGCAGCAGTTCCGCAAGTACCGCATAGCCGGGCGAATGATCCAGCGCATCACAGACCGCAACGGCGAGTTGTCCGCCCGGCCGCAGCACCCGCAGCATCTCCCGCAAGGCGCCTGCCTGATCCTCGAAAAACATGAAACCGAACTGACTGGCCACCCGGTCAAAACTCCCGTTCTCATACGGGAGCGCCTCGGCCGGTCCCTGTTGCCAGTCAATGACGGTATTTTTTCGTCTGGCGACGGCAAGCATCTCGGGATTGATATCCAGCCCCACCACGCAGCCATCATCCCCCACGCGAGTAGCAGCCGCACAGGCCAGTACGCCGGTGCCGCAAGCCACATCCAGCACCCGGTCTCCCAGGCCAACGCCCAACCGGTCGACCATGATATTCCCCCACTGGCGAAACAGCGCGGGTACAAAGTGCCGTTCGTAAATCTCCGCCGACGATCCCGAATATTGACCATCCATTGCGAACCTCCCGTCCGCCCACCGGGCAGGCGGACTCGTCTGACAGTAGGTATCAGCATGCCAATTGAGTCTCGTGGGGGTAAGAGGCAAAATGGGCAGAACCGGGGCATTTCAGCCAGCGTGGGAGGGAATATGCCCGACCAACGAACAATCCATGTCAGTCTGGTGGCGACACCCGAGGTGGATGTCTCCGCTCTGGGTGGATTACACGGTGTGCTCAACAGCGTCGCTCACATGGTACCGGATACAGTGTCATTCCGCGCCAATGTGGTAGTACCGGATTCGGTTTTGGAGTGCGCCGAACCTGGCGGCAACATCATTACGAACGTCATGGGCATGCCTCTGCCGATGCAGACCCGACTGAGCAAGGTGGACCAGACCGATGTGCTGATTATTCCATCGCTCTATCTGCTGACTTCCAACTGGCCCAGGGACCCCTACCCCGACCTGACCGAATGGATCAGGCGCATGCATCAACGGGGCAGCCTGATCTGCTCCGCCTGCACCGGTGCCATGCTGTTGGCGGAAACCGGATTGCTGGATGACCATGAAGCCACCCAGCACTGGGCCTTCGAGGCCCTGTTCCGCGAGCACTTCCCCAGGGTGCGGTTGAACATCGACAAGGTACTGCTCATAACCGGTGCATCCAACCGCATCATCATGTCCGGAGCCTCAGCCGCCTGGCACGACCTGGTGCTCTACCTGATTGCCCGCTACAGCTCGCCGCAGGCCGCTCGCGTCATAGCCAAGTTTTTCCTGCTCAACAGCCACACCGACGGACAGGCGCCCTACATAATCTTCCAGGACAACCGCCAGCATGGCGACGGTGTCATCCTCGCCGCCCAGCAATGGCTGCATGCGCACAGCCACCTGCCCCGTCCGTTGAAGCAGGCACAGCAGAATTCGGGACTCTCAGCGCGCACATTCAGCCGCCGTTTCTGTCAGGCAACCGGGCTCAGCCCAATCCACTATGTCCAGCAGTTGAGAATCACCCAAGCCAAATCTGAGCTGGAGGAGACAGATACCCCGGTGGACGAGATCAGCTGGCGGGTAGGCTACGAAGATCCGGCATTCTTTCGCCGGCTGTTCAAACGTATCACCGGCATGACACCGAAAATGTATCGCCGCAAGTTTCAGCTACCTGATCCCGGCCGAAGCAGGTGAGCGGCGTCGGATGAAGTTTTGGGAAACGGAACAGCTACACCGCAGCCCCGGTCGAGTGAATCCAACCGCAATGCTGAATCACAACCCGTTCTGCGCCAGGATATAGGCCAATGCCAGCGGAATCACCAGCAGACTGCCGAGGTTGCCGAGCATGACAATTGATGCGACCTTGCGCGGCTCCTGGTTGTACTTCTCCGCCACCATGAAGTTGAGCACCGCAGGGGGCAATACACTGAACACCAGCAGTTGTCCGTACTGCAGTGCGGGCAGGTCCAGGAAGGGGGTGATCATCAATAGAATAATCAGCCCGGTGGCGGGACAGACCAGGGCACCAATGACACCGATGCGCCAGTCCCGAAGATCCACCCCGGTCAGGCGCACACCGAGGGAAAACAGCATCAGGGGAATCGCCACCTGCCCCACCATCTCAATGGAGACCGACAACACATTGGGCAGCACCCAGCCGGTGAGACTGAAGGCGATACCGGCAACCGTCGCCAGCACCATGGGGATTCGTAGAATACCGATCAGCGAGGTACGGTGATCCAGCATCTTCATGCCGATACTGAAATGCAGCGTGTTCTCGACAATGAACAACACCACCGCCGCCGGTAGCGCCGCCTCACCAAAGGCGAACAGCGCCAGTGGCAGTCCCATATTGCCGGAGTTGGAGAACATCATGGGCGGCACAAAGGTCTTGGCCTCATACTTCAGCAAACGGGCCACGCCCCAGGCCAGCACCCCGGAACCCAACACCACCAGCAGTGATGCCAATGCCAGTTCCTGGTAGGCACCCAGCTCAAAGCTCTTCTGTGACAGCACATGAAAAATCAGCGCCGGGACAAAGATATCCAGGTTGAGCTGATTGGCTGCCGCCATATCCGGCGCATGCCGGCGTCCATAAAGATAGCCCACCAGGACGATGGCGAAAATGGGAAAGACAATGCTGAATATCTGTTGCATGGAAGGGACGATCCGAATGCTACTGATTGAATTTTAAAAGGCGCTAGTATCCACACTTCATCCATTGATGACCAGCCATCAAATCAAGCGGGATACTCTGCCTCGAAACATCGATCAACCAGGTAGACGATGGACTGATAAGAGAGACCGGCATGCAGCGACAGCCCGATCTCGCAAGTGCGGCTGTTGGATATGCCCATTTCACAATCTGCCGGGAGCGACGCCTTCAGCCGTTTCAGTGCCGAAGCATTCAGCTCGGGACGGGTGAATCCCTTATCGCCGGCAAATCCGCAGCAGCCCTTGTCCTCGGACAGGAACACCTGTTGCGCACACTGTTGCGCCAGCCGGCGCATCTCATCGGCCAGACCCATCTTGCGGCTGGTGCAGGTGATGTGCAGCGCCACACTCGCCATTTGCGATGTGCGCCGCAGGTGTTCCAACAGGTAGCGATTGATGAAGCCCACCGGCTCGTGTATCTGCAACGGTTGCCTGATCTGTTCGAGCATGCGGAAGGTACAAGGGCTGGTATCGCACAGGACTGGATAGCGGCCCTGTTCACTGGCAGCCCACAAAGCCTGCTCCAGCCGCAGCAGACTCTGGTCCGCTTGCGCCAACAACCCCTTACTCTCCAGCGCCATGCCGCAACAGAGCCCCTCCGGACGTTCGGGGATAATCACCCGGTAGCCGGCCTTGTACAACAGCGATTGCATCACCTGATGCAGATCGGCCTGAAAGGGATCGGACTTGGCCGGTCCCATGGTGCGGCTGACACAGCTGGGAAAATAGACCACCGTGCCGTTGCGCCCGGGGACATCGGTAACCGATGCCGGCAGCTTGCCGGCGGCGCGCGGCATGGCCGGATTCCATTGCGGGATACGTTCACCGCTCAGGCGTCGCATCAGGCCGCTGGTTTTGCCCATCAGCCGGTCACCCAGCAGATCCTGGGAGAGTGCCGCCAGCCGGAGACCGGCACGGGTCGTAGCGGCAACCGTGGAGAAGTGCCTGTCCACCCAATCACCAATACGTGCCGCGGCGCTGCCATGTTGTGACTGGCGAATCTGCCTGGTCAGCTTGCCGGTATCGATGCCCACCGGACACTCGATGGCGCAGAGTCCATCCAGCGCACAGGTATCCAGCCCCTGATAGGCGAAGTCGTGTTCAAAGCGCGCAAGTCGCTGGGCATCTTCACCGCTCTTTTTCAGCCGCGAGATTTCGCGCCAGGAGACGATGCGCTGGCGTGGTGTCAGGGTGAGATTGCGCGAGGGGCAGATCGGCTCACAGAAACCGCACTCGATGCACTTGTCAATCAGCGGGTCAGCCGGTGGCAGCGGTTTGAGATTCTTCAGATGAATCTCGGCATCCTCGTTGAGGATGACGCCGGGATTGAGCAGATTGGCCGGATCGAACAGCCGTTTGAGCTGCCACATCAGGCGATAGGCGTCACTGCCCCACTCCATCTCCACGAATGGTGCCATGTTGCGGCCGGTGCCGTGTTCCGCCTTCAGCGATCCACCGTACTCACCCACTACCAGCGTACACACCTCGTCCATCAGGCCCTGGTAACGTTGCACCTCGGCGGTGGTGCCAAAATCCTGGGTAAAGACAAAGTGCAGATTGCCTTCCAGGGCGTGCCCGAAGATCAGCGCCTCGTGATAGTGATACTTTTCGAACAACTGATGCAGCCCCCTGACCGCCGCCGCCAATTGCGGTACCGGAAAGGCGATATCTTCAATAATCACCGTGGTACCGGTGGTACGTACCGCCCCCACCGCCGGGAACAGCCCCTTGCGAATATTCCACAACGCCTGATAGGCCACCGAATCGAAGGTGAACTCAGCCTCGCGCACCAGTTGGATATTTTTCAGCACCGCCAGGATCTCCGCCACCTGGAGTTTCAGCGTCTCCGGATCGGCGGCGCGCACATCTACCAGCAGGGCGGCCACCTCATCATCCAGTGCATGCAGGTAGGCCGGCATGTCCGGCTTATCCTGTACTGAACGCAGGGCAGCGCGGTCCATCAGTTCCACCGCCGTCACCGGGGCCTGCTTGAGCAGCGCCACCGCCTGGCAGGCGATCTCCACCGTGGGAAACAGGATCAGGGCGGTGGATTTGCAGGGGTGATCCACCACCGTGCGGTAACCGATCTCCGAAATGAAGCCGAGCGTTCCCTCGGAGCCGATCATCAGGTGCTGCAGGATATCAATCGGATCAGCAAAATCGATCAGTGCATTGAGGCTGTAACCGGTGGTGTTTTTCAACCGGTACTTGTGACGAATACGTTCGGCGAGTGTGGGATTGTTGCGCGTTTCAGCCGCCAGCACGGAGAGTGACTTCAACAACTCGTCATGGGAATCCCGGAAAGCGGTGACCGATTGCGGGTCTGCCGTATCCAGTACCGTCCCGTCGGCCAGGATGAGGCGCAGACTGGCGAGGGTGTGGTAGCTGTTCTGGGCCGAGCCACAACACATGCCGCTGGCGTTGTTGGCGGCGATGCCACCGATCTTGGCCGCGTTGATGGAGGCCGGGTCAGGACCGATCTTGCGCTGATAGGGAGCCAGGTAACTATTGGCCCAGGCACCGATCACCCCCGGTTGCAGGCGAATAATCGCCGCATCGTCACTGATGCTATAGCCCCGCCAGTAGTCGCCCGAGAGCAGCAACAGCACCGAATCGCTGATCGCCTGCCCGGAGAGACTGGTACCGGCCGCCCGGAAGGTAACCGGTGTGTTGAAACGGTGGGCGGCCGCCAGAATCCGCACCATCTCGGCCTCGTCATTCACCTTGACGACCAGTTTCGGTATCAACCGGTAGAAGCTGGCATCGGTGCCGTAGGCCAGGGTGCGCAGCGGGTCATCAATCAACCGGTCGTCGCCGATAAAATATCCCAGTTCGCGCTTTAATGCCGTGTAGTCCGCTGACATGTCTTACCTGTATCCAAGGGTTAATAACCCACAACCATCACTCATCAGAAAACCTTTGCCTTACTTGCCATAAGCCACCGACGGCAACCAGGTCACCACCTCGGGGAAGAAGGCCACCACCAGCAGACCCAGCAGCTGCAGCACAATGAATGGAATCACCCCCTTGTAGATATCCATCAGGGAAATGCCCGGTGGACAGACCCCTTTTAGATAGAATAGGGCAAATCCGACCGGCGGCGTCAGGAAAGAGGTCTGCAGGGTCACCGCCACCAGCAGGGCAAACCAGACCAGTTCGGGATTGTCCACCACCCCGTGGCCGTCGATATCCAGCCCCAGCCCCTTGATCACCGGTGCCAGCAGCGGCAGGATGATCAGGCTGATCTCGATCCAGTCGAGGAAGAAGCCGAGCAGAAATACCACGCCGAGAATAAAGGCGATAATACCGTAGGGCCCGAACGGCAGGCCGGTCAGGGTAGACTCGATCAGCTCATCACCACCCAGCTCCCGCAGCACCAGGGCAAACACCGTGGCACCGACAAAGATGGCGAAGATATAGGCCGAGGTGTTGAAGGTGTTGATCACCACCTCTTTCATGACCGACCAGCTGAGCTGACGATAGCTGGCGGCCATGATGATGGCACCCAGCGCGCCAATGCCGCTGGCCTCGGTTACCGTGGCAATACCGGCGAAGATGGAACCCAGCACTGCCAGGATCAGGGCCGCAGGCGGCAGAATGGTCTTCAACACGCTCCAGACCACCGCGAGACTGACCGCCTGGGCATTGTCCGCGAGCGGCGCCGCGGCGGGACGGAAGAAAGAGAAACCGAGGATATAGAGCATATAGAAGATCCCCAGGATGATGCCGGGAAACACGGCACCCATGAACAGATCACCCACCGAGAGGCCCATCTGATCTCCCATGATCACCAGCATGATGCTGGGCGGAATCAGGATACCGAGACAACCGGCACCGGCAACGGTGCCCAGTGCCAGGGTCTTACTGTATTGCTGACGCATCATCACCGGCAGGGACATCACACCGAGCAACACCACCGAGGCCCCGATAATACCGGTGGAGGCGGCCAGGATAATACCGATCAGGGTCACCGCTATGGCCAGCCCGCCACGGACCCGGCCGAACAGCCCCTGCATGGCGTGCATCATGCGTTCGGCGACACCCGATTTGTCCAGCATCAGGCCCATGAAAATAAACATCGGCAGGGCCACCAGCACCCAGTTGTCCATGATGCCGAAGATACGCCCCACCGCGAGGCCCAGGGTGGAATAGTCCAGGCCGGTCATGGTATCCAGGTGGTTGTCCGCCAGATAACCCACACCGGCAAACAGCACACCGATACCGGCCAGCGCCCAGGCGACCGGAAAACCGGTAAACAGCAGCGCGATGAAACTGACGAACATCGCGATAACCAGGATCTCGTTCATCTCCATGGCTCAGCCCTCCCCGCGCTGATGGTTGTCGCTGGTGTCACCACTGCCCTGCTCCTGCACCTGAAACAGGTGACGCAGCATGGAGACGCGTCCCGGATAGGCCTCCTCCGGCTCCCGGGCCAGATGCAACAGCAACGTAACCTCACGGACCAGGCGTGCGATGGTCGCAATAAACAACAGGGCAAAGCTGAGCGGGATGACCGATTTAACCACCCAGCGATAAGGCAGGCCGGTGGGGTTGGCGGAGCTCTCACCGGTTTCGTAGGCGTAGTAGACCCACTCCAGGCTGTGCAGAAAGATCACCACAATGAAGGGCAACAGCAGAAACAGGATGCCGAAGATCTCCCAGCGGTGCTGATTGGCGCGGGAGAGGTTCATATGCACGATATCCACACGAATGTGTGAATCATTGGTAATGGCAAAACTGAGGCCGAACATGAAGCCGACGGCATAGATGTGCCAGATCAGCTCCTCCAGATAAACCAGTCCGTGATTGAAGCCGTAACGCAGGACGACCTGAACCAGGATTATGCCGATCAGCAGCACATTGCTCCAGGCCATCACCTGGCCGATACGTTGCACAAATCCATTCAGGGCATCGACGATGGGAATGCGGTATTCCAGATCGTTGGGTTGATTCATCTCTTGCCTCGATAAATTCCAGGAATATTTCACCCACGCATCGTCACGCAGATACGGGGATAAATGGGGCGGATAAAAAAAGAGGGGCCCCGAAACCCGGGCCCCTCCTGTAGCAGTTTACTGCTCGCGCACAGTGCCCGGACGGGGCAGGAAGGCCCACTTGTTCCAGATGGCGTAGTCGCTGCGGAAGCTCTGCATGTTGTCCCAGATCGCCTTGAACTCAGGGTCCTTGGCCGACTCTTCTGCCACAACCTCGTTCCACTTACCCTCGAATGCATCCAGGATCTCGGGAGACCAGTAGCGGTTCTCCACGCCGTTCTTCTGGAGATTCTCCTTCATCTGCGGGAACTGGATCGCTTCCCCCAGTGCCAGGCCATCCAGCATGGCGGCCTTGCAGCTCATCTCCAGCAGACCCTGCTGGGTCTCACCCATACCCTTCCAGGTATCGCCATTCACCAGCAGTTCATACACAGTTGCCGGCTGATGCCAGCCGGGGTAGTAGTTGAACTTGAGGATCTTGTGGAAACCGAGCAGCTTGTCGATTGCCGGCATGGAGAACTCGGTGGCATCGATCGCCCCCTTCTCCAGCGCCGGGAAGATCTCACTGGATGGCAACAGGCTGGTGGAGACGCCCATCTTCTCCATCACCAGCGCCCCCAGACCAAAGAAGCGCATGCGCAGGCCCTGCAGATCGGCCGGTTTATCGATCGGTTTGTTAAACCACCCGGAAGTCTCCGGCGCAGTGATGCCACAGGGAATGGAGTGTACATTCAACCCCTTCTTGTCATACATCTCCTGCCACAGCTTGCGGCCTTCACCATAATAAATCCAGGCGAGGAATTCCGGGGCATCGGGACCAAAAGGCACGGCGGAGAAGATGCCGCCCTTCGCACCCAGCACGCCGGTGTTGTAACCCGGTGTGGTATAGCCGGCATTCACCTTGCCGCTGGCGACCGACTCCAGGATCTCCTTGGGCGGGATCAGCTTGCCCGGCTCATAAACCTTGATCTTGACACTGCCGCCACTGGCGACATTCAGGTGATCGGCCAGCCACTTCGGGGTACTGCCCAGACCGGTCAGGTGGGTGCCGAAATAGACCGGCACCTTCAACAGGGTTTTCTTTTCTGCCGACAATACGGCACCGCTGGCAACACTCAGGGCTAGGGCAGCAGCAGACACTACAGAGATCAATTTTCGATTCATCGTTTTTTTCTCACTCCAATGGGGAAACAGGGTGACGGCCTCCCGATCAACCGTCTTCTCTCCGGCTTCTACCCTGCGCGGATCACAATCCCGAGACGATTTGACAAGGCCATCCTGTCGCCTGACAAACTGGTTAATTGGTCAGGCCAATTTATTAGTAACCTATGGAATTTGTAATGTCAAACATTCGGAAAGAGAAAATATCAGGCCGTTCACACCCTATATATACCCTCCTTACTGCGTTATTTTTGTTGAAAATTTGATAAAATAGCCCCCCAGGACTTCTCTTTTTTAACAAATCCATCTAAACTCAAAAACAATTGGTCTTACCAGTTGTAAGGAAGCAGAGACCGCAACATGAAACAGCAACGACTTTCTGACCAGATTGCAGAAAAGCTGGAGACGATGATTGCAGAGGGCGATCTCAAACCTGGAGAGAAACTCCCGGCCGAGCGTGACCTGGCTCAGCGACTGGAGGTATCAAGACCCTCCCTGCGTGAAGCGATACAAAAACTCAACAGCAAGGGTCTCCTCAGCACCCGCCATGGCGGCGGGACCTATGTATGTGAATCGCTGGAGCCGTCGTTTGTCGATCCGTTGATTACCCTGCTCAGGGAGATGCCGGAATCACGCTTCGATGTACTGGAGATCCGCCACGCCCTGGAGGGAACGGCCGCCTATTACGCGGCCCTGCGCGGCACCGGTGAAGACAAGGAGAAGATCAGGCGCTGTTTCGATGTGATGATAAAAAACCACGGCAGCCCCGATCCCATGGACGAGGCGCGTGCCGACGCCGCCTTTCATCTGTCGATCGTCGAGGCGTCGCACAACCTGGTGCTGCTGCATGTAATGCGCGGGCTGTTCACCCTGCTCCAGAGCAGCATCTCGCACAATCTGGACAAGCTCTACACCCTGCCCCGGGTATTCGAGCCGCTCAGTCACCAGCATGAACGGCTGATGAACAGCGTTGTCGAGGGCGATGCCGAGAAGGCACGCCAGGCGGCGCAGGAGCATCTGGTATTTGTGGAGGAGTCGCTACAGCAGATTGACCGTGAAGAGGTGCGCAAGCAGCGCTCCCTGCGCGGCCTGTCAACATAACGATTGGCTGTTATCCTGTAGGATGTGATTTCGTAGGGTGGATAAGCGACAGCGCATCCACCGCAACAATGGTGGATGCGCCTACCGGCTTATCCACCCTACAAAACTGCGCTCAGCACATTCTATTATTTGCGTATTAACTTTTTGATTCACACTACTCGGGAGCCACTATGTCTCTGATCCAGCACTATCCGGACAGGCCCGAAAAGGTCTATTTTTTCGGCACCTGCCTGATCGACCTGCTCTATCCCCAGGCCGGGCTGGCCGGCATGCGGCTGATCCAGCGGGAAGGGGTCCAGGTGATCTTCCCACAGGACCAGACCTGCTGCGGACAACCGGCCTGGAACTCCGGTTACCGCAATGAGACCCGGGCGGTGGTGCTGAACCAGATCCGCTGCTTCCCCAAGGATTATCCCATTGTGGTCCCCTCCGGCTCCTGCGCCGGCATGATGCGTCACCACTACCCGGAGGTGTTCAAGGGCAAGCCCGAAGAAGCCCTGGTGAATGAATTCTCGCAACGGGTGTTCGAACTGACCGAATTCCTGGTGCATGTGTTGAAGATTGAATTGAAGGATCTCGGCGAACCCGTCAAGGTCGCCCTGCACACCGCCTGCTCGGCACGTCGCGAGATGGGCGTTGCCGATGAGCACGAGGCGCTGTTGCGCCAGCTCGGCAACGTGCAGCTGGTGGAGCAGGCTCGCAAGGCGGAGTGCTGCGGTTTCGGCGGCACCTTTGCGGTCAAGCATCCGGACATCTCCGCCGCCATGGTGGCAGACAAAGCCCAGGCCATCAGCGATACCGGTGCCGACCAACTGGTCAGTGGCGATTGCGGCTGCCTGATGAACATCACCGGGCACATGGAACACCAGGGCATCGGACCCCGGAACCATCACATCAAGGGCCAGCACATTGCCAGTTTCCTCTGGGAGCGTACCCATGCAACAAAAAGCTGAATTCGACCAGCGCGTACAGGAGGCGCTGAACAACCCGCAACTACGCAGCAATTTCCGTATCGCCATGGACGGGCTGATGGAGAAGCGCAGCAACGCCTTTCCCGACAAGTCCTTCATGGAAGAGCTGCGCGTCCTCGGCTCGAAGATCCGCGCCAATGCCCTGGCCAAACAGCCGGAGCTACTGGAGCAACTGGAGGCCAACTGCACCCGCAACGGCATCCAGGTGCACTGGGCCGAGACCATCGAGCAGGCCAACCGGATTGTGCTGGAGATCATGGAACGGCATAACGCCACGCGCATGATCAAGGGCAAGTCGATGGTCTCCGAGGAGATGGAGATGAATCATTTCCTCGAAGCCCAGGGTAAGAGCTGCATCGAGTCCGACCTGGGTGAATACATCATCCAGCTGGATCATGAGACGCCCTCCCACATCATTGCCCCGGCCATCCACAAGAGCAAACAGGAGATCGCCAAGCTGTTCAAGGCCAAGCATCCCGACATCCCCTACAGCGAGGATATCGAGACCATGACCCGCAGCGCGCGCCAGGTTCTGCGTAGCAAGTTCTACGAGGCGGAGATCGGTCTTTCCGGAGTCAACTTTGCCGTGGCGGAGACCGGCACCCTCTGCCTGGTGGAGAACGAGGGCAACGGCCGCATGTGCACCACCGTACCGCCGGTACATATCGCCGTCACCGGCATCGAGAAGGTATTGGAGAAGCTGTCGGATGTCCCGCCCCTGCTGAAACTGCTCACCCGCTCGGCCAGCGGCCAGCACATCTCCACCTACTTCAACATGATCAGCTCACCGCGCAAACCGGGTGAACGGGATGGACCCAAGGAGGTACACCTGGTGCTGCTGGACAACCAGCGCTCCAAGATCTACGAGGATGACGAACTGTTCGACAGCCTGCGCTGCATCCGCTGTGGCGCCTGCATGAATCACTGCCCGGTCTACACCCGCATCGGCGGCCACGCCTACGGCTCGCTGATTCCCGGTCCGATCGGCTCATGTATAGAACCGCAGAAATTCGGCCTGGACAAGTTCGGCGTCCTGCCTACCGCCTCCACCCTGTGCGGTGCTTGCGGCGAGGTCTGCCCGGTGAAAATCCCGCTACCGAAGCTGCTGCACCGGTTGCGCTATGAGCAGGTGCGGGACGACCATACCGGCGCCACCAACGGCCAGGGCTCGCAGCGTTCCGGCAAGGAGGCGATGATCTGGAAACTGTGGAGCTGGGCGCATGCCAATCCTGCTGTGTATCGCAGCGGCACCCGGCTGGCCAGCCTGTTCCGTGGCGCCATACCCAACAAGATCGGTCCCTGGACCCGGGTGCGCACAGCCCCGAAAATCGCCCCGAAATCATTACACCAACTGGCCCGGGAAGAGGGTTTTGACCATGAGTAAGGCACGTGACAACATTCTGGCCCGGCTGCGCGCCAGAAATGCAGAAAAGCCCCCGGTGGATCTGGATCGCGGTTTCAATTCACCTGACTGGAATCGGCAACAACGTATCGAACTGTTCTGCAAGGCGATGCGCTCAGTGAGGACCGAAGTGCACCGGGTCACCGCTGCCGACTGGCCGGAACAACTGGCCAAACTGGTGAAAGAGAAACAGCTGAAAAATCTGCTCTACGCCCCGGCCGGACCGCTGGCGGAAAAGATTGAGAGCGCCTGGCGGGCAGGCGAAGAGTTGCCGGAACTGGTCACCCGTGAAGTGGATGTGGATGGCTGGAAAGAGGAGCTGTTCTTCGACATCGATGCCGCCATCACCTCCACCCGCAGCGCCATAGCCGAGGTGGGGGCGATGATCCTCTGGCCCACCCCGGAAGAGCCGCGCACCTTCTCCCTGGTGCCACCGGTGCATATCGCGGTGGTGGAAGCAGACAAGCTGCACAACACTTTTGCCGATGCCATTGCCAACGAAAACTGGCAGGACGGCATGCCGACCAATGCCCTGCTGATCTCCGGCCCCTCCAAGTCCGCGGATATCGAGCAGACCCTGGCCTATGGCGTGCACGGCCCGGTGGAACTGATTGTGCTGCTGATTGAATAGATTCGACAGACGTCGATGGCGCCCGCTGCAACTTCCCACAAAGGGCAATGCCATCTCTTGCCGGATGGTGTAATCTGCCCGGATGTCTGAGACCGCACTGCATCAGGAAGTGGAAGCCCTGACTCAACAACTACTGGCAACTGCCGGCAACCGCTTCCAACGAGACCCGGGCAAGGTGATTGTCCGATTTGACCTCACCGGCAAGGCAGCCGGGATGGCCATCTTTCCGGCCCGTTCCACCCCCGTCATCCGCTTCAATGCGCTGCTGCTGACCGAGAACCGGGATGATTTTCTCAAGCGCACCGTGCCGCACGAAGTGGCGCATATCGTCGCCCGCCGCCTGTTCGGAAAAAAGATCAGACCTCACGGCCCGGAGTGGCGCCAGGTGATGCAGCTGTTCGGTGCAGAGGCCTCGCGCTGCCACAACTACGACGTCAGCCGCTCCAGCCGACGCACATTGAAGCGTTATCCCTATCACTGCGACTGCCGTACCCACCAACTCAGCAGCATCCGCCACAACCGGGTATTGCAGGGTCAAAGCTACCACTGCCGCTCCTGCAGACAGCCGCTGATCGAGCTCGCCGAATCAGATCAGGGACTATAGCAACAGTTGGCGGTCGTGATATAAATCAGTTCCCGCCCACTTTGAGGAGACTTCCCCGGTTATACTCAATCCCGCTGCGATCTATACTATCAGGCAGAGCAGGCACTTCTGCGCACCTATGTCTCCACCCGCTGTTGTTCCAAAGGACCATGACTGAGATTAACTTTCACTACCGTCTGCATCTGCTGGTACTACTGGCACTGATGGCTTTCCTTGGTCCGAGCGGCGCCGATGAGAAAGAGATCACGACGTCCGTGCTCACTGGCTCGTTGCAGGAGCAGCTCACCACCGGTGAGTCGCTGCCGATACACCCCTCCCCGGACTGGTCACAATTGCGGCAGATTTATAGCAACTACGGCAACCGGTTGTTGTGGCATGATGCGGCGGGCCTGATCAGTGAGGCGGGCAGTGCATTGAAACGCTATATCATGGGCAGTGCGGAGCTCGGGTTCGACCCTGGTTTTTATCACGCCCAAAGCCTCGATGCCCGGCACCTCGACAAGATTCAGCAGATCATTCGTAACGACCTGCTGCTGACCGATGCATTTCTCCGGCTGAGCCGGCACCTCGCCCAGGGACAGCTCGATCCAGGCGAAGTGGACCCGCTGTGGAAAATACCCGTGGAACAGATAGATGCCTCACGACTGCTGGATCAGGCGGTGGTCAATTTGGACCCGGTATCTGTATTGCAAAGCCTGAACCCGCGATCCCAAAGCTATCACCAGTTGCTGCGGGCGTTGTCTGACTATCGCCGTATAGCCGACCGAGGTGGCTGGCCCGGACTTCCCGAAGCGCCCTTGATACGCCCCGGCGAGCATCACGACCTGATACCACTGCTGCGTCAACGACTCATCGCCTCGGAAGAACTTGAAACGGGCGAATCGCCCATTGATGACAGAATCTACGACCCCCGGTTGCAGCAGAGCGTCGAACGCTTTCAGCAATCGCACGGCCTCAAGCAGGATGGCATCATCGGCCCCGAGACACGCAACGCTCTGAATATTCCCATCGAACAACGCATCGCCCAGATAAAGTCAAACCTGGAGCGCTGGCGCTGGTTGCCGCAACAGCTTGGTGATCGTTACATTCTGGTCAATATCGGCGGCTATCTGGTGCAACTGGTGGAGCATGACCAGATACAGATGGAAAAGCGCACCATTATCGGCCGCCCCATGCGCAATACCCCGTCTTTCGCCACACGCGTGACTCACCTGGTACTGAACCCGACCTGGACCATACCACGACGCATAGCCGTGGAAGACCTGCTCCCGGAACAGCGCCGTGATTCTGAATACCTTTTACGCAAGAACATCCAGGTCCAACAACGGGAGGGGGACAACTGGGTGGAGCAGGATCCGGCCATGATCGAGTGGGGGCAATACAACAAATACAACTTCCCGTTTCAGTTGCGCCAAAGTCCAGGCGACGGCAACAGCCTGGGACGGATTAAATTCCACATGCCCAATCCCTATGCCATCTACCTGCACGACACCCCGGCCCAGAGACTGTTTGAACAGCCCGTCCGGGACTTCAGTTCCGGTTGTGTGCGAGTCCAGGATATCAGGGGATTCGTTCATCAGTTACTGCCCGAAGGCGATCTCGAAACAGCCTCTTCCTTCACCAGTCAGCTGGATTCCCGTGAAAGCAGTTACTTCAGACTAGCCAACCCGATAGATGTGTTTCTGGTCTATTTCACGGCCTGGGTTGACCCGGCGGGACAGATCCAGTTCCGTCCCGACATCTACGATCTCGACCGCCCACTGATCCTGAGCCTGGGGCAGTTATACCCTTCCCAGGATAAAAAGTTTGCCCATCAGGAAGCGGAAGAAACCTCCTTCCCTAATTAGCGACAACTCTTCGATCCGGCACGCCCACAGCGTGACAGGGCTCACACGGCTGGCAATGAGCGGCCTCTTCGTATAGCATCGACAAAATTTTTTCGATATAAAACAAGCAAGTCAGCCGTATGCATTGGGGAACCCGGCTTCATGATGTTTGAGCCAACAAAAAAATCAGAACTGCAGACACCCACCCTCAGTCGACGCGGATTCCTCAGTGGCTGTGCCGCAGCTGCGGCCGTTCTGGTAGTTCCCAACGCCTTCGCCAACATTGCCAAGAAACCTGAACGCGTGCTGGCGCTGCATCACCTGCATACGGGAGAACGCACCAAGGTTACCTATTGGGCCGATGGCGAGTACATTCGGGACGGACTGAAAGAGATCAATCACCTGTTGCGTGATCACCGCACCGGCGACCAGCACAAAATGGACCCGCGGCTATTCGACCTGCTGCACCAGGTACAGGCCCGTATCGGCTGCCGTGGCGAATTTCACATCATCTCAGGCTACCGCTCCCCCAAGACCAACAGAATGTTGCGCCAAAACAGCAATGGCGTTGCCAAACGCAGCCTGCACATGGATGGCAAGGCCCTCGATATCCGTCTATCCGGATGTGACATCAAACAGCTCCACCGCGCCGCCAAATCGCTGAAAGCAGGTGGTGTCGGTCTCTACACCCAGTCCAATTTCGTTCACGTGGATACCGGACGCGTAAGATACTGGTAAGCCAGTAACCCGCCGGCCTCCATCACCCCCGTGCCTAGGAGTCTGTCGGACTTAACACTAATCTACTGCGGAAGAGCCGGATTTGGCCATATTCTCCGATCTTTCTCGTTGAATAGGTTCACTATTCGCCTCGAAAGATCGGAAAATCTGTCTCAAATCGGCGTTCCCTCGCCACGATCGGTCAAGCCCGACAGACTCCTAGCTTGCCGTGCGCTTCGCCTCGAACAGTGTTCTCAACTGTTCGGTCCGTTTGGCATTGACACCCCCATCACTATAGCCAACCCGCGAACCGGAGCGGATATGGATCAGCTGTCGGGCGGTATCGATACGGACCTCCAGATCATCCACAAATCCGAAAACGACAGAGCTGAACGTGGCGGCCAGATAGCCGTCGCGCTCGGCAAGCACCGTCCCGCCCATCTCGCCGATAATACTTGTTAATAAAGGCAAAATATTCTGCTGATTGTCCGGCGGGATAGGGATCGGCGGGATGTGGTGCGCAGTATCTTCCACATACTCACTACAAACGCAGTTGGGTCTGTCGGGACATTTCGACAGCATTCCCCCGGCCAGTCCCGGAGGCTCTCCCGAGCGGGAAACCATAGCAAGGATAAAGAACAGCATAATCACAGCAACCGTTATACCGAGCACAATAATAAATGCTGCTTTCATGGGGTCGCTTCCTGTTGCATAAGGGGGAGCATCTTCCAGCTGATGATACGCCACATTGGTTCAGGATGATGTAACATCAGCAGACATGCCCTGTTTGGGTAACCGGTATCGATACTTATGGACTGGAACAACTTTATTCTTGAGAACGAAGTACCAATACGACTCGGCTTTTTCTTCGGCATACTATTGCTGGTGGCTCTCTGGGAGATCCTGACCCCGCGCCGGTTACTGAGTCAGCCCAAGATCCTGCGCTGGTCGCATAACCTGGGCCTCACCTTTCTCAACTCGCTGCTGCTGCGCCTGCTGTTTCCTGCGGCGGCGGTCGGAGTGGCGGTTTTTGCCGGACAACAGGGTTGGGGTCTGTTTAACTATTACCATCTGCCGCTGGCGCTCTCGGCAACCGTTTCGGTCATCCTGCTGGATGGCATTATCTACCTGCAGCATGTCATGGTGCACGCCATCCCCCTGCTCTGGCGGCTGCACCGGGTACACCATGCCGACCTGGATTTCGACGTCACCACGGGCGCCCGTTTCCATCCATTGGAGATCATCTTTTCCATGCTGATTAAATTCGCCGCCATCCTGTTGCTGGGCCCACCGGTGCTGGCCGTTGTAATTTTCGAGATATTGCTGAACGCCACGTCCATGTTCAATCATGGCAATCTGCGACTGCCGGTGAAAGTGGATAGGGTATTGCGACTGTTTGTTGTCACCCCGGATATGCATCGGGTACATCATTCCATTGAGGATGACGAGACCAACAGCAATTTCGGCTTCAACCTGCCCTGGTGGGACCGGCTGTTCGGCACCTACAAGGCGCAACCCGACGCGGGGCATGAAGGGATGACCATTGGTATTGACCGGTTTCGTGACCCGACCAAGGTGGAGCGGCTGCCGGGTATGTTGCTGCTGCCATTTTCCGGCCACAGCACGGGCTATACCATCAATCGGCGCAATTGGAACAAACGCCCCAAGGCGTGACGTCGAGCACCGGAGCGGGCGCCGTTATGCTCAGCCCTGCGGGTTCCTGTCCAGCCATTTACCGAGGGGTTGCGGTCGTTTCCAGAAACGGCGCAACGCGCTCCTGTCTATGCGGTATTTCTGCCCATTACAGGTGTAGAGTTGGAGCGAGTCGAGCCGCTTGTCCCTGACCGCATCGACCAGTGGTTCAATCCAGCGCTCGAATTGATTGATCTGTTCACTCCAGTCATAGGGATCGGCGCAGAGCACCGGGCGTTGCAGCCGATCGTAACAGACAAGGAGTTCTCCACCCGTCGAATCGAGCAGCACATCGACCCTGTCCGGCAGCGGCTCAACGGGTTTACCGGCGACGCTGGCCAATCCACGCAGCAGAGGGGAGTTTCCATAAAGTATCGTGAGGCTGGTCCGAGGCTGCCCAGCCAGTTGCCCCCCACCGGATAACCAGAGGCCGTTAATCGGCCCCTTCCCCGCCTGCTCGCGGCGGGCATTGAGATCCGCTGCATAAAACAGCATCTGGATCTCGTTCAGCACTCCGTGCCAGCGAATGCCCTCCTCGCCTTCCGGGAGAAACAGATCCATATTGCGGCCAAACACATCGCTCAGCTCGTAGGTCTTGAGAGCGGGCGCCGATGCCAGCGGTAGATACCAACGGTGCGGATGACCTACCTCCGCCTGCCACCCCTCTTCGGCGAAATGGCTGTTGAAGAGTTGAGCCAGTTCATTCGCTTCATCCAGCGTCAGGTCCAGGTCTTCCACGTCAAACAGCAGCAGCCGGTCCTGATCCGGACGCAGATAGACCGGCGTCAGTTGCAGCCAATATCGCTCATCGGCGGCTGCGCCGTCACCGAGGCGGCGATAGGCGGCAGTGGGCAGGTTGCGGTCATCATCAGCGGAGATGCCAAACAGGCGGAACAGCACCGATTCCAGGTCGTGCCCAGGGTGCGCCACGCGATGGGCTCGAGCCAACAGCCTTTCCAGCAGCTTAAAATCCAGCGGCGCCCCTGCCTGATTCAGCGTCGGCATCGGTCCCAGCAGACCGGGAACAAGCAGATGTAGATTTCGCCGTTCGGTCATTACCTGCTCGGAGTGTCATAGGGTGGATCAGCGATGGCACGTCCACCATTGCATCATGAGGTCCGCCGCCCGGGTAAGCTCAGCCTTCCAGCTGCTCCATGCGAATACGCATGACAGGGCCCGTTACCGACGCCAACGCCTCCATCCGGTCGATCGCCTGGTTCATCTGCCGTTCCAGCACTTCATGGGTCAACATGATGAGCGACACCTGGGTGTCCCCCTCCGCCGGCTCTTTCTGCTGAATGGCCTCAATGCTGATACCAGAGTCGGCCAGGATGCGGGTAATCTCCGCCATAACGCCCAGTTCATCCGCCACCTGCATACGCAGATAGTAGGCGGTCTCCACATCCTCCATACCGAGGATCGGCAGATCGGACAGTTCATTGGGCTGAAACGCCAGATGGGGCACCCGGTTCTCCGGGTCGGTGGTCAGGGCACGCACCACATCCACCACATCGGCCACCACCGCCGAGGCGGTAGGCTCTGCGCCGGCGCCGGCGCCGTAATAGAGTGTCGGACCGACGGCATCGCCCTTGACCAGCACGGCGTTCATCACCCCATCCACATTGGCAATCAGACGTCGCTCCGGAATCAGGGTCGGATGCACCCGCATCTCGATACCCTTTGCCGTCTTATGGGCAATACCCAGGTGCTTGATCCGATACCCCAACTCCTCGGCAAAGGCCACATCCTGCCGTTCAATCCGGGTAATCCCCTCGGTATAGGTCTTCTCAAACTGCAGCGGAATACCAAAGGCGATGGAGCTGAGAATGGTCAGCTTATGGGCGGCATCGATCCCCTCCACATCAAATGTGGGATCGGCCTCGGCATAACCCAGCGCCTGGGCCTCGGCCAGCACATCCTCGAAGTCGCGCCCCTTGTCACGCATCTCACTGAGAATGAAGTTGCCGGTGCCGTTGATAATGCCCGCCACCCATTCGATCTGGTTGGCCGCCAGTCCTTCACGAATCGCCTTGATAATGGGTATTCCGCCGGCCACGCCCGCCTCAAACGCCACGGTGACGCCCTTTGCCTGGGCGGCGGCGAATATCTCATTCCCATGCATGGCGATCAGTGCCTTGTTGGCGGTAACGACGTGCTTGCCGTTTTCGATCGCCTGCAACACCAGCTCACGGGCTGGCGAGTAGCCACCGATCAGTTCAATGACAATCTCGATCTCGGGGTTATTGACCACGGCGAAGGCGTCATCAGTCACTTCGATCTGATCCAGTCCGCTGATCGCCTCGGCGTTGTATTCACGCGCCGCCGCCTGGGTGATGCGAATTCCCCGGCCTGCCCGACGGGCAATCTCGTCCGCGTTGCGGGTCAGCACATTGACTGTGCCGCCACCGACCGTACCCAATCCCAATAAACCTACTTTGACCGCTTCCAAACTCTTTCTCCCAATTTCCTGTCCCATTCCGCGCAGCCGTTGCGCGGGAAATGTTTATTCTACCGCCAGCTTGGCGTCCTTGCGGATCATCTCGCGTATGCCGCGAATCGCCTGCCGGGTTCGGTGCTCATTTTCGATCAGTCCAAAACGCACATAGTCGTCACCATGCTGGCCGAATCCGATGCCGGGGGCCACCGCCACCTTGGCATCCTTCAGCAGCTTTTTGGAGAACTCCAACGACCCCATCGCCAGATATTGTTCCGGAATTTTGGCCCAGACGAACATGGTCGCTTTGGGCCGCTCCACCGGCCAGCCGGCGGCTTTCAGACCGTCGCACAGGACATCCCGACGTCGCTGGTACATGTCGCGGATCTCCCGCACACACTCTTGCGGGCCTTCCAGGGCATGGATCGCCGCCACCTGGATCGGCGTGAACATGCCGTAATCCAGATAGGACTTCATCCGCGCCAGGGCCGCCACCAGCGCCTTGTTACCGCACATGAAGCCAACCCGCCAGCCCGGCATATTGTAACTTTTTGACAGCGAGAAGAATTCGACGGCGATATCCTCCGCCCCCTTCACCTGCAGAATCGAGGGGGCCACGTAGCCATCGAAGGCGATATCCGCATAGGCCAGATCGTGTACCACCCAGATATTGTTCTGGCGGGCGATATCGATCACCTTTTCGAAAAAATCCAGCTCGACACACTGACCCGTCGGGTTACCTGGAAAATTGAGCACCAGCATCTTCGGCTTGGGCCAGGAATCGACGATCGCCTCTTGCAGCTTGTCGAAGAAATCCACATCCGGTACCAGGGGCACGTGGCGGATATCCGCACCGGCGATGACAAAACCGTAGGGATGTATCGGATAAGCGGGATTAGGCACCAACACCGAATCGCCCGGGCCCAGACAGGCCAGCGAGAGGTGCGCCAGGCCTTCCTTGGAGCCGATGGTGACAATGGCCTGGGTCTCTGGATCAAGATCCACATCGTAGCGCGTCTTGTACCATTTGGTGATAGCACGACGCAGCCGCGGAATACCGCGGGACATGGAGTAACGGTGGGTATCCTTGCGTTGTGCCGCTTCCACCAGTTTGTCCACGATATGCTGTGGCGTCGGCTGATCCGGATTCCCCATGCCGAAGTCAATAATGTCCTCGCCCCGCGCTCGCGCCGCGGCTTTCAAATCATTAACGATATTGAAAACATACGGCGGCAGGCGCTTGATTCTGCTGAAATCTTCCATCTCGGGCGTTGACACAGGGGACCTCTTGACTGCACTGATTCAGTGGCTGGAAAAAAGGGTTTAACGTAACCGAGCGGTTACAGCCATGTCAACGTAATAAACCGGCAGTAAAGGAGAATTTATTCTTTTTGCAGGGAGTGCCGGGGGCTGCTATCTTTGCCGGCATGAAATTCTCCGTTGCAGACCAATCAAACGGCAATACCATTCACGCCTACACGGACAACAGCGTGGTCGTGAACGGTGTCACCTTTTCCAAAAGCCTGGTGATCATGGCCGACCGTATCATCCCCGACTGGCGACCGGACTCCTTTCAGTCGCTGAGCGAGGAGGACTTTGCCGCCTTTGTCGAGCTGTGCCCCGACCTGGTGGTACTGGGCACCGGCCAGCGGCAACAATTCCCGGACCCGCGCCTGTACCGCGCGCTGATCGACGCCGGCATTGGCATTGAAATCATGACCACGCCCGCCGCCTGTCGCACCTATAACATTCTCACCTCGGAAGGTCGTAAAGTGATCGGCGCCCTGTTGTTCAATTGATGTCACTGCCACGTCCGATCCGAAGCAAATCGGCCATGCTAGCCGGCCATTCGATTTCCAACCTGGAGCACTGATGAACCCGATCCTCTTTGAAGAGCGACAGATCACCCCGTCCAAGGTGATCTGTATCGGCAGAAATTATGTCGATCATGCAAAGGAGTTGAACAACGAGGTACCCACCTCCCCGGTCATTTTCATCAAGCCCAACTCCGCTATCAGCAGTGAGTTGTATGCCGGTACGGAACAGCCCCTCCATTATGAGGGTGAGATCGCGCTGCTGATCATGGACGGCGCCATTGCCGGGGTTGGCTTTGGGCTGGACCTGACCAACCGGGAGATCCAGGGCGAACTGAAAGCCAAAGGCCTGCCCTGGGAACGCGCCAAAGCGTTCGACCGCGCCGCCGTGTTCAGTGATTTTGTGAAACTCGCGAACCCGGTCGAATCGCTGCGGCTGGAGCTGACAATAAACGACAAACTGGTCCAACAGGGCGGTTATGACCTGATGATATTCAAACCGGACCTTCTGTTGCGGGAGATCTCCCGCAGCTTCACCCTGGAGGACGGCGATATCATCATGACCGGCACCCCCAAGGGAGTGGGCGCCTTCAACCGGGGGGATCGATTCAGGGGCACTATCCTGACCGGCGATAGACCGCTGGTCACACGGGAATGGACCGCTCAGTAGGAAACCATCGGACATGTCAATTGACGAAAACACACTCTATCCGCTCAACGGCATCCGGTCGATCCTGGAAAAGCTCCCCCATGTCGAGGCGCTGGGACTCACGGCCATCGAATTGAACCGGGGCTCCTGCCTGTTCCAGGTCGAATACGCACCTCATCTGGTGGGCAACCTGGAGACCGGAGTCCTCCACGGCGGAGTCATCACCACCCTGATGGACAGCGCCGGTGGTGCCGCCGCCTTTAGCGTGGTCCCGGTCGGCGCATCAATCGCCACCCTGGATCTGCGCATCGATTATCTGAAACCGGCGGAGCCGGGAAAATCCATCCTCGGTTACGCCGAGTGTTACCGGCAGACCCGGCATGTGGCGTTCGTGAAAGGTCACGCCTATCACGACTCACCAAACGATCCGATTGCTCATTTTGTTGCCAGCTTCATGGTTGGCTCGGTAGGATTCGCACCCGATGCACAACAGTGAAACCTCATTATTTGAGAAAATCATGAAACTGAAAGCGGCCGGCGAGTTCCCCGCCATCAGTGACTTGATCCCCTACAGCGCCTTTGTCGGCTTTGAGCTGGATTCGGACGAACAGGGCCTGCTCACTATTCTGCGCGCAAAGCCCAGCAATATTGGCAATACCACCATTCCGGCAGTGCATGGTGGCGTGGTCGGGGCGATGCTGGAACACGCCGGGGTGATGCACATCATCCACGAGTGCGATATCGCCCGTTTCCCCAAGATCATCAACATCTCGGTGGATTATTTGCGTCCCTGCATCGGTAACCAGGACACCTTCGCCCGGGGTTATCTGATCAAGCAGGGACGCAGCGTCTCGAATGTGCGGGTGGAGGCGTGGCAGAGCGATCCACAGCGGCCGGTAGCCGCCGCCCATGCTCATTTCATGATGGGTTGACCCGGTCCAGGCCCCTGTGCCTGCCCTGATCGACACATAACCAATAAGGTCTGTAGGTTGGGGTGAGCTTGCGAACCCCAACAAACGGCGTTTCTGTCCAGCGCCCATGTTGGGGTTCGCTCCGGTAGTCACCAATCCGTGGTCGCTTTTGGCGATGGGCCTGGTTGTCGGTTGCGTGAGGTCGATTTGGTCACCCCAACCTACGCACTTCATTAACAGGCCGGATATATGGACGCAATCCTGTCCCTGTCATGCAGCCACGGTGCCTTGCAACGAGGGAGGAGACCATATATGGGCTAACGGCGCACAGGCACCAAGCATTCAGGGCACGGCAATATGCATTCCCACGCAGAGCGTGGGAATGAGGATAGCTACTCGCTGGTCTCCGTCGTTACTGGTTATTATGCAGGCCGATCACCACGTCGGTTGCAGAACTCTCACCCTGCTTGGCGGTGTCGTTACGGATCAGTTCCAGCTGCTCCAGATACTGCGGACTCACGTCACCGGTGACATACTGACCGTCAAATACCGCCGTGTCGAATCGCTTGACCACTGACTTGTCCTCCTTCTTGACAGCGGAGATGAGATCCTCGATATCCTGGAAGATCAGACGGTCGGCGCCGATAATCTCCTGCACTTCTTCCACGCTCCGGTTGAAGGCGACCAGTTCATTGGCCGAAGGCATATCGATGCCATACACATTGGGGTGTTTTACCGGCGGCGCGGCAGAAGCGAAGTAAACTTTCGCCGCACCCGCCTCTCTAGCCATCTGCACGATCTGCTGGGAGGTGGTGCCACGCACAATGGAGTCGTCCACCAGCAGCACCCGCTTGTCCTTGAACTCCGAATCGATGGCGTTGAGCTTCTGCCGGACCGACTTCTTGCGCACCTGCTGTCCCGGCATGATGAAGGTCCGGCCGATATAGCGATTCTTGATAAAGCCCTCGGCATACTCCACACCCAGCGCATTGGCCAGCGCCAGGGCCGCAGTTCGGCTGGTATCGGGGATCGGAATTACCACGTCGATATCGTGATCGGGCCAGACCCGCTTGATCTTGCCGGCCAGCTTGGTACCCATGCGCGAGCGTGCCTTGTGGACGAAGATGTTGTCGATAATGGAATCGGGACGGGCGAAGTAGACAAACTCGAAGATGCAGGGGGTATGCTCGGTGGGAGCCGCGCAGACACAGCTATGCAGCTTGCCACTCATGTCGATGAAAATCGCCTCGCCTGGAGCCAGATCCCGCACTCGTTCGAAATCCTGCGAATCCAGCGCCACACTCTCGGAGGCGATCATATATTCGGTGCCCTGATCGGTCTCCCGCTTGCCAAAAACGATAGGACGTATGCCGTGGGGATCACGGAAGGCGACCATGCCGTAACCGATGATCATGGCGACAGCGGCATAACCACCCCGGGAACGCCGGTGCACCGCCGCAACCGCCTTGAAAACGTCTTTTTCATCGATTCGCAGTTTACCCAGACTGTGCAGTTCATGGGCGAACACGTTCAGTAGCACTTCGGAATCAGACGAGGTGTTGATGTGGCGCAGATCCTCCCGGTAGAGGTCACCCTTCAGTTCGTCGGCATTGGTCAGATTGCCGTTGTGCGCCAGGGTGATACCGTAGGGTGAGTTGACGTAAAAAGGTTGTGCCTCTGCAGATGAAGAACTGCCGGCAGTGGGATAGCGTACATGGCCGATACCGATGTTTCCCTTGAGGTTGATCATGTGTTCGGTCCTGAACACATCCCGCGCCAGGCCGTTGTCCTTGCGCAGATGGAGTTTCCTGCCATCCATGGTAACGATTCCCGCTGCATCCTGTCCGCGATGCTGTAAAACCAGCAGCGCCTCGTAGATCGCCTGATTTACCGGGCTGTAACCAAAGATTCCGACAATACCGCACATGATCTGTCTACCCTTGAGAGTCTTCTCAATCGTTAATCAAGATTTAAATAAATTTAAACTTTTCGCCGATATCCGCAGGCAGCAACTGTTTCAGCCAGACGGCAAGCTCCTGGAAATATCCGATCAATTGTGACTCCTTCCACCAGGGATCGTTTGGAAAGGGTGTTAACCCTGCCAAAAGTACCAGTATTGCTACCAGTATAGCTCCCCGTGCTGCTCCAAACAGAATACCGATCAGCCGGTCCGTTCCGCTCAGTCCGGTCTTGTCGACCAGTTGACCTACCAGAAAGTTAACCAGCGCACCCAACATCAGGGTCGCTATGAAGAGAATAAGAAACGCGGCGCCAAGCCGGACCGAGGGGACGGTGAACCAGTCCAGTTGCAGGGCGAGATTACGGAAAAAGGTCCAGGCGACCCAGAAGGCGAGCACCCAGACTGCCAGAGACAGCGCTTCACGCACGAAGCCACGGATCAGGCTGATGATTGCCGATAGGCCGATAATGCCGAGAATGACGAAATCAATCCAGATCATTCAGAACATCACCTGGCTGCTGGGTCTAGACCTTAAATTCATAGAGGAATTTTTGTCTTGGAAAACGCGCGATTTTATCAGAGGCTCATGAGTAGCAGAAGCAATTAATGCCATTCAAACCAATGTAATTCTCTTCAAATCAAGGGTAGGATTTAACAGCGCCCTTTAAATTCAATGGTTTAAGATCTTTATTCAGACTATCAAGCATTTTGTCAGCCAGCTTACGGTCAACCTCGGGACCGACCTTGACCCGGTAGAGCGTCTTGCCATCCACATCCGCCTGCTCCATGAAGGCGGCATATTTCATCTCACGAATCTGCTGCACCAGTTTCTCCGCGTTTTCCCGGTTGGAGAAGCTGCCGACCTGAATCACCCAGGCGGTCAGTCCCTCACGCGGCGCCACTGCCGGGGGCTTCGTCTCCGTCTGTTCGGCTGCATCAGATGGTGTAGAGGATGGTGCGGGTGGCTCCGGTTTTTCAACCACCACGGGTGCCGGAGGTGGTGGTGGCGGTGGCGCTTTCAGCGGCACGATCTCCGGGCGGTGCGAAATCGGCGGAATGGAGAGTTTTTCATCTTCAGCAGGGATCACGCGGGAGGAAAAATCACGTTCGGGTTTGGGTGGGATATTGGTTTTTTGAATGCCGGTTTCAACCATCGGCTCATCTTCCAGCAGCATGGGAACGAATATCACTACCAGAGACACCAGCACCGTCGCTCCCACTAGGCGTTTTTTCAATTTTTCATCCACGTCGCATACCCTTCGCCGATTCCGAGGTCGGCTCCATTATAGGGATGGATACAACCACCGTTCCAGTCCCCTGCGGAGAATTGTCCAACTGCACCCGATGGTTGCTGCGTATCATACCAGTTTCACCACATCTCCCACCGCATAGAATGAGCCGAATACCACGATCCGGTCACCCTCACCGGCAGCGCTAGTGGCCGCTGAAAAGGCGGCAGTGACATCGTCAAAGCAGCGCCGCTGCCCTGCCTCTATCGCCTGCGCCTGCAACGCCTGCTCCAATTGCGACAGACTGGCCGCCCGTACCGCATCGATCGGGAACAGATACCACTCATCGATACGCGAAGACATGATCTTCACCACCTGTTCAATCTCCTTGTCTGCCAGCATGGAGAAGACGGCGATGGTGCGGCCATGACAAAACATATCCCCCAGATTATCCGATAGCGCCTGGGCCGCCTGGGCATTATGGGCCACATCCAGAATCACCTGGGGATCACGCCCGACCACCTGAAAACGACCGGAAAGCTGTGCCTCCTGCAATCCGAAGCGCACTGCCCGCTGGTCCAGCGGCAGTTCATTACGCAACAGTTCCAACGCCATCAGTGCCGCTGCGGCGTTCTGCAACTGAAATTCTCCACGCATGTTGGGCAGCGGCAGTGAATGACGCGGATGGGTCGCATGCAGCCAGTCCCAGCCCTGGTCCTGACGGCGCCACTGGTAATCCTGACCCGCCAGCAGCAGATGGGCGCCCACCTTTTCCGCCCTCTCCCGGATCGAATCCGGTATGTCGTTGCCGGCGAAAACTACCGGTCGACCCGGCCGCATGATACCGGCCTTCTCCCGTCCGATCTGTTCCCGGGTCTGGCCCAGCCAGTCCGTGTGATCAATGTCCACAGTGGTGATCAGGGCGACATCGGGATCAATGATATTGACCGCATCCAGCCGTCCGCCCAGCCCCACTTCAAGCACCACCACGTCCAACCCCGCTGAGGCAAACAGATCCAGCGCCGCCAGGGTGCCAAACTCGAAATAGGTCAACAGGCTGTCTCCACGCGCCTGATCAACACGCTCAAACGCCTCACAGAGCTGACGATCGGGTACCGGCTCACCATCGATCAGAATTCGTTCGTTATACCGCACCAGGTGGGGCGAGGTGTAGCAACCCACCCGATAGCTGGCCGAACGCAACATGGCCTCCAGAAAGGCGACGCAGGAACCCTTGCCGTTGGTTCCCGCTACCGTGATCACCTGGCATGCCAGTGGGTCGGCGTGCAGCCTGCGCCAGACCGCGCTTACCCGCTCCAGCCCCAGTTCAATCTGTTTAGGGTGCAGGGTACTCTGCCAGTCCAGCCAGTCTTCGAGATGTTCAAATCGCATGGAGATTATTATCGTAAGTGTACATTTGATCGGCGGAGTCGGAGTCAAACCCAAACTGTCCAGCAGCCCGCAGGTTGGGGTGAGCCTGCGAACCCCAACTGTGTTGCATGCGTGTGCGCCAGAATGTTGGGGTTCGTTCCTCACCCCAACCTACGGTCCTTTTCTACTCTTCCGTTCTGGAAACCACCTCGACGGTTTCAGTCTTGGCAACGGGTTTCGGCTGATGGGTCAGGATACTCAACAGATCCGCCAGCTTGTCGCGCATTTCACGCCGGTCAATAATCATGTCCAGGGTGCCGTGCTCCAGCAGAAACTCGCTGCGCTGGAACCCCTCCGGTAGGGTCTCGCGCACGGTCTGCTCGATCACCCGGGGACCGGCAAACCCGATCAGGGCGTTCGGCTCGGCCACATTCAGATCCCCGAGCATGGCAAAACTGGCAGAGACACCGCCGGTGGTCGGATCGGTCAATACCGAGATGTAGGGAATTCCCTGTTCGCGCATCTTATGCAGTGCGGCACTGGTCTTGGCCATCTGCATCAGGGAGTAGAGTGACTCCTGCATGCGGGCGCCACCGCTGGCCGAGAAACAGATGAAAGGAATGCGCCGCTCCAGCGCCACATTCACTCCCTGGACAAACTTTTCCCCCACCACCGAGCCCATGGAACCACCCATGAAGCTGAATTCGAAGGCCGCCGAGACTACATTCAGGCCCTTCAGGGTACCCTGCATGACAATCAGCGCATCTTTCTCTCCCGAGGCCTTCTGCGCCTGGGTAATCCGGTCCTTGTACTTCTTGCTGTCCTTGAACTTCAGCGGATCGGTTGGCGACAGTTCCGCGGCAATCTCCTGCCCGGAATCCATATCAAGAAATGCCGCCAGACGCTTGCGCGCGCCGATCCGGTTGTGATGGCTGCATTTGGGACAGACATCAAGATTTCGCTCCATCTCGGCGCGATAGAGGACGGCCCCACAGCCGGGGCACTTGGCCCAAAGCCCCTCTGGAACGGCCCGTTTGCTGCCGCCTTCCGTACGGATACGGCTCGGCATCAATTTTTCAAACCAACTCATGGTTAAATCCCGTTTATACTCTTTAAACCCGTCCAACCGATGCCCATGTCAATACCCACCCGGCATCGTACCTAAATCAGATCAATTGCATGCCGCATGGAGGAGAGGATCATGGCAACAGCCGGGGCAATCTCTTCCGGCGTTTCTCGCAACTCCTCGATCCGCTTTACCAGCACACTGCCGACAATGACCGCATCCGCCACCTGAGCCACCGCCTGCGCTGTCTTGGCATCCTTGATACCAAAACCGACACCGACCGGCAGTCGGGTATGCTTGCGGATCTCGGCAGTCTTGGCGGCCACGTCGCCAATCGCCAGATGCCCGGCACCGGTGATACCTTTTACCGACACATAATAAACAAAACCGCTGGCTGTATCACAGATGCGCTGCATGCGATCTTCCGTGGTGGTCGGGGCCATCAGGAAAATCGGATCGATATCCCGCGGCCGCAGTGATGACAACAGATCATCCGCCTCTTCCGGTGGCAGATCCACCGTCAGAACACCATCCACGCCGGCCTCATGCGCGGCCAGGGCAAACACCTCATAACCCATCACTTCAATGGGATTGAGATAGCCCATCAACACCACCGGGGTGCTCGTATCCCGCTCGCGGAATTTATGCACCATGGCCAGCACATCCCGCAGGCTTATGCCGTGCTCCAGGGCGCGCTCGCTGGCGCGCTGGATCACCGGTCCGTCCGCCATCGGATCGGAGAACGGTACTCCCAGTTCGATAATATCGGCACCCGCCTCGACCATCGCATGCATCAGCGGTACCGTGACAGCGGGACCCGGGTCACCGGCGGTAACAAAGGGAATCAGCGCGACCCGTCCCCGCTCTTCCAGTTGCTTGTAACGATCACTGATTCTGCTCATATTTTCAGTCCATCCAGTGCTGCCACGGTATGCATATCCTTATCACCACGACCAGAGAGATTGACCAGCACGGTCTGTTTTTCGTCCATATCACGGGCCAGTTTCAGCGCATAGGCGATGGCATGGCTCGACTCCAGCGCCGGGATAATGCCCTCCACCCGGGTCAGGGTATGGAATGCCGCCAACGCCTCCTTGTCGGTGGCGGCCACGTACTTGGCGCGACCGACATCCTTGAGCCAGGCGTGCTCGGGACCGACCCCGGGGTAGTCCAGCCCGGCAGAAATGGAGTGGGTTTCGATAATCTGGCCGTTCGGATCTTCCATCAGATAGGTTCGGTTGCCATGCAGCACCCCGGGTGTACCGGCACAGAGAGGTGCCGCGTGACGACCCGAATCGAGTCCGTCACCGGCGGCTTCAACGCCGTAGATCGCCACCGAAGAGTCATTCAGAAAAGGGTAGAACAGTCCGATAGCGTTGGACCCGCCACCGACACAGGCGACCAGTGCATCCGGCAACCCGCCGGTCTGCTGCTGCATCTGCTCCTTGGCTTCACGGCCGATCACCGCCTGGAAGTCCCGGACCATGGCCGGGTAAGGATGGGGGCCAGCGACCGTACCAATGATATAGAAGGTATTGTCAATATTGGTCACCCAGTCGCGCATCGCCTCATTCAGAGCATCCTTGAGGGTCCTGGAACCGGATGACACCGATTCAACGCGGGCACCCAGCAATTTCATGCGATAGACATTGGCCTCCTGGCGGGCGATATCCACCTCACCCATGTAGACCACGCACTCCAGTCCCAACCTGGCCGCGACCGTGGCAGTCGCCACTCCATGCTGACCGGCACCGGTCTCGGCAATGATACGGGACTTGCCCATCCGCTTGGCCAGCAGCGCCTGACCAATGGTATTGTTCACCTTGTGCGCACCGGTATGATTCAGGTCTTCCCGCTTCAGGTAGATCTGGGCACCGCCGTTCTCGCGGCTGAGCCGTTGTGCGTGGTAGACCGGCGAAGGCCGTCCCACGTAGTTCGCCAGATCGGCATCCAGTTCAGCCAGGAAAGCGGCGTCCTGCATATACTTTTCATAGGCGTCACGCAGCTCTTCCAGCGGCTCCATGAGTGTTTCTGAGACAAACAGTCCGCCATAGGGGCCAAAGTGACCACGGCTGTCCGGCATACGGGTAAAATCAATCGTTTTTTCGGTTGGCACGCTCTACTCCTCGCATGAATGCCCTGATTTTCTCTTCATCCTTGATACCTTTCTCTTGTTCGACGCCGCCACTCACGTCAACGGCATAGGGACAGACCTGCTGAATGGCGGCCGCAACATTCTGCGGGGTCAGTCCGCCCGCCAGAATGATCCGGCCACGCATGGTGTCTGGAATACGCCCCCAGTCGAAGGTAGCACCAGTACCACCGGGGCTACCCGGTTGATAGCTGTCCAGCAGCAGACCCAGCGCCGACTGATAGCGCCTGTCCAGCTCGGGCAGATCCACATCCGGTCGCATCCGCACGGCCTTGATATAAGGACGCCCATGCCCTTCACATGCATCAGGTGGCTCATCACCATGAAACTGCAGCAGGTCCAGCGGAACGGTTTTCAGTACCGCCGCCACTTCATCGGCCGTGGCGTTCACAAACAGCCCGACCGTGCTGACAAAGGGTGGTATATCCTGGATGATCTGCGCCGCCCGGGACGCCGTTATTGCACGCGGGCTGGGTGGATAGAACACCAGACCAATGGCGTCCGCCCCCGCCCTGACAGCCGCGATGGCATCTTCTGGACGTGTAATACCGCAAATTTTAACCCGGGTTCTCATAGAACGAATAACGATACAGGATAGTGCCTGATTGAGAAAGATTTTACCCGCCATCCGGGCCACAAATCGATTCAAATAGAATGTAACCGCAAGGAACGCTGAAAACGGGTCGTTGACTCATATTGCAGGTAACCGAAAAGCATCTCCATCACGTCTCCGCAGTCTGATCCACAACCAGACCATACTCGGCGGGATATCCCACATGAACCAGATAAAGCCCCTCCGGCGGAGCAGTGACACCACCGAGGGTGCGATCCCTGAATTCCAGCACATCCCGGCTCCACCTCACCGGCTGTTCACCCTTGCCGATACTGATCAACACACCGGCGATATTGCGCACCATGTGATGCAGAAAGGCATTAGCCGTCACCTCGATCACCACCCGATCTTCCTGCCGACTCACGACCAGCCGGCTGACCGTCCTGACCGGACTCTTGGCCTGACAGCCGACCGCCCGATAGGAGGAGAAATCATGGGTGCCGATCAGATGATCGGCCGCCGCCTGCATGCGTTCCGCATCCAGGGACTGGTGAATCCAGACCGCGCGATTGCGCCAGATAGCCGACCGGGTAGACCGGTTCAGGATGACATAGCGATAGCTGCGACTGGTGGCAGAAAAGCGCGCATGGAACGATTCCGGCACTTCACGGACCCAGTTGACATTCACGTCCTCCGGCAGGTTGACATTGGTCCCCAGCAACCAGCCCCGCATGGCGCGTATCGAGGGGGTATCAAAGTGGACCACCTGCCCTTCACCATGCACGCCGGTATCGGTTCTACCCGCACAATGAGTGCGTACCGGATGGGCCGCCACCTTGCCCAGCGCCGCTTCCAGCATCTGCTGAACCGTACGCACGCCGGATTTTTGCAATTGCCACCCATGAAATGAGGAGCCGTCGTACTCAATACCCATGGCCAAACGCATTCAGTTTCTGCTCCCTGGATGCCTGGTTGTATTTGGAGGATTCATTCGGAACGGTATGTTACTCGAAATGATCAAGATCGACCGAATCTGTTTGTCGCGTTGGCGCGTGTAACGGGTGAATACCACGGCACGCCGCGCGGCCACGCTTGATATCTCAAAAGGCGCCCCACGGGCGCCATTGACCGTGGCGGCGGCGCAGCCCGCGCTATGGGGCCAAACTACTTCGCAGACATACGCATGCTGAATACCGAAATCAAAACGCGGAAGGCGCACCGAAGTGCGCCTTCCGTTTCCTGCCGAGAATGGCAATCAGGATAACTGATCCAGCAGCTTCCGCGCCTCCGCCTGCTGCCCGTCATTACCCTCTTTCACTACCTCGTCGAGAATACTTTTGGCACCGTCGGCGTCCTCCATATCGACATAGGCACGGGCCAGATCCAGCTTGGTGTTGATTTCATCAGTGAGATCACCGCCTTCCTCGATCTGCCCATCACTGTCGTCCTCCTGGTCCAGGTCATCCAGGGAGAACGACTCGTCCAGCTCAAGCGGGGCATCCGCGTCGTCCTGATCCAGCTCCAGTGAGTCGAAAATCTGTGAATCACCCTCCTCGAGCGCGAGTGAATCACTGAAATCCAGCACTGCATCCCCCAACTGTTCGGCCTCGGATTCGGCATCCAGTTTCAGATCATCCATTTCAGCACTTTCCAGGGGATCTTCGATCGAGAAGGCGCTATCCTCTTCCAGTAATCCCTCGGTATCCAGCTCGCTCAGGGTCAGATCGGCATCCGTATCATCATCATTCACCAGCCCGCTCTCAGTTACCATACTGATATCGGTATCGGCATCGAGCGTCAGACTATCGCCCTCCTCAAGAGAGAGCATTTCCTCATCCGCCTCCGGTGCAGACTGCTGTTCCGAGCCTTCCGGCTCAAATCCCAGATCCGTGCTGATTTCGTCCAGATTGGCCTTGAGCAGTTCACTGTCCAGGCTGAAATCATCCAGATCGTCCAGTTCTGAAAACTCCGAGGTCTTATCCAGATCCAGCGCACTGACAGACTCCAACTCTTCAGTGGCATCCTGGTCTATCAGGTCAACCGTGGTCGACACCTCATCCAGGTCAAGCCCGTTATCCAGCCCGAGTTCATTTTCCAGGGAAGTGAGCTCGTCATCATCCAGCTCGGACTGACCGGCCTGTTCGCCACCAGCAAACAGTGCGTGGCCGGCGGCCAGTTGGGCTCCCATGGTCACGATCTTGCCCCAGGCTATCGGGTCTTTTCGATCCAGACCTTCGGCCGCCGCGCTTTCGGCCAGCGCGACAAAGGCATCTTTGTCTTTGGTGGCATAGAGAATCTCAAGCAGCTTATGCTTCAGTTCCGGCCGCTCCGGGAACTTCTCTATCGCCTGGCGAATCAGCTCTTCCGCCTGCTGGTAACGTCCGTAGGCGATGTAGACATCCGCCTCCGCCAACGGGTCGACTTCACCGGTTTCATCCTGCAGGGCGTCGATATCGCTGGGCGAAAAATCACTCAGGAACGAGGTTTCCTCGGTTGGATGCGACGCCGGTTCCTGGCTGATCTCATCCATTACCTGCTCGGAATCACCCTCATCGATGGTGCTGATAAGGATACTCTCCTGGAAGTCCGCGCTGCTGGAACGACGCCGACTGACAGCCACCCAGAGCAGCGCCAGCAACACCACGATACCGGCCACCGCCACACCAAGCATGGTGGTGTCACCGGTAATCATGTCCAGCAACCCCTCATCCTTGGCAGGTGCCGGCTGGGGCGTCGGTTTTGCATCCTCTTCCGGTGCTGGTTCAACTGCGGTTTCCGCTGGCTGTGCAGCCATTTCGGTCTTGGGTGCCTCCTCCATTACAGGCGAGGACTCCTCTTCGGTTACAACAGGCTCGGCTGCAACGGGGGGCTCCTCTGGTGCACCCGCATCGACAGCCGCCTCTTCCATCACCGCCGGTACATCTGCCTCTGCTGTCTCACCCTCGGCGGGCAGCGCGATCTCCTGCTCCGGCTCAGCCATCACCGGCGAGCCCTCTCCCTCTGCCGCGCCCTCTGCGCCTTCGGCCATCACCGGAGTTTCTTCCGCAGCCTCGGGAGTTCCCGCGACGCCAGCCTGCAACCGGGACAACTGTTCGCTCTTCAGGCTCAGCAGGCGCTGCAGGTCTTCAAGCTGGGACTCCAGGTCGTCCACGCGGGACCGCACATTCTCTGCTTCCTGCAGCGCTGCCTCTTTCGCTTCTTCCGATGCGATCAGATCCTGTTTCAGCTGTTCGAGTGCGGCGCCCTGACTGGCACCTTCACTGGGACCCGCCTCACCTTCACCAGAGGGCCGCGCAGAAGCAATCTTCAGCTCCACTACGGGCTCGGGCGTGACCTCCACCGGACTTTCCGTGGCCATCGGTTGGTCGGCGTCAGCCGTGTCTGCAGGCATTTCGGTCGGCTTACTGTCCGCCTGCCAATCCTGCAGTTGCTCGCGGTAGGCTATCGACGCTTCCCGACGACTCAGCTCCTGTACCTCATCGGCCTTCGGGACGCGGAGAATCTGCCCCACCTTGAGATTATTGATATTCTGGTTAATGAATGCCTGCGGATTGGCCCGCTGCAGGGCAATCATCATCTGCTCCATGCTGGCGCCGCTGGTCCGCACCTGCTTGGCAATACCCCACAGCGTATCATTACGCTGGGTCGGCCCATATTCACTGACCGACGGACTACCCGCCCAGGCCACATCCGAAGGGGCTACTGCTGAACCGCCGGGGGATGCCGGCGTCCGGGTAGCCGGAGCAGCCATCTGGCGGCTCGGTGCCCGTTGCATCGGCGCCTGCTGTACCGGTGCCGGCCGTCGATCCAGGGTGACCGGCGGGTCCAGCAGCACGGTGTATTCACGCAACAGCTTGCCTTTCGGCCAGTTCACCTCTATGAGGAAATTGAGAAAAGGTTCGCGGATTGGGTCACGACTGGAAACCCGGATAACCGTTTTACCATCGGCTGTCTCTTCCGCGTTAAAACGGAGCTTGCTGAGAATGAAGGGACGCTCGATTCCGGAGCGACGAAAGGCGTCGGGACTGGCCAGCGTCACCTTGATATCCGCGATCTCATCCTGATCAACCGAGAGCAGATCGATCTCCGCGTCAAAATACTGGTTCAATGCAGAATTAAGGTGGATATTCCCCAACCCTACCGCAAAAGTGCTGAACGGCGATATCCCCAATACCAAGGCCACAGCCAAGGATAATTTACGAACCATGTCTCCCCCTTCGATACCCACTTTCCTTAATTTCCAGACAGGAAAATCCGGCAAATACCCACAACATAGAATGGACTTAATAATTGTTGCCTAACTATAGCTTACAAATAGTCTTTTTCCAAAATCTCAGCAATCTGAATAGTGTTAAGTGCCGCACCCTTTCTCACATTATCGGACACAATCCACAAATTGAGCCCTCGAGGATGGGAAATATCCTCCCTGATACGCCCGACAAAGGTGCCATCCTGCCCGGCAGATTCGGTCACCGGCGTGGGATATCCGCCATCATCACACTCATCCACCAGTTCAATGCCTGGAGAATTCAACAACAAATCCCTCGCCTGTTTCGCGCTGATCTTCTCCCGGGTTTCAATATGCACCGCCTCGGAGTGACCAAAAAACACCGGTACCCGCACCGCTGTCGGATTGACCTGGATTGACTCATCACCGAGTATCTTCCGGGTCTCCCATACCATCTTCATCTCTTCCCGGGTATAGCCGTTCTCCATAAAGCGATCAATCTGCGGCAGTACGTTGAAGGCTATCTGTTTGGGAAAAACATGCGGCTTGATGGACTGGCCATTGAGCAGACGGGCAGTCTGCCCGGCCAGCTCTTCGATCGCCTTGTGCCCTGCACCGGAAACTGACTGGTAGGTGCAGACATTGATACGCTCTATACCCACCGCCCTATGGAGCGGGTTCAAGGCTACCAGCAACTGGATGGTAGAGCAGTTGGGGTTGGCGATGATACCACGTTGCCGATAATCGGCAATCCGCTCCGGATTGACTTCCGGTACCACCAGCGGAATCTCGTCATCATAGCGAAACTGTGAGGTATTATCGATACAGATACAGCCGGCATCCACCGCTTTCGGAACATATTCGGCAGAAACGGCCGCGCCGGCCGAGAACAGTGCGACCTGTACCTGGGAAAAATCGAACTCGGCCAGATCCTTTACCACCAGGTGTTTCTCCCCGAACGGGACCCGCTTGCCCGCAGAGCGCTGACTCGCCAGCACGTGGATCTTTCCAGCCGGGAATTTTCGCTCTTCGAGTATCGAAAGCATCGCCTCGCCAACGACGCCAGTGACACCCACTATCGCGATATCCACTTTCTTGTCCGTCATTTACCCTCACCATAATAGAAAAAGGAGCTGGCCCAACAGCCTTTCGATGCCGCTGGGCCAACTCCCGGTCTGTCGTTATTGGTTAGATCAGTCCTGGAGCAGGATTCGCAACATGCGCCGTAGCGGTTCAGCCGCACCCCAGAGTAACTGATCTCCGACGGTAAATGCCGAGAGGTAGTCCTCACCCATGGCCAGTTTACGCAGACGACCCACCGGTACACTCAGCGTGCCGGTCGCCACCGTCGGGGTCAGTTCACGGATGGTACGCTCCCGGTCATTCGGGATCACCTTGACCCAGTCGTTGGCCTCCGCCAGCATGCCCTCGATCTCATCTATCGGCAGATTCCGCTTTAGCTTGATGGTCAGGGCCTGACTGTGGCAACGCATGGCGCCGATGCGCACACAGAGCCCGTCAATCGGCACCGGATTAGCCTCGCGACCCAGGATCTTGTTGGTCTCCGCCCCGCCCTTCCACTCCTCGCGGCTCTGGCCGCTGGGCAACTGGGTATCGATCCAGGGGATCAGGCTACCGGCCAGCGGTACCCCGAAGTTATCGGTGGGAAACGCCTCGCTACGCATGGCGGTGGCCACCTCGCGGTCGATATCCAGGATGGCCGAGGCCGGATCGGCCAGCAGCCCCTGCACCGAGGCGTGTGCCGCCCCCATCTGGCTCAGCAGTTCGCGCATGTTCTTGGCGCCGGCACCGGATGCCGCCTGGTAGGTCATGGCCGTGGCCCACTCCACCTGATCCCGGTTGAACAGGCCACCCAGGGCCATCAGCATCAGGCTGACGGTACAGTTACCGCCAATGAAATCCTTGACGCCAGAGGCCAGGGCATTTCTGATCACATCCATGTTGACCGGATCAAGGATGATTACGCTGCTCTCTTCCATGCGCAGCGCGGACGCCGCATCAATCCAGTAACCATCCCAGCCGGCACCACGCAGATCCTTGTAGACCTGCTTGGTGTAGTCGCCACCCTGGCAGGAGACGATGGCATCCATCGCCTTCAGTTCATCAATGCTGGCGGCATCCTTGAGTGCGGGTATCGGCTTGCCGATATCGGGACCGTCCTGGCCCACCTGCGAGGTAGTGAAGAAGACGGGCTCGTCAATCAGATCGAAGTCCTTCTCCGCAAGCATCCGCTCCATCAGGACCGAGCCCACCATGCCACGCCAGCCGACAAAACCTACCCGTTTCATTGCTATCACCTATATAGATAAAAAAATCGTAAATAAGCCGTTTTTCTAACGGCCTTATGCTGTAGGTTGGGGTGAGCTTGCGAACCCCAACATATGGCATTGAAAAAAACCGCTATCCGTTGGGATTCGCTCCGCTCATCCCAACCTACGCACTTTGCGCCCCGGCGAGAATAATTTGATCTGACTTATCCTGCCCGAAGTGCCGCGACAACCGCGTCGCCCATCGCCTCGGTACCCACCTTCCGGGTGCCCTCGGAGTAGATGTCGGGAGTACGCAGCCCCTGGTCCAGCGTCTTGTTCACTGCCTGCTCAACCCGATCCGCCATGGCATCCTCATCCAGCGAGTAGCGCAGCATCATCGCGACTGAGAGAATGGTTGCCAGAGGATTGGCCACACCCTGACCGGCGATATCCGGTGCGGAACCGTGAATCGGCTCGTACATGCCCTTGCCGTTCTCGTCCAGCGAGGCAGAGGGGAGCATGCCGATAGAGCCGGTCAGCATGGAGGCGCAATCGGATAGAATATCGCCAAACATGTTGGTCGTCACCATCACATCGAACTGTTTCGGTGCGCGCACCAGCTGCATGGCGGCATTGTCCACGTACATGTGTGACAACTCCACCTCGGGATAGTCGGCACCGACCTTGACCGCCACTTCGCGCCACATCTCGGTGCACTCCAGCACGTTGGCCTTGTCCACCGAACAGACCCGCTTGTTGCGTTTCATGGCAATATCCATGGCCACGCGGACAATGCGATCAACCTCTGATTCTTTATAAATCAGTGTGTTAAAGCCTTCTTTTTCACCATTTTCTAGAACACGCACACCCCTGGGTTGACCAAAGTAGATGCCGCCGGTCAGCTCACGCACGATCATAATATCCAGCCCGGAGACCACTTCAGGACGCAAGGTGGAGGCATCCGCCAGTTGCGGATAAAGAATGGCCGGTCGCAGATTGGCGAACAGTCCCAGCTCCTTGCGGATACCCAGCAGGCCCTTCTCCGGCCGTACCGAGATATCCAGCGGCTCCCACTTGGGGCCACCCACGGCGCCGAGCAGCACGGCGTCTGCTTCCCTGGCCAGATTCAGAGTCGCCTCGGGCAGCGGGTGTCCAGCCGCGTCGTAGGCGGTACCGCCGATCAGCGCCTCATCCATCTCGATATCCAGACCGTAGTCGTCGCGCAGGCAGGCCAGCACCTTGACTGCCTCGGTGACGATCTCCTGCCCAATGCCGTCACCCGGCAGTACCAGAATATTTTTGCTCATTCTCTAACCTTCAATTCATTCTCAATGATTTATTAAAATAACCGCAAAGTACGCCACGTGCGCAAAGCTTAAAGCCTATTCACCATGCGCTTAATGCCGTCTTTCATGTGCTTCACATTGAAGTTCAAACGTCACTTGCAACCTCTTCAATTTCTTTCAAACACCTCCCTGTGTTTGCCTTAGCGCACTTGGCGCGCTTAGCGGTTTATCAAGTAAAGACCCAGGGCGCCTTGGCCCGGCGCTGCTGCTCGAACGCGGCGATCTCGTCACTGTGCCGCAGGGTGAGTCCGATATCATCCAATCCCTCCAGCAGACACTGCTTGCGGAATTCGTCCACCTCGAAGCCGATCACCTCGCCATCTGCCAAGGTGAGAGTCTGGGCCTGCAAATCCACGCTGATCTGCAGCGCCTGATCACCAGCTGCCTTGGCGAACAGGCCATCGATCTGCGCTCCACTCAGGCGGATCGGCAGGATACCGTTCTTGAAGCAGTTGTTGAAAAAGATATCGGCGAAGCTGGGGGCGAGGATCACCTTGAAGCCGTAATCCGCCAGTGCCCAGGGGGCGTGTTCGCGCGAGGAACCACAGCCGAAGTTGTCCCGTGCCAGCAGTATCTGCGAACCGGCATAGCGCGCATCATTGAGCACGAACGAATCGTTCAACGGCCGGTTGCTGCAGTCCATATCCGGCTCGCCGTGATCCAGGTAGCGCCACTCATCAAACAGGTAGGGACCAAAGCCGGTGCGCTTGATCGATTTCAGAAACTGCTTGGGAATAATGGCGTCGGTATCCACATTGGAGCGATCCAGCGGGGCCACCACACCAGCAAAGGTTTTAAAAGCTTCCATCAGAGCCCCCTCACATCAACAAAATGACCCATCACGGCGGCAGCCGCCGCCATCGCCGGACTCACCAGATGGGTGCGCCCACCCTGCCCCTGGCGGCCTTCGAAGTTACGGTTCGAGGTGGAGGCACAGCGCTCGCCCGGTTTCAGCCGGTCGGCATTCATCGCCAGGCACATGGAGCAGCCGGGCTCGCGCCACTCAAATCCGGCCTCGATAAATATCTTGTCCAGGCCTTCCGCTTCCGCCTGCTGCTTCACCAGACCGGTGCCCGGCACCACCAGCGCCTGCACGATATTGGGCGCCACCTTGCGACCCTTGGCGACGGCGGCGGCGGCCCGCAGGTCCTCGATGCGGCCATTGGTGCAGGATCCGATAAACACATGATCCGGACGAATCTCCACTAGCGGCGTACCCGCCTCAAGCCCCATGTACTGCAGGGCACGGCGCATGCCGTCCGCCCTGGTGGGATCCTTCTCCTGATCCGGATCGGGCACGATACCGTTGACCGGCAACACCATCTCAGGCGAAGTTCCCCAGGTTATCTGAGGCTGGATATCTGCGGCATCGATACGCACAACGGCATCAAACTCGGCCCCTTCGTCCGATTGCAGGCCACGCCAGACCGCCTCGGCCTGATCCCACTGCTCACCTTTCGGGGCATAGGGGCGGCCCTTGAGATAGTTAATGGTGGTGTCATCCACTGCCACCAGTCCGGCCCGGGCGCCTGCCTCGATTGCCATGTTGCAGACCGTCAGACGTCCTTCCATGGTGAGATTGCGAATGGCCTCACCACCGAATTCGATCACATAGCCGGTGCCGCCTGCGGTACCCAGCACACCGATAATTTTCAGCACGATATCCTTGGCGGTGACCCCGGGGCCGACCTCACCGTCCACACTCACCAGCATGGACTTGGATTTTTTCTGGATCAGGGTCTGGGTGGCCAACACATGCTCCACCTCCGAGGTACCAATACCGAACGCCAGCGCGCCGAAGGCGCCGTGAGTGGCGGTATGGGAATCACCACACACGACGGTCATACCGGGCAGGATCAGCGCCTGTTCGGCACCCATCACATGCACCACGCCCTGACGCACATCGGACATGCCGAATTCGGTAATACCGAACTCTTCGCAGTTGCGATCCAGGGTCTCCACCTGCAGGCGAGCGATCGGGTCATCGATGCCATCGGCCCGGCCCAGGGTCGGCACGTTGTGATCGGGGGTTGCAATGGTGGCACTGGTGCGCCAGGGCTTGCGCCCGGCGATCCGCAGACCCTCGAAGGCCTGGGGTGAGGTCACCTCGTGCACCAGTTGCCGGTCTATATATAAGAGCGTGGTGCCGTCCGCGTCGGTTCGTACCACATGCTCCTGCCAAATCTTGTCGTAGAGTGTTTTTGCGCTCATCGTTCCGCCACCTTTGAATGGAGCAGAAAGCATAAACCTCGACTAAATATAAAACAAATTCATCTTTTTTATGTTTATAATTCTTTGCGGGAATACTGTATTCTTCGGGCTGGGGGCGGAAACCGTGAGGCGAATCCGCGAACCCCAACGGATTAGATCTAACCGCGAAGAACGCCAAGTACGCAAAGAGATACAATGGTTTATCTTCATCTTCGGCCCAACCCGGCAGCTGGAAGTTCTCGAGAATACAAGCCGTTGTTTTCCTTCGCGCTCTTTGCGTTCTTCGCGGTTGAAATATAGCCCGCAAGTCGGGGTGAGCCTGCGAACCTCAACCCACTGGCTAACGGGAACAAAGACTTCACATGGACATCAATGCATTGAAAGCCTTCCTGGCGGTGGCAGAGACCGCCTCCTTCTCGGTCGCCGCCGAACAGCTACACCTGACCCAGCCGGCAGTCAGCAAACGGGTCGCTTCCCTGGAAGAGGAACTGAACACCCGTCTGTTCGATCGCATCAGCCGCAGGATCAGCCTTACCGAAGCGGGCCGGCAACTGCTCCCCCGGGCTCAGCGGATGATCTACGAACTGGAGGATATCCGTCGCAGCATCTCCAACCTGAATGGCGAGGTAAACGGCAGGCTGACCATGGGCACCAGTCACCATATCGGGTTGCGACGTCTGCCGCCGGCACTCAAACGTTATAGCCGAAACTATCCGGAGGTACAGCTGGATATCCGCTTCATGGATTCAGAAACCGCCTGCAGCGCCGTACTGCAGGGGGATCTGGAGCTGGCGATTGTCACCCTGCCCACCGAGCCGATCGCCAACCTGACCACCCGGCCAATATGGCACGATCCGTTATTGTTTGTGGTATCGACAGAACATCCGCTGGCCAGCTGCCGCCGGGTCTCACTGGCCGATCTGGTCAGTTACCAGGCGGTGCTGGTGGCCAAGGGCACCTATACACAGCGTATTCTGGAACGGGCCCTGCAACCATTGGGGCTGAGCCTGAAAATCGGCATGGCCACCAACTATTTCGAAACCCTTAAGATGATGGTCTCCATCGGGCTCGGCTGGAGCCTGTTGCCGGAGACCATGACCCATGCCCCGGATCTGAAGGTACTGGATATCTCGGAACTGCAGTTGAGTCGCACCCTGGGGGCCGTCACCCACACCAACCGTTCCCTATCCAATGCGGCCCAGGCAATGGTCGACGCCTGCCTGGAGGATGCAGCCCTTTCCTGACTCCGGGGTTTGGTCGGTCTTGCGGGAGGCGCGCAACCTGCGGACTATTGGTACAAGATCCGTTGGCGCCCACGGGGCGCCCCATGCCTATGGACTTCAGGCCGCCTCACCCGATCGGGCTGTTCTTGGTACACCAGACCGCCGCCTCCAGGCGGGTGCGCAGGTTGAGTTTTTTCAGCAGATGCTTCACGTGCACCTTGATCGTGCCCTCTGCAATATCCAACTCGCGGGCGATCTGTTTGTTGCTCATGCCGGTGGCTATCAGGTCCAGAATTTCCTCTTCTCGCCGGGTCAGGCCCGCTTCTCCGGGAGTTCTGGGGCGCGCATCTTCGCGCAGCGCCCGGGCCAGCAGTTCAGTCAGGCTATCGGTGATCGCCAGTCTGCCGGACGCGGCAATCTGTATATGCTCCAGAACACTCTCCGGTTCCATATCCTTCAACAGGTAGCCGTCCGCCCCCAGGCGCAGTGCGGCGGTGACATCACTCTCGTTATCGGAGACGGTCAACATCACCACATAGCTCTCCAGATCCGTCTGCTTCAGTGCCTTGAGGGTCTCCAGACCATCCATCCCTTTCATATTAAGATCCAGCAGGATCAGTTCCGGCTTCAGTTCCTGCGCCCTGGACAAGCCCTCCTCCCCGGATGAGGCCTCAGCAACAAGGTGTAGACCCGGATCCATTCCGATCAGATCGGCCAGCCCTTTCCTGAACAGCGGATGATCATCAATAATCATGATGGAAATCGGCGTTTGTTTGCTCATATCTCTAGGGAATCCACTTTATCAACGATTGCCTCGTGGCCTTTTTTCGCGGCCATGAATTCAAATGCCACCCGGGTGCCGCACCCCGGCAGAGGCTCGATAGTCAATATGCCGTTAAGGCTCCTGACCCTCTCATCCATAATAGCCAGACCGTAGTGACGGGAACGCTCGGGCGAGGCCGGTATACCACGCCCGTTATCCACCACGGAGACTCTGATCGGTTCATCCTCCCCACCCGTCAGTGTCACCTGCGCCGACGTTGCACCGGAGTGGCGGATCACGTTGGAGAGTGCCTCCCGTATCACCTGCAGCACATGGATCTCCTGATTTTCACTCAACTGCAGACCCTGCAGATTACAGTCCAGCCGGATATCAATTTCACTACGCCCCTTGAACTCATCAACCGTATCTTCCAGGGCCTGCAACAGCCCTCGGCCATCCACCTTCAGTCGGAAGGTGGTCAGCAGCTCCCGCAGCTGGCGGTAGGCGCTGCTCAACCCCTCTCGAATCTCCTGAACCACGCCCTGGATAGCCTGCGTGTCGCTGGATTGCTTGATCGCCATATCCAGGCGACTGACCTGAATCTTCAGATAGGAGAGCGACTGGGCCAGGGAGTCATGCAGCTCACGGGCGATCACCCCCCGCTCCTCATAAAGTGCCAGGCGTCTGTTATAGGTGGTGCGGTAGGCCACACTGATAGCCGCACCGATGTGATCCGCCACCGCCTCCAGCAACTGCTTCTGCCACACCTTCAGCAGCGTGCCCTCCGGGATGGCAATAAACAGGATACCATGCTGCTCATCCTGATCCCGTATCGGTATCGACAGCACCCGCCGCAGGGTCTGATCTGACTCCCGCCACTCCTTGATCTCGGTCCCCTGCTGGTTCATGCAGGAGAGGCACTCATCCTGGCTGCAGACCGTGGCTCCGGAAAGATTGCTGGAGGCCAGGGTAAACACCTCACCACCCATCGATTTTGCCAGACAGATGTTGCCCGGCCCAAACCCGACCACTTTCTCGATATCCTTGAGCAGCTCCTCATACATCCGGGGTGAGATGTGGGTATCACTTAGACGACGGGTGGTCTTGTAAAGCAGCTCCAGAGAGCGATTGCTGCGCTCCAGATCAGCAGTCTTTTCCCGTACCCGCTTCTCCAGGTCGGCATACATTTTTGAAAGGTCATCCGCCATGCCATTAAACGCGCTGCCCAATTGGCCCAGTTCATCATTCTGCTCATGCTTGACCCGTACCGTAAAATCACCATGGCGGGCAAGCTGGGCAAATCGCAGCAGATCACGCAACGGCGGCAATACCACCGCCTGCACCAGATACATGGTGTAAAACACCGCCGCCAGAGTCAGAAACAGGGAGTTGAGTTGAATGGCCCTGAGCCAACGGATATTCGACTCGGTTCCCTCTTCCAGCAGCCGTACCAGAATATCGATGTCACCTACAAAACGGTCGACAATGGAGACATAGCGCGAGCGTATATTCTGCTGGGTCGCCACCCAGAGAGGATCACCCACCTCATGGGGTGGCAGCAATCCAGTTTTGTCGGGTGCCATCAGACCCACATAAACGGTTAAAACCGGCTTTATTTTTTTGTGCCACTGCTGATTGATCCGATTGTAGGCCCGGGTCAGCTTATGCTCCGGATCTGCCGGGATGATACCTATCAGGCGCGGACTGCGCAGCCGATCCTCAAACTCCTGCACCAGCTGATTGGTCAACTTCCAGTACGTTTCGGGATTGATATCGGACTTGTAAACCAGCCGGGTGGCTATGCGATAGGACTGCATGCGCAGGCTGCCTGCCTGATTGACCGCCGCCGCATGCCCCTGGGTTTTTTCCTCAATAAAGATTGATCCCAGCATGGTCAAAAAACCGAGCAGGATGATGAATCCCATGGAGATTCCCATGCGCAGGACAATCGAATTTTTATACCGCTGGGCCATATTGCGATCTTATCCTGTTCAGGTGTGGTAGGAGCAAGGTATTTAGCAGTACCCCCTTAAACTTCACAGGCTTAATACCACCCTCAAAGCAACCCCCTTGTTAGAAAACTTTTCCTTCATTTACATACACTTTCCTTATCTACCCCCTATACCTCTTTAGTGGTATGCAGGGCATCTGACCAGTATCCCACCCCACTTCCACAACCATTTCATGGGTATAGACTGCACCCACACTCCGACGAGTGGGCTGTTTCTTCTCAATAATTTGTAATTACAGGTATTGAAAAATATGGCGAGTCAGCAGAGAAAAGCAATATCCGTACTGAGCATGAATACCATCGCCTTTACGGCCTGCTTCGCAGTCTGGGTGATGTTCTCCATCATCGGCATCCCTATCAAGCAACTGCTCACACTGAACGACACCCAGTTCGGACTGCTGATCGCCACGCCCATCCTGACCGGCTCCCTGGTGCGTCTACCCGTCGGCATGCTCACCGATAAGTTTGGCGGACGCATTGTCTACTTCGTGCTGATGTGCGCCATGCTGATTCCGCTCTGGTTCATCGGGGACGCCACGCAATACTGGCAATTCCTGGTACTGGGCCTGTTTGTCGGTATCGCCGGCGCCTCCTTCTCCGTGGGCATCGCCTACACCGCGCGCTGGTTCCCCAAGGAGAAGCAGGGCTTCGCCATGGGTATATTCGGTGCGGGTAATGCCGGCGCGGCATTGACCAAGTTCGTCGCCCCTACCCTGGTGGTTACCTATGGCTGGACCATGGTACCCAAGGTCTATGCCGTTGGCATGGCGGTGGTGGTGATCCTGTTCTGGATGTTCACCTACGAAGATCCCGAGCACAAGGTCTCCAAGACTATCACCATCAAGGACCAGTTGGCCGCATTGAAAGATCCCAGGGTATGGAAATACTGCCAGTACTACTCATTGGTGTTCGGCGGATTTGTCGGTCTCTCATTGTGGATGACCAAGTATTACATCAATGAATACGGCTTCGACCTGACTACTGCCGCCCTGCTGGCCGCCATTTTTGTACTCCCCTCTGGTGTCATCCGCGCCCTCGGTGGCTGGTTTTCCGACAAGTACGGCGCCTACAAGGTGACCTGGTGGGTGATGTGGATCTCCTGGGTATGCCTGTTCTTCATGTCCTATCCGCAGACTGCCGTCACCGTCAAGACCATCAATGGCCCGGTTACCCTGGATATTGGACTGAATGTCTGGGTCTTTACCGTGCTGCTGTTCATCGTCGGTATCGCCTGGGGCTTTGGCAAGGCGTCTGTATTCAAGTTTCTGTCCGACGAGTATCCCGACAACATTGGCGTTATCTCCGGCATCGTCGGCCTGGCAGGCGGCATGGGCGGCTTCCTGCTGCCAATCATGTTTGGCGCCATGAAGGATATCACCGGCGTCAACTCCACCGTCTTCATGCTGCTCTACGGCGCCACCTGCGTCTCCCTGATCTGGATGCACTACACCTTCGCCAGGGAGCACCAGGAGCACGACATGGAAATTGCCAAGGAGCATGCCGTGGATGAATACGTGAAGTCGCACGAAAACCCCGAAGAGTACGCCGCCGCCAAGGCTGCAGTTGAACAGGCGCATCTGCTGGAAGAGCTGATCACCAAGTACACGGAATCGAAAGAGAAGGCAAAACTGGAAGCCAATGATATGCGACTGCGTCAGTTGAAGGCGGCCGCCGTGGACACCCTTGAATAAACAACAGCACTGAAAATAACGATTAGTAGTAACAATCTTATATAGAGAGGCAATTATGTCTGATTTACAAAAATGGGATGTGGAAAACGCCCAGTTCTGGGAGTCGGAGGGCAAGCGGATCGCCAATCGCAACCTCTGGATCTCGATCCCCAGCCTGCTGTGTGGCTTCGCCATCTGGCTCTACTGGGGCATCATCACGGTCCAGATGCTCAACCTGGGTTTTCCGTTCGCCAAATCCGAGCTGTTTACCCTGGCCGCCATCGCCGGCCTGACCGGCGCCACGCTGCGTATTCCCAGCAGCTTCTTCATCCGTATCGCGGGTGGGCGCAACACCATCTTTTTCACCACCGCCCTGCTGATGCTGCCGGCCATCGGTACCGGTATCGCGCTGCAGGACAAGACCACGCCGATCTGGGTTTTCCAGGCACTGGCCTTCCTGTCCGGCTTTGGTGGCGGCAACTTTGCCTCATCCATGTCCAACATCAGCTTTTTCTTTCCCAAGCGTCAGCAGGGTCTGGCACTGGGTCTGAATGCGGGTCTGGGCAACGCTGGCGTTACCACCATGCAGATCCTGGTACCGCTGGTGATGACCTTCGGCATCTTCGGTGGTGAACCGATGATCCTGGAGAACACCTCCGGCACCCTGATCGGCAAGATCCCGGCCGGCACCGAAAGCTATATCCATAACGCCGGCTACGTCTGGTTGCTGCTGCTGATACCACTGGCCTTTGCCGGCTGGTTCGGCATGAACAACATCCGCACCGATGACGTCTCTCCCCACATCGGCTCCCCCATCGGCGCCATGTCCAAGATCGCCGGCATGCTGCTGATCGGCTTTATCACCGCCGCTATCGGTCTCTACATCATCCTGCCGGCACCGACCGGGCTGGGTGCGCCGGGTTGGGCCAAGTGGCCAGTGATCGCTGGCATCCTGTTCGGCACCGTGATGCTGATGAAGATGATCCCCGGTGACATCAAGCCGAACCTGCAGCGTCAGTTCAAGATCTTCAGCAACAAGCACACCTGGATCATGAGCGTCATCTACACCATGACCTTCGGCAGCTTCATCGGCTATTCCGCCGGTTTCGCCCTGGCCATCAAGGTGGTGTTCGGTTACCAGCATCTGATGGTCGACGGCGTACTGACTCACAACACGGTCAACGCCAACGGCCCCTCGGCCCTGATGTACGCCTGGATGGGCCCCTTCATCGGTGCCCTGATCCGCCCGGTCGGCGGCTGGATCGCCGATAAGGTGGGTGGTGCCAAGGTGACCCAGATCGTCTCCATCATCATGATCGGCAGCGCCCTGGGTGTCGCCTACTACCTGCAGGCTGCCTATGCATCGGCTACACCGGAAGAGTTCTTTGTGCCCTTCCTGATCCTGTTCCTGATCCTGTTTGCCGCCACCGGCATCGGTAACGGCTCCACCTTCCGCACCATCGCCATGGTGTTTAACAAGGAGCAGGCAGGGCCCGCACTGGGATGGACCTCCGCGGTAGCCGCCTATGGCGCTTTCATTATCCCTCAGGTGTTCGGTGAACAGATCAAGGCTGCCACGCCCGAGTACGCCCTCTACGGTTTCGCCATCTTCTACGTGGTCTGCCTGATCATCAACTGGTGGTATTACCTGGGCCCGAAGCGGGAGTACGACAACCCCTGATCGATCGCGTTGATCAACCGAGTAAAAAGGGTCTGGAGCAGGCCCGCCCATCCACACGTGCTTTGCTCATGCGGATACTTACCCCCCAATCAGGGCCTGCTCCTACTTAATACTGTTTTAGTTAATAGCACGTTAAAAAACATGCTTAGAGGAGATACACAATGAGCCACTTTCTTGACCGCCTGAGGTTTTTCAAGAAGGTCCAGGGGACCTTCTCCAAAGGCCACGGTATAGTGACTAACGAAGATCGCCAGTGGGAGGATACCTATCGTAACCGCTGGCGCCATGACAAGGTGGTTCGCTCCACCCATGGCGTGAACTGTACCGGTGGTTGCTCCTGGAAAATCTATGTCAAGAATGGTCTGGTTGCCTATGAAATGCAGCAGACTGATTACCCGGAGACCCGGCCAGACCTGCCCAACCACGAACCCCGTGGCTGTCAGCGTGGCGCCTCCTTCTCCTGGTACCTGTACAGCCCGCACCGGATCAAGTATCCGCTGGTGCGCGGCCGTCTGATCGACCTTTATCGCAGCGAGCGCAAAAGCGGCAAGGACCCGGTGGAAGCCTGGGAAGCGATCCAGCAAGATCCCGCCAAGCGCAAGAGCTACACCGCCGTGCGCGGCCTGGGCGGTTTCGTCCGTTCCAACTGGGAAGAGCTGACCGAGATCATCGCCGCGGCCAACGTCTACACCATCAAGAAATGGGGACCGGACCGTATCTACGGCTTCTCCCCCATTCCCGCCATGTCCATGATCAGCTATGCGGCCGGCTCCCGCTACCTGTCGCTGATCGGCGGCGCCTGCGGCTCCTTCTATGACTGGTACTGTGACCTGCCCGCCGCCTCCCCGCAGGTTTGGGGCGAGCAGACCGACGTGCCGGAAGCGGCCGACTGGTACAACTCCAAGTACATCATCATCTGCGGCGCCAACCTGCCGATGACCCGTACTCCGGACGCCCACTTCGCCATCGAGTCCCGTTACAACGGCACCAAGGTGGTCTCCATGGCGCCGGACTACGCCGAGTTTTGTGAAGTTCGCCGACCTCTGGATGCCGGTCAAGCAGGGCACCGACTCCGCCGCCTTCATGGCCATGGGCCACGTGGCGCTGAACGAGTTCCACATCAAGAAGCAGGACCCCTACTTCTCCGAGTACGTCCGCACCTACACCGACATGCCGATGCAGGTGATGCTGCGCAAGGATGGTGACCGTTATGTCTCCGGCCGCTTCCTGCGCGCCACTGACTTCGACAAGAACCTGGGTGAGTCCAACAACCCCGAGTGGAAGACCGTGGTGTATGACGAGGTCAGCAAGGCCTTTGTGGTGCCTAACGGCTCTGTCGGATTCCGCTGGGGCGAGGAAGGCAAATGGAACCTGTTGCCGAAGAACGCCGCCAACCAGGCCGATATCGAGGCCGAACTGACCTGTATCGACAGCCGCGATGACGTGGTCAGCGTCGCCTTCCCCCACTTCAACCCGGGCGAGGACGACACCCTGCTGCGCAACATCCCGGTACGCAAGCTGAAGCTGGCATCGGGTGAGGAGGTCTTCGTCACCTCCGTGTTCGACCTGATGGTCTCCCAGTACGGCATCGACCGCGGCCTGGGCGACAACCTGGCCACCTCCTACGAGGATGAGAGCGTCGCTTACACCCCGGCCTGGGGCTCCAAGGTGACCGGCATCAAGACCGCAGACCTGATCCGCACCGGACGTGAGTTTGCCGAGAACGCCTCCAAGACCCGCGGCAAATCCATGGTGATCATGGGCGCCGCCATCAATCACTGGTACCACAACGACCTGGGCTACCGTTCGATCATGAACATCCTGCACATGTGCGGCTGTGTCGGTCAGTCCGGTGGCGGCTGGGCGCACTACGTGGGCCAGGAGAAGCTGCGTCCGCAGGCCGGTTGGGCACCGATCGCATTCGCCCTCGACTGGCACCGTCCGCCGCGTCACATGAACAGCACCACCTACTGGTATTTCCACACTGACCAGTGGCGCTATGAGAAGGTCGAGGCCGATAACATCCTCGGCTCCACCGCCACCGCCAAGTATCGCGGCTACCAGATCGCCGACTACAACGTAGTCTCCCAGCGTCTTGGCTGGCTGCCGTCGGCGCCGCACTTCAACAAGAACCCGCTGGATATCGTCAAGGCGGCGGAAGCGGCCGGTGCCACCGACGAGGCAGGCATCTCCCAGTACATGGCCGAGCAGCTGAAGAGCGGCGAGATGGCCTTCTCCATCGAGGATATCGATGCGGAAGAGAACCATCCACGTAACCTGTTCGTCTGGCGCGCCAACCTGATCGGCTGTTCCGCAAAGGGGCACGAGTACTTCCTCAAGCATCTGCTGGGCGCCCAGAACGGCGTCATGCAGGAGGGCACCGAAGGCGCCAACTGCAAGGAGATCAAGTGGCGTGAAAAGGCGCCGATCGGCAAGCTGGACCTGATGGTGGATATCAACTTCCGCCTCAACTCCACCGGCGCCTATTCGGACATCATCCTGCCGACCGCCACCTGGTACGAGAAGGCCGACCTGAACACCACCGACATGCACCCGTTTGTGCATCCGCTGGGCAAGGCGGTGGATCCGGCGTTCGAGTCCAAGTCCGACTGGCAGATCTTCATGCGCGTTGCCAAGAAGTTCTCCGAGATCGCCGAGAAGCATCTGGGCACCGTGAAGGATGTGGTCTCGCTGCCGATGCAGCACGACTCCCCAATGGCCCTGGCCCAGCCCTATGGCGAGGTCAAGGACTGGAAACGCGGCGAGTGTGACCTGATCCCGGGCAAGACCGCCCCGCTGTTCAAGGTGGTGGAGCGCGATTACGCCAACACTTACAAGAAGTACACCTCGGTCGGCCCGCTGATGAACAAGCTGGGCAACAACATCAAGGGGCTGGACTGGAATACCGATCTCGAAATCGACCAGTTGAAAACCCACAACGGCGTCATTACCGAGGAAGGTATCTCCAAGGGATTGCCCTCACTGCTGGAAGATGTGCAGGTGTGCGACACCGTACTGATGATGGCACCCGAGACCAATGGTGAAGTGGCCCATAAATCCTGGTCCGCTCTCTCCAAGAAGACCGGCATCAACCACAGTCACCTGTATGAAGGCCGTCATGAGGAGAAGATCCGTTACCATGACATCGTGGCGCAACCGCGCAAGATCATTACCGCACCCACCTGGTCCGGCATTGAGTCTGAAGAGGTGAGCTACAACGCCTGTTACACCAACGTCCACGAGCACATTCCGTTCCGTACCCTGACCGGACGTGCATCGTTCTACCTCGATCACGAGTGGATGCTGGACTTCGGTGAAGGTCTCTGCTGCTACCGTCCGCCACAGGACCTGGGTGCACACAAGAACCTGCCGAAAGAGCTGGCGAAAAAGCTGGAAGGCAAGAAGACCCTGACCCTGAACTGGATCACCCCGCACTCCAAGTGGGGCATCCACTCCTCCTATCAGGATAACCTGCGCATGCTGACCCTGTTCCGCGGCGGCCCCTACTTCTGGGTCAACGAGGAGGAGGCCCAGAGCATCGGCCTGAAGGACAACGACTGGGTCGAGGCGGTCAACGCCAACGGTGCCACCGTGGCCCGTGTAGTGGTCAGCCAGCGTGTACCCAAGGGCATGGCCCTGATGTACCACGCCCAGGAGAAGAACGTGAACGTACCGGGTTCCAACACCACCGGTAAGCGCGGCGGCATTCTCAACAGCGTGACCAAGGTGGTGATGAAGCCGACCAACATGATCGGCGGTTACGCCCAGCTCTCCTACTCCTTCAACTACTACGGAACCGTGGGCAGCCAGCGTGACGAGAACGTCATCGTGCACAAAATCGAAGATGCCGATGTGAACTGGCTGGAAGGTGATCTGACACCGGAACGCGAGGCTCAACTGAATCCGGAAGGAATCAACAACTGAGCCTGTGAATCGCAATGTGCGGGGTGATAACACCCCGCACCCGGTGAAAAGCATATTGAGGAATACTAAAGATGAATATACGTGCACAAATCGCAATGGTCCTGAACCTGGACAAGTGCATCGGTTGCCACACCTGTTCTGTCACCTGCAAGAACATCTGGACCAACCGCAAGGGTGTCGAGTACGCCTGGTTCAACAACGTGGAGTCCAAGCCCGGTATCGGTTTCCCCAAAGAGTGGGAAAACCAGGAGAAGTGGAAAGGCGGCTGGAAGAAAGAGAACGGTCAACTGGAGCTGAAGGCCGGCGGCCGCATCAGCAAGCTGCTGAACATTTTCGCCAACCCGGACATGCCGGAGATCGACGACTACTACGAGCCGTTCGACTACGACTACCCCAAGCTGCAGAACAAGCCCCTCTCCGAGGCGGCCCCAACTGCCCGTCCGCTGTCCCAGATCACCGGTGAGCGCATGGAGAAGATCCAGTGGGGACCCAACTGGGAAGATGACCTGGCCGGCGAGTTCGAAAGCCGCTCGGTGGATCAGAACTTCAAGGGTATCCAGAAGCAGATCTACAAGGAGTTCGAGAAGACCTTCCATATGTATCTGCCCAGGCTGTGTAACCACTGCCTGAATCCGGCTTGCGTGGCCAGTTGTCCTTCCGGGGCAATCTACAAGCGCGATGAGGACGGTGCGGTACTGATCGACCAGGACCGCTGCCGCGGCTGGCGTATGTGTGTCAGCGCCTGTCCCTACAAGAAGATCTACTTCAACTGGGAGTCCGGCAAATCCGAGAAGTGTATCCTCTGCTACCCGCGTATCGAGTCCGGCATGCCGACCGCCTGCGCGGAATCCTGTGTTGGTCGTATTCGCTACATGGGCGTGGTGCTGTACGACGCAGACAAGATCAGTGACGCCGCTGCTGTTGCGGGCGACAAGGATCTGTACAAATCACAGATGGATATCTTCCTCGACCCGAATGATCCGGAAGTGATCCGTCAGGCACAGGAACAGGGTATCCCTGACACCTGGCTGGACGCGGCCAAGCGTTCACCGGTTTACAAGATGGCTATCGATTGGAAGATTGCGTTCCCGCTGCATCCGGAATACCGCACCCTGCCGATGATGTGGTACGTGCCGCCGCTGTCGCCGGTACAGAGCCAGATCGACCAGGGCACCCTGCCGACCGAGGCCGATGGCTGCATTCCCAAGGCCGAGGCGCTGCGCTTCCCGGTTCAGTACCTTGCCAACCTGCTTACCGCCGGTGACGAGAAGCCGATCATCAGCGCGCTGAACCGCCTGCTGGCAATGCGCAGCAACCAGCGCTCCAAGAATGTGGACGGCACCACCAACACGGCCGCGCTGGAGGCCGCCGGTCTGACCGAGGCGCAGTCCGACGAGATGTACCAGATGCTCGGCATTGCCAACTACAATGACCGATTCGTGATCCCGACCGCCAACGAGGCGCTGGCACAGGAAGATCCCTACGCCTTCCAGGGGCAGAACGGCTTCAGTGCGGGCAATATCAGTTCTCAGGGCAGCGACGCCGGCCAGGGCTTCTCCCTGTTCCCTGCTTCCCGTAAACGTACCTATACCCCGCAGGATATCCAGCCGCGGAAAAAAGATACGGTTTAACAGGAGACTATAACGATGCTTATCTACAACATCATGGCCCGGTTGCTCGACTATCCGGACGACGAGTTGATGCAGAACCTGCCCGGGATCATCGACGCCATCAATCAGGATGACGCCATTGGTCCACAGGAAAAGGAAGATCTGCTCAATCTTGTCTCCTGGATGAACATGCATGACCTGACCGGTCTGCAGAGCCAGTATGTCCAGACCTTCGACATGGTTCCGGAGCACGACCTGCACCTCACCCATCACCTGTTTGGTGATGACCGGGGTCGTGGCCCTGCCCTGATCGACCTGTCGGAGTACTACAAGGCGAGTGGCCTGGAGGTTGAGGGCAAAGAGATCCCCGACTTCCTGCCGCTGATCCTGGAATATGTTTCCACCCTGGACGATCTGCAGGCGCGGGTTTTCCTGGGCGACGCCGCCAAGGTACTGAAAGTGATTGGCGACAACCTGGAAAAGGCCGAGAGCCCCTACGCGCGGATTCTTCGCATTGTTGAAAACCGTGGACATCTGGCCCAAGCAGCCTGAGGAGAGATTTGAATGACACTGCATAACTTCTTTTTTGGGGCCTACCCCTACCTGGCCGGTACCATCTTCCTGCTCGGAAGCTGGCTCCGTTTCGATCGTGAACAGTACACCTGGAAAGCCGATTCCAGCCAGCTGTTGAGCGGTAAAAGCATGCGCCTTGCCAGCAACCTGTTCCACGTGGGCATACTGGCGGTGTTTTTCGGCCACCTGGTCGGCATGCTGACCCCGCACAGCTGGTTCCTGGCACTGGGTATCTCGGATACCGCACACCAGTACATTGCCATCTATGCGGGCCTGGTCTTCGGCAGCCTCTGTCTGATTGGAGCCACCATGCTACTGTTGCGTCGCCTGAACGAGCCACGGGTCCGCGCGGTCAGCCGTACTCGCGACACTTTCATCATCGGCTGGCTGCTGGCCACCGTGGCCCTGGGTCTGAGCACCACCGTGGTCTCCTTTGATCACGCATCCCATGGCGATGCCAGCACCATGATCGCCCTGACCGAGTGGGTGAAGAGCGTGGCCACACTGAGTGTCGATCCCAGCCTGATCCAGAACGTAAACTTCATTTTCAAGCTGCACATATTCTTCGGCATGACCGTGTTCCTGCTGTTCCCGTTCACTCGCCTGGTACATGTCTGGAGCGTGCCGTTGAGCTATATCAGCCGCCCCTACCAGATCGTGCGGGTGAAAATGATCAAAATGAACTAAGTGTTGGGAAAGTGTCGATTCTAAGTTACGCTTACCGACTCAAGAGAGTGCGATGAAACGCATCGAAGAGTAGGCACCTGCGGGCTCCACGGCAGGTGGAAACAGACATGAGAAGTACCCGGAGGGGAGCAAGATTGCTCCCCTCTTTTTCGGAGGTTAACAGATGAAAACGAACCCTTTTGCCATACGTATTGATTATGTCACTGTGGGTGATGAGCAGATCGCCACCGATCAGGAAGGCTATATCCAGGACATGGATGAGTGGTCGGAAGGCTTTGCCGTGGCTCTGGCGGAAAAAGAGCACCTGACGCTGACAGATGAGCACTGGGAAGTGATTAATTTCATCCGCGACTATTATCACCAGCACCATGTGCAGGCGCAGGTACGCGACATGATAAAGCACTTCAAGAAGAGCTGGGGCAGCGAGCGGGGCAATACCCGCTACCTGCACGATATTTTCCCCATGGGGGGACCGCAGAAGCAGGGCAACCGGCTGGCCGGTATCCGCAAGACCAAGGGCGAACACTGAACACCGCCCAATATCCCCGGGTAATCAAGCTGGAAATATGCCAGAATCGGCCGGTTCGTCTTCCAGAATTGCCAAGAGTCCAATATCCATGGGTAAAAGAGAGTTTCCGATTGTTGCGGTGACCGGCTCATCCGGTGCCGGTACCAGTACCGTCAGGGATGCCTTCAGCCATATCTTCTATCGTGAAGGTATTCAGTCGCTGATGATCGAGGGTGACTCCTATCACCGCTACACCCGTAGCGAAATGAAAAAAGCCACCAAGCTGGCCAAGCAGCAGGGACGGAATCTGAGCCATTTCAGCCCCGAGGCCAACCTGCTGGACGAACTGGCACTGATGTTCAAGAACTACAAGGCGACCGGACAGGGCAAGATCCGCCACTACCTGCACAACGAAGAAGAAGCTCTGCAGTGGGATATGAAGCCGGGTACCTTCACGCCCTGGGAAGAGACCCGGGAAGAGACCGACCTGCTGCTCTATGAAGGGCTCCACGGCGGCATGCCGGAAGTACGCCGCTATGTGGACCTGCTGATTGGCGTGGTGCCGATTATCAACCTGGAGTGGATCCAGAAAATCCAGCGCGACAATGAAGCCCGTGGCTATGACACGGAAACCACTGTCGAGGCGATCAAGCGCCGCATGGATGACTACGTGGAGCATATCACGCCCCAGTTTTCCCACACCGACATAAACTTTCAGCGTATTCCCACGGTGGACACTTCCAATCCCTTCATCTCCAGGGAGGTGCCAACCGCTGATGAGAGCCTGGTGGTGATCCGGGTCAAGAAACGCATCATCAAGAAATACAATATCGACCTGGTCTACATGAAGCACATGATCGAGAACTCCTTCATCTCCCGCCGCAACACCCTGGTGATCCCCGGCACCAAGATGACCTTTGCCATGGAGGTGTTGCTGACACCGATTATCGAAGACCTGGTGAAGAACTCCAAGAACGCACATCGGGTAAAGAAAAAGAAAAAAAGCACCCGGCACGATGACTGACCCGCTGTTTGTCCACAACAACTTGTTCAACAGGTCCCGCTCCGCCCCTAACTCGAGATCCGGGGTGACAATTCAAACAGAATAGTGTCACCATTGACTCTGGAATGATTCCCAATCGAAAGGAGACAATAACAATGGGCACCGTCAAACGTACCGCCATCAGCCTGGCAACCCTTATCATTATCGTCGTGATCGGCGTGTTTATATTTCTCTCATCCAACCTGGGCTCCCTGATTGTTGATGCCGTGGAGGGTTTCGGGTCCAAGGTGACCCAGAGCAGCGTATCACTGGACAGCGCGGAGGTGGCCATATCCGGCGAAGGTGCACTCAAGGGACTGACCGTGGGCAACCCGGCCGGTTACAAAAGCGACAATGCCTTTCAACTGGGCGCGATCAAGGTTGCCCTTGACCCGGAATCCCTGACCACCGATGTCATTCGCATCAAGAGCATCAATATCGAAGCTCCCAAGCTGAGCTATGAACCGGGTGGCGACGCCGGCTCCAATCTGCAGCAACTGGTAAAAAATGTGCAGCAGTTTGCCGATAGCGGCAAGACTGGTGATGAAAAGGCGGGAGATAATGAGAAGAAACTGATTATTGATCTGCTGACCATACAGGATGGCGAAGTCCTGGTAGTCACACCACTCTCCGATACACCCATCCGCACGCCATTGCCGAACATAGAAATGAAGGATATCGGCAAAAAGGGCGGTGGCAGTTCAGCCTCGGATGTAGTCAAACTGGTCATGCAGAAAGTCACCAGTGCCGCGTCCAGCGTTGGCAACGTCTCCCTGGACGAGCTGAAAACCAAACTTCAGTCACAGGTTGGCGACAAGCTGAAGGCGGTGCAGGAACAGAGCGGATCGATAGATGGCATCGGCGACAAGGCCGGAGAAGTCGGCGACAAACTGAAATCCATCTTTAAATGACATGACCTATCCCCTCACCCATGATCGAGATGAGGGGATAGGTCGCTCCATGAACAACCGGCATCATAACGCGCGGAACGCTTACCTATATCCTGAAACGCAGCTATTCCTCGAAGGTAAGCAAATCCACATCCGCCGCCATCTGGCGTAATGGAATCAGCGCCTGGTAAGCCGCTGAGGCGTGCCAGCCGCTCACCGCATCCAGGCTGGGAAAACGGATAACCACCGTATCGGTGTGCACGTGAGCTCCACCGAGGACTGCGACCAGCTTTCCGCGCAGGAGCAATTCAGCACCCCACGGCTCCAGGGTAGCCGGCACCCTGTCACGGTATTCCGCCCACATTTCAGAATTCTTTACCGAAATATGGCCAATCACATAAGCATTATTCACTGTAAATTCCAGAAATTCGAACCCATGAATAGGAGATCCTGTTATTGTCGTGCCAGGGCATCCGGAAGCATCGCGTCCTATTCCCTGTGACTCAGCGAGCCTACCAAATCAGTTGCTGTTATGACAGCTTGAGCGGATCACTTCACGCCCCTGTAGTGCGGCACGCCATAAGTTTCACCCAACGAATTACGGCACATAAATAACCTGCCTGGCTGGAGAATCTGCCGGTTTCCGAAAGTAGATCACCAACAGAAAGGCCGCCATGTCTCTGATCACGCAGAGGCATGGCGGCCTGAAAAGGTTTTCACGCTACATCTTGCCTGCTTCCAGCAGCATTCGCATTGCCTTGGCCAGGGTCTGCTCTGCCTGGCGGTGCTCGCCGCTGTTATGTAGTTTCATCCCTTCATCACGCAGAGCCATTACCTCGGACTTCTGCATATCGTTGAGTTGGGTATTCTCAAGTCCCGCATCTATCGCCTTGGCGTCCATGGGACAGTGGCTGGCAAGCGCCGGAGTGGACAGCGCCAGAGTTATAGCGGTTGTAAGGAATATGCGCTTGAACATGTTGAAACCTCCAATGTCTGGGTGGGGTCACTCAGACACTGAGTATAGTTCAGGGCGGTTGTGTTATACGGGTAACCCACAATTATTGAAGGGTAATAAGATCGTCTGAACCTACTGTAGCAGAGGGAAGTGGTTGCGTTGGACAAAGCCGGAGCCGACTACTGATTCTCCAGTTCACTCCAGCGATAATCAATCAGCTCTACCAGTACATTGTTCATTTTTTCAGGATGGATAAAGGCAAACTCGCAGTCCCTGAAAGGTCTCGCCTTCTCGCCTTTCCGGGTCGGTATAAATGGATAACCTTTTGGCTCCAGTTCCGTTATGGATTCCCGGGTATCAGCAACATTGAGACTGACAATCATCACCCCTTCACCATGTTTTTCTATCCACTTGGCGACGGGCCCATCGGGCGAGGTCGATTCCATGAGTTCAAAACCTACTCCGCCAAGCCAGTATCTGGCAACTCGGATCTGTTCAGGTTCATCCACATAGGGATCGTCGGGTTGTGATTTGCCCAGAATCGGCTCCCATACCTTTCTTGCCGCATCCAGATCTTTTACTGCAATACACAGATGGTCAATCTTTTTGGTCTCCATAACCTTTTTATTCCCATAGCCGTGTTAAATATGCTGACAAATATAATCTGTACGCTACCAGACATCTGGCGCAACTGCCCCCAAAAGGCTGTCCAGTTCGCTTTCGTTCACTCCGAGCATGATCAAAATCTGCTTTTGGGCGGCCTCTAAAATCCCGCGTCGCTCCTCTTCATGAGGAATACTTTTGGCAATGGCAACAGCGCCCACCAGGGATGCGAGGATGGCGCGGGCTTTTTCGGCAATGGTGTCCCGATCGGGCTCAAAGGGCAGTTTTTTCAGACGGCTCAAGGCCATAATGCGGGTTTCCAGCATCTTTTTCAGACTATGGTATGACGTTTCAAACAACTTCCTGACTTCTGCATTATCGTTGCCGATCTCGTTGAACAGGATCGTTTCAGGCCCGGGTTTGCTCTTTTCCTTCAGTTCCTGAAGATTCCAGTAATTGGTAACCAGCGCAGTTAAATGTTTGATCGACAAGGGCCCTTTAACCAGTCGTGCGGCGCGGCTGCCCTTGAGTGTTTCCAGGAACGAGGCATTATAGAGGGCTTCCTTCGATTCAAAATGGGCATAAAAAGCCCCGTGCGTCAGCTTCGCTAATTTCATGATCTGACTGATAGATACCTTCTCAAAACCGTAGCGGCAAAACAGTTCGGTGGCGGATTTAAGGATACGGTCTTTTGATTTTGCTTTGTGATCTTCTGAATAAGGCATGAAATTCCCCCATCATCGTGGGCAAAATATTATCTTGATCATATATTGGCGAGTGCTAGGGTTTCATTATTAGATTACATTGTGGAGAAACCATGAGTTCACCGATCGTCATTACAGGGATGGGCATGATCAGCCCTCTGGGTTGCGGCGTCAAGCCAGTGTGGGAACGTTTGACGACCGGCCAATCCGGCATTGGTCTGATTGATCGTTTTGATACCGAGGCATTTCCGATCAAGATCGCAGGACTGGTACCCAATATTGAACAGGACCCCGACGCCGGTTTCGATATTGAGCCGTTGATTGAGAAAAAAGAGCGCAAAAAGCTCGATCTGTTTACCATCTATGCCCTGGCGGCGGCGCAAGAAGCGCTGGAGCAGGCGCGCTGGTTTCCCGAAACCGAGGCTGAGCGGCAGGCAACCGCCACCATCATCGCAACGGGCATCGGTGGTTTCACTACCATCACCCAGGCACAACAGACCCTCGATGCACGTGGCTACAAACGCCTCTCACCGTTTACCGTGCCGGCTTTTCTGGCCAACATGGCATCGGGCAATCTGTCCATCAAATACGGCTTCAAGGGCCCCCTCGGCTGTCCGGTAACGGCCTGCGCAGCAGGGATTCAGGCTATCGGCGATGGCATGCGCATCATCCGTAATGGCGAAGCCGAGGTCGCCCTGGTAGGGGGTGCAGAGGCGTGTGTCGATCCGCTGTCACTGGCGGGATTCAACGCGCTCAAGGCGCTCTCCACCGAAAGCGAGGCACCTACCAAGGCGTCGCGCCCGTTCGACCAGGCACGCAACGGTTTTGTGATGGGCGAAGGCTCCGGCCTGATGGTGATTGAAACCCTGGAACACGCCCTGGCACGCGGAGCAAAGCCGCTGGCAATACTCAGTGGTTACGGTACCAGCGCCGATGCCTATCATATTACCTCGGGGCCGGAGGATGGCTCTGGAGCGGCTGCTGCTATTCGCGCCGCGCTAAAGATGGCCGGACTCGAACCCGGTGATATCAACTATGTGAATGCCCACGCCACCTCTACCCCGGTCGGCGATAATGCGGAGGTTGCCTCGCTGAGAAACGTGTTTGGCGATGGCTTGCCAAAGATCCCGGTCTCGTCGACCAAATCGGCTACCGGCCATCTGCTTGGCGCGGCGGGTGGCATAGAGAGTATCTTCTCGGCTCTGGCCGTAATGAACGACCTGCTGCCCCCTACCCTCAATCTGGACAATACCGACGAGGCCATGCAGGATCTGGATTTCGTGCCCAATACCGCACGCCCCCAGGCCACCCGCCATGCCCTGTGCAACGGTTTTGGCTTTGGCGGGGTCAACGCCGCGCTGATCGTCAGTAAAGCGTCATAAATTATTCATGCATGCCGGGTGCTGATAGCCTGTCCACGCTCCAACACCCAGCAGCGTGGATTATTGGTATAGCCGATGTGCGCGTAATAGGAATTGGCCGCCGGTGCTGCCAGCAGAATCAGCTTGCAGCACGGACCAAGCTGCGCTTGGGTGATGGATTGCAGTTGTCTTCCGACACCGCTTCCCTGAAATTTTTCATGAACAGCCAGGTCAGAAAGATAACAGGCAAAATAAAAATCTGTCATTGAACGTGCGATACCAATCAGTTTATCCCCGCACCAGGCTGTCACCATCAGGTTGCTGTTCCTGACCATCCCCTCCATACAATCACGATCTTCTACCGGTCTGCGCTCACCCAGCGTCGATTCACGTAGCAGCGTAATAAACTGATCGGTTGCTATCGGGGTATTGACTTTGTAGTCGATATCCATGCCGTCACCTGTAGCTGTTAATGTTTGCACCACCCTTATCCGTCATCCGGCCAACGAACGACAGCAAAGGCGGCGTCCGTTCACCAATTCGATGATTTGCAAATGTAAATGTTGCGTCAAGTACGAACTAGATTATTCGACAGTACCCTTCGCACAGATCCGTCCGGCGGGGTCAAAAACCTGATTCCGGCCATGCCGCTTGGCCTCGTAGAGATTTCGGTCAGACGCTGCAATCAATTCAGAGATATTTTGGGTGGCAGAGATACACTCCACACCAAAACTCGCTGTGACAGGATCGGTTATACCAATCACATCAAGATCAATCACTTCAATTGCTTTACGAAGTTTCTCCGCCACAATCAAAGACTGCTCCTGATTGGTCTGTGGCAACAGAACCAGAAATTCCTCCCCTCCCCAGCGACACACTAAATCCTGCTGCCTGACCTCCTTTAAAAGAAGCCGGGCGACTAATATCAGGAGTTCGTCCCCCTTGCCATGCCCATATCTGTCATTAATCTGCTTGAAGTGATCCAGGTCCATCATGATGACCGAAAACGGATGGCCATGCCGAAAAAACAGACTCTGCTCAATCTCCAGGCTTGCCTGCATGGCCCGTCGGTTCGCGAGCCCGGTGAGTGCATCAGTACGGGAAGCCAGTTCCAGCTCATGGCTGATCACTACGTACTCATTCTGGCTTTTCCTGCGCAAATATTCATAAATTGAAGCCATGATGCCTAATGCAATAAACGACGCTATAAAGCGGATTTTAAAGGCCTGGGTATATTCTGCGGAAACAAATGAAAGGTTTGGATAAAACATCAGTACGATTGCGATAATCAGAAGCGCAAAAAAAGCCATCACACCTTTTTTGAATCCCTGTAACAACATGATTATCAGAAACAGGGAATAGCTCCAGAGGGGTCCGGTATTCTCCACACCCCCGGAAGCTATCAGATATGCAAAAATAACGACAACTGGAATCGAGATCCCATAAGTGCCATAGGCGTAGTTTCGGGTACTCCGCATCAGAAGTATGGAAAATAATCCGAAAACAGAACTACCAAATAACACCGCCGCGAGAAAATAGTTCTCCTGCAAAATGGCATTGATACCAAAGAACAGAAGGAATGCCACACCCGCCAAACCAATTATATTGATGGTCTGGAAATTTCGCGTCTGGTCAATTTCCTTGATAGCAATTCCTGATCTGTTCGATGGCACCCGGAATATTCCTTTATTTCTTATTGATTATAGGGTTCACTGGTATAGCGTTTTACACAATATAACGCCCACCCTGAAATTAAAACAGAATTAATCTATGCAGTGTCTCGACAGCGAACCGGTAGAACAGTTGTGGATCATGCCCTTCGATGCATTGATCCGGCATATGATATGGGAAAGTCCGCTTTAATCAGGGGGCACAACAGCACTGTTCAACCCGGGAACAGATAATCATCTGTCTCAGGACTATCCGAACAGCAACTGCTGAACTCGAATTAAGCAACCCTCCTGGCCCGCTATATGAATCGGCGTGCAGGAATTCTCTTCCACATCGAGCATGGGACATTCACTATCTACTTGCGCCCTTCGCCCAGGTCAGCAACGATTTTGTCGTGGATTAAAGTGCCAGTCATATTACCTCGGACCCGAGGTTGGCCACGGCTCTGCTACCTTATTTGGTCGCCGCAGATTTTGTGATACCCGCCAATGCCTTTTCCACCTTCATCAGCGTCTCTTCACAGCCCGTGATGTTATGCCGTTTTTCTAAATATCTCGGGTCGTTGTAGGATACCCAGACCTTGGCTGCTTCATCCTCCCAGACCAGGGCTTTCTGGGGCAGATCAATGGCAACCGTTTGCTGGCATTTCATCAGGGGGCTGCCCACCTTGGGATTGCCAAAAATGATCAGTTCCGTTTTGCGCAGTTCTATACCGACCGCGGCCGCGCTTTCAGAATGTTTTACGCGATTGAAAATGGTCATGCCTTTATTCTTCAATACCTCCTCCAGACGATTGGCGGTCTCCTCGACACCGTAGTCACTTGGAACATTGATTACGCCGTCTGCCGCCGTTAGCGGACTGGTTATAAACAGAAGGGCCAACATTGCAAATAATGCCTTTTTCATCTCATTCTCCATTTATTCACTGAATTCAACTATTGCTAAAGTGCATCCGGCAAAGCCACTCCGCTATTCGCATATAGTTCGATAACCGACAAGCAAACTATCTGTTTAATAATGGCGTGGAGAGTGCCATACAAGTGTAGTAAAAAATTCGCTACCGCCTCTCTCCACCGATCAAGTAGGCATGTTGCAGAACACGAGAGCATGGAATCCATTGAGCCTTCGCGTACTAACATCACTACCTGGTTACGGCGGGTTGCGGCGCGTCATCACCTGTGGATGTTCAATACTTCTGTTGGAACGTCTCACCGAACCCACGAGGCTCTGCCGATCAGCAGAGAGACGCAAGCGGTACAGGAAACGAAACTCCGTACGCTCGAATACCAGCTCCAGCGCCACCTGCAGCTCACCGTCCAAAATTTCGCCAGGTCCCTGTTGCCAAACCTGGCGCGATTCGTAGTGAGTCTCATCCACCCACAACCGTCCGTTCTTTTCCCGTACCGACCAGTAGCTGCCGTTGGGCAAATACCACAAACCGGTGTATTGCTCCACCCCCACCATATTGCGCCAGTAGTACAGCCCAGACAAAGCCACTGCCAACACCATCACCAGCGACAAAACAAGCCGCCAGTGCGGCAGGCGTCTGTACAATTCGCGCCCGACGCCAAATCCCTCGAGCACAGCCGCCAGTCGCGCCATATCGTAGTCCCAGCGGCTTTCTGATAACTCCACCGCTTGCAGCCGCGCCAGTCGCCCAATGGATACCGGCAGATCATCCTCGTCCGGCATGCTGGCACCCTCCACGAGTACCGGAATCACCTTCAGCCCCGAGTCATTGAGCGCCATTTCAATCTCACGCCGGACGTGATCTTCAGGACTGTCGAGACGACGCGCGCCATCGGCCGATGTTTCGGTCAGCCAGGTATCACCGATCAGCACGATGCACACGCGGGCGGCATGGACAGCCTGTTCCAGCGCCTGTACAAAATCGACTCCGGCGGTAATCGACTCGATGTCACGAAAGGTCACTGAACGCCCAAAATGACGCGCCAGGTCATCACTGATACGACCCGCGTGACCCGAGGTATCCACGCGCCGATAGCTGAGAAAAATAACGTGCTCCATGCCATCGAGCATAGGACATCCACTATCTACTTGCCGGTGATGGGTCACTGGCAGCACACTGGCGCCGATGAATACGTTAATTTCTCAGCGATACCCCAAGGGCTGGCGCTCATCCAGGGTGGAGCGTCTTAACCGGTACGGTCTCCAGTGGTCGATCACCCCCGAGCCGCACATACCGTAGCGAAATGGTGGAATCAGTTCCGGTAACAGATAACGCAGATCGGTAAACCAGACGCAGGTCTCCCCCGCCACCCGGTCCACACGATAGAGCACAGGGTAGCGGGCAAAACGCCGAAACCCGTCAAACCTGGCCGCTTGCCACGCTGACTGCACCAGCGCCCGCTCACGGCCGGGCGCCCCGAAGTGGCTGTATCGCTCCCAGTTCAGCAGCGACGGCGACCGGTAGGCAGTCCAGAGCCTCCCCAGCCATCCCCAGGCACCATCCGGTTGCTGATCGCCTGTAGCGGCAAGACTCACCCGGGCAAGGTGATAACGCTCTCCCTCGGTGACGATGATCAACCAGTTGTAAGGTGACAACGGCTGCGCCAAGGCACGGCTGGTCGCCTGCTCCAGTTGCTGGACCCGGGCATAGGTTTCACCCATCGAGGTCGCGCGCTGCTGCAGGAACAGTTGAAGCACGAGATAAAGCGCCAGTACCAGCAAGCCGACGCGCGCCCAACGCATGGTTGTCCATCTGAGTGATGCCACTACTCCGGCCAATACTATCGCGCTGAAATAGGGATCGATGACAAAGGTTGTCCCCAATCCCGGGCGCCAATCCGAAAATGGCGCCAGGATCTGCGTACCGTATATGGTAATAAGATCACCAGCGATATGAGACAGCAGCCCGAGCAGACAAATGCCCATATAGACACGGCTATTGCTTCGATCACGCAACAATCTTGAGAATGACCAGCCGAGCGCAGCTGCCCACAGCGGAGCCAGGACCAGCGAATGGGTCGGGCCCCGATGCCAGTCCGCGATGAAACTGAGCGGATCAAGCCAGAATGCGAGATAGTCAATATCGGGAAAGAGGGCGGCGGTGGCACCCACCAGGATTGCCCGTGGGGAGCTGACGCGGCTCCACGCCGCTTTCTGGCCAGGCGCAGCACGTACCACCAGTACGCCAAACAACGAGTGGGTCAGAGGATCCATCGCCCGCAGACAAACTCAATGAATTGACCGGTCACCTTGTACTTCGGTCCGTGCTCCGTCACGGGAGGGGTCATAGTCATGCCCATGGGTCCTGATCAATCCAGTACCACAGTTGAAGATCGGGCTGGCCAGTCTCAACTGGCTATGGAGAAATCGGTGCGTTCTTTGGGAGCGCACTGATTCATCCGACATCCAGTAGAAAAAGGTCGCGAGATAGATACCGGTATGCACCGTCTCCTCCAGCGCCCGCCGAGGAAAAACGGCCTGATAGCCTGCCGCCTCGCGCATCCACTGCACAGTACGACTGACGCGCATCAGCGCGGGAATCTGCAGATGCAGATGCCCCGGTTCCAGTTTCCCGAGGATCATCTGGCGGGTCACCTGTCGATGTCTGGACAGTGCATTGAGCCAGGTCATGATCGCCCGGTGCATGCGCTGATGTCGTGCCAGCCGGGTATGTACCAGTGTCGCGGCATCCATCAACATGGCACGGTCAGCACGGTCAAACCAGGCGTCGACCAGTTCATCCTTTTCGCTGAATTCGGCCCGGATATCCTCCAGTGTGAGCGAGGCCCGACTCGCCACTTCCTGCAGCCGAACCGCTTCCCAGGACTTGTCCTCTGCCAACATGATGGCAATATCCAGGATTCGCGCTTTAACCGTTGTCCCGTCTGTCATGGTTCCGCCTCGACAGTAGTCCCAGCCCGACCTGCGCCTCGTACCCTCAACGGGTAATAACATGATTATAGCTCAGGTGTGTTCCCTCACCCTCCCCAACCAATATCATGTCGGTACTGCTTTCCCTGGTACTCAAGGATGATGCCCCGCCGCGTAATCGACTCCAGCTTCACTCCGTTGGGCATCGAGTCACCCTCCGTATACCGCTTCCTCCCACCCAGGATGAATCGTTTGGCGGGATCATCGTAGTAGACATGAACACTGACTGTCGTCATCGGCACCCCATGGTTCTGTGCCGCGGGTAGGGTACGGTAGTAAAGGTCCAGGGCACTCTGCTCGGGAACGGGTTCGCCCGGGTTCGCCTCTGTTTTTTCCTGGGCTTGGACTTCCTGCACCGGAGCCGGTTCTGTAACGGGTTGCTCCGCTCTTTTGGCCCTCTCCTCCTTCAAGATCTCGGCAACCCTGTCTACCGGCACAGTCGGTGGCAATTCAGCGACCTTTTCAGATTGCATCGGGCGGGCAATAACACGCTCATCCAGCCGTTCTGCCGGTTTTTCAGCCGCATCCTCCGACTGTTCAGGCACTGCCAATGCCCGCAGCTTTTCCGCCAGCCGACCACCCTTCGACACAACGGGATAGACCGGTTGTGGAGGCTTATTGACTGAATCCTCGGGCAACTTGACGACCGATGATGGTATCGGCTGCGATGGTAGCGCTGGCTTTTTTTGTATGGTGGGGACCGCAGGCGCCACCTTCTGAGGTTTGGCTGGCGGCTCCACGATGCGTGGTCGGGTTGCTGAAGGCGAAGGAGTCACCACGGCGGGCACATCGGTGGCAGGATGCTGAGTCACTTGCTTGGCAACGTCACTCGGCGCCTGCCGGTCCCATAGCAGAAATATCGCCCCCCCGGCTCCCAGCAGCATCAGAACTATACCCAGCCAGTACCCCCCTATAGAACGTATTTGTGGTTTGCCAACATGGGATGTCGACAGATTGGGCACCTCACCGGATTGGAGTTTTCTCTCCTGCTCAGATTTTCTTAATGCATCGAGTATGTAGGACATAGAGCTATATACTCATTTTTCTGAACGTCGCAGCCTGGGCACCGACGTATCATTAACAAGGCTGTTCAAGGAGATAAATGTCATGGGACCTGCGATTCCATCAACATCCAGTCCCTGATCACTCTGGAATGCACGCAGCTGATCATACAACCCGTTATCGAAGTAGCCGGCATCCTCCGTCGTCTCCACCCAATTTCTAACCCGAGACAAGCTTTCTCGGAGCCAGCGCACACCATTGCCGCGCATCCCCGGCTGCAAATAACTTACGCCCGAAACCGGCGGATGCCAAAGTGATAGGTAATCCCCCGTATAAACGCGAGCCAATCCATCCAGGGGCACCTTGAAAATCCGTTCCCCCACTTGCACCTGTGCAGTTGTTTCCTCTAAACCGACCAGTACAACGAAGTGTACATTGCCCCCATTTCCGGCAAGCTCGATGATTGCAGGTCTATCAATGGTGCGAAGTTTTTGCAGGCTTGCCTTGCCCTGGAGACACTCCAGCTGAGCTGCTGCCGCGCGCATGCAGGGAGAACTACCATCCAGCTGTGCGTAGGCCATACCCCATAACGCAAAAAGGTCGTTCAAGGCTCCCACCAGATTACCGACGGGGGATTCTTGTATCAATTCATCCACCGGATTCAATGCCTCGGCGGTGATCAAGGATTCGCCATCGGCAGCCAGTGGCGGTTCTTCATCTGTCTGATCCGGTTCAGGTTGGGGAGTGCTATCGACCTTATCAACCCCTGCCTGCAGTTCTGCTGAAGGTACTGCGGTTGACAGTTGCGGGAGTCCTGGCGCCAACACTTCGTCTCCAAGCGCCGGCGTCTCCGCTGCTGCTGGCGGGGAATCCACGGCGGGTGCCGGTTCGACAGTAACCGCCTCGCCTGGCTTACCCACCGCAAGTGGTGGCTGCCTTGGGGTATCGCCCGGGCCGATCTCGTCTTGGGCCACCGGGACATTCGCCACACGTGAATAAGTGAAGCCCCCGATACCGGCGACCAGAACGAGGATAAGCGAGATCAGCAATACCCGGGACGAGCCCTGCAATCGCTTACCGGTGACCTCCTCGGCCGCCTTGTCGATTATCCGCCGGTCAGTGGATATCCGGTCCTCAGCATAGGCGCCCAACAGAGCCCGGTCGCAAATGGTGTTTATCAGCCGGGGTACTCCACCAGAGTGCTGGTATACCCGACGCCGGCTAGAGAGACTGAATACAGCACGGTCCAGACCCACCACCGACAATCTGTGGGCTATGTAGGCCAGGGTCTCCTGCTCAGTCAGAGGCGGCAGGTGAAAGCGGGCGGTGACCCGCTGGGAGAGTTGGCGCAGATCGGGGCGATCAAGCATATCCCTCAGTTCGGGTTGGCCAATCAGTATGATCTGCAGTAATTTATGCTTGTTGGTCTCAAGATTGGTCAGCAACCGAACCTGTTCCAACGCATCCGGACTCAGGTTTTGCGACTCATCGATAATGAGCACCGTCCTGCGTCCCGCACCATGCGCCTCCAACAGATACCGGTTAAGTACATCATACAAAACCTTCAGGCTCTGGGAGGATTGCGGGTAATCGATCCCCAGTTCATCACAAAGGGTGGCGACCAGTTCGTAGGCGGTCAGGCGCGGATTGAGGATCAGAGCGGCATCCACATGCTCCGGCAATTGCTCCAGCAGGCAACGACATACCGTGGTCTTGCCGGCCCCAACCTCGCCGGTCAACAGTACGAATCCGCCACTCTCGCTGACACCATAGAGCAGATAACCCAGTGCCTCCTGGTGCTGCTGACTCATATAGAGAAAGCGCGGATCAGGGGTGATGGAGAACGGACTCTCTTCGATACCGAAATAAGAGGTGTACATAGCCTTCAGTTCTGGTCGTTCGCGACTCTTGTTCCAGTTGGAAACATATGTATGGACTATTGCCGCATTGTAAGCACGGGAGGAGGAGTGACGCAATGTAAGTGATTTCCAGGGGTCGCGGCCCGTGCCCCGGCATGAACGGTGTTATGAGTCAAACAATCAGTTCGTACAGTTGCCTGCGAGGAAACTGTAAAAAACACGATTTTACAATCAAAAATAAGCTTCCCATCACCAACGCCGTGCGTGCGCTACGCCAAGCCATGGCAGAATTCGCCCTCCCACCGCTTCCGTCAAGTTGAACCGGATGACGCTGCTGTTTCAGCTGCAATTCAGGTCAGACGCGCAAGAAAGGTAATTAAACCGATCCCAAATATGCTTATACGAGATTGCCTCCCCAGACCTCGGACAGCTCTATGTCATAGCCATTCGGATCTTCAATATAGATAGACCTGGATTGTGGCCATTGGATGGGACCATCATATTTGATGCCGATGCCTAACTCCCTACACCTCTCCTCAAAATCATTAAAGTTTTGAATATTGAATGAAACGTGTGCAAACCCACCTTTCTCATATTTCTGCATACCCGGCCTCTCATATAAGGCTAAAAGCGCACTTTTAACGCCAATAATTTTTCCATTCTGCTCCGGGATCTCTTCCAGCACCTCAAATCCAAGCAACTCATTCCAGAATTTACAGCTCTCTTCCAGGTCAATTACATCAAGATTTAAATGATCTATTCCCGTGGTTATCAGATTCATGCCTGATCTCCTGATTTCACATAGCTCTCTAAATATATAAGAGAAAATATGGGGTGCAGGGTTCAGCACCGAAAAAATAACGTGTTTCATACTGTCCCATAGTCATGCGCAGTCAGATCATAAACTCAGGAGCCACTCGCTACTTGCGGGTTAGGCTATACTTACCGGGGCGACACGGACGGCACCATGGGTTCAGCAGTATTATGGGGCATTATTAGCCACGAAATCGGCCAGGATGACGACAGATATTTACTGGATAAAATATTGGCCTCGGCCAATGTTGCAGTAACCCATTTCGCAGTAACCACGCCCAGGGGTGCGCATGTCTTGAAATCAGATTCCATTAGCGAAAACACCATTACCGAGGAACAGCGTAATGAAACTTACAAAACGTGGCGCCACCATCGGTCTCTCCTTAGCCACGGGTGCACTACTAGTTGCACTCACCGGCTGTGACCAGAATGACGGACCGGCAGAACAGGCGGGCGAAAAAATCGACAACGCGGCCGAACAGGCCGGCGAGCAGATGGAAAAGGCCGGTGAAGCCATCAAGGATGCAGCAAAGAGCGAATGAAATAACCGGCATACCGGAATCCATCGAATGATGTAAGCCTGTATACAAACTGCCGGTTATCATCCGAATTAACGCGGGATACCTGATGTACCCGGGCGATTTACGGAGTGGAGACATCCACGCCGGCGGTCACTATGTGGCTGATAAAACCGGGTTGAAACGGATGCGACCGGCATGGGCGCAAACCATTTTAATCCACCTTTGCAACCGGGGCATCCAGGTCAACACCCCACCGTTTCCAGCGACCATTCACCGGTGTCCACGCCTTTTCCTGCTGCCACCTGTAACAGCTCCTGCAACCAGGCATCGGGACCGGCGATATAGATCTCGGTTCGCGCATTCTCTTCCATCGCCTGGACAATCTGCCCGACCAATTCATCGGCCGCAATGGTTGCCTCGGTGCTGCGGTACTGGAAGTTATCCAGGGCATCATCCCAGGATCGACAAAGCCGTTCCAGGGAGGAGCCGGCCGGGCTTCCACCCACCAGGATCAGGGAGATATCTTCCGCTTCATCGATGGTAATGGCCTGTTCCACCAGGCTCTTGACCGGCGCCAGACCACCGCCCCTGGCGACAAACAACACCGGGCGTTTGGAATCTTCATGCAACAGAAACTGACCTTCCGGACCTTCCAGCACCAGCGTCTGCTTTACAAGGTCGCAGTTGAATACCGTCTCTTCCAGTGCAGAACCGATACCGGCAAAGAGCAGAAACAGCAGATTGCGGCCATCACAGGGGCAGCTGGCAATATAAAGTGTATCGCTCACACCCGCCTCGGTGGTCACCTGCACGCGCTGGCCCGCCTTGAAGCGAAGCGACCGGGTGCGCGGCGTCTGCACATGCAGCACCGCCAGTTCAGGGCTCTCCCGCTCCACCTTGCGCACGACGGCACGAATCATCTGATGCGGCAATTCATCGCTGACTGACGCCTCATTGGCCTCAATCACCAGATCGGATATAGCCGTATTGGAACAGGCCAGGACATAGCCTTCCTCCTGCTCTTTGGCACTCAGCACATAGTCGTGTTGACGCAGCTTGCGCACGGCACCGGAGACCACCTTGCACTTGCAAGCGCCACAATTGCCACTGGTGCAACCGTAGTCGAGATATAGACCGGCCTTGAGGCCGGCCTCCAGGATCGAGTCATTGCCCTCGATAAAATATTCATGCCCACTTGGTTGCAGGCGTACACTGGCGGTGACAATCTTCAGCAGTGCATCCTTGGCAAACAGCCGCGCCTTGGCGTCTCCTGCCCGATCCAGCCGACCCATCGCACCATCCAGTTTGCCAATGCATAGTTTGATGGCCGCGCGCAGGGCGGTCTCGGGCTTTTCCAGTGCACTCCGCAGATCGGAAACCACTTCATCCAGTAGCGCCTCTGAGGTGTTTAGCGCTGACTTGGTCTGTACCAGGGTGTGCTGAAATTCATGCAGGCGCTGCATCAATACCTGAGGATCAGGCATCCAGCCGTCACTGTAATGGGATTTCGGGCGTGCCTCGCTCTTGATGCGCTGGACCCGCTCAAGCACCGGGTCATCATCCAGATTGACATGGGGATAGAGAATCAACAGATCCTCTACGGCGATCTCACCTTCAAAGGTCTTGACCCGCTCTTTTCTGATTTTTTTCTGCAACTCGCCGCGCGTGACATCCGCGAGACGCGCGGCCCGGGACAGTGATAACAGTTGTGGCATACGGCTTCCCTCCTGATTCACTCTGACAGGCAATATAGCAGTTCCCACTTGAATAGTAAGCGTAAACAGCGGCGGGACAAGAGACAGCTGAAGCCGTTGCCCGTATCATGTCAGCAGCTACACTGTAGTCAAACAGAATAAACAACAACGGTTTCAGGCTATGAATGAGACAAATGAACAACCCGGCACCCAACTGGCTATCATGGCGGAGGCGCTGTTCCTTTCCAACCTGCTGCTCCTGCCCGGCGTCTGTTTTCTCTGGCTTGCCTATCTCTATTTCAAGCATCGCCACAGCGCTCCGCCCCTGGCTCGTTGTCATCTGGAACAGACCTTCATTGCCAGCATTATCGGCGGTATTCTGCTGGTGATTGCCAACCTGGCGATCCTCTGGCTCGGGGGTTATAAAAGTGCCAACACCTGGATGGTGCTGATTCTCTATTTCACCACCGTCCACTCCACCCTGGTACTACTCGGCATTGTCGGATTGGCCAAGGCGATGGCCGGGAACGAATTCCGCTTCCCCCTGATAGGCCGACTCAGTTTCAACTGATTCACCGGTCGATTGGCGGGCATGCCCTATAGGCATCCCGATGGACCTCTCCGCCCCTAGGGCGTCCTGTGAACGCCGCATCACCGCTCATCTCCCCGGAATGTATGAATTCGAACATCCGGAAAACGGCCGGCTTTTTTATTTGACTCAGTCAACTATTTGGCTGCATATTAGCTGCACAGGCCCAGGGAGAACGGACGATGACCGGCAACCAGACAGCAGACAGGATCGATCAGATCCGCGCATTCAACCGCTTTTATACCCGCCACATCGGTATCCTCGACGAGGGTTTTCTCGGCCAACAGTACAGCCTGCCCGAGATCCGCGTGCTGTTCGAGGTGGCCGGGGACAGCAGTACTACCGCCACATCACTGGCCGATTATCTGCGCATGGACCCAGGCTACGTGAGCCGGATACTCGCCAAACTGCTGGATCAGGGTCTGCTGCAGCGTACCCCTGATCCAGAGGATCGGCGGCGCAAGCAGCTTACCCTGACACCTTCTGGAAAGACCCGGTTGGGGTCGCTGGATAGCCTGGCACGGGAAAATCTGCAACAACTGCTCAAGCCGTTGCCCCCGGACCAGCAGGACGAGCTGATATCGGCCATGCAACGAATCCGTCAACTGCTGGAATCCGACAAGCAGCGCGCAGTGCTGATACGCCCCCTGAAGCTGGGTGATCTCGGCACCATTATCAACCGGCACGCCGTGCTCTACGCCGATGAATACGGCTGGGATCAGAGTTTCGAGCGTACGGTACTGGAGGTGCTCTCGGCATTCGCCAGCCATTATGACAAACAGCGCGAGCAGGGCTGGGTGGCAGAGGTGGGCGGACAGTTCGCCGGCAGTATCTTTGCCGTCAAGGAGGATGACACCACCGCCCGGCTGCGCGCGTTGCTGGTAGAGCCCCGTTTTCGCGGAATGCTGATCGGCAGACAACTCATTGAACAGTGTGTCGATTTTTGCCGCCAGTCCGGTTACCGGAAGATCACCCTCTGGACCTGCTCAGACCTGACGCAGGCGAGAAAACTCTATGGCAAGACGGGCTTCAGCTGTACCCGGGCCTGGCAGGAAAAACTGTTCGGCACCGAGCTCACCAGTGAGTGCTGGGACATGGATCTGTAATGGGTAGGGGTGAACCCGCTAACCCCAACGGGGGATTCATCTCCATGCACCGTGATGTTGGGATTCGTCCCTCATCCCAACCCACGAACTGCGCACCGCTCCCCCCGGAGCCATGGCGTCAACCCGGCCGCATCCCGGTACGCCGGCCCTGTGCCTCAATGAACTGCTGCAGGGTGGCGCTGCGGGCATCCGGTGCCAGCATGATCTCGATCAGCTGAAACCGTCCCCGGGTGGCAACCGCTTGCTCCAGTGCGGCCTGCAGTTCGGCCCGATTGTTGACCCGCACTCCATCGCCCCCCAGCGGGCCGCACATGTCGGCAAAGTGCCAGTCATCCAGCTGGTTGAAGCGGCTCTCCGGCTGAAAAGTAGCCAGCATGCCCCAACAGCTGTTGTTGAACAGCAGCACAATAGGATCCCAGCCATAGCGCCGGCAGTTGCCCAGTTCCCAACCGGTCATCTGGAACGCCCCGTCACCCACCAGGATAATAGGGCGCTGTCCGGTGGCCGCCTGCAGACCCAATCCCGCCGGCACGCCAAATCCCATGGTGGCGTAATAGCCGGGCGCCACCAGCTGGGTATTGTCCATATCCATGGCGGTAAACAGGCAGTCCCCGATGTCCGAGGCGATCGGCATCGGACCATGCCGGTCGAACAGGTCATTGACCGCCCGGGCAATATCGGTGGGTACGACAGGTGATGCATCCGCCTCCAAGCCGCGGGGATAGTCCGGCTTGACCGGCGTGGCATGGTTGGCATTGGATTCGGTCTGGCACAACAGTTCATCCACCAGTTCGGACAGGGAGAGTCCCCGGTAGCCGTGATAACCCACCTGTACCTCGCGGTCCGAGGCGTTCACGGTATGGCGAATATCCAGCCGCTTGGCCGAGACGCCGAAATTAGTGTCACAGACAATCACCCCCAACATCAACAACTGGTCCGACTCCTCCACCGCCTCGCAGACTGCCGCGTCGCCAGCCATGCCAATATAGGAGCCGATCAGTGGGCAGTCGGATTTGGAGAACAGGCCACGGCCCATGAACGAAGTGGCCACCGGCAGGTTCAGCCGTCGCGACAGCTCAGCCACCTTTTGCTCCAGTCCGTAGCGGCGCACCTCGACACCGGCCAGGATCACCGGCCGCTCGGCCGCCGTGATCCGGGTCAGGATATCTTCCGCACAGGCGGCCAGCGCCTGGGGATCAGCCACGGAAGGTTCCAGCAGCGGAACGGCATCACAGGCGGCATTGACCAGATCACGGGGAAACTCGATATAGACCGGGCGTGACTGCTCGAGGCAGTTGCGCAACACCCGGGCGATCTTTTCCGGTGCGTTGCGCGGATCATCCAGCACCACCTGGTCACAGGTAAACTCCTTGAATACCTCGAACTGGGAGCCGAGGGTTTTCACCTGATGATGCAGCAACAGATCACCCTGCTTCTCGGCGATACCGGGTGCGCCGGAGATCACCACCAGCGGCGACTTCTCCGCATAGGCGCAGGCCACGCTGTTGACCATGTTAAAGGCACCGGCCCCATAAGTGACCACCGCCACCCCCAGGGAACCGCGACAGCGCCCCGCTGCATCAGCGGCAAAGCCGACCCCCGGCTCATGGCTCAGGGTAAAGAAGGGCAGGATGCCCGACTGCTCAATCACCTTGAAAAAAGGCAGGGCAAAGTCCCCGGGGATGCCGAATATCTCTTCCGCCCCATGCCGTTTCAAACCGTCCAGCAGTGCCTCGGCCAGTGTCATGATCATCTCTCCAGGTCAGGGTAAAAACTGGGCGCCAGCATAGCGGAAACCACATGACGTTATCGCGTGTATGCTGAAGAGTTTTTAAGCAAATACGCTTGTTTATTGCATATTTTTGTTTAATATGAATGTTTCAAGCATTATTCTTCCAGAATACACGGCTTTACATGCCACAGGGGTAGGCCATGACCATCAAACTGGACAAGTACGACAAGCTGATCCTGCATCATCTGCAGCAGGATGCCCGTCTCAGCCACGTGGCCCTGTCGGAACGGATCAACCTCTCCCCCTCCCAATGTGCCAGGCGACTGCAGCAACTGGAAAAAGCCGGCATCATCACCGGTTATTCGGCAGTAATCGACCCACAGGCTCTGGGACTGGATGTGGTGGCACTGATTAACATCACCCTGGAAAAGCATCAGGAAAATATCGCCGGGGCATTTGAAAAAGCGGTACAAGCACGGCCGGAAATCCTCGAGTGCCTGCTGATAACAGGTGATGGCGATTATGAGATGCGGGTGATTGCGAGGAATCTACAGGGTTTTTCGCGCTTTATTTCCGAGCATCTGATGAAGATGCCCGGTGTCTCTTCCATCAAGTCAAATATCCAGCTGTCGCAGATCAAGGCCCGCAGTTCTCTGCCCCTGCTGGAGCTGGAGAATTAATCTGTGGAAAGCACAACACCCGCCGTGACGGGTGTTGTTGCATTGGGTTTCATCTATAGCCGGGATGCTTCACTTCTTGCTTTTTTTCGACCCTTTTTTCTTCTTCTGTTTTTTCTTTTTATCAAGTTTGTTTTTGGCCTTCTTTTTCTCCTTACGCTTCTTGGCCTTGGCTTTGGCCTTAGCTTTAGCCTTGGCTTTCGCCTTCTGCTTCAGCTCTTCGGCTTTTTTTTCACTCTTCTTCTCACTCTTCTTTTTCCCCATGGGGCTTACTCCTTGCGTAAAATTCAGAATACAAATATGACACTTGCCATTGTCAGAATATGCACAGCGGCCGCACCTGGTTTATCCACCCTACACCACCATGCTATCTATCACGGCGTTGTGGGGCAAATCATCACTCACCCTTGATCACCATGACAGAGCATTTGGCGTGTTCCACCACCTTGGCGGCACAGGAGCCAAGAAAGACCTGTGACAAGCCCTTGGTGTGGGATGGGATGACAATTAGATCCGCTTCGATCTTTTTCGCCTGTTTGAGGATCTGCTCCGGCGGATTGCCTTCGGTAATCACCGGATGGGTGACGATGTCATCGGGCAGATTGTCACGGATGTAGCGTTTTATCACCTTGGCCACCTCTTTCATTGCTTCCTTCATCGCCTGGTCGGGAAAGAAGGAGGCGACCAGCGGCATACCAAACCCCGGCAGCACCGTCATCACATAGATCTCGGCCTGATGTTTGCGCGCTTCATCAGTGGCAATCTTCAACGCCTTGACTGCCAGCTCCGTCTCCTGGAGATCAATCGGTAGCAATATTTTTTTGAACATAACCGGTTCCTTTTACCATGGGCGGCCCCTTCAAAGCAGAGGCGACAATTGTGGAGATCAGACCGACAAGGGCACGTCCTGGCGCTGTTGCCGGGCATGACGCCGCCGCTGTATCAGACCCACCAGCGCCAGCAATATCAATGCGGGGATGAACATCCACTGTTTGGCCGGGCGGTCGGCTTCCACTTCCAGGTGGACGATCTCCCAGTCAAAATCAATGCCCACACTCTGCGCCGTACTGCCGAACACCACATTGTCGGCGTACACCTTATCCCCCTCTATACGGGTCTCCAGCCCGGCGCTGGCCAGCCGCGCCTCGCCACTACCGGCCGCACCCAGGGGTAGCAGAACGGTTTTTCGAATAAACTTGCCGTCCAGGTTTTCCCCGGCAACCGTGATCTGCAACTTGCCGTTCTCCCGGACGTTTTCCGCTACCCGGTTAATCTCGGTGGCGGAGATAACATCCATCGGCGCATACAGTTCATCCCACCAGAAACCGGGACGAAACAGGGTAAATGCCACCAGCAGAATGGCAATCGACTCCCAGAACCGACTCCGGGTCAACCAGTAGCCCTGGGTGGCCGCAGCAAACAGCAGCATGGCAATCACCGCACTGACAATCACCAGAAGCAACTCAAACCAACCGTCGATATCAATCAACAATAGCTGGGTATTAAAAATGAAAAGGAACGGCAGGATGGCCGTCCGGATGTCGTACATAAACCCCTGGATACCGGTCTTGATCGGATCGCTCTTGGCGATGGCGGCGGCGGCAAAGGCCGCCAGTCCCACCGGCGGCGTGTCATCCGCCAGGATGCCGAAATAGAACACGAACATATGCACCGCAATCAGGGGAACCACCAGCCCATTGGTGGCCGCCAACGTCACCACCACCGGCGCCATCAGACTGGAAACCACGATATAATTGGCGGTGGTGGGCAGTCCCATGCCAAGCACGATACAGATGGCGGCGGTAAAGATCAGCGCCAGTATCAGGTAACCGCCGGAGATGAACTCTACGAACTCGATCATCACCTGTCCTATACCGGTGAGGGTAATGGTGCCAACGACGATGCCGGCCGCCGCCGTCGCCACACCAATACCGATCATGTTACGCGCACCGACCACCAGGCCATCGATACAGTCATTCAGACCGTACCGGAACTCTATCCACTCCACCTGACCACTCTGACCACGAAAAAAGGCCACCAATGGTCGTTGGGTGATGACGATAAAAATCATGAACAGGGTGGCCCAGAAAGCCGCAAGCCCCGGAGAGAAACGCTCCACCACCAGGCACCACATCAACACCACAATCGGTAGCAGAAAATAGAGTCCGACCTTGACCGTGGGCCCCACTTCCGGCAGTTCGATCAGCGGGTTGTTCGGGTCATCCACTTCCAGCTTGGGATATCGTGCGGCGAATTTTATCAATCCGACATAGGCAACCAGGATCAGCAAAGAGACAATATAGAAGGCTGCCTCACCGGCGTAAGTCTTGATCCATCCAATACCGTAATAAACCGCCAACCCGATAAAACAGGTACCGGCGACAATGGCGGAAAAGGTCATCAGTTTCTGCAGCAGCGTCGTTTGGACCGGCCTTTTCAGTCCCTGCATATTGGCTTTCAGCGCTTCCAGATGAACGATGTAAAACAGGGCGATATAGGAGATCACCGCTGGCAGAATGGCATGCTTGATCACTTCGAGATAGGAGATACCGACATATTCGATCATCAGAAACGCCGCCGCACCCATCACCGGCGGGGTCAACTGTCCGTTGGTTGAACTGGCCACTTCGACCGCACCGGCCTTGGCACCGGAGAAACCCACCCGCTTCATCAGCGGAATAGTAAAGGTGCCGGTGGTTGCCACATTGGCGATCGAAGAGCCGGAGATCAGTCCTGTAGCCGCTGAGGCGACCACCGCCGCCTTGGCCGGACCGCCCTTCATATGACCCAGCAGGGCGAACGCCATCTTGATGAAATAGTTGCCCGCCCCGGCCTTTTCCAGCATGGCCCCGAACAATACAAACAAAAATACAAAACTGGTGGAAACACCCAATGCAACACCGAACACGCCTTCCGTGGTGAGCCACTGGTGGGACATCACCTTGGAGAGGCTCTGTCCTTTATGGGCAATGACATCCGGCATATAGGGACCGCCGAATGTGTAGATGAGAAAGACGATTGCCACCACCATCAGCGGGGGTCCCAGGGAGCGCCGGGTGGCCTCCAGCAACAGCAGCATGCCGATGGAAGCGATCACCAGATCCTGGGTAATCGGCGCTCCTGAACGACCCGATAAATCTTCATAAAACAGGTAGATGTAGGCCGCGCTGAAAGCACCCAGGACGGCGAATATCCAGTCCTGCAGCGGAATGCTCTCACGTGGCGAACGCTTGAACGCAGGATAGGCGGTAAACGCCAGGAACAGGGCAAACGCCAGATGAATCGAACGGGCTTCGGTATTGTTGAATACGCCGAAATTGAAAAAGAACGGCAGCGGTGAGGCGTACCAGAGCTGGAACAGCGACCACGCCAGGGGCACGCCGAACAGAACCTTGCCGGGCACGCCACCGGGATGTCGGGCACCACTGTCGGTCTGTGCGACCATCTCCTGCAGTTCCTGGTCGCTGACGCTCTCCTCTCTTGTGGGTTCCTTATTCATTCTGCTCTCCCAATGGGTCCCGTTTCGCGGCGAGGCCGCCCCTGCCGATACCGCTGGCCACCGGAGTGGGCTTGATCTGTAGGAGGCCCGCCCCGGGCCGAATTCGCGGCGAGGCACCGCTCCTACCACAAGAAGGGCAACGCCTCCGCTGCCAGTTCACGCTCATCAAACAGCCCTGGACAAACCCGCTCCCACACATCCTTGTGCTACGCGGTATAACTCCATCCCTGGACAAATCCGCTCCCGGCCATCCTTGGCCTCCGCGGTATAACTCCATCCCTGGACAAATCCGCTCCCGGCCATCCTTGGCCTCCGCGGTATAACTCCATCCCTGGACAAAACGGGCAGCCCGCCGGACGCCCGCTCAGTCGTCTTACATCAGGCCAGCCTCTTTATAATATTTCATCGCACCGTCGTGCAGCGGGGCCGACAGACCATCCTTGACCATCTGCTCCTTCTTCAGAACTTCAAAGGCGGGATGCAGCTTACGGAAGTCATCGAAGTTTTCGAACACCGCCTTGACCACCTGATAAACGGTATCAGCCGGGGTATTGGTGGAAGAGACAAAGGTGGCACCCACACCAAAGGTCTGCACATCATTGTCATTACCACGATACATTCCGCCCGGAATGGTGGCGACCCGGTAATAGGCGTTCTCCGCGATCAGCTTCTCCACTTCCGGTCCGGTGACCGAGACCAGTACGGCATCACAGGTGGTGGTGGCCTCCTTGATGGAACCGGAGGGGTGACCCACAGTGAACACCATGGCGTCGATCTTGTTGTCACACAGGGCTTTTGACTGCTCGGCAGACTTCAGTTCTGAAGCCAGGGAGAAGTCATCCTTGGTCCAGCCCAACGCTTCCATCAACACCTCCATGGTGCCACGCTGACCGGAACCGGGATTGCCGATATTGACCCGTTTTCCCTTCAGGTCGGTGAAGGTCTTGATGCCGGAATCGGCACGCGCCACCACGGTGAACGGTTCCGGGTGCACCGAGAAGACAGCGCGCAGTTCCTTGTTTGGACCGCTCTCCTCAAACTTACTGGTGCCATGATAAGCGTGGTATTGCCAGTCTGACTGCGCCACGCCCATGTCCAACTCACCCGCACGGATAGTGTTCAGGTTATAGACCGAACCACCGGTCGACTCCACGGAGCAACGGATGCCGTGCTCCGCGCGGTTTTTATTCACCAGACGGCAGATCGCGCCGCCGGTGGGATAATAGACACCGGTAACACCGCCGGTACCGATAGTGATAAATGACTCCGCATGGGCGGCGCCGACAACACCCAGCGCCAGTCCCGCCAGCAGTGCCAAGGTGGTTACTTTTTTCTTCAACATGATAAATCCTCCTGAGTGAACAGTTTCAGCTTGCTACCTTCACTGGTAGCAGTTTGTTCCGCAAAATGTGCAGCCTACCCGTGCCCGGATAGCCGCACGATGCCAAGGAAACGTGCCTACCTTCCCTTGAATTTCGTTTTGCGCTATTCAATAAACGCATTGATCGCCGGGACCACGCCCGGGCATCTCTCCCTCGTGCCGTGCCAATCATGCCGCCTCCTGTTGCGGGTTTAGCAAGACGCGTGCATCCAGCACGCAATAATCCCCGGGCCTTGCCAGCACCGGGTTTAGATCCAGCTCGACGATTTCGGGGTGGTTCATGCAGAGATCGGAAACCGCCAGCATCAGGGAGACCAGCGCCTGCCGGTCTACCGGCTCCCCGCCCCTGATTCCATCCAGGACTTTACTGCCACGAATCCCATCCAGCATCTCCAGCGCATCGGCTCGGCGCAAAGGCAGCGTGCGAAACACCACATCCCGCAACACTTCCACAAATACGCCACCGAGTCCGAACATCATCACCGGACCAAACTGCCTGTCCTGGGTGACACCAATAATCACCTCCACACCCGGCTCCGCCATCGGCACCAACAGTACCCCTTCGATCCGAGCGTCCGCCTGGTAGCGCAGGGCGTTGGCCAGGATCTCATGATAGGCCTGCGGGAAATCGTCGCGCATCAGGTCAAGCTTGACACCGCCCGCATCCGTCTTGTGCAGGATGTCCCGGGACACCAGTTTCATCACATAACGCAGATCCGGCGGGGACGGCGCCATGTCGCTGAATCCTTCTTCATCCCGGATCACCTGCGGCACGACAACCTTCGCCCCGTAGGCGGCGAGTGCATCCAGCGCCTCGTATTCATACAGGCTGCTACGGCCTGCCTGCAGCACTTTGAAAATCAACTCGGATACCGGGATTGACGGATCGGCCGCTGCTGTTTGGTCATGGATCGACAGGCGTTTTTTTGCCTCGCTGTAGTTGACCACGGCAGCCAGGCAGCGGGCTGCTTCATCAATGGAGCTGAACAGCGGGATATTCGAACTTTCGAGATAGCGCAGCGGTTCAGGCTTGAGCGGCCGGTAAAGACTCTGCAGCAGCAGTGGTTTTCCGAGACTGCCCGGCAACCGGGCCAGCCGCTCGGCACACTGCCGCTCCTCGCCGGCAAGCGATTCGGAAAAACGCAACGCATAGCCACCGAACAGACCGACGATCAACAGGGCATCGATCCGGCTGTCGGCCAGCAGGACCTCGGCACAGTCGGCGAACAGTTGCGGATGATTATCGGTGCCACCGGCCACATCCACCGGATTATTGATAGCGGCGGCCGGTGGCAACAGGCTACGCAGCTGCTGCCGGGTCGTTTCACTCAACGACGGAATCGACAGACCGAGCTGATGCAGGGCATCGGCAGCGATGGTGGCGTGCCCCCCACCATCGGCGAGAATGGCGACACGGTTGCCGTTGAGCGGTAACCATTCTGCGGTTGACGCCAGAGTACTGGCAACCGGCAGGATCTCGTCGGCCCGCTCCACCAGCAATACTCCGGCCTGTCGCATCACGCCTTTCGCCATCTCATAGCTGCCGGCCAGTGCACCGGTGTGGGAGCGTGCCGACTGCTGGCCAACCGCGGTACGGCCTGACAGGTAAATGACCAGCGGCTTTTCCAGGCAGATACTGGCGGCGGATTGCAAAAAACGCCGGCCCTGTTTCAGCCCTTCCACATAGCCGACAATCACCCGGGTATGTGGGTCGGCGGCGAAGTAGTCCAGATATTCGTGAAACTGCACGTCCGCCTCGTTACCCACACCCACATAGGTGGAGAAACCCAGCGTGGCGTGCTGCCCCCCTTCGGTCACCAGCGAGAGCGCCATGTTGCCGGATTGGGAGAGCAGGCCAATCGAACCGGTACGCAAATCCCGATAGCCAACCAGGTTGGCGCCGCAATGGGTATTGAACATGCCGGAGGTGTTGGGACCGATGATTCTCAGCCCACTCTCCCGGGCCGCCCGCACCATCTCATTCTCCAGCGCCAGCCCCACCTCTCCGGTCTCGGAAAAACCGGTGGCCAGTACCACCGCCCCACGAATTCCCTTGCTTCCGCAGCGGCGGACAAGCTCAGGCAAAGTGTTTGCGGCGGTGCAGATCAAGGCCAGGTCCGGTGCCTCCGGCAGGCTCTCGACCGTGGGATAGCATGCCAGCCCCAGCACCTCTGTCTCTTTCGGATGGACCGGATAGATTGCTCCCTGAAACTGATTCTGCTGCAGATAACGGATCGCCAGGTTGCCCCTTTTCCCGGCGTCACGGGAGGCACCCAGCACGGCAATGGAGCGAGGGGCGAGAATCTGCTGCAGCGGATTGTCCATTGGCCGGGTCATCTCAGCGTCCCTCGAAGCGCGGTGCACGTTTCTCCCGGAACGCATCCACCCCTTCCTGCCAGTCCCGGGTGGTTGCACAGAAGGTCATGCCCTCCAGTTCCGCCTGCAACGCATTATCAAAACCCTGTTGCAGCGCATGATTGAGTTGCCGCTTGGCCAGCTGCATGGAGTGCGGTGCGCCAAGCGCCAGCTGGCGGCAAAATGCCCGAACCTCCTCATCAAACCGGTCATCGGCGAAACAGCGGCTGGCCAGGCCGATGCGCAACGCCTCCGCACCGTCTATCTTTTCTCCCAGAAACACCAGCTCACGCGCCTTCGCCAGCCCGACCAGGCGTGGCAGGGTGTGGGTCACGCCGCCCCCCAGGAAAGTGCCGATGGTGATCTCCGGCAGACCGATCCGGGCGGACGCCTTCATCAGTATAAAGTCCGCCGCAATGGCCATCTCGGCACCGGCCCCCAGGGCATAACCGTTGACCGCCGCCACTACCGGTTTGGCGGATTCGCGAATGGCCCGACATACCTGCTGTTCCGCGTTCAGGTACTGACGGCGCTGATAGGCGCTGCGTGTGGCCTCGCCATGGGCCTTCATGTCGGCACCAACACAGAAGGCGCGTCCTGCACCTGTCAGCAGGATCACCCTTACATCTGGCATCTGCTCCAGCCGTCCAAGCTGCTCCTGCAACTCCGCATAGAGCGCTTCATTGACCGCGTTCAGCCGCTCCGGACGGTTGAAGCGCAGCTCGGCAATGCCGTCATCACAGGTCACCAGCAGGTTTTCATGTTGGCTGTTCATATCTCAAATTGCATTTTCCCGATCAACTTTTCATAGCGCATAAGCGAGTCCAGCGCCTTGTCGCCCAGTTTGCGTGCCACCAGGGAGAGCAGCACTTCGATAAGCACCAGGGATGCGCTCATGCTGTTACTGAAGAAGGTGCCGGAAGTGGGCGAGATGAAGGTATAGCTGGCCGAGGCCGCCAGCGGCGAGGCGTGGTTGTCCGTGATCGTCACCACCGCAACCCCCTGCTCCCGCGCGACCTGCGAGGCCGTGACTGTACTGCGGGTGTATGGAGCACAGCCGATGGTAAACAACAGGTCACCCGGTTCCAGCTGGGAGATTCCATGAATAATGCCATGCTCGGCAATACTCAGAACCGAGACATTGTTGCGGATCAGACCCAACCCATAGGAGAGATAGTTGGCGATCGGATAGGACTGGCGCAAACCATGGGTACGTATGCGCGGCGCGTGGACCAACAGATCCACCACCCCATCCAGTGTCTTGCTGTTGAGGTTATCGACCATACTGGCGATGTTCTGGGTCTCCTCATTGGCGATCCGGGTCGCCAGATGCATCCCTTCATGACGGTTATCCTCACGCTGAAACAGCTGTCCGGCACGCCGGCTGTAGAAGTTTTCCGTACCGGCGGTGTAATCCCGAAAGATTTTCTGCAGCTCGGCGAACCCCTTGTATCCGAGGGATTTGGCCAGCCGGGTCAGGGTTGAGGGGTTCACGTCGAATGTCTTGGCCAGATGCGATATGGAGGAGATCGCGGATTGCTTGGGATAGGTAATCATTCCGTCCAGCACCTCAAGCGCGCGCTTGCCGACTTTAAGCTCCGCGGTGCCTGATTTCAGGTCCGCCAGCAATCGGGAGAGCTGCTCCAGGGATTGCGGCCCGTTCACGCTCTCCATGCCGGTGGCGTTCTGTCGCTGGCTATCCATAGTCTCCGGGGGTTGTTACGCATCACAAAGGGTGCTGAACTGCCCTAAAGCATAGGCAGCAGAATGGATGAATGCAATTTTATTTGCTTTATTATTATATTTACGCAAACTTTATGTGCTTTTATGCGGCATGCCGGAATCACATCTGTTCGATACCGTCGGTATGCGCGTAAAACCGGTTCAGGGTTGACTCCGCCACGGATTCGCACACCAGGATGGCACCCTCGCCGGGAATTCGGCCCGGCGCGAGCCTCCTACAGATCAAACTCACGCCGGCGGCCAGCCGTACCGGTAGAAGCTGTTTCAGCCGGTCGTAAGTTTTTTAGAGGCCGGTCAAAAGGTGACGCATTATGAATATCGACAGGGCACGGGAGCTGATACAGGTACAGCTACAGTTCGGCAGCGGCTACAACCGCAATGCAGTGCGCATGATTCTCGGCGAGATGCAGCGCACCCAGGGTCAGCAGGCAGTGGACGGCCTGATCCAGGAGTTTGACCTGGAACAGCATTACGGACTCAGGGTGGGGACAGATTTTAGTCGTGTGGGGGTCTGAGGCGGACTATCCATAGGGGAGGAAACCGGCTCCGGGCTGGCATGGTCCGCCCTATGGATCTGGAGTGATACGGATGGTGTAACGGTGCAGCAGGAAGGCAGCGGCGAAAGCCAGCAGACCACCGAATTCAATGGCAAATACAAACACCACCTGCCAGGGATCTATCAGCAGACAGCCCAGCGCGGTTCCACCAATCCAGAACAACAGACCGAACAACGCACTCCGTTTCAGCGAACGGCGGTAATTGGAGTGAAACCGTTGAGCACAACCAGGACAGTGGAATTCGGGCCGGCGGGCCACCCAGGATTCGACTCGCTGGCCACAGCCCGGGCAGTGAAAACGGTTGATATCCATAACAGCGGCCTCTGATCCGACCGATCAGATGCTCCACCCTTTGCGTGGACGGGCCGCGCGACAGGCCAGGGTCAGGGCCCAGAACTCGCCAAAATCATTCACCACCACATCCGGCTTGTGCGGGTGCCGCTCGGTGCCGGGAAAGATCTTGTCCAGCCACTGCTGATCCCACTGGGCGCCGTTGAAAAACACGCTGGTGACGCCAGCCCGCTTGGCGGCGATGGTGTCGGTGGTGCTGTCGCCGATATACCAGATCTCCGGCCCCGGCAGCAGGTGGAGATTGTCCAGCGCCTTGAGTATCGGCTCGGCATGGGGCTTACGCAGCGCCGTGTCGTCACCGCACACCGTGGTGTCGAACAGGTCGGTCCAGCCGGTACCTTCCACGGCCGCCAGCTCGTGCTCGAAAAACTCGCGATCACGGTTGGTCAGCACCCCCAGCTTCATATCCAGCGCGCGCAGTGCCACCAGCATATCCTTGACCCCGGGTTCAAACGGGTAAACAGCGCCAAAGTGGTTGCGATAGTGCCGGTTGAACGCGGCATGGGCAATCTGCTTGGCCTCCTCATCGCTACCAAACAGCACTTCAAAAATATCGGTGCGGGAGATCTTCCGGTCCGCCTTGATCTTGGGATGCAACTGATGGTAATTGCGCACGTGCTCCACCAGTTTGGCATCCTCAAGAGTCTTGCTGTGGGCGGAATCCACCAGGCGCTCCGACAGTCCCAGCGTATCGAGCTCGGGCAGCATATCATCCACCGCGTGATACATGGCATCCAGGGTATCCACCAGGGTGGCGTGCCAGTCAAACAGCAGCAGCACCGGGGCGGTCAGGTCCACCACCGCCGGATGCCAGTCCGGTTCGATACGGGGCGGCGGCGGGCGGCGCGGTGGCAACGGTTCCGGCCGGCTCGCCCAGATGGCGGATCGTTCCGGTGTTATCGTTTCCGGCTCCAGCTTGTAGAGCAGATCCAGCAGTGAATCGAGATCATCCACCACCGCGTCCGGCTTGTGTGGATGCTGCTCGGTACGGGGAAAGATCCGTTCCAGCCAATCCCAGTCCCACATGGCGCCGTTGTAGAAGATGCTGGTGATGCCGGCCTCCTTGGCGGCGATGGTATCGGTGCGACTATCCCCCAGATACCAGACATCCGCTCCCGGTTCGGCGTTCAGGTTGGCGATGGCCTGGAGCAGAACATCCGGTGCCGGCTTGTGGTGAGTCACCTCATCACCACACACGGTGGTGTCAAACAGCTCGACCCAACTGCCCCCTTCCAGGCTGTGCATCTCCTGCCCCAGAAACTCCCGGCTGCGGTTGGTCGGCACCCCGAGGCGAATACCCAGTTTTCGCAACAACAGCAACCGCTCCCGCATCCCGACCTCGAACGGCTTCACTTCACCAAAATGGTCCCGGTAGCACTCGTTGAACGCCTTGTGGGCAATCGAGATCGCCTCCAGGTCGGGACCGAACAGGGCATCAAAAATATCCGTCCGGGAGACCCGGCGTTCGGCGCGGATCTTGGGGTGCAGACGCCGGAAAATACGGACAAAGCGGACCAGCTTGACATCATCCGGGGTCTTGCTCAGCTCCTCCGGGGCCAGACGGTTCAACAGACCCAGCTCTTCAAACTGCGGTAGCAGATCATCGATGGCGCGATACATGGCATCCAGTGAATCCACCAGCGTGGCATGCCAGTCAAGCAACAGGATCCTGGGGGGGGTGAGTTTTCGTACAGTGGAATCGATTCGATAACTCAACGGACACAGCTCCTCTCATCAGCGGCGTAGCCCCGAATGTACCGCCACTCGGTTGCAAAGCAATAATTCACCATGAAGCAGCAGTGAGTATTGCACAGAGGCGATCATGGCGTGAAGGTTATCTCACCCCGGATAACAGGCGCGACATCAAACAGCGCTCCAGGTTGAAGTCCGCCGGGTGTAAGGCTATTCTTCCCCGATCGAGCGTCGCCCAAGACCATTCCCCAATTTAACCATCCATTGGAAAAATAATGAAAAAGTACCTCCTCATCGCCAGTCTGGCACTGGCCCTTCTGGGTTGCGACAATGGCACCCAGGTTCCGAAACCAGAGCCTGGCAAGCAGACCAGCCTGACAGAGAGCGCGGTGGACATCGCCCAGGACAAGTACACCCTGCTCAATACACCCCTGCCAGCCGATGAACTGGGCGCCAGCGCGCCCTATGTGGTGGAATTTTTCTGGTTCGGCTGCCCCCATTGCTACAGCCTGGAACCCCTGGTCAAGGCATTCAGGCAGGACAACCAGGATATCCAGTTCATCACCATCCCGGCGGCGCCAAACCAGCGCTGGGAGATCGAGGCGCGAATCTATTACGCCATGGAGGCCCTGGGGGTAAAGGAATCCCACTATGATCGGGTGTTCAAAATCTACGCCGACAAGCGCAATGAAAAGCGCTATCCGACACTGGACGAAGTGGCCGACCTGTTCAGCGACGCCGGTATCACTAGGGAAGCCCTGGAGCAGCAGATGAACAGCCAGGAGGTTTCAATACTGATCGAACGGTCAAGGCGCCTGTTCGATCAGGCGGAGCTGACTGGCGTGCCCGCATTGATCATCAATGGAAAGTACCAGCTCGACTTTGCCAAGCTGGATGGCGAACAGTTTGCAAAGGACTTCATGCAGACCATTCGAGCCCTGGGGGAGAAATAGAAATCGAAGGCGCAGAAGGGATCGGAGCCCTACATCACCCAAACAGTTCCTTTGCCAGTTGATGGCAAACCGTGTAAAACTGATACAGATTACGATATTCGGCGCTGAATAAAGAAGCATATTCACATGCCGGGTTATGACTCTTCCCGTCTGACCGGAGACAGAACGATGCTGGATGTACGACTAAACGCCCTCAAACGGGCCATGCAACTGGAAAAAGAGGGTATGGCCTACTACCAGGCTTCCCGCGACAAAGCTACCAGTGAAATCGGACGCAATATGTTTGAATATCTGCGCAAGTCCGAGGAGGGCCACATCCGGCGCATCCGCGAGATCTACCACACCCTGGAACAATCCGGCGTCTGGCCAGAGCACCCCCCCGTGGCCGAAGAAACTGGGGATGCGTACAAAACCATCTTCACCAACGCCCTGGCCGAACTGGATGAAAAACAGCATCTGGATGCTGACGATATCGCGGCGCTTGAGCAGGCCGCCGAGTTCGAGCGCAAGGGCGAGAATTTCTATGCCGAGCGGGCGGAAGCCGTCACCGATCTGTTTGAGAAAAACTTCTATACCCAACTGGCCCACGAAGAGTTCCATCATTTGAAGGCGATCCAGGACAGCATCCTGATGCTGAAAGATCCGCAGGGATTTTTCGCCGATCGTGAATTCGGCACACTGGCGGGATAGTGTTTTTCTGTTTGCGGTCGATCCGCTACCGGGGCGGCAGCACCTGATTTTTCAAAGCGACAAACCGGGAGGGGCAGGATTTACCCCGGCAGTTCCCGGTTATCATCCCCCGCATGCTGGCCAATCGGAATGAAGGTCATCAGGGTATGGGCGGCAAAACTGATCAGCGCCAGAATCAGCGCCAGCCAGGCGAAAGTCTCCACCTTTGGCTTGAACAGCACAAATCCGGCATCAAACAGCACAACAGTGACCAGCGCCGCAATCGCCGCACCGGGCAGGGTCAAAAACTTGCCGAATCGGCCAAGCAGAGTCACCGCCAACGCCGCTGCAGCGCCGATGATGATCCCGTAAACAATGTGGTACATGATCGAGGCGAACCAGGCACCGCCCGATCCGACGCTCTCCGCCAGCGTCGCCCAATCGGGTAGCAGTCGTTGGATAACCGGCCCGGCCAGCACGCTGACCATCAGGGCGGTGGCAAAAATCTTCAGGGTTCCAAAACTGTTCATATAAGCTCCACCTATAACGATTCGGCAATTATAGGCTGAGATCGAATCAATACGAATTGATCGTAAGCAAACCGGGCGGGATTCGCGCCCGCCATCGGCTCAGAAATGGAGTCGCCTGAATATGGCCGGGAAAGATGGATTTTCAGGTTTTCTTATGACTGCCATCACACAGGGGTTTATTCTGCGACCCCTTGCAGCCGCAAAAGTAGACAGTTCCTGACTCTACAGCCTCATATTTCACCGGGCGGAACTCTGTCACCTTATGCGAACCATCGCAGAAGGGTTGGGTTGCGCTCCGGCCACAGGCACACCAGTAGTAGGTCTTGCCCTGTTCGACCTCAACCGCAAAGGGGCTATCTGCTGCACGTACGGGTTCACTCATCACCTGTTCTCCTGATCCGATTAACGCTCAACTGCTAAGAGAGGCATTAATCATAGCCCAACCCGGAGTATTAATTTGAACAGGCTTTGTGTTGAAATCAGAGTGAGAACATCGCTTCCAGATCGTGTCTGGAGTAAGCCTTGAATGCCAGCATGGTATCGGTCTTTTCGATGCCGTCGATCTTGACCAGTTGATCGGTCACCAGTCGAGCCAGATCATCATTGTGCTCAACACGCACAATGGCCACCAGATCATAGTTGCCGGTCACCGAGTAGACCTCGGATACCTCATCCATCCCGGCCAACTGTTCCGCAATCTCATTGATCCGGGTACGGACGACATTCAGTAAAATAATCGATGTGATCATCAGCTTGCTCTCCAGAGGTCAATAAATATTGCGCTCAACGGCGCGCAACCGGTCACGCATCTCCCGCACCACTTCACTGTGTTTTCGGGTGCACCGGCGCCACTCCAGATAACGTTCACGTTTCTTGCCGTATTCGTTATATTTTTCCGGTTCATCACCACAAATTCGGTACATTTGCGCCGTGGCCACATCCAGATCCTGCCTGGCTTTGGATCGTGCCTCTGCATGGGCAGACTCACTTTCGCGTACCTGGTCCATTTTTCCATTGGCCCACTCGATGGCACACTGGTACTCATTCACCGGTTTCTGATAGCGTGCCAGATCTTCGTTGAATGTGCTCTTTTTCTGATAGGAGGATGTGTACCTGGAGCGCTTTTTAGGCGCCAGAAACTGCTCCAGAGCCTGTGTTGAGCGCTCCAGCGACTGGCTCCAGTGCTTGATTTGATCGTTCAGCCGTTTGACCGACAATCGCTGTCGGTCTGTTTCCAGCGGCAACTTCAACTCGCCACAATACAGCTGATCATCAACCAGGGCGGGAACCAGCACGGCCCCGGAGGTCTGGTGGACCTGAACCTGATCCTGTGCCACCGGTGTTTCATTGTTCAGCGGTGGCGTCTGGCTGAAGTGGACGCCGCCGTCCTCATCCACCCACTTATACATCTTGGCCGCATGGAGCCCGGAATGGTGAAAGACAAGCGCAATCAATAACATGCAAAGTGATAAAACTGGTTTTTTAACTGGCATTCCGCTCATAGGGCTTCGCTATATCCACAACAATGACCGGACAAATTTAGCACAAAAGCGCCTGAAGCCGGAGCAGTTTATGCCATCCGGTTTTTGGTAATGTCCCGCTAGTCCTGGCCACCGCGGAGGATGCGTGGAGCATCCGCCTTCTGTTGATACACGTTCAGCAGATTTCCCAGCAGCATCAATCCTGCACCCAGCATCAACGCGACATCAAACGCCTCGTGATAAAACAACACACCGACTACCGCAATCAGCGGCAGGCGAAGAAAATCCAGTGTCACCACAATACCGGCCTCGGACAGTTGCATCGCCCGGGTAATGCAGTAATGTGCAGTCAGGGCGGTAATACCCACCAGCAACAGCCACAACCACTGGAGGGGATCCGGCAGGCGCCAGGAGGAGAGGGAAAGCAACAAGCCGACCGGCAGTTGCACCAGGCACATATAGAACAGCACCGTCAGGGGATGGTCGGTATTCGAAAGAGCCTTGGTGGAGACATGGGCGACGGAATAGCAGATCGCCGCGGCGATCACAATCAGTGAAGCGAGATCAAATATCTCCGAACCCGGCCTGACAATCACCAGGACACCAGCAATTCCGAACAAAATGGCCAGGATCTTTTTGGCCGTCAGCCCCTCCTTCAGAAACAAGGCAGCGAACAACAGGGTCCATATCGGTACGGTAAACTCAAGAGCAAACACCTCCGCCAGCGGCAATAATCCGATACCGGTGAACCAGCCATACTGTCCGCCAAAGTGGAACAGGTTTCGGCCGATATGCAGGGCACCTCTCCGGGTGGAAAAAAGAGCAACACGCCCGGTACTGTAGATAATCAGGGTGATGAAAATCAGGCCGATCAGGCTGCGGAAAAACAGTGTTTGAAAGGTATCGATCTCTCCCGACAGCTCACGAGCACCCACCGCCATCAGGCAGAAAGAGAACAAGGCCCCCATCATCCATAGCACTACCCCCATGAGCTCTCCTGATTAACCATCGGTAATGTGATGACCGGCGTGCCGACATACTGGCTTACATGGACATCTCAAGATCATCCACGACCTTGTCGATGCCGGCCTGGGCACAGGCCTCGTCAGTTTCACCGGAGGGCGCACCGCTGACCCCCACGCCACCGAGCAGCATGCCGCCAGCCTGAACCGGCAGGCCACCGGCAGACATCACCAGTCCTTCGACACGACCAATCGGTGTATTGGCACGGGAAACCAGTTGTGAAGTAGCGGCATTGAAATTGACCGCCGTAAAGGCCTTCTGCCGACTGATTTCCAAGGTAATGGGCGCGGCGATTGTGTCCCGCAGCACGGCTTGTGTTGTGCCCTCACGGTCAACGACCGTGACGCCTATCTGAATGCCCTCCTTACGACACGCCTCGATCGCACCATGGGCAATCTCCTGGGCCGTCTCCAGGGAGAGGCGCTTGATATTGATCGTTCGGGATACCTCATCAGCCGGCAGAGTGTTTGACAGCAGGACGCCCAGGCAGATTGCACCAATTCTTCTTTTCATATTCATTTAACCCCCAAATTTATTTTCAATCGCTATTGTACTGGTTTGCCGTAGCAACAGAATTGTGGAAAACCTCAGTATGCGTTTTGCTAAAAAACAGGATTGCCCATCTACCCAAGAGGAACTACCGCTACTTTAGTTCGTTGAGTTTTTACACCGGGGCCCAGGCAGTCAGATAGACTACCGAAATATAGCGTAGCGCCTTGCCAGTGCCCACCAGCAGCAGGAACAGCCAGAGACGGACCTTCATGATGCCGGCAATCAGGGTCAGGGCATCCCCCCCCACCGGCATCCAGGCGAGCAACAGGGTCCAGAAACCGTAACGCTGAAACCAGCGCTGGGCCCGTTCGATCTGTGCCGGCTTGAAATAGAACCAGCGTCGGTCCTGAAAGTGCAGCAGGTACCAGCCCAATAGCCAATTGACCACGGCCCCCAAGGTATTACCGAGCGTGGCAATACTCACCAGCACGATGGGATCACCGCCATCGCGCAACAGGGCGAACAGAACCACCTCAGAATAGAACGGAAGAATGGTGGCCGCCAGAAAGGCGGAGCTGAACAACAGCAGGTACGAAAGAATCATGCCGTATCCTGCAGCAACCAGCGAAACAGCGCAAACTGGGACGGCAGGTAGAACAGGTATTCCGGATGCCACTGTACGCCAATGATTCTGCATCCGGTGGTCGATTCAACAGCCTGGGTAATCTGGTCCAGGTCCCAACCCACAACCCTGAGATCGGGACCGTGCTCTTTGATTGCCTGATAGTGCAGACTGTTAACCCTGAGATGGATCTTTCCGCACACCGAGGCAATATTCGAATCTTCTGCCAGCCGCACCTGCTTGGTGGGTAACAGACCAGGCCGGTTGTAAGTGAGTTTGCGCAACTGACGGATATCCTGGTGCAGGGTACCGCCTAATACCACGTTGATCAGTTGGGCGCCACGACAGATCCCCAGCAGTGGTATGTGCTTCTCCAGTGCATACTTTATCCAGCCGATCTCCAGACGATCACGTTCCGGATCCGCTTTGACCATGGCGTTGATATCACCGTTGTAGTGTTCCGGTGCAATATCGTCTCCACCGCCAATAATCAATGCGTCTGGAGAATCGCCGCTGAACTGGTGGCGCACACTGATCCGTTCCGGCACGCCACCGGCCAGGCGTAATGCAAACCGGGTGCACCACCAACTGGGAGACCAGCGTCGTGCATTGCCGGTTACACCAACTCGTGGTCTCTTAACCATTGATCAATAAACTCAACCCAGCTCGAACGCCCTACGCCAATCACTGGCCGTTCCGCCGCAAGGAAGGCAGACGACAACTCATCCAATGCACTCCTCTGGTTGGCCAGGCGTTCGACCACCAACCAGTTATTCCAGGGATCTACCAATGTCCAGTCAGCCTTCTCGACATGACAATCGGGAAGCCGATAATGAAAAGCGGGCCTTGACTTGATCTTCGGATCATCCACGGCACGGCGCACGCGGTCATTGTCTATGTCAGACAGTATTGGCAGCATATCCAGGGCACGGTTGCGCGTGGCATTATGCTGAAGATAGTCAGAAAAAACCTGATCCAGTGTCGGTTCAGACCGGGAAAACAACTGTTCCAGATAGGCTTGTGGAAACAAATCAATGTAGGGGCTGATTTTACGTGTCACATCAACCTGCAGATCGTCAACCAGCCACCACTGCAGGAGTGCAAAGGCACGCAGATAGGCGTTCAGTGTGCCGGCATCGAGACTCGGAATTTCGGTATTCACATGAACCCCATAGGCAGCAATCGGGGAATGTTCGGTCCCGATGGCCCCGGCCTGGCGCAGGGCGTCAACCATGGGTAGCAGAGCCCCTAGATCCGCAATCGGAATCGGCGGGCAAACCACCTCCATTGGCACCAGCAGGGTCGCCGCCTGACTCAGCAGATCGACCCAGTCACCGCCCTCCTCCGCCTGCTCACTCCTCGCCGCTGTACGCTTGAGAAATTCCCAGTCCAGCTCGATATTAAACGTACCCAGATCCTCTACATGTAATTTCCGCTCCGCTACCGATATGCTCTCTACAACACCTTTCAGTGAAGACACCAGTGCCGTCTCCGTCTGATCAAGTGTCAGGCCGGTGAACTCCAGCTCGAAGCCGACCCGCCTGGGTGTATCGTCCTGCTTGTATGTAACCGGCGGACCAATGAATACAGCTTCTTGTTGTGTCATAGATCTCCATAAAATGAATTAATCTGACCGGTAAATCGATAACGCGATCCGCGTGATATTAAGAGCCACCGCAGGGTGGCATAACGTGCAATGTACTTTTATAGAACATTGCCAGACCCTGATGTTTCAGCCATACCGCGGGGCAAACATGATTATCGCCATACCGGTCAATGCAACAGCCGAACCCACCAGATCCCAGGACGTAGGCTGAACGCCATCAACGGCCCAGAGCCAGAGAATGGCCACAAACACATAAACACCGCCGTATGCCGCGTATACTCGTCCGGCCGCCGTCGGGTGCAGCGTAAGCAGCCAGGCGAACAGGGAGAGACTAAGTGCGGCAGGAACAAGTAACCAGGGGGATCTATTCTGGTTAAGCCAGAGATACGGCAGATAGCAGCCAACAATTTCCGCCAGCGCGGTTAATAGAAAAAGCCCTACCGTTTTAACTTCAGACATACCGCATCACACCGTTTGCCGTCTACTCCTGAAGCCCCAACGCATCCAGGATTTTCCCGGTTTCAACAAGTATATTTTCCCGCTGAACAATCAATGTTCTGGGGATTATTGATCGGTATTTTTCCGGCAGTACAGAGCCGGTGGACAAGATCACTTCAGCAAGCTCTGCGGCCAGTATTTCAATCTGTTTTTCTTCATATCCCTCTTCCTGTTCAATCTCATCCGGTACCATAACGGGCTGGTTCATCAGATAGACACTGTAAAAATCCGCGATCTGAATGATATCGACACGCAGGCGCAGCAATCGCTCATCCAACGCATCAGTCGGCAGATTATAGTTGTGGTGATTGGCAACAATATCAGTTATCGCCTTGGGTATCTCCCAATGCACACAGGCATCGGCTCCGACCCGAACATGATCGATACCGCAGGTTTTCATCTCAGCATCGAGTAGCGCGGCAGGCGTCGACCAGCGATTTTCATCAATACGGGAAGGACCCTCCGGAACGGCCTGAAAAATGATGAATCGCCCGATATCATGCAACAGCGCTCCGAGGTAGATGATTTCACTTTCCAGATGCAGATCGGGCATCACCTCCACCAGCTTTTTCGCAATTACCGCAACTTGTACTGAGTGAACCCAGAGATTTCGGTCACTCTGATTACGCGGTTCAAAGGAGTCCATCAAGGACAGGCTGGCGACGATACTGGCGATTTGCCGGGAGCCGAGTCTGGCTATGGCATGTTTAAGACTGAACTTCTCCGCCATCTGACTGGACTTGCAGGTCTTTGCGGCATACTGGACCAGCCTGATGGAAAAGGTTGGGTCCTGCCTGGCCAGGTGATATACCTGATCAAGAAAGTCATCATCATCCGGACTCAATACCAGCAGTTGTGAGACGACGGATGGCAACAGAGGTAATGAACCGATCTTATTGTTGATGGCTGACGAATACTGCTGCTTATTTGGCCCGATACTATTCATGAGAGCACCCGCATTACCTCATCCCCTGTATTGGGATCTGCCTTAGGTATCAATAGTAGCAGATCCCGATACAGGGGAAGGTTTGATCCATAACAGAACTACGGCTGTGCATATGGCCCGTCTCACCTCATTCGGCTTCAACTGTGTTGGTGGATAAAAGTTAGGTCAAGCCGGAGCAGAAATGCGGCCACTTTCAGAATGGCACCGGGTACTGCCGATGGACCGATGCAATATCATTCAGTACAGCCTCACTTAAACAGAGTGCAAATGCGGCGATATCTTCCCGCAGCTGATCCATTGAAGTGGCACCGATGATAGTAGAGGTCACGCCATCCACCTGATTACACCAAGCCAGTGCCATCTGGGCGGGAACAAGCCCGTGCCGGGTCGCCACTTCGGCATAAGCCTTTATCGCACTATTGCTCACTCCGGTATCCCGAAACAATCCATTACGCTGCATTTTGCTCCAGCGGGTACCTGGAGGCCGGGCACCATCAATATACTTCCCTGTCAACGCCCCACCCGCCAGCGGTGACCAGGGCAGATAGGCCACATCGGCGTGCACGCAGTTTTCGATCAGATAGGGCCAGTCCTTGGTATGTAGCAGATTGAATTCATTCTGAATCGAAGTCACGCGTACAAGATCATGCTGCTCACTGAGACGGATATACTCATTGATGCCCCAGGGGGTATCGTCAGAGAGTCCAAAGTGGCGGATTTTTCCCGCTTTAACACAGGCATCAAGCGCCTGCAAAATCTCCAGCATCTGCCGGGAATGGACCGTTGCCTCCACTTCCGTGAAACGCAGCATCCCTGGATGATGTTTGGCAAAGTGGGGGGAGGTGCGATTGGGCCAGTGCAGTTGGTACAGGTCGATATAATCCGTCTGCAATCGCCGTAAAGAGGCATCCACCGAAGCGATGACCGCCTCACCGGTAATATCGCCGCCCTTGCGGATGTATTCCAGGCCGTTACCGGCGATCTTGCTGGCAAGAACAAACTCGCCACGCCGGGTTGAATTGGCCGCGATCCAGTTACCTATAAGGGTTTCTGTCGTTCCATAGGTCTTTGCCGTAGGCGGTATGGCGTACATCTCCGCCGTATCGATAAAGTTGATCCCCTGGGACAGGGCGTACTCTATCTGTGCATTGGCATCTTGCTGACTGTTCCGGGTACCCCAGGTCATGGTGCCCAGACACACCCGGGATACCCTAAGATTACTGCTGCCCAGTCTGGAATATTTCATAGAAGATGCCCTGTTTTTTCTCTCTGCAAATAACCGTGCGAATATTGTCAATCAATTTCCATAAATAACACACAGCAATATTAAAGCCCCCGGTACAGTTATCAACCATGTATGGCAGCCGGTTTTACCCATGGCACTTCCTGTAACCCTCCAATCTCTCTATTTTGAAACTTCCTGGAATCGCCCCCCTCCAACAAACCCGGCCTCTCTACGTCGACCACACACAGGGTAAGGATTCCGCTATGCTGCTCTTATGGATCAATCCAGGAAATCCGGGACCATGTTGAACGTGATACTGATAGCGGCCGGCATTTACGCTGTCTTACTGCTCATCGTTTATCTCAATCAATCCAGCCTGCTCTATTTGCCCGGCATGCCATCACGGGAACTCACCGCCAGCCCACGTGATATCGGCCTGATCCATGAAGATGTGCGGCTGCTGACCGACGACGGCGTGGACCTGCATGGCTGGTATATTCCCACCGAGCGCGCGCGCGGAACCCTGCTGTTCTTCCATGGCAACGCGGGTAATATCTCCCACCGGCTGGAATCATTGCAGATCTTTCATCAACTGGGACTCAACGTCCTGATCTTTGATTACCGTGGCTATGGACAAAGCCAGGGACAACCCGGCGAGCGGGGAACCCAGTTGGACGCCCTGGCGGCATGGCATCATCTGGTGGACATCCGGGGCGAATCACCTGATCGAATCGTACTGTTCGGTCGATCACTCGGCGGCGCATTGGCAGCCTGGCTCGCTGCACGCGTGCAACCCGGCGCACTTATTCTGGAGTCTGCCTTTATCTCGGTACCGGAACTGGCGGCCGAGTTGTACTGGTGGCTGCCGGCCAGATTGCTTTCCCGACTGCAATACAACACACGGAATTATCTGGCTGAAGTGCATTGTCCGGTGCAAGTGATACATAGCCGGGAGGATGAGATCATCCCCTATCGACACGGCCAGTCACTCTATGAAGCGGCACATCCGCCGCGAACCTTCCTGGAACTCAGGGGCGACCATAACACGGGATTTATTGTCAGCGGGGATAACTATATGCGCGGCCTTGAAACCTTTCTTACCGCTCACCTGCCTGATCCATTAAAAGAACACCATCCATAGCCTACTGTTGTTCACCCCCACGCTTCGGGATGTGGCAGAGGATGGTGGATGGGACGCCAAGAGTTCATCCACTCTTACCCTGTTTTTATTAATGTTGTTATTCCGGTCTTTCGTACTACAGTTTAACCACTGCAGTGCCGTCTTTAGTTACGCAGACACCCCTCCAGCTATATCTACCGAGAATGACTTAAACAACATTGATCGGACCGACGATGATATGAGGGCGCAGCAGGAATCAGGAACGGCAAGAGAAACGCCAAGCGTAAATGAGATTGGCGAGACCCTGTAACAACCCGCTCTTTCGGTAGTTTTTCATTTAGGAATAAGGAAACACTGATGAGTATTTTTATCACACAAGGCAACTACACCGGCCAGGCGATCAAGGGAATGGTTAGTAATCCCGAGGATCGAAAAAAAGCTGTAGCCGGTCTTATGGAATCAGTCGGCGCCAAACTCCTTCAGTACTATGTTACCACTGGCGAATACGACTTTTTGGTCATCGCCGAAGGTGACAGTTTGACTGATGTCCTGGCCGGATTGATGATCGCAGGGTCATCTGGTGGCGTCACCAACCTGAAAACCGTCCAGGCATTGACCACTCAAGAAGCCAAGTTATCAATGGAGAAAGCAAAAACTGCCCGGGCTGGATTCAAGGGACCTGGTGCCGGTAGTTAAACTTCCATTTTGCAGCGGCAGACGTCACTACCCTGACGGTCTGCTGCTGTAATGAAAATTCATGGTAATTCCGCACTCCTACAGGGCTTCGCCAAGAAGGCTCGACTTACCAGGCTATCAAATGACGTGTAAACAGCACCGCATCAAATGATAACCCGGTAACGTTCGCTGATAGTCTATTACTCTACAGCCACCGAGACACTGATCAGGCCAATCACATCACCGGCATCGAATCCGTCTTTTTCAAAACCCAGCATATCGAGTTCACCTTTCGGTTTTCCGTGGCAAGCCAAACAGGGTGGCATGAGATTAATCGGATCAAAATACCGGTAGACCTTCTGCTTTCCCATCATTGCAAACTCGCCTTTGGGTTTTGCCTCCGTACCGGCATTCACAAACTCGGTAAGTACTTCTATTTCCTTTAAATCCGGAGCATTACTTGGGTGTCGGTAATTGACGGAAGGCTGTTTGGTTACAATACCCGTCCTGGAGTTAAACATCAGACCGGTCTCTCTCGCCCACTTGGCTGGCAGGAAATGTTTCCATTTGACTCCCTGCACATTCAGCCGGTCCTGATTATTATCCATACTCAACTTTCCGGCCCATATCAGCTTGTCAATGATGCGCTGTTGCGTAGGAGAGGCATCCATAAATTCCGCCTCAAGTGCAGATTTCCACTGATCAGCAAACACATCGCCACTGAAGCCTTTATCGCCGAGGGTCGGATCAGTCAGTTTTCCCATCTGGGCAAATATCACCAGTCTGCCAATAGCAAGTGATTTTGATATCATCACTGCCGTTGAATGGGCCTCAGACTCATTCACCTTCTCCAGAAACAAATATTCTGGAAAACCACCTTTTGCAGCTATTCCAATATCACCTGAAGCTTTCGCACACAAAGGCAATAAAACAGATAAAGAAATCAGTAGTATTTTCTTCACAGTTATCCTCCACTGGACTTTTTATGCCGCACTTTTCCACAAGCAATCCTGTGCGGCGGCCAGGAGTTACTTTCCAAGCTATTTTCGATCGATAGCTTTGGTAGCGTGTATGGAAAAGTGAAGGTGGAAGATAGTAGTTATTTTATATTTTTATAACCATACTGCCTAAGAAGACTATCAGATAATTTAATTTGAACAAACACATTTTTATATGGATGAAAAACCGGAATCCTGAATGGCTATACAAGATCAGTGATTTGCATCATTCAGTGCACGCGGTGAACAGCGGGATCCATTGGTCACGCCTGGGTTCGCCCTGTTTTGTAGAAGATGTATGGCATAATCGCCACCCACAGCAAAAAGACCACCCAAACCCGGCCTGCCAAGAGATTGTAGTCCTGGAGCAATCTCGCCCAGGAGTGTCCCGCAACATAGTGACCAAAAGAGAACTCAAAGATAAGAGTGAGAAGCAGCCATGAGAGGCCAACCATCCAGACCTGGGTCAGCGATTTCAGGGGCCAGATGCGGGAAAATACCCAAACGGCGAGACCGGTAAATAATATACCTGTCAGGGTAGAAATCTGGTGAGCAGCCAGTTCTGCTACTCGCTTGCCATAGGTTGCCTCCCTCAGCAAACCATTACCGATAGCGACTAGCATAAGCACAAACCAGAAAAAAATATGACGTATAACCATGTTCTCGCGCTTCATATTTCTGAATTGAGCCGCCCTAAGCGTAAAAAATTTACCGGGTAGCCATCATCAACATGCGTGTACTCAGTTTGCCTACAGGGGCAATGTTGCAAACGCCGGTGACACTGCCATCGGTGCCCGCGAAGCGGCGCTGGTGGTGTACGGAAGAGAATAACAGCATATCTCTCAGAAGCCACCGTTAAGGTTACGCTATGAGGTTCGCAGGATTTGAGCACAGGATATTGCCCGAGTGGGGCTCCACTGAGTGGCGCACGCGTCGATTTTATTCCTATGGGCAACTTACTTGCCACTGGAAAAAGGCAGCTATTTGCCGAGGCGTATTCCACAAGATATTGCCGATATCAACAAAGCACAACGGAATAAACCCTACTATTTTGTGGTTAATATGCCTGTTTTTCGACCCACACTTTCAGCCCCGCGCCCGGTCCAGAGGTGCCGGCCCAGCCCGGATTTGACAAACCCACGGGCTCAGACTTGGATAATCAGAGTCGCCAGTCACCGCTTGTTCTGTACGGTGCGAGATACCTTCCGGCATACTCCCGGGCAAGTCGCCTGGATGTCATCAACTGATCATCGGTCAACGTTTTTTCCAGCCGTTCTTTCCCTGCCACTCCCTCCGTATCCCCCTGGGCTGCCGAGAGCGAGTACCAGACGTGTGCCAGAACCAGGTCTCTGGGCACCCCTTTTCCCTCGGCATGCATCCCGGCGATGACATTCTGATAAACGGGATATCCACGCTCCGCCAATCCCCTGAACTCCCGGTAGGCCGCAACGTAATTGCCTCGCTCAAGATGCGCGCGACCGACCGCACTGTCGGTCGCAATGGCTGGGTACAAGGGAAAGACAAGCATGAGTAATAGGAATAAAAACCATCTATCCATTGGCGACCTCCCGCCAGGCTGGTCTTACACATCCGATCGGCTTATGTAACCAAATATAGGAAACCTGGATTCAAACGCTCGCAGAAATATTGCCCTGCCGCTCTTTTTCCTTGTCCGGGTGGCCTGCCAACCTATTGCAAAAAAGTCAGGTAAGGTGGGCCACCCAAGCGGCGCACTTCCCGGCGAATATCCTGTGCTCTATTGCTTACGTAATCAGATGGCGGTGTCACCCGCATGCGCTTGGGATTCGGCAACACCGCTGCCAGCAATGAACTCTCATGCAGCGTAAGTCGATTGGCGGGTTTGCCAAACAGGCGCTGGCTCGCCGCCTCGGCCCCGTAAATACCGGGAGCAAATTCGGCCACGTTCAGGTAGACCTCCAGTATGCGCTGCTTGGGCCAGAGACTCTCAATCAACAGCGTCAGGTAGGCTTCAATCCCCTTGCGCAAATAGCTGCGGCCTCCCCAAAGATACAGGTTCTTGGCAACCTGCTGGCTAATGGTGCTGGCGCCCCGGACTCTTTTCTGTCTGGACGACAAGGCATCCATGATCGAATCCAGATCAAAGCCATAGTGCACGGGAAATTTCTGGTCCTCGGACGCGACAACGGCAATCGCCAGTTGCGGAGAGATTCGCTCAAACGGGGTCCAGCGATAGTCAATCTCGCTATCAGACTGCCAGCGTTCGGCCAACATGAAGGCGCTGGTGGGCAGAGCCATCCAGCGCCAGGGCAATACCGCCAGCACGCCAAGGAAGGCAACACCCAGCAAGAGCAAGAAGATCCAGCGCAGTATTCGATACTTCCAGCCGGGCTTGGAGCGCCGACCTGTTTTACTTGACCACATAATCATATCGAAAGGCGCCAGCGCCCCTTGAGGAATGTTTGCAAGGCGCAACCCAACCCCATGCCCTGGATTCCTGCGTAATCTCGCACATGCCGCACCCAGCTGCCATTGAACAGCAAATAATTGTTTAAACTACTTGGTCACAGTGACAGGTCGTTGTCGACTATTCCAGGGAAATTTCACCATCAACCACCCAGGTCAGACCCAACTCCGCGATTTCCAGGGTCATCTTGACCTTGAAGTTTTCGTTACCCTTGATCGCACCCGAGTTCATGGCCTGATTCACGGCGTTTTCAATTTCCCGTTGCGAGGTAACACCAACCTTTTTCAGAAATTTACGCATATCCATATTGAACTTGTCGTCGTTCATCTGTTTGCTCCTGTCAGGTTCGGTTAATCAAATTTGTCCGATACCGGTAACCATAGCATTTCAATGGGCGATGAAGGTCTCTCCAGAAATCTATTGCGATAAGACAACACCGTGTAGAGCGGCAGGCATAGGCAAGAAAATAAATCTGCCCCGTTTTCCGTGTTGAACCGGACAACCGCTGCCGAACATCAATACCAAAAGTCCTGGCCATGTTAACTATAATTCAGTGCAACCGGTTTGATTTTCTATGGATAAATAGTCGGAAGCCGGTTACAAGATCCAACAAAAAGATCAGCCCGGTGCTATCACTCTTATCCACAATACCACTAATGGGGATGGGAGCGTTCGGCATCGGGAGGGGATTGCGACCATAACCGGAGAAGCGATCAAGGAAGAGCTCAATGACCAGAATCAAATTACTCGTTTATTTGATTGGCTTGCTTTCGGCACTACCGGCTGGGGCGCAATATTACACCAACTATCCGACACTCGATAATCCAAGTCATTACCTGGAGAGCTACCACGGAGACATCCGGGTCCGTGAAGATCAGACTCAGGCAGCGTTCCTCCTTGTTCTCCTGAATCTGCTGAGTCCAATAGAAGGGATCAGGCAAGACGACATGGTGCCACCTGGTGACCTGAAAGCCATTGGGCTGACAGAGCGCCTTTACGGCGTAGCGGAACTTAACAAAGACATACTCCCGCGTGCACTAACGGCTATACGTGACGAGATCGATATCCAGCAAGAGGTCTACAGGATACTCCCCGATCGGCTCATAGACATGCAGCGAAGCATTGCCAGTAAAATAGGCGAGCAGCCAAACCTGGAGGACATCACAAAATTGGCGGCGATATCGTTCGTTCATCCAGACCCGCTCATTCGCATCGCTTCAGCACCACTGCTGATCGTACTCACCGACGGCGAACAGGAAGCCCTGGAAGAGCTCAGGCGCGGGACGCAGCTAAAGGACCAGCGATTGTCGCTTCTTGCCACCACGCTTCTGGCCCGATTCAAAGCAAAAGACTCAGCACTCGAAAAGCTGACAGAGGAGCAGAAGCCAGGCTCAGATCCAACAGAAAACCCGCATTCTACCTTGGTGATTCATGGCACCTGGGCTAACGATGAAAACTGGTGGCGGAACGGCTACCCTTTCTTTGAGTACCTGGAACATGAGGTACAGATGGATGACCTGTACATTGGTAACAAACCTTTCGCATGGACGGGAACCTGGAGTCACGATGCGCGTAAACAGGCCGCCACAGAACTCGCGACTTGGGCAACTAAAAACAAAAAGGCTTGTCTGAATATCGTTGCCCATAGCCATGGGGCTAACATTGGATTCATAGCATCCAGCGGTATTCCCTTCGGCAGAATGATCCTGCTGTCAACCCCGGCTCACCCCCACCGGTATAGCCCGAAACCTGAAAATTACCAATCGATATTCTCACTGCGGGTCCATTTGGATCTTGTGGTTCTTGCGGACGGGGGTGGAAACAGATTTCCCGCCAATTGGAGTGGCGTAGAAGAAAAATATATCGGCTGGTTTAATCACTCTTCGACCCACTATGAAAGTCGGTGGGAGAAAAATAATGTTCCGAGCTGGCTTGCTACCGACAAAACCTGTCAATGAGCATTCGTGGCCTGTGACACCCAGATTAGGCCCGGCATTTCGTCCTTCGCAGGTATGACCATGTAGCTGTCATCTGTTTGTCTAGTACATTGGGTTTCCATTCCTTGTTTCACCTGGAACCTCCTGTATTGAATCCCAATGCTCAACAATTTTTCCGTTATCGTCAAAACGGAAAAAATCCATTGTCACGTATTGTTCATTGCCTGGCCATGTCTGATGAGTGTGAAGCGCCACCAAATCATCCTCGGCCACTGCTCTGACAAATTCGATGCTTTTATCAGGATAATCCCGTGCCATTTCTTCGAAGTAGTCGATGAACGCCTGCTTGCCATCCCCAACCAGTGGGTTGTGCTGTATGTATTCTGCACCGACATAATCCTTGACAGCCCTGGACGGATCTCCCAGGTAAGCGGTGCGATAAAATGCAATAGCATTTTGTTTATTTGACTCCAGGTCGTGATCCATTTCTTTTCTCCGACTTAATATTTACGACAGCCCGTTGGTTGAGATAAGCCCGTTAACTCCAACTAAATTCCATTCGCCCCCCATAACCGGATTCGATATCGTTAGCCATGACGTTCCAGTCACTCGCCTCTGTATAAAATAGGTGCCGCCTTTCACATCTGCACGTCGGTAGCGCATGTTTCGCAATCCTTTGTTTATTATGCGCGATAATTGCCGTTGGCGAGTTGGTTATAATTACAGGAATCCCAACGGGTTTGCATTCGTGATTAACGTGATGTTGGGGTTCATTCCTCACCCCAACCTACCGGCTTCATTTTATAATCAATCGTCTGCAGCAACCCTGGTCAAGGCTGGATCACCAGGACGAACATCCGCATATGGATTGATGCCAAACCAACTCAACATGGTTTTTGACAGCTGTTTATTGCCTTGCGTATCTATTCGCTCATCATCTAATGCAGCCTGCAGAGCCAAGTCCCCCTCCCAGACTTCCACCATGGTACGGAGTGAACTGCGGATATAAAGATCAACGTCCATTCCCGGATTATCGGTACAGAGGTCGACACTGTCGGCGCGCACGATGAGCCACCAGTTGTTGTAGCGTTTAATGTCGTTAAAGATAAAACAGAATATGGTTTCGCCATCCGGTAGTTCGTCTATCTGCAGGCGACGCTGGATGTCCCACATAAGAAATTCAACATCAAGTTCTTCCTCACGCAATTGACCACGCGCCCAACGCATACCCCATACAGCAAGATTTTCTATCAGTGGTTTTAGTTCCTTGCCGGCAGGTGTCAGGAAATATTGATGTCCTTTACGGCCGTGCTGTGTCTTACGCACAACAATGCCGGCATCTTCGAGTTGCTTCAGTCGCTTGGTTAACAGTGAGGGTGATATTCGAGACAGGCCGCGTTGGAGTTCACTATACCGATGTGAACCAAGGAACAGTTCGCGTAGAATAAGTAGCATCCAGCGCTCACCGAGTAATTCGGTCGCCTTGGCGATGGGACAGAACTGCCCATAGTCCATAGTGCCTCCCAGCCATCAGTCGTTGCAGGTATCAAATAGTCTACTACAGATTTTGTAGTGGTTTACTACATTCCAAGACGTATAAGGGTAAACAGTGTTTGCATAATATTTCTCCATCGACACGATAAGTCGATTTAAACCACCAAACACCTTAGGAGAAATATCATGGCCCATACTGCAAAAAAAATTGACCACCTGGTAAATGGCGTTGATACCCAGCGCATTGTAGAACTGGCAACCAACATGTCACGGGACGAAAACTACGGAAAGTTTCGATTCCGCGCCAAAAACGAGTGGATTAACGGCAGCCGCAGTCGCACCGCTATCAAGAGCTTCTACGCAGGCAATAGTGAGCAAGCGGAGCGTATACAAGTGTTGACCGTAAATGCTGACCAGCCTGTATTCCTGGCGGGGCAGAACACGGCGCCGAATGCGGTTGAACATTATCTCAACGCCCTGGTCAGTTGCCTGAACACGACCGTGGTTGCCCATGCTTCGGTACAAGGCATCCCAATCGAATCACTCGATATTTCCGCTGAAGGCGAGATGGATGCTCGCGGTTTCTTTGGCGTATCAGAGGATGTCAGCCGTGGATATCAAAAAGTTAATGTCGATATCCGGGCTAAAACGCCCGCTGATGAGGCAACTATCGGGAAACTGATCAGCTTTTCTCCGGTTTACGAAATGGTATCCAGGGCCATCCCGGTTGAAATTAAAATGACCATTCAGTAATAACTATCAGGCGTGGTATTAACGCGGTTGGTGGTAATCGGGCCCAACGAGTAGTTGCACTTCATTTATCATCAACCGCGTCTATTTAACCAGTTTTCCGTGTAATTCCCCCATTTTTAACCATAGTTAAAAGTAGAGGGTTAAGCGGCCTCCAACAACTTGCGCGGCGGCATGCCGCCAATCGCCGTATGCGACCGTTCATTATTGTGTGTCCATAACCATCAAGTGGCGAGTAATTGCACATGTTCAATGCTTTCAAAACTGTGCATATCCATCCATTCATGCCTGACGGTACGGTTGATTGAGCCCGTAAGGTTGGGTAAGGAACGAGCCTCATCCTGCGGGCTTATATCAAATATCAATAGAGTCTGACCCCATTGATTCCCGTCCGCGTGAATTTGCCTGGTTAGGTGACATTTCCTCAAAAACCAAATCTCAAAATGCAACGAACGCTTTTTCTGGCCATCTTGGCAGTCATATCAGGAATCGAAATCAGGAGGCATTTACCGAGCTCACGAACTCTATTCCAGAACCAAGGCAAGACACCCGCAGTTTCATTTTTGCAACCAATTATTTGACCAACTGTGGTGCTTATTCCAGATCTGATTAAACAGCCAGTGATCGGATCGCCACCAAACATATATGCGGGAATTAGATCAACTATTTGAGATTCCTCAAATAGCGCATTCAATGGGTAGTTGATGGTTTCTTCTTGACCAGTAATTTCATTTTTAATCACAATTTGTACGAATGGACTCGGCACTTCGTCACTATCTGGATCGTGATCCGGATTCGGTATTACTGCCACTGTGGCTGACAATGGTTCGATTTCTTCACGAGTTTCGATATTTCTCTTTAAGGCTGAAATATCAAACTTAATGCGCCCTTCGACAAATGCTCCGTCATCCCAGCCAAGTGACAATTCATACTCCTCATCGCCCCTCTGGACGGTGAACTTTGTAAGATTTTGCATATTATTCTCCCTGAAGGACCAAAAGGGTCAGACTCGATTGATTCTGTATTTCTCAGACCTTCTATCACCGCCCTTGGGCTTCGGCTCTACCCGTCGGTCTAATTTCTTTTGGATGCGCTGTTTAAACCGATCATTGCCCAGTACCCACGCTTTGTTAGTCGCTTCTCGAATTGCGTTAAGGTTATCATTCGGTATGCGATGCTTGAAAAGTTGGCAGTAGGCGGCTTGCCGTTCTCCAACCCTCTTCCCCAAACGTCTGTATTCAAGGTGCGGAGTCATTAGCATATCCGGTTGTCCCAGCGCGTTGTAATGATAGCTTGACCAGCGGTAATCGGACGGATGTGCCACCATGCCCGCTCGTACCGGGTTTAGTTCGATGTAGCGCATGCAAGTTAACAAATAAGATTCACTATCAATCAATGTGGCCTTGTAGCGCCCTTCCCATAATGTGCCGGTACGCTGGTAACAATAGTTGAAGTACTGGACATAGTAACGTCCCACTTTCTGCATGGCTTTGGAGAGCCCTTGCTCTGTATGCGGGGTGATCAGCAAATGTACGTGATTGGTCATCAGCACATAGGCATGAAGATCGCAACTGTGGGCCTTGCAGGCTAACTGGAGTTTTTCCAGATAGAAATGGTAGTCGGCATCGGCACAAAAGATTTCGCTTCGATTGTTGCCACGGAGAATAACGTGTTGTGGTTGGCCTGGTATTACGAATCGGGGTAAGCGCGCCATTTTCTTGCTTCTGTTTCAGTTGATACAGGCACTATACTGCGCCTTTGATCAAATAACAATCGAGTCTGACCCCATTGATCTGGGGACGTAGCGCAGCGTAGTACCGGTCGGCTTCACCTATTGGTTAGATTTCTTGCTTTTATTATAGCGTCGATTGCTCGTACTTCTGGGCTTTATTTTTCTTGGCTTTTGAGGTTTCGCCTTTTTCTGGGAAAACGCTTTTCCTATATCCAAAGCTTTTGCAATACCAGGATTTATCATTAACTTATTTGCCGCTTTAACCTTGGGAGCGATATTATTTGGCGATCGTTCTCTATAAGACCAGTGGTAGTATCCCTCGCCAGAATCTTCTGTCTCTTCGGAATACCCAATAATATTTACATCATAAAAGAACTGCAGGAGTGATTCTGAATCGTGCAAATATTCTTTAGCTCGAATTCTCTCACCTTTAGCCCACTTGTAAAATTCGTTATAAGCTTCATCAAACTCATCAAACGAGAACCGGGCCTTTCCATTTAGATAATGGAAATATTTCAAATATATCCTGAAGTCTTCCTGCGTCATATAGAATGCAGAATAATTTCTTGCTTCTCCAAGCAAATAATCCGAAAAAGCTCTTGCAAACTTAGCGTTGGCGTGAAGACCATCCTGAAAGACTGACCAATCACCTTTGCCGGCGGATATCTGAATCTCCCTCGTTATTTTTATAAACGTGAGAATGTCACGAGGTTTCTGGAAAGTCTGCCTTAATAATTTCTTAAAAACGAGGCCGCCAAGATCCTGATCTCTATAATAGTTATTCCATGCATCTTCAGGTGAGGATTCAAAGGTCTGTTGTCTAGAGAAGTATCTACCACTTACCTCAAAAAGCGGTGAACTCTTATATTCTATCTCATTTGTGGCCCAATCTAAGTAAACAGTATTATCTTGAAGCCTAGAGTTAGAGTTATAAACATTTAGTGCGTGAAATACATCCGGGCGAACAAGAAGTACTATTTTAATTCGCCCCTTTGAATCTCTAATGCCATTAAAGAACTCTGTATTGAGTTGCCACGCGGCTTCAGATAATCCTTTTATACATTCTAGATATTCTCTGTATGATACTCTTTCAGGACGATAATCAATCCCGTCAACGAAAAGCACATGATTATCTTTTAACTTAAGAGACGAAATGGCGGATTTTAATTCCATTTCTGTTTCTAAAAGGTGGTGTTTTAACCTTGGGGTTTTTTCGGTCTCGCTTGACGCTTCCGACGCACCCGCCTTAGCGACCCCTTTTTGACCTAATTCTAGATCAAACTTGTCGCTCGTAATCGCCTCAAACGCGCTTTCTATCTCAGGGTTAAGCGCATTCTTTGTCCACATCTCGATACTTTTTTCTAGATTATTATATTTCCCGGTAATCCGTGATAAGACACCTTTAGACTTGTTTATGATAAGATGACCAGCGAGGAAAAGTAACATTGATCGCCATATATTGGCGTAGTCACTATACTCAAGCTTTCCAGCTTTTTTTAAATTTATAAATCTCCCATACTGCGTTTCTGTCATCGTAGTTACTTGACATTTGTTATTATCTAAAGTGTTATTTTCTAAATAAACAGCATATGCTGTTTTCCCGGCTCCCTTCTCTCCCATCAAGAAATATGTTGAAGGGCTCAAGCACCTCTCCAAAGAGTCAGTAATCAGAAATAATTTGTTGAATAACTCCTTTTCTTTTCTTGATCGGTAGTTGAATGCATCGTTAAAGGGCTCTTGTAAAGCTCGTAATGATTTCCATGGTTTATCTATAGACATTTTGATCCTTTTGCATCCTCAAAATCTAACGCCTAAAGCAGCCGAGCGCGCTTTTTGCGCGTGATCTTCCCCCGATAAAACGGACACATGAATTATCACGCTGTCATCGCTTCATATTCCGCGGGTGCCAGGTACCCGATCCCTGAATGCATCCGGCGGTGGTTGTAAAATCGGTTGATGTAATAGTTGAGAGCATACCTGAGTTCCTTGTCATTATGAAACACATTCCCTCGGATCAGTTCGGCCTTCAAGGTATGGAAAAATGATTCCATATGGGCATTATCGGTACAACACCCAGGCCGGTTCACACTGGGCCGCATACCCAGCCTCTTCAGTTCATCCCGAAAGCGATGCGAGGTAAATTCGATCCCCCGATCTGTATGGAAGATCAGGCCCTCTTTTACCTCCCGATCCCTTACCGCATTTCTCAATGCCGACAAGGTCAAATCAACCGTTCGGTGGTTGCTCAATGACCAACCCAATATCCGTCGACTGTAGACATCCAGTACCGTCGCCAGATAGCGCCATTTCCCGGCCAACTTGAGATAGGTGACGTCTGCTACCCACACCTGGTTGATGGCTGTCGGGGCCGGCTCTTTCAAACGAAGATTCTCGCCACTGGCTACGAAGCGCTTCAGGCCGGGACAACGCCGGGTAACCCGGACAACCCGTCCTTGAAGCTGCTTTTCGCGCATCAGGCGCTCTACACGCTTGCGCCCAACCAATACCCCCTGCTGCTTCAACGCCTGGAATACTCGTGGGCTCCCATAAACGCCCTGGCTTTCTTCATGGATGGCCTCTATCCATTTCCCCAACGCTGCATCTTCCTTGCGCCTCTGTGAGGGTGACCGCTTGAGCCAATCATAGAATCCACTCCTCGACACTCCCAGCCAGCGACACAAATAGCTTATTCCGAGTTGCCGGTTTCTCGCGATGAATCGATATCGTTCTGATGTTCCTCCGCAAGAAACCGTTGCCACTTTTTTAGGAGATCATTCTCCTGTTTCAGGCGGGCAACCTCTTTTCGCAGTTTCTTCAGTTCATCCAGCTCCTGTTTCTCCTTTTTGATGCTGGTGACTTTTCTACGCTTGTCTGTCACGATCTTTCCTTCCCGGTACTCTTTTCTCCATCGTGACAGCATAAACGGGTGAATGTCGAGCGTCTCGGCCACCTCCTTAACCTGCACACCCTCAAGGTGACTGAGCTGTACTGCTTTGGCCTTGAACTCCTCCGTGTATCGCCAGGTCTTCCTCGGTTGATTGTATCTTGGCATTGAACACCCTCCTGTTAGAGATGAGTGTCCGTTTTAGTGGGGGATGTTCAGCGTCGGCTGACTTTACTGGTTATGTTGCTGTACATACAGGTTGTACTCACGAGCCCATTCCTTGAATGCCATACGCGCATCTTGATTTTCACTTCCCTGAATATCGTTGCATGTACCTCCAAAGACTAGCGGCCTCTCTTCGGGTGGACTACTGCCCTTATAACCAGGAATACCCATAAAACAGTCAGCAATAATTATTAAACGATGATCACCTCTCCCAATTGCCTTTTTTGCAGCCTCTACTGGACTTGTCTTAACAACTTCACTCCAAGTACCAGGGTAATTTTCCCATGCTGATATTGAGCCGCAATAAATGAACAATATAACTATGAATATGTACTTCACCTCACAAATCCTTCTGCAACATAACGCCATGCACAACGGCGGATTTTGAGCGCAGCGAAAAAGACGTCCAGCGAGTGCAACGAGCGCTGTTGCTGCACCTTGTTAGAGCCCTTCGATATGAACATTTTTGGCCACATACTCTTGGGCCCAATTAGTAAAGCTTTTGATTTCATCAGACTCTATACGCTCGAGTTTTTCGCGATTATTCATTGCATCTGCAATGGCTAGGCGAGCCTGGTCTTCTGCCTCTATATCCACGAACCGATCTGCTTCTGAATTGAAATGCTTGATGTTGTTCTTATACACGTTAGCAATTTTCTTCCATTCTTTGATTTCAAGATCTGCCTCCCCTTGCGCCTGCCAAATTATTTTTGCATTCTCGATATTTTCCTGAAAAGCATCTTTTTTCTGAAGAATACGCACGTACTTTCCGTAGAGTTCCTCAGCTACAGCGGCAAGATTAAGCGCTGCTAGAAACCGACCATGGTTTAAAAACTCGTTGATCGCAGCATCCAGAAACTGATCAGCGATTTCTAGCTTGTCATATGTTTCCATTCTTTTTGCTCTAACGCTAAGTTAATTCGCCGCCCGGCACGCCAAAAAAAGACCATGCAGGTGGTCGTTCAATGTCGGGCCTAAACTGCCCCAGTGAACTGGCGCGGTCGAATTCAACGTCTTGTTGCACACCTGCTCCATACGCTGAAATGACCTGTGTATTCCCTATATAGGAATTTTTGCCACGGGTACTTCTGAAATGTGACAATTGCCTTCCGCATTCAGGGCAACAACGTACCTTCTTGTCCACTTCGTATGCACTTTCCGGCTCGGCACCGAGCGCTTTACGGGCCGTCTCTCGCTTTTCACTCGCCCCGGATACATAAAGGCCGTAGTAACGCACCAAATGCCTCCCTTTCACCGGTACATGCGACAGTACACGACTGATGAAATTCGATTCAGACAATGCCATCACTTTGCTTTTTCCGTCCCGGTGATCCTGATACCGAAATCTCACCCCTTTCTGATCGCTACTGATCAACCGCCGATCATTGATCGGCCCACCACGCACATAGCGTGACAAATAGATGGCCACCCCATCACCGTGTCGATAACCACCCTGGATATGAACATTCCAGTTCTTTTTCGCCACCCGGGTCAAGGCCTTTTTCCAATCCCTTTCACTCCAATCCGGCGGTAGTTTCAATGCTCCCTCCGCATAAGCCTCATTCAGCCAACTCAACCATTTGCCGCGAAACTTGGCTTTGAGCACGCCAACCGGCAATAGAAAGTCTCGCCTGGCAGCCTCCCAATCGCCCTTGGCATTCAGACCGCCACCAATGACCAGCATGTGAATATGCGGGTGAAAACTCAGCGTCCTTCCCCAGGTGTGCAGCGATGCCAAGATGCCCGGCTCCGCGCCCAGATAGCGCTCATCCGCCAACAACTGTCGTAGTGTCTCTGAGGCCGCTTTAAATAGCCGGTCTGTGCACCATGCCCGGTTGTAGTGCCACAGTGCGTTCAGTTCATGCGGTAAGGTGAACACCACATGGTAATGGTTGCCCGGTAACAAGCGCGCCTGGATCTTCTCCAACCAGTCATGGGTGAGGCCATTGTTACAGCGGGGACAACTGCGATGACGGCAAGAGTGATACTCCATCTCCACATGACCATCATCCCGGCACAGCCATTCCTCATGACCTAACTCTTCACTCTGGCAAGCCATGATCGCTTGCGCCGCACGGTGTTGGTCAAGACTCAATCCATGATCCTTTTTATAGTGATCAAAACCGCTCCTGAATATCGCTCTGAGACTCGCTTCCATGCGCAGATACCTGTCTTGTTAATCTTGATGGTAAGCACTATATTCTCTATGTAATACAGTTACTTATCTTCCTTTTATTTGTGCAACATCTGATTATACATCCCGAGAATTTATTGAATAATACAGCGCGAGACAATATTGTAAAACTCGACATTTTGTTCTATGCATTATCTTGCCTGTTTTAACTGAGATAATTCGTCTAGATAACTGATTTGGAAAGACATTTCGCATCCTTCTTGACGGGATTAAACCCAGTGGGTTTACGACGCGGCCTACCGATGACTCGGTGAAGACATGCTCAAAGATTGAAATGATCCGCATCCAGGTGGGCGGGGAATGCTTCCCGGTAGCTCATCAGCTCGGCGTGATTGAGCTGGACAGTGAACAGCCCCGCCTCACTGCCGGCGTTCAACAGCTCCTCGCCCTGGGGTGATATCACCACGCTGTCGCCACTGTAGGCAATGTTGTTGCCGTCTTCGCCGACCCGGTTCAGCCCGGCGACATAGCAGAGGTTCTCGATCGCCCGGGCCGGCAGCAGTCGCTGCCAGTGCATGCGTCGCTTCTCCGGCCAGTTGGCGACATAGAGCAGCAGGTCGAAGCTGCTGTTGTTGCGGCTCCAGACCGGGAAACGCAGGTCATAGCAGACCAGCGGACAGATGCGCCAGCCGTTGAGGGTAACTACCAGCCGTGCATCACCCGGCTTGTAGTGGCGGTGTTCCTCCGCCATGCGGAACAGGTGGCGTTTGTCATAGAAGGCGAAACTGCCGTCCGGGCGCATCCAGATCAACCGATTGAAGTAGTGACCGGCATCCTCCAGGATCAGGGAACCGGCGATCACCGCCCCACTCTCCCGCGCCATGCGGGTCATCCAGTGGATGCTCTCGCCGGTCATGGTTTCGGCCAGTTGGAAAGACTCCAACGAGAAACCGGTGCTGAACATTTCCGGCAACAGGATCAGATCGGACGCCGGCGCCTGTGAGATCAACACCTCGAAGTGCTCTCGGTTGGCTTCCGGCTCCTGCCAGTAAATGCTGTCCTGTATCAGGGTAAGGGTCAGATCCTGCACAATAACTCCGCTGCTCTGATGAGGGTTTCGTCCTCTTTGGCAAAACAGAAGCGCACATAACGCGCCGCCGGCGGCTCTTTATAGAACACCGAAACCGGGATTGCCGCCACCCCTTGTTCCCGGGTCAGCCACTCCGCCATGGCCAAATCTTCCTGGTCACTTATTTCACTATAATCCATCAGCTGGAAAAAGGTGCCCTTGGCCGGGGAAAAATGAAAACGCGAACCGGCCATCTGCTCACAGAACAGGTCCCGTTTGCGCTGATAAAAGGCGGCAAGTTGCTGGTGGTGTTGCGGGCAGGATTGCATAAAATCCGCCAGGGCGAGCTGGATCGGCGTTACCGCCACAAAGGTGACATACTGGTGCACCTTGCGCAGTTCCGCGGTGAGCGCGGCCGGGGCAATGCAGTAGCCGGTTTTCCAGCCGGTGACGTGGTAGGTCTTGCCGAAAGAGAAGACCACGAAGGCGCGCGCCGCCAGCTCGTCGTGTCGCAACAGGCTCTGATGGGTCGCGCCGTCATAGACCAGATGCTCGTACACCTCGTCGGAGAGCAGCAGGATATCGGTATCCCGCACCAGCTCGGCCAGGGTCGCCAGATCCTCCGCCAACAGGGTTGCCCCGGTCGGGTTGTGGGGCGAGTTGAGGATGATCATACGGGTCCGGGGCGTGATGGCATCCTTGACCCGTTGCCAGTCGACAGCAAAGTCCGGCGGCAACAGCGGCAGATGCACCGCACGGCCGCCACTCAGTTCAATGGCCGGCTCATAACTGTCGTAGGCGGGATCAAACACAATCACCTCGTCCCCCGGCCTGACACAGGCGGTGATGGCGCAGTAGAGCGCCTCGGTGGCACCGGGCGTCACCGTGACCTCCCGGTCCGCCGAGACCGGGCGGCCATAGCTCTGCTCGATCTTGGCGGCGATCGCCTCGCGCAGACGGGCAACCCCGGCCATGGGCGCGTACTGGTTATGACCCTGCCGGATGTGATGATCCACCCGCTCCAACAGCGCCCGGGGGGCACTGAAATCGGGGAATCCCTGACCCAGGTTGATCGCCTGATGACGGTTGGCCAGCTCACCGATTACGGTAAAGATGGTGGTGCCCACTGCCGGAAGTTTGCTATTAATGGTTATGCTCATGGTCTGGACAGGCTGTTCGGATTGATGGCCTAGTTTGCCAAATAGTCATGCCGGGTGATAGCTGAACCGTTGTAGATTTCCTATCCTATGAAGCATATGCAGAATAAACATAACAAACCGCTGCTTGTCGTTGAAAATCTGTTGCACAGCTACCGTGAAGGGGGCGACAGCCGACCTATCCTGAACGGCATTGATCTGCAGGTGGCGGAGCACGAGTGTATTGCACTGCTCGGCAGAAGCGGTTCCGGCAAATCCACCTTGCTGAATATGCTGGCCGGCATCGATACCCCGCAAGAGGGCCGGATACAGGTGATGGGGCAGGACATCAACGCCCTCTCGGAACGGGACCGCACCCTGCTGAGGCGCCGCCACATCGGCTTTGTCTACCAGTTCTTCAACCTGATCCCGACCCTGACCGTTGCCGAGAACGTGGGTCTGCCGCTGGAGCTAAACGGACTCAAGGAACTGGAGATCAGTCGCATGGTCGGCCTGATACTTTCCGATGTGGGGCTGGGTGATCGCTGGAACGCCTTCCCCGACCAGCTCTCCGGTGGCGAACAGCAGCGCATTGCCATCGCCCGCGCACTGATTCACAACCCCACTATCGTGCTGGCCGATGAACCCACCGGCAACCTGGACGCGGAGACCGGCGACCAGATCCTCGGCATCCTGATCGGCCTCTCAAGACAGCTCAAGCGCACCCTGATTATCGTGACCCACAGCCTGGAAGTGGCCGAACGGGCCGACCGCATCCTTACCCTGAGCGACGGAATATTGAGTGAACGGGGAGAGCTCCTTTGGTAGGCTCCCGTCTCTGGCGCGCCGGTTTCCGTCACCAGCAGCGACATGTCTGGCAGTCCATCCTGTCGGTACTTGGCATCGCCCTGGGGGTGGCAGTGGTGATGGCAGTGGGGTTGGCCAACCAGAGCGCCAGCCGGGCCTTCGAGATCACCATGGAGCGGATCTCCGGCCGCGTCACTCACCAGATTATTGCGGGATCGGCCGGACTGCCCGAGCAGCTCTTCACCGACCTGAGACGACAATACCCCTATCTTCCCAGTGCCCCTGTGGTGGAAGGGGTGGTGCGCATCGACGAGGAGCAGCTGACCCTGCTCGGACTCGATCCGCTGTCGGAGCGTCCATTCAGAAACCTGACCCTGAATGCCCCACCCAGAGTGCAGAATCAACTGTTGACCAGCCGCGATGGCTTGCTGATCTCAACCTATAGCGCCCAGCGACTCGGACTGGACACAGGCAGCCGTATCACCCTGGATATCGCCGGCACTATTCAAGAAGCAGAGATTCTTGCCCTGTTCGGCGACCGCCGGGAGGCAGCGCTGGATGGTGTGCTGGTAACCGATATTGCCGTTGCACAGACCCTGTTACAGCAGTTCGGCAGCCTGGACCGGATTGACCTCGCGTTGGATGAGACGCAAGCCGCCATGTTGCGCGACTGGCTACCCGAAGGCGTCCGGCTGGTGGAGACCGAACGGCGCACCGCCGCCATGGCCGACATGAGCCAGGCATTTCAGACCAACCTGACCGCCATGAGTCTGCTGGCCCTGCTGGTGGGTGGATTCCTGATCTACAACACCGCCACCTTTTCGGTTCTGCAGCGGCGCCGCCAGTTCGGTATCATGCGCCTGCTGGGCGCCACCCGGGGTGAGGTATTCCGCGCCATTCTGGCGGAACAGATGCTCATCGGTCTGATCGGCACCCTGGTGGGCATGGGAGCCGGCATTCTGCTGGCCCGGCAACTGCTCTGGCTGGTCACCCGCACCATCAATGATCTCTATTTTGCCCTGACCGTCAGCCAGCTTGATCTGGCACCTCAGATCCTGTTGACCGGCTCCCTGCTTGGTCTGCTCACCACCTTTTTTGCCGCCTCCGTGCCGGCCTGGGAGGCCACCCGTTCCAGCCCCCAAAGCGTTAACCGCCGCTCGGTTATCGAGCGGCGCAGCCACCGCGCACTCCCCTGGCTGCTGCTGATCGGGATAGCCGGCATGGCCGGGGGGGCGCTGCTGGTGCAAGCCTCGGAACGCAGCCTGCTGCTGGGATTTGCCGCCCTGTTCTGCTTCATCATGGGCTACTGCCTGCTGGTACCGACCCTGGTGCCGCCACTCTCCCGGCTGCTGCAGCATCCGCTGAAATGGCTGTTCGGTACCATTGGCCGCCTCGCCTCCCGGGGCATCGATGCCACACTCAGTCGCACCGGCCCGGCCATTGCCGCCCTGACGCTGGCCATTGCCGCCACCATAGGCATGGGCATTATGGTGGAGAGTTTCCGCGACACCGTCGGCCAATGGTTGGCCCAGACGGTACAGGGGGATATCTATGTCACCGCCACCCACAGCGCCTCCAAGCGCGCCTCGGCGCCCCTGCCCGACTGGCTGCTGGAACAGGTTGAAGCGCTGCCGGGGGTGGAAGATCTGAGTAGTGGTCGCCATGTCACCCTGGAGAGCGAGAATGGCCCGGTCAACCTGCTGGCCATCGGCCTGGCGGCCCGCAGTTATCGCGGTTTCCATTTCAAGGGCGAGACCCTGCCCGATCTCTGGGAGCGCTTTGCCACGGGTGATCTGCTGCTGATCTCGGAGCCCTATGCCTACCACAACAGGCTCGAGGTCGGTGACGCGCTGCCTCTGCTTACGCCGGATGGCGTGGTCAGATTTACTATCGGCGGTATCTTTTTCGACTACGGCTCGGACCGGGGACTGGTGGTCATGCCGAGGGATCGCTACGCCGCCCTCTGGCACGACCAGCAGATCACCACCCTCGGTATCTATCTGCAGGCAGGAGAACCGATCGAACCGCTGCTCACCCGGATCAAACAGCTGGCCGGCCAGTCAGAACGGCCGCTGCGGGTGCGGGCCAACCGGGAGATTCTGGAGCAGTCGCTGGAGATCTTCGACCGCACCTTTACCATTACCCGGGTGCTGCGCCTGCTGGTGATCGCGGTGGCCTTTGTCGGCATTCTCAGCGCCATGATGGCGCTGCAACTGGAACGAGCCAGGGAGCATGCCATCCTGCGGGCCACCGGCCTGACGCCGCGCCAACTGCTGGGCCAGATCAGCCTGCAGACTCTGTTGATGGGGCTGATGGCCGCGCTGCTGGCGATGCCGCTGGGCTGGCTGATGGCGGAGATCCTGGTGCATGTGATCAATCTGCGTGCGTTCGGCTGGAGCATGCCGAGCCAGCTCTCGCCCACCATTCTGCTGGAAGCCACCGGCTTCGCACTGATCGCCGCGCTGCTGGCCGGACTCTATCCCAGCCTGCGCATGGCGCGCACGCGCCCCGCCCTGGCATTGCGGGAGGAGTAGTATGAAGTGGCTCTGCTTTTTACTGCCGGCGCTCCTGCTGACGGGTTGCACCGAACCCCCGGCACCGGCAGCCAAACTCTCGGCAACCGGGCTGCTCTCGACCGTGGATCAGACCGGCTTTGCCCGTGCCACAGCGCCACGGGAATTCAGCTTTCCCCGGGATCATGGCGGACATCCTGAATACCGCAACGAGTGGTGGTATTTTACCGGCAATCTGCAGAGCGACAGTGGCCGCCGCTTCGGCTATCAGGTCACTTTTTTCCGTTTCTCCCTGACGCCGCCGGGCAGCGTGAAAAGTGATTCCAGTTGGGCCGGCAATCCGGTCTGGATGGCCCACGTGGCGATTACCGATGCCAACGGCCAGCACCACCTGGCGGAAGAGCGGCTGGTCAGGACAGGTCCCGGACTGGCCGGGGTGGAGACGGAGCCGTTCAGGGTCTGGGTGGAAGACTGGCAACTGGACGGGACCGGATCGGCATTTCCCTGGGTTATCAACATCACCGCCAGGGAGTTCAACATAGCCCTGGAGTTGGAGGGCGAATCTTCAGTCGGCGTCATATTGCAGGGCGACCAGGGATTGAGCCAGAAGAGTGCCCAGCCGGGCAACGCCTCCTACTACTACTCCTACCCCCGCATGCACACCACCGGAAACATCACCCTGGACGGCACCACATTCAGGGTGCAAGGGAATTCCTGGTTCGACCGGGAGTGGGGCACCAGCGCCCTCTCCCCGGATCAGACCGGCTGGGACTGGTTCTCGCTGCAGCTCAGCGGCGGGGAAAATCTCATGTACTACCAGTTACGGGACGGTGAAGGCAAGCCCGATCCCTTCAGCGCGGGCACGCTGGTCTCCGCCATTGGCCAGTCGAAGCGGCTGACTCCCGATGATGTCGAGCTGACAGCCGAACGCTGGTGGCAGAGTCCGGCCGGAACGCGTTATCCCGTTGAGTGGAGCCTGCGGATAAAATCGCAAAACAGGACACTGCGGGTTAAACCGGTACTGGATGACCAGGAGATGAATCTGAGCGTACGGTACTGGGAAGGCGCGGTGGACGTATATGAGCAGAACAGACTGACAGGCCGGGGCTATCTGGAGATGACCGGCTACTGAGCGCGGCGCGATCTGGGCAGTCATAACGAATTTGGGCGATTACCCTAGGTAGGATGGGCAAAGCACAAGGTGCCCATCATCCCCTTGTCGGGTTACGCCTTCGGCTAACGCGACCTACGGTAACTGGAGGGGCAAAGCCTGGGTGGCAGATTTCACTGGTAGCACGAATCACCCCGCCACGGGCACCGGTCGACATCCCGCTTTCACTGGCGGCCGCCGCATCCCGACTCCGTTCCTGCGAATAAAATCACCCTCCCGGCCGGCGCTGATTTGAAAAATAAAAATCTCTCCACGAACACTTGAAATCTACATCCGCTGTCCCTAACTCATAGTCAAGTGGATGCCGCGAGGATTCACGAAACCGTGTGGTTCAATCGAACACACTTGCTTGAAAATATCGCTTGAACAATGAGGATATCACTATGAGAGCTTATGATCTTTCACCCCTGTTCCGCAGTGCCATCGGTTTTGATCGCCTGGCCAACACCCTGGAATCAATCCACAACTCCAACGTCAGTGGCGGCTACCCGCCCTACAACATCGAGTTGGTGGATGAGGATCACTACACCATTACCATGGCAGTCGCCGGCTTCACTACCGATGATCTGGAGATCGAGGTCAGGCAGAATATGCTGCACGTCTCCGGTCAGAAACAGGAGGACGAGCAGTCCAACCGGACTTTCCTGCATCGCGGAATTGCCAATCGCAGCTTTGAGCGCAACTTCCAACTGGCAGACCACATTCGGGTCGAGAGCGCCATCATTCAGGACGGTATGCTCGAAGTGAAACTGATCAGAGAGATACCGGAAGAGATGAAACCGCGCCGAATCGAGATACAGAAGCGTAGCGGAAACGTGATCGACAGCAAGGTGGAAGCTGCCTGATCCGAGTGACTCGGGCCCGGCCAGATGGCCGGGCCCGATTATTTCTGTCCCAGTTGCTTCAGGTAGACCGCGATCTTCGAAGCCTCCTGTTGCGGCATTTTTTCAAAACTGGGCATCGCGCTTTTCTCTTCCGAGCCCGTCTGTACCTTATGGATAATCTGCCATACCGAGAGATCAGTATCCCGGTTGGCTGGAACACCTTTTAGAAAGATACCGGTGCCATCCTCTTTATGACAGGATGCACAGTGATACTCATAGAGCTGCTGACCCGTTTTCAGATCGGGGTGATCATGCTGATCACCACTGCAGCCGGCAATCGCAATTGCCATTAAAAGCAAAGATAAAATCGCAATGTTTTGCAACACAACGCCCCCCTTTTCCCCGGAACACCAGACACCCACCTGACAAGGTCTCTTCTTCCATTAAAGAACCAGGCCACCCCATCTCAAAGAACTGAATTCCCGTTCACCAACGGCAACAGGACTACTTTTATTCCACTCGCACCAGTAAATCAACCCAATAACAATTCTCAGAAAAAGCCTAAAGAATTATTCATTCCGGCCGAAACTGAGATATGTCATTAATATGAGCAGGAACAGTGGCCACCCCCCCTCTCCGAAGCCGTGCCTTGAGGAGAGGCCTTGAATCACCTATGTATTGAAATTTCGGAATAAAAACAAACAACCGGCGTGTGCCCCGGCACATACCGATGTTGATGTACGCCTCATAAGTGACTGAGCAACAGATGACCAAGAATGTAACAACAACCCATGTCAATTGCCCCCCCAGCCCCCGGAGGTAACAAAATGAAATTACTCAATAAGATATCCATCAAGGCACGCCTGATCTTCCTGGTCTCGTTTGCCGTACTGCAACTGGCGACGGTTGGGCTATTGAGTATCAGCGCCATGAACAACGCCGAGTCCGGCCTGAAAAGCGTTTATGAAGACCGCCTGATCCCGACCGGTCAGCTCAGTAAAATCATTGACCTGATGCGGTCAAACCACAGTGAGCTGCTGCTGGCCCTGCAACACGCACCGGATTCCCATACCCTAACCCTGCATGATCATCCGGTAACCCGGCATATTGAAGCTGTTGATGCCAATATCGCCACTATTTCCAGCACCTGGCAGGCCTATCTGACGACCTACCTCACGCCGGAAGAGAAAGTTCTGGCGGAGGATTTCGCTAACAAGCGGGCCATCTTCGTGCAGGAAGGGCTTAAGGAGGTTGCCGACTTGATCAGGGCAGGCAGATACGAAGCCGCCGACCTGCAGTTGCTGAACCGGACCGGCCCCACATTTGAGACCGCTTATGCCGCCGTGGAGAAACTGTGGCAACTGCAGCTGGATGTCGCCCAGGCCACCTATGCCGACACCGTGAATCAGAATCAATCTGTTCTGAATATCTCGATTGTCTTGATGATCGCCGGTGTTATGTTGCTCAGCCTGCTGGCCCTCCTCACCATCAAGGGTATCAGCAGTGCGGTGAGTCAGTTGACCGAAGCATCCCGAAAGATGGCCGCCGGCGACCTGACGGTGCGCAGCCAGCATGAATCCCGTGACGAACTGGGCGAAATCGCCAACGCCTTCAACACCATCTGTGACAAATTCAGAACGGTTGTGAAGGAGTTGGGCGGCACCACTATCCAGCTCGCCGCTGCGGCGGAAGAGACTTCGGTGATCACCGGAGAGTCCAGTGTTCGCATCAAGCAGCAACAGTCGGAAACCGAGCAAGTGGCCACGGCGATGACCGAGATGGCCGCCACGGTACAGGATGTGGCACGCAATGCAGCCGAGGCGGAACAGTCAGCCCTGCAGGCCGACACCCTCACCAACAACGGCCGCGCGGTGGCGGAACAGGCATTGAATGCAACCCGTGATCTGGCCCGCGAAGTGGAACAGGCGGCCCAGGTTATTCACAATCTGGAAGCGGACAGCAACACCATCGGTGGCGTGCTGGATGTGATCCGGGGTATTGCCGAGCAGACCAATCTGCTGGCACTCAATGCCGCTATCGAGGCGGCACGCGCCGGAGAACAGGGGCGTGGATTTGCCGTGGTCGCCGACGAAGTACGCACCTTGGCAGGCAGAACCCAGGAGTCGACCCAGGAGATCCAGTCCATGATTGAACGGCTGCAGCACGGCACCAAGGAGGCGGTGACCGCGATGCAGCGAGGTCAGCAGAAGGCGGAACACAGCCTTGCCCAGGTGGAGCAGGCCGATCAGGCGCTCAATGAGATCAATCAGGCCGTCTCGCGCATCAAGGACATGAACGCCCAGATTGCCACCGCCGCTGAACAGCAGGGCGCGGTGGCCGACGAGATCAACCGCAATATAGTTTCGATTAATGACCTTTCGGTTCAGTCAGCCCAGGGGGCGGAACAGACGGCGGTTGCCAGCACACAGCAGGCGCAACTGGCCGCCGACCTGCAGGCCATGGCGGGGAAATTCCGCACCTGAATCATGCCGGCTCAGGGTCAGGTCGATACTGGTCGACCTGACCCTGCAGACGAAGAAAATCGGTTATCCGCTCAAGCGTCTGTTCCATCTGTTCCAGATGGGGTGAGTGGCCGCAATCCTTCAGTACGGCCAGTCCGGTCTGTTCCGGCAACCGTTCAGCAAGCGTATTGATCTGGGCCAGAGTACCGTACTGATCATCCTCACCCATGATCGCCAGCAGCGGCACTTTGATTCCCGGTAAACTGGATTCAATATTCCAGGCGGTAAAGCGGGGATCCAGCCAGATTCCTGACCAGTGCCGGAAGGTACTTTCCGTGTGGTCTCCATGGTAGCGTTGCAACCGGTCGGCGAGCCGGCCGGTGTCAAATGCCTGCTTCGCCTGGCGTATTCCCTCCAGGGTCTCTTCCTCAACAAACAGATGAGGCGCCAGCAATACCAGTCCCCTGATGCGCGTATCGGAACGCTCGCCCGAGTAGATCAGGGCAATTGACGCCCCATCGCTGTGCCCTACAAGAATTGCCTGATCGATACCCGCCTCATCCAGCACTCCGGGCAGGATTTCCAACCCTTCCCGATGCATGAAACCGACCTCCAGCGGACGTTCAAACGGGTCAGACCTCCCGTAACCCTGTCTACTGTAGACAAAGACAGCCAGGTCGGTCTGTTCCGCCAGTCTGTCCGGAAAATCCCGCCACATATCGATACAACCCAACCCCTCATGCAGCAGCACCAACACCGGTTGATCCGCCTTGCGCCGGCCGTACCAGCGGCATTCCAGCCTGACCCCATCTACCATCAGATAATTTTGACTTTGGCTCATTGATTTCGTTTGAAACTGTTATTGGAGTTAAGAGTAACCGCCCAACCATTTAACGATCAGCCCGTGAAGTCAACCCCACAATCAGCATGGCTGCCTTAATGGTGGCCGCTCAGGCAACCCGAATACGTACCACTTTCATTATTTCAAACTCGATACCCGCCACCGAATCCACCGCCGGATAGTAGGTGATATTGACCCGCTGTCCCTGAAGTGATTTGTAACGCCGCTGCCGTTTATAGATAAAGGGAACCGACTGCCCCTCGATCATCAGGGTATTGATAATCCACTCATCCTGCTCGCGCTGCACGTGGGATGCTACTTTCAGCATGTCCGACTGGGTCAGCTTCTGATGTTTCTTCAACAGTTTATCGATGGATGATGGCATTTCGTTTATTCGCCGCTTAGCAGACTGCACCTGTTCAACAGTGCATCGGATAAATAGTTCGCAAGTGTCAGTGTCGCTGCTGCCGTGGCGGCATTATGCACGCCTCGCCCTCACAGCCGGTCACCTCGACCGTGACATGCCCCAGCGCATGGATATGCCGGATCAACGCCTTGTAATGTTCCGGGTCCCGGGGCTCATGAGTGACCAGGGAGACAATGACGCCATAACTGCCCGGTCCCAACTGCCAGATGTGCAGATCGACGATGCGGTTGTCCGACTCCCCCTCGATCGCATCCGTGATGCGCCGGCCAATCTCGTCACTGGGCACGGAGTCAAGCAGCACGGCACTGGTATCCTTCAGCAGGCCGATACTCCAGCGGGTAATCAGCACCGCCCCGACAATGCCCATCAGGGCATCCATCCAGATCCAGTCAAAATATTTACCGGCAAACAGGGCGATAATGGCCAGCACGGAGGTCAGGGCATCGGCAATCACATGCAGGTAGGCGGCACGCAGATTCTGGTCATGGTGATGAGGGTGCCCATGGTGATGGTCATCATGATGATGGTGGTGCGCGGCGGCCCCGCCATGCAGCAACCAGGCGCTGAGCAGGTTGACCGCCAGGCCCACGACCGCCACCAGAATCGCCTGATTGAAGCGGATTGTCTCGGGTGCAATCAGGCGTTCCACCGACTCCACGCCCATCAGCAGGGCCACCATCGCCAGGCTGATGGCACTGGCAAAACCACCCAGCGCCGTGACCTTTCCGGTGCCGAAACTGAACCGTGGATTCTCAGCGTTCTGTCGGGCATAACGGTAGGCAAACAGCGAGATGGCCAGCGCCGCCACATGGGTCCCCATATGCCAGCCATCGGCCAGCAGGGCCATTGAGCCGAACAGATAACCGGCAGCGATCTCCACCACCATCATGACCGCCGTCAACAGGACCACCAGCCGGGTTCTGCGTTCCCCTTCCGAGGTATCTACATTGAAGTTGTGGTCGTGGCGCCACCGTTCCAGCGAGTGGATATGCATATCAGATCCCGAATACTACAAATTTCAGACTATCGGGATTATAGGGTGTTGCCGTGACCGGGGCATCCCAAAAAAACAGGCGATGCCCCGATGAGCGGTGGATCCGGATTTGGATGAGCGGATCAGCCACGATCCTTCGAATGCCGCCTGTTATGATTCTATTGCATCTAAAACAGCCACTGCGGGGTTGTAGCCCTGTTGTAGGAGCGGCTTCAGCCGCGAACAGCGTTCGCCGATTCAATCGTCTATCGCGGCTAAAGCCGCTCCTACACAGTGCCGTTCGTCCTGGAACCGGCGCCGAGTCATGCAACGGGTCGCTACAACGGTTGGTTCCTCGCGTCACGATAGGCCTTGAGCTGTCGCAGCCCCTCAGCTTCATGCTCTTTTCGTACCTTCAATTCCTGCTTGTGTTCCTGCAACATTCCCAGCGCCGCTTTCACATACTCCGAGGAACTCATCTCGTCCCGGGCATAGCGTTTGAGCAATTGCCGCCACTGATAGTGGATCTGACAATAGCTCTCCTCACCAAGAATATTCATCGGGCAATCCATGCAGCGGGTCTCGCCGGCCTGTTGCGTGACCACCTGTTTCTGCCACCGGTCCCTGTATTGCGCGGCATATTCGGCTATCCACTCGATCGCCTTCTCGCCATGCTCCTGCTCGGGATAGCGTTCCAGGTAGCGCTCCATGCTCTCCACCTGACGTTGCAGAAATTCTCCGTCCGTGACATCCAGGTCCCGTTCCGTGGCGACAAAGCGAACAATCAGAGCCAGCACCGGATCATCGACGACAAACATGGTATCTCCAAAACGCAACCTGTGTTCCTGCATACATTTAGCTGAACCATCCAACTAAACAAGTCACATTTCCTGTGGTTAATAGCGGCACAGGAATCTGCCACTGTGGCCGAAAACCTAATCCGTGAGCGGATTTTTTACCGACAGCATGCGTTGCATGATGCCATCCTTGAGAACAAACTGATGCCACATAGCCGCTCCCGCGTGTATCCCAACAAGGGCATACAACCCATAGGAACTGTAGATGTGCAGCTGTTTCGCCTGCTCGGCCAACGCCTCATCCTTACCAACAAGATCCGGCAATTCCCACAAGCCAAACCACTCAATGCCATAACCGTGGGCCACGGACATGACATAACCACTCAGTGGCATCACCAGCATTACGACATATAGCAGGAGATGGACCGCGGCAGCCAGGCTCCGTTGCCAGGCCGGATGATTTCCGCTGCCCTCGGGCAGCGGGTTTAATCCACGCCATGAGAGGCGTAGAAAAACCAAAAACAGGGCGGTGACACCCAATGATTTGTGGAAACCGTACAGGGCCCATCTCTCTTCGCCCTTTGGCAGATCCTGCATGATCTCGGCCGATACAAAGAGTGCAATGAAAACCGCAAACATGCCCCAGTGCAGCACCTGGGCAACCGTGCCAAATCTCATCCCATTGTTACGAATCTGCATATACTCCCCCCTATCAGCGTTAACCATGTGCCGACTATGGACGTTATCAGCGTTGCCTGAATTCAAGCTGAAAATAACCACTCTGAAGACAGGGAATCGACTGACACGCCTTAGGCGTTATGGCCATGAAAAAGCATACTACTGGCGCTACCCGGTCTACCCCGTTAACCGGATGATCAGGGCATTGTGTATAATGACCCAAACCCAGAGCCGATCATTCACCAGGTTAAGGCAATTATTATGTTTGAAGATCAAATGATTAAGGTCGCAACCGGTCTGGCGTTCATTATTCCAGGGATTTTCATCCTGCGCTGGCTACTCAACAGGTCCACGGGCTCGCCGGAGGAGTGGGCAGAACACCATATCAGGATACTTAAGCAGAAACACGCCAGTGGCGAGATCGACGATGAAACATATCAGACCCGGCTGAAAGAGTTGCGGGAGGAGTAGGCCGAATCCTCATCCTTTCCCGCCCATCGCGACCCAAGGGGACGAGTACAATATGCCGGAACCCCGAATTTCCCAGACGCCGAGCGACCCGTCCCCATGACCGAACACCCGATACTCTTTACCATTTTCCTGATCTTCTCCGGAGCCGCCGTGTTCGCCACCCTGGCGCTGTACGCACGGCAGGCGCTGTTGATCTCCTATATCCTGCTGGGGGTACTGCTGGGGCCTTCCGCCGCCGGACTGGTGAACGACAGCGAGCTGGTACGGGAGATGTCCAATATCGGCATCATGTTCCTGCTGTTCCTGATGGGATTGGAGCTTAATCCGCGAGAACTGTTGCTGTTACTGAAGAAGACCACCACCGTCACCCTTCTCAGCTCCGCGCTGTTTGCCTTCTGCGGCGGACTGGTCGCCTGGCTGTTCGGCTTTACCCTGCAGGAGTCGCTGATTGTCGGCGCCGCCATGATGTTTTCCAGTACCATTATCGGCCTGAAGCTGTTGCCCACCACGGTGTTGCATCATCAGCATACCGGCGAACTGGTGATCAGCATCCTGCTGTTCCAGGACCTGATCGCCATTCTGCTGCTGCTGGCAATGAAAGGCGGCAGCGGGAATGAATCCCCCCTGCTGGAGATCTTCAAGCTGGGACTCGCCCTGCCGCTGCTGATCGGCGTCTCGGCACTGTTCGTGAAGTTTGTCTTCTATCCCCTGATGAAGAAATTCGACACCATCAAGGAGTATATCTTCCTGATCACCATCGGCTGGTGCCTGGGCCTCGCGGAGGCCGCAACGGCACTCGGCCTGTCCCACGAAATCGGCGCCTTCATCGCCGGCATTTCGCTGGCCACCAGCCCGGTCTCATTCTTCATTTCGGAAAACCTCAAACCGTTGCGCGACTTCTTTCTGGTGCTGTTTTTCTTCTCGCTCGGGGCCGGCTTTGACCTGCACATGCTGGATGACGTGATCCTGCCCGCGCTGCTGATCGCGGCAGCCATGCTGTTGCTGAAGCCGGTGGTGTTCTCGCGCTTGCTGCGTAGCGTGGGAGAAGAGAAAATGCGCGCCACCGAGGTGGGCGCCCGACTGGGTCAGCTGAGTGAATTTTCCCTGTTATTGGCGGTACTCGCCTGGGAGAGTGAGTTGATCGGGCTGGAGGCCTCTTATCTGATCCAGCTGGCCACCCTGCTTACCTTCCTGGTCTCCACTTACCGGGTGCTGTTCAAGTATCCGACACCGATCGCCCTGTCGGCGAAACTGCGGCGGGATTAGGGTTTTGATGGGCATGCTGCGCTTTGCCCAGCCTACCAATCTGCTGTTGTCACAGTCATGTAGAGAACTCACACCCCCAGCACCTCACCGTCATCGGAGAGATCGATGCGGTGGGCCGCCGGGCTGGCGGACAACCCGGGCATGGTGACGATATCTCCGGTCAATGCCAGCAGGTAACCGGCCCCGGCAGAGATGCGCACCGACTCCACCGGCAGTTCGAAGCCATCCTGATGCCCTACCCGGGTCGGGTCGCTACTCAGGGAGAGATGGGTCTTGGCGATGCAGATGGGCAGCTTTTCATAACCCAGAGAGCGAATCCGCTCCAGATCCTTCAGCGCCATGCGGCTGAACACCACTTCACTGGCACCATAGATGGTACTGGCGACGGCCAATATCTTCTGCTGTGGTGACTCATCCAGTTCATACAGAAAGCGTACCGGCGGTTGTGGCTTATTAGCCGCACCCAGCACCACCTCGGCCAGCGCCTCGCTGCCGACACCGCCCCGGGTGTAACCGTCAAACCGCGCCACGGGCAGACCGTGTTCATGGCAGCCGGCCTCGATCGTGGCCAGGTCCGCTTCGAGATCACCGGTAAAACAGTTAATGGCGATTACCGGTTCAAAACCAAACGCCTGTACGCTCTCCACATGGTGATAGAGATGCTCCATCCCGGCACGAATCTCTTCAACCGTACCAGCGGATTCGGGATTGCCGCCTCCGTGGATGCGCAGGGCCCGGACCGTCACCACCAGCACCACCGCACTGGGCCAGAGTCCGGCGCTGCGGCACTTGATATCAAAAAATTTCTCCGCGCCCAGGTCAAAACCAAAACCGGCCTCGGTGACCACGTACTCAGCCCGGGCCAGCGCGCTCTTGGTGGCGATCACGCTGTTGCAGCCGTGGGCGATATTGCCGAACGGTCCACCGTGCACCAGCGCCGGCACGCCCTCGGTGGATTGCACCAGGTTGGGCAGCATGGCGTCCTGCAGCAGGGCCGCCATGGCTCCGGTCGCCTTCAGGCTGGCCGCGGTGACCGGCGCCCCCTGACGGTCGAAGCCGACCAGGATATTGCCCAGGCGCCGTTTCAGGTCCGCCAGATCCTCGGCCAGACAGAGAATCCCCATCACCTCGGAAGCCGCGGTGATGTCAAAGCCGGTCTCCCGCGGGACCCCGTTCAATCGCCCACCCAGGCCGATCACCGCCTGGCGCAAGGCCCGGTCATTCATATCCAGCACCCGACGCCAGAACACCTGCCGATGTTCCA